>OZ242214.1:4800000-6117500 GCA_965206595.1 Candidatus Latescibacterota bacterium
GTTCGAGACCTCGCGCACATCCTCGAGTGGAACCCCGGGCGCCTGCTCCAGCTCGAAGAGCAGCAGGTCCGACAGCGACGACTGCGTGCCTTCGATCTGGGAGGAAAGCACCGCTTCCTTGCGCACGTAGGCGTACAGAAACATCTCCTCGTCCGGCAGCAGCTTCGCGACGCCGTCGAGGCGGCCAAGCGCCAGTACTGCGGACTCCAGTGCCTTCTGCAGCGAACCGTCCAGAACCACGGGCGGCTTCGGTGGCAGCGGCGCCGGGACAAAGGCGCTGACTCGCTCGCCACCGACGAACGTCACTGCATGGCTGCCGCTTTCTCCGCGCCGCATGATAGCAATCCTTATTCGCGATTGTGCAATAGCAGGATTTGCTAATTCACTTTCGGATCTAAATTACAATAGCTCACCTTCACCATCGCAAGGGGACGCAGAGTGTGTCCCGCGCTGCCCTCACCTTCGTGAAGGCCAGGATTTCCGTCGGAGATAACCGATTCGGAGATAACCGATGAAGTAGATTGGCGGGGTCCGGCGCTTGGGCCCCGAACCGCTGCTGGGCATCCCGGGCTGAGCCAAGTTCACAAAACCGCAATACAAGGACCCCTCCCATGAACCGAACCATCTCCAGCACCTCCCTGCGCCAGCTGATGCTCGACGTCTTCGGGCACCTCGGGGTGCCTCCGGAGGACGCGGCCACAGTGGCCGGCATCCTGTGCGAGGCGAGCCTGTCGGGCTACGACTCCCACGGGGTGGTGCGGGTGGCGATGTACGCCGGCGACCTGCGGCAGGGCCGGACCCGGCCGAAGGCCGAGATGAAACTGCTGCGCGAGTCCGCGGGTTCGGCCCATCTCGACGCCGGCTTCGCCCTCGGCCCGCTCGCCTGCGTCAGGGCGTTCGAGATCGCCGCGGAGAAGGCGCGTGCCTCCGGGTGCGGCTGCGTGACGATCCTCAACTGCACCGACGTCGCCCGTCTCGGCAGCTACGTCGGCGATCCGGCACGGCAGGGGCTGATCGCCCTGATGATGGTCAACGACGCCGGCGGCAATCCCGCGGTGGCCCCTCTGGGAGGCTCGGCCCCGTTCTTGAGCACCAACCCGGTCGCCGCCGGCATCCCGTGGCAGCCGGGGAATCCGATTTTGATGGATTTCTCCACGAGCGTCGCCGCCGCCGGCAAGGTCAAGATGGCGGCGCGCTCCGGCGAGCCGACCCCGGAGGGATGGCTCATCGACGCCAGCGGTGAGCCGACCCGCGACCCGGCCGACTTCTCGATAGACGGCAGCAAGGGGGCGCTGCTGCCGCTCGGGGGGCCAGCCGCCGCTCACAAGGGGTTCGCCCTCAACCTGCTGGTCGACGTGCTCGCCGGCGTGCTCAGCGGCGCCGGGGCCAGCACCGGCCTGCAACCGCAGGAGGACCACAACGTCAACGGCGTGTTCGCGCTCGTAGTCGACCCCGACCACTTCGTGTCCCGCGGGGTTTTCGAGGGAGCGGTCGGCGAGCTGGCAGCCGGGCTCAAGGCCTCGCGCAAGGCCCCCGGGTTCGACGAAATCCTCGTGCCGGGAGAGCGCTCCCACGGCGAGCGCAGGCGGCGCGAGCGCGAGGGAATTCCCCTCGACCCGGAGACCAGCGCCGAGCTGGGGCGGCTGCTCAAGGAGCTGGGCCTGCCCGATAGTTACGACTGACCCGGTGCCTCCGGGCACCCGACCTCAAAAAGCGCAGCTGTTCCCGGTTTCCGAACTCCCGGGCGGCTCCGGCTGCGGCACTGCCATCAGGACCTGACCTACACCTCCACCGCCCACTCGCCGCCCCGCATCACCGCCTCCCTGGTGCCGTCGGAAAGCACCCCGTCCATATCCATCTCCTCCGAGCC
The DNA here is from genome assembly GCA_965206595.1 of Candidatus Latescibacterota bacterium. Taxonomy (GTDB): domain Bacteria; phylum Latescibacterota; class UBA2968; order UBA8231; family UBA8231; genus CBDCXV01. The sequence continues at coordinate 4,801,871 of OZ242214.1, forward strand.
GATCATGAAGTCGACGTGCACGACGCTGCGGTTCCCGCCCGCCGCGGAGAACTCCTCCTCCGCCATGGCGGCGCCGTTCTCCAGGCAGACGTTGTACGCCTGCCCGAGGGCGACGTGGCTCGAGGCGTTCTCGTCGAACAGGGTGTTGTAGAACAGCCGCCCGAACTGCGAGACCGGCGAGCTGTGGGGAACCAGGGCGATCTCCCCCAGCCTCGCGGCGCCGTCGTCGGTCTCGACCAGGTTGCGCAGAATTTCCTCCCCCTGCGCCGCGGCCACCTCGACGATGCGGCCCTCCGCGAAGGTGACGGAGAAATCCTCGATCAGAGAGCCCCCATAGTTGAGCGGCTTCGTCGAGCGCACCCTGCCCTCGGTGCGGCGGCAATGGGGCATGGTGAACACCTCCTCGGTCGGGATGTTGGGAACGAAGAGGGTCCCGGCGTCGCTGCGGTCGATGCCGCCGCGCCAGACGTGCCCTTCCGGCAGCCCGACGGTCAGTTCGGTGCCGGGAGCGCGGTAGTGGAGTGAGGTGTAGGCCTTCTCCGTCAGCAGCTCGCGCCTCCTTTCGAGGTGGTCGATGTGCTCCTTCCAGGCGGCCGCGGGATCGCCGGCGTCGATGCGGCACATACGGAAGATCGCATCCCACAGCAGGCCGACCCGGTCGGCCGCGGGCGCCTCGGGAAAGACGCGCGCCGCCCACGGCGGCACCGCCGCGGAGATCACGCACCAGTTGACCGCCATGCGGGTGATGTAGTCGAGCAGGGGCCGCGACTGCTCCGAGGCGATCCTGCGCGTCAGCGAAATCAACTCCGGATCCTGGCCCTTCAGAAGGTCGGGGTCGTCGCCCGATACGCGCAGGAAGGCGTCCCCTTCCCCGGCGCGCCCGGCCAGCCCCTCAACCTGCCAGGACGGGTACTCCTCGAACGAGTCGCGCGCGGCGTGCTCGAAGCGGATCAGCTCGAGCTGCTCGTCCCCGTAGAGGACGTCGACGTAGCGGCAGCCGAGGTCGTAGGCCGCGGCGGCGACGGCGCGGACCAGCTCCGCGGCGTCGATCGGAGCGCGCACGATCAGCCGCTGATCCGGCTGCAGGTTGAGCCCGACCCGCACCGCCAGCTCGCCGTACTTCTTCAGGTTGCTCTCGAAATCGCCAGGCATTCGGGACTTCCCTTTCAGATAACAGTCAGTCGATGGAGTTGCTTTTTCAGGCGAGGCCGCCAAGGCCGCCGAAGACAAGGGGCGCGGCCGGGTCTAAGCGCAGAAGATTCGGGGAGTGTCGCAACCTCGGCTGCTGGCCTCGGGACCGGTCGCAGTCCGTATGGCTTTTCACCGGAACTTACAAGGTAATTGTTATGCAGCAGCTCTCATCGAGACGACCGCAGACGGCCGCGCTTCCCTTTCTCCAGCAGGTTGGATCTCCGTCCACCTGCCTCGCGGTTTGGCCCGCGCCTGCGGCGATCCTGTAAATCCTGCGCAGCCGTAAGCCAGCCATCGGAGGAGGAACCATGACTTCAGACGGACGCACACTCGAAGGCAAGGTGGCCGTCATCACCGGGGCGGGGCGCGGCATCGGCCGAGCAATCGCCGCCGGGTACGCCGCCGCGGGGGCCGCGGTGGTCTGCGCCGCACGCACCCGCGCGCAGGTCGAGGAAACGGCCGCGGCCATCGCCGAATCCGGGGGCCGCGCGCTCGCCGCGGCCGCGGACGTCACCCGGGAGGAGGAGGCCGGCCGCCTGATGCGCCGCGCGGCGGAGGCCTTCGGCGGCATCGACATCCTCGTCGCCAACGCCGGGACCACCGCCCACGGTCCGGTCGAAGGCAGCGACCCGGAGAAATGGTGGCGCGTGCTCGAGGTCAACCTGCTCGGCGCCTACCTGTGCGCCCGCGCCGCCATCCCGCATCTGAAGGCGCGCGGATCCGGCAAGATCATCACCATCGGATCCGGGATGGGACAGCGGGCCTACGCGGAGGCCTCGGCGTACGGCTGCTCCAAGGCCGGCCTGTCGATGCTGACCCGGGTGCTGGCCGCGGAGCTGTGGGAGCACGACATCAGCGTCAACGAGCTGATCCCCGGCCCCGTGATCACCGCCATGAACCCAGTCGGCCCTGGCAGTCCCTCGCGGTTCGGGGAGATCGAGTGGAACAAGAAACCGGAAGACGTCGTTCCTCTGGCTCTATTCCTGGCGACCCAGCCGGCGCGCGGACCGACGGGTCAGAAGTACAGTCTCACTAGGCGCGACCTTTAAGGGAGTTGCCGCCCCGGAGGATGCCTCAGCCCTGCTGTTCCAGGGAGCGTCTCAGATGTTCCAGGAGATCCTCGGCCGCTCCCGCCTCGCTGTCGGGGACGAGCTTCCGGTAGCGGGACAGGGCGTCGATGGCGAGCTCGAACTCCTCGTCGATCGCCAGCACCAGGCCGAGGTTGAAGTAGATGTTGCGGAATCCCGGCTCGATCTCGGCGGCGAGCTCGTAGTGCACCCGGGCAGGCCGGAACTCCTCGGTGTCGAAGTAGAGGTTGGCGAGGTTGTAGTGCGATTCCCAGTGCTGCTGGTCGTGTTTGAGGGCGTTGCGGAAGCAGTCGAAGGCCTGCTCGACACCACCCGCCTTCGATTCCATCACCCCGAGGTTGCAGTAGGCGTCGGGAACCGAGTCCCCTTCGGAAACCGCTTTCTCGTAGAGCCTGCGGGCCGCGGCCTCGTCGCCGCCGTCCTCGAGCGCCAGGGCCTCCTCGAACGGCCCGGGGCCGGCAGCGGCGGGAAACTCGATCAGCTTGCCGCCGCTGCGGCCGGCAAACAGGTCCAGCTGGCCCTTGTCCTCCCGGTCCCGCTTGCGAACCCGCTCATACCCGAACTTCGAGGGACTGCGCGCCTTCGCCGCGGGGAACTGAAGCAGCTTGCTCATGCCCCGGTCCGCTCGCGGGCCGCCGAGAAAGGGAACCGTCGGGTCATGCGACCTTCCTCGCCTCGGCAGCCGGCTTCTTCGCCGCCTTCTTCGTGGCCGGCGCCTCCCTCTTTTCCTTGGCCTCCGCCTTCTCCCCTTCTGCCCGCTCCATCGGCTTCTTCACGGTTTTCGCCTGCTCGATGCTCTCCTTGAGGGCGGACATGATGTCGACCACCGGCTTCACCTCCTCGGCGACGGCGACGATCTCCTGGCCCTCCACCTTGGCGTCGATCAGCTCCTTCACCGCCTCGCGGTAGGAGTCCTTCATCCCGATGTCGGCGAACGAGGTCGTCATCGAGTCGACGAGGCTCTGCGCCAGCTTCAGCTCCTCGGCGGCGACCTCGACCTGCTCGGTGTCGGGGACGTCGCCGATGCTGCGCAGGAACTCCGGGTAGCGGACCTTGTAGATGACGAGCCCGCCCTCCTGCTGGCCGATCAGCACCATGTCCTCGCGGTCGCGCATCACCACCTTGCCGACGCCGACCTTGCCGCTGGCCTCCAGGGCCCCCGCCAGCAGGCCGTACACCTTCTTGGCGACTTCGCCGTCGGGCCCGGCGTAGTAGGGGGTTTCGTAGAGCATCTGGTCGACCTCTTCGGCGTCGACGAACCCCTCGATCTCGATGATGCGGGTGCTGGCGAGCTTGATCTTCTGCAGGTCCTCATCCTCGATGATGACGTACTCGTCCGGGGCGTACTCGTACCCCTTGACGATGTCGTGGTTGCTCAGGGCCTCGCCGCAGCTCTTGCACTTCTTGTCGTAGCCGACGCGGCCGTTGTCTTCCTTGTGCAGCTGGTTGAAGCGGATGGTCGATCCGGAGTCGACGGCGTTGTACAGCCGCACCGGGATCGTCACCATCGAGAACCTGATGTGCCCCTTCCACAGGGATCGCATGTTCATTTTCACCTCCTGTCGCTTGCGGGCGCGCGCTGGCGCCACGCTACTGTTCCGGTTCCATGTCGGGGCGCAGGCGAACGAAAGCAGGTTCGCGCAGCGTTCCCACGGGGGTCATCGACGCGTACTCCACCTCGCAGTACAGCCGAGGCTCGATCCAGGTGGTCTGCGCGTCGTCGGGCGGTTTCACGGGAATCGGCCGCTCGACCTCGGGAAAGCGGCGAAGTTCCTTCATCACCGAGGTCATGGTCCGGGCGTTGAAACCGGTGCCGACCTTGCCGAGATAGTCGAGGCCGGGGCCGTTGCCCGCGGCCGCCAGGTGCAGGGCTCCGAACTGGCTCTTGCGGTCCCCCTTGCCCGCGGTGTAGCCGACCACCAGGCACTCCATGGTCTGCCGCACCTTGATCTTCAGCCACCTGTCGGAGCGTTTTCCCGGAAGATACGGGGCCTCCCGCAGCTTCGCCACGATCCCCTCCAGCCCGGCCTGTCTCGTCGCTTCGAACAGGGCGTGCCCGTCGGCGACCACCTCGCTGACCCGGTACGGGGACTCCGGCTTCAGGGCGCTCTCCAGCCACTCCCGGCGCCGGCTCAGGGGCTCGTTGACGACCGGCCGCCCGTCGAGGTAGAGGCAGTCGAAGAGGTAGCAGTGGGCGGGGTGGCGCTGCCGCGCCTTCTCGATGCCGCGCTCGCCGCGCGCGTGCAGGCGGCCCACCGCGTCGGTGAAGACCGGCCGGCCCTCGTCGTTCAGGCAGACGATCTCCCCGTCGAACAGGGCCGACGAGGCGCGGAAGGCCTCCTCGGGCAGCCGCAGCTCCGGGAAGTGTTCGGTTACGTCCCGGCGGCTGCGGGTGCGGATGCGCACCTCCCCCTCGTCGAGGGCGATCGAGGCGCGGATGCCGTCCCACTTGAGCTCGTACAGGTAGTCGCCGCGGTCCGGCACTTCTTCGCGGTTCTCGGCCAGCATCGGCTCGACGAACTCCTCCAGCCAGTCGACCTGCGGGTTGTCGAGGCGCTCGAGCAGCCAGTCCTTGCCGCGGGTGTTGATCAGCCGGAACTCGGCGCTCAGCTGGCGGCTCTGCAGGCGGAAGTAGAAGCTGTCCTTCTTGTCGTTGGTGACCTCGTAGCGGCCGAGGGCGTAGACCCACATCGGGCCGGCGCCGTACTCCCCCTTGGGGATGCGCCCCTCGAAGGTGAGGTACTCGAGCGGGTGGTCCTCGACCTGGACCGCCAGCCTCTTGATGCCCGGCCGCGGCGGCAGCCCCTTCGGCACCGCCCAGGACCTGAGCACCCCGTCCCGCTCGAGGCGCAGGTCGTAGTGCAGGCGGGAAGCGTGGTGGCGGTGGACGACGAAGGCGTTGCCGTCCCCTGCCTCGACATCCGGGGCCGGCTCCGGCGTCTTTTCGAAGCTGCGCCTGCCGGCGTAGGACTCGAGCTGGTCCGGGGTCTTGTGGGTTCTCGACCGGGCGGGGGCCCGCTTCTTCTTCGCCGCCTTGCGGTCGGTGTGCAGGCGCACGGCGTACGCCCCCATCCCTTCCCACGGGTCCCCTTCGCTCAGCACCTTGTCGGCCGCGGTGTGCAGGTTGTACTCGACGGGATCGCTCAGCTGCTCGAGCTCCTCCCATGCCAGCGGCATCGACACCGGGGCGGCGGCGGAACCGCGCACGCTGTAGGCGGCGACGATGGTCTGCGCCGTGCGGTTGCGGAACACGTCGACGAGGACCTTGCCCTGGCGCGCCTCCTTCTTGATGTGCAGGGTCGTCGTCGCGGCGTGGGCGCGGACGAACGGCTGGAACATCCCTTTGGCCGCGGCGAACACCGTCTCGAAATCCCACTTCGGCTCGATCGGCGCCACCACGTGAATCCCCTTGCGGCCCGTGGTTTTCGCGAACGGGTGGTAGCCGTGCGACTCGAGGTGCTCCCTGACCTCGAAGGCGAGCTCGACGACGTCGGGGAACGGGTACCCTTCCGGGGGATCGAGGTCGACGACGAAGTAGTCGGGCTTGTCGAAGTGGGGCCGCCGCGAGTGCAGGTGGTGGACCTCGATGCAGGCGTGGTTGGCGATCCAGACCATCGAGGCCTCGTCGGAAGCGAGCACGTAGTCGAGGGAGTCCCCCGCTTCGCCGATCACCTCGTGATCGAGCCACGCCGGCGCCCACCTGGGGCGGTTCTTCTGGAAGAAGCTCTCGCCGTCGATGCCGTCCGGGAAGCGCACGAACGACAGCGGCCGCCCCCTGAGATGGGCGAGGATGGTCGGGGCGATCTTGAGGTAGTACTCGATCAGCTCCGCCTTGACGATGCCGTCGTTGGGCCACAGCACCTTGTCGAGGTTGGTTATCTCGAGCTTGTGTTTTCCGACCTGGGTCAGCTGTGCTTTTCTCGGCATCGGCGGCGGTTCGGTTCCGGGGCGCTGGATTGGAGCGGTAACTGGTTCAGGGACATAAAGATAATACGGGGAACGGGGTTTCAGTTAATGCCCTTCGAACATCCAATCTGATATGCAAATCGAGGTTTTCCTTGCTGTTGCATGCTGCATATGATGTCTTAGCAGTCATATGACATCATTTATAAACAGCCTGCCCGAAAAAACCCCGGAACCGGGTCAGCTGGTCCTGGTTCGCTCCCGCCGCTGGTTGGTCGAGGAGGTGGTGGCCAACGGAGCCGCATCCCCGCTCGTGCGTCTCGCCTGCGCTGACGACGACGCCCAGGGCCAGAGCCTCGAGGTCTACTGGGACTACGAGATCGACCGCCTGATCCTCGAGGAAGAGGGCTGGGCCGATCTCGCGTCGAAAGGGTTCGACTCGCCGCGGCAGTTCGCCGCCTTCCTCCACACCCTGCGCTGGAACTGCGTCACGGCGACCAACCCGAACCTGTTCCAGTCCCCCTTCCGCGCCGGCATCAAGATCGACGCCTACCAGATGGAGCCCCTGCGCAAGGCCCTGCGTCTGCCCCGGGTGAACCTGTTCATCGCCGACGATACCGGGCTCGGGAAGACGATCGAGGCCGGGCTGATCGCCCGGGAGTTGCTGTTGCGGAGGAAGGCGAAGACCATCGTCGTCTCGGCTCCGCCCTCGGTGATCGAGCAGTGGAGGGGGGAGTTGGAGGAGCGCTTCGGACTGGTGTTCGAGATCCTCGACCGGCGCTACCTGGCGCGGGTTCGCCGCGAGCGGGGATTCGGGGTGAACCCGTGGCGGACGCACAGCCGCTTCCTGGTTTCTCACAACCTGCTGATCGATCCGACCTACGCCGACCCGATGCGGGAATGGCTGGGCGGGTTGCTGCCGGGGAGTCTGCTGATCCTCGACGAGGCCCACCACGCGGCGCCTTCCAGCGGCGGCCGCTACGGGATCGAGACCAAGTTCACGCGCGCCATCCGGGATCTGTGCGGCCGCTTCGAACACCGGCTGTTCCTCTCCGCCACGCCTCACAACGGCCACTCGAACAGCTTCTCCACCCTGCTGGAACTGCTCGACCCGTACCGGTTCACGCGCGGGGTGAAGATCCGCGGCAAGGGCGAACTCGAGGAGGTGATGGTGCGCCGCCTCAAGGAGGACATCCGCGAGATCCAGGGAGGGTTCCCAAGGCGGATCGTCGAGAGGATGGGGATCGACAACCTGCCGCCCGAGGCTCCCGAGATCCTTCTGTCGGAACTGCTCGATCAGTACCGCACCGCCCGGGAGGAGCGGCACGCGACGACCTCGCTGAGGTCGCAGGCCGCGGCCGGGCTGCTCGTCGTCGGGCTGCAGCAACGGCTGCTCTCATCCATAGAAGCCTTCGCCCGCACCCTCCAGGTGCATCGCCGCACCGTAGTGAAGCAGTGGGAAAAGCAGCAGGAAGCGGAAGCCGAAATCCCCGAATCCGAAGAACAGGACAGCCTGCTGCGGACGGCGCCGGACTCCGACGACGAGCGGGGGGAGTGGGAAGAGGATCAGCTCGAAGCCGAAGAAGAAGCCGAGGTCGAGGCGATGACGGTCGCGGCCGAGGCAGGGGGACTGCGAGACGAAAGGACGGAGGAGCTGTGGAACCGGGAGCAGAAGCTCCTGGACCGCATGGAGAAAATCGCCGAGGAGACGCGGTACCTGCCCGACGCCAAGGTGCGGCGGCTGATCCAGTGGATTCGAGAGAACCTCTGCCCCGGGCTCCCTTCCTTCGGCGAGATAGCGCAGGGTGAGCCGGCCCCGTGGAACGATCGCCGGGTGCTGATCTTCACCGAGAACCGGGAAGGGACGAAGCGCTATTTGAAGACCATCCTGGAGGAGGCGATCGCAGGGACAGACCTGGCAGACGAGCGCATCGAGGTGATAGACGGACTGGTCAGCTCGACCAATCGGCGGGAGATCCAGAAGCGCTTCAACACCCACCCCGCCAAGGACCCGCTGCGCATTCTGCTGGCGACGGACGCGGCGCGGGAAGGACTGAACTTCCAGGCGCACTGCACCGACCTGTTCCACTTCGACCTCCCCTGGAACCCGGGACGGATCGAGCAGAGGAACGGCCGTATCGACCGCAAGCTGCAGCCCGCCCCGGAAGTGCGCTGCCACTACTTCGTCCTGCCCCAGAGAGCGGAGGACCGCGTGCTCGAGGTGCTTGTCCGGAAGACGGAGAGGATCAAGCGGGAGTTGGGCAGCCTGTCGAAGGTTATCGACGACGACGTCGAAAGGCTGCTTCGCGGAGGCATCCGCCACGCGAACGCCGGCCGCCTCGCCGAGGAGATCGAGAGGGCGGACCTGGATGAGAATCGGAAACAGGTAGCAGAAGAGGAATTGGAAGGCGCCCGCGAGCGCCGGGAGGATCTGAAGGTGCAGATCTCCCGCTGCCAGACGCTGCTCCAGAACTCGCGCGGATGGGTCCGCTTCGAAGAGGGTGCCTTCCGGGATGCGCTTTCCTGCTCGCTGGAGCTGCTGGGGGCGAATCCGCTGGAGGAGACCCGCGACCAGGAGGGACGGCGGGTGTGGAGATTCCCGGCTCTCGACCAGAAAGCGGAAACCGACGCCAGCTGGTCGTCCACGCTCGATACGCTGCGGCAGCCTAAAAAGCCCGATCAAAAGGTGACCGAGTGGCGCCAGCAGGCGCCGATCCGCCCGGTCGTTTTCGAGGACCCCGGCGCGGTCACCGAGGACAGCGTGCATCTGCACCTCGAGCAGCGCGTGGCACAGCGGCTGCTGGCCCGGTTCCGGGCCCAGGGCTTCATCTACCACGACCTGTCGCGGGCCTGCCTGGCGCAGGCCAGGGATTCGATACCGCGGGTGATCCTTCTCGGACGGCTCTCCCTGTTCGGCCGCGGCGCCGAGCGCCTGCACGAGGAGCTGGTTCCGGTTGCCGCAAGATGGGTCGAGGCCTCGAAGCGGAAAGGGCCGCTCAGGGCGTACGCCCGGGAGACGGAGCTGCGAACGCTCGACCTGCTCGAAGAAGCGCTGACCGGTGATGGGATGCGGGTGCCGCACGAGACGATCCGGCGCCGGCTTCTGGAGACCGCCGCCCGGGATATCGAGGAACTGCTGCCGCAGCTGGAACCCCGGGCCGAGGAGCTGGCCGCTATCGCCGTCGAGCGCCTGACCGAGCGCGGCAACCGCGAGGAGCAGGATCTGCGGGAGACGCTCGAGCGCCAGCGCGCCCGGGTGATCGAGGAGCTGGAAAATTACGATCGCAAGTTCACTCAGCTGACCCTGGACTTCAACGCGGAGGAGAAAGGCCAAGTCGAGGCGAACATGCGTGGGTGGCGTCATCGTCTCGAACAGTTCGAGAAGGACCTTGAAGTGGAGCCGGCCCGCGTGCGCGAGTTCTACGAGGTCCGGGCGACCCGGGTGGAGCCGGTCGGCCTGGCCTACCTGTGGCCGGAGACCAACTGAGCATGGCCAAGCTGGACCCACAGGTACTCAGGCACCTCGAGTGGATCGGCTTCGTCCAGCCGAGCGGTCTCGTCGTCTCCGCGCCGGCGCTGGTGCGCGCAAGTGCCATCCTCGACCGGCAGGACGCCGAAGGGCAGCGGCGGCTGCGCGACTGCGTCGAGGAAAGGGCGTTCCCGCAGGACCGCGATCCGGAGCCGTGGTTGCCCGACTTCGAGACCTTCGCGAGGACCGTTCTGGAGTGGAACTTCTCGCCGAGAGGCTACGCCGGCACCACAGAGAACCCCATCCCTGAGGACCTGATAGTGACCGCCGCGGATGGGGAAACCCTCGCCCCCGACTTCGCCGTCCGCGAGCGCAGCCCCGGGGAAGGAGAGTCCGACTGGCAGCTCCTCGTCCAGGTCCTGGAGCCGGGGCAGGCATTCGACAAGGAAGTGAAGGGCTCCGGAACGCTTGAAGCCTCCCCGCACAGCAGGATGGAGCGGCTCCTGCGGCGCACCGAAGTGAAGGCCGGCCTGCTGTTCAACGGCCTGGCAATCCGGCTGATCTCGGCGCCTCGGGGCGAAAGCTCCGGCTGGATGGACTTCCGCGTGGCGGAGATGGTGCAGACCTCCGGCCGGCCGATCTGCGCCGCCATGCGGCTGCTCTTGAAGGAAAGCCGGCTGTTGGCCATGCCCGCCCCGCAGCGGCTGGCGGCCCTGCTCGTGGACAGCCGCAAGTTTCAGAACGAGGTCAGCGAGCGGCTGGCTGAGCAGGTGCTGCACGCCCTCTACGAGATGCTGCGGGGATTCCAGGCGGCGCACGACGCCTCGCACGGAGAGCTGCTGCGACGGACCCTCGCTGAGAATCCCGACCGCGTCTACCACGCCCTGCTGACCATGATCCTGCGGCTCGTGTTTCTGCTCTACGCCGAAGAGCGGGACATGCTACCCAAGGACGGGACCTTCCAGCGCTACTACTCCCTCCTGGGACTGTACGAGCGCCTGCGCGAGGACGCGGCCCTGTTCCCCGACACCATGGACCAGCGCTACGGCGCCTGGGCGCAGCTGCTGGTGCTGTTCCGCCTGATCCACGACGGCGCCGAGACCGGGGCGATGAGCCTTCCCAGGCGGCACGGCGTCCTCTTCGACCCGGACCGGTTTCCGTTCCTCGAGGGTCGGCCGGACATGGTGGCGCGCCAGATTCACGAGCGCATCGAGCCGCCCCTGGTAGCGGACGGCACCATCTACCGCGCCCTGGAGAAGCTGCTGGTGCTCGACGGCGAGCGGATCTCCTACCGGGCCCTCGACGTGGAGCAGATCGGCTCGGTCTACGAGACCATGATGGGGTTCCGCCTGGAGACCGCGAGCGGAAGGTCCTTGGCGATAAAGGCCGCGAAGAAGCAGGGCGCACCCACGACCGTGGACCTGGAGGCGCTCGCGGCGGAACCGGGAACCCGGCGTGACAAGTGGTTCCGGGACCGCGCCGACCGGAAGCTCGGCGACAAAGTGAAGAAGGCCGTGAAAGAGGCGGAGAGGCTGGAGGACCTGCACGCGGCCCTCATGCCGGTGATCGAGGTCGACGCCACGCCCGACCTCGTGCCGCAGGGGGCGATGGTGCTGCAGCCCAGTGAAGAGAGGCGCCGCTCCGGTTCGCACTACACGCCGCGCGAGTTGACCGAGCCGATCGTGCGCACGACGCTGGAGCCGATTCTGGGGCGGCTGCAGGGAGGGAACGGAAATCCCCCGCGGCCCGAACAGATCCTCGACCTCAAGGTCTGCGACCCGGCCATGGGCTCGGGCGCGTTTCTGGTTGAGGCTTGCCGCCAGCTTGGAGACGCCCTCGTCGAGGCTTGGCGCGCCCACGGCGAGGTGCCGGAAATCCCGCCCGACGAGGACGAGGGGATCTTCGCCCGCCGGCTGATCGCCCAGCGTTGCCTCTACGGGGTGGACCGCAACCCGATGGCGGTCGACCTGGCCAAGGTTTCGCTATGGCTCGCCACTCTGGCCAAGGATCACGCGTTGACCTTCGTCGATCATGCCCTGAGAGATGGGGATTCCCTGGTCGGCCTGTCCCGAAAGCAGATAGAGACGTTTCACTGGGAACGGGAGGAATCGCCCTCGTTCATGCTGGGCTTCGAGACCATGCGGGTTCGGGATCAGGTGCAAGAGGCCGCCGAGTTGCGAGAGCTCATCCGGGAGGCGGGCGAGGAAACCGCCGACTGGGAGTTGCGCGACCTGTGGAACCGGGCGCAGTTCGCGTTGCGCAAGGTGCGGCTTTTCGGAGACCTGGCCACGGCGGCCTTTTTCGACGGGCCTAAGCCGAAGCAGCGGGAGGCGAAGCGCCGCGAGTACGGCGAAGCGATATTCGGAGGCAAAGCCGAGCAGTACCTGGATTGGCTCGACGAGCGCCGCAAGGTAGAACCGCCCCTGGCGCCGTTCCACTGGGAGGTCGAGTTCCCGGAGGTGTTCGACCGCGAAAACCCTGGGTTCGACGCAATCGTGGGGAATCCGCCGTTTCTTGGTGGTACAAAGATCTCGTCAACTCTCGGCAAGAACTTCCTTGATTGGCTGCTTGGCTTGCACGAAGGATCCCATGGTAACGCCGATCTCGTAGCCCATTTCTTTCGACGTGCATTCTATCTCGTCCGCACGGACGCCAGCTTCGGTCTAATCGCCACCAACACCATCGCCCAAGGGGACACGCGTTCGACCGGCCTGCGCTGGATCTGCAACCATGGGGGAGAGATCTATCACGCGCGCCGGCGGGTCAAATGGCCAGGGGTCGCAGCAGTAGTTGTGAGCGTTTTGCACCTTTGGAAGGGATCGTCGTTAAGTGTTCTTAAGAAACTCGACGAAAAGGAAATGGATATGATTACGGCATTCCTTTTCCACCGAGGAGGTCACGATGATCCGAGCCGGCTCTCGGCGAATGTCGGCAAGAGTTACACGGGCTCTAAGGTTTATGGTCAAGGCTTTACCTTCGACGATGCGGACAAGAAGGGCGTCGCATCATCGCTCGCGGAGATGCGTCGAATCATCGAGCAGAACCCTCGTAACCAAGAGGTGATTTTCCCCTACATTGGAGGGGAGGAGGTAAACACAAGCCCAACCCATTCTAACCACCGGTACGTCATCAACTTCCACACCTTTCCGCTGCGCCGGGAGGACTTGGGCGAACGGTGGCTGAACGCAGACCCGAATCAGTGTCGTGAATGGCTTCAGAGGGGAATCGTGCCCCTCGACTATCCCGGACGCGTAGCGTCAGACTGGCCGGAACTGCTGGCCGTTGTGGCGGCGAGAGTGAAACCAGATCGCGCCAAGCTCACACAAAACCCCATTGGACGAAAGCGCGCTGCCTTCTGGTGGCAGTACGGATCGCATGCCAATGAACTATACAGCGCCATTACCGGCATGAAGCGCGTGTTGGCTAACTCGCAAGTCAGCCAAAGAGTGCAGTTCGCTTTCTTGCCAGCAGAAATGGTGTACTCACATGCCTTGAATGTATATCCAATTCAAACTTACGCCGCTTTTTGCGCACTCCAGTCCCGCCCCCACGAGACCTGGGCACGGTTCTTCGGGTCGTCAATGAAGGATGACCTCCGCTACACCCCTACAGATTGTTTCGAGACATTCCCTTTCTCCGATGGCTGGGAAACCGACCCGGCCCTCGAAGTCGCAGCCCAAGCCTACTACGATTTCCGCGCCAGCCTTTTGGTCCGGAACAACCAAGGGCTGACCAAGACCTACAACCGCTTCCACGACCCTGACGAAGACCACCCCGACATCGCCAAGCTCCGCGACCTGCACGCCGCGATGGACCGGGTCGTACTCGATGCCTATGGTTGGAACGACATCCCCACCGACTGCGAGTTCCTCCTCGACTACGAGATCGACGAGGAAGAGTGGGGCAAACGCAAGAAGCCCTACCGCTACCGCTGGCCCGACGACATCCGGGACGAAGTGCTGGCGCGGCTCCTCGAACTGAACGCCAAGCGCCCCAAACGAGAGACAGGTACCAAACCAGCGTACTGGGAAGACGACGATGACGAATGACAGCTTACACCTTTGGCCGTAAGTGCGTGGACTCCTTGGGACGCATCGGAACAGGACATGGTACTGCCGTCAAAGCTGTTCGCCCGCAATCGAGGCACACAGCTATCGTTTGTAAGTCCCAGATGACTGAAAAAATCCTTCAGGATCCTCCCGGTGTAGTGGATTACATCGACCAGATTCGTCAACTCGCAGATGACAATAGGTCCTCTCTCGGTTTTCTCCCCGCAAGTGCCTATACAGAAGCCGCAATGAAAGGACACCTCTGGATCGCCATCGACAGGAATACGAAGAAACTACGTGGTCATCTGTTCTTTGGCGGAAGCTATCCCCACCTCAAGGTCTTCCAAGTCCATGTTCTCCCTGAGTATCGATTTGAAGGCGTAGGAGGAAGACTGGTCGGGGCGCTCAAGGAATACGGGGAAGACAACAGTTGGTTGACCATCCGTTCCAGAGTGGCTTCGGACTTGGAGGCGAACAAATTCTGGCAGGGGTCGGGGTTTCGAATTGTACGCCAGATCCCTGGAAAATCGAAAAGGACGATAAACGTTTATGAACTCGAACTGGACGTCCCATCCCTTTTCGGTAGGAGACAGTTTCCCGGGGCATCCAGTGGTGATGACGGAAGGCAAATAGCCTACGCCAGGCCCCTGTTGCCCACGCCCTCCTATGTGATCGATCTGAACGTATTCTTCGATGCTGTGAGGCAACGGGATGCGGGAGAGTCAGCTTTCATATTCTCCTCGGCTCTAAACGGCGAAATACGTGTCAGGGTCACCCCTGAATTCAGGAGGGAACTGGAACGTCGCTCGCCAGATGTGTCCGACGACCCTGTTCTGGAATTTGCCAGAACCCTCCCGACCTTGCCAGAAATATCGCCAGGAATACTGGCGCGTCTGATTTAGGATCTGAAAGACAAACTTTCGGTGGCTGATACAAGAACGGGTAAGTGGGCCGCAAATGAGCAATCGGATCTTGTTCACTTGGCATCGTGCATTCATCATAAAGCCTTCGGTTTTGTAACTCGCGACGCCAGAATTCTTCGACACAGCGGGACACTTCTGGAAAAGTACAGCCTGAGAGTTATATCACCCCTTGACCTCAGGGAACCGTTCGGGGAGGTGGACACATACCTGCCTGAGTTCTCGGTAGCTGTTGGCCAAGAGGAAATCAGGGTTTCAAATCTTGATGAAGGCGATGCGGGGGCCGAGAGCTTCCTGAGAGAGATGGGGATTGATGAAACCGCTATATCCTATTGTCTTGCCGCTGGAACAACGCAGTCTCCGAGGACGAGATTGGTTGTACGAACGGGGGAGGGAATAGTAGGAATAGGATCATGGGAGGCAAGAACCAGTTTGTCCAGGAAGGCGGACGCATACCTATATGTCGACGAGGGGAACTGGAATGCTGACAGAGCGATCGATTACCTGTTGGAATCCATGACCAACCGGGGGCATCAGGGACAACTATTCTCGTTCGACCTGAAGACGGGGCCAGGGCAAAGACTGACCCGAGAAGTGGCAATCCGCAGGGGATTCCAGCCGATTCGAGGTGAAGAAGGAAATGCTTTACAGAGTCTCAGGAAGGTGTCCCATAGAGGAGTAATTACAAATGACAATTGGGAGTCCTTCAGAAATGACTTCAAGGAAGCTACTGGTTTTGAACTTGCTCACAGCATGCCAAAGCACGATGAGTTGTCCAACACCGGCATTGTCTTTAATAACAGATCTTGGCCTATAACGCTTTCCCTTTTCGACTTCGAAACCTTGGTGTCTCCCGGCTCGATCATTTGTCCCGGCCGAGGCGGCGTAATTGTGCCCATTAGGGAGAGATTTGCCCATGAATTGGTACCCCCGACCGATAGTCAGACATCATTTCTTCCTGGTAAGGAAGCTGCATTGCGGTTGGAAAGGGCCTATTTCTGCCGGGTCGGGACCCAGAGAATGGTCGGACGGGGCACAGTGTTGGTCTTCTATGTCAGCGGCAGACAGAAGGCGGCCGTTGCCATTGCGAGGGCTACCTTCTGTGACAAGCTGACGAAGACCCAAGCGGTATTGAACCTCCGGAGGCAAGGAGTATTATCGGAGGAGGAAATAGGCCAGAGGGCAAATTCTAATGGTGAGCTCACGGCGATGACCTTTGATAACCTGTTCCTTTTCCGCAGAAGTATTCCTTACCGGGACCTGAAGCAGATGGGATGTGTGGGAGGAGCGAATCTGGTTACAGCACAGCGACTTTCCCATGAAGCACTTTCCGCAATCGTGGAAAGAGTATTGGATTGAAGAGTTCATGGACCAAGCCATAATTTCTCTTAAGCCTCAATACGCGAACCTGATTCTGTCTGGGGAAAAGACGGTAGAACTCAGGAATAGAACTGTTAGATTGAAATCTGGAACCACGATTTGGATATACGCAACCCAACCTGTGGGCAGGATAGTCGCTAATGCGAAAATAAAAACGGTTTCTCATGGAATCCCTGCCGAAATATGGGACCGCTACGGTGAAAAAATCTGCATCGAAAAAACACACTTCGATTTCTACATAGGAAATAGTCGGCAGGTATCGGCCTTGGTCCTTTCCTCGGTAAAGAGAATCCAGGATCCTTGCACCCTGGAAAACATTCGTCAAGTCGTTGAGGATTTTCACCCCCCACAGTTTTATTCTCATCTACCTTCGGATGACCTGCTATTCGGAACTCTGAACAGTTTAGCGAACCATTCTGTTTCACGCCGGCGAAGGTCGTCCGGGTAAGGATCCTGGCAAACGCCCAACCCCTGAAAAAATTCGTTCGCTCCCTAACAGAACCGGATTTGGGAGGCTTTCGTAACGCGGAAAAAGCCCGTGATCGAAGAGGAACGGGAAAAGCAGCACCACCTGCTCCTGGAGGACTTTGGAGACCATTCTCTATGGCCGCCCATCCACTAAATCCTTTTGGCTCCTGCAAGATGCTCCACGCCTACGGAGGCCGCTGCCTCCTCATCCCCGCCACCAACCACGAGGGTCTCCTCGATACCGCCATCTGGCGGGGCTTCGAGGAAGTGCTTTCCTCAAGCCGCCTACGCTTCGCTGTGCCGGCTACTTGCGGTCAAGCTGCGCGGTGGACGACGGGGTTTCGAGGTGGTGGAGATCGCCGGGCGGGGCCGGTTCAAGGGCGCCAGTCATGCCGACGTCGGGCGCTTCGTGCGCCGGGCAGTGAAGGAGATGGTGCTGGAAGGTGAGGCTCCGGGTGCAGCACCTTGAGTCGGCGCGACAGTCGGACAACTTCCCCTGGCGCGTAACGTACTTGCGGAACAGGGGTGGGTGACAAATGGCTGAGAACGACTGGTACGAAGAACTTCCGGAGGACTGCCCGCCAAGAGACGCGGGGGCGCCCGTTTCTGAACCGCACTTCCGGGTCGTTCGGACGATTCCCCCGACTGACTGCGATTTCGTTTCCCAGAGAGCACTCTACCCGGAACGACCGTTCTCGGTACCTGAGTGCCAGGCACGGGCGGTATCGCTTTTCCCCGTTCGCAAGAGCGCCAGTGGGGTCTTGAAATTGCCACGGTTCAAGGGTGGAGCGATCGTTTCCCTTACTCTTCCTCCAACCGCTGGCGTTACCAAGAAGACCGGTGGCAAGCCGGGCCACGTGTCCTGGTGGCGCCGCGCCAACTTCGACCCGGTCCCATTGGCCTTGCCAGTTAGCTGAAGCGGGGGCTCAACAATGCGCAGATCCGTCCGGCTTGTGCGAACCCTGATCTACTACGATGGACCTCAGGTGATCGTGGCCAGTGATGAGGTGGGACAACTCTATCTCGGATTGCTGGTCCAGGCCCCGGACGGCGGGGATGCATACCTGCTGACGCCCATCTCAGCAAGTCGGTTGTATCAACTGGAGACCGGTATTCTGGACGTCCGCGGTGCGCTTACGATCCCTGAAGTTGACGAGTACTATACTGCGGCGCTCACTGGTGACACCGAAGTGGAGGACCGCTTGCCGCTGTCTCCAGTGGGTCACCCCCCTGAGAAGTGGCTCCCCGAGCCCGACCTTCGAGTGTCGGACTTCGTGGAGCCGGACGCTGTGACGCAGGAGGTAACGTCCCGTGGCAAGGCCGTCTTGCACCTTCGGATGAGCCCTCCCGAATCCCACATCGCGGCACAGATAGG
Organism: Candidatus Latescibacterota bacterium; assembly: GCA_965206595.1. Taxonomy (GTDB): domain Bacteria; phylum Latescibacterota; class UBA2968; order UBA8231; family UBA8231; genus CBDCXV01. The sequence continues at coordinate 4,819,714 of OZ242214.1, forward strand.
TGTTACCAACCTGGCCATATGTCTGTCACTTTTCCAGAATCTGGTTGGCCAGGCATATCGGAAGGTTCTTCGCGATGTCGGCCCCGATACACGAAAAATGATTGCCGATGAGTCTAACTGGATGATGGACGTCTCTGGCTTTTCCCACGGGTCCTTCACCATCCATTTGCAGTCGAGGGCGGAGCCTGACTTGCTCGGATACGTAGGTCTGTCCCGGGCCCTGGATCGGGTCGATGCCCTGACCGAAGGCATCGATGCACCGGAGGCAGGACTTTCGACTATGCGTCAGAACAGGGGTCACCTCGTAGCTGCCTATCGGCGATTGCTGAAGTTCCTGGTTGACTCGGAATCGGCCCTTGGATACCAGTGGTCGGCACCGGACCGGACGTTCTCATCCACCAGGGCGATTTCTCGAGATTCCGCAGAGAGACTCTACAGCTTGATCGTGGCGCAGAAGGACTTGACGGTCGAGGAGGTCAGTCTCAGGGGTGTCTTCATACACGTCAACGTGGAATCGGGCCTCTGGACCCTGCGGGACGACGAAGGGATCTCGCATCACGGCCGTTCCGCCAGTGACTTGCAAGGCGCGCTGAGTGGTTTGATCGTGGACACTCAACGATACGAGGTGGACTGCATTGAACGAGTTGAAGAGACTGGAGTTGGCGAGATCCGGACAAGTCTTGAGTTGAAGGGGATCGAGCCACTCGAAGGGATAACTACTGCATGAGTGCCGGGGAGAACAGCGGTTGTGAGTCGCCCCAGAGGAGCCTCTGGGCCAGCCTGGCGAGCTCGACTGGTCCGCGATCGCTACGGCACTGGTTACTTCTAACGCGGAGGAAGATGGGATGGTAGAGTACAAGACAGGCAACATCCTCGACGAGGATGTGGAAGCCCTCGTAAACACGGTCAACTGCGTCGGCTTCATGGGCAGGGGAATCGCCCTGCAGTTCAAGAAGTCCTGGCCTGATAATTTCAAGGCATATGAAGCTGCCTGTCGCAAGAAGGAAGTTCAGCCTGGACGCATGTTCGTGTTCGAAACGGGACAGTTGGTTTCGCCTCGCTACATCATCAACTTCCCGACCAAGCGGCACTGGCGGGGCAAGTCCAGGATCGAAGACATCGACTCGGGTCTGAATGCGCTGATTGCCGAAGTCCGGTCTCGGAAAATCTGCTCCATCGCGATTCCTCCCTTGGGCGCTGGGCTCGGCGGACTTGCCTGGGCAGATGTACGGGTGCGGATCGAAAGGGCAATGCAGGACCTTCCGGACGTACGGACGATAGTGTTCAAACCCCATGATGCTCCTGATCCGGTGGAACCAGCAACTGCGAGAAGGGTGCCCGGGAGGCAGCAAATACCATCGGACAAGCCATCCATTCCCGCAGGCAATGCCAATGGAATCAAAGCTCAAACATCTTGAATTGATCCAAGGAGTGGTCAACCGCCTTGCGACCGACTCGTTCCGCGTGAAGGGGTGGATCGTGGTTCTGGTCACTGCCTTGTTCGTCCTGTTGGCGATAGAGGATCGCCTCCATGCTGCCTACATCGCATTGGCACCTGTCCTCGTCTTCTGGGGCCTCGACGGCTACTACCTGTGGCAGGAGCGCCTGTTCCGGGCGCTTTACGACCGTGTCCGGGTGGTGGACGAAAGTGAAGTCGACTTTTCAATGGCCACCGCTGCGTTCCGAACGGGTTGGAAGCGCTCTTGGCTTGGCTCAACCTTGTCGATAACGCTGGTTCCGTTCTACGGAGCTCTCATCATCGCGATTGTTCTGGTCGTATTCTACCTTCCAGGAGAACAAGCTATTAATAACGGCTCGTAGAGGCCGGGACGGCGTCGCCGATTCCGTACAAAGGCGGATAGGTTTCTTTACCTACCCTTCCGGATAGCACCCCTTTCCGTCTTGCTTTCGAGAGGATACAACGATGCGTTTTTTCAGCACTGCTGGTCCGGTCAAGCCCGAAAAGCACCACTGCATCCCGCCGTTGGACCGGCTGAACCTCGCCGAGGTGCTCGCGTTGGTGCGGGACGAGAAGTACTTCGTTTTGCATGCGCCGCGTCAGACGGGCAAGACGTCGGTCCTCCTGGCGCTGCGCGACCTGCTCAACGCCGGAGTGGCCTATCGCTGCGTGTACGTCAATGTCGAGGCCGGGCAAACCGGGCGCGAAGACGTGGAACAGGTCATGCGCACCATTCTGGGAACGTTGGCGTTGCGAGCGAGCGTGACCCTGGACGACGAATTTCTGCTCGCGGTCTGGTCGGACATCTTAGCCGAGTTCGGTCCGCACGCCGCTCTGCAAGTGGCGTTGACGCGCTGGTCCAAGGCCGACCCGAAGCCCTTGGTGCTGCTCATCGACGAAATTGATTCCTTGATCGGCGATTCCTTGCTGTCGGTGCTGCGCCAGTTGCGGTCGGGATACGATCTGCGGCCAGAGGGTTTTCCGCAGAGCGTGGTGCTGTGCGGGGTGCGCGACGTGCGCGACTATCGCATTCAATCCACCGCGGAGAACGCCATCATCGCCGGTGGCAGCGCGTTCAATATAAAAGCGGCATCCCTGCGGTTAGGGGACTTTTCCCGGGAGGAGGTGCGGGCGCTGCTCGGTCAGCACACCGAGGAGACGGGGCAGGTGTTTACCCCCGAGGCGCTGGAGACGGTCTGGACGCAGACACAAGGGCAGCCGTGGCTGGTCAACGCGCTGGGCGACGAAGCCTGTTTCCAGGGCGAATGTGCGCAGGCGTGGCATCGTCCGGTCACCGCCGAAGCCATCCGCGCCGCCCAGGAGCAGCTCATCCTGCGGCGCGAGACGCATCTGGACCAGTTGGCCGACAAACTCAAGGAGGAGCGGGTTCGCCGGGTTGTCGAGCCGCTGTTGAGCGGCGGAGAGGAACGCCACTTCGCCGACCGCGACATCGAGTATGTGCGGGATCTCGGGCTGGTCGCACAAGACCTGCCGTATCGCATCGCCAACCCGATCTATGCCGAGGTGGTGCCGCGCGAACTGACGTGGGTGGTGCAGGGGGAATTCGAGCAGGACGCCGCCTGGTATGTGGATGCCGGGGGGGGGCTGGACGTGGTCAAGCTGCTGTCGGCGTTCCAGGAGTTCTTCCGCGAGCACTCCGAACACTGGGTCGAGCGATTCGAGTACAGGGAAGCCGGCCCCCAGTTGCTGCTGCAGGCGTTTTTGCAGCGGATCGTCAACAGCGGCGGTCGCATCGAGCGCGAGTACGGATTGGGGCGGATGCGGACGGACTTGCTGATCGTGTGGCCGCAAGGAGAGCGGACGCGCCGGTTCGTCGTCGAGTGCAAGGTGCTGCACAGGAGCTTGGAGCAGACGATTGCCGAGGGATTGGAACAGACGTTCGAATACATGGATCGCTGCGGAGGGGAGGCGGGCCACCTGGTGATTTTCGACCGGCGTGAAGGTCGGCGTTGGGCGGACAAACTGTTTCACTGCCGCCGGGTGTCGGACAGCGGGGTCGAGATCGATGTGTGGGGGATGTGAGCGGTGGGGTTCTGGTTGACCCTGAAGTCGGATTTCACCGATGCCCATCGCCGGCACTGGTCAGACGCTGAACTGCTCTTCCAGTGATGCATCAAAGACAGCCAAGAAGTAAGTCCCCGTGACCGACAAACCCCAGACCCGCAAACCCGGTAGCTGCAATGGTCGTCCGCAACAGCTGGGTGACGCAGGGAAAGGAGGCAGCGGGTTTTGTTGACGCTGCTGATTTCGAGAAGATCAAGCGACAGGGGGATGCGGCCATTGAGCGATGGATCGACAACCAACTCCTTGGCACCTCCGTAACCGTCGTATTGGTAGGAGCTCGCACCTGTTCAAGCAGGTGGGTAAAGTACGAAATAGAGCAGAGCAAGAAGCGGAACAACGGTTTACTTGGAATCGACATCGGCAAAATCAAGGATCTGGATGGAAACACGACTAAACGGTGCGGCAAAATACCGGCTGGTTACCCGTTCTATCTCTGGAATAAACATGATGGCTACAACAACATGGACGATTGGATAGAGGAAGCGGCCAGGGACGCAGGGCGCTGAAGCGTATTGGGATTGGACGACGGACGAACTATACACCATTAGCGGATCAGATAAAAAATGACGGAAACGTCCACGACATCTGAGTTCGATCCAAGGATCATCACCCGGGTCGCTCTGCGAAACTACAAGAGCATCGCCGCCTGCGACGTCGAGCTAACGCCGCTGACGATCCTGGTGGGCGCAAACGGCGCCGGCAAGAGCAACTTCCTCGACGCCCTCCGCTTTACCGCCCAGGCCCTGCGCTTCTCCCTGGATCACGCCCTGCACGAGCGCGGCGGCATCAACGAAGTCCGGCGGAGGTCCCGAGGTCATCCGAATCACTTCGGCGTCCGTCTCAATTTCCGGCTTCCGGAGGCAACTGGCTGGTACGTGTTCGAAGTAGGCGCCCGGCCGAAAGGGCGCTACGTCGTGCGGAAAGAAGAGTGCGTGGTCAAGTCCGCGGACAGCGACCGGACGGGACTCTTCCGGGTAGAGAACGGGCGTCCGATCACCACTTCATTCGCCCATCCGCCCGGGGCGGGAGACGACCGTCTCTACCTCATGCAGGTAGCCGGTTACCCGGCGTTCCGTCCTGTCTACGACGCGCTCGCCGGGATGGGTTTCTACAACATCCATCCCGAACAAGTCCGGGATCTGCAGTCCCCGGATCCCGGCGACCTCCTCAAGCCAGACGGAAGCAATATCGCCAGCGTGCTCGCGAACCTGAAGTCCGAGGCGCCGGAGAGTGCGGCGCGCGTCGGTAAGTATCTCTCCAAGGTAGTCCCGGGAACGGTGGACGTGGAGTCGAAGACGGTGGGACCCAAGCTGACGTTGGAGTTTCGCCAGGAAGTCCGCGGCGACCCTCATCCCTGGCGTTTCCTCGCCAACAACGTTTCGGACGGAACGTTGCGCGTTCTCGGAGTGCTCATTGCCCTCTACCAGGGCGCCGGCATGGAGTCGGGAAAAGCGAAGCTGATCGGCATCGAAGAGCCGGAGGGCTCCCTCCATCCAGCCGCAGCGGGTGTGCTGACCGACGTGCTGCGCGAGGGGAGCGAACGCGCGCAAGTGATCGTCGCCAGCCACAGCGCGGACCTTCTGGATCGGGAGACAATTCCGTTGGAATCCATCCTGGCCGTGGTCTCGGAGGATGGAGAGACGCGGCTAGCCCCGCTGGACGAGACGAGTCGGGCCATGCTTCGAGACCATCTTTTCACTGCAGGTGAGCTGCTACGCATGGATCAGTTGATACCCGATCCCGCGCTCTCGAGGCCGAACCAGCTAAGTATGTTCGGCGGCGAAACTGACACCTGACATGGTGAAAATCGCCGCTATTGTCGAAGGGGACGGCGAAGTGGAGGCCGTCCCCGTGTTGATTCGGCGGATCAGCACGGAAGTTTCCCCACTTGCCCCGCCGAATGTGTTGAGACCGATCCGCGTGCGTCGCCAGAGAATTCTCAAGGAGGGCGAGCTGGAACGATACATGAGCCTGGCAGCGGCCCGCGTCGGTGACGGGGGTTGCATATTGGTTTTGCTGGACGCCGAGGGAGAATGCCCGGCTGAACTCGGTCCAGATATCCTGCAACGCGCCCGCGATGCCAGACCGGATCGCCAAATCGAAACAGTGTTGGCGAAGTACGAGTATGAGACCTGGTTTGTGGCGGCGTCCGAGTCGATCGCAGGCTCGGGGATTTCACAGGATGTATCTCCCCCGCCAAATCCGGAATCCATCCAGGGCGCCAAGGAGTGGCTACGCCGAATGCTTCCGGCCTACAGTCCGACAGCTGATCAAGCTGCCTTGACCGCTCGCTTTGACATGGAGCTGGCGCGCCAACGCTCCCCCTCATTTGACAAGATGTGGCGGGCGGTGGCCAAGCTGTTGCAATGACCTTTCGCATTGGGGCATTTGCCGGCGGCGCAAGGCTATGCGACCGGAGAAACGGCGGTGAAACCGACCTACCTGGAATTCTAGTCCGGTTCCATCGACTCATCGAAGCCAACCCCGATACAGGAAGTCCTCGTGACTGACAAACCCCCGAACCGCCAACCCGGTAGCTCTGCCGAAGTACGCAAACGCCTGATTGAGGCCCTGAATCTCGATCTGGTTGGGCCCTGGGTCGGCCACTCCCTGGCCGACGAGCGCCTTCCAGGATGGCGGCGGCCATCGAACTGGTACCTGGCCGGTTTTTTGATCCCGTCTGGGTCCGCAGCTGATACGAGCGCCGACGCGGACGAAGATGACGACATGGACGGGGAAGTCCCGGAGTCCGCTGGCCTTGCCGAAGAGTCGACCGAGGAAAAGAAAGCTGCCAAGAAGGGTTATTTCCCTTCCTCCATGGGCTTGAGCTTCCTCGTCCCGGAAGACGCGGACTCGGTGGAGGTGGCCGTCTCCTGGGGCGACTACGCCCCGGAGGAAGTCGAAGATGACGGCGGCAAGGCCCTGTCCGTCTGGCAGCGGACCCCCCGCCTGGAGGTGCTCACCCTGAAGCTCACCGAATCCGACGATCCTGTTGTCTGCGATGTCCCTGAGTCCGGCGGTCTCCTGCTCCATGTTGTCGAGCGCAAGGTCGTCGCACAGGACCTCGAGAAACACATCCCTCCGGGAACGCGGTCGGTTTCGGTTTTCCTGGTCAACAACCGGACCCCTGTGGAGGCCGATGCAGACCGCGCCTATGTCTTTCAGCCTGAGCTCAAAGTGAGCGGTAGACGCCCGTTTGTCCCGCGGCCGGACCTGCGGGGAACGCGCGCCGATCGCTGGGATGATCGAGTGGCCGACCTCCACTACGCGGACACCCCCTCGTACGCTACCGGCCACGGCGTATCGGCAGACTGGGAGATCATCGACGGCGAGTGCCGTCTCCTGCGGACCGCGTGGATCCCCCGTGCCGAGGTGGAAAAGACGGAGACCGCCGAAGTGCCGGGGGTCGAGTTGACGATGGAGGCACTTGGCTCGCTGCCCGACGGGGCGGCAGCCGAGGACGCTCTACGGCCGCTCGTCGACCAGTACCGCACCTGGGGCGAAGCGAGGCAGGCGGAACTCGAGGATTTGGAGGGAACTCGCCGTGAGACAGCAGCGGAGCTGCTGCGGTTGGCCGACCTCGCGGCTGACCGGATCGAGCGCGGGATCGCGGTATTGGCGGCCGACGAAGACGCGCTCGATGCATTCCGGGTGGCTAACCGGGCGGTGGCGCGGGCGCTGCGCCAGCGTCTGGGCATCGAAGAGCCGGGCTGGCGGGCGTTTCAGCTCGCCTTCATCCTGCTGAATCTCCCCGGGCTGATTGACCCGGCCGACAAGGATCGCGAGACGGTGGACCTGCTGTTCTTCCCCACCGGCGGCGGCAAGACCGAAGCCTATCTCGGCCTTGCGGCGTTTGCCATGGTGCTGAGAAGACTGCGCCATCCGGATGCGCAGGGATGTGCGGCCGCCGGGGTGAGCGTGATCATGCGCTATACCCTGCGACTTCTGACCCTCGATCAGCTCGCGCGCGCCTCGGGTCTGGTCTGTGCACTGGAGCTGGAACGTGCCGAGGCGGGAGGCCGCTACGGCGACTGGCCCTTCGAGATCGGGCTCTGGGTAGGCAAGGCGGCAACACCCAACCTTCTCGGAAAAAAAGGGGACGGCCGCTCGGATTCCGCGCGCACCAAGGTGAGGCAGTACAAAGCAGACCCAAGAGGAAAGCCGTCGCCGGTCCCGTTGGAGAGCTGCCCCTGGTGCGGAGATCCGTTCGGACCGGACTCGTTCGCGCTGCTGCCCAACGATGACCAGCCGCGCGAGCTGCGGATCGTGTGCATGAACTTCGAGTGCGACTTCAGCGGTGACCGTGCATTGCCGATCCTGGCCGTCGACGAGCCGATCTACCGGCGGCTGCCCGCCTTTCTGATCGCCACGGTGGACAAGTTCGCATCGCTGCCCTGGATGGGACCCTCCGGCGCACTTCTGGGCGGAGCCGACCGATATGACGGGAGCGGCTTCTACGGCGCCACCGACACGGGAAGAGGAACCCGGCTGCCTGCCCCGCTGCTGCCGCCCGACCTGGTGATCCAGGACGAGCTGCACCTGATCTCCGGGCCATTGGGAACGATGGCCGGGCTGTACGAAGCGGCGATCGAAGCGCTGTGTGTGCGCGGGACCGGAGGGAATGCCGTCCGGCCCAAGATCGTCGCCTCCACGGCCACTGTAAGGCAGGCGCAGGACCAGATCCAGGCGCTCTTCGGCCGCTCGCTGACACAGGTTTTCCCCGCCCCCGGCCCGGATCGGCGCGACTCCTTCTTCGCGCGCACGGCGACCTCCAATGTGCCCGGCCGGGTATACGTTGGGATCGCGGCCCAGGGCCGGAACCCCAAGGTGATCATGCGCAGGGCCTGGCTGGCGCTGATGGGAACCGCCCAGAAGGCCTACGTGGAAGCGGGAGGGCGCCCCAACAAGGAGAACCCCGCCGACCCGTACATGACGGTGCTGGGCTACTTCAACAGCCTTAAGGAGCTGGGCGGCGCCCGGCGCATTCTCGAAGAGGAAATCCAGAACACCATCAAGGGCTACGGAATCCGCAAGCGAATCGGCGAGACGACCGGGCTGTTCCGGGACCGGAGGACCTTCTCCGAAGTGTTGGAGCTGACGTCGCGCGTCTCCACGGACAAGGTGGCCGAGGCCCGCCGCCGGCTGGAGTGCGGCTTCCACGAGAATGACCGCGTCGACTGCGCAATCGCCACCAACATGATCTCCGTGGGACTGGACATCCAACGGCTCGGCCTGATGGTCGTGCTGGGGCAGCCCCTGCGCCACGACGAGTACATCCAGGCCACGAGCCGCATCGGTCGCGACGACGAACGGCCGGGCCTGGTGGTGAGTCTGCTCAACATCCACAAGCCCCGGGACCGCTCTCACTACGAGCGGTTCCGTCACTACCACGAGACCTTCTACCGCTCCGTCGAGGTCGGCAGCGTCACGCCGTTTTCCGCGCGCGCCCTGGACCGGGGGTTCGCCGGGGCCCTGGTAACGCTCGCTCGACACGGGCGGCCAGAGCTGACACCGGCATTGGAGGTGAAGCGGATCGGCGAGGTGCGCGCGGAGTTGGAACGCTTGCTGCTCGATGCCTTCCTCGAACGGGTGCGGCAGCAGCCGATCACCGACGAGGAAGAGCGCGAGCAGTATTTGCGCAGCGTGCAGAACCGCGTCGTCGACCTGCTCGACTCCTGGACCAAGGTGATCGACGACTACCGGTCGGCCGGAGTCGAGGTCCAGTATCAGCGCTACGAAATCCCGGGGCTCCGGCATCCCCGGCCGCTGCTTCGCGAAATCCTGGACAAGGAATTCGAAACCGAGCATCACGCGAAGTTCCGGGCCAACCGTTCCATGAGAGATGTCGAACCCAGCGTAAACCTGTTCCTGGAAGACCTTGGTGGATTCCGGAGAAAAGCGGACAGATGAACCGCGCGCACGGACAGATTCGCAGCAGCCAGGTGATCACGAGCTACGGGCCCGGGGCACTGATCGACCTGCCCCAGGACTCCGCGATTGTCGGCGGCCTGGAGACCTGGCCGAGGACCGGCGACCTCGAAGAGATCCAGGAGCCGAGACTGGCGCGGAAAGTCCGGAATATGACCGCTGTGACTGCGCCGAGGCTGTACGCGCCGCCACCGGAATCGACCGACCCGAGCCAGCCTGTCCGGGGAATCGGTGTCTGGCGCTTTCCCGAGTGGTTCGTGGTGCAGGAAGGGGGAGACGGCGACAAGCCCGAGCAATCGCGCCGGCTTGTGCACCGGAAGGGATTGGATCAGAGAAGGAGATTCGACGGCCGCGAGGTGGTTGCCACCCGCTTCGTCCGGGCATGTCCCAACGGGCATGTGGACGATCTGGACTGGTGGTATTTCGTGCATGGGGAGAACGCCGCCTGCAAGAGGCAGTTGTGGCTGGACGAGCGCAGCACCGGGGGGGACCTCGCTGACCTCGTCGTCCGGTGCGGATGCGGGAAGCGGAGGAGTTTGTCGGAGGCGACGCAGCTGGAGATGAATCCCCTCGGGACCTGCCTGGGGGCCAGGCCCTGGCTGGGCCGCAATGCCAACGAGGCCTGCGGTCAGCCGAGCCGGCTGCTGATCCGGACGGCGTCCAACGCCTACTTCCCGCAGGTCGTCAGCGTGCTCTCCCTTCCGGACCGGGGTAGCGACGTCGGGCAGGCAGTGCGGGAACTGTGGGACGACCTGTCGATCGTCGAGGAGGCCGGCGATCTCGCGTTCGTGAAGAGGAAGCCGAAAAACGCCGAGGCCCTGGCAGCTTTCGACGACCAGGAAATCCTCCAGGCCATCGAGGAGATCAAGACCGGAAGCAGCGAAGAACGGCCCGTGAAACAGGTGGAGCTGGAGGCCATCCTCGCGGCCCCCGAGGGGTACGGCGACGACGTGCCGGTCGATCCCGACTTTCACGCCCGGCGTCTTCCCGAGCCGCTGTGGCGCACCTCGGAGTTCGCCGCCGGGATCGCCGCGGTGATCCAGTTGCACCGGCTGCGGGAAGTGCGGGCGCTGACCGCGTTCTCCCGTTTCGAGGCGGTGATGCCGGACATCAACGGCGAGTACGACACCGACGTGGTGCTCGCCCAGCTGGCGGTGGAGCCGGAGTGGTTTCCCGCTACGGAAAACCGCGGCGAGGGCATCTTCCTGCAGCTTCGCCCGGAGGCGGTGCGGTCATGGCTCGCCAGAGATGCCGTCCGGCAACGGCTGGATCAGTTGGAAAGCGGACACCGGCGCTGGATGGAGGAGCGGCAGTCGGAGAGATCCTTTCCGGGAGGTCCGTACCTGCTTCTCCACACGCTGTCCCATCTGATGATCCAGTCGCTGGCCATGCGCTGCGGATATCCTGCAAGCTCGATCCGCGAACGGGTCTACGTCGGCGGTGCGGGCGAGGACTACGGCCTGCTCCTCTACACCGCGAGCCCGGACGCGGAAGGGACCCTCGGCGGCCTGGTCCAGCAGGGCCGGCACATCGAGGACCACCTGTTCCAGGCGCTTCTCATGAGCGAGCTGTGCTCGAACGACCCGATCTGCGCACACCACCAGCCGGGAGAGAGCATCGAAGGGAGATTGCTTCACGGTGCGGCCTGCCATGGATGCGCCCTCGTGGCGGAGACCTCCTGCGAGATGCGGAACGACTACCTGGACCGCGCCCTCGTCGTGCCGGTAATGGGAGTGCCGGACGCGGCCTTCTTCGAGCCGCCCGGGTGACGGAGTCCCTGTTTCGGTTACCGGCCCACGTGCGCCGCGGCCTGGCGAGCGCACTCGAGTCGGGCATGCTGCCGCTTCCCTGCACACCTGCCGCAGTCAATTCGGTACTCAATCTGCGCGAGGGAGCGGAGGACGTGATCGCAGTAGTGGAGGAGTTGAGCGCCAATGGGATTGACGGGAAAGCGGCAGGTGCCTGGATCCGAACAGTCGAGGAAGCAGTAGCGCGCGTGCCTGCGCCCGACCTCGTCTGGTCGGGCCCGGAAGTGCCAGGATTGCACGCCAGGGACACCCGCCGGGTGTACGAGGAACTGCTGGGACAGGCGGCGAAATCGGTGTGGGCGTCGACTTTCGCGTACTTCGACGGACAGCGGGCCTTCGAGGTGCTGGCGCGGCGGATGGACGAGGTTGGCAGCTTGCAGGTGAAGCTGCTGCTCAACATCCAGCGGGGCGTCAGGGATACCACTGAGCAGGAACATCTGGTGCGGCGGTTCGCCGACCGGTTCTGGTCCGAGGACTGGCCGGGAGAGCGCCGTCCGGAGGTGTTCTACGATCCCAGGTCGCTCCAGCCGGACGGCCCGGCGGGGGTGCTGCATGCCAAGGCGGTGGTGGCCGATGAGGAGACGGTGTTCATCACCTCGGCGAACCTGACCGAGGCGGCGCTGGACCGGAACATCGAAATGGGGCTGGTGGTGCGGGACCGCGCCCTGGCGGCGAGTGTGACGAGGCATTTCCGGGGGCTGATCGAGCGGGGATTGTTGCGGGCGTTGCCGCGGGATTGATCCCGAGGGCCGCTGTTCGGACCGCATATTCAGCATTTCGCCGTTCACCTTCCTTGTAAAAAGCAACCCAACTTGATACCCCGGGCGGGCTGCAATAACCTGTTGCCTCCCCAACCCACGGGAGAAATCGCATGCACTGGAGAAGAGCCGGCGCCCTTCTGGCGGTTCTGTGCGCCGGCGTTCCGCACCCCACCCCGGGAGATTCAGACGTGAGCTCGGTTACACGGGATACCTTGGGAACGATGAGCGACGGCCGCGCCGTCGACCGCTTCACCCTGACCAACGGCAACGGCAGCATCCTCCGAACCATAGCCCTCGGGGCGACGGCGACGGAGCTGCACGTCAGGGACCGCGGCGGCGCCCTCGGCGACGTCCTGCTGGGATTCGACACGGCCGCCGAGTACGAGGCCAACCCCCCCTTCATGGGCTGCACCACCGGACGGGTCGCCAACCGCATCAGCGGGGCGCAGTTCGTGCTCGACGGGGTGACCTACCAGTTGGCCCGCAACTTCGGCGAGCACCACCTGCACGGCGGGGAGGTCGGCCTGCACCGGAGGCTCTGGAGCGGCGAGGCGGTCGACCACGCCGACGGCCCGGCGGTCCGCTTCACCTATCTCAGCCCCGACGGCGAGGAGGGGTACCCGGGCAACCTGTCGATGGCGGTGACCTACGTGCTCACCGAAGCCGACGGCATGCGCATCGAGTACGAGGCGACGACGGACAAGGCGACCCCCGTCAACCTCACCAACCACAGCTATTTCAACCTGTCCGGCGCCGCCGCGGGCGACATCTTCGGCCACGAGCTGGTGATCCACGCCGCCAAGGCGACCGAGCGGGGCGAAGAAGGAGTTCCGACGGGTGCGATCGTCCCGGTCGCCGGCACGCCCCTCGACTTCACAAATCCGAAGCGGATCGGCGCCGACATCGCCGGCATCGAGGTCCATTACGACCACAACTACGTCCTCGATCACGGCGGCGGCGAAGAGGCGGCCCTCTCCGCCGAGGCGTTCGACCCGGCCAGCGGGCGGGTGATGCAGCTGTTCACGACCGAGCCGGGGGTGCAGCTCTACACCAGCTACTACCTGGAACCGATCAGGGGCAAGGAGGGCGTGACCTACCAGCGCTTCCAGGGGCTCTGCCTCGAGACGCAGCACTTCCCGGACGCAGTCAACAAGCCCCAGTTTCCCAGCGTCATCCTGCGCCCCGGCGAGACCTACTGGCAGCGGACCGAGTACCGCTTTTCCACGAGGTGATACGTTGATGAACGACCTGCTGATAAAAGGAGGGACCCTCGTCGATCCCGCCGAGGGAATCCACGGCCGCAAGGACGTCGCCTTCGCCGGCGGCCGGGTGGTCGAGGTGGCGGACGACCTGCCGGCGTCAGAGGCGCGCGAAGTCGTCGACGCCGGGGGCCTGATCCTTACCCCGGGCCTGATCGACCTGCACGTCCACGTCTTCCACGGGGTCAGCCACTACGGTATCGAGCCGGACTCGACCTGCCTGGCGCGCGGAGCCACCACCGTCGTCGACGCCGGCTCCGCCGGGGCCGACACCTTCCCCGGTTTCCGCAGGTTCGTCATCGACGTCAGCGACACCCGCATCCTCGCGCAGATCAACGTCTCGACCCAGGGAATGCTGACCCAGGAAATCGGCGAGTTCGAGATCCCCGAGTACGCCGACGTCGCCAGAACCTGCGCCATGATCGAGCGCCACCGCGACGTCATCCTCGGGGTCAAGGTGCGGCTGACCAAACACACCATCGTCAGCGAGCGCTCCGGCATGACGCCGCTGCAGCGGGCCCGCGAGGCGGCCGACGCCGCGGGCCTGCCGATCATGGTGCACCCGCAGGACGCCTGGTGCGACTCCCTCGACGACATCCTCGCGCTCATGGGGAAGGGGGACATCCTAACCCACTGCTTCCACGGCATGGCCTGCGGCATCCTCGAGGGCGGCAAGATCCGCGCCTCCGTCCGCGAGGCGCTCGACCGCGGGGTGGTCTTCGACGTCGGCCACGGGGCCGGCTCCTTCTCCTGGGGGGTGGTCGAGACCGCCCTCGAGCAGGGGGTGCAGCCGACCTCCATCTCCTCCGACCTGCATGTCTACAACGTCGACGGCCCGGTCTACGACCTGGCCAACGTCGTCAACAAGTTCCTCCACCTCGGGCTGCCTCTCGACGACTGCATCGCCAAGGTCACCTCGGTGCCTGCCGGGGTCGTCAGCATGGAGGGTGAGATCGGCACGCTGCGCGGCGGCGCCTGGGGGGACGCCGCGCTCTTCGAGCTGCGCGAAGGGGAGTTCCGGCTCGACGACGCCTACGGCCATTCACGCGCCGCAAGCAGCGTGCTGGAGCCGGTCACGGTGGTGAAGTCCGGTTCGATCTACCGCCAGCGGAGCCTGCGGTAGCGCCGCCCGGCGCAAGCAGGTAGCGCTGTCGGCGCAAGCAACGGTGCGCGGCGAGGGGCCCCGTCCCCGGGATGCGGGGACGGCTTGAGAGGAATCAGCGCGGCCTTTGCGAGCCTCCGGAAGCGCGCCGGCGCGTCGAAATGGCCCCTTGTAGCTCAGTCTGTAGCTGCTCAGGCGTACCGTTGCGACCCAGCGGTCCCTGCAATTCTGTCGTATATACAATTTTGGCGTTTTGAAATTGATACAAAATGTCGCTTTGACATCTGGTCACCCAGCGTCCCCTGCCGGGCTTCGGCCGGCTGCGATCAGAACGGCCGCCAGCTCGGTGACTTCTCGTCGCGATCGGTGGTGTTCGTCAGGTTGACCGGCATGACGGGGTGATCCTCCACGTGGTCCCAGTCGAAGCCGACGGCGGGTACGACGAAGATGTCGTACGTGCCGTGCAGCACCCACTTCCCCGTGCGGTCGTTGAAGTCGACGTCGAGCTCTCCGTCTTCGCGGAAGTTCATCTTCCCCTGGTAGGCCAGGGCGCGGCCGTCCGGGGACCAGGTCGGATCCAGCTCGAACGTGTTCCTGGCCACGGTGATGCGCACCTGACCGCCGCTCTTGACGTCCGCAAGCATCAGCTCTTCGCCCTGGAAGCGCTCGGAGTTGAAGGCGAGGCGGCCGCCGTCCGGAGACCAGGATGAGTGCCAGTCGTAGTGCTGGTCCTCGGTCATGCGGCGGAGGTTGGAGCCGTCGACGTCGATAATGTAGATCTCGTCATTGTCGTCGAAGTCTCCGGAAGTGAAGGCGATGCGGCTGCCGTCGGGAGACCAGGACGGCTCCTTTCCTTTCACCAGCCTGCGCTTGTTGCCGCCGTCTTCACTGTCCATCAGCCAGATCGCCAGGTCGCCCTCGCGCTGGCTGAGAAAGGCGATGGTGCCGCCGTCCGGAGACCAGGCCGGGTTTTCGTCCCGCTCCGGGTGTTCGGTCAGGCGCCGCTCACCGCTGCCGTCTGCCGCCATAACCCAGATGTCGATGTTGGTCATCACCTCGCCGCGGGAAAAAGCGATCTCGTTGCCGTCTGGCGACCAGGCAGGATGCTGCTCGAACTCGCGAGTGTGAGTCAGCTGAGTTGGTTCGCCGCCCCCTGCAGGGATGGTGAACAGGTCCCAGTCGCGAACCGCTGTCGGCGTGGAGGCGTAGGCGATGGTGCCCTGCGGCTGGTAGGGGCCGTTGCTCCCTCCGGGAATGGCGATCGACAGCTCGTACGTCTTTTTCCCGAAAAACGGCTCCGATTCGACATTCAGCGTCCGGGTCACCACTACCTCGCTGGCTGCTACGTTGATCGCGTACTCCCCTTCCCGGACTCCCGCAAAGGAAAAGGACCCCGCGTCCACGAGCCGGTTGAACTTGTGCTCGAGCCCGGCGGCGTCCAGCCGGATCTTGTTGCCGTCGCCCCCTTCGATCCGGACAGTCACTTCGTTGACCCCGCACGCGGCCATCGACAGCGCCGCCCACATTCCGACGAAAAAACCTCATCAAGCTCTCTCCAGAGATTCGGTATTTGTACGCGTCATCCACCCGGGACGACAGGTAGCCATGGGTGTCGTAATGTATGGGGGATCGGCAATGGCATGAAGAAAGACCATCAGCGAGGTTCCTGAATCCCGATGTCTCCAGAATCAGTCGAGGTCTTCGACAACCGGGCCGCTGCCCGCGACGGGACCGGGTCCGACACTTCCCGGTATGCCCCCCGGTTCGCGGAAGATGCCGCCGCCTTTCACCGCTCGATTCCCGGCTACTCCCCCACGGCGCTGCACTCCCTTCCTGCCCTGGCCGCGTCGCTCGGCATTTCCGCGGTATGGGTCAAGGACGAGTCGGCCCGTTTCGGGCTCAACGCCTTCAAGGGGTTGGGAACCTCGTATGCCGTGGCCGGCGTCCTCGCCGGCAGGCTCGGCCGCGATGTCGCCGGCGTCACCTTCGGCGACCTGACTTCCCCCGAGGCGAAGGCGGCGCTGGGCGACCTCGTCTTCGCCACGGCCACCGACGGCAACCACGGCCGCGGCGTCGCCTGGGCGGCGCAGCAACTCGGACAGAAGGCCGCGGTCTTCCTGCCCTCCCACGCGGCCCCGGTCCGGGTCGAGCGCATCCGCGGGCACGGCGCCGAGACCACGGTCACCGACTGCAACTACGACGACACCGTGCGCATCGCCGCCGCCGAGGCGGAAAGGCAGGGCTGGGTGCTGATTCAGGACACCGCCTGGGAGGGGTACGAGGAGGTGCCGGTGTGGATCATGCAGGGGTACCTGACCATGTTCGCCGAAGCCCTGGAGCAGGCGGGAGAGCTGCCGACGCACCTGTTCATTCAGGCCGGGGTCGGATCATTCGCCGGCGCCCTGCAGGGGTATCTCGTCGAGCGCTACGGAGCGCGGCGGCCGCTGCTGGCGGTGGTCGAACCGCTGGCGATGGCCTCGTACTTCGCCTCCGCCCGGGCAGGGGACGGGCGCTCCCGCGCCATCGTCGATGCCCACCACGAGACCATCATGGCCTGCCTGGCAGCGGGCGAGAACAACCCGCTGGCCTGGCCGATCCTGCGGGATCACGCCGATTTCTTCGTCCGTTGTCCGGATCAGGTCGCGGAGTCGGGAATGCGCAGCCTCGCCCATCCGGGTGCCGGGGATGCGCGCGTCGTCTCGGGAGAGTCG
This sequence comes from Candidatus Latescibacterota bacterium, assembly GCA_965206595.1. GTDB lineage: Bacteria > Latescibacterota > UBA2968 > UBA8231 > UBA8231 > CBDCXV01. The sequence goes on from OZ242214.1 coordinate 4,836,827, forward strand.
GGGGCGGTGACCGCGGGCCTGCTGGTCGGCGCCGGCAACGACGAGCGGCTGTTCGGGGAGCTGCAGCTCGACGCGGAATCGAAGGTGCTGCTGTTCTCGACCGAGGGGGCCGGAGATTCCGCCGACTACCGGCGAATCACCGGAACCGAGCCGTAGGGTGACGGCCCGGTGCGAAAATGCCTGCCGCCCATCCCCCGGGCCCGGCCCTCAATGCTCCCAGCGGGCCAGCTCCATCCAGCGCGTCAGCTCGAGCCGCTTCGGCGTCAGCCTCCTGCGCATCCCGGGAGGCAGGTAGAAGTGGTGACAGTTGATCGGCTCGCGCGACATGACGTTGTAGTGGGCGTGGACGTAGTTGAAATACAGGTTGGAGCGGATTCCGGGGGTCGTCTTCAGCAGGCCGTTGTGGACCACCGTCTCGGAGAACATCAGCACGTCCCCCGCCTTGCCGGTGACCGGCTGCGCCCCCGGAAGCTCGAGACCTTCGTAGTCGCCGAAGGGGAGGTCGAAGCTGCTCTTGTGCGACCCCGGCAGGGCGACGATGCAGCCGTCGTCCGGGCCGTTGTCGGTCAGGAACCAGACAATGTTATACATGCGGGAGCGGATCTCGCCGTTGAAGTAGGAGAAATCGGAGACCGGCACCCCCCGGTGCCAGCCGCTGTGAACCGCTCCCTCGAACTTGGAGATCGACCAGGTGTTGATCAGCTGGGGCAGGCCGACGAACTCCTCGAGGTAGGGGAGCACCCGGGGGTGGTCGATCAGCTCGTCGAACACCGGGTCGAGGCGCAGGAGGCCGTTCATCCTGACCTGGTTGGCCCGCTTGAGCTCCTTGGTCGGCCGTCCCTTGCGGCCCTCTTCGAGGTCATCCTGCCAGCGGTCTTCGTACTCCCTGCTCTCGGCCGCCTGGAGCCTGCCGAGGAAACGCTCGCATTCGGAAGGAGACAGCACCTGCCGCAACAGCAGAAACCCCTGCAGGTCGAACAGGAACCGCTCCTCTGGGCTGACGGCGCTCATGTCGCTCCCTTTCTTCGGTGATTCATCGTCTACCCGGTCCCCTCCTCGAACCGCAGCGACGCCGAGTTGATGCAGTAGCGCATCCCGGTGGGAAGCGGCCCGTCGGGAAACAGGTGGCCGAGGTGGCCGCCGCAGGCGCTGCACAGGACCTCGGTCCGCACCATGCCGTAGCTGGGGTCGGTCTCCTCGTCGATGCTTTCGGGATCGTGCGGCTGGTAGAAGCTCGGCCACCCGGTCCCGGAGTCGAACTTGGTGTCGGAGCTGAACAGTCTGGCGCCGCAGCCGGCGCAGGCGAACGTCCCCTTCCCCTTGAAGTCGTTGAACTCCCCGGTGAACGGGCGCTCCGTCCCCTTCCGCCGGAGGATGTCGAACTGCCCGGAAGTGAGAATCTCCCTCCACTCCGCTTCCGTTTTTTCGACCTTCGGTGCCATGCTTTCCTCTTTGCAGGTAATTTGTCCCGACAACCGGTGCCGCAGCCGCCGTGGATTGCATGTCGCGGATAATGGCCCACGCACCTGCGAGAAGCCAGCGGCCTTCCGGCCGACATGGTTTCTTAGAAGGTGCACCATGAATCCACTTCCCCGGGGCCTCAAGTGTCACGTTGCCGCGGCGTTCACGCCGATAACCCCGGCGTGGCTGCCCTCCCGTTCGTCCCGCGGGGCTCTGCGGCTCGCGAAACGCCACTTCCGGTGCGGGCTAAATTAGGCGGCCAACGGGAGCCATCAAAGGAGGCTGGAAATGCCGGACACGGACCTGAACAACATCGTCGTCCTCTACAAGGGGGGACGCCTTCCCACGTGGGATGCCCTCACCGACCGGCAGCGGGATGAGTATCAGCAGGAGCACGTCGACCTCATGCTCGAGGTTGCAGGCCGGCACCGGATGATCGGCCTGGAAGGCTTCCGCCTGATCACCCCGCAGCAGAACTGGCAACGCTTCTGGACGATCGAGTTTCCGACCTTTGCCGGGGCGCGGGACTGGATAGAGAGCGAGGTCGCTCCGCCGTACGGGCGCTACGGATTCTACGAGTACTACCTGGCAACGCGATGGCTCCGGGAACAGCACGACGCATGGGTGACGAATCCGCAGCCATCGGCCGCGGTGCCGGCCGGTGCGAATCCCCGGGAGGTTCCCCCGCTCTCGGTCTCCGGCGATTCGGTCGTCGTCCTGACGTTCTGGCGGCGACCGCCGGAGGTGGAAGAAAGCCCGGCCGGGACGGGGCCCGCCGAGGAGAGGGAAGCCCTGATGAAGTCGGTCGCCCGCGACTTCGGGCTGATGCGCTGCGAGGCGTTCGAGCTGATCGCACCCCAGCAGGACTGGAATCTGGTCCGAATCGCGGAGTTCCCCGGGCTCGCCGGGGCCGAGGCCTGGATCGACGCCGAGGTTCAGCCGTCGCTCGGGCAGGAGGAAACCCGTTCGTATTTCCTCGCCCGCAAGTGGGCTCCGGAGTACTTCGCCACCTGGGTGCCGCAGCCGGCGTGACCGGAGAGGGTCACAGGCATGGTTACACGGCCGTGTTCGCCGCTTCGTAGTACTTGTTGATTCCCGGGACGTCCCTCATCCCGTGCCAGACCCCGCGGAACAAGGTTTGCCGCTTCGGCTTCATGGCGGCGATCACCTCCGGCGCCGGGCAGCCCTTCCCCCACTTGGAGTTCACCGTGTTGTAGCAGGTGAACAGCGACAGCCGGTCCCGCTCTTCGTTGACCCACTTCGTCCCGGTGTGGCCCAGCGCCTCGGTGAAGATCAGCGCCGAGCCGGCGGGGCAGGCGTAGGTCTCCCAGAGGTCGCTGTCGCGCCCGCTGAGGGCGTCGGGCCGGGGAAAGGCGGACTTGTGGCTTCCCGACAACAGCATGGTGCCGCCATCGCCGGGTCCGACCTCGTTGAGCTCCCACACCACCCGCGTCAGGCCAGCGTGGATCTTGCCCGGCTGCATCTGGTAGATGTGGGAGTTTCCCTCGAAGTTGAACAGTCCGCCGCCGCCGTGCGGATTGTAGTTGTCGTGGCCCGCGGCGCGGTGGCTGGTGTAGGTGTGGTCGTAGCGGAACCCGTAGCAGGATTCCGACGCGAGCCCCTGGTGCGACAGGACCTCGTTGAGCACGCCGACCACCGCGGGGTGATCGAGCAGGATCTCCGACGGTCCGCCGTGGTTGTCGCGCTCCTGCGGCGGCAGCGACTCGCGGTCGTGGAGGAAGGCGTGCTGATGGGCGCGGATCGCCTCGAGCTGGTCCCCGGACAGCAGGCCGGGCAGGCAGATCCAGCCCTTGAGATCGAAGAGGTACTTCTGCTCGTCGCTCATCGGCACGACGGGGAGACCGTCGGCATTGGTTGCAGGCAGCAGCTCGGCGCTCATGACGCTCCGTTTCCTTGGAAGAGATGTGTGGGATGGTATGTGCGGAATATCGAACGCTCCGGCAGCGGCCGGGGAAGTGATCCTGCCAGCGCCGGGCGGCGGCCCTTGCCGGCGGCGGATCTGTTTCGGCGGATCTGCCGCCTCAGGCCCCGTACACCTCCCGGGCGGTGCCCCCCAGCACGAGGGCGCGCTCGTCCGGCGACAGAAACTCGGTGTGCAGCTGCGCCAGGCGCAGCCAGGCCGGGTAGTTCTGGTGCTTCAGGGTTCCCGGCTGGTCGGTGCCCCACATGATCTTCCGCGGCCCGACGGCCTCGACCGCGCGCTCGAGGAACCGCTGCGCCGCCGGGTAGGGGAAGTCCTCCTCCCAGTCCGGCAGCGACGCCATGTCGAACCAGACGTTCGCCAGCCTGCCGAGGGCGATCTGCTCCTGCCACATCCGCCACTTCAGCGGGTCGGCCTGCTCCGCCTGCTTGCGGGGTTGCCCGAGGTGGGCGATGACGATCCTGAGACCGGGGTGGCTCTCCGCAATCCCGCGCACCGCGCCGGTCTGGTACGAGGGATCCCCTGCCGTGCCGAGGTCGAGGACGAGGGGAACCCCCGCCTTCTCCGTCGCCGCCCAGAGCCAGGAGATGCCGTCGTCGTCGAGGCGGGCGCCCAGGTGAACGCCGGATAACCCGGCCTCGTACGAGAACTCGATCTTCACCGCCGAGAACTCCCCGGTCTCCAGCATGCGGTCGAACTCGCGCCGGTACTCCGGGCGCCAGGGATCGGCGTGCAGGGCCCCGAGCAGACGGTCCGGGTAGCGGCGCACGGCGTCGAGGACAAACTGGTTGCACTCGCCGTAGATCGTGCCCTGCTGCAGCACGGCCTTGTCGACGCCGGCCCAGTCGAGGTTGGCGATCAGCATCTCCGGGGTGAACTCGGTGCGGGCGTTGAAGGGGGGAATCATGCGCACGATCCGCCGCCCGCCCACGGTCATGTTCCCGTACCCGGCGCCGCGCGTGGCGCCGCCACGGATGACGCCGTCGACCTCGGGGAAGATGTGGTTGTGGGCGTCGACGATCACAGTTCGTACTGCCCCTCTCTGCGGCGCCCGAACTTGCCGACGCAGAGGGCCCGGTGGCCCTCCGGCATGCGCTCGTACGTCTCGCGCCACAGCGGCTGGTGTCCCCCCTCGATCCAGTTGTTCATCCAGCTGGGGTAGTAAGCGATGTTGAGACCGACGCGGATATCCCCGCCGGTGTTTGCCCCGGCGCCGTGGAAGAGGCCGCCGTGCCACATCATCACCGAGCCGGAGCGGCCGGTGACGTCGCGGACCACCGGGTCGTCGGGCTCGAGGTCGGCCGGGGGGCTCTTCAGCCGCGAGCGGTGGCTCATCGGCACGACCCGGGTGGCGCCGTTGGCTGCCGTGAAGTCGGTCAGCATCCAGATCGAGTTGATCATCCAGGGTACGTCCGGCACCTGCTGGAAATTGCCGGCCGAGTCGACGTGCAGGGGCCACTGGCCTTTGAAGCCGGGCCAGTTCGGCTTGCTGCAGGCCTCGACGACGCGGCAGCGGTGGCCGAGAAGGTGGCGGGCGATGGCGACGGTGTCGGGGTGGAAGGCGCAGTCCCAGACGCGGTCGTCGTGGTTGAGCATGCCGAACAGGGTTTCGTACGGCTTCTCGCCGGCCTTGAAGTCGGAGTAGCGGGGGTCTTCGTGCAGCTCGAGGAAGTCGGCGGCCATCGACCGCGTCTTCTCCTCGGGAAGGCGGTCCTCGAGGATACAGTATCCGTAGGTCAGCAGGTGGTCGGCGGCGGCGAGCAGTTCTCCCTTCATCGCTGTTCCTTCTGTTGTCGCCGAAGCACCGCGTACCGGGCTGACCTCAGGGAAGCCGGGGGACGACCTCCTTCGCCATCAGCTCCATCGACCGCTTCATCCTCGCCTTGTCGTCCCAGTCGTGGCCGATCATCAGCACGGTGCCGAATCCGCCGGTGACCTCGTACAGCTCCTGCAGGCGCGCGGTCACCGTGTCGGGACTGCCGACGATGGCGACTTCATCGACGATGTACTCCCGGGTGACGTCGGCGTCGGACATGGAGGAGTCCTTCTTCGGCAGGTCGATCATGTTGGCGATCGCCAGCATGCCGCGCAGGTATACGAGCGAGTCGCCGAAGGCCCCGTTCAGGGCGTGCTCGCGGGCCTCGGCATCGGTCTCGCCGACGTAGATGCTGCGCGAGACGCGCCAGTCGGCGCGGTCCGGTTCGGGCCGATCCGCCTCGGCGGCGCCGTCGCAGTACATCTCCCACTGGCGTGTCACCTTGTGCGGCGGCGCCAGGTTGATGCTGATCGGCAGGAACCCGCGCCTGCCGCCGGTAGTCGCCGCCATCGACTCCTCCTTGACGATGCTCATGGCGATCGGCGGATGCGGCTTCTGGTACGGCTTGAGCACCTCTCCGAGGCCGAGCTCCGGAACCCTGTCCCCCAGGACGACCTTCCAGAAATCCCCGTTGAACTCGAAGGGGCCGTCCTCGGTCCAGAGCTTCAGGACGATGTCCATCGCCTCGAGGTTCATCAGCCCCTGGGTGCGGGGATCCGGCAGGTCGAACAGCCCCCAGTCGGTCGGCACGCCCCCCTGCCCGAAGCCGACGTTGATGCGGCCCCGCGACAGGTGGTCGAGGTAGGCGAGGCGCACCGCGACGTTGGCCGGGTGGTGCTGGGTCATGATGGTGACTCCGGTGCCCAGGCGGATCGTCCGGGTCTGCGGCAGCACGTGGGCGATGAACAGGTCGTTGGCCGGGATCGGCTCCCACATGGCGGTGTGGTGCTGGCCGATCCAGGCCTCGCTGAAGCCGAGCTCCTCCGCCCACAGCACGCACTCCGTGTCCTCGTCGAAGGTCTGGGTGCGGTCCTTCTGCGGCGGATGCAGCGGCATCATGAACTTCCCGATCTTCATTTTCGATCCTCCCGAACGGCCGGCGCCGGTCCGTCCTCAGTTCTCGTTCACCGCCTGCAACATCGCGTGAATGTATCCGTAGGTGTAGGCGAAACCGACCTGCCCCGGCTCGTCTCCCGAAAGCCCGGGGACGTGGTCGGGCATGATCATGTACTCGTACCCCACTTCCCTGAAGGTGCGCAGGGCCTTGAGCATGTCGACGTCCCCTTCGTCGGGGAAGACCTCGACGAAGTTGCCGAGCCCGCCCTTTATGTTGCGGAAGTGCAGGTTGAAGATCTTCTTGCGCTCGCCGAACCAGCGGATGACGTCGTAGACCTCTTCGGCGGGGTTCTCCAGGCTCTCGGCGACGCAGCCGAGGCAGAAGTTCAGGCCGTTGTACGGGCTGTCGTAGAGCTGGGTCAGTTTCTTCAGGCCGTCGACCATTCCCATCACCCGCGCCACGCCGCGGTAGGTGTTGCCGACCCCGATGCCGGGGTCGGAGGGATGGCAGGCCATCTGCACCTCGTACTCCTCGGCCACCGGGATGATGCGCTTCAGCCAGCACTCGACGCGCGCGTACATCTCGTCCTCGTCCGCGGCGCCCCCTTCGAACTCCGGCAGCGACTGGTCGAGCTTGTCGTACTCCCACGACGACAGCCGCGCCCCGCCGCGCCCGTAGCGCGACTCGGTCCGCAGATGGCCGAGGATGGTGATGTTGTAGTTGAGGCCGCGAATCCCCGCCTGCGAGGCCATGCGCACGGTCTCGCACATCCTGTCGAGCTGGCGTTCGCGCTCGTCGCTGCCGGGCAGGAAGATCGCCCCCGCCTCGTTCTCGAAGGCGCTGCCCGAACCGAGGGGGATGTGGATCATCTCGAGGTTGATGCCGTGCCTGTCGAAGCGCTCGCGCAGCCGCACGAGCGTGTCGGCCGTCCACTCCTCCCAGGGTTCGGTCGGGGTCTGGTCGACGTTTCTTACTCCGAGCTGGGCGAGGACCTCGATGTCGGCGTCGTGGCGGCAGTGAAACTGGGTTCCGATGTACATCCGTTTCTCTCTTTCCGTGATCAGGCCCGCATCAGCCGCAGGCAGTTTTCATACACCTCGAACCGCTCTCCCTCGCGCTCTTCCCGATCGACTTTCTTGAGGAACAGGGCGCTGCCGGGCCTGGAGCCGGCGAAGCTGCGGTGGCTGCCGATGTGGGCCGGGTCCGGCCCGTTCCACTTGACCTCGCCGTCCTGCAGATAGATGAAATCCCCGGCATAGCGATCCGTCATCTCCTTCATGCGGTCGCGGTAGAACAGGCCCTGCTCGCAGGCGCTGCTGCGCACCGAGGCCATGCGCTCGGGGGATTCCTGTTCGATGGAGTCGAACTCGTTCAGCGGCGCCTCCACTTCGCTCTCGAGGTCGATGGCGTCGAGGTCGACGGTGCCGAACCCACCCTGCGCCGCCACCAGCAGGTGGTTGCGGTCGCGGCGGAAGGGCGGCGTCGGCCAGTCCGATGCCGGATCGTGCCCCATCAGGTGGGCGCCGACGGCATCGGTGGCGACGATCTGGTCCCCGGCCACCAGGGCGTTACCGACGCGGCCCTCGCCGCCCCACTCGCACCCCCACTGGCCGGTGGTGGCGTCGATGATGTTGAGCGCCGGATCGGTGATGCGCCCCAGGTCGGGGAGCACGTAGGAGAGCCTGATGGCGTGGTGGAAGTAGGTGCGCACGCGGCCCTCGGGGGGAATGGTCGGCGTGATCCCGAACAGGTTCTTCATGCACAGGGTCACGCCCATGAACCCGTGGTTCTTCATCTTGGCGACCGAAACCACCTCGTCGGCGTCGCGCCAGCAGCTGCTCAGGGAGTAGCGGTCGAACATGAAGCCGCCCCCCGGGACCTCGTACTCGGCGAACGGGGCCAGCGTCGACTCGTCGTACTCGACGCCGAACTCCTGCAACAGCTCCAGGTAGTTGAGGCCGTCGGTCCGCTTGCCCTCGGCGTCGTACCCGTGCGTGTCGCTGGCCACCAGGTCGGCGGAGGTGCGCTCGCGCAGCAGCCTGAGCACGGCGCGGGCGACGGCGTCGTCGACGAGCTCGCGGCGGCGCCCTTCGAAATGCTCCACCTTGGTGTGCATCATGTTGAACTTGAGGGCGATCCGTCCCGCTTTCTCCAGCTTTTCCCAGGACCGCGCCAGCGGCGCGGTCGCCCGTGCGAGCGCCTGGTATACCTCTTCGTCGGAGGCGAGGTGGTCGCAGCGCACCGCGCGGACGCTGAACGGCTTTGCCATTTGTCCTGCCTTCTTCTGCGTGGAACGGATTTGTGCCCTCGAATCCGGCTGCCGGGGCGGTGATCACTCGGGGAAGCGGCCTGATAATACGCCCCCTCTCGAAAGAGGGTCAAGCAGGATCGCAGGCCCGCCCCGCTCCCTGCCGGGCCGGAGCCCGGGCACCTCCGGGGCGTGAAAACATGCCGCTTCGGACGCCCTCCTCCCCACAGGCCGGCGGACCCCGCTTCCATGCCGCCGCGCCCCTTCCAGCGACGAGCCGGCGGCGCGCCAAAACCTCGGGGTCGGGACCCGGCCGCTCGATTTCGAGGGCACTCCCGGACAGCTGAGCTGGATCCTGCCCCCCGGCGAATGGCAGCGGCACTCGATGGACTCATACCGCAGGAACTGGAACCCCGCACCGGGCGCGGTTTCCCGATAATTCCCCAGGCCGGCCTCGGGATCCCGACCCCTCCGACCTGCTACACGAATGATCCGCCGATCGGGTTGTTGCCGATCTTGCCGGTGAAGAAGTCGACTACGAGCCAGAAGCCGGCGACGAAGATCTGCCCCATGATGAGCCCGAGGAAGAAGGGGCGCGCCGCCCTGTAGAGCGTCGTCCCGCCGCTGCGCAGGATGATCGTCTTGGCCGCCCAGGCCAGGAACACGTTGAACCAGACATTGGTCAGGATGTGGAAGGTGCTTACCGCGAAGCCGAGCGGGTGCAGCGGCCACCAGATGAACCGGATCCGCGCCCAGATGAGAGCCCCCATGACCACCGCCCCGATGCCGGTGAACATCCAGCCGCTGGCGCTGGCCTCGGTGGGCATGGTCAGCTGGCGGTGCATCATCTCGCCTACCCATCTGGGGATGGCGACGAACCAGAAGTAGTGGAGGTTCACGCCCCCGTACTCGTAGGAAAGCGTCAGGACGCTCCAGATGCTACCGCAAAGGGCGAGGAGCACGGCGATGATCCCCGCCCACAGCAGCGGCCGCTTATTCCCGCCGATCTCCCCGGCCATCTTGAGGGCGTTGGCGAAACAGGGCATGAAGAAGAGACGGAGGTTGGCCGCCCAGACGTAGGTGAGTCCGAGGGCGACCACGCCGGAGGGACCCAGGACGCCGGTCCCCAGGCCGGAGACGACGAAATCCGCCGGCGTCAGGGGAGTGCGGATGAAGGCGATTCCCCCCTCGACGACGGCGCGGGTGATGGCGACGAAGACGACGAGGGCGGCGAACAGGAACACCGGTACCACCCACAGCGGCAGCCCCGACTCCCACAGCCAGGCGCCGACCACGGCGAGGCCGGCGGCGAGGCCGATCGTCGAGGTGCGGCAGGAGAGCAGCTCGCCGCTGTCGTCGACCGCGGCGCCGCGGCCGCAGGCTTTCGAGACGACCTGCCGGAGGTGCTCGCGCCCCGCCCAGATTCCCGACAGCACGAGGACGATCATCGCCCCCATCGCCTGGTGGGCGAGGTAGGGGCCGGCGAGGTTGGCGAAGCGGCTCAGGGTTTCCTCGCTCCTGATGTCGAAGAAGGCGAAGACACCGCGCTCGACGTTGGCGAGGAAGAAGAACAGCCAGACGCTGAGGGCGACGTCGCGGTTCAGGAGGAAGGCGAAACCGAGGAGGCCGAAGTTGAACTGCGCCGTGAGGGCGGTGCGGTCGACCAGGGTGAACAGGACCCCGTGGCCGCTGAAGGCGCCCATGTGGGGGAATTCGGGAAAGTAGGAGTTCAGCGCGTTCAGGGAGCCGATGAAGAAGGGGAGCGCGAAACCGGCCCACATCACCTTGCTGCGGAAGAACGGCTTGAGGAGAGATCCCCGCTCCTTTCCGTCGCCCTCCTCGATCAGGGCGAGGGGCACCTGGACGAGGGGATACGGCAGCCTCTCGTGCTCCATCCACTGCCTGCGGACGATCACCATCAGACAGATGGAAACCCAGTACACCGCCAGGATGAGCAGGCACCACCAGAGGACCGGTTCGATCCACGCACCCCAGGGGACGCCCCCCTCCGGGTCCCCTTCGTAGAACCCCTGAATGGCTTCCTCGTCCGTCGGGGCGAGCCTGTCGGGCAGGTGGGGGACGAAGCTGTCGCCCCATTTGTTCTCCTGGGTCGCGTAGAAGCGCACCCCGGCGATGATCGGCAGCATGTACTCGGAAAAGCCGATCGTCGGGACCGACGTGGCCAGCATCGCCATGATGTAGACCGTGGCGAGCTCGCCTGAACCGAACTCCCAGGAGCGCTTCACCAGGCCGAGGAGGACGTTGATCACCCCGACGAAGAGGAAGAAGGAGAAGACCGCCGCCGGGGTGTTGAAGTTGTGCCCGAGCAGCCCCCCCTTGATGATCATGTTGCTGTAGGGAAGGGCCACCCCGATCCCCAGGCTCAGGGCGGCCCCGGCGATCACGGAACGCACCGTGACGCCGCCCCGCTCGCGGCCTGCTCCGTGACGATGGAGGAGGTGAGCGGAGTATTCGGAAGGGATTTCCTTTTTCACGTCTCGTGGACGCAGGCGGACCCCGGGTTCCCGGGTCCGGGCCCTTGCGGGCGTCGGGGGCTCACCTCGGGCCTCGAAGGCAAAGGGGGATGGGGAGGCAGAATTTCACCGACCTCCCTGGAGGCCTCAACCCTCCCGGCATCGAGGCGTGGCGGATTCATCCCCTGGCAACCGGCTGTCCCCGGAACAGGCCCGAGGATGGGACAGGAAAAACACAGGAGGGAGCCCGATGGCCCCCTCCCTGAAGACCCTGATGTTCGTTCCCCTTACTTCATTGAGTTGTGTTCCCCTGGCGATGCAGCTACTCCATCAAGGTTCCCGTGTAGGAAAGCCCGACCGTCCAGGTCGGCCCGGCGAAATACCGGTTGCCGCTGGCGGTCATGCGCGACGAGGCCTCGATACTCAGGTCGGGATTGAGATCGACCAGCACCGTCGGCGCCAGGTAGGTGACGCTCTGGCTGAGCGTCTCCTGTTCTCCCGGGTTGCTCAGGGCATCGTACTCCGCTCCCGAGAGGCCTTCGAACTTGAGGGCGACGAGGAGCCTGTCCATCGGGCTGTACCCTGCCTCGGCGTTGAAAACAAACTCGGGGCCGGGAGTATAGCTGCGGTCCGGCTCGACGCCGTCGGTGTCCTCGTATTCACCGCGCATCCGATACCCCAGGTCGACATTTGCGTACACAGGTGTTGGCCAGAAAGAGCGGCCGATCTGCCCGACCACCTCGAAATCCCATTGACCATCGGTTACGGAAAGAGCCTCGGGCACCGGGCGATACTCACCAATGGGGGTCTTGAATCCCAGTTTCAGCGTGCCGACGAGCTGGGATCGGTCCAGGAGCTTGATCTTGGCGAATCCGCGCAGGTCGGACAGACCGGATTCCGTTTCCAGGGCAGGGGGCGGAGTCGCCACATCGTTGCCTTCGTCCTTGTCGACGAACTTGTTGCTGACCAACGGGACCTGCAGGCCGAGATCGATCCCGTCCTTGACGCCGTAAAACAGGTCGAAATAGACCTGCCGGGTCTGATAGCGGGCATCCAAGGGCATTTTAACCGCACTTCCCTCACCGTCGTAGTGTTCGTCGGTCGTCTGCGACAGGAAGGTGACTTTGCTCCACAGGTTCCCCTTTCCAAGCGTCCAGGCTCCCGCATCGGCGGTCCTTGGCAGAAGAGCAGCACCGAGGGCCACGACGAGAAAGGGGATCAGGTGGTTTGTGAGTTTCCGGTGCAGAAACTTCAGGCCCCGGTTCGAGATGGGGGTGGAAGGGTGCATGTACGTACTCTGCTTTCTGAAATAGTCCTCCAATATGGAGGACAAGATTGTGAAATGGCAGTTTCCTGCCGCTTTGCCCTCCCGCGGGCAGTGTCATTTAACATAAGGCGGGGTAAATAGTTCTCAAGGTTCCGATACATCGCTCCAGGTGGAGAATCTTCCTTTAGTTTGAACAGCAGGACAGCCCGGTACCCGGCCCGGAGCACAGGCAAGGGAATGCCAATGCCCGAACGCACCTTCGAAGAGAACGTCTACACCCGCCTCGGGGCGAGGCCGCTCATCAACGCCAACATCCCGTTCACCTTCCTCGGCGGTACGACCGTGCGGCCCGAGGTTCGCCGCGGCAGCAACCGCTTCCTGCAGATGGTCGTGCGCTGGGACGAGGAGGCGTTCGCGTTGACCGCGGACGAGTGCGCGCGCCAGCTGCGCGAGGGGGACCCGCCGATATCGGTGCTTTCGAACTACAACCCGTACGTGACGCGGGTTCGCGAGTTCTTTCCTCCCGGCGCCGCCAGGGAGCGAAAGGGCAGCCCCCTGACCGTGTACGCCCTCAGCCTAAAGCCGGACGAGGAGCCGATCGTCGGCGAGCGGCTGCGCGGCCTGCTGCAGTCGGCGCGAACGAAAGGGCCGGGGAATGGCTAGGCTTTCGGCGGCGCGGGCGCTGATCGAGTCGCTGCGGGCCCACGGGGTGGACACGATCTTCGGGATCATCTCCAGCCACACCATGGAGATCTTCGACGCCCTCTACGACTACCGGCAGGAGATCCGCTTCATCAGCGCCCGCCACGAGCACGCCGCGGCGATGATGGCGGACGGGTACGCCCGTGCCACCGGAAAGCCGGGGGTCTGTCTGACCAGCACCGGTCCGGGAGCGGCCAACTCCATGGGCGGCCTGGGGGAGGCGTACTTCGCCTCCTCCCCCGTGCTGAGCGTAACGAGCACTGCCGAAGAAGAGCTGTACGAGCGCGGGTTGGGCACGATCCACGAGACCAGGGACCAGCTCGGGATGCTCTCGTCGGTCACCCGGATCGCCTTTCACGTCAACCGCCCCGGGGAGGTGCCGGCGCGGATCGGCGCGGCTTTCGAGCTGTTCGCAGGGGCGCGGCCGCGGCCGGTCGCCATCGAGATCCCGGTCGACGTCCAGGGACAGGAGGCCGAGGTCGAAATCCCCGAGGCGGCAGAGGTGCCAGCTCCGGCGGCCGACACGGCCCAGGTCGAAAAAGCCGCTGCCCTGCTGCTGGCAGGCGGACGCGCCGGGGTGCTTGCGGGCACCGGGGTGCACCGCTCCGGGGCGGCGGCGGAGCTGCGGCGCCTGGTGGAGAGGCTGGGGCTTCCGGTGTTCACCACCGCCAACGGCAAAGGGTCGATCCCGGAAGACCATCCCCTGAGCCTCGGTATGTACGGCGGCGAGTACGACTTCCCGCCGGGCGGCCACGAGGATCCGCGGCAGACCTTCGCCAACTCCCTCGATACGCTCCTCGCCGTCGGCTCGAGCCTGTCCTGGTTCCGGGTGAAGTCGCAGGGGCTCGAGCAGCCGGCCAACCTGATCCACCTCGACATCGATGCCGAGCCGATGGGGAAGTGGTACGACACCTCTGTGAGGTTGGTCGGTGACGCGGGAACGGTGCTCCGGCAGCTCTACGACGCAATCGCCGCCCATTCACCGCGGCCGAACCCCGGGTTCGCCAGCGAGGTCGAGCGGGTCAGGGACGCGATCAGGGAGTTCAAGGGGCGGACCATGCCGTGCGAAACCCGCATCATGGCGACCGTCCGCGCCGCCGCGGCCAGGGACGCGATCTTCAGCGGCGACGTCGGCATCTGCAACCACCGCGGCGCCAACTACTGTCTCGACGCCCTCGGCCAGCGGAGCTACATGACGCCGGCCTGGGGAGGCCTGGGTTTCGGGCTGCCCGCCGCTATCGGCGCCAAGGCGGGGGCCCCGGACCGCCAGGTCATCTGCATCACCGGGGACGGCGGCTTCCAGTTCAACATCCAGGAGCTGGGAACCTGCGTTCAGTACGGCCTCGATCCGGTGATCTTGCTGTTCAACGACAACGCCTGGGGACTGCTGCGCCAGTACCAACAGGCCCGTGACGGACGATACATCGCCAGCGACCTGCGCAACCCGGACTTTCCCGGGCTGGCCGAAGCCTACGGCGCCCGCGGCCTGCGGGTAGGCTCGCTTGCCGAGCTGGGAGCGGCGCTCGAAACCGCCCTTCATTCCGGGGTAGTCACCGTCGTCGAGGTGCGGACCCCGGACGGCTTCGCCAACTTCGGGTAGGCTGCCTGCGGGAAAACGGCCCGGGGGAGGCGCGCGGCTCCTGGTTGAAAGGCAGCGCCGGCAACTGCGCCGGAGATTGCCCGAGGCCTAGGTCACCGCCAGAGGCGCCATCGCATCGATGTCCGAGACGGCATCGATGATGACGGGGCGCCTGGCGGCAAAGGCGCGCTCGAGGGCACCGGGCAGCTCCGCGGGTTTTTCCACCCGGATACCCACGGCGCCCATGTTTTCGGCGATTGCCGCGAAGGCGACGTCCGTGAACTGCCACAGGCGCAGCCCCTCCTCGGTCTGCTCGCCATCGTAAACCCGGTCGAAGCCGCGCTTCGACTGGTTGCCGGAGCTGTTGTTGTTCACCAGGATGACGGCGTCGATGCCCCAGCGCGCCGCGGTCTCGACCTCGGCGATGTGGTACCAGAAACCGGCGTCGCCGATAAAGCAGAACACCGGCCGTTCGGGAGCCCCGCACTTTGCCCCGAGCGCCGCCGGGAAGGCCCATCCCAGATGCCCGGCGCTGCGCATGTAGCTCTGGCCCGGAGTGCGCAGATCGAACATGCCGCCCATCCACATGCCGCCGTGCCCGGTGTCGGCGACGACGATGGCATCCCCCGGCAGGTGGTCGGTCAGCTCCTTGCAGATCCGTTCGGGCCGCATCGGGACGGCGTCCGATGCGAGCAGGCCGCCGTACCTGGCGCGCCACTCGCCGACGATTGCCCCGGCGCGCTCGACCCAGGCGGTCCGTTGCGCCGCCGAGTGGGAGTCCGCCAGCGCCAGCATCCGGGTCAGGGCCGCCTTTGCATCGGCCTGAACCGCGGCCTGCAGAGGGTAGTTGCGGCCGATGATCTGCGCTTCGATGTCGATGTGGATCGCCGGCACTCCGGGCGGCGGAACCTGCCAGAAGTGGGTGGTCATGCCGCCTGCGGTGGTTCCGATGAAACAGACCAGATCCGCCTGGTTGACCACCTGGTTGGCGCATTCCCGCGAATAGGTGCCTACCACTCCGACGGACAGGGGGTGGAATCCGGGTATGACGTCCTTGCCGTTCAGAGAAGTGGCGACCGGGATGTTGAGGGATTCTGCCAGGGCAACCAGTTCGGCGGCTGCCCCCGATGCGCGCACTCCGCCGCCGGCGACGATGACGGGCCGCTGCGCCGCTTCCAACAGCGCCAGCGCAGCTCGGGCCTCCTCATCGCCAGGCTCGGGCCGGAACGGCGGCAGTTGCGCGAAATTCGGTTCGCACAGCGTCTCCATGTCTGCCTGCTCGGCGTCGATCTGGCCCTCGTTTCCCCGGAATTGCAGGTGCACCGGACCGGGCGTGCCGGAGGTGGCGGCGCGAAACGCCTGGCGGATCATGTCGGGAAAGCGCTCCACGCCGTCGACGGTGGCGTTGAATTTGGTCACCGGCTCGAAAGCGGGGAGGTCGTCGACCTCCTGGTACACACCGCGAAACTTGGTGTGCGGATCGCGGCCGCCGGTCATGGCGATCACCGGAGAGTGGGCGAGGTGCGCGTCCCGCAGGCCGGCTGCGAGATTGAGGGCGCCGATCACCTGGGCCATGCAGACCCCCGGACGCCTGGTGGCGCGGGCGTAGCCATCGGCCATGTAGGCAGCCGACTTCTCCGAGTGGACGTGCAGACGCTTGATGCCGGTGCGGCGCTCCAGTTCGACCATGGTCCGCCGCAGCACCGCGGGCACCATGAACAGATGGCTGAGGCCGTACCCTTTCAGCATGTCGGCCATGACCTGGGCGCCGGTCATCGTGGGCATTCGATTCTCTCCGCTGATGTGCCTTCCTGCTGAATTCGGGGCGGCTTGTCCGCAAGGCATCGAGGTCGCTGTTTTGGGGCCGCGACAACAGAGGAGGATAGACAGGATGGGGCAATGGATACAGCGACAGCCGATGCCGACGCCGCGGCACGACCTGCAGGCGATCACCGTCGGCTCGAAGATCTACGCGGTCTCCGGCGCCGGGGACGATACCGTACACGCCGTCGAGATCTACGACCCGCAAAGCGACAGCTGGGAAAACGGCCCGCCGATTCCGACGGCGCGGGGGTGGTTCGGCGCCGGACTGGTGAACGGCGCCATCTACGCGATCGGCGGCAAGCGGGTGCGCCCCGACGAGGAGAAGCGGCGAACCGGGGACGAGCGCCACTTCGAGATCCGCGACAGCGTCGAGCGCCTAGATCTGGCCGCCGGCACCTGGTCCGCGGTCGAATCCCTGAGCGAGCCGCGGGCAGGCCTGGTCGCCACCGTCTGCAGCGGCAGGATCTACGCCGTCGGCGGCAACTCCATGAACAACGAGAGCGGCAGCGGCGGCGCCCATCTCGACCGCGTCGAGGTGTTCGATGCGGACACCGGCCACTGGTCGCCGGGGGTCCCCCTGCCGCTGGGTCTGCAGGGTCCCGCGGTCGCCACCGTCGGCGGCCGCATCTACGTCAGCGCCGGCATCGGCGGACCGGAAGGGGGCGTGAACAGGCGAACGTTCGCGCTCGATCCCGACGGCGGCCGATGGGAGGAACTGGCCCCGATTCCGACCGGCCGCTACGATCCGGGGGTGCTCGCCGTCGGCCGCAGGATCTACACCTTCGGGGGCTGGGGCGGAGACGACGGGCCCTACCACGCCAGGGTCGAGATCTACGACGTCGACGCCGATTCCTGGTCTGTCGAAACCCCCATGCCGGACAGGAAGGCCTGGATGGCGTCCGCCCTGGTGGACGGACGCATCTTCGTGATAGGAGGGGGGTACAAGCTCGCCGACGCCCCGGGGTACCGCTGGATAGAGGACCTGCACGAACTGGTGCCGTAGGCAGGACGTCAGAGGGATTTGGGCACGGTCGCTGCCGGCTGCTGGCGTCCCGCCCATTGCCGCGGCGCTTACCCGGGTTGCCTCGGGACCGCTCCTCCTTTGGCGGGCGGGATTTCCGCCCCGAAGAATGACCAGTGAGCAAACCCTTGGAGGCGCTTGCCTCACCCGGCCGAAACTGCTCGTACGGAGCCTGCACCTCCATCTTCGGTAGCGGCGGAACCAGCCCGCCCTGCTTTACGGGGTAGATTCCTGGAAGCGCCCTACCCCGGCTTTGCCCGGACTCCCCGCATTTCCGCGCACCTGGGCTCTCCCCCGGGTCCCCCGGCGGGATCAGGTTACGGAAGGGCCGGACGGTCGGGCTGCCGGTGCAAGCCGGTCACTCCCGGCAAGCCAAGTTTGCCTCGTCCCCGGGCTCCCAGTGTCCTGTCCCGGAAATGGATTGCAAAAATTCGGCCCACCGAGGCACCCGGCTCGCAAGCCCTGAGCGAGTCGTACCGGGGAACCAGCATGGTGCTGTCAAGAAGCTGAATCCGGCGGCGCTCCCCATTTCTCCGGCAGGACTCAAGAGGACGGATCCCCGGGGTGGAACCACTGCTCCCAGGTCGGGGCCAGGTACCCGGGTACGCCGTGCAGCTCGACGTCGGGGTCAATCTGCACGGTACGCCGGTTGCCGGCGCCCTGACCGAGAAGCCGGGTGGAGCTGCCGGCCGACAGCTTCAGGAACCAGACCTTTCCTCCGAGGCCGTCCGGAACAGGCACCGTCACCTCCCGCGGGGCGCCCCCCTGTGCGTACAGCACCTGGACGATCCGGTCCGGGGCGTTGATCTCGACCTGGAGCGCGTGGTTGGGGTCGGCGAGCTCGACGCGCACAAGGAACTCCTCCGTCCCCTCGGGAACGCCGAAGAACCAGTGCCGTCCCAGGGCGAGCATCAGCGAGAACCGGGCTCCGCCGTCGGCAGTGGGTGCGCCGGCCAGCACCGTCGGCATGCTCGGCTCGCTCCACCCGTACCGGCGCGGCGAGTCGACCTCGACCTCGTAGACGCCGGCGCCGGCCGCAGGCACCCTGATCGAAGCCGGCTCCGGCGGCGACCGGTGGGTGAACGACCCCTCCGCTTCCCCGAGCTCTTCATCTTGCGGCCCCCTCGCCCGGAACGCAAGCGATTTCCCGGGTCGGCAAGGGGTTACTCCTCTATCCATTTGGGCACGTCCCACGAGTTGAACCATTCCCATGCCCACTTCACCTTCTTCAAAGGCATCTCGACCTCGTACTGCACCGGTGCGGTGAACGGCAGCATGGTGGACCTGCCGCCGATCTGTTCGCGGAGATCTTCGAGGAAGGCGTTGACGTCGGTGAGGTTGGGCGGCCAGTGGCCCACGGGGATCGGCTCGGTCTCGCGGTCCGTGCGGTAGTGGGTGGGCACCACGAAGCGGGGCTGCACCGCTTCGACCAGGGGTCCGATCGGGGTCTTCATGTGCACGAGATAGTCGACCCGTCCCCGCATCCGCTCGAGGGCGGGATAGTCCCCGTGCAGGTCGCCGGTGTGGAACACGGAGACGTCCCGCTCCGCGTGCACCACGTGGTAAGCGCAGGTGGGCAGGTCGGGCCGCGCGTTCTCGCCGCTTTCGTACACCTCTACCTGCAGCGGGCCGAGATCGAACTCGAACGGTCCGGGGAATTCGCGGCGGCCGTTCTTCTTCTCGTCCTGGTATTTCGGGTAGGCCACTTGCACCTTGTCGGCGGGAATGTGCTTGGTGATCGGCAGGTCGCGATCGAAGGCGGCGTATCCGTACTTCGCGTGCACCGGCACGTTCGGCGTCAGGCAGCCGATCGGCACGAACAGCTTCTTGAAGCGGTCCCCCCGGCACAGCTTCTTCAGCGTCTTCGGATGGGCGTGGTCGAAGTGCTCGTGACTGATGAAGATGTAGTCGAAGATCGGCTCGGCCGCTTCGAGGTCGTCGCCGAACAGGTAGGGATCGAAGCAGATGTTGACATCCCCCATCAGCACATCGAAGTGGCCGCACCCGGCCCATCGCAGATAGATGTTGTCCATCGGTTCTCCTCGTCTGGTAACCGGTTGCCGCGGAACGAAAGGTCGCCGCGGTCCGCGCAGACCCGCACGGGAAGCGGGAAGATGTAAGGGGCCGCGCGCGCGTCAAGCATGCGGCCGGCGTTTCCTGTGGTCAGCGGACGCCGCCGCTCCGGCCGGCTTCCAGGCGGGCGGAGGCCTCCCGGAAGGAGCGGGCGCGGCCCGGAAAGCGCTCGACCGCATCTTCCAGAACCTCGCGGGCGCGATCAGGCTGCCCTGCCATCATCAGGGCCCGCAGCAAGCCGCCGTAAGGGTGATGGGCGTCCGGCGCCGCCTGCACCGCCCTGCGGTAGGCCCCGGCCAGGTCCATCCAGGGTTCGAGCCGCCCGGGAGCGCCGCGAGCCACGCGGAAGATCGGCAGCCCCCCGCGCGGGTCCCCGCCGCGGACCTCAGCGTGCCGAGGTTGAGCCAGGCCTGCCAGTGGGTGGAGTCGAGCTGGACCGCCCGCGGGTCAGGGCTTGGCGGGCTTCCCGGAGACGCCCCTGCCGTCTCGGGTATCGATTTCGATCACGTCAAAGGTTCGGCCGGGGACTATTTTCTGATCGAGACGATGGCTGCCGGCGGCGGCGGCGCCGACTTCGACGGCGACGGCCACCTCGACCTCTACCTGGTGAACGGATTCGATCTCGGCGCAATCCACTCCCGACTGACCAGTCGAGAGCAGGGTGGGGGACACCTGGTGGACGCGCGGGCAATGGAAGCGCGCGGGTCAGCCCCGGCCGACCCCGACAGCTACGCCGTGCAGCTGGCCCCGGCTGCCGGGGTCCAGGGGCTGGAGGAGGAGGCGCCCCGTATCCGCGGCATCCTCAACATGATCCGCAGGAAGGAACTCTTCAACGGGTACATCGAAGAGCTGCGGGTACAGTACGCCGGTGAGGTCCGAATCGACGAGGCGGCCCTGTCCCGCATACGCCTTCCGGAAGAAGGCTGAACACCCTTGCCCATCGATCCCGGTATCGAGCTGAACGGCTGTTGCCGGTTCCCGGCGGCGACCCGGAGCAGTGGGTCCGGGCTGACCAATAGCCCTGTCCCCAAATTCTCTTGCCATACTTCCGCCGATCCATTCGAGGGAAAAATCGCGGCTCAATGAAATCTTCCTCCGCGCGGTTTTTTCCCTCAATCCCGCCTCGCGGCCGAATCCCTGCAATCCATCTCCTGGACAGGACGCCAGCGCCGTGATCCTCCGATTCCGGGCGTTCCTGATCGGGGCGGCATTGTGCGCCACCATCGGCACCAGCGCGATTTACGCCAACACCATAATCCGCGGCAGTTTCGTCGCCTGGTGCTTCAGCAACCCGATCGCCCTCTTCTTCTTCTTCTATCTCGTCCTGGGCAACGTCCTCGTCGGCCTCGCGGCGCGCCGCTTCGCCCTGCGCCGCGAGGAGCTCGTCCTCATCTTCGCGATGATGTTCGTGTCGGCCTCGCTGCCGACCTTCGGCCTCGTCGAGCACCTGCTGCCGATGATCACCGGCGTCTTCTACTACGCGACCCCGGAGAACGGCTGGGTCGACCTCATCCAGCCGATGGTCCCCGGGTGGATCGCACCCAGCGAGGAGGGGGTGATCCGCGGGTTCTACGAGGGGCTTCCGCAGGGGGAGGGGATCCCCTGGGGCGGATGGATGGTATCGCTGTCGGCCTGGCTCCTGTTCCTGCTGTCCCTGCACCTGGTCTCCATCTGCCTGATGGTGCTGCTGCGCAAGCAGTGGATCCAGGGGGAGCGCCTGCTCTACCCGATGATGCAGGCACCCATCGAGCTGGTCGCCTCGGAGCCGGACAGCGGCTCCCTGGCGGCGGTCCCGCCCCTGCTGCGACGGTCGCTGTTCTGGATCGGCTTCGCCCTGCCGGTATTCATCGGGTCGATCAACGGCCTCAGTCACTACTCCCCCTATTTCAGGGGCCTCGGCCTGAGCACGGGGTTCTCCGTTCTCGGCGTCAGCGTGCCGGTGCAGGTCTCCTTCTCGCTGCTGGGGTTCTCCTACTTCATCAGCCAGCCGCTCGGACTCGGCATCTGGGTCTTCTATCTCCTGACGATCATCGAGCGCGGGGCCTTCCACACTCTCGGCATCGCCAGCACCGAGAAGCTCGGGTGGTTCTCCAACCCCGAGGCCCCCTACCTGACCCACCAGGCCCTCGGGGCGATGCTGATGTTCGCGCTGTTCACCCTGTGGAAGGCGCGCACCCACCTGCGCCAGGTGGTGCGCAAGGCGTTCACCGGGGACCCCGGTATCGACGACAGCGAGGAGATCATCTCCTACCGCGGCGCCCTCTTCGGCCTCATCGGCGGCCTCGCGGTGATGACGGTGTGGCTCAACGCCGCCGGCATCCCCCTGTGGGTCGTTCCCCTCTTTCTCGCCGTCGCCTTTCTCATCTTCATCGCCCTCAGCCGCATCGTCGTCGAGGCCGGTGTGGCCCTGGTGCGCGCGCCCCTCATCGCCCCGGACTTCATCATGGCCAGCATGGGGGTGTCGCGGCTGGGAGGATCCGGCCTGACCGGGCTGGCCTACTGCTATCCCTGGACCGCCGACATCGTCACCTTCCCGATGGCTTCGTGCGCCAACAACCTCAAGCTGATCGAGGAGACGGTGGCGGGGCCGCATCGCAGGCCGTTCTTCTGGGCGATGATGCTGGGGATACTGGTGACCCTGGTCTCCTCGTTCTGGATCGTCATCCACCTGTCGTACTCGTACGGCGGCATCAACCTGCACGACTGGTGGTGGCGCTACTCCTCGGAGTTCCCTCTCACCTATCTCGCGCAGATGCTGAACAGTCCGGCGACCACCGACTTCTGGGGCTGGATGTTCACCCTCTTCGGCGCCGGCATGATGTGGCTGATGATGATCTGCCAGCTGCGCTTCGTCTCCTGGCCCCTGCATCCCCTCGGGCTCGCCATGGGAGGCACGGTGTTCACGTCCGGCGTCATGTGGTTCAACGTGTTTCTCGCCTGGCTGATCAAGGGCTGGGTGCTGAGGTACGGCGGCAGCGCCGCCTACAGGAGCCTGCGCTCGTTCTTCATCGGCATGATCCTGGGGGCTTTCGTCGTCTCGGGAACCTGGCTCGTCATCGACCACTTCACCGGCATGACCAACAACTCCGTCCTCGGCTGGCAGTGACCGGCGCCTGAGAAGTGCGGTGACGGCACCGGGTCAGTACAGTTCCTCGCGCCGCAGGGCGAAGCCGCGTGCCAGGGCGGCGATGAGAAGATTCCCCAGCACGAGGTAGAAGAACAGGAAGAGCGCCACCGGGTTGCTGAAGCACCAGGCCATGAACGTGCCCTGAACGATGGCGTTTCCGTATATCGTTCCGACCCCGATGAACAGACAAAGGGCGGCTCCCAGCAGGAAGACCCGCGCGGAGACCGGTTCGGAGGACGCCGTATCCGGCCCCTTCCGCTCCTGGAAATCCAGGACAGAGGGAATGCGCCTGGAAAACGGAAGCGGGCTGTCCGATTGCGGTTTCAAGGTGGACATGGATGGTGGGGGACGGCCTGATCGCGTGCGTGGATTCCGGTGAAGCGTCTCGCCCCGCGCATGGATATAAGCCCTGGCAGTGGCATTTGCGAGGATTGTACGCATGTTTCCCCGGCGCCGCCCGAAGCGGATGCAGCGAAGTCACCTGTCCGGGGGGAGCCGTCCAGCGGCTCTTCGACGCGGACGCCAGGGCAAGGCGGGTGGTCCGGGAGCTGGCCGCCTGCCCCCCGGGAAGCCAGGGGAGCGATAATGACCGATTCAGCCATGGAAGCGCACTTTGGCGAGCTCGACGAGCAGGGCTTCACCATCCTCGAGGGGATGCTCGACCAGCGCCGGATCGACGCGGCCGTCGCGGCGCTGCGCGCGAGCTATGAGGAAGAGCGCTCGGAG
The DNA here is from genome assembly GCA_965206595.1 of Candidatus Latescibacterota bacterium. Lineage (GTDB taxonomy): Bacteria > Latescibacterota > UBA2968 > UBA8231 > UBA8231 > CBDCXV01. The sequence continues at coordinate 4,860,144 of OZ242214.1, forward strand.
GAACACGAGCCGGGCGCCAGGCGCACCCACAACCTGACCGCGCGCGCCGAGGTGTTCCGGGAGATCATCCAGCTGCCGCGGCTTGTCGCCTGCATGGAGTACCTGCTGGGCCCCGACTACATCCTCTCCGACATGGGGGCGCGCTCGCCGCTGCCGGGAATGGAAGCCCAGGGCCTGCACCGGGACGGCGGCCCCTTCGTTCCCAACCCTCCCTTCAACGTCCACGCCGCGTTTCCCACCACGGCGCAGTCGTTGATCGCGCTGTCGGAGTTCACCCCTGAAAACGGCGCTACGCGGTTCGTGCCCGGCTCCCACAACAGGGATATCGACCCGAAGTCGGTGCCCCCCGAAGAGGAGCGGATGTTCATCTGCCGGCCGGGAACGATACTGGTCTTCGACGCCCGCCTGCTTCACGGCGGCGGCGCCAACAGGACGGGGGAGGTCCGCTACGCCATCCAGGGTTTCTGCTGCCGCAGCACGGTGAAGCCCTTCTGCGACCACACGCGCTCGACGCCGCCCGAGATCGCCGCCGCGGCGACGCCGCTGCTGCGCCGGCTGCTCGGGTTCGAGTGCCAGTCCGCCTGGGAGGAATCGCCGCGCGACTTCAAAATCGTCGAGGCCCCGGGGGCCAGGCCGAGGTTCGAGTACCGGGGCGCCGCGGCGCCGCGGTAGTGCCTGCGTGCGAGTAAGCGTACGAACGAGGGCGAGGATCAACTGGTCCTTTCGCTGATGCCCCCGGCTCACAGGCGCCCGAGCGAGTCGAGTTCGACGGATCCTGCATGATGGTCCGTGTCGCCCCGGGCCGCACTCATGCCCAGAGTTTCGGCGCACCGATTGCCGGAAACCCGTTATTTTCCGTATCCGTCTTCAGCACCGAACGAGGAGGAAAGATGCAACTGAGCACCGGGCAACTCGCCCATTTCGACGAGCACGGGTACCTGATCGCCGAGGACGTCCTCGAGGACGGCGATCTCGACCCGGTGATCCGCGATTACGCCGATCACATCGATCGCCGCTCCCGCGAGCTGCACGCCGCCGGCAAGCTTTCGAGGACCTTCGAGGAAGAGCCGTTCGTACGCCGCCTGGCGCGCATCTGCGAGGAGAACACCGAGATCTACGACGACATCGACATCCCGGCTTTCCGCGGCCGCGGGGTATTCGAGTTCCTCGGCAACGAGCGCCTGATGGACGTCGTCGAACCGATAGTCGGACCGGAGATCATCTGCAGTCCCATCCAGCATACCCGCGCCAAGCTGCCGCAGTCCTTCGTGCCGGACACGGACGACGGCGATGCCGAGGCGGAGAAGCGCAAGCAGATGGTGAGCGGAAACGTCGCCCCTTGGCATCAGGACGCCCAGGTGCACCAGGAAATCGCCGACTCGACCTTCATCCTCACCGTCTGGATCCCCCTGGTGGACGCCACCCCGGAAAACGGCTGTTTGCAGATCGTCCCGGGGGTCCACAGGGAAAAGACGGTGCTGTGGTGGAAGGGTCCCGGTTGGGGGATCGACGACCAGGACCTCGAGAGCCGCGAAGCCGTCACCCTGCCGATGCGCAGGGGCAGCGTTCTTCTCCTGCACAAACTGATCCCCCACCGCTCGACGCCGAACCTCACCGACGGCATCCGCTGGAGCATGGACCTGCGCTATCAGAAAACCGGCACCCCGACCGGGCGCGAGCTCTACCCCCACTTCGTCACCCGCAGCCGCTCGCGGCCCGATTCGAAGTACACCGACTACGAAGACTGGTGCAGACGCTGGGTCGAAATCCTCGAGGAGGTGCCGCTCGGCTCCCACCCGATCCGGGAAACGCCGCTGACGGAACATGCCTCCGTGCCGATAGAAACCCGATGAAGAGATGAACGAGAACCTGCGTTTGACCATGCTGTCCGGTTCCTTCGAGTACGACTCGGAGGATTCGCTGACCGTCCTGCGCGACTACCTGCGGCACCACTCCCCGGGGATCGCCCCGGCCCTGATCGCCTACAGCAGCGAGGACGACGACCCATCGCTGCAGCTGCTCGAGGAGGAGACAGACGTCCTCCTCGTCTTCACCCGCCGCCTCACCACGACCGGGGCCGAGCTCGAGCGTTTCAGGCAGTACTGCGCCGCCGGCAAGCCCGTCGTCGGAGTGCGCACCGCCAGCCACGCCTACCAGAACTGGCTGGCGTTCGACCGCGAGGTCCTCGGCGGCAGCTACGACGGCCACTACGGCAGCGGCGTGGCCGCCCGCATCGAGATCGCGGACGAGGCGGCCGGCCACCCGGTCCTGAAGGGAGTCGAGCCGTTCGAATCCCAGGGAAGCCTGTACCGGAACACGCCGATCGCCGAGGACACGGAGCTACTGCTCAGCGGCCGCACCCCGGAGCATTTCGAGCCGGTCGCCTGGACGCGAAGGCATCCAGGCGGGCGCCGGGGCCGCATCTTCTACACTTCGCTGGGACACCAGAAGGATTTCTGGGAGCTCGATTTCCTGCGCCTGATCGACAACGCCGTCAACTGGGTGGGAGGCACGGAATGAGAATCGCCGAGGTCAGGTGGTTTCCGGTCTGGGCCGGCGGCCGCAATCAGATGATCGTCAGGATCGAGACCGACACCGGGCTGTTCGGCCTGGGGGAGTCCGGCGTCAGCGGGCGCGAGCTCGCCGTGGCCGGCGCCATGCGCCATTTCCGGGAGTTCCTCCTCGGACGCGACCCGAGGCGCATCGGCGCCCTCTGGCAGGAGCTCTACCGCGGCCAGTACTTCGAAGGCGGCCGCATCCTGACCGGGGCGATCTCCGCCATCGACATCGCCCTTCACGACGTCGTCGCCCGCAGCCTCGGGATCCCGGTGTACCAGCTGCTCGGAGGAGCCCACCGCGACCGCATCCCCGGGTTCCCGACCATCGGCCTCGACGGCCCGCAGGCGGTCGCAGGGGCGCGCCAGCTCATCGCCGAGGGCTGGGACGTCATTCGCTTCGGCCCGGCAGAGGGGAACAGCTCCAACCCGGACGACGAGCAGCTGTACGAGCCGCGGCACTCGATCGCGCTGTCGGCCGAGTGGATCACCGCGGTGCGCGAGGAGGTCGGGAACGGACCGGTGCTCGGCATCGACTACCACCACCGGCTCAGCGTCGCCGAGACCGCCTCGTTCTGCCAGATGGTTCCACCGGGAACCCTCGATTTCCTCGAGGAGCCTATTCGCGACGAATCCCCGGAAGCGTACGCCGCCCTGCGCGGGATGACCCCGGTGCCGTTCGCCATCGGCGAGGAGTTTTCGAGCAAGTGGGCGTTCCTGCCCTACATCGAGCGCGGCCTGACGAACTTCGCCCGCGTCGACGTCTGCAACGTCGGCGGCCTGACCGAGGCGATGAAGGTCGCCGGCTGGTGCGAAGCTCACTACATCGACATGATGCCGCACAATCCGCTGGGGCCGGTCAGCACCGCCGCCCACATCCACTTCGGGGCCGCGGTGCCGAATTTCTCCTGGCTCGAGGTGCGGGAGCGGGAGTTCCTCTTCGAGGAAGACTTGTTCCCGCAGCAGCACCGCCTCGAAGGCACCTCCTTCCCGCTGCCCGAGGGACCGGGCCTCGGGGTGGAGTTCAACGAGAAGCTCGCCTCCGAACAGGAGTGGAAGTTCTGGGAGGCGCCGCACCTGCACCGGCGCGACGGGTCCTATACCAACTGGTAGCCAAAACGCGGCGGAAGCGAACGGCCGCACAGACTACTGCAGGACGGCCCGGTAGATCGCCTCGGCGTCCCTCTCTGTGACCTCGACCGGATTGGGGTCGAGCAGGCGGCGCACCGCCATGCCGACCTCCACCATCCGCGGCAGATCCTCTTCGCCCAGCCCCGCCGCGGCCAGCGACCCGTACGGGGTGTAGCGGCGGCGCAGCTGATCGATCCTGTCGGCCACGGCGTCGACCACCGCCTCCCTGCTCTTTCCCGACAGATCGATGCCGGCCACCCCGGCTGCGTAGTAGTACTTGTCGCCTGCTGCCGGGGCGTTGTGGCGCATCACTCCGGGCAGCACCAGGGCGACCGCGGTGCCGTGCGGCACCGGTTTGCCCTTGGCGTGGGACACCTTCTCGATTCCGTACCCGAGGGCGTGGGCGGCCCCGGTGTTGATGGGGCTGAGCAGCAGTCCGGCAAGCAGGCTGCAGCGCGACATCTGGTAGCGGACCCCCGGATCGGCGCTCCCGTTTTCGACCGCGGCGGTGAAGTTCGGCAGTCCTGCCCTGAGCGCCTCGCGGGCCACGGCGTCGCCGACGGGGTTGCTCTTCAGCGACGCCGTGCACTCGAGGGCGTGGCCGACGGCGTCGAGGGCGGTGATGGCGGTGAGAACCGGCGGCAGGTCGCGCGTGAAGTGCGGGTCGACGATGGCGACGGCAGGCTGTATGTGATCGCTGTACACCGCCTGTTTCCCTTCCTCCGCGACGATGACGGAGACCCGGCTGGCCTCGGCGCCGGTGCCGGCCGTGGTCGGCATCGCGATCAGCGGCCAGCGCGACGGCTCGGGGAACAGGTCGAAGCCGAAGTAGTCGGCGCAGGAGCCGCCGCTGGTGGCGGTGCAGGAGCCGACCTTGGCAGTATCGAGGGAACTGCCGCCCCCCAGGGCCGCGACAGCGTCGCAATCGGTGTTGCGCAGGGTTTCGGCGAAATCGTCGACGCTGGCCACCGTCGGATTGGGAACCACCCGGTCGAACACCCCGGCGAGCTTGATCCCCTCGCGGTCGAGTATCCAGCGGACCGGTTCTTCGAGGTGCTCGACGGCGCCGTCCCGGAGCAGCAGCAGCCGGCGCGCCTGCAGACGCCGGCATTCCCGGGCGAGAAGGTAGACGGCCCCCTCTCCCAGTATCACGCGACGGCTGTCGAACTTGAAGATCCGGGACAACCCGGCACGCTGCGCCGCGTCGGCGAAGAAACCGCTTTCCGCCAGCAGTTCTTCGTTTACCAGCAGTTCCTCGTTTACCTGAATCGGCTTCATGCGGCCTCCGTTCGTCAGAAGAAATCGTGAAGGTAGGGGGGTTCCGGTGCCTGTCCAATCCGCGGAACGATTGCAATTCGGTTGAAGGGCGGGTGCCCTTTCCATAGCTTTTTCGGTCTCCCCAGAAAGCGCATCTGCGAATTCCAGGAGCAATCGAGATGACAACCGCAACCGTGACTGATTCCGCGCGGCAGCAGTACGAAGCGGATGGCTACCTCTCCCCCATCGACCTGTTCGGGGCCGATGAAATCGCCGCCTACCGGAAGCAATTCGACGAGCTGGAGGGCCGCGAGGGCCAGGAGAAGTCCCAGATCGGCCTGCAAGCCCGGCACTTCGACCAGGAGTTCATCTGGAAGCTGGCCGCCGACCCCCGCGTCCTCGACTGGATGGAGGGGGTCATGGGCGAGGACCTGATGCTGCTGAGCACCCACTTCTTCTGCAAATACCCCGACGCGAAGGGGGAGAAGTTCGTCGCCTGGCACCAGGACGTAACCTACTGGGGCCTCGAGCCGGACGAAGCCCACACCGCTTGGATCGCCATCGACGACAGCGACGTCGGGAACGGCTGCATGCAGGTGATTCCCGGCTCGCATGCCCAGGGGATCGTCCCGCACGGCAAGGCGGACCGCAACGGCAACCTCCTCAGCATCAACCAGGAGATCCCCGACGAGTACGTCGACAAGACCAACGCCGTCAACCTCGAACTCCAGGCGGGCCAGATGTCCATCCACTACGGCAAAGTGTATCACGCCAGCCATCCCAACACCTCGAACCGGCGCCGCTGCGGCCTCACGGTCCGCTTCATTCCCCCCGAAGCGCGCCAGACCGAGATCAACTCGCTGGGTAGCGACTGGAAGCCGATCCTGCTGCGCGGCGAGGACCGCTATCACCACTATCTCGAAACGCCGCCCCCGTTCCCCGTCCCTTAGCAGCTGTCCTGTTTCACCACACCTCGCCGGGCCCTCGCCGGATCGCCTGCCTGTCCGCGTCGAGACCGGCGCCGATGGCCCTGTCCCGCCTCCGCCGGGGCTCGATAGCTTTTCGAAACACTTTTTCCCGGGAGCCTTCCGCACCATGGCCCAACACGACCGCATGGCCGTGCTCAACGCGATCTTCGAGGTCGGCGTTGTTCCGGTCTTCTACCACGGCGACCTGAACACCGTCATCTCGACCATCGAAGCCTGCGCCGCAGGGGGCGCCCGCGTCGTGGAGTTCACCAACCGCGGCGACCAGGCCTACCGCGTCTTCGCCGATTCCGCCCGGCACGTCATCGACAACGAGGTCGACGTCATCCTCGGGGTCGGCTCGATCGTCGACGCTCCGACTGCGGCGCTCTACATCGCCAGCGGCGCCAACTTCGTCGTCGGGCCGCTGCTTAACACCGAGGTGGCCAGGCTCTGCAACCGCCGCAAGATCCCCTATTCGCCCGGCTGCGGCAGCGTCTCCGAGATCGCCGCCGCCGAAGAGCTCGGGGTGGAGATCGTCAAGGTCTTTCCCGGCGCCGAGGTGGGCGGGCCCGAGTTCGTCAAGTCCGTGCTCGGACCCTGCCCCTGGACCCGCGTCATGCCCACCGGCGGAGTCGATGTCACGCGCGCGAGCCTCGAGGCCTGGTTCGGCGCCGGGGTCGCCTGTGTCGGCGTCGGCTCGAAGCTGATCACGAAAGAGATCCAGGCCTCGGGTGATTTCGCCGGGCTCAGCGCGGAGGTGCGCCGGGTGGTTGAGCTGATCGCCGAGATACGCAGCTGACCTCCTGGCCCGGTCGATGCCCGGCACCTCGGCCAGGAGGCTTCAACCCGATCTCCCGCAAGCAATTGTCAAATCCGCACCAGCGATTAGTTTCTAGCACCAACAAGGAGGTGCGCCGCGATGGGAAAAACGATTTTCTCTGGCGAAGTCTCAACCGCCCTTCAGGACATCGACAACAAGTACGAAGTCTGCAGGGCGATCTTCACCCGGGCCCGCGACATCAATTCGCGGGCGATGCAGACCGGTGAAGCCCTGCACAACGCCCCGGCCACCGCCCTCGGGGAGTACACCGACGGACGCATCGCCCCCCGGGTCGAAGAGGAAGTCGAGGAGCAAGCCGGGTAAGATACCGGACCGAAAAAAAGCAAGCCCCCCGGAGTGGATCTCCGGGGGGCTTTTTCGTTCGAGCCAGTTCTTTACCGTGCCGGCCGGCCGCTGTGCCCGTCGGGCTGGCAAGCGCTAGTACTTGTAGTGATCCGGCTTGTAGGGGCCTTCGACCGGCACCCCGAGGTACTCCGCCTGACCCTCGCCGAGCCTGTCGAGCTCGACCCCTAGCTTCTTCAGGTGAAGCTGGGCCACCTGCTCGTCGAGCCTCTTGGGCAGACGGTGGACGCCGATCTCGTACTCCCCGGTGAACAGCTCGATCTGCGCCAGCACCTGGTTGGTGAACGACATAGACATCACGAACGACGGATGCCCGGTGGCGCAGCCCAGGTTCACCAGGCGGCCTTCGGCAAGCAGGATGATCGTGCGGCCGTCGGGAAAGGTATAGCGGTCGACCTGCGGTTTGATCTCGTCCTTGCGGATGCCGGGGTAGGCCTCGAGCCGGGCGACCTGAATCTCGACGTCGAAGTGACCGATGTTGCAGACGATGGCTCCGTCCTTCATCGCTTTCATGTGGTCGATGGTGATGAGGTCCTTGCACCCGGTCGTGGTAATGAAAATGTCCCCTTCCTCGACCGCCCGGTTCATCGGCATCACCTCGATCCCTTCCATCGCCGCCTGCAGCGCGCAGATCGGATCGACCTCGGTGACGATGACCCGCGAGCCGAACCCGCGCATCGATTGGGCGCACCCTTTCCCTACGTCCCCGTACCCGGCGACAACGGCGACCTTGCCGGCGGTCATGATGTCGGTGGCTCTTTTTATGCCGTCGAGCAGCGACTCCCGGCAGCCGTAGAGGTTGTCGAACTTCGACTTGGTGACGCTATCGTTGACATTGACGGCCGGAATCTTCAGGGAGCCGGCGGCCAGCATGCGATGCAGATTGTGGACCCCCGTCGTCGTCTCTTCGGAGGTTCCCCGGATTTCCGGCAACAACTCGGGCCGTTCGTCGTGGACCCACCGGGTCAAATCCCCGCCGTCGTCGAGGATGAGGTTGGGGCCCTCTTCCGCCCAGTTCAGGGTCTGGTCCGTGCACCACCAGTATTCCTTCTCGCTCTCCCCTTTCCAGGCGAACACCGGGGTGCCTGTTTCGGCGACCGCGGCGGCGGCGTGGTCCTGGGTCGAGAAGATGTTGCAGGAAGCCCAGCGCACCTGAGCCCCGAGCGCCTGCAGGGTCTCTATGAGCACGGCCGTCTGGATCGTCATGTGCAGGGAGCCGGCTATGCGAGCCCCTTTGAGCGGCTGCCGCCGCCCGTACTCCTCGCGCAGCGCCATCAGCCCGGGCATCTCCTTCTCCGCCAGCTCGATCTCCTTGCGGCCCCAGCCGGCCAGCCCGATGTCGGCAACCTTGAAATCGCCCGCATTGCCGTTGCCCGCAGCGCGCGCGCGATCCAGCTCGTCAATACGCGTGGGTGTGGTCGTCACGTCTTTCTCCGAGGTGATGAGTTTCAGAAGGCTCGCGCCCGCAGTTCTTGACAGCTGCGCGGAGGCGCTCGCCAGGTTCCGTCAACAAAGATAGGGTGGGGGGCAACCCGGCGATTCGCGAGGACCGGGATAGATCCAGGCGTGAGGCACCTGGTTACGACGAAAACGCGCAGTACCGGGGCCTTCAGCATGGAATCCCCTTCAGAAGGCAGGCGCCGCTGCCCCCTCGATGGTCACGTCGAGCACCGATGGCAGGCCACTGGCGAGGGCGCGCTCGACCGCCGGCCCCAGCTCGCCGGGGTCCTCTACCCGCTCCCCGTACCCGCCCAAGGCCTCGGCGACGCGGTCGTACCGGGACGGCAGGAGTTCGCAGCCGATGGTGCGGCCGGGGCCGTACTGGCGGATCTGCAGTTGCACTTCGGCGTTCCAGCGGGCGTCATTCCCGACGATGACGATCACGGGCAGGCCGTAGCGCACGCAGGTGTCGATCTCGAGGGCGTGGTAACCGAAGGTGCCGTCCCCCTGAAACACGAAAACATCGCGGTCCGGGTAGCGGAGCTTGGCGGCCATCCCCAGCGGCAGAGAGCTGCCGATCGCACCGGAGGGGCCGTTTATCAGGCGCAGGTCCGCGGTGAGGCCTGCCTGCATCCACTGCCCGAACTCGCCGCCGTCGCTGACGAAGACGGCGTTCTCCTCCAGGAACGGCTGCAGCGTCTCGCAGACCGCCAGCGGATGCGTGGGCGCCGCGCCGCTCATGCGCTGGTCCAGCCATTCCAGGGGCGCGGCGCGGGCCGCCGTTACCTCCCGGCTCCACGGGCTTTGCGGCCACTGCCGCCCTTCCGCGGCCGCGGCGAGGAGGCGAACCGAGGCCGCGGGATCGCCGCGGTAACAGCACTCGAGGCGGCCGCCGTTGACGACCGCCCCCTCGGCATCGACCGACAGAAAGCTCACCGAGTCGGAAAAGGCCGGGGGTTCGCCGAAGCGCAGGGAGAAGTCGAGCTGCTTGCCCACCAGCAGCACGAGGTCGGCCCTGGCGAGACAGCTGTTGGCGCCGCGCAGCCAGGGATCGTCGACCCCGCGCGGACTCTCGCACGGCAGCGCGGGAATCCCGGAGACCGACTGCAGTTCCAGCACCCCGCTCCAGCCGCGGCCCCGCGACATGGCGGACCCGGCCAGGATCAGAGGACGGTCCGCGGCCTGCAGGCGATCGAGGATGTCTCCGGCATCGGCGTCGCTCAGCCGCGGACCGGCCGCCCCGGAGAACTGCGTCTGCGGGGCAGACTCAGGACCCGCTGCCTGCAGCAGGTCGACCGGAAGGCTGATGTGTACGGGACCGGGACGGCCGCCTGCGGCGACCTTCAGAGCCCGGGCGACGACCTCTCCCAGGGGCTCGGCGCCGGTCGCTGTGTGCGACCACTTGGTCACCGGCGCCGCCACCGCGGCCTGGTCGATTTCCTGGAAGGCCCCTGTGCCGGCCTGCAAAACCGGGCTGCTGCCGCTAATCAGCACCAGGGGGGACTCCGCCTCCCGGGCGACGTACAGTCCGGAGATGCCGTTGCAGTGCCCGGGGCCTGCGGTGAGCAGGGCGACCCCCGGTTCGCCGCAGAGTCGGCCCCATCCGTCGGCCATGTGCACCGCGGCTGCCTCGTGGCGGGTGTGGATCAACCGGATGTCGCTGCCGATGCAGGCGTCGAAGAGCGGCAGGTTCTGGTTGCCGGAGAGCGCGAAGAGATGGCGGACTCCGGCCGCGGTCAGCGTCTCGACGACGCTCTCGGCCCCGGTCATCCCGCAGCGCGTGGCTGCCAGCGCGGCGCCGGGGGGGCAGCTTCTGCCAAGTGATCGTCCCTGGATTCCAAACGGATTCCCGAGTCGGCTTCGGCGGCTGCGAGTCGGTCTGTATCGAGTTGAGCCATGATTGAGCCCGGCTATTTTAGCCGCATAGGCCGGCGGGCAACACCCCGCCAGGAAATACCATCGCCCGAAGCCGCGGGCAGGACGAAAGGAACACAGTGACGGAAATCCGGACAGGTATCATCGGGACCGGGGGCATGGGAAGGCACCACGCGCATCAGATCTCGCAGCGAGACGACGCCTGCATAGTGGCGCTCTGCGACACCAATGGAGATTCGATGGCGCAACTGCAGCGGTCCCTCGGCGGCGAGGTGGCACAGTTCCCGGACTGGAAACAGCTGCTCGCCGAAGGCGGTCTCGACGCCGTCGTCGTAGCCACCCCGCACACGCAGCACGGAGAGCAGGTGCGGCAATGCCTGCAGGCCGGCCTGCACGTCCTGGTCGAGAAGCCGATGGCGACCACCGCGGCCGATGCACGCGGCATCCTCGACGCCGCCGAGGCCTCGGGCAAGGTGCTGGCCATCGCCTACCAGAGACACGGAGAGGGGCGCTTCATCCGCGCCCGCGAGCTGCTGCGGAGCGGCGCCATCGGCGAGATACGCCTCGTCCACGTCGTCATCGCCCAGGACTGCCTGTCCGTCTTTCTGCCGGGCGCCTCGTGGCGGGCGGACCCGGCGCTTTCGGGCGGGGGCCATTTCATGGACACCGGCAGCCACATCAACGACATCCTGCTGTGGGCGACCGGCCTCGAGCCGAAGCGCGTCCAGGCCTTCATCAACCAGGAAGGCACCGATGTCGACGTGCTCACCGCGGTGACCGTCGAGTTCACCAACGGCGCCGTCGGCACCCTGGCCTACACCTCGCTCTCACCGGAGTGGCGTGAGGAGTTCACTTTCTACGGAACCGAAGGGGTGATGAGATTCGGCGCCGTTGAGCCGCTGATGATCCACAGGCGCGGGGAGGACATTCTGCTGCCGCGGCCGGCCGCCGGGGGCGCCTCGCCTGCCCACAACTTCATCGACGCGATCCAGGGCAGGGCGGAGGTGCAGGCGCCCGGAATCTGCGGACTGCGGGTGGCGCAGCTGACCGAGGGGGTGTACGCCTCATGCGCCAGCGGCCGCCCCGCCGGGGTGGCCCAGTAGGAGGCCGCTGCTACAGCTGCTCCACCACCTGCAGCAACGCCTTCATGTAGCCGACGGCATGGGCGCGGCCGCGGTGGTTCCAGGGCGAATCGCCGTCGGTTGCCGGCACGTGGTCGGGAATCATGAAACCGGTGAAGCCGACCTCCTTGAGGGTCTTTACCACTTCCAGGGTGTTGACGTTGCCGTCGCCGATGAAACACTCGTTGAAGCAGGGGATCTGCCCCTGCACGTCGCGGAAGTGGACGTAGACGATCTTCCCCTGGCCGCCGAAGTGGCGGATCGCCCTGATGACGTTGTCGTGGCCCCCCATCTCCGACCAGCAGCCCATGCAGAAATTGAGGCCGTGGTTGGGGCTGTCGAAGCGGTCCATGGCGCGGCGGAAGGCGTCGAAGCTGCCGAAGATCCGCGCGATACCGCCCAGCGAGGGGACCGGCGGATCGTCCGGATGCAGGGCGAGGCGGACCCCGGCTTCCTCGGCGACCGGCAGGATGCGCTCGAGGTAGTACTGGTAATTCTCCCACATCTCATCGGCGGTGAACTCGCGCCCGTGGGTTGGCCCGGCATCCTCGTGGGCCGCCAGGTCGAAGCGGGTGCCCCTCGCCCCGCCCGAGAGCACCGCCGGATCCGGGGTGCGCCAGACCCCGTTGGGGACCCAGTGATACCCCAGCGTCGGGATGCCCGCCCTGCCGAGGTTGCGGATCGTCGACTGCATGTGGGCGATCTGCCCGTCGCCGCCCGGCAGCCCGAGCATCGCCTTGTCGTAGAAGGCAAACGGCACGTTCTCGATCGCCATCAGGCGAAGCCCGGCGCCGTCGGCGCGCTGTCTGAGCGCCGCGAGGTCCTCGTACTCCCACTGCTGTTCCCCGGGCAGCGAGGATCCGTTGACCATGTTCATCAGGAAATCGTCGACGCCGATCTGCTTGATGAAGGTGAGCATCTCGTCGGTAAGGGTGTTGAACTGCCCGAGTCCGACGCGCATGGGAAGGGTCATGGTTTTCTCCGGCCTCGGGGTCAGTCTGACAACTCTATATACCCTGACAGATCCGAAATCGACTTTTCGATCTCTTGCTTTTCGAACCTTGGTTTCAAGTTTTCCACGAGTTCCATGACACGACTCTTTTCGACGCTCTCCTCCCTGCGTTGGAGATCCCGCACCACGTAGACAACCGTGGCACGCAACTCCAGGTACTTGGCGGGGAGATGGCCGAAATCCCCGACAATTCGGGAGATCGCGTCATTCGCCCCTTGCTCCTCCAGCAGACTGCTCGCTTTCTGGATCAAACCCTCCGCATTTTCTCCTGGCTCGAGATGAAACCCACCCGGTTCACTCACCACGCGATTAATTTTCACCCCCCCTAAGCCCTCAACCAGGTCAAGATCCTGCAACAGCTCGACTGAAAACGGACCGTACGTATAGAACCGGAACCGGTATCCAGCCTGGATGTTGGCCAGGGCCTGAAGCAGGTAAACGATCTTCTGCAGGACCGTCTTCCCAAGCTGTGGCGATCTCTGGTGCAGCCCCTTCACCACCGCAGAAATCAGTCCATACCGCTCCCAAGGCACCTTGAATTTCAAGGGACTCTCTACCATCGGTCAGTTTCCTCCTTTCGCAAGACGCACCACTTGCTCGGCCGGTTCGCGAACCGACGGTCGAACGTAGACCCTGTGCCGGTTTACCGTCTTCATGCTGCCGACAATGGTCGAGAGCTGAGAGAGCGGCTTCACTCCGTCCTTTCCACTAATCAGGGGGTCACCCTCTTGCCGGTACAATGTGCTCTGCGCCTCATCCACGAATCCGACCATATCGCCAAGTTTACCTGTCAGCGTTTCAAAAAATTCGAGATCCTTCTCGGAAGGTACTTCCGGCGTTTCGAAGACATGCCGGAAATGCTTGCGCTCCAGCAATGCAGCCCCATGCTCTCCTCCTTCCCCTTCCTTATACCCGCCCCAGAACCCGCCAGTCATCCCAGGCGAGATACTCGGTGAGAGAATCTGCATCGTCGGCAGGTGGAAGCAACGTCGCTCGCCCGGCTTGCTTCGCATCGTTCTCGAGCACCTCCTGCGTGGCGATGACGCAGTGCTTGTCGTACGCCCTGCGTGTATGCTGAAAATAGACCTGCGTGAACATCATGTATCTCGCAATGATGAATGACTCTGCAACGTGCCAACCACCTTCACCCATGGCGATCCGGGGTGAGTCCGTCTCCGGATCGATCGCCAGTTGAAGACACACCAGCATCCTTTGGAGGTCGTATCTCCCGTACTCCACTCCCGCATGATAGGAGTCCCGCAGCAGGTAGTCGGCACGATCGGCATCCAATTGCCCGGAGATGAGCTCTCGCCACACCAGTTCCTGGTGTCCGAGCCTGGTCTCTTCTGCCAGTAATGCGGTCACCTCGTCTGCGCGAATGCCGTATTTGGCAGTGTTTACCGGATTATCTTCGATCACATCCCGAAGCAGGTGCTTCACCACGCCGACGGAGTACTCCTCGTGGGTCACTTCTCCTTCTTCTCCCTCCATCAACTCCTCCGCTGCGTGGGAAAAGGGGGCGTGCCCCACGTCGTGGACCAGTGCAGTTATCCGAATCAATGCATGTTGGCGGTCCAGCCCTGCATCCTCGTATCCCAACTCTTGCAGAAGATCCGGTGAGCGCACGCGGATCTCGCTGAACATCCTCGAAGCGACATGCATGACCCCGAGTGAATGTTCGAACCGGGTGTGCACGCTCCCGGGATAGACCATATCGCTCAGGCCGAGCTGGCGGATTCGCCTCAGCCTTTGGAGTGCCGGATGGTTGAGGATATCCCGTTCCCACTTGCTGATGCCGATGAAGCCGTGGATCGGGTCGCGTATCTCGTGCAGAAGTTCCATTCAGTCAGTTCATGGTCGGGTTGTTGGCAAGTTCAAAGACCAGTACTACCCTCGCAAGGATTTTGTGGCCCCAAGTGATCTCACAGGGTTGGAAGGAGACACCCCCCTCGGCAGTCCATCGAGACACCCCGCCCAAAAGTCCCAGGACAACCGCCAGAGCAGGCAGCAAACAGCTGTTCCTGCCGGGCCTTCACCCCCGCCCGGGCGACCGGAAACCGGCGGGCAACCCCTGCTGGTCGTGGTCGTGGACCTTCTCCGAGAAACAGGGCCACGCCTGCCCGCCCATGTGCTCCCACTCCTCGCCGCACAGCCAGACGAGCATCTGCGCCGGAGGAACGGTGAATCCGGGAAACTCGTTGGGCGGCCAGGAAAAGCTGAAGCCAGGGTCGGTCTTCCAGTCGCGGCAGGGCTCCGAGGTGCGCCAGTAGTTGTACTTGAGGTTGTTGCGGATGCCGCTGCGGGTGCTGGCGCTGCGGCGGTGCCAGATCGTATAGCAGGTCAGGAATATGGTGCCGGCCGGCGCGATCGTGAGAAACGAGTCGCGCACGCTGCGGAGGCGGCTGAGGATGCCGCCGTAACCCCGCTTGAGGTGGCTGCCGGGCAGTATCTCGGTCGGCCCCATCTCTCGCGGCACGTCCTCGGGGTAGTAGAACACCTGCAGGTAGTCGACCCGCGGGGTCAGCATCGAGCCGCCGTCCTGGTGCCAGTTGAGGGCCGGCGCCGGGCACTCGACCCGGTGGTTGGCCATCAGCGCCGGAAGCACGAAGTCCTTGCCGAGAAGGGAGCGCACCGCCCCGGCCGCTTCCGGGTTGCGGATCACCCCCTGTGCGAACCACTCCTCGTCGAGGATCTCCGACGGCTCGGGGGAGTCGTGCTCGTCGAGGAACTCGACGGTGCGGCAGTTGACCTCGTCCGGGACCACCCCCTCGAGCATCGCGTAGCCCCTTCTGCAGAAATCCATCACCTGCCGGTCGTCGAGGGTGGGCGGGCAGTCCCAGGTCTGGCCGGCGACCACGGCGCCGTTCATTTCTCGAGTATGAATTCCCATTTCATGCCCCCGTAGTCGGGATCGAGGTAGGCCAGGGCCATCTCGGGAAACTTGACGATGCGCCAGCCGTCGCTCATCGCCTCGAGAACGGTCTGGTAGGGCCAGTCGTCCGGGTCGTCCGGCGCGTCGAGCACCACCGCGTCGTCGACGATGGCCATGCCGATGACGGGCGACTCGAGGTCGGTGGTGTGGGTCTGGAGATAGAGCAGCCGTTGTACTGCCGGGGTGCGGTCCTGCTTCAGGCGGTCGAGGGTCTGCTCGAGGTCGGCGGGGGTGAGCGCCCCCCGCTTGAGCTGCCCCAGCCACTGCGAAACCTGGGCGGCGTCGATCATGGTCTTCGGTGGTTTGTTCCGAGGGAGGTTCGCAGGATGCTAACGCACCATCAGGAAGGCGGCAAGCGAGGGTTCTCGCCTGGGTGCGGGCCGGACAGTTTATTCCCTGCGACGCATCGCCGGCACGGACCGGTGACCTCGTCGAAAATCCCGCCTTCACACGGTTATTTGGCCAATGCCGAGATTCGCCAAAGGTGCAAATCAGAAGCAGTCGGGCGCCCGGAATACCCTCGGAAAAGAGGCACGAGCACCTGCGATACCAGATCAAGAGGCTGCGATCGCCCCTGATGTCATGGACAGCGTCGTAAGCACAATCGTGCAGAACTGCGATCCTGAAATGATCGCCCTGTTCGGTTCGGCGGCCACGGGGAGGACCCATCAAGACAGCGATCTCGATCTGCTCGTGGTCATGGATTCCACCCTGCCACGCCCACAGGCGGGCCGCCCCGATTCGCCTGCTGTTCTCACCGTATCCTTGTCCTATGGACATCCTGGTGTACACGCCGGACGAAATCGAGAAGTGGCGGGAAACGACAAACCATATCGTGACCGAGGCCCTCGAGTCTGGGAAGGTCTTGTATGAGCGGCTTGGATAAGCTCGCGGCCCAATGGCTGGCGAAGGCCGGCCTTTGCACGCCACGATGGCATTGTCGTCATAGTCGGGTGAAGCGGCCCTGTACAGCCTGATGGATCCGTCTGGTAGAAAATGCGGCTGACACACGAAGCCTGGGGAAAGACCGACAAGGAGGGAGGCGGCGTTCACCCGCTGGCGCATCACTGCATGGATGTGGCAGCGGTGTTCGAGCGGCTGTCGGAACTGCCCGTCATCCGCGACCGGCTTGAGATGGCTGCCGATGCGCGGCTGACAGATGCGGATTGCCAGCAGCTGTCCGCCCTCGTGTTCCTGCACGACATCGGAAAACTGCATCCGGGTTTTCAGGCGAAGGGCTGGTCGGCCGGCATGTGGCACGGCTCGACCCGGGGACATCTGAAAGAAGGTTGGGCGTTCCTGGAGCTGGCCGCGAAACGGTCGCAGCACCCATTCCACGAAACGGTGCGACGGATAATGGAATGGGGGGAGGCTGTCGTCCCTCTTTTTTCGGCGATTATCGCTCATCACGGACGCCCTGTAGAGCCACCGTCGGCTCCGATGCTTAAGGAGTGGCCGTGTCTTCCACATTACGACTGGCAGGCAGAGACCGGTGTGATGTGCGCAGCCCTTCATCGCTGGTTCGCCGGAGCTGTTGAATCCGGCGGAGAACCTTTGCCCGGCAATCCCCGCTTTCACCACGCGGTCGCCGGTCTGGTGTCGCTGGCCGACTGGATCGGTTCGGATAGGAGATTCTTCCGTTTCACCGATCCGTTCGACCTTTCCTACAACTCGGTGGCGCGTGATGCCGCACGGAAAGCGCTGAAGACGATCCGCTTGGACCCGGGCGCTCTCCTCACTCGTCCCGCGCCGGACTTCCACACACTGACGGGGTTTCCCGAGGCAAATCCGGCACAGGCCGTGGTGGGCGATGTTGGGCCGGAAGCCCGGCTGCTGATCCTCGAAGCCGAAACCGGCTCGGGCAAAACCGAGGCTGCGCTGTGGCGCTTCACCCAGCTTCTGGTGGCAGGAGCAGTGTCGGGACTCTACTTCGCTGTGCCGACGCGCGCCGCGGCCAGGCAGCTTCACGGCCGCGTGGACATGGCAGTGCGCCGGGTATTCGGCGCGGCGGCACCCGAAGCCGTACTGGCCATCCCCGGGATGCTGAGGTCGGGGCAGTTCGAAGGCCAACGCCTTCCCCATTGGGACGTAAGATGGGACGACGATACGACATCGGCCCCGCAGCGATGGGCTGCAGAGCACGCAACGCGGTTCCTGGCGGCACCGGTCGCTGTGGGGACGGTTGACCAGGCGATGCTCGCCGGCCTGCAGGTAACGCACGCGCACCTACGCGGCAGCGCATTGAACCGCAGTCTTCTGGTCATCGACGAGGTTCACGCTTCCGACGCTTACATGACGGAGGTTCTGGCGCAGCTTCTGGAAGGACACCTTGCCACCGGCGGATACGCGATGCTGATGTCCGCGACCCTGGGCTCCCGGGCACGGGTGCGCTGGACCAGAGAATCGTTGCCGGAGTTCGGAACCGCGATGGAGACGCCCTATCCGGCGGTCTGGGTAAAAGGAGAAAACAGCCCGCGTTCGGCACCGGATGGGGGGCGCCCCAAGAGGGTGCATCTCGAAACCGTGCCGACGATGGACCCGGCGGAGACCGCGCGACGTGCCGTCTCCGCAGCGGAGCAGGGAGCGCGGGTCCTAGTGATCCGCAATACCGTTGACATGGCAGTCGACACTTGGCGCGGTGTTAGGGAATTCGGTTCCGAAACGCTGCTAATGCAGGTGGCCGGGGGGCCGGCGCTGCATCACGGACGCTTTGCCGTTGAGGACCGCGCGCTGCTTGATCGCGGCCACGATCTGGGAACACGTGGCCGGCGCCGGCGATTTTTCCTCGTCGGCGAAAAGGTGGGCGAGATAGACCGCCACGACGGTATCGGTGACCGGCCGGCCGGCAATCGCCTCGTCGAACTTGGCCAGCGCGTATCGGTAGGCCCGTTTCGTGTTGACCGCGATACTGGAGTCGACGAGCCGGTGGACCTGCCTAGAGACGGGAAGCGACGGGGTCTCTTCGAGGGCGATCAGTGCGGTGTTCGAATCCATTGGGGGCGGCCCTTCCTGGATGGTGGGATTACATCACCTTATGCCAGAACATGACATCAGGCGGAAGGGCGGGCTACTTGTCGTGAAAAATACGAGCCTATCCAGATTTTTTTAACAAGCTATCTCTTGCGGTAGGCGGAGGCTCTGGGCTTGATCCCGGTGACCTTAAGGGATCTTTCCGGTTCACTGACTGTGTAGATGATTCGGGCTCCCTTGACCTTCACCCGGCGAAATCCCTGGAATTTCCCTTTCAGCCTCTTTCCTGCGTAGGGATTTGTTTTTAGCTCGTCTATGGCCTCTTCAACCTGCTCAAACAGGGGTTTCGGCCACCCTCGGATCGTCCTCAATGCCTTCCCGCTCACGGAAACGGCGTATTCCATCTTTCGCTTCCTCCCACTCTACCCACTCCGTAGAAGGATCATCGAGGATCGCCTTGGCTTCCTCAGTCTCATCTTTCTGCGGTTTGTGGCCTTTCGCGTCTCGCGCCATGCCCGGATCTCCTTTTGACGTTACCTAAGGATTATCACAAGTAGCAACGACCTTGTCAACGTTTTGGGCTTTCCCGATACTTGCTGAAACCTTCGGCGGAAACAGGAACTCCGTAGAGAATGGAAAGAAAAAAGAACAAAGAAGCAGCGGCGACCGTCGCCACCCGGCCCTGGCCGTTTGCCCGGTTCTGGCCGAGGCTGGGGGCCTCCAGTGAGATGCGCTAAGAAGCGGGTGCTCAGCGAGAAATTCAGAACGTGTTGCCGGGCAAGCAAAATCTCCAAACCGGTATATCACAAGATTTTCGAGGAGCTTCAGGAGATAAAGAATCGGCTGGATCAGCTGGACCGATAGCCCTTCCCTCCCGGGGAAGTTTCTCATCTGAGACACTACCAATTTTTTTTGCATGAGCCCGAATAGCTCTCCTCCTAAAAAAATAATAGGGAACCCCCCAGGACGGAAGGATCCTGCCTGGGTGCCGCTGCTGAGCCGCGTCGTGGATGTGTTTCTCCATGTCGTTTTGTGAATGAAATGGGAAGAAACTAAATGGGAAGAAACTAAATGGGAAGAAACTAAATGGGAAGAAACTAAAATGACCGCGGATACCCTGACTCACCTGGCTCTAGACACCGGACTTATATGCACAATAGCGCGCTCTGAGATAGCCGACACGGTAATTGCC
Organism: Candidatus Latescibacterota bacterium; assembly: GCA_965206595.1. Lineage (GTDB taxonomy): Bacteria > Latescibacterota > UBA2968 > UBA8231 > UBA8231 > CBDCXV01. The sequence goes on from OZ242214.1 coordinate 4,879,780, forward strand.
GAATTGCGTCCAGCATTATGCGAGGCTCTACTTGGCCCAGTTGGCCGGCCTGTCAACCTCCCGGGAACTGAATATTGTCTGACGACCGACGCCCTCCCGGAATCCTACCTGTCGTTCGATCTGCGTCTGAACCCCGGACACCTCCCTCTGGTAACCTGCTGGTGTCACGCGCGTTCAGACAACGTGGATCCGTTGTGGAAGCATTTTCAGGGAGAGATGCCGACCAAAGCCTACCCCACCAGGGAAAGTCGTTCCGAACTCAAAGAGTGGGAACGGATGCGCGACTTCCTCCTGCAACCACCGCTACCACTGCCGGCGACCTTGTCGCCCCCTTGGTTGATAACCGTAGAGCTGCACCCTTCCCCAGGGAAGTTCCTTTCCTGCAAGTTGGGAAATTGCGCGCGACGAATTGCTTGGTGCTGGTTGGAGAGGGAATGCCGTCATCCGTCGGGTTGATACCATCATCTGGTCACGGGCCTCTGGAAATCGCCTCCCACGGGGTTCGCCCTTTGTCTACTGGCCGTCTTTTTTGCGTCTTGCAGTACTGAGCTTACGGAGAAGGAGAGGGAGGAGGAGTGGGTGATGAAGGGAAAAAAAGAAGTCAAGAACAAACTGCGTGATCCCGATTCTGCCAAGTTCCGCGATGTTTTTTTGAACCGGGGAGAAGGTGCTAACAACCTGCCAATAACTTGTGGGGAGGTTTCCAGCAATGATGGATTGGGCACAGGTTACCAGAAGTTTATTTCCGACGGTAGCTCAAGTACTACTTATCTGGAGGAGGAGGTAGATGGAGATTTTAATGATTTGTGGGATCTCTTTTGCGGATCGCCATCTGTGTCTTACGAGCTAAAGAGAAGATGAACCTCTGAAGCATTGGGCATCCGTGGTTAGCTGGGGCAAGGGAATCAACAACCTTATAAAGTAAGTATTGGGGGTATCCATTTAACTGGACCCACTCTTGATTGCCCGCCACGGTCGGTTCGCCGCCGGACGTTCCAAGCTCGCCGGGCGTCCACGTTGGGTCGGTGGTACGGGTCGTACTTTGCGGGGGCGCCGGCTGGCGACGAGATCCCGATAGCGTACAGGCGCGTGGCCGACAGCCAGCTCGAGCACGCGATAGAACACCCTACCCCGGCTGCGAGAGCGGCGGCGGTTGAAGCGGAACACGAACTCGTCGAGGTAGCTGATCAGGTGGGCGTCGTCGACGGAGCCCTGGTGAGTCCCCAGCAGCCAACGCTTGGCCAACGAGGCGACGCGATGTACGGCGGGCAACCGCTTGTGGGGATCGTCGCCACGAGCGCGCTCGGCGCCCTGGCTGCGCCTTTCCTGTTCGTAGCCGAGCTGCGCCAGACCCTGATAGGCCGGCCAACCGTCGGTGAGGATCGTCGAGCCGGGTTCAATGTGGTCGATCACGAAGCCGTGAAGGGACTGGGCCGACGCATCGGCCAGCGGCGAGATTCGGCAACGGCCAAGACCCTTTGGCTCCCGGAGCTCCACCGCGATTCCGGTCAGCACCTTCTTGCCTTTGGCGCGGCCTCCTGCCAGCCCTGGCTCGACACCGCCGATGTAGGTCTCGTCCACCTGGACCGTCCCGGTCAGCAACTCACGACCGGGACGTACCAACACCGACCGCAGCCGGTGCAGCATCGCCCAGGCGGTCTGATACGATCAGTGATCAGGGGCTTTTCTCAACCTCTGACGGCGAATGAGTTTCTCATTCGAATTACTGCTTCCTCTGCCCATGCCTGTCTACTGTCTACCACCTCGGTTTCGCAATCGTAATCTTGTTCCCCTCCATAACTATGTGCGAGGTACATGTACCTATCTGGGGGGAGGGACCGCGTCATCGAACTGCTGCGCTTGATCAGTATGCCTACGCGAGGCTGCGTAGTCTTTGATGAATTTTTCAGTCAGATTCTCAAGGCTGAAACGGCACCGGGATCCTGCCACCGTGCCACGGGAAGGCGTAACCCGGCCGGTTGGCGAAACGGCGCAGCCCTATCTCGAGACGGATGCCGGTCTCCGGGGGGAGCCGCACCGCGAGGTGCCTGGAGTTTACTGCCGGCGGCCGTTCCCCCGCCCCGTCCCAGGTCAGATCGGTGAACCTGTGCTCGCCGAAGGCTCCGGCCTGCACAACGAGGTTGCGGGTCGCGGCTCCCGTGTTGACCAGCTGCAGCCCCACCCGCTCCGCCTGCAGCAGATCGACGAAGGCGGCGACGTCCTCGGGCAGGCCGGGACGCCGGGCGTCGGCGTCGAAGTGACGGACCGTCGACCGCAGCAGGCCGCCGTTGTAGATGCTGTGCGGCGATCCCGTCGTCATCTGCGTCAGTCCCTTGGTCACCACGGGATTGGGGGGATTCCGGTTCTCTTCGCCGATGGCCTCGACGTCGCGGCTATCGGCGCGGATCGCCTCCGCGGTTTCCTGCACGTAGCGGAGCTCTCCCCGCATCACCTGCACCGGCCAGTCGGGATTGCGGCCGTCGTAGTACTGGAAGCGTGAGTACTCTGAGTCTCCCTCGCGGTTGTTCTTCTCGCCGAACGAGTCGAGTTGGTTCCAGTCTCCCTGCCGGTCTCCGGCGCGCAGCCGCTCGATCAGCTCGTAGTCGCGCCGTTCCATCGAGGCGTGCCAGAGGTGGACGGCGTCGACAATGCGGAAGCGCCGGAAGTGGTACCAGCCGTCCGGGCCGTAGCGGTGGGGCAGCAGGAGCTGGCCGTCGCTGTCGCTGACGGCGTTGTCGAACAGCAGCCGCAACTGCGAGCGCAGGACATCGAGGTATCCGTAGTCCCCGCTCAGCAACAGGGCGCACTCGGCGCCGACTATGGTGCCGTTGAGCATGATCCGGGGAGAGAAGCGGCTGTTCCAGCCGTAGTACCCGCCCCACCACTGGCCGCCGCGGTTTTCGCCGATCTCCCCGGTAGGCCCGACGTTGTCCGGCATGATGCCGCGGTTCTTCCGCATCCGCTCGATCCAGACCTCGACGTAGTCGAGCACCCACTGCCGGTACTTCTCCTCGCCGGTGTAGAGATAGGCGTTGGCGACCAGGGCGGTGGCCGCCATGTTCTGGGGGACGTCCCCGTCGAGCACGACCTCGCCGACGAGGCGGACGATCTCGGCGCGGCGCTGCGGATCGCGGTCCCAGTCCAGCTCGAGCTCCCCGAAAAAAGGATGAAGGCTCGCCCGGATCCCGTAGAACCGCTCCTTCTCCCAGTCCCTGGCGGTGAGGAGCGTCTTTGCGAGGTGCCGGTCCGCCTGCAGCCGGGGGCCGCGGCTGGTCGTCACCGGGGAGCGCAGGATGCGGCGCCGGCGGTCGTAGTTGGGGGCCTGTGGGTCTTCGCCGGTGAACATCGCGGCGAAGCGGCGGGCGCGGCGGACGTTCTCCGAGACCGCGGGGGAAGCGACGCCGAAGTCGTAGAACAGCATGTTCCCCTCGCTCTGGTGATGCCACTCGGTGTCGTTGTAGTACTCGTTGTGAAGCTGCTGTCCGAATTGCGGGTGCCTGCGGCTGACGATGCCGTCGTCGCAGAATCTCGTGACCGCGTTGTACTCCTGCAGGGCCCAGGTCAGCAGTTCTTCGCGGCCCCCGAGGGCACGGAAAAGCCCCCAGTTGTAGAACATCTCGTACAAGTCGTCGACGTCGTCCGCGTAGTACGGAACGCCCCCGGGCTCGGTGTACTTCTCGATATGGAGCGGCGCGGCCTCGTTGACGGCGTCGATCAGCCGCCGCTGCAGGAGCGCCCACTCCGGCGCCGGCACCTTCCGGGACGCCGTTACCGAGACCAAGTCCCCGTCCACGGTTCTGATCATCTTGCGGGCTCCTTCTGTTAGCGCCGCTGCAATCCCTTCGACCTGCGCATTCTCGAGACCACCCGCCGCCCTACCTCGTCATCCGGTGCGAGGTGAACCAGCGCAGCAGCCGCGAAATGAAGTTCGGCTGACTGTCGTCCATCCACTTCTGGTTCTGCTCGACGCCGTGGGCGTGCACGTAGCGGGCCGAGACGATGCTGTTGCGGGAAGGACCGCAGACCGCTCCCTGGACGAAGGCGTGACTGAAGGCGGCGCCGCGCGCCGCCAGGCGGTCGAGGTGGGGGGTGATCATGTGCGGGTACCCGTAGCGGCCGAGCGTGTCCCAGCGCTGCTGGTCGCTCATGACCAGGAGGATGTTGGGTCTGTCCACGGACCCGGCCTACAGGTCGATCTTCTCGAACTGGGGCAGCCACTTCCGGTTCTTGCGGAACATCTCCCTCACCATGTCGCGCGCCTCGGCCAGCGACAGCTTCGCCGCGGTCAGCGGATCGTGGGCGATCGCCTGGTAGACGAGCCCGGCGTCTCCCTTGAGGCAGCCTTCGACCGCCATCATCTCGATCTGGGCGCTGAGGCCGGTGAGCATGGCGCACTGCGGCGGCAGGCTGCCGACGCGGATCGGCTCGAACCCCTTGCGGCTGGCGACCACCGGCACCTCGACGCAGGCGCCCTGCGGCAGGTTGTCGACGAGCCCGTCGTTGGCGACGTTGCCGTTGAACTCGTAGATCTCCCCACCCATGCGCGCGTTGATGATCGAGGCCGCGTACTCGTGGCCGCGTTCGAGCGGCACCTCGTCCTCGGCGAGCCAGTCGCGGACCGACTGCTTCCACGTCTTCTCCCGCTTGCGGTACTCCTCGAGGATGTGGGCGAAACGCCCGGGGTTCCAGCCGGTGCTGCCGGTGCAGTAGCGCTCGATGAGATCGGGCCGCTTGCGGAACCACCAGTTGTATTCCGAGTTGTGGCCGCTCGATTCGGTGACGTAGCTGCCCAGCGCCAGGAACATCTCGTTGCGGACCTTCTCATGGTCGTACACCGCCCTGTCGGTCGTCACGACCTTCCTCAGCTCCGGGTAGAGGTCGCGGCCGCGGTGCTGCAGCCTGAGGTACCAGGCCATGTGGTTGATCCCGGCACACTGGTAGTCCATCTCCCCCGGCTCGAGGCCGAGCCAGCGCTCGATCATGGCCGCGGTGCCCTGCACCGAGTGGCACAGGCCGGTCAGCTCGATGGAGGTTTCGCGCTGCATGGCGTGGCACAGCATCGCCATCGGGTTGGTGTAGTTGAGCATGATCGCCCGCGGGCAGAGCTCCTCCATGTCGCGGGCTATGGCCACCATTTCCGGGATCGTGCGCAGGGCGCGGAAGATGCCGCTGGGGCCGCGCGTGTCCCCGACGTTGGTGTCGATGCCGTACTTCTTGGGGATGAGGATGTCGTGCTGCCAGACGCTGGTGGCGCCGCGCAGGATGGTGACGCAGACGGCGTCCGCCCCCGCCAGGGCTTCGCGGCGGTCCGTCGTCGCCGTCAGCCTGGCCCCGTACCCGCCCTGGGCGATCAGCTTCTCGCAGGCGCGGCGCGCGAAGTCGAGCCGCTGCTTGACGATGTCGACGAGGGCGATCTCGCAGTTCTCGAGGCGCTCGAAGCTGAGCAGATCGCGGACCAAGTTGCGGGTGAAACCGAAGCTTCCTGCTCCGATGAAGACGACCTTTGTCATTGCAGATTCTCCAATCTCTTTGCGAAGGGGGATTCGATGCCCGTACACACTGCTCCGAGGTGAATTCGGCCGCAGCTGCCTCTCGAGGCGAAAAAAAACCTCGTACGGCCGGCCCCTGAGGATGGCGGCGGCCCGGCGAGAGACCCGGGCCTGATCGCGGTTCAGTCCAATCCAGGATCATCCGTGCGATTTCCCTCGATCCGGCCTCGGGCCGTTCGCACGCTGACCGCGCCCGCAGGCACCGGGGGCCGGGTCCGATTATTACCGCCGCTCGGCCCCGACCGGCCCGAAGTCGAAACGGGCCAGGCTGACTCCGGCGCTCCAGCCGGGCCGGTCAAGCCGCCGGGTGAAGTCGAGGCGCAGCAAATTGTACAGTATCAGGGAAGCCCCCGCCTCGTGGCGGAAGCCGTCCTTGTAGCGCGGATCGTAGCCCAAGGCCGCCAACCGCTCCGGGCCGATCCACGTCCTCCCCGAAGCCCCGTGCACCACCAGCCCCGTTCCGCGCCTGGCCCAGCCCCACAGCCCCAGCAGCTCGAAGGGGGTGCTCTTGAAGTTGTGCTCCCAGTACAGGGCGGCGTACCGCTCCCCCTCGAAAGGGTGGCCGCGCACCGTGCGGAAGGTGCCGAAGGGGGAGAAGAAGGCCATGCCGGCCTCCAGAGCCCCGAAACGCTGCGGCGGCAGCTCGCCGAGGGAGTACCCCGCCACCAGCCTGACGTCGAGGGCGTTGGGAGCGGAGCGGCGTCTGAGGAAGGTCTTGAAATGCCCGTCGAGGACCAGGCGCACCCGGGTGAAGGAGAAGGCGCCGCCCAGGCCCTCGGAGCCGTGCTCGACCCTCGCTTCGAGCCGGCGGTTGGCGGTCAGACCGAACGGACGGTACGGCCCGCCCCACGCGAACCCCGCCTCCAGCGAGCGCAGCCGCCCTTCCTCGATTTCCGGATTGGGGCGGCTCCAGTCCCGGCCCAGCAGGTTGGAAGCGGCCGTCTCCTGCAGGGAGGAATGCGCTTCGTCGTTGAAGCCGAGCTCCAGGCCGACACGGCGCGGCAGCGAAAGCCCGACCCGGTAGCGCAGGCCTTCCTTTCGGTAGTAGTCGAAGTAGTCGTCGAGCCCGAGCAGGCTCTGGGCGCTGTTGAGCAGCAGGGGATAGCTGTCCGAGGGTATGCGGGGGACCGGGCCTCTCCCGTACTCGACGGCCGCGCCGCCCGCTCCCCTGTGCCATTCGACCCTGCCTGAAAAAGAGACCCGTTTCAGTCCGGCGTCGTAGCCAGCGCCGGCGGCCGCCTCCAGTCCGCCTCCCAGATCCCGGCGCCCCTCGAGCCCGAGGTGCGCCCCTGCCACCCGGTCGTAGCGCAGCTCCGGGTTCAGGCCGGCCAGTCCCGGGAGGCGGGACCGCCCCATCCGCTTTTCCGTCCCCGGCCGGACGGGCCTCTCCTCCTCCGGCTCGCCTCCCTTCTCCCGGGGCTCCGGCACCAGGAAGCGGGCGAGAAACCCGGTGGGCCGGAACGCCCGCTCGAAGCGCAGGGTGCTGTCGATGGTGGCGTACGCCGTCTCTTCCCGCGCCGACAGGGGCACCTTGTCGGCCAGCATCGCAAAGGAGCTGTCCTGCGCCACCGCCAGGGAGTCGACCCGCAGGACTTCCTCCCCGGCATAGAGCGAATCCGGCATATCGACGTTGACCTCGTACTCTCCCAGCCGCGTCACCAGGTTGTACCTCGCCGCGGGAAAGTGCAGTCCTACCACGCCGACCTTCACCTTCATGGAAGCCCGGTAGTCGACCGGCAGCCACACCCCTTCGGCAAAGCCGCGGAACTGCTGGCGCCAGGCGATATCCATCCGCTCGATCACCGGCAGGGGAACGGCCGAGGTCACCGACGCCCGGCTCGGCGCCAGCTCCGCCTCGAGCAGGGCGAACTCTCTGTCCAGCACGGAGACGCGGCCGGCCAGGGCGGACTGCAGCCTGTTCCTCGGCTCGACCGAGATGTCGAACACCACCCGGTCGTCGAGGTAGCGCCGGCCCACCAGGCGGAAGCGGTACTGCTCGAGGGCTTCGGGATGGGTCGGACCGATCAGTTCGTGGCCGATGAAGGGGATGTCGTCGTCGTAGAAGTTGACGAACCCCTGCAGGGCGGAGACGTATCCCGCTTCGGGGCCCTGGTTGCGGGTCGCGCGCCGGGACTTGACCACCTCGCGCAGGCCCCGCTCGCGATCCCAGTAGATCTCGGAGGCCAGCTCGCCGATCAGGACGATCTCCTCCTCGTTTTCGAGAACCCGCCGGGTGTAGGCCTGGGCCCGGTAGCTGGCCAGCGCGGGACGCCACGCCTGCTTGCGGCGGATTACCTCGCGCATGATGCGCACGGCCGGATCCTCCGCGGTCACCACCACCGGCTCGAAGCGGAAGGGGACCGGAGTCAGGGCGAAGTCGATCCGCCCCGGGGCCGCGGTAAGAACGCTGTCCCGGGAAGCGTAGCCGATGTAGCTCACCTTCAAAACGGCCGGCAGCCGCCGCACCTCGAGCAGGTACTCCCCCTCGTCGTTGGATACGGTGCCGCGGTAGGTTCCGGCCAGCTGCACGGTAGCCGCGGCCAGGGGCTGCCCGCTGGCCGCGTCGAGGACCGTGCCGCGCACCAGCCACGGCTGTGGATGGGCGCCCGCAACCGACAGCAGCGAGGCGAGGAGTGCCAGTCTGAAGTGCCTCATCCCCTGACCCTCCGCGAGCACCCCACCCGGGGCTGGCCTGCATGCAACCTTGCCCGGAGCCTGTCCATGCAATCCATCAGTTTGTGCCGCGGGCACCGTTTGAACTGATATCGTGGTGCGCGTGGGGACCACAGCGAGGGCCTGTCCTCGCCCCGGGGTCCGCAGCTTCCGTCGAGGTCGTTGCGGGGAAGGGGATCTTGCGGGAGTATTTCGCCGACCGCAGGGTGAGCCATTCATCCTGAAACCAAACCTACCAGGAGAAAACCGGAATGTATTCGATTTTCGTCACCATCGACGTCAACCCGGAACACGTCGAGGAGTTTACGCAGGCCAGCTTCGGAGACGCCCGGGGCTCGGTCCGGGACGAGCCCGGCTGCTTCCGGTTCGACATCAACCAGGACCAGGAAATCCCCAGCCGCTTCTACCTCTACGAAGTCTACCGCGACGAAGAGTCGTTTCAGGCCCACCTCGAAACGCCGCACTTCAAGGAGTGGATCGGCACCGTCAAGCCGATGTTCGCCGGCGAGCTCGAGAAGGTGTCGATGAACACGGTGTTCCCCTCCGACTCGGGGTGGGAGCAGCAGAAACCCGGGCTTGTGAACTGGTAGCGATCCGCTGCCTCGAGGTTGCCGCCGCGGAAGGCCGCCGAAAGCCCTCTCGGCAAGCCGCGGTTCCTGCTATGGAGAATCGCGCCATGGCCGGAGACGGGGCGCCCAGGGACAACCGGTAAACCGTAAAAAAACACCGCGCCGGGACCTCCCCCGGGCCCCGGACCACTACCCTGACCGGCTGCGGGCCGCCTCGAAGAGGGCCCTCGGCCCCGGTTCCATGATCTGCGGCGGCAGCGCCACCGGCACCTCGATCAGCGCCGGCATCTCCGCCTCCAGCGCCTCCGACAGGGCCCGCCCCAGGCCTCCGACCTCGGTGACGCGCCGGGCCTCGACCCCGAACGCCCTGGCGAGGGCCACGAAATCCGGGTTGCCCACATCGACGGCGTGCCTGCGGCCAAAGCGATGGACCTGCTGGGGCCGCAGGGCGCCGAAGCCGTTGTCGTTGAACAGCAGAACGACGACCGGCAGGCCGGCTTCCGCGGCGACCGCCAGCTCCTGGCAGTTGAACAGGAACCCGGCGTCCCCCGAAAGGCAGACGACCGGCCGCCCGGGACATGCCAGCTTCGCCCCGATGGCCGCGGGCAGGCCGAAACCGAGGGTGCAGAACCCCCAGGGATAGATGTTGCGGCGCGGCTCGTAGAGCTCGAGCAGGCGCCGGCACCAGTACGCCGCCACGGTGAGATCGCTGACCAGGACGGCGTCGCGCGGCAGCCCTTCCTGCAGGGCGGCGACGAGCTCCACCCCTTTCCGGGGCCAGCTCGCGGCAGTCGGCGACGATCCCCTTCCTCAGGGCGGCGACCTCGGCCGCGCGGGAACCGGACTCGAGGCCGGCAAGCCGGGCGCCCATGGCGCGCAGGGACTCGCGGGCGTCCCCGACCACGGCGACGGTGGCCGGGTAGTTGCGGCCGATCTCTGCGGCGTCGACATCGAGGTGAATCAGGGTTTCCGGGAGGCGCAGTTTCCAGCCGAGGGTTTCCTCTTCGGTGAAGCGGGTGCCGACGGCGAGCACGACGTCCCGCCGCGCCAGGAACTTCTGCGCCAGCGGGTGCAGGATGGCGGTGCCGGCCGCCAGGGGGTGGTCCTCCGGGAGCGCTCCCTTACCCAGCACCGTTGTGAACACCGCGGCTTGCAAGGTCTCGGCCAGCTGCCGCAGCTCGGCGCTCGCGCCGCTGGCGATCACCCCGCCGCCGGCCCAGATCACCGGGGATTCTGCCGCGCCTAGACGATCCGCAGCGGCCTCGACGGCCGCATCCCCCGGCTGCAGCCGCTCGACCTGAAGAGGCCCACAGATCTCCGCTTCCCCGGCGGGATCGAGGACGTCGCAGGGGATCTCGAGCGCCGCCGGACGCGGGCGGCCGCTGCTCATGCCGGCGAAGGCCTCGCGCAGCAGCCCCGGGATGGCGGCGACCGAATCGGCGCGCCCGCACCAGCCGCTGACCGGGCGGAAGCAGGCGAGCTGGTCGCTGCACTCGTGCAGGTAGCCCTTCTCCTTGCCGATGCCGGCGGCCGGGATCTGGCTGGCGATGCAGAGCACCGGCGAGGAATCGCTGTATGCCGTTCCCAGCGAGGTGATCGTGTTGAGGGCGGCCGGCCCGGAGGTGACGACGCAGACGCCGGGGCGGCCGCAGGCGCGGGCGTAGCCGTCGGCCATGAAGGCGGCCCCCTGCTCGTGGCGCGCCAGGACGTGGCGTATCGGCGCCTCGATCAGGGCGTCGTAGAGAGAGAGGTTGTGCGCCCCGGGGAGGCCGAAGACGGTGTCGACGCCGTGCGCCGCGAGGGCGGCGGCGACCGCCTCCCCCCCGGTCATGCGCGGCTGCGTCCGTTGGGCAGGGTGTTGAACAGCAGCTTGAGGTAGAACAGCGGGCTGGTGAGCTCTTCCTTCGGCGTCGCGTTGGCGATCATGGCGCAGATCATGTCCCTGACCCTCTCGCTCCTCGCCGCCTTGCCGATGACGAAATTCAGCAGCGGCCGCCAGCGCCCGAGGTTCTGCATACGCGTGCTCGTCTTCAGTTCGTCGCCGAGGGAGTCCCACAGGCGGTCCTCGTAGCGCTTGAGGAAAGCCTCGCTGAAGTCGCCGGCACGCTTCGCCTCGACCGCGGTCTCGATTGCGAACTTCGCCGAGTAGAGGGCGTTGCCTATCCCCTCGCCGGTGAACGGGTCGATCAGCCCGGCGGCATCGCCGAGCAGCAGGACGCCGTCCCCGTGCGCCTTCCGCCTGGTGCTGCCGATCGGCAGGTTCCAGCCGACCGGCTTCTCCAACGGCCGCGCCGCGGCGAAACGCTCGGCGAAGGGAGGCCGGGAGATCACCTGCTCCAGGGCCATCCTCAGGTCGACCTTCCTCTCCTTCATCGACTCCTGCAGCATGCCGATGCCGATGTTGGCGAAGCCGTTCTCCAGGGGAAAGGCCCAGAAGTAGCCGGGGATGACCTCGTCGACGAAGTGGAGCTCGATCTGGCTGTCGAGTCCTTTCACGTTCTCGTAGTACTGCCGGATCGCCACCACCCAGTGGCGGCTGTCGTGGGAATAGAGGCCGGACTGCCGGGCGACGATGGAGCCGAAGCCGTCGCACCCGAGCACGAGGTCGGCGCCGATCTCGACCACGGATCCGTCCTCGAGCCTGCCGGTGACCCCGGTAACGGAGCCGTCGCGCCGCGACAGCCGCGTGACCTGGAATCCCTCGTGGCACTCGTCGGCGGCCGCCTTCGCCTCCTGGAACAGGAAGTCGTCGAAGATCTCCCGCCTGATCACCGAGCCTTCCATCTTGATGTCGCGGCCGGTCGCGGTGTCGTGCAGGGGGCGCGTCGACAGGTCGATGCTGGCGTTTTGGTGCCTGGGGCTGCCGAAGATGACCCTGTCGATGCGGGAACCCGGAAGCTCCCTGACCTGGTCGAGCAGTCCCAGGTCGAGCAGGACGGCCAGCGATTTTCCCGAGAGGGCGTCGCCGCAGACCTTGTCGCGGGGGAAACGGGCGCGGTCGACGAGGCAGACCGACAGGCCGTGTTTCCTGGCGTACAGCGCCGCCGTGGCACCGGCGGGTCCGCCGCCGACTACGACGAGGTCCAGGGAAGTTTTCAAGCAGGATTTCCGGGTGGTTTCTGCGTGGGGTCGGGGAACTTACCGGGCGGCTCCGGGACGGTCAAGCCGGCCGCGGCCGGCTGCAGGCCGGGGTCAAAAGCTGTCTCACCTGGGTTGATGATCATGTTTTCGGCGTCGGTTTTTTCGACCCCTTTCCACCGTCCTTCAGGCCGCGCGCGACCTATCTGCGCAGGACCCCGATCTCCCGGGTGGTCGCGTCGCAGTACCACAGCTCGCCGTCGCGCGCCGTCATCCCGTGCACCTCGTCCGGCTCGTTGACGCGGAACACGTCGCAGATCCTGCCGCCCCGGTCGAGGTCCATCAGGATCACCGTCCCGGCGGAGGTGTCGGACACCCACAGTCGGCCCTCCTCGTCCCAGGCGATGCCGTGGACCCGGAGCCCCCCGGTGGGAAACTGCTCGACCTCCTGCCAGGTCTCCGCGTCGATGACGTGCAGCCGCTGCGTCGGCGGGGCCGCGGCGTAGATCCTGCCGTCGCGCCACTCCAGCCCGTGCGAGCTCGACTCGCGGGGGTTCTCGGCAGCCTCGGCAGAGGCCACCAAACCCCTGCCGGGATCGGGATGGCGGGCCAGGGTCTCACCGGTGAGGGGATCGGCCTTGACGATCTCCAGCCCGAAGGTCGAGCTGATCCAGAGGGCGCCGTCGTCGCCCATGGTGATGCCGCTCGAATGCGCTGTCTCCGTGTCGATCTCGTGCAGGACCGCGCCGGTGTCCCAGTCGACCTTCTGCGCCTTGAGCGATACCTGGTCGATGATCCACAACCCGTCCTCGGCCGCATGCAGGCCGTTCGGCTGCGGGCCCGGACTGAGAAAACGCTTTTCAACTTTTGCGGAATACGTTGCCACTTCTCTCCCTTTCGCTTGTTCCGAGACGCTCCCGGATGTCTCCTCTCACCCGGGGATCGGACATCCTCCCGACTGTGCATTGACTCCCGGAGATCCGCAACGGCTACAGGTTGCCGAACCGCTCCGTTTCACGAAAATCATGCCCGGGCTACGGGGACGGGGCCCCTATCGTCGCGGCTTCGGAAGCAGTTCCTGCCTCCACTCGTCGATGATCTCCCCGTCTGCCGAGACCGCCTCCCCGAGAATGGTCGAATCCTCGAGAGCGAATCGCACATAGCTCTGCCGCTCGTCGAAGGCGATCCTGTACTCGCCCGGCTTTTCGTCCATGTCGTCGAAGAAGATATCGGAGGCGCTCGTCATGACCTGCGTCAACCTCCTGCAGCGGGCTCGCTCGTAGGCGTGCAGGTGACCGCACAGGTACAGGTCGACGCCCGCCTCGAGCAGCATCGGAAGCAGTAAACCGGTGTCCCCCGGTTCCTTGTCGCGAAGCACGGAGTGTTCGAGCAGCCAGGATGGAACCAGAACCGGATAGTGCCCTGCCACTACCGTGCATCGCGCCCGCCTCGCCGCCCGCAGATCCCGCCGCAGCCAGCGCGCCTGCGCCCTGTCGGAAAAACCGCCGCGATGCCTGCCGTCGAGGACATCGAGGATGGCGACATGGACGCCGCCGATCGTTCTGGCATGCCAGGTCCGCCGACCCTGGCGTCCGACTTGGCGCAGATACTCCTCCGATGAAGGACTGGATCCGGTCTGATCGTGGTTGCCGACAGTCGATATCAACGGGCACAGCCTCTCCAGGGGCTTGGTGACGCGGTGATAAGCCGCCCACATGAGGGCGACTCTCTCGGCTTCCTCCGGTTCGTCGGTCACGGCGCCGGCCACGTGGTCGCCGCCGTCGATGACGAAGTCGGGTTTTTCAGCGGCGACCCGCTCGATCAACAGACGCCGACGCTCCTCGTGCTCGCGGTCGTCCGGTTTCAGCTGCAGGTCGCTGACGAAGATCCAGCGCGCCATGGGTCTCCTCTCCGGGGCATTCCGGTTTCGAGAACTCGGGACGATCACTTCGACTCCTCAGGGCACGAAGAACCGGAAGCACTAAAGTAGCGAGTACGCCTGGAACGGGAACCGCACCATCAGGTTCCCGGAGGTTCACTCTCTCTCAGCAGCGGCGCGTCCACTCGCTCAGGCGTCCCCGCCAGGGCTCGAACCAAGCCTTGCACTGCGCCAGCGATTCCGCGGCGACCAGCAGGGTGACGAAAGCCCGCGCCCTCTGCGGATCGGTGGTGAACAGCACCCCCCTCGATATCAGATCCCCCTCCGCTGTCGTTTGGATCGGGTGGCGCCGCCGCATCTCCCGGGCGAAGGCATCGGCATTCTCGAAACCGGCTGCCTCGATATCGCGGACCCGCAGCATCAGCCAGAGGGCGGCGCCGGCCGCATGGACGCGCCGCGCCAGCTCCAGAGCAACCGTGCCCATCGTCATGCGCGGATTCACCTCGATCACAGGCTTCAGCCTTAGCCGGCCGCCCGCCCGGTAGACCAGCGCGTCCACCCCGAGGGGCCCGCAAAAACCGGCTGCCTCCAGCCCGGGTTCCATGTGCCCGGCCAACTCTTCGTACAGACGCCGCAGGCGCCGGCTGTCGCGGCCGTCCCCGTACAGGAACCGGCGGGCGCCCTCGTCGAGCCCGGCTACCTTGCCGTGCAGGAAGGAGCCGAGGTACTGTCCGCGGCCGTCGGTGATGAACCTGGTAATGCCGAGCAGGCCGGCCTTCCCGTCTGCCCCGACCTCGTACTGGGCCGACAGGTCGGCCACCCCTTCCAGCAGCGGTTCGACAACCACGGCCCCTTGCTCCGCCAGCAGCCGCTCCACCCGACGCCATTTCGCTCCGTCCAGGCCGCCCTCCGCGTCTCCGGGATCCGCCGCGGTTTCGAGCCGGACCTGTCCGCGACCGGCAGCGCCGAAAGGAGCCTTGATCACGGCGCGGTTCCAGCCCCGTTCCCGCAGCAAGGCGAGCGCTTTTCCGACCTCTCCCGCGGACCCGCACCCCTGCCCGGCAACGTCGGGGCCGCACAGCCAGTCCTCCCGCCGGTCCTTGAGGAATTCCGCGAGCAAGGCCGCGCTCCATTCCTTTGAGTACAGCCGGCGCAGGGCGCTGCTCCACGCCGGAGCCTGCCCGGGACCGGCGACGTTGGCTCTAAGCGGTGCCAGCAGCTGCTCGCTGTCGGGGGCGACCCCCCATGGACGCAGGGCCTGGAGCTTGCGCCCTGAAAGCGGATGGCCGCCAAGCCCCTCCGGGGTGCTGTCGAACAGGGCGAACTCCGGAATCTCCAGTCCGGCGGCCTGCAGCTCCGACAAGTGCTCCCGCCGCGGCCGGCGCCTGACGAGGAGGACGTCTCCGGCGGCGCAGCCCAGGGCCGGCACCGTCTCCAGGTCTTCGGCCACCTGCGCCATCCACTTCGGCGGCGTCTGCACGGCGTCCAGGCCGGCGCAGCGGTCGCATGCCGGGTTGAACCAGAACACCGAGGGGCGCCGGCCCCGCGACTGGGAGTGGACCTGCAGCTCGCCGATGAAGGCCTCGGAAAGGCCCGCCTTCCTGCGCCCCTCGGCGTTGAAGCGGATTCCCTTGGCGCGGCCCGGGTCCAGCGGCGGCGCCAGGGCCCGGGTGTACGCCTCCCACTCGCCGAGGGCCGGGTCGCGCCAGCTGTTGAACCAGGTCAGGCCGTGCTTCACGTGGCCGATCTCGTCGCGGTAGATGCGCTCCATCAACTGCGCCGTCTCCGCGTCCCCGAGCTCGCCGTACACCGAAGCGTAGTACGGGGCGTAGTCGAGGTTGGCCTGCTCCAGAGTGAGGCTGAGGCGGGTGACGAACTCGATCGGCGTCGCCACCGGCGAGATGCAGCGCCAGAAAAAGTCGCTGACCGGGATCTCCCCGAACTCGACGCCGATGCCGCGCATGCGCTCGATGTAGAGGCGCAGGTGCTCCTGCTCCTCCCGCAGGATGCCGTAGAGGCCGCGCCGGAACTTCTCCGGGGCGTCGGGAAACTTCAGCAGCGCCAGCGCCATCAGCTCGATGGCGAGAAGCTCGTGGTTGGCGAAGAAATGCAGGACGAGGCCGCGCTCCTTTTCGCTGTGGAACCCCCGCACCTCGCGGAAGCGGACGCGGTCGCGATCGTTCCAGCCGCCCAGTGCCAGGGACAGGGGACGCCCCGGTTCACTTGGCGCGGCGATGGCGCTGCCCGGGTCGCGGCCTCGATAGCGGCCGCCGTCGATCAGCTTGTCCTCGAGGGTGGTGCCGAAGAGCACCTGTTCGGCGAATTCCCTGGTTTCCATGGTGTCGTCGCGCGAGCAAAATAGGCGGTCACGCCGACATAACCCGTAAATTCCCGGTGGGGGAATATTCCGTCCTGCATGCCCACCAACGGGAGGTTAGGAGGCAAATTCAGACTGGGGTTGAGGCGGAGCCCCCTAAGAGGAGACATCCCCAGGCGTCAAGCCCGTAGTCCCGTGGACGGCTTGGCCTGATCCCTGTTACCAATGGAACCGGTACCAGTAGAAAGGAATAGGAGGGTCGACTAACCATGCCCCACGTTTTCATGTCCTATTCGCACGTAGATGAAACCCTGCGAAACGAGCTGGAAAAGCACCTTTCCGGTCTTCGGCGACAGGGGGTAATCACGACTTGGCACGACCGCAGGATCGGTCCCGGAGAAGATCTTCACGGTCAGATCAGCGTCCAGCTCAACACCGCGAACATCATTTTGCTCCTGGTCAGCGCGGACTTTCTCAACTCCGACTATTGCTATGACGTCGAGTTGATTCGGGCAATGGAACGCCACGAACAAGGCGATGCGCGCATTTTACCGGTAATCCTACGACCGTGTGATTGGCATGGGGCGCCGTTCGGCAAGTTGAGGGCTGTGCCCGCTGACGGAAAACCTGTGGTCAAACACGCAACTTTGGACGAAGGATTCCTCGAGGTTGCCCAAGCAATTCGCGAAGTGGCAGGCGAAACCAGCCGGATTACCGCCCCAAGCGCTTCGAAGCCCGTCTCGGATGGTGAAGGTATAGCACCCCGGGATCCCCGTTCGAGCAACCTCAGAGTAAGGAGGGATTTCGCCGACCATGACCGCTACGCTTTTCTCCGCGGCGCCTTCGAGTACATTTCCCGCTTTTTTGAGAACTCTTTGAGCGAGCTCCAAGAGCGAAACGAACAAGTGGAATCCGATTTCCGAAAGATTGATGCCAACAGGTTCGAGGCAAAAGCTTTTGTTGGTGGTGAAGAGCAGGGCTTTTGCGATATCTGGCTCGGCGGGTTATCGCGCACGGAGGGTCTGTTTTTCTCATTCGGTGGAATGGGCAACGGCAGCTATAATGAGTCTATGTCGGTGGATGACGATGGCTACACGTTGTTCCTAAAGCCACTGGGAATGGCCCGCCTAGGCCAACAACATGACGATGAACTCACCATGGAGGGCGCTGCCGAATATTTCTGGGACCTATTTGTAGAAAGACTAAAGGTAGAGCACGTGAGGAGATACCTGGGGAAGCGTTGATTTCCTCGTCTGCTTCCTTGAGGAGCAGATCGGCGGTCGAGCCGGCTTGCCAAGCAATCAAACCAATCCTCAAGGACCTATGGAGACTCCGGCATCCTTCTGCGGTCCTGTTCCAGCCAGACCTGTGGATCTTCGGTTAGTGCCAGATCTGGGTGGTCACCCCGAAGACGGTAAGGCCAAAATGAACCGCGGCGCCCGGTCCGAGGGCCCTGTTGTCTGTTGGGCCCTTCCGACTGCCGGATTCCTCCCAATTCACGACCATCATCATCCGCCTCGCTCCCGCCCAATAACGCCCGGGCATTCCTCTACACCGTAACGGAACGGAACGACGTCACCTATTTTTTCGCTACCATCTGGAGGTCTTAACGGCTCTCTGCAGGCCCCACCGACTGCTCGAACTGGCCAAGCCGGGCTGCTGGACGCCCGCAAAATCAGGAATCAGTGGTACTTCAACCCCGTTGAGGATTGGAAGGCCGCCTTTCCGGGACCCGTGGAAGCGTAGGAGAGTGAGGCGGGGCGGGGGACCAGATCCATCATGTCGGTCCAGAGTTGGGGTAGACGTAGCAGTTCGACAGCGGCGGCCCCCCCGGGGTGGGTGATCAGCCTGACGTCGTGGTTCTCCGCGGCCGGGGCCAGGGCCCACAGGATTTCCATGGACCGCTGCCAGTGATCCTCGATGGAGACCCAGGGCTCGGCGACGAAATGGGTCCGCACGGCCCAAAATACCCAAAACGGCTTCACAAACGTCATACTTAGAGGAAGAGAATTCCCTGCGAGTACCGGCAGCACTCAAGTGTGTTCAATGACAGGGGGCCACCCGCGCTCGCATATTCCCCCAGTGGGCGAAAGCCTTCGGTATCTGTCACCGCCTGAAGGAATTTCGTAGACTGCTGGTCAAACCTGCCTGACTACCTGCACGCAACCATGCCGATCGAGGTTTTTTCCAACACTGCCCGTTCCCGGGAGAGCCAGAACAAGCTGCGGCCGGAAGACAAGGCGATCCACGAATGGTACCGGTTCGTTCTGTCGTTCCCGCCGCACTTGGTTCAGGACTATGTAGACCGTTTCGGCGTCGCTGCCGCGGACACGGTTCTCGACCCCTTCTGTGGAACGGGCACGACATTGGTCGAGTGCAAGAAACTCGGTATCGGCAGCGTCGGCATCGAGTCGACCCCGATGCCCCATTTCGCGAGCTCCGTGAAGGTCGATTGGTCGGTCGAATCCACAGAACTCCAGGACTATTCCCGGGAGGTTGTGTCGTCTGCGAGAAGGACTCTGAAGCAGCAGGGGATCGACGAATGGGACGATACTCCTCTATTTGCTGCGAAGAAAAGCCGCCGCTCTTCGCTGCGAGGACTTCCTCCGGAACAGTCGAAACTGTTGCTGAAGGACTCGATCAGCCCGTTGCCACTGCACAAGACGCTGGTACTACTGGACTCCATCGACCGGCACGGAAACAGCCGGGTGCAGCAATACGGACGACTCGCGCTCGCGAACGCGCTGGTTCACCGTATCGGCAACCTGAAGTTCGGCCCGGAAGTGGGAGTGGGTCAGATCAAGAAGGACGCTCCGGTTTCGGAGGCCTGGCTCGACAGCATACGGACCATGATCCATGACCTTCGTCTAAACAAAGACCAGGCTGACGTGCCTGCGCGGGTTATCAAGGCAGACTCCCGGGGAGCCGGCCAAGTCCTGAGACCTCAGTCCATAGATGCCGTAATTACCTCCCCGCCGTACCCGAACGAGAAGGACTACACCCGTACCACCCGCCTGGAATCCGTCATCTTGGGACTCATAAGTGACAAAAAGGAATTGCGGTCTCTGAAACAAACCCTGATCAGGTCCAATACCAGGGGGGTGTATAAATCCGACACGGATGATCGCGAGGTTGCCGACAACGTCGAGATACGGAATATCGCCGACGCCATCGAAAGACGCCGTATTGAGCTGGGCAAGACATCTGGATTCGAGCGTCTGTACCCGCGGGTAACCCAGCTGTACTTCGGCGGAATGGCACGGCATCTTTCCTCCCTCAGACCAGTCCTCAGGCCGGGGGCAAAGCTCGCCTACGTGGTGGGTGACCAGGCTTCCTATTTGAGAGTAATGATCCGCACTGGACAGCTGCTTGCGGATCTCGCCCGATCCCTGAACTACAAAGTCACCGGCATCGACCTGTTTCGGACCAGACCCTCAACGGTTACGGGCGATCAGCTTCGAGAAGAGGTCATTCTCCTGGAATGGCAGGGCAACTGACCGAGAGGGGGGAATCATTCCTTCTAAGAATCTCTATACAGCTATCATCGAGGCGATTTTCCACGCCAAGTATGAAAGCGGACAACGGGAGGTGAACTTCGAACGAGAGGAGATTTCCGAGTTCGCTTCCAATTTGAATATCCGCCTGCCCAAGAACTTGGGCGATGTGATCTACAGTTTCCGGTACAGAACGGATCTCCCTTCCAGCATTCTGGAAAAAGCACCTTCCGGAGAAACCTGGATCATCCGCCCGGCTGGGAGGAGCAAATACCGCTTTGCCCTTGTCAGCGACCGACCCCTTGCTCCCAACCGAAACTACGCGTCTACGAAAATACCCGACTCGACTCCGGGAATAATCGCCAAGTACGCATTCAGCGACGAACAGGCCGTGTTGGCCCGCGTTCGCTACAATCGGCTGATCGACATTTTCCTCGGAATCGCCTGTTACTCCCTTCAAAATCATTTGCGGACGACGGTCCGCGGTATTGGACAGGTAGAAACGGACGAGATTTACGTCGGCCTAGATAAGAGCGGATCTCACTACGTGGTGCCTGTTCAGGCCAAGGGTGGAAACGACAGTCTCAACAGAGTACAAATCGAGCAGGACATTGCCCTTTGTGAGAACAAGCTGCCGTCTCTGATCTGCCGGCCCGTAGGAACCCAGCTAATGCAGGATGACCTGATCGCGCTCTTCGAGTTCGAGCAGGAAGGCGAGGATGTAAAGGTGATATCGGAGAAGCACTACCAGTTGGTGCCGCCCGATGCCGTCAGCTTGGAGGACTTGGAAAAGTACCGGAAGCGATTGTCCGACGGGATGTAATCGAGCGCCTTTGCAGGCGAGGATCGCGACCGTCAGGGAGGGCAGCGCCGGACCGCCGGGTCCACCTACGGCTGACCCGCGGTCAGGGCGCGCGCGGCAACCATTCCGGCGGAGGTGGCCAGCAGGCAGCCGCCGACGCTCAAGCCGATGTTGGCGAGCAAGGCCGGCCAGCGGTCTTCGTTCCACAGCTGGACAGATTCGTAGCTGAACGCCGAAAACGTGGTGAAGGCGCCGAGAAAGCCGGCCATCACCAGCAACCTCACCGCGGCCCCGGCGAGCAACCGGTCGGCCAGCCCGGCCGCCAGGAAGCCGATCGCCAGCGACCCGATAACATTCACCGCCAGGGTGCCGTAGGGGAACTGTCCTGCGTGGGCGCCGATCCATCCGCTCAGGAGAAACCTCCCGGCGGCGCCAAAGAACCCGCCGACGCCGACCAGCGCCCCGTCCCGCAACAACTCGCTCATCCGTGGCCCCCACTCGTCACCAGATTGGCCAACCCCATCAGCAACCTCTCATGTTCGTGTACCCTGGTTCCGTCTTCCGGCGTGTGATGCCAGCCCGGCGAGCGTCGCCCTGACACACCGGTCGGGAGCCGTCTACCGGCTGTCGACCCGAATACACCGATTTTCGGCTCGCATCCTTACTACATTTAGAACGGAATAGCAATTGATTAGCGGCCCGCTTCGCGGATGCGCAATTGGAATCGGGGAACCGTTTCGGATTCGGCCGGCCGGCAACCGTATCAGGCGGTAACGCGGATCCCCGTCATTGCAGGAACCACCCCATCCTATTGGCGCGTCCCTTCCAAGACGCAATCATTGTGCCCCTTGGTTCGTTAAAGAGGCAAGTCCCATCACCCATCAACAAGGAGAAAGACCGTGCGCATCGCCATCGCCCTCAGCCTCGCCATCCTCCTCACCACCTCTGCTCACTCCGCCGACGACCCTGCCATCCCGAAAGAGGACAAGGCGGTGGTGCAGAAGGCCATGCAGGAGCACATCGCCGCGAATCGCGTCGGTGAGCAGTATATCATCTATGATGGAGTCTCAGGGGAGCTCCTGCGCCTCAGTTTCGTCGAGCTCCATGCCGGTGTCGTCCGCAAGGGGGAGTTCTACGTGAGCTGCGCCGACTTCACCGCCGCCGATAGCACCAGGATCGACGTCGACTTCCTCGTCGCCGGCGACAAGGACGACCTGCGGGTTCTCGACGCCATCGTCCACAAGGTCGGCGACACCAAGCGTCCCTACCGCGTCGAAGACATGCCGGACGAATCGAAGGATTGAGGGAGCTGATCCAGGCTGGATACGGCTATGCACCCGGCCCGACGGAGGATCTGCACCTGGACCGGGTCGATCTGACACAAGCCCTGTCGCGCCTGCGGCCCGAGGAACGCGAGGCGATCCAGCTGCAGGCTCCCGTCAACTGAGACCACCTCATCATCGAGACCCGTGCCGGTATCGGCCTGCCCCGTCGGATTGATTCTGTCGGGCGATTTGTTATCATTACGACATGATGTGATAACATGGAGCCACTGGAATGGTTCGAACACAGATTCAGTTGACCGACGAACAGGCGCGGCACGTCAAGCGGATCGCCGCCGAGCGGCAGGTTTCGATGGCGACGGTGATTCGCCAGGGGGTCGATCTCCTGCTGCGTTCGACGGAGACAGCCCCAACCGATGACGAGCGCATCGAACGTGCGCTATCGGTGGCAGGCCAATTCCGATCCGGCGGCGGCGATGGGGCCGCGCAACATGACCTCCACCTGCAGGGTGCCTACCGCAGGTGAGTGTCCTCGTAGATACCTCCGCGCTTTACGCCGTTCTCGATGCCGACGACGATCAGCATCCGCGGGCAATCGCTGAATGGCACCGCCTCGTGCGCGGCGCATTCTCCCTCGTGACGACCAGCTATATCCTCGTGGAGACGACGGCCCTCATCCAGCACCGGCTTGGGATGGATGCCGTTCGCGCGCTCGATCAGGACATCAGACCCGTCCTGCGGGTCGAGTGGATTGACGAAGGTCTGCACTCCATCGGGATGGCCTCCATGCTCGCCGCCGGTCGCAGACGCCTGAGCCTCGTTGACTGCGTCAGTTTTGCTTTCATGTCCCGTGCAGGGCTGCGGGAAGTTTTTGCCTTCGACGAGCACTTCGCCGAACGGGGCTTCTCGTGCATCCCATCGGACGCTTCCACGACGATCGAGGCTCCCGATCCGTAACAGGGGGGCGAGTCTGAGACCCACCCTTGAGGAACACGGAGCTACCAACGCGAAGGCTGCGTGGGCATGCCAAAGCCCCCAAAGTCAGGCCAACCCGCCGACCAGACTCTGAACCGATGTTTCGAGTTCATGGGTTATCTGTTCTACCGTTTCCCTCCTCTGAGCACGGTAGGTGTCATAACATTCGCGGAGGTTTTCAGGTTCACCGACGCGGACCGATGCCACCCGCGGTCCACGCATTTCCGACCTGCCGAATACTTCCCTTTCAAGACGGAGAATCACATCGAGAAACCGCTCCTGGGACGGCTCTTCGGCAACATACCCGTCAGTTATCGATATGAAATTGATCAACCGCTCCAGGTCGGGATAGAACTGTTGAAATTTCCGGAGCTGCTCTTCATGTATTTTCCGTTCGTACTCCGTCATCTGCTCAACTTCCCGATAGACTTGGGCATCCACCATGTTTTTCAACGCACGTGTCCTTGTGAGTATGTCGGCTTCAGTCCGGATATCCAAAATCCCTTCGGCACGTGACAGGATCGCATCTTTCAACCTTTCGATATGTACATCGAGGGCCACGGTTTCATCTATCTCGTACTGATATTCCGATGCGAGTGTCCTGAATACCGCGACACCGATGCGGCGCAACCGATCGTAGCGTTCCACCGGCGTCCGTTCGGCAGGCGGGAGAATATGCCGTTCCAACCTCGTGAGAGCGGCATCGATGGAGTTCCACATGTCCCGCGGATAATGGTATTTGATGCCGACGGGAACAACGTAGAGCGGCTTTTCGACTTCCGCTTTTTCCATATCGTCCAAAGCCCAGAAGCACATCTGTACGATGCCTCTCTCAAAACGCATGACGGTGTCGTTCTGGCGCGAAATTTCCCCTTCTCCAAAGATGACAATCGGCCAGTCCCCCTTGAACAACAGCTTCCGCGTGGTCCGGAAGGCATCCCTGTCTACAGTGCCGCGCACGACCGAGTACACACCGACCCGTTGCAGCAGACAGCATCTGACAGCCCCGAACCTTCCCTTTTCGAAGACTTCCCGAGCCGCCATGTAGTAGAACGGTTGCGATAACCGCTTCGACAGGAGAAACATGACCACGGGATCTTCGTGCGCCGGATGGTTGGGGGCCAGCACCGCGGAATGCCCATGTATCGCCTCCAACCGGGCAAGGGACTCCGCATCGATATCCAGCGTCAACCCTTTCAGATACCAGCGATTCGCAAGCGGTATCAGGGCTCGTAAAATTTGGCTCGTTGTCTTACTCGGTTGAGGTGGTTTGAAATCCAACATCCTGTCCTGTCTTTGCGTCAGACGGTGTGTTGCTACTTAGCGCTCGTCGCTGATGTCAAGGTAACCGGGGAGGGCCGGGTCGGTAGCCCGACGTCTTTCGGGCAGGTATTCTCCCGTCCGATATTCCCGCTATCCCCTGCGCGAAAGCCGCCAGACATCCGGCTCCATATTGTTTCCGGCCACCATCCACAGAGACCCCTCGAAGACGAACACGCTCCCCGCATGCCGGGGAGCCCAGGGAGTATCGGGCAATTCGGTCCAGTCCACGCCGTCGGGCGAATGCCACACATCGCGGCGATTCCCGCTCTCTGCCGCCCAGCCTTCGAGCACCCACATGCGGCCGTCGAACGCGGCCACCTCGTGGTATTGCCTTGGCGCCCAGGGAGCGTGCGTCACGTGCTGTTCCCAGTTCACCCCGTCTTCCGAACTCCACACATCGTTGTAGAACTTCCGGACAGGAGTCGCAGGCGTATCGTATGTGCCCCCGCCGAGAACCCACATCCTGTCGTCGTGCACGACGGCCCCTCCGATCATCCCCCTGGGGGCCCACGGAGCGCCCTCGTTGACCAGGGTCCAGCTGATCCCATCTTCCGAACTCCACACGTCGTTGTGGAAAACCTCATCAGCGCCGGCAAACTCAGGCATCGTCTGTCCGCCCATTACCCAGATCCGGCCCTCGAAGGCGGCGGTATAATGAAGCGCCCGGGGAGCCCACGGCACGCGATCGTTCGCCAGCTCCCAATGAATGCCGTCGGCACTGCTCCAGACATCGTTCTGATAATGGCCTTGATTGCAGTCGCCGCCCACGATCCACATCCGGCCGTCATTCACCGCGTAACCTGCCGTATGCCTACCCTCCCAGGGCGCCTGAGGATTCTCCAGCGTCCAGGCGGCGCCGTCCGCCGACGACCAGACCTCGCTGTTGCAGATCAGGGGGAAATGGACTTTATCCCCGGGGTTCCATCCGCCCAGCAGCCACATCCTGTCCCTGAACACCAGCGCCCCAGCGCCATCTCGAGCCGCGAAGGCCCCTTTCTCAGCTACCAGGCGCCACTCGTATTTCGCCATTTGTTTTTCAAATTCCTGATTACAGATACATACTCAAACTTTCAACTTCACGATTTTCTATAGAAAAGCCACGGACTCAAGATCTCGAAATCTCTTGATTCCAGGACACGTAACAATTTAAATTCTGGCGGATTTCTAACCCGTCTCTTTGTATCGGTATGCAAACGGTTGCCCAAACACATTGACCGTAACTCGAGGTTGTCGTCGTGCCTGCCACTTGCAGTATACGTGAGCCCTCCAGCGTGCGGGCCGCCCTGGCCCACCGGGGCGGCTCGCTTCCAATTTGAGACCGGATTCGACCCTGTTCGCGCGGATCGGGGGCGCTGTGTTGTCGGAAGAATCATCGACGGTCTGTATGATCGCATCGAGAAAGACGTCGAACTACGTCCCATGTTCACCCGGACGTTCACTTCCGAACGCATGAAGCAGAAGGCCTTCATGGAAGGGTGGATGGACGGTGAACCGGATTACACCCGTCATCATGCCCACGGCGGTATCAAAAGAATCCGCGAAGCGGTGGCTGATGCATATGACCGCGTCGCTGCGTGACAACGTCGGGGAGGAGCGGCTCGTCGATGAAGTTCTTTCGACGCTCGGACCCCTCGCTCACGGCCTCGTCAACGAGGATAAACCCCCGCAAAACCGGTGGCAACTGCGATGCCACAGGGAGAATAGATGCAGGCAGCCGGCCAAACTGGCGGCTCGGGGTCAACTGGAGGAACTGAAACGACTCCTGGACGAAGATCCCGCCATTTTGAGTGATCCGCGCCAGGGGCGATTCTCCTGGTTGAAGCTGCCTCGCGGGGACGCACCGCCGTAGCGGCCATGCTGCTGGAACGGGGAGGGGACGTCAACCTGCCGGCGCCGCACACGAGCGATCTCATGATGACCCCTTACTGCCCCTCCCGCTACAAAAATAAACTCGAAACCTCCGGTTTTCTTCTGAACCATGGAGCCGTGTACGACATCTTCAGCGCCTGTTTTCTCGGCGATCTGGATCGGATATCGACGCTGCTCCAGGAAGTACCCGATCTGGTCAATGCACACGATCCTGCCTGCGATCACCTTCCCGTAACCCCCATCCATCATGCCGTCTATGCCGGACACGAAGAGGTCGTGGGGTTCCTCTTCGAAATGGGTGCCGAACCTGGTATCAACAGCACTCCACTGGTCAGGTACGCCGCCGGTCGAGGACAGACGCGCCTGCTCAGGCTGTTGCTGAAGCGCGGCGCCGACGCCTCGAGGACAGGCTGCGGACGCTGGGTCCTCGATCAGGACACCTCCGCCCTCCTGATGAGTCACGGGGCCGACGTCAACTGCCCCGAAGGGGCCTGGGTGTGGACGGCATGTACGGGAAACAACAGCCAGAGGGACGACCCCCGTTACGTCCAGGCCCTGCTGGACCCCGAATCGACACGGTACTGCGCGTCGCCCAGGCGCTGCACTATGCATCCAAGGCGGGATTCACGGGTGTAATGGAAGTACTGCTGAAAAACCATGCCCCGGTCGACGCGCGGAGCGACATGGGGGAGACGCCCCTGTTTTTCGCGCTGAAGGCCGGACCGCGGACGAACATGGTGAGAACCGTCGAGCTGCTTCTATCGCATGGGGCGGATCCCCACCGGGAAGACGATTCCGGAAAAACACCCTGGAGTATCGCCCGCCGCATGCGGCACCCGGACGCGGGCGAAATCATCGCGCTGTTCGACGCCGCCAGCTCTCGCCAGACGGCGTGATTTCCGAAGCTGTTGCCATATCAGCTGGGGGAGTTATATTTCGACTCATTATGACTCTCAATAATGGTTCGCGCACATGAAATCTCTCACAATACACATGGACGAGGCCTTGGACCGTCGCGTTCGAGAAAAGGCAGCGAGTGAAGGAGTCAGCCTGAACCGGACCGTGACTCGCGTGCTGCGGGAGGCGTTGGGACTCAATCCCAAGAGCAACCGGGCCCAATTCGAAGACCATATCGGCGTCTGGAGCGAGGAGGAAAAACGCGAGTTCGACGCGCTGACCAGACGGGATGTCGACCCACGGGACTGGCAATGAAGGTCCTGCTCGACACCAACGCGTTGAGTGCCCTGTGGCACGGCGACGAGCGCATACTCGAAGCCCTCGACCAGGCCGAGCAGGTTCTCCTGTCCGTTATCGTTTTGGGTGAACTGCACGCCGGCTTCAGGGGCGGCAGCCGGCTGGTTGAAAACCGGGCCCGCCTGAACGACTTCCTTGGCAAGCCTCTTGTCGAGACCCTCGAGGTATCCGCAGAGACGTCCGAAGTCTATGGCCAGATCAAAGATTCTTTGCGCAAGGCAGGTAATCCGATTCCCATCAACGACGTTTGGCTGTCCGCCCAAGCGATAGAGATCGGGGCTGTGCTGGTTACCTTCGACGAACACTTTCGCCATGTTGCAGGTCTGCGGCGATGGGAGTTCTGATTCGAATCGGCAATCGACTGGACGCAGGGACGCCCCCGCGAGTGAGCGTTGATTGACGTGAGTTCAGGCGACGATGCGACCCCGGCGACGGAAACTCCTCGCACCGAGCCGGGCCCTCTGCCTACCCCCTGGCCAGCTAGCCGATCGCCCGGGCAACTGACAGCGAAAGAAACCTGAGATGAATCGCAAAGACCCCGATACAGACTGGTTTGCAGTTGAACCGCCCGAGCCCCCCAATCAGGGGATCATGTTCGTCGATCATGCCAGGGCCGGCCGCAGCGGTCACCTGGGCCACGCCCTGGTCGAGTACGCGCCGGGCAGGATACTGGCCTTCTACGCCAACTGCTCCGATTTCCAGAAGGGCCACAGCGGGGATGGCTGGATGGAGTTCAAGCGCTCGGAGGACGGCGGACGCACCTGGAGCGAGCCCGCGGCCCTCGAATACTCAAGGCAGACCTACGACCAGGGGGTGGGGCACTCGGTCATGTGCGAAAAGGCGCTGCGAGCCGACGACGGAGCGATCCTCCTGTTCAACCTGGAGTGCCGCGGCAAGGGCTGGCAGCCGCTGGCGGTTCCGACCTGTCTGCGCAGCACCGATTGCGGTTCCACCTGGGAACCCGCAAGACCCATCGGCGATGAGCCCGCGCGCATCTGGGATGCAATTCTTCACGAAGCCTGCATTCTCGTCCTGGAGCTGTGCAACGACAGCGCTGTCCATTGGTACGGCAACCTGCCGGACCACCGTTACGCTCTCCATGTCAGCCAGGACAACGGTCTCACCTTCTCCCGACGCAGCATCCTTCCCCTCGACGTTCAGGGACGCGGTTACGGGACCATGGCCACTCTGCCCGACGGCAGGCTCATCGCCTATGTCTACAACATCGATGACGAAAAGCATCTCGACTACGTGACCAGCGACGACGGCGGTTGCACGTGGAGCTCCGTGCAAACCGCCTTCATGGCCAAGAAAATTCGCAACCCGCAGATGGCGGCGTTCAGGGACGGCTTCGTTCTGCACGGCCGCAGTGGCAACAAGGGCGAGGGGAGGAATCACTTCGTCCTCTATTCCTCGCGGGATGGAGAGAATTGGGACGCCGGCCGTTATCTACGCATGGGCGAAGCGGGGGCCGGCGCCTACTCCAACAACCTGATCGTCAGAAACCCGGACACAGGGCTGCCTGAAGGATTGCTCATCCAGGCTTCTCACGCCTACGAGGAACACATGACCAATGTGCTGCATTGGTGGTTGCGATAGTGGCTCTCGTGTGCGCGGCAGTCGCCCCGAGCCCCGGCGTCTAGCCCGCCGGCCGTACTCGTGACCGCTGCTCCTCGGTCATGTCGTCCGCCACTTCGGGGCCGTGCGTTCCGAAGCTCATGAAGCCCGGGGTGTAGCGATAGATCAGAGCGCGGCGCTGATGTTCGCCGTTCCACTTCAGGGTGCCGTGGGTGCAGGCCTCGACGAAGATCACGGCATCGCCCGCCCGGACGTGAATCTCCTTGACCAGCTCCTGGTGTGCTTCGTAGAACTGCAGCGCCTGCGGCAGGGGGTAATTCGACTTGTGGCCGCCGGGGACGATCGCCAGGCCGCCGTCGCCGGGTCCCTCGTCGGAAAGCATGAACTCCACGACGGTCATGCCGCAGTAGATCCTGCCGTGTTTCCACATGTAGGTCTGGGTGAAGTCGGGCCGCTCGACTCCGCCGCCGTGCAGGTAGTGGCCGGCACACCCCTTCTCCATGGTCACCAGGTCGGGCCCGACGTTGATGCGCCAGCCGCTTCCGAGGATTTCGGTCAGGCAGGAGCTGACGCGCGGGTGCACGAGCAGTTCGCGGAAGGGTTCGCACCAGGGGGCGTCCCAGGTGAGCATGCCGGACATCCAATGCTGCCGAACCTCGCTCGCCAGCACCTGCGAGTCGCCTTCCAACCGCCGTTCGTGGGGCTCGAGCTGATCGGCGTGATGATCTATGGCCCGGTTGCACCGCGCCACCTGGTCCGGCGACATCACTTCCCGAAGCACGAGGTAACCGTTCAGGTCGAAGACGTACTTCTCGTCGTCGTTCACTGTCCGCTCCATTCAACTTCGCGCCTTTTTTCCAACCGGCTCGAGACTTCCTTTTCCACATCCTCGTGATCTATCTTGCCCACCCACTGAGCTACGATCTGACCGTCCCGGTCGAGAAGAAACATTGCAGGAATCGCTTTCACCTTGAACTGATGCCAGGCGGGCGTCTGTTTCGCGTCAACGAAGATGGGGTATGTAATGTCCATTTTTTCCACCATCTTCTTGATCTTCCTGCCCCGGTCCTTGTCTTCATCTATGGACACACCCAGAACTTCAACCCCCTTGTCGGAAAAAGCGCTGTAGAGTTGTTGCAACCGGGGCATGGTCTCGAGACAAGGTTTGCACCAGGTCGCCCAGAAATCCACGAGCACGATTTTGCCGTTCAAATCTCCCAACGCCTTGTCCCCGCCCTCCAGCATTTCAACGACGAAGGGTGGTGCAGGTCGTGGAAATACCGGCGGTAAATAGGCCAAGGGATCCGCGGCGAATTCCATTTTACAATCTCTGGAACAAAAGTAATACGTCTTGCCTTCATGTTCCGAATAGGCCTTGACCTTTTCCAACTCGGTCTCGCCGGCCTTCAATGCACAGACACTGCAAAGTGCCTTGTCGGGAATCTGAGCTTCAGCCATAAGCGAAGCCGAACCGGCAAGGAAAATCAGAACCCAAAATTTGCTATAACGCATTGATCCTCCACGCTAAAATCCGAGAGAAAACGAAACACCCATGGTTTCAAGCCACACATACATCAAGCTGACCCCGTATTGAGCAGCGAAATAATTCAGCATCGCATGCCCCCGGTCGCCATCGTACATCGGTCGAAATGAAAAGCCCTTGCCCAATTCAACCCCCGCGCCGAAGGGAACATTGATGCCCCCATCCCATTCCGAATAATTCAGACTGCCGTAAAGAGAAGTCCGCAACCGCGGAATATATTTACTTACAGTCGCGAAGTAAGACTGCTCGCCTGCCGGCGAACCAATTCGATCCGAGCTCGTGCCCAGAAAGAGCGCCGGACGCGTCTCTGTTTCCGTCAACAAAAATAGAGTCACAAGAGGTCCTGCCTCTTGTGCTTTCGGATTCAGCTCAACCCCGACCTGCAGGCGTCGATGCAGGCTGTAATTGGCGGTAAACCGCCACTGCGGACGGTCCATCGACGTATCTACATACCGCCCCGAAAATGCATATTTCGTATGAATGCCACTCCCCCGGAGCGGTGCGCCTTCGCCAGGTCAGCCCACTCAGGTAGGCGTCATCGAAAATGTCGGCCGTTCACTCCGCGTAGAATCCGGCTGCGTTTCCTGTGCAAGAACAGGTGATGTGCCCAGGTATATGGCCAAAAGAAAAAGAGGAAAGTTCATCATCATGTTCCGTCTGCATAGATAGAAAGGTGTATGCATACAAAAAACGTCTCCCGACCCATCGCCGCAATCCTGTGCAAGGACCCGCACCTTGCGCCCCCGCTGCGATCCCGGCCACTTCGCCTTCAGATGAATGGGTGCAACGCGGAAAATTGCAACGGCGGTCGGATTTACCTGGCCAATGCCTCCCGACCGCGATGGAGAGCGCCAAACCCAGGGCTTTCTGGCTTCCAGCCACCGCGCCGGGAACCGGTGGACCAGGCCGGCTTCCAGAAGGTACATTCGCGCACCGGGGCAACGGGATGCCCCCCCGATTTCGGAGTGGCTTCGTCGAGAGCTGAGTGATCCGGCGCCCCGCAACCCAACGCAGCGAACATCCCCCTGCATCGGTAATGCAAAGGAAAAGGAGTGGACTATGTATTCAACTGGACAGACGTACCAGCTCAGACCCGGCTTCTACGACCAGTACAAGAAAGCCCACGATGAGCTGTGGCCCGGGCTGGCAGAGGCGATGGCCGCCAAGGGGGTGAACATGGTGATCTACCGGTACGGAGACCGCCTGTTCCTCTACGCCACGGCGCCGTCACAGGAGCATTTCGAGCAGAGTCACGCCGGGGATAAAGCCCAGGAATGGCTGGAGTACATGGCGACGATGATGGTCACCGGAGAGGACGGCAAGACCATCGTCGAAGAGATGGAAATGGCCTTTTCGTTCGGTGCCTTCAAGGCTGATGACTAGTCCCTCTGCATGGCGTTGATGGGGGACCTCGAACTCCGATGAAAGATCCGATGCGGACCGGAGCCGTTCACCTTGGCGAACAAAGAGGAGCAATTCCATGCGTTTGCAAGACAAGGTGGCCCTGATCACCGGGGCGGGCAGCAATATCGGACGGGCAATGGCCCGCTTGTTCGCCCGCGAGGGCGCGGCGGTGGTGGTCGGCGATACGGACGAGGTCGGAGGCGGCGAAACCGTGCGGCTCATCGAAGCGTCCGGAGGTCGGGCATGTTCGGTCGCCGGCGACGTCGGCACGACGCAGGGGCTGCGTCTGAGCATCGACCGGGCGGTGGAGACCTATGGGCGGCTCGACATATTCCTGAGCAATGCCACTTCCGGGGCCTCGGGCACCATTGCCCGGTTCGACAGGGCCGGGGCGGAAAAGCTGTTGATGGTCAACCTCATGGCGCTGATGGAAGGGGCCCACTACTGCCTGCCCCACATGCAGCAGGCAGGCGGCGGCGCCATTGTCGCCACCTCCTCGGTGCAGGCCCTGGTGGGGGTCCCCGGACATCCTGCCTACGGGGCGGCCAAGGCCGGCATGCTGGGGGCGGTGCGCAGCATGGCGGTGGAATTGTGGCCTTGCAAAGTGCGAGTCAACGCCGTGTGCCCGGGCAGTGCTTCGGGCAAGACCTGGAACGTGATCGACGAGTTGGGCGAAGAGTACCTGCCCGAATTCGAGGCGCGCTTTGGCAGGGAGATGCGCCATTTGCCCCTGCCCGTGTCCACCGACCCGATGGCCATTGCCCAGGCGGCGCTGTTTCTGGCCTCGGACGAAGCCAGCTACATCACCGGGCAACACCTGTCGGTCGACGCCGGCCTCGCCCTGTTGCACTACAGCGTCTTCCACGGACCCGAGCCGCTCGACACGCCGCAGGCAAAAAGCCGGCGGCAAAGCGAATTGCAAGCGGAATTCGAGGCGTGGTTGGCAGCGAAGAAAGAAGAGCGCTAAATGGCGGAGCGGTCCTACGATCCGGTCGTGTGCCGGGTGGAAGCTCTGGCGAGCCGGGGCCGGACGGTGGAAACCATCGGGGTGGTCGAGGGCCACCCGGTTTTCTGCATCCGTGCGGGCTCGCCCCGGCGGCTGCGGGTCCTGCTGACCGGTGGGGTCCACGGCGACGAGCCGGCCGGGGTGGAGGCGATCCTGGGCTTTGTCGAAGAGGACATGGGCCCCTGGCTCGGGCAGGTGGAGTTCACTGCGGTGCCCTGCGTCAATCCCGTGGGGTACGTGCGCGACACCCGCGACAACGGGGGCGGAGCGGACATCAACCGCTCTTTCGAGAGCACCGATGTGCCCGAAGTGCAACTGGTCAGGAAGGTGCTGGAGGGGAGTCGGCTGGACGCATTCGTCGATTGCCACGAAGACTGGGAGGCCGATGGCTTTTACATGTACGAGGGGCTGCGACAAGGCACAGCCGCAGGACCAGCCGTCATTGGCACAGTTGCAGAGCATGCTTCCATCGATCCGGACAGCGGCGAGGACAGTGAACCCGTTTCCCCGGGCGTGTTCGCGATTTCCCCGTCCTGGGGCCTGGTAGGGCTGGGGCCCTATGTGTTGCACGGACACGCCTCCCGCGCATGCATCTTTGAAACGCCGACTGAATGGCCTCTGGAGAAACGGGTTGCCGTGCACCGGGTGGGGCTGGACACCGCCCTGCGGCATTGGACGGGAGAACAGAGGTCTCTACGGACCGAATAATGAAGCGGCGCTTGCGGAACGCCCTACCGGCCGCAGTACAAGGGCCAGCCCTCTGTCCCCGATGAAATCCAGTCGAATCGCGCTCGGCAACCGGGGGCTAGTGTCCTGTCGCAGAGATTCGTTCACAAAGTCTCTTGATTTTGGCGAGGATGGAATCCGCCGTAGCCGTCCAGACGAAAGGGTGTGCGTTGGCGTTCCATTTGGCCGTGTAGCGTTCGATTCGCTCGATGAGCTCCGACACCTTGCGGAACGAATCGCGCCGAACCGCCTGGCGGGTGAGGATATTGAACCAGATCTCCACCTGATTGAGCCACGAAGCATACGTGGGAGTGTAGTGAAGGTGAAATCGGGGACGCCGTGCCAGCCATCGCTTGACCTTGGCATGCTTATGCGTGGCGTAGTTGTCGACGACGAGATGAATATCGAGGTCAGCGGGCACGTTGGCCTCGATGTGGCGCAGGAACTGGAGGAACTCCTGGTGACGATGACGGGGCTTGCACTGGGTCATCACTTCCCCGGTGGCGATGTCCAGGGCGGCAAACAGGGTGGTGGTGCCGTGCCGCTTGTAGTCGTGCGTAATCCCTTCCACGTATCCCAGTCCCAGGGGCAGTATGGGCTGACTTCGTTCCAACGCCTGGATCTGGCTCTTCTCGTCCACGCACAGCACCAGGGCGTGCTCGGGGGGATTCAGGTACAAGCCGACGATATCCCGTACTTTGTCGACAAAGAAAGGATCGGTGGAAAGCTTGAAGCGCTTGTGTCGATGGGGCTGCAAACCATACGTGCGCCAAATGCGATGAACCGCGTCCTTGGTCAGGCCGGTTTCTTCGCCCATGGAGCGCACCGACCACTGTGTTTCGTCTTTGGGCTTGGTCTTCAGGGTCTTGTATACCACCTCGGCTACCTGCTCGTCCGTGATCGATCGCGGCGCCCCTGAACGTAGTTCATCATACAAGCCATTGAGTCCGTTGTCGAGAAAACGCCGGCGCCATTTGCCCACCGTAGCTCGCGTCACACCCACCGCGGAAGCGACCGCTTCATTGGGCCAGCCATCGGCGGCCAGCAGCACCATCTCGGCTCGCCGCACCAATCCGTGGGGAAGACTTCGTGATTTGGCCATCGATTCCAGTCGTTCCCGGTCCGACGGACTCAGCTCTAACGGCGTTAATGGACGCCCCGTCACCATAGGTCTCTCCTTTCAGAAGGGGGATAAGGGAAACCTACGGCACTTTCAATTGTTTGTACAGTTAATTACACGACATGACACTAGTGGCCCGTCCGGTTCGCCCGGCTCAGGGTGAGAAGCGCGATTTCGGAAGGGACACCGAGCCGTAGCGGGGGACCCCAGTAGCCGGTGCCCCGGTGGACGTAGATCCAGGTGTCGCGAACCTTGTGCAAGCCCGCCACAAACGGCTGTTGCAGGGGAATTGCGTACTTCCACGGCACGAACTGGCCGCCGTGCGTGTGACCCGAAAGCTGCAGGTGGCAGCCGGCCCGGCTGGCCGCCTCTATGCTGCGCGGCTGGTGCGCGAGAAGGATGCGCACATCGGCGCCGTCGCTGGAAGCAAGGGCCTTGGCCGGGTCCGATGCGTGGCCGGGGACCATCTCGCCGGCGCTGAAGTCGGTCGTGCCAGCCAGGGCGATCCGCCCGCCGCCGCAGTCGATCTGGCAAACCTCGTTTATCAGCACCTTGAAGCCGAGGCGGCGCGCCTGCTCCGTCCAGCCCTCCACGCCGGAGTAGTATTCGTGGTTGCCGGTACAGAAATACACCCCGAGCGGAGCGGTGAGCTCGGACAGGGCAGCGGTATGAGGGGCGAGTCGTTCGACGGTCCCGTCGGCGAAATCCCCGGTGAAGGCGATCAGGTCGGGTTGGAGTTCGTTGACCCGGGCGACAACGCGCTCGACAAAAGGTGCCTTGATGGTCGGGCCGACGTGAAGGTCGCTGATCTGGACGATGCGCAGCCCGACCAGCGCGTCCGGAAGATTCGGGATAGGAACATCGACCCGGCTTACCGCTGGCGTACGGCGGGCCTGATAGAAGCCATAGCCCCCTGCGACCACCGCCAGAATGACGGTCGCCAAGTCGATGCCGGCCTTGAGCGCGGCGTCGGCAGGATAGACCAGTCCCAGGACCAATCCCCCGATATCGCGCAGGACCAGCAAGGACGAGCAGACGGTGAAGAAGCCCATGCCGAGGTAGGCCACCCAGGAGAGGGGATCCGTCAGCCAGGCCAGATGCGGACGGGAGCGCAGGCGAAAGAGCAACAAGGGGGCAAACAGCAGGAATGCCAGCGCCAGTGCGGCACCGGTATGTGAGGACGGAGGGAGATAGGGGATGAGCCGCCAGCCCGCATAGCCGTAGATCGAGCCGAGCAGCGCCAGGAAAATCAGTACGAACATGCGATTTCAGTTTCGTGGGAAGCGCGGCTTTTTCTGGCTGCCCAGATCTTGCAGGTTCCGTCTACTTCAGGGATGCCTTGATCCTTCCCCAGGTTATGGATTCGACGGCTGTTTCCTGGGCGGAAAGTAATAGCCCATCGACATAGAGATCGGCCATACTGTAATAAAGATCGAGCCAGGCCTGGCCTTCCATTTCAGCCGGATACCAGGAAAACCCGCTGCATCCACATTCATGGAAGTCTTCTTCTTGCTCAATAACTTCAACAGAAAAACCGACAATCTGATGGGCGGACAGGTTGCTGAAAAGGGTTTCCCCCACATCCTCTCCCCACTCGTCAAACGGAGTGACATACAGCTCGATTACGCTTATGGTGGGATTCTCTCCTGCTGCCATCCCTCCTGCATCTCCGTAAGGAGGGTAAACCCTCCAGGACTTTGGTATTCTCCCCCCATATTCCCACCGGGTCCCGTCGTCCAGGATCGGCCCAGTTTCTGTTTGAGCAACAGCTGAATACCTCTGTGCGTCCCCATGCACTTCCATCAACTGCTCCCTGGTAGGAGAGAACCACTGCCTCTCCCCCTTTCCTCCAGCGTGATCCGCATCGATTTGGAAAACAATGCTGTCATGGACAAACATCCCACCGCGTCCGGTATGGTTGTGGGTGTTTCGGTAAACATCGTCGGCGATAATGAAAGCTGCGTAAACCCGATCGGGTTCGTCGTGCCAGGCAAGCCAGACGCGGAAGTCGAGGTTGGACGGATCGTGGGGACGGTCCGAGAAAGTTTTGAAGTCCAGTAACGTCATGCTCGGTTCGCCAACTTCATGCCATTCGTCTATCGATCCATCGTGCAGGTCGATCTTCTCCAGCATCTCATCCGTCAATTGGTAGAAGGGGTACAGGCGGGTTCCGCTGTGCGCTTCTGCAGCCGATACCATGCACAAAATTATCAGGATTTTACTCATCAGGATCTTTCTGATTCTTCTTTCTCGGTTGGTGTGAGCAGGCGCTGCCGCTCTCCCCCGAAAAGCCGTAGTTGACAACCATACGCAATTCAGCCACTGTCCGCAGGAAGTGTTCACGCCCCGGCCAATGCCGGGCATCCGGGCCTTCCACATCGGTTGAGTTCAATAGGTTTCGAGCAAGGTAAAATCCTGGGCTGACAGGCAGGTAAGGCCGTTGAGCCGTTTGAACAAGAGCATGACAGATTCCATCCATCCAAAGCAGTTTCCCGGGCGGTTCCAGCGATACGCGACCAGCGAATTCGGCAGAGAGGGCGAGGAATGGCTTGAGGAACTGCCCTCCATTATCAGGAGGTGCTGCGACAAGAGGGGCCTGACACTCGGCCGGCCGGCCGATGAGATCAAGGCCAACTATATCGCCTGCGTCGATATGGGAAATGGGGATGGGGTTGAAGCGGCGGACAGCAACATGCCCGCCGGTACTTCCCGGGCGATGGTCCACCGACCTCGGCACCGGCGTTGGGTTTGGCCGCCGGGCGAATGAGCCCGGTCAGTGCCCGTGGATGGACCTCCCGCCGAGAACGACCGGCGCGGAATCTACGATCTCGAGATCCGCGATTCCCTCCCTGATGCGCACGATGCAGTCGAGCGGCGGCAGCTCGTACACGGACCGCTCGCCGGTCGTGGGCCAGTGAATCTCCATCCTCGCGATGCGCACGGCACGGCCGAGGCCGATCTCGACCTGCAGGCTCGACGAACCGAAGCTGCCGCCGGTGCCGACGACCCGGTGGATCTGGCGCAGCTTGCCATCCTCTTGCTGCGCGACCACGTGGACCCGGACGCCGATAGCGGAGCGGTTGGAGCGGACGCCCTCGAGGCGGAGCGTGATCCAGCGGTTTCCGAAACCGGGGTTCTGGAAGAGGATGTTCTGGTACACGTCGCCGCTGTAGGCCCCCCCCATGTTGGCGTAGATGTCCTGGTCGCCGTCGTTGTCGAGGTCCCCGAAGGCGATGCCGTGCCCCTTCTGAATACTGCCGAAACCGCCAGCCGTCGTTACGTCCTGGAAACGGCGGCCGCCGTCGTTGCGGAGCACCACGTTGGGAACAAGCGTGTACAAAGCGGGTTCGCCGGTGCCGAAGTAGGCGTCGAGAAAGCCGTCGTTGTCGATGTCGCCGAAGTTCGCCCCCATCGCCAGCAGAACGCGGTCGAATCCGGTTCGTCGGCTGACGTCCTCGAAGGTCCCGTCGCCGCGGTTGCGGTACAGCCTGCAACGAGCCGCCTCGGTCGGCAGGTCGAGGTACTCGGAGACGACCAGGTCGAGCCCGACGCTGCTGAAGCCGGCGAAGCTTCCGACCATCAGGTCCAGCCAGCCGTCGTTGTCATAGTCGAAGAACCAGGTGGGAAAGCTGCGGATCGGTGCGGCGATCCCGGCTGCGGCGGAAACGTCGGAGAAGCTCCAGCTCCCCCCGACCCCCGGCCCATCGTTACGGTACAGCACGTTCGGCTGATCGAACCTTGAAAGGAACAGGTCGGCCCTGCCGTCGTTGTCGTAGTCGCCCCACACCGCGCCCTTGACGAAGCCGACGTGGTCGAGACCGACGCTCCACGCCACCTCGGCGAAGGTGCCGTCGCCGTTGTTCCGGTACAGCTCGCAGGGGTGTTGCCGGGACCTGGACTCGTTGGCGACGAACAGGTCCAGCCAACCGTCGTTGTCGTAGTCGCCCCATGCGGCCGAGTGGCTCGGCTGGAAGCTCAGGATGCCGGCCCGCTCGGTGACGTCCTCGAAGGAGCCCCCCAGGTTGCGGAGAAGCGAATTGGGGTACACTCCGAGGTTCCCGAGCCAGGCTCCCCGGAGCACGAGCAGGTCGGGGTGGCCGTCGTTGTCGTAGTCGGCGTGCTCCAGGTTGATTCCGCCCGTCAGCCCTGTCAGGCCGGCGGCGCCGGTGCGGTCGGCGAAACGGCCGTCCGCCCGGTTCTCGAAATAGCGCAGCGGATCGGTCGGGCCCCAGGATGAGGTGACCACGTCGAGGTAACCGTCACCGTTGAAGTCCTCGACGACCGATCCTCCCGAGGTCGACAGGTGGGCGACTTCCGCAGCCGGGGCGACGTCCCGAAAGCGCTGGAGCTCGAAATCCGAGTCGAATACCGACGGGGGAACGAGCCAGCCTTCAGGCACGTTTTCAGGGTACTCGCCGAGTGTCATGTACGCTATGTTCAGCAACCAGCGGGAGCTCAGGTCTTCGGGATCTTCTTCGAGGAGGCTGCGGTAGATCTCGACCGCCGCCCGCGATCCCCGCTGGAGACGGTGGATTCCGCGTTCCTGGATCGGAAGCAGGCAGGAGTCGATGGTGTGGTCGAGGATGCAGTTCTCCTGCTCGCCGATACGCAGGTACGAAATCGCCTTCAGCCGTCGGAGCTGCCGCTTGTTCTGCGGCGTCGAGTAACGCGCGTCCTTCCCGAGGAGCCCGGTCAACCGATGGACCTGGCGCACGGCATCCTCGGACCGGCCCGCCCGCAGCAGCTCGACGGCGTGCTGCACCTGGAAGAAGAGCGGCGGCGGGCTCGCGGACGCTGCAGTCTTTCGCTCGATCATCTCGACTCGCAGGTCGTTGCTGTACGGCGTGTTGCGCAAGCCGGCATCTTCCGCGAGGCGCTGGAGCCGCTCCGCCATGGGCAGATTCGCAGCGCGCGCCGAATTCTCTTCGGGAGGGTCCGTGGCCGAGGGCTCCGGCGAGGAGTCGGCGCACCCACCGCCGAGGCTCGCCAGGGCCAGAGCCAGGACCACAGCCGTTGGAATCCGCCGCACCGGCTCCCCTTCAGCCCAGCTCCCTGGGCACGGTGACGCTCCAGCTCTTGTCGAAGCAGCGGTCGCCGTCGACGGTCACTTCCACCGTGGTCGAGAAACGGTAGGCTTCCGCGTCGCTTCTCAGGACCTCCTTCGCCTCGACGACGATTCTCTTGTCCGGATGCGGCGGCTCGTACACGTAGCCGGCCTTCAGCACGGTTTCGGCCGGATTCTTCGGCGACACCGTGTATGTCGACCACGCCCGCCCAGGGACAGCGCGACCGGTCCCGTCCCTCTCCAGGGTGGCGGTCACGGTGCCGGCGACGTGGTCGTGGGTGATCTCGTGCCGGTTGGGGGGCAGGTCCTCCATCGTCGCCGGCGAATGCGGCGAAGGTTCGAACTGGGGCTCCGGCAGGGACAGAGTTCGCGCCGGGGTCAGCGGCAGCACTACACG
Source organism: Candidatus Latescibacterota bacterium (assembly GCA_965206595.1). GTDB lineage: Bacteria > Latescibacterota > UBA2968 > UBA8231 > UBA8231 > CBDCXV01. The sequence continues at coordinate 4,919,684 of OZ242214.1, forward strand.
GGACGGGCAGTTCCGTCCGCAGTACACGCTGTTGACCGCAGGAAACGGGGTGGGCCAGGCGTTCTGAAAATCGGCGCTGGCGACGCTCAGGCGAATGCGGTGGCCCTTCTCGAAGAGGTAGGAGAGGTACTTCATGTCGATGCGCAGCTCGTAGACCTCACCCGGTTCCATCGGCTCGGGACGGGAGTGCGAGCTCCGGTGCGTCCCCAGCAGCCCGCCGTCGGTCAGCCACTTCGAGGTGCCGTCCGGGGCGACGTCGGTCAGCTTCACGTGGAAGTACGCGGTCTCGGCGCTGGAGGAGACGTGCAGCACCGCCACGGGATTGCCGGTTACCTCGAGATCCCGCTCCAGCGGCGGCGTGGTCCAGGTCAGCGACAGGGCCTCGTCGAGCCGCTGGTCGACCGGCATGGCCCACGGCATGATGCCGCCGCCCCAGTAGATGCCGGCGGTGATGCCGACCGCGGGGTTGTAGTCGTACTCGCGGACGCCACCCTCGCAGTCCGGGGCCTCGCTGCTCAGCTCTTCGCCGGGATGTAGGTAGAAGGGAGTGTCCCGGTTTCGCGCCGGAGGCCACTCTTCCTCCGCTCTCCAGAACCCGGCGTCCTCCAGGTACATGTGCGCCGCCGGCTCCTTGTACTTGCGCACGAAAAGGGAGACCGGCGGCTCATCCATCACCCCGGTTTCCTCCCCTTTCAGCCAGCGGTCGTACCACTTCAGCATCTCGTGCCTGAAGTCGATCCGGGGACCCGGCAGCGCGTCCTCGGGCCAGTAATGGCCCCACGGACCCAGCAGGATCTTTTTGGGAACCCCCAGCTCGGAGAAAGCCCGCAGGATCGGGGTGGGGTAGGGGTCGGCCCATCCGCACCAGAACAGCACCGGCACCTCGATGCGGCCGTAGTCCGGCTGCAGGGAACGCTCCCTCCAGTAGGGTCCCTGCAATGGATGGGAGATGTAGCCGATTCCCCAGGGAATGTTGTTCTCCAGGCGCTCCTGCCACAGCTCCTCCCACAGCGGCCCCGCGATCTCGGCGTCGGGGGGAGCGAAGTTGTAGGCCGTCATCAGCGGCGAGTAGCTGTCGAACATGTAGGGGCGGATCGAGCCCCCGGGGTGGGTCCAGTCGAGGTAGACGTCGGTGTTGGAAGATCCCATCACCAGGGTCCTGAGATGGGGAGGCCTCTGCGCGGCCACCTGCCACTGCACGACGCCGCCGTAAGACATCCCCCACATGCCCACGGCGCCGGTGCACCAGGGCTGGGCGGCTACCCATTCCACCGCTTCGTACCCGTCCCGCCGTTCCCGCTGCGAGTAGATGTCGGTGCTCGAGCCCCCCGAGTTGCCGGTGCCGCGGACGTCGTAACAGACGACGGCGTAGCCGCGGCGGGCGAACCAGGCGGGCCCGTGCCGGCGGTGGTCGTAGCCGCTCTCCGAAACGCCGGCTTCAATCCGGGCCAACCGGCGGTAGGGGTGATACTCGACAATCGCGGGAAACTCCCCGGGCGCGTTGGGACGCGCGACCACGGCCGCCAGCTCGACGCCGTCGCTCATCGGCATGCGCACGCGGCGGTCGAGCTTCACCTCGAATTCCGGCCCGGATACCGGCCTGCTCTGTCCGTTCATGTCATTTCCCTCGGTAATCAACGCCCAACCTATGCCGGGCACCCCCGGGCTGTCCACGTTTCCCCCTGCCAGGGGAAATGCCGTTCTCCGGGACTTGGGCAGGTCCCGGGATCCGATATCTTCCCTGCAGCACCCTGTCTTGCCGCCCCGAACCGGAGACCGCCGGCATGGACACTCGCTCGACTGACATCGCACCCGTCGTGAAAGCCTGGTGTGCCGCGGGCCTGCTTTCCGCCGGCCTCGCACTGGCGCCGTCCGCCTGGGCGCAAGAGGAGGAGAGATGGGTGTTCGGAGGCGCCGGCGGGGAGACCTGGCGAGCCCATGTCGACCTCAATGTCATGGCCGTTTTCGTCGGCTCGCAGGGACCGATAACGGATGATTTCGACAATTGGTCCCCATGGTCCGGCCCCCTGGCCGAATCCGGGAGCCGCCCCGGTCTCGCCAGCGGCCGATGGTTCGCGGTGCAGATCGAAATGCGATCCGGGAGTCCTTCCGACTTCGCGCGGCTGGACTCGCTGTCGATCGAGATCATCCCGTTGCTCGCGGACCGAGTGGTCGCGGAAGTGGCGAAGGCCGGCGACGGCCTGTCGCCGCTGGCTTCCGAGGTGCCTCTCGGAGAGGAGGTCGAGCTGTCCTACGCCATCAGCGCCGAGTTCGAGGAGATTGAAGGCGGCTTCGACGCCGTGCACATCGGCACACCCTCGCGGCCGACCTTCCGCGGCCTGCGCATCGGAACCCCTCTCGACGAGGTGGCGCCGGACAGCGTCGCCCTCGACGAGAAGGGCCTGACCGTATATCTGCCTGGCCGCATCGAGGCGGACGAGGATCTCCGCATCGGGCTCGGCACCGTGTTGTACACCGTCGCCGCGGAGCTGGACGGGATAGTCTTCAACCGCGCCGAGCCCGGCCGCGGCCAGCCTGTCATCGGCGGGGACGCCACCGGGGAGATCGCCAGCAACAGCCTGCAACTGCTGTCGTCGGGAAACGAACTGGAGCGGACGATCTCCGGCGTCGACATCCGCCCGCGCGCGATCACCCCCAACGGCGACGGCTTCAACGACCTCATGGAGATCGGGTTCGCCCTGTTCGGCGTGCTCGAAACCGATGTCGAGATCGTCTTCTACGACTTGGGCGGAAACGCGGTGAGCCGCATCATGGGCACGAGCGCCGGCCCGGGTACAAAACGCGCTCGAATGGGACGGAACGGACGAGGAGGGGAGGGCGCTCACACCGGGAGTGTACCTGTGCGAAGTCGCCGCCGAGACCGGTAGAGGCCGCTTCAAGTCCATCATCCCGGTGGCCGTGGCCTCCTATTGAGGGTCGCCTTAACTAAAGAGAAGACTCAATGCTCCACTTGATCCCGGAAGAACAGCGATGGCTCGACGCATACCGCCAAATTCTGGACGACCGGTTCCCCGGCCTTGTGGAAGAGTTTTTGATTTTCGGCTCCAAAGCCCGCGGCGATTCCACCCCTGATTCGGATCTGGATCTCCTTCTCGTCATCAGGGAAGGGGACTGGCGCCGAAAAGAGGAGATCACCCGACCGGGGAACATGCTGGCCATCGGCACCGACGCGGTGCCTTCCTTCGTTGTGTACACGCGAGAAGAATGGGAGCAGCGCCGTGAGGACCGGGCCCCTTTCTGGCAGACCGTGACCAGAGACGGAGTTCCGGTCCTGTGAACCCCGCGTGCATACAGGCCGAGTTCGCCCGAGCAGAGAAAGCCGCGAGAGCCTCGGCTTCGAACTCCATGCCTTGGAGTGCAAAGCCGAGGCTTCCTGTGATCGCCCAGACGATCTCGGTGTTCTGAAGCTTCCCGTAGATGATCTTCAGGGCCCTCGAATGTGGCGAGGAAGTCATCTCAACCTGTCGATTACCGAATCTCCAGTTAACGCACCGAGGCCGACGGGCGCCCTTCTTGGAAGGGTATAGGCTATAAACCGTCTGAAACTTATCAACTTAGTATCTCAACGAGGCCTTTATCATGCCCCAGGAACTCGGTCGGACCGCACTTTAAAAAAAGCCATCTGCATGCAAAAGCGCACCATCCACAAAAGCATCCGCCGTTTCAGAAGGATTCCCACCACCCTTGGACCAATCATAAATCCTGTACCCATCACCTTCGGATGAGTCCAGGTCTCCATCTCCAACTGCGAGGAAAAAACCAATCACTTTACCGCCCTCCAACTCGGAAGCCACACTGCCTTCCGGGTCGTCATTCAAATAGTCGAAGGGAGTCACAAAAAATTCAATCACCCAGACCACAGGAAACTCACCCGCAGCCCCGTCACCCCCTTGGGCGTAGGGAGGATCTCCTGCCCAATCGAATTCGTAAGGTTCCCCGAAAGGATCATTCGTCATACCCACGGAAAACTCTGGCTCGTAAACATAAGGGGAAGAGTAGGACTGGGCATGCCGAAGACCTTCCTGGAGCCGTTCCCCCGAAAAAAACCGATACTGACCCCCTGAGTGGTCCCCATCGATTCCCGCGTACAAACAATCTATCTCTTCATGACGACTCTTACGATGCCTGACATGCACGTCGTCTGCGAACTGTCCAGAGACATACAACCGGTTGTGTGTGTCATTCCACCCTAGCCAAATTCTGAAGTCGAGGTCCGCTGGATCATAGGCCACTGTCTCTCTATTCAGCGTATTCCGGTCCAAAATTTGTCTGGTGAAATCCAGTGTCGTAAGGGTGGGCTCGAATAGCTCATCCCACTCGTCTATGCTCCCGTCATAAAGATCTATCACCTCCAGCATGTCGTCCGTGATCTCGAAAATGGGAATGACTCTATCTCCCCGGTGGGCTAAGGCATGAAAAGATCCAAGAAGAACAAAAACCTGAACTGCAAAAACAATTTCCCGAGCTCGGGATCGGGGGCCTTTTTCCTGAAATTTGATAATGTTTGCCATGGGACTTCCTCCTACCCTATCGGCTTACCAGCGACCGAACGGGTTAACCAGTACGCTTCACCTACGTTAGTATCCCAACGAAGCCTTTATCATGCCCCAGGAACTCGGCTGGACAGCGCTGTGTTCCAAAAACTCACCAGCCTCCAACAGCATTCCATCGACAAATAAATCCGCATCCGATGCAGGATTCCCCTGTCGTCTTAGAAAAGCGTCGTCTATCATGTAGCCAGTTCCCGATTCTTGCGTATGCGCATCATAATCAGCGATCGAAATAAAGAGACCCACCACCTTCCCGCCAACCAATTCGGAAGGCAGACTGCTTTCATGGTCGTTCCAGATCAGCTCGTCGAACGGAGTTACGTAAAATTCGAGAACCCAGAACACAGGGTTTCCCCCGACACTCCCCTGCCCGCCGTCCGCGTAAGGAAGATCGTCCACCCACTCCAATGCTTCCATTCCTTCCGAGTCACCAAACATAAGCCCAATAGACAAACCTATACCCCAAGCAGCCGGAGCCAAATATGCTTGCGCAGGACCCATGCTGTCCCGGTGTCTCGGTCCCGAAAACCACCGGTACGGACCGCCGGAGTGATCGCCGTCCACACGTAATTCCAAGCTATCCTCAGGATGATGTGCCTTTTCTCTGATCTGGTAGTAGTCGTCTGCGGGCCTGAATACTCAAGTACAGCCGACCATGCGTAACGTTCCAACCCAGCCATATTCGGAAATCCAAATCCGAGGGGTCATACGGTACGATTTCCCGAGTGGTGATCGAGGTGTACGCAAAAAAGTCAAGTGTCGTCAAGGAGGGCTCGAATAGCTCTTCCCACTCGTCGATTCTTCCGTCCTTGAGATCGATCAAATCCAGCATGTCATCGGTGATCTCGTAAATTGGAATGACTCTATCTCCCCGGTGGGCGGAAGCATTGTTGAACCCGACCAGCAGGGGTGCCACAGTCAGAAAACAGATACCAATGGCCGTACAAGGATTGGGTTTCATGATCCGTTTCATACGGCTCCTCCTTACCAGGTGGGTGAACCAGATCCTAAACGGATCAGCCAAGTTCTGCCAGGCTGACTTCCATGTCTACAGCTTAGTACCGCAACGAAGCTTTTATCCTGCCCCAGGAACTCGACCGGACCGCGCTGTCCACCAAAGGCACCTCCTTGCCCAATAAAAACCCGTCAATCCAATAACTGGAATCCTCACTAGGATTCCCACCGCCCCTGAGAAAACCGTCATCTACCAGATATGAGGTAGGGTCCGAATCTCTGTCGACGTCACCTACCCAAAAGAATAAACCTATCACCTTTCCTGCCTCCAGTTCAGATACGACACTGTTTTCCTGATCATTCCTGATCAGAGCGTCGAACGGAGTTACGTAAAATTCCAGGGTCCAGACAACCGGGCTTTCCCCGACAGCAGCTTCCCCTCCATCCGCGTAGGGATAATCATTAACCCACTCCATTCCTTCGGGGTCATGAAGCAGCCCGACGGACCTGTCCATGTCCCAAAGTGAGGGAGCCACATACTTTTGCGCCTGCCTCATGCTGTCCCAAACTCTTTCCCCCGAAAAGAATCGATAGGTGCCCCCAGAGTGGTCCCCATCGACCCCGAAAGACATGGCGTCCCGGCTCTGAAGGATCTTTTCCCTTACCGCATGGTAGTCGTCTGCCGCCTGCAGACTACCGTACAGCCGGTTTTCCGTAGCGTTCCAGCCTAGCCACATTCGAAAATCCAAATCCGACGGATCATAGGATACTCTCTCCCGATCCAAAGTTTCCGAATCAAGGATGTAGACATGAAAGTCCAGCGCCGTCAAAGAGGGTTCAAACAGCTCTTCCCACTCCTCGATGCTTCCATCTTGGACATTGATCAACTCCAGCATGTCATCCGTAATCTCGAAAACAGGAATGATTCTCTCCCCCTGGTGGGCGGGGGCAATGTAAGGCCCGTTAATTAACAAGACCATGACCGCATACCCAACTGCGGTTGCCGGCTTATTTAAAATTCTCCGCATCCTATCCCCCCTCCTGCTTCCTGGGAGTGAACACCGCTTCATAGGCTTCAAATCAGGCAAGCAGGGGGCATTCACCACGCCTTCCTACTTGCCTGAAAAACTTTCATTCTTGGGAAGGCCCAAGAACCTTACGAGCCCCCGTTGCAGGCGGTCTGGAAGCAATAACCCGCCTCTTGGATACATCGGCTATTGTCTTCGGGGATGGAAGCGCAAAAAATGCCCACACACTGTTGTTCATTGCAGGGAAAGGCCTTTCCCGGAGGGACCAACAACTGGTCAAGGGCAGAATACGTCCCCGAAGCCGACCCACCCGATGGCATTAAAACGCTAACCCCAGCGCCGGCCAATGCGACGCCAAGCGGTGCTATGCCGGCCTTCAGCACGGCAAGGACCTTCTTTCTTATCATGCCTATCATGGTCTTTTCTCCATAAAAACCGAGGATATGGAAAGGGAATGGAAAATGTAATTGTTCCATCGCGTGGCAGATTACGCGCATTAAAGGATTTTACCCTCCTTCCTCTGCCTAGGGTTTTTTCAAAGCAAATTCAATCCTTGCGATTCAAAACCAATCCCCCAATATTGGGTTCCATGTTTGTCTTCATCAAGTTTCAAGAGAGCTTTATTGCCTCAACGAGGCCTTGATCAGGCCCCAGGAACTTGGTCTAACGGCGCTGTCTTCCAAAAACTCCCCGGCCCCCAACAACAACCCATCAACAAAAGAATCAGCATTTTCCGAGGGGTTCGGAGCCGTACGCCTGACAAACCCGTCGTCGATGGTGTAAGTGACCGACTTCGAAAGATCGCCATCTACATCGACGACCCGAATAAAAAAACCAATCACCTTACCGGCCACCAACTCCGACACCACACTGCTTTCCTGGTCATTCCAGATCAGCGCGTCAAATGGGGTTACGTAGAATTCCACACTCCAGAAAACAGGGTTCTCTCCGACCGCTCCTTCTCCTCCGTCGATATAAGGAGGATAGTTCACCCATTCGAAGCCCTCCGGGTCCAATTGCAACCCAACGGACCGATCCATATCCCATAATGAAGGGGCTATGTACTTTTGGGCATGCCCAAAGGTGTCCCGATACCTCGGACCCGAAAAAAACATAAACGTTCCCCCGGAGTGATCGCCATCGACATATAGTGACAAAAAGTCCTCGTTTTGAAGAATTTCACTCTTACCATATAGGAGTCATCCGCCGCTTGAATGGCCACGTACACCCGACTGTGGGTACCATTCCATCCCAGCCAAATTCGAAAGTCGATGTCCGACGGGTCAAACGGTGCTATCACGCGATCGGAGGAAGCGGTAAAATCCAGCGTCGTCAAAGAAGGTTCGAATAGTTCTTCCCACTCGTCGATGCGCCCGTCCTTGAGATCGATCAACTCCAGCATGTCATCCGTGATCTCGTAAATGGGAAAAATCCTATCTCCTTGGTAGGCAATTGCAGCGGTAGAGCAAGAAATCAACGATACCACCACGAAACAGACGATTGCCTGTGACCACACGGGACACTTCCTGTTGAAATGGATAAAGGGTTTCATGTGCGTCTCCTTCTTATCGGTTTCAGTATGCTGCCGAGGTGCTTTTTGCAGACCGCCCGCCGGCCTCCACTCAGAGGTCGATCGCGACCGCGTCCCCGGCTCCCAGCAGGGAACGCTTCCCCGCGTCGACCACCTGCTGCGCCCGCAGTCCGTCCCCCTGGTTGACGCTGAAAGGCCCCCCGTTCAGGCACTGCTCGACTAAGTGGGCGATCTCCGCTGAATACGCCGGGCCGAAGCGCTCGATGAACACCGGCACCTCGCGGCCGTAGTCGCGCATGCGGAAGACCTGCCTGTCGATGACGCTGCCGCGGCCGTAGGCCTCGAACCGCACCTCGAGCGGGTTCGACTGGAAGTGCCCGACCTGGATCACCCCCTCGTCGCCGTAGATGCAGGTCTCGTTGCGGTAGCCGGCGACGTGGTTGCGGCTCACCTGGACCTGGGCGATCGCGTCCTCCTGCAGCCACATCTGGATGAAGGCGTCGTCGAAGTCCTCGGCGACGGAGCTGACCTTCTGGTTGTGCAGCCGCGCCCCCATGCCGGTCACGGAGCGCGGCATCTTGCCGGTGAGCCAGATGACCTCGTCGGCGTTGTGGACCGCCATGTCGCTGAGCAGGCCGGGGCTGCTGTACCCCTCGGGCGGTCCGTGGGGGTCCTCGAGGACGGAGACGATCTTGAAGACCTTGCCGATGCGCTCTTCTGCCAGCAGCTCCCTGGCGCGCAGCAGCGGCGCGTCGAAGCGGCGCATGAAGGCCAGCATCAACGCCTGCCGGCGGTACTCGTCGCCGTCGAGCCAGGCGACGAACTCGCGCGACGTTTCCAGCGAGTGGGTGAGCGGTTTCTCCAGCAGCACCCGCTGGCCGGCGTCGATCAGGGTTCGGGCGTCGCCGTAGTGGTCGGCGGTGCGGGAGGCGATTACCGCGGCGTCGGCGGCCCCGGCTTCCGCCAGCTCGGCGACCGACGTGAAGGTCCGGATTTTCGCCTCCTGACCCGGCTGCAGCTGCGCGGCGACGCGCTCGGCGAGATCCCCGTGGCCGTCGACGACGGCGCTCAGCTCGCAGGTCCCCTCCCGGTTGGCGAGCTCCTGAACGTGCAGCGCGTGGTAGATGCCGATGCGGCCGACGCCGACCGCGGCAATTTTGAGGGGAGCGGACATGTTGCGGCTCAGCGCAAGTACTTGCCGTAAAGTGGCTCCAGGCGGGCCTTCGCCTCGGCGCCGATGGCCTCGGGCTCCGTGATGATGGCGTGGCGCGCCGCCTCCAGGCACTCGCACTCCGACTCGGCCGGCAGGTTCGCCGCCACTTCGCCGATGATGCGGTTGGCGGCCGCGGCGTTCGCCCTCAGCGTGTCGATCACCGCGGCGACCGACACGTCCTCTTCATCCTCGTGCCAGCAGTCGTAGTCGGTTCCCATCGCCAGCATGCTGTAGCAGAGCTCGGCCTCGCGGGCGAGCTTGGCCTCGGGGACCGCGGTCATCCCGATGACGGAGGCGCCGACGACGTCCTTGTAGTGGAAGGACTCGGCGCGGGTCGAGAACTGCGGCCCTTCCATGCAGAGGTAGGTCCCGCCTTCGTGCACGGTGGCGCCGCAGGCGCGTCCCGCGCCGGCGACCACGGCCCCGAGCTCGGCGCAGAACGGATCGGCCATCGACACGTGGCCAACGATGCCGCCGCCGAAGAAGGTGTGGGGGCGCAGGTCCCGGGTGCGGTCGAAGATCTGGTCCGGTATCACCATCTCTCCCGGCCTGATCCGCTCCGTCATGATGCCGACGGCGCTGGCCGAGAGCAGGTGGGTGACCCCCACCTGCTTCAGGGCATGGATGTTGGCGCGGTAGGGAACCTCGGTCGGGGTCAGCCTGTGCCCCCTGCCGTGCCGGGGGATGAACCAGGCGCCGCGGCCGGAGATCCTCGCCTCGATCAGGGCATCCGAAGGGGGGCCGTACGGGGTCTCCACAGGGTGCTCGGCCACCACCTCGACCCCGTCCATCTGGTAGAGACCGGAGCCGCCGATCACGCCCAGGAGAACTGGTTTTGCCGATGCGGCCATGGGCTTTCGCTTAGACCTGAAAGGGGTTTTCGCCGCGATTGCGCGGCGGGGCGAACGGGCCTGCCGGCCTCCCTCCGGCGGCTGGCACCGGGCAGGGGAACCGTCCCCCGACGTCCGCGAGGGGTCAAGCTAATCCCTTATATTCCGGTGGTCCATCGCCGGCCTACCGCATGCAACCCGTCCTCGTTCAAGTTTCCGTCCGCGATCTCATCGGCTTCGCCCTCCGCTCCGGGGACCTCGGATCCCCTTTCGTCAGCGCGAAGCGCGCCGTCGAGGGAACGCGCGGCCACCAGTACGTGCAGGGGCTGCGCCCCGATGGATACGAGAGCGAGGTCCCCGTCTCCTTCCGCTACGAGGCGAATCCCGTCTCTCTCGAGATCAGCGGCCGCGCCGACGGGGTGCTCCTCGACGGGGACGGGCTGCTGGTCGAAGAGATCAAGACCATCTACGGTCCCTTCGATGCCGGACGCGGCGACGACCCGCTGCACTGGGCCCAGGTCAAGATCTACGGCTACGTCCTCGGGGTTCGGCACCGGGTTTCCGAGGTCGACGTCCAGCTGACCTACCTGCAGCTCGGCTCCAGCGAAATCCGCGAAGACCGGCGCACCTTCGAGATCGAGGAGCTCGCCCGTTTCTTCGAGGAGATCGTCACCCGCTATCTCCGCTGGGAACGCGCCTACCGCGAGCACTGCTGGAAGCGGGACCGCTCGATTTCGGGGCTGGGATTCCCCTTCCCGAGCTTCCGCCCGGGCCAGGAGGAGCTGTCCGCCTGCGTCGCCGACACGATCGCCTCCCAGGGCCGTCTCTACGCCGAGGCGCCGACCGGGATCGGCAAGACCATCTCCGTGCTGTTTCCCGCGGTCCAGGCGGTCGGCGAGGGGCGCGTCGAGAAGATCTTCTACCTCACCGCCAAGACGAGCGGCCGCGCCGTCGCCGAAAAGGCGTTCGCCGACCTGCAGGGGGCCGGCCTCGAGTTCAAGAGCGTGACCCTCACGGCGCGCGACCGCATCTGCTTCAACGCCCGCGGCGGACGCCCCTGCGACCAGGAGACCTGCCAGTACGCCCTCGGCTACTACGACCGCGTCAACGACGCCGTCGACGAGGCCTTCTCGCTGGCGGCGGCGACGCGGACTGCGATCGAGGAGGTGGCGCGGCGGCATACCGTCTGCCCGTTCGAGCTGTCGCTCGACCTGTCCCTGTGGGCGGACGCGATCATCTGCGACTACAACTACGTCTTCGATCCCAAGGCCTACCTGCGCCGCTATTTCCTCGATACCCGCGGGAAGTACCTCTTCCTGGTCGACGAGGCCCACAACCTGGTCGAGCGCGCCCGCGACATGTACTCCGCCGAGCTCCGCAGGTCGGATTTCCGCCGGTTGAAGAGGGGGCTGGGAGGGGATCACCCCCACCTGGCCAAGGCGCTGGCGGATATCGACTCCTGTCTGCGCGGCGTCGCCGAGCGCTGCGAGCTGGAGGGGGACGGGGAGAACTGGCTTGCACGGGAAAAGCCGGAGGACCTGCCGTACCTGCTGGAGCGCTTCAACGCCATCGCCGAGCCCCTCCTCGCCCGCAACAGGGCTGCTCCGTACGGCGGCGACCTGCTGGACTGCTACTTCACCGCGACCGGCTTCCTGCGCGTCGCCGAGCTCTTCGACGAGCGCTACGTCACCTGCGCCGAGCGTTCGGCGCGCGACCTCAGCCTGCGCCTCTACTGCCTCGACCCCTCGGCGCAGATCCGCACCGCCCTCAAGCGCGGCCGGTCCGCGGCCTTCTTCTCGGCGACCCTCACCCCGCTCGACTACTTCCGCGACCTGCTCGGGGGGGACCGCCACGACTTCACCCTGTCCCTGCCCTCCCCGTTTCCGCAGGAGCACCTCGGGCTTCTTCTCGCCGATCACATCGACACCACCTGGCGCGGCCGCGGCTCTTCCTACGGCGACGTCGCCGAGTCGATCGCCGCCGCGGCCCTGCAGCGCCGCGGCAACTACATCGCCTACTTCCCGTCGTACAAGTATCTCGAAGAGGTGTACGGCCGCTTTCCGGGTGGCATCCGCACCCTGGTGCAGCGGCGCGGCATGAGCGAAGCGGAGCGCGAGCAGTTCCTCGCCGTCTTCGACACCGACCACCGCGAGACCGTCGTCGGCTTCGCGGTGATGGGGGGAATCTTCGGCGAGGGTATCGACCTGGTGGGGGAGCGTCTCGTGGGGGCGATCATCGTCGGCGTCGGCCTGCCCCGGATCTGCCTGGAGCGCAACCTGATCCGCGGTTACTTCGACGAGCGCAACCTCCCCGGGTTCGCCTACGCCTACACCTACCCGGGGATGAACCGCGTGCTGCAGGCCGCGGGCCGCGTCATCCGCGGCGAGCGCGAACGCGGGCTGATTCTGCTCGTCGACCGCCGCTTTGCCCAGGAGCAGTACCGCGAGCTGTTCCCCGCCCACTGGAGCCGCCCCGACCGCACCCGCGGGGCGGACCGCATCAGGCAGGCGGCCGGAGTTTTCTGGAGAAGGGCCGACTGAGGCTGGTTTCGCCGGTCACCGGGAGCGCCTCGTGCGCACCGCCGCGGCGAGCTCCTCCAGCATCCGCTCCGTCGTCTCCCAGGAGACGCAGGCGTCGGTGATGCTCTGCCCGTAGGTCGGCTCCCTGCCGGGGACCAGGTCCTGGCGGCCGGCGAGGAGGTGGCTCTCGATCATGACCCCGAAAATGTTTTCGGATCCGGCTGCGACCTGGGCGGCGACCTCGGCGCTGACGAGGGGCTGCCTGGCGTGGTCCTTGGCGCTGTTTCCGTGACTGCAGTCGATCATCACCCGGAAGGGGAGTCCCTTTTCCCGCAGTTCCCCGGCCACCGAGGCAACGGACTGCCGGTCGTAGTTGCCGCCGCTGTTCGAGCCGCGCAGGATGAGGTGGCAGCGGTCGTTGCCGGTGGTGGCGACGATGGCCGAGATCCCCTGCTTGGTCACCGAGAGAAAGTGGTGAGCGCCCCGGGCCGCCAGGATCGCGTCGATCGCCAGCTGCACGCTGCCGCCGGTGCCGTTCTTGAACCCCACCGGCATCGACAGTCCCGAGGCGAGCTCGCGGTGCACCTGGCTCTCGGTGGTGCGCGCCCCGATCGCTCCCCAGCTCGCCAGGTCGGCGATGAACTGCGGCGTAATGGTATCGAGAAACTCCGACCCTGCCGGCAGCCCGCTGTCGGCGAGGTCGAGCAGGAGCCGGCGCGCCGTCCGCAGCCCCTCGTTGATGGCGAAACTGTCGTCGAGGTGAGGGTCGTTTATCAATCCCTTCCAGCCCACAGTCGTACGCGGCTTTTCGAAGTAGACGCGCATGGCGATCAGCAGGTCCTCCCGCAGGCGCCCGGCCGCGGCGGCCAGGCTGCCGCCGTAGTCGCGCGCGGCGTCGGGATCGTGGATCGAGCAGGGCCCGACGATCGCCACCAGGCGGTCGTCCTCGCCATCCATGATGGCGCCGATCTTGCGCCGGCCCGAGGCAACCGTCTCCGAGGCCCTCTCCGTCAACGGCAGCTCTTCCATCAGGATCGCCGGGGGCAGCAGCGGCCGCAGGTTGGCGATTCTCAGGTCATCGGTAGCTTGCAGCATCTTCTCCTCTTGCGACTTGGTTCTCGGAAAAAGGAACGGGACCCGCGCTAGCCGGTGACGGCCGCGGGGGGAGACCACCCGAAGCGGGCGAAGTTCTTCCCCGACAGGGCGTTCATCTCGTCGGCGCGGCGCAGCGTCTCGGCCACTTCCTCGCGCAGGTCGTCGGGGCGATAGGGGACTCCCTCCCGCACCGTGAGAACCGGTTCGATCTTCTGCGAACCGCTGTTCCGTTCCCTGTGGCAGTCGAAGAAATCGTATTCCCCTTCGGTAATTTCGAACGCCGCGAGGTCGGCGACCGTGCCGGGCCGCAGCGTTCCCAACTCTTCGCGGCCGATGGCGGCGGCCGCCCTGGTGGTGGTGCGCGCGATCACCTCGCGCAGCCCTACTCCGAGGCTCATCAGCTTCGATCCGGCGTCGGCGAGGCTGTCTACGGTGCGCTCGATGCTGTGGGCGTGGATGTCGGTGCTGATGACGTCGGCGAGAAAGCCCTCGGCCAGCGAGGCGCGGGCAACCTCGAAATTGAAGCTGCCGCCGCCGTGGCCGACGTCGAACAGCACGCCGCGTTCGCGCGCCTCCCAGACCGCCTCGAGGACGCGGTCGTCCTCACCGATCACGAGGTCGCCGTGCCCCTGGTAGCAGTGGGTGACGATGTCGCCCGCGCGCATTCCGGCGAGCACCTCCGGCAGCGGCACCCCGGTGCCGATGTGGACCATGACCGGAACGTCCACCATGCCGGCAGCGGCGGTGGCCAGGCGCAGCGGCTCGACCCCGTTGTCCCCCACCTGGAAGCGGGCCTGGCGGACCTTCACACCGACGCAGATCCCGGGCCAGTTGTGGATCACACAGGCGGTGCGCTCCGGATCCCCGTAGCGCAGGTCCTCCATCTCTCCGACCGGCCCGTAGGTGAGGCCGATCCCGGAGATATGCACGAACGCCAGGGTCCGGGTGCGCGCCGGATCGGCGACGAACTCCTTGAAGCCGATGAAGTTGGCCCAGCCCGGGCTGCCGGCGTCGACAATCGTGGTGACCCCCGTGGCGAGGCAGTGGGCGTCCGCCTTGATGCCCCAGGTCGTGGCGCCGGGATACACGTGGGCGTGGATGTCGATCCACCCAGGGGTGAGGATGCGCCCGGACAGGTCGATCCGCTCCCGGGCCGAGGCGGTATCGATTCCCTCCGAGACCGCGGCGATGAGACCGTCCCTGACGGCGACATCCCTGGCCCCGTCGATTCCCTGGGAGGGGTCTATCACCGTGGCCCCGCTCAGCAGCAGGTCGTACTTCCTTTCTGCACTACCCGTTGGCGGCGGCAACTCTATGTCCTTACGAATGCTGGTTTCCTGGGAGGGCTTGTCCGGAGGTCAGGCAAACAGGGCCCCGACGCTTTCGCCGGTGTGGATACGCCGGATCGCTTCGGCCATCAGCGGCGCCACCGACAGAACCGTCATCTGGTCGAGCCGCTTTTCGGGGGGCACCGCCACGGTATTGGTGACGGTCACCGCCTCGACCGGCGAGGCGCGCAGGTTGTCGATGGCGTTGCCGACCAGCACGCCGTGGGTGGCGCCGGCGAAGACCCGCCGGGCCCCGGCTTTTTTCAGAGTGCGCGCCGTCTCGATGAAGGTGCCGCCCGTGGCGATCTCGTCCTCGAAGACAACGGCGTCCCTGCCCTCCACCTCGCCCACCACGTTGCCCTGGCTCACGCGGGTGTCGCTGACCCGGCGCTTGTCGATGATCGCCAGCGGCAGACCCAGCCGGGAAGCGAACTTGCCGGCCCGCCGGGCGCCGCCGGCGTCGGTCGCTACCACCACGGCATTCGCCAGATCGCAGGTTTTTCCGATGTGGTCGGCTACGATCGGTATCGCCGTCAGATGATCGACGGGAATGCCGAAAAAACCGTGCACCTGCTCGGCGTGCAGATCCATGGTCAGCACCCGGTCAGCACCGGCAGTTTCCAACAGATCGGCCATCAGCCGCCCGGCGATGGAGATGCGCGGCGCGTCCTTCTTGTCCGAACGCGCGTACGAGTAGTAGGGGATCACCGCGGTGATGCGGCGCGCCGAGGCGCTGCGCAGGGCGTCGAGGGTAATCAGCAATTCGACGATGTGGTCGCTCGCCGGCTCGGTGAAGGCCTGCACGATGAAGGCATCCCGTTCGCGCACGTTCTCGTCGATCTGCACCGAGAGGTTGTCGTTCGAGAAGCGGGAAACCGTCAGACTGCTGCGGCGAATCCCGAGGCAGCGGCAGATTTCATCGGCCAGGCCGGGATTGGAACGACCTGCGAAGATTCGCAGCTCATCGTTCATGCCATCCATGCTTCTTCGATTCCGCACGTTCCGGAGACTTTCGCCAGCCTGTCGATTTCCTTATTTCAACCGCCGCCGTTTCAAGTATAGAGCTTCGCACTCCCAGTGTCCTGTTCAGAAAAAGAGGGATGGGTGTCCATGGGAAACGTCCCACCCGAAAGCGGTATCCGCGTGCCCGCAGGCGACCTGCGCAGCCTCGTGCGAACCCTGTTCGAGCGCGTCGGCATGAGCACCGCGCACGCAACCACCATGGCAGAGCTGCTGGTGAAAACCGACCTGCGCGGCGTCGTCAGCCACGGCACCTTCCAGACCGCCGGGTACTGCCGCATGATCCTCGACGGCCGGATCAACCCGGCTCCCGACATCAAGGTGGTCCGGGAGTCGACGACCACCCAGACCCTCGACGGCGACGGCGGCATGGGCCACCTCCCCTGCAGGCAGGGGGCGGAGTGGGCGGCCGAACGCGCCCTCGAGCACGGCGCCGCCGCGGTCACCACGCGCAACCACTTCCACTTCGGAGGAGCCGGCAAGTACTCGCGCATGGCCGCAACCCGCGACTGCATCGGGATCGCCGTATCCTCCCACCGCTACCATCCCCGGCCCGGCAGTATTCTCGGGATCAAGGGTTCTTCCCCGATCAGCATCGCCCTGCCCGCAGGCGAGCAGCCGCCGATGGTGCTCGACATGGGCTCCTCCTTCCTTCCTTACGACGACGAGCTCTACGAGCGCGCGCCCTTCGCCTTCTTCAAGGAGATGGGGATCGCCGCCTCCGCGTACGGCCTCGGGGGGGTGCTGGCCGGGATCTACAAGCCGGAGCTCATGCCCCCCGCTTCCAGGTGGGAATCGAACCAGGGCTCCTTCATCGCCGCCTTTTCTGTCGAGAGCTTCATGGACCCGGACGAATACAAGGCGGAGATGGACCGCTGGATCGGTGAGGCGCGCGCCCTCGATCCGCTCCCCGGGTACGACAGCGCCGAGCTGCCGGGAGGGCTTGAGTGGCGGCGGGAACGGGAGTACGCGGAGGAGGGCATCCCGGTCGGCGACGAGACCCGCCGCAGCCTCGAGGAGATCGCCGCGGAGCTCGCCGTCGAGACGCCGTTCTCCCGCTACCTGCACACCCGCTTCGGAGGCCAGGCATGAGCGGCCGCGTCCTTGGTACCTGCGCCATCGAATTCCGCGGCCGCGAGCCTGCCCGCCGGCTCGTAGAGGAGGCGGAGCTCGAGTTCGTCCACCGGCAGGGGAGCGCCCCCTGGCCGGACGAGGAGACCCGTGAAAAACTGGCCGGGTTCAGCGGTATTCTCGCCGGGGGGGAGTACTTCACCCCCCATACCATGGAGCTTGCGGGCGATCTCAGGGTGATCGCCCGCAACGGAGTCGGCTACGACCGCGTCGACCTCGACCTCTGCACCGAACAGGGCATCGTGGTCACCAACACCCCGGGAACCATGTCGGACGCGGTGGCCGACCACGCCATGGCCCTGCTGCTGGCCGCGGTGCGCCACATCGTCCCCGGGGACCGGGCGGTGAAGTCGGGCGGCTACCAGGTCGCCATCTCCGAGGACCTGTGCGCGATGACCCTCGGGCTGATCGGCTGCGGCCACATCGGCGCCCAAGTGGTCCGGCGCGCCCTCGGCTTCGGAATGCGCGTCCTCGTCGACGACCCATTCCTCGAGCCGGGGCGGCTGCAGGAGCTCGGCGCCCAACCCGCGAGCCGCGAGCAGCTGCTGGCCGAGTCGGACGTCGTCAGCCTGCACCTGCCGATGTCGGAGGAGAATGCCGGGCTCGTCGACGCCGGTTTCCTCGCCGCAATGAAGCAGGGGAGCTATCTCATCAACACCGCAAGGGGGGGGCTGGTGGACGAGGAGGCCCTGATAGCCGCGATTGAGGGCGGCCATCTCGCCGGCGCCGGCCTCGACTGCCAGGCGACGGAGCCGCCGCGGGGGACGTCGTTGCGGCTCGTGCAGATGGCCAACGTCGTCGCCATGCCGCACTCCGCCTCCAGCACGGTCACGGCGCGGGAGCGGATGTCGATCGCCGCCGCCCAATCGATCGTCGACTGCCTGCAGGGACGGGTCCCCAGGTTCGTCGTCAACCGGGAGGTGCTGGAAAAGCTCGACCTCCGGTAGGGTCCGGCCAGCGTTCCCGAGGGGACAGCGGGATGGCTGCGGCAGGAGCCGCCTTGGCGGCAGCCGGTGAGGAAGAAGGTTTTCAGCGGCCCCCGGGAAGGTGCTGCGGCCCCGGGGACGGAAGAGTTGGCGGCTAGGACCGCAGGCGGGTTCCCGAATTGCCCGGCATGAAGAACTCGTACTTGCCGCGGTCGCCGTACCCCTCGATCTCGGCAGGGGCGATGCCCGGGCTCTCCATGGCCGCGCGCACGATCCGCTTGTTGAAGGGATGCACATTGCCGTCTCCGAGGTACTCCGCCACCGGCATCCACAGACTCTCGGCGATCTCCTCTTCCTGAATCGAGATCTCCTCCGAGACCGGGTGCAGCCGGCAAACGAAATAGATGTCCGACTTGCCGTAACGGTAGCCGTGCCAGTGGCGGAAGCAGACCAGGGACTCGAACTCCGTCTGCACCCCCGTTTCCTCCTGCACCTCCCGCATCACCCCCTCGACGAGATGCTCCCCCTCCTTCAGCGCCCCGCCGGGCAGCTTGTAGCGCGGCGGATTGCTCCCGGCGCGGTGATACTTCTCGCTGACCACCAGCAGCTCCCGGCGGCTGTTCAAGGTCACCCCGCCGGCCCCGATGTAGTGGGAGGCGTAGGAGGGAATGAAGGCTCCGGGATCGAGTCGATGCGTCAGCATCAGGTAGTCTTCGCCGCTGTGGTGGAACGCGAACCCCGCTTCGACGGCCACCGGAATCAGCGCCGACAGGGCAATCGGAATCTCCAGCCATACGACGCGGTAGTCGGAACGCCAGGAATCGAGCGACTCGCGGAGGTCGCTTGCGAAGCTGCGCGGGTCGGCCTGCAGACCGCCGGGATCGACGATGACCCCGCCGAAAGGGTTTTCGCTGCTTTCCAGTACGGGCATTGCGATGAGAAGGTTGGCTGAGGGTAAGGTTGGCGCGCTCTATTCTATGGGGCACGAACACCGCCCCCGCTTTTACGGACGGCCCCCGGCGCCTGTGAATCGCGCTTCGGTGCCCGGGGGAAGGCCGGGCTCGCCTCCGGTCCGGGCGGCGCGTAGACGTAGCTAGAGGCATCCGGCCCTGTCAACAGGCTCCCAGAGGCTCGGCGCTACCGCTGATTTCGACAGGGGTGGCGGGCTGCCGCTGGCTTTGCCGGGCCTTTGGAGAGCCGTAGCTTCGCCCGCATGGAACGCGTCCCCCTGCGATCAGTGGGTGCGCAGGCTCGAAGGGAGGTCCCTGATCTCCCGCTGCTGACCGGGCTTTGGCCTGCTGATGCTCTGGTCCGCCGCGGCCTGATTATTCTTCGAGCTGATCAACCTCCGGCTCGAACCGGTACTGGCAGGCGATTTTCCGCCATTCCCGGAGGCCAACATGGAAAGGATTTGTCACATGCGAACCCCCATTTTCTTGATTCCGGTTTCCTTTGTAATGACATCGGTCTCTACGGAAGCACAGATCCAGGACCGGGTGTATCCAATCCCGGAGCTTACCGACGAGATGCGGGCAAAAATCGACGTGACCGATGGTTCGATTGAGGACTGGGTTGAAATCCTCGGCGAGCCCTCCTTGACGCCGTTGGATTTTCAAACCGCCCCGTGGGCGTCGGAATACGACCCATCCTCGTTGGATTATCGCATCTGGGTGGCTTGGCACCATGCCGATGATCAGCTTTTCGTAGGCATGGAGCTGGTCGACGACTTCGTTAACGAGCGATTCTACGACCGCAGCGACAGAGGTGGCCTGGCCGGCGCCGATCTATCCATAGCGATGGGCGTCGACGGAGACAGGAGCGGCGGAAGCTTGCTGATCGACAATGCAACCGGGCTCACATATCCCATGGAGCAGGCACAATGGTATGAGGCGTTTCCAGGAACATATGACAACGACAACAACCTTCTTCTGCGTCAGGTGAGTCCCCATACGGATTGGGTGCACAAGCCACCCTATGCCGACGGCGGCGGCGCCGTGATCGACAGCGAGCCGAGCTTCGGCGTGGTGGAATTTTTCGTCACCCCGTTCGATCGCCTGATCTGGGATGATCAGGACCAAAGTATGGTCTCCAATCTTTTCTCCGGGAAAACGATCGGGTTCAGTATCCAGATTGTGGATGTCGACGACGCAAACGAATTCGAGAGCATGCACGGCTTGTTCGGAATTGAGGATGGTTGGGAGCAGGGAGGGTTCAACGATTCTGACCTCTGGGCCGGAGGAATCCTGATTGAGGCGGGAGGTACGGAGGATTCCGCTGTCACCGGCGTTTCATGGGCCCGCATCAAGGCCAGCCTTTCGGAATAGCCGCACCGTATCCGGAAAATGCCTCGGAAACTGGTTGAGCTCCGCACTTGCGGGGACGGTCAGCCGCCGCTTTTCTTGAACGTCGCGGACACAGCTGCTTTGAAGCACTGTTTCCGGAATTCCCGTCCGGCTACGTAGTCTGTTTCTTTTCCTGATTGAATCGCACGCCGCCCTTCGCGGGCGGCCGGCGAACAGGCGTTCCCCGGGACAGTTGAGCGCCTGCCATAGAAACACGACACCCTCCGGTTATCGAATGCCCGCCATCCTCTGCCCCAGGTGCCACAAGCTGATCGGCAGCGCCGCCGACCGCTGTCCCTTTTGCGGCCAGCTGAGACCCGGCATGTGGGGCTTCACCTCGCGGTTTCGCAAGCTGGGACTTTCCCTCGATTTTCCGAAGTTGATCACGACCGCGTGCGTCATCCTCTACATCGCCGGACTGGCGATGGAC
Source organism: Candidatus Latescibacterota bacterium (assembly GCA_965206595.1). Lineage (GTDB taxonomy): Bacteria > Latescibacterota > UBA2968 > UBA8231 > UBA8231 > CBDCXV01. The sequence continues at coordinate 4,940,602 of OZ242214.1, forward strand.
CCAGGGGCGATCTTCACCACTTTCGACCTGTTCCGCTTTCTGGCCCCGAGCGGAACCGCCACTCTGAGGCTCGGCATGACCGGGGTCGTGCCGGTGATGGTGCAGGGGCACTGGTGGACGATTGTCACGGCGATCTATCTGCACGGCGGTCTGCTGCACATCCTCTTCAACATGCTGTGGGTGCGGCAGCTCGGACCGATGGTCAGCGAGCTGTTCGGGCCGTTCCGGCTGTTCATCATCTTCACTGTTTCGGGCGCCTGCGGTTTCGCCCTCTCGGTGCTGATGGGGAACGCCTACACCCTCGGGGCCTCCGGGTCGATCTTCGGGTTGCTCGCCGCCGCCATCGTTTTCGGGCGCCAGCGCGGCAGCCCCATGTTCACCCGCCACTTCCTGCAGTGGGCGATCATCCTCTTCATCTTCGGCTTCCTCTTCTCCGGCGTCGACAACTGGGCCCACGCAGGCGGGTTCGCCGGCGGCTACGTGACCGCCTACGCCTTGAGCCGCGACTACGGGGGCCGCGAGGGAATCGGCACCTACCTGCTGGCCGGTGCCCTGCTGGCCCTCACCGCCCTCGCTTTCCTGTTCCAGTTCATCGCCGTCATATCCGCGTGAGCGCGGAACTCCTGGCCTTCTTCGACCGCGACGGCCGCCGGCTCGGTTCCAAGACCCGCGCCGAGGTGCACGGGGACGGGGACTGGCACTGGCTGGTGTTCGTCTGGTGCGCCTGGCTGCGCGGGCCCGAGCCGCTGCTGCTGCTTCAGCAACGCGGGCGCCGCGGCGATCCCTTCGTCCGCAGTCTGGATGCGCCGGCAGGGGGCCACGTCATGGCCTCCGAGTCGCACCGGCAGGCGGGGGTGCGCGAGTTCGAGGAAGAGGCCGGCATCCTTCTCGGGGAGCGGGATCTGCACTATCTCGGCAGCGCCCGGCTCGAAGGGCAGGAGCGGAACTGCTCCCGCGTTATCCAGCACTCCTACCTGGTGGTCCGCGAAATCGGACTGGAAGAGGTGTCGTTCAGCGAGGAGAGCGACGGCTTCCTGCACGTGCCGCTGAAACCGCTGCTGCGGCTGCTCGAGGGGAAAACGCAGAGCGTCGAGGCCGCTGTCCGCTTTGCGGACTGCCCCGGAGAACCTGGGCGCACGGCTGTCACCGCGGAGGCCTTCGCACGTTATCCGGCCGACATCGCCGCGGTAATCGCCAAGTCGCTGCGGGCCATCGAGCTGTATCTCGCCGAGGGGGGGAAGGTCGATCCGCTGCTCTGGAGGTGATGCGGCAGGCCGGGTGGGCGGCCTTCGCTGCGGTTACAGAGACGCGCTATGGCCGAACGGCATGGAATTCGGAAGAGATATGCACGCCGCATTCGCCCGCATGGGCCCGTGCATCCCGGATGGATTGAAGTTGAACAACTCCAGGGAGCCCCCGGCGATGGGACCCGCCAGCGATATTCGCAAGATCGGGGCGTACTCCCGGCTTCGAGCTGAGCAGACCGTCGATGCCGCGCAGGTTCTACGCGAGGACCAGCACCTGGCCGTCCTCGACGCGGACCTCGTAGGACTCGACGGCGCGCCCCGGATGGGAGAGGCATTCGCCGCTGGCGACGTCGAACTGCCAGCCGTGGCGGCTGCAGGTGACGGTGCAACCGTCCAGGCTGCCGAGCCCGAGGTAGCCGCCCTGGTGCAGGCAGGTGTTGGAGATGGCCAGGAAACGCCCGCCGGCGTTGAAGACGGCAATCGGCTTGTCTCCCACCTGCACGACCTTGGCGCCGTTCTCCTCGATCTCGTCCGCCCTGACGACCGCGGTCCATTCCGCCTCCGCCGCGGGCTCCTCGGCGCTGCCCGGAAGATCGAGGGAGCGCAGCACCTGGATCGCGTCGACGACGTTGACGAGGCCGGCCGCCGGGTAGGCGCACAGGATGGCGTCGATCACCTCGTCGCGGCTCGCCCCTTCGCGCATGGCGCGCGGGATGTACTGGCGCAGTCCGCGCGGCGAGAAGTTGACGACCTTGGTGACGATGGAGATCAGGAAGCGCGTCTTCGGATCGAGGTGCCGCCCCGACTCGCGGAAGAACGACAGCAGGTGACCCATCGCCTCGGGGCGCTCCTGCGACAGCCATTGCAGGCCGCTGATATTCTTTTTCTCTTCGCCGTCGCTCACGGTGCCGCCTCCCGGAATGAAGTTCGCCTGGAGTATACAGGCCCCCCCGGGAGAGTCAATTTGGCCGCGCCCGGAACCGCCGCCGGAACCGCATTCGTTGAATGGGAACTGCCGAATACCGATTTTATTCTCTTCATGATCACCGTTGACAAAGTCACCAGGAAATACGGGGCCCTGACCGCGGTCGACGACGTCAGCTTCACCGTCGGCCGGGACGAGATCGTCGGCTTCGTCGGTCCCAACGGGGCCGGCAAAAGCACCGTCCTCAAGATGCTGTCGACCTACATCTACCCGACAGCCGGCACCATCTCGGTCGCCGGCTTCGACGCCGTCGAACAGCCTCTCGAGGTGCGCCGCGCCATCGGCTACCTCGCCGGCGACACGCCGCTCTACCGCGACATGCGCGTCGACGACTTCCTCCGCTTCGTCGCCAGGGCCCGCGGCCTGCGGGAGGGTGAGCTCGAGCCGCAATTCGAGCGCACCGTCGAGCTGTGCGGCATCGGCTCGGTGCTGCCGCAGCGCATCTCCCAGTGCTCCACCGGGTTCCGGCAGCGCCTCGGCCTCGCCTCGGCGATGATCCACGACCCCCCCATCCTCCTGCTCGACGAGCCGACCCACGGCTTCGATCCGCTGCAGGTGATCGCCTTCCGCGAAATGCTGCGCGCGCTGAAGTCCGGGCGCGCCATACTCTTCAGCACCCACATCGTGCCCGACGTCGAGGCGATCAGCGACCGCGTGCTGATCATCCACCAAGGCAGGCTTCTCGGCGACGGCACCATACAGGAGCTCGCCGCCGGGTCCGGCATGGAGGGGGCCGCTCTCGAAGAGATCTTCGCGCACCGGGTGCGCGCCAGCTCGGGGGACGATGGCGGCCGCTAGCGAATCCCCGGCCGCAGCCGGTTCCTCCTCCCGCGACCCGGGATTCGCGTCCGGAACCTGGGTGGTCGTGCAGCGGGAGCTCGCCGCCTGCTTCGACTCGCCCATCGCCTACATCTACGCCACGGTCTTCCTCGTGCTTTCCGGCACCACCTTCATGAACTCCTTCTTCCTGCGCTCCGTCGCCGACATGTCCCCCTTCTTCGAAACCCTGCCGTTCCTGCTGATTCCGTTCGTCCCGGCAATGACGATGCGCACCTGGTCCGAGGAGCACGCCCAGAACACCTTCGAGCTGATCATGACCCTGCCGCTGCGGTCGATCCAGTTCGTCGCCGGCAAGTACGCCGCCGCCCTGCTGTTCTACCTCCTCGTGCTGGCCGGCACCACGCCGATCGCGGTGATGCTGTTCTGGCTCGGTGACCCGGACTTCGGGCTGATCTTCTCCAGCTACCTCGGGGCCTTCTTCCTCGGGTCGTTCTTCCTCTCGTTCGGCGTCTTCGTTTCCGGCCTGACACAGAACCAGATCGTCTCCTTCGTGCTCGCCACGCTGCTGGGGTTCCTCTTCGTCCTCAGCGGCCACGAAAAGGTTGTTGCCGTGCTCGACGGCCTGGCCCCGGGCTGGGAGCTGGGCAGCCGCATCTACCAGTCGGTCTCCGTCATGCCGCACTACGAGGCCTTCACCCGCGGCGTCGTCGGGCTCGACGGGGTGCTCTATTTCCTGCTGATGGGCGCCTTCTTCCTGTGGATGAACGAGATCACCCTCAAGCGCATCAAGTACTGAGCCGGTGTCCCGCTTCGCCCTCCAGTCCCTCCTCTGCTTCCTCCTGCTCCTGGCCATTTCGGTCTTCGGCAGCCGGGTCCTCGAATCGGCCGGGCCCGCCGAGATCGACTTCGTCGGGCTCTCGCCGGCTTCCCTGACCTCGAAGACGCGCGCCCTCCTCGAGCGGCTCGACGGCAGAGTGACCCTCACCCTTTTCGTCTCGCCGCGGCAGCGCATGCCGTCGCACCTGAAAGAGGTCGAAGGGGACGTCCGCGCCCTGCTGTCGGCGTTCCGCTCGGCCGCCCCCGACCGCGTCGACACGCGGGTCGTCTACCCGGAGCTGAGCGGGGACGCCGGGGCCGCGTACGCGGCGCGCCGCAAGGTCTCCCCCATCAGCGTGCGGCGCATCGAGAGGGACGAGCACGGCGAGGAGAAGGTCTGGTCCTCCCTGGTGCTGAGCATCGAGAACCACCCGGAGGTGCTCATCCAGGGGATTGAGGATACCGACCTGCCCTTCCTCGAGCAGTGGGTGCGCGCCCATCTGCAGACCCTGTTCGCCCCGCCGCAGGCGGATTTCGCCTTCTCCGCTCCGGCCAGCGGCGGGTTCGTCGAGTTTCCGCAGTTCCTCAGCCAGCACGGCCCGGTGGTGCAGGTCGACCTCGACCGCTCCCCCTACATCCCGCCCGACACCGACATGCTCTTCTGGTTCGCGCCGCAGCAGGTGACGGACCGGCACATACAGCAGCTCAAGAGATTCGTCGCCTCGGGGCGGACCGCGGTCCTCGCCGGCAGCTCGTACGAGGCCACCTACCACGCCCGCGGCGACTCGGTGCTGTTCCGCATGGCCGATGGGCCCCGGGCCTGGAGCGACCTGCTGCGCCCCTTCGGCCTGCGGCCCATCCCCGATCTGCTGCTGGACCGCAACGCCGGCGCCCTGCCCGTGCGCCTCGCCGACGGTTCGGTCCGCGAAGTCGAGGCCCCCTTTCACCTGCGCAACCTGCCCGCGTTCCGCGACTTCCGGCGATTCCGCACCCCGGCCCGCGGCGGCCTGAGCTTCGTCGCCGCCAGCCCGCTTGCCGTAGACCCGGGCCGCGCCGCCCAGGCCGGGTACGAAGCCCAGGTGGTCGCCACCACCACCGAGCACGCCTGGGTGCGCGCCCTCACCGGCGACCTGCTGTCGGGGGCCGACCTCGCCGCCTCCCTCACCGTACCGAAGCAGAACCTGATGGTGCTGCTGACCCCCGGCGATCCCTGGGCCGGCCGGCTCGTCGTCCTCGCTTCCGCCAGCGCCTTCCGCGACGGCATACTGCGCCAGCCGGGGTACGGCCACTCCGTCGTGATAGACGACCTGGTGCGCACCTTCGCCTCCCGCGACCGCCTGATCCGCGCCGAGGTCGACCGCGCGCAACCGGCCGAGCTGCCCCCCCTGACCGGCGCTTCCCGCCTGCTGTGGCGGCTGCTCGTGGTCGGTCTCGCCCCGGTGCTGATACTGGCGTACGGGTGGTGGCGTTTCCGGAGATCCGGCGACTTGTCCGGATTGCGCCTGCTGGCGCCGCTGCCCTGGGTGCGGGCCGGGGCCGCGGTGCTCCTCCTCGTCATCGCCCTGGCGACCGGAGTGGTTGCCGCCTTCTCCCGCATCGACGTCGACCTGACCGGCGGCGGCGTCAACACCCCCGCCGCGAGCGTCGTCGAGTCGCTGGCGCGGATCCGGGACGAGCTGACCGCCGAGTTCCTGCTCTCGCCGCGGGCAGACCTGCCGGCGAGCCTGAAGCCGTTGGAGCACCGGGTCGCCGAGCCTTTCGCCAAGGCAGGGGTGGAGCTGACGGTGGTGCGACCGGAGGCGATCTCCCCCTCGGCCAGAAAGAACCTCGAAAGGGCCGGGATCGCCCCGTTCGAGGTGGAGCAGGTGCGCCGCGATACCGTGGTCTCGAAGAGCGTCTGGAGCGGACTGCTGCTGCGCCGCGGCGACCGCGGCGAGGTGATCCCGCGGCTGGACGGGGCCACCTCGGTGCATCTCGACTTCCTGATCGCCGCGGCCCTCCACCGCCTGGAGAGCGGCGAGCGCCCGCTGGTTTCGGTCGTCTCCGACCTGCCGCGGCTGTCCCCCGCCGAGGCCCTGGAGGACTACCAGAAGAAGGGGTTGAGCGCCCCGAGCGGGACCGACGTGTACAGCCATCTCAAGCGCATGCTCGCCGCGTACGGGTACCGCGTCCATCACGTCAACCCGCGCTACCCGCAGCTGGCCCCGGACTCCGACGTCGTCCTGTGGATGCAGCCGCGCCGCGATTCGGGGGAGGTCATCCTGCAACTGAGCCGCCATCTCGCCGGGGGCGGGACCGCCATCGTCGCCATGCAGCACTTCAACATCCAGCAGCGCCAGTACCGAGGCACCGGCTTCGATACCGTGTACTGGCCCCAGCCCCAGTTCCAGGACCTCGACCGCTACCTGCGACTGATCGGCGTCGAGCAGGTGCGTCAGGTGCTCATGGACCGCACGCGTCACCACCTGCGGCTCGACACCCAGGTCAACCGCACCGCGGTGCGCGAGTACGACGCCCAGGAAGTCGCCCTGCCGTTCCTGATCCGCACCGTCGGAGAGCGCTACGACCCCGGATCGCCGATAACTCGCGACCTCGGTGACCTGCTGTTCATCTGGGGAAACAGCTTCGACCTCGGCGGGCTTCCGGAGTCGTTCGCGCGGCAGGTGCTGATCAGCACCTCCCCGCAGTCCTGGAGCTATCCGTGGAAGGGAGGCTTTCTGCGGCCGGATTCGCTGTCCCAGCCGGAGGAGGTGTCGGGGGCGCAGCCGCTGGCCGTCGACCTGCGCGGCGAGTTCCCGGAGGCGCAGTTCGTCGAGGACGAGGAGGGACGCAGCAACCTCGAGCCGCTACCGGCTTCTGGACGCCGCGGCCGCCTGGTGCTGGTCGGCTGCTCGGAAATGTTCAAGAACGGACACCTGCAGATGCCGGGCTTCGACCACGATCAGCTGCTCCTCAACCTGCTCGCCGACGCCGTCTACGGACCCGGCATGACCCGGCTGCAGGGGCGCACCCGCCAGGCGCGCGGCTTCGCCTACCACGACCCCGCCGGCAGGGCGGTCTGGCGCCTCGTCGTCATCGCCGCAGCTCCGCTCGCCCTAGGCGCCGTCGCCCTGGTCCGCTATCGCCGGCGCTCCCATCCCGGCGCTGCCGGGGGGCCGTCGTGACCCGGCTTCTGCCCATCCTCGGCGCCGTGATCGCCCTGCTGATCGGCGCCGATCTCTGGATCGACCAGCGACGGGAGGAGAAGCGCCTCGAAGCCGGAACCTTGCTGCCGCTGTTCGACCCCGCGGACGAAGTCGTGCCGGAGCGCATCCGCCGCGTCGAGGTGCGGGCCCCGGGGGGGCGCCATCTCTGGGTGTACGAGAAGCATGGGAAGGTCTGGCGTTACCCGACCTACCACGGCGCCTACGTGCAGGAGGACCGCGTCGACTTCCTGCTGCGGAGCCTGCTGGAGACTTACGGGACCGCCGTCTCGGGAGACGACCGCGACTACGGATTGCTGCCGCAGCAGGCGGTCGAGGTGCTGCTCGCGGACGACTCGGGCATGCTGGCCGACGTGCTGGTTGGCCGCGGGGCCCCCGGCCGGCGCACGGGGGAAGCCTACGTGCGCCGCAACCGCGACGGCGCCCGGATATGGCACCTGCACGCCAACCCCCGCCACGCCCTGGCCGGCGGCAATCCCCCGATGCTCGACCGGTTCCTGTTTCCCAAGGTGCTCGAGCGAAACAGCATTGTGCAGATCGACTTCGCCAGCGCAAGACCGGCGCCCCGGCAGCTGCGCCGGGTGCCCCGGCCGCCCCCGGCGGAGGGTCCGTACCTGCCGCGGCCCGGGGAGTACGCCTACGACTGGGTGGCGACCTTCGAGGGGGGCAGCGACACCTGTCTCACTGCCAATCTCTTCGCCTACACGGCGTTCCTGAAGGAGCTCCGCTTCGATAGCCTGCGCGACCCGCGGGCGGGCGGCTACGGCTTTTCCGACCGCGAGCGCATCGAGCTGACCGACGAGGACGGGACCGTCGACGTCCTGCACGTGGGCCGCAGGGAAGGGGACCTGGTGTTCGTGCGCAACGAGGCGGCCGGTCTCGTCTGCGCCGTCGACGCCGGCAGCGCCGAGCTGCTGTTTCCCGGCCGCAGCGCCCTCACCGACACCCTGCCCGAGCCCTCTCCGTACCGGCTGGCGCGGCAATGAAAAAGCGCCCCCCGGAAACCCCGGGAGCGCTCCGTATCGCAGCTCTGGTTTTGTCTTGGTGCCTATGCGGTAAGCAAGCCTGCAAACGAGGCCCCCGGCGACAGAATTCACGCGGGGTTCCGCTGGCAGGCACTACGGCAGCGAGGTCGTCCCCATCAGGTAGCGGTCGCACTCGCGCGCCGCGCCGCGGCCCTCTTCGATCGCCCACACGACCAGGCTCTGCCCGCGCCTCATGTCGCCGGCGGCGAACACTCCCTCGACGCTGGTGGCGAAGCGGTCGTGCTCGGCCCTGGCGTTGGAACGCTCGTCGCGCTCGAGGTTGAGCTGATCGAGGACCGTGTCCTCCGGGCCGAGGAAGCCCATCGCCAGCAGCACGAGATCGGCAGGCCACACCTTCTCGGTCCCCGGGACCGGCTGCGGCGCCATGCGGCCGCCGGCTCCCGGCGCCCATTCGATCCCCACCGTGTGCAGCTCCCTGACGTTGCCGTCGCCGTCGCCGACGAACCTCGTAGTGTTGATCAGGTAGGTGCGCGGATCTTCGCCGAAGCGGGCCGCCGCCTCTTCCTGGCCGTAGTCGAGCAGGTAGACGTTCGGCCACTCGGGCCAGGGATTGTCCGGGGCGCGCTCGTCGGGGGGCCGCGGCATGATTTCGAACTGCGTCAGGCTCCTGCAGCCGTGGCGCATCGAGGTGCCGACGCAGTCGGTGCCGGTGTCGCCGCCGCCGATGACGATGACGTGCTTGTCCCTTGCGGAGATGTAGTTGCCGTCGGCGTGGCCGGAGTCCATCAGGCTCTTCGTGTTCGCGGTCAGAAACTCCATGGCGAAGTGGACGCCGTTCAATTCGCGCCCCTCGGCCGGCATGTCGCGCCCCTTGGTCGCCCCCCCGCACAGGACCACGGCGTCGAACTCCTCGACCAGTTGGGGCGCCGGGATGTCCCTGCCGATCTCGGTGTTGGTGACGAACTCGACCCCCTCGGCCTCCATCAGCTGCAGCCGCCGCGTCACCACCGCCTTGTCGAGCTTCATGTTAGGGATGCCGTACATCAGCAGGCCGCCGATGCGGTCGGCGCGCTCGTACACGGTGACCCAGTGTCCGGCGCGGTTGAGCTGCGCGGCGCAGGAGAGGCCGGCGGGCCCGGATCCGACGACGGCGACCCGTCTGCCGGTTCGCCGCTCCGGCGGCTCGGGGAGCACCGTGCCAGAGGCGAAGCCGTGGTCGACGATGGCGGCTTCGATGTTCTTGATCGTCACCGGAGGCTCGTTTATACCGAGCACGCAGGCCCCCTCGCAGGGGGCGGGGCAGACGCGCCCGGTGAACTCGGGGAAGTTGTTGGTCTTGTGGAGCCGCTCCAGCGCGTCTTCCCAGAGGCCGCGGTAGACCAGGTCGTTCCACTCAGGAATCAGGTTGTTGATCGGACAGCCCGACCCCTTGTCGCTGCGGCTCATCGACGCCCCGGTGTGGCAGAACGGGACGCCGCAGTCCATGCAGCGCGAACCCTGGTCCCGCAGCTTCTCCACCCCCATGTGGAGGTGGAACTCGTCCCAGTCCTTAACCCTTTCGAGCGGAGACCGGTCCTGCGGCAGCTCCCGCTCGATTTCCATGAATCCTGTTGGTTTGCCCATCAGTTGCCGCTCACCCGCGCCTCGTCCGACTTGTTGGCCTCGAACGCCTCCATCACCGCGTCATCCCCGGTAAGCCCGCGGCTTTGGGCGTCCTGCAGCGCCTCGAGCATGCGCTGGTAGTCGCGCGGCATCACGCGGACGAACTGCCTGGCGCCGGCGTCCCAGTCGTCAAGGAGGCGCCGGGCAGTTTCGCTGCCGGTGTATCCTGCGTGCCGCTCTATCATCTCGCGCACCTCCCGCAGCTCCTCCGGATCGGAGACCGGGCCGAGGTCGCACATCTCGGGATTGCAGCGGTCGGCGAAGTCTCCGGCCTCGTCGAGCACGTAGGCGATGCCCCCCGACATGCCGGCGGCGAAGTTCCTCCCGGTCGGCCCGAGGACGACGACGCTGCCCCCGGTCATGTACTCGCAGCCGTGGTCGCCGACCGACTCGACGACGGCGCGCACGCCGCTGTTGCGCACGCAGAAGCGCTCCCCGGCCATGCCGTTGATGTAGGCCTCCCCCGCAGTCGCCCCGTAGAAGGAGACATTGCCGGTGATGATCTCCTCGCGGGGGACGAACGGCGACCCTGCCGGCGGATAAAGGATCAGCTTGCCCCCCGACAGCCCCTTGCCGAAGTAGTCGTTGGCGTCCCCTTCGAGCTCGAGGGTCATGCCCGGGGGCACGAAGGCCCCGAAGCTCTGTCCCGCCGAGCCGTTGAACTTCAGGTGGATGGTGTCGGCCGGGAGTCCGTCGGGACCGTAGCGCCTGGTGAGCTCGCTGCCTGTGATGCTGCCGACCACCCGGTCGACGTTCCGGATCGGCAGCTCGGCCCGGACCTTTTCTCCGCGGGCGATCGCCGGCTCGCACAGCGCTAGCAGGGTCTCGACGTCGAGGGAACGCTCGAGGCCGTGGTCCTGGGGGATCTGGCAGTAGCGGCCGACGCTGTCGGGCGCCTCGGGCATATGGAGGATCTTCGACAGGTCGACGCCTTTGGCCTTCCAGTGATCGCTGGGCACCTGGGTCAGCCTGTCGGTGCGCCCCACCATCTCGTCGACGGTGCGGAATCCCAGGGCGGCCATGATCTCGCGCAGTTCCCGGGCGACGAAGCCCAGGAAGTTGACCACGTGATCGGGCGAGCCGGAGAACTTCTCGCGCAGCACCGGGTTCTGGGTCGCCACCCCCACGGGACAGGTGTCGAGGTGGCAGACCCGCATCATGATGCAGCCCATGGCGACCAGGGCGGTGGTCGCGAAGCCGAACTCCTCGGCTCCCAGCAGGGCGGCGACCGCCACGTCCCGCCCGGTCTTGAGCTGACCGTCGGTCTCGACGACGATGCGGCTGCGCAGGTCGTTGAGCACCAGCGTCTGGTGCGTGTCGGCGAGACCGAGCTCCCAGGGGAGCCCGGCGTGCTTGATGCTCGTCTGCGGCGAGGCCCCGGTACCGCCGTCGTGGCCGCTGATCAGGACGACGTCGGCGTGGCCCTTGGCGACCCCGGCGGCGATCGTGCCGACGCCCACCTCGGAGACCAGCTTGACGTTGATGCGCGCCCGGCGGTTGGAGTTCTTGAGGTCGTGGATCAGCTCGGCGAGGTCCTCGATCGAGTAGATGTCGTGGTGCGGCGGCGGCGAGATCAGGCCGACCCCCGGGGTCGACTGCCTGACCTTGGCTATCCAGGGGTAGACCTTGCCCCCCGGCAGCTCCCCCCCTTCTCCCGGCTTGGCCCCCTGGGCCATCTTGATCTGCAGCTCCTGCGCGTGGACGAGGTAGTTGCTGGTCACCCCGAAGCGGCCGGATGCGACCTGCTTGATGGCGCTGTTGCGCGAGTCGCCGTTGGGGTCGAGGACGTAGCGCCCCGGATCCTCACCCCCTTCGCCGGTGTTGCTCTTGCCGCCGATGCGGTTCATGGCGACGGCGAGGCCCTCGTGCGCCTCCTTGCTGATAGAGCCGTACGACATCGCCCCGCTCTTGAAGCGCCGGGTGATCGCCTCTACCGGTTCCACCTCGTCGAGCGGCAGCGGCTCCCCGGCGTAGTTGAACTCCATCAGGCTGCGCAGGGTGGCCATGTTCTTGGCGCGGTCGTCGATCAGGGCCGAGTACTCCTTGAAGACGGCGTAGTCGTTCTCGCGCGCCGCCTTCTGCAGCTTGTGCACCGTCTGCGGGTTGAACAGGTGGTACTCCCCCCCCTTGCGCCACTGGTACTCGCCGCCGGCGTCGAGGCTGCGTCCGTTCGACTCGAACTGCGGGTAGGCGGCGCCGTGGCGCATGCAGGCCTCGACGGCGATGACGTCGAGGCCGATCCCCTCGACGCGGGAGTCCGTCCAGGTGAAGTAGCGGTCGATCACCTCCTGCCTGATGCCGACCGCCTCGAAGATCTGCGCGCCGCGGTACGACTTGAAGGTCGATATGCCCATCTTGGACATCACCTTCACGATCCCCTTCACCACCGCCTTGTTGTAGTTGTCGTTCGCCTCCTCGAATCCCAGGTCGGTCAGCATCCCCTCGCGGATCATGTCGCCGAGGCTCTCGTAGACCATGTAGGGGTTGATGGCGTTGGCGCCGTACCCCAGCAGCAGGCAGAAGTGGTGAACCTCGCGGGGCTCGCCGGACTCGACGGCGAGGCCTGCCCGCGTCCTCTTGCCGGCGCGGATCAGGTGGTGGTGGAGCCCGGATACCGCCAGCAGCGCCGGTATCGGGGCCATGCGCTCGTCGAAGCCGCGGTCGGAGAGAATCAGGATCGCAGCGCCGCCGTCGATCGCCGCCTCCGCCGCGGCGAACAGCTCGTCGAGGGCCTTTTGCATGCCCGCTTCCCCCGCCTCGGCGGGAAACAGAATCGGCAGCTCGCAGGGCTTCATGCCGGCGCGGTCGACCCCCTTGAGCTTGGCCATCTCGGCATTGGTCAGGATCGGCCTCGTCAGGCGCAGCTGGCGGCAGCTCTCCGGCTCCGGCTCGAGGAAGTTCCGCTCCGACCCCAGGGTGGTCTCGGTCGCCGTGACCAGCTCCTCCCTGATCGGGTCGATGGGCGGGTTGGTGACCTGCGCGAACAGCTGCTTGAAATAGCTGAACAGCGGCTGCGGCCGGTCGGACAGCACCGCCAGCGCCGCGTCGTTCCCCATCGAGCCGATCGGCCAGATGGCGTTGCGGGCCATCGGGATCAGGTTGACGCGCAGGTCCTCGAAGTTGAACCCGAACACCTGCTGCCGCCGCAGGACCTCCTCGTGCTCGCGCGCACTTTCGCCGTGCTCGATCCCGGGAAGATCCTCGAAATCGACGAGGTGCTCGTCGAGCCACTGCCGGTACGGGTGCTCGGTTGCCCAGCGAGGCTTCAACTCTTCGTCGGCGATGATGCGGCCCTCGGCCGTATCGACGAGAAACATCCTCCCCGGCTGCAGCCGGCCCTTGTGGAGGACGTTCTCCGGCTCGACGCCGAGCACCCCGACCTCGGAACCCATGATGACGCGGTCGTCGGCGGTGACGTAGTAGCGGGACGGGCGCAGGCCGTTGCGGTCGAGGACGGCGCCGACCTGGGTGCCGTCGGTGAAGGCGATCGAAGCCGGACCGTCCCACGGCTCCATCAGGCAGGCGTGGTACTCGTAGAAAGCCTTCTTCTCGTCGGACATCGACTCGTGCTTCTCCCACGGCTCCGGGATCATCATCATCACCGCGTGACCGAGGGAGCGGCCCGCCAGGTGCAGGAACTCGAGGCAGTTGTCGAACTTCGCCGAGTCGCTGCCGTCTTCCTCGATGATGGGGAAGAGCTTCTCGAGATCGTCGCCGAACAGCCGGGAGCGGAGCATCGACTGGCGTGTGTGCATCCAGTTCTCGTTGCCGCGGAGGGTGTTGATCTCGCCGTTGTGGATCAGGTAGCGGTACGGGTGCGCCCGCTCCCAGCTCGGGAAGGTGTTGGTGCTGAAGCGGGAATGGACGAGGACGATGGCCGATTCGAGGAGCGGGTCCGACAGGTCGGTGAAATAGTTCTCGACCTGGCCGGGGGTCAGCATCCCCTTGTAGACGATGGTGCGGCAGGAAATGCTCTGGAAGTAGAAGTACTCGCTGCCGGGCCAGCGGCCGCCGTGGCGGATCTCGTGACTGGCCCGCTTGCCGATCAGGTAGAGCTTGCGCTCGAAGTCGAGTTCCCCCGTCAGTCCGTCGCCGGCGCCGATGAACAGCTGCCGAATGCAGGGCTCGCAGGAGCGCGCCGTGTCGCCGAGATCGGCCTCGCCCGTGGGCACGTCGCGCCAGCCCAGGACCGTCCGCCCCTCTTCCGCGGCGATCTCCTCGAGCCGCTGCTCGCAGGCGCGGCGCTGGACTTCGTCCGGGGGCAGGAACAGCATGGCGACGCCGTAACGGCCCCGCTCCGGCAGCTGCACACCCTGCCTGGAAAGCTCATTCCGCAAGAAGCGGTCGGGGATCTGGGTGAGGATACCGGCGCCGTCGCCGGTGTTGACCTCGCAGCCGCGGGCGCCGCGGTGGTCGAGATTGCACAGCACCTCGAGCGCCTGCTCCACGATGCCGTGGGACGCGGCCCCCTTGATGTGGGCGACAAACCCGATGCCGCAGCCATCGCGTTCGTTCTTGGGATGATAGAGGCCCTGGGGAGAGGGCAGGAAGGGGTATTTCATCGGTCGGGAGATCCGGTTGCGGTCCAGAGGAAAGGGGTAAATATATGACCCGCAGCCAGATCGTCGAGGAGATCCGCAGCGAGCCCAACGTCGCCAACGTCTTCAGCGAGCTGATACGGGACAGCTTCATCGCCGAGACCGACGGACAGGTGGCGCTGGTGATGATCGTCGAAGGGGAATCGGACAGCGACGTCGCCGACAGCCTGCAGGGGAAAATCATCCCCTCGCTGCAGAAGAACCACGGCAGGGACTCGATCGACGAGCTGCGCACCATTCGCCTGCTCGGCACCATCCGCCGCGAGCACAACTACCTGCCGATGGTCAACATGGGCGCCGCCGTGCTCGACGACGACTGGCCTGACGAGGCGATCTTCGTCGGGTAAGCCCAGTGCGTCCAGGAGGCGGATTCTGGGGAACATTGCTTCCTTCCCCATACCTCCGACGTTACTCGGCCGCCCTTGCGAGCCGGCAGCCGCCGGGTGAATTGCCCTTCCGTCGGGACATTTCACTTGATATAACACGATTGAAAAAACCCTTGCCTTTCCCCCCCCTCTTTTGGTGACCCTCACCTTGGTCACCATCGGCAAGCGGGGGGGGCAAGGTAAGGCGGAGCTGGATGGCATGACGGCATCCCCGGGGCGACGCTGACCGTCGGCGCCATGCTGACCGAGCTACGCGGGCTTTTCTGGTTCGCATCGAGAACGGCAACCGAAAGCAAAGGGAATGGCTTATTCTTCCGGGTTAAATGCAATGGTAAAGCCGGTGGCCGTGGCCGCCGGGGCTGATGCTGGCGCTGTGCATCGGCATCAGGGCGCGCCTGGAGACCGGAGCGCCGCCCGGCCTGCCGTTAAAACCTTTCGCCCACCTGCTGGGCCGGCAGGCGCCCGCTTTCGCCCTTCCCGGCCTCCGCGGGGAAACCGTGTCCCTGGCCAGCGCCCGGGGGGCCGATGCCTGGCTGCTCTACTTCACCGACGCCGCCTGCGGGGCCTGCAAGGCCGCCTACCCGGCGGTGGCCAAGGCGGCCGGGGTGCTGCCCATCGTCGCCATCGCCACGGGCGACCCGGATCTGATGCAGGCCCACATCGGAGAAGCCGCCGTCGCCATCGGCCGCGAGGAGCAGCTCCCTCGCAGACCTGCAGCGGCAGCGACCTGATGACACACGGCCTGGACATTTCCCTGCCGGGAGCACTTCTCCTCGGACTGCATATGGATCGAGCAGATTCCGGGCTCATAAACAGGAAGGAGAATAACGTGATCAAACGTCAGACCGATCTGAGGTCGGAGCCGGTCGAGCGGATCATCGCACTGGGGGAGAGCACGACCTGGGGCTACTCGGTGTCCGACAAGAGCAAATGCTGGGTGAGCCAGGTTGTCGCCATGCTCGAGGAGTTCCAGGGTGCGGCGATCGAGCTGATCAACCAGGGCATCGGCAGCAATGTGCTGACACCGGACTGTCCGTCCTATGAGTTTTCCGCCAAGCCATCGGCGCTCGAGCGGGTGGACGATGAGTTGATTGCCCACGACCCGGATCTGGTCTTCCTGTCATACGGTCTCAACGATTCGCGTGGCGGCACTCCTCCGGAGACCTTCCGCCGTGCCTATCAGGAGCTCATCGATCGCATTCGATCCAGGACCGACCCCGTTATCGTGATCATCAACACCTACTACATGCACGAGATCCTCTACTCGCACTGCGAGCACTGGGAGGAGAGCAGCTACGACCTCACCGACGTGTACAACCTCGTCATCCGGCAGATCGCAGAGGCGAACGGCCTCATACTCGCTGATATCTACTCCGCGGAGATTGGCGTGGACTGGATCATCGACGAGGATCATTGCCATCCCAACGACCTTGGACACAGGATAATCGCCAATCGCGTCTTCGAGGCCGTTGTCCGCAACTGCAGTTTCGTGGCGCGCCAGATGCCCGGGACCTCCCTGATCCATTCCTTTGTGGAGAAGTATGGCAACGGCCCGGACAGACCCTCCAGCGGAGCCAGCTAGTACCGCACGGCCAGCTGAATGGTGTTCAGCAACAGAGGCGACTGCCGCGACTCGGCGCGCCTGTTCAATACCAACTCCACCGAATTTTCCCCGTGAACGACCTGATCGGGGGTGAGATCGCCCTCCAGCCATTGGCCCTCTTCGGGTGAGGTGAACGCGTCGTTGACCTTCAACCCGGACAACGACTTTCCGTTGAGCTCAACGGAGACCTCGTCGTCGGTGGTGAGATCCCACATGTGGGCGCGAAAACGGAGCTGAGCGTTGCCGGCAGATGTGTCTTCGCCGACCAGGAAACTCAGCCCTAGTTTCTCGCCCTGCACCAGCTCCACCTGCTGGCCGTTTCCGGTTTCCTCCGGAAATCGATCCACGCCAAACAGTTTGTCTTTGCCCGCCATGGTGGCGGTATCGCCGATCTCTCGCCACCAATGCGGCTCGCCCAAGGCGGGGTTGAAGATGTAGAGCCCATCGGCGCCATCGTTGAACATATTCATCGCCGCTCCACGCCAGGCAGCGAGCGTGTGCTCCCACCCGTTGTACTCCAGGATGTAGGAGGGTTTGCCGAGGCGATCGGGCTGTCCGCCATACAGGTTTTCGAGGTACGAATCGGCGGTTCGATATTTGCCCTTGGCCAGGTCGAGATATGCCCATCGGGTCCAGAATCCCCACCCCAGGCAAGGGTAAACGGGGACATCGTGGCGATGCCCGAATTCGATCATGTCCCGGTGCGAATCGCAGAACACTGACTCGTTCAGATGGCCAGGGATCAGCTGGTCGATCAACCCTTCGGCGAGCCAGGTTTCCAGATCGAGACCAATGAACCGGGAATATTCGAGCCCCGGGGGTGTGTGCGCCGCCAGTAGAATGGGTCGACCGCGTTTTTGCCCTTCTTCATCCGCCATCCTGCGGATGCGCCGCAAGAAATCGGTCATGATCTCGACGTGTTCGGGCGTGACGGCTTCGCCCTCCCACGACTCGCGGAAAAACGGGTCGTACTTGAAAAACTCCATGCCGATGACATCCACGTCGTAGTTCTGGGCGACCTCTTCGATGATACCGAAGATGTGGTCGCGCACGATCGGCAGGGAAAAGTCGAGCCTGGTCCAGGGCGCCTTGCGGCCGCCGTCGAACTTCTCCCAGTCCCCATCTTCTCCCAACATGCATTCGGGATGTTCCACCTTGAACGGCGCCAAACCGTAGGTCCAGCGGCGCGAGCCCATCGGATAGGCGTCGTGGGCGTCGTTCATGCGCAGGGCCCACACCGCTTCCATGCCGTTTTCCCGACTGAAGTCCAGCTGTATCTGCAGAGGATCCTTTCCATACTTCTCCACCAGCTCCAGCGGCAGCTCCTTGCCGTAGAAACCGCCCAGTTTGGTGTTGTGTGAAAAGGTCAAGCCGGCCATGCAGCTGGCGTACCAGTTACTGTCGACCTGGGATCCGATCAACGGCGTGCTGCGGGCGGCCAGAAAATCATCGATGAGCTCGCCAGAGGTGCGCACGGTCAGGCCTTCGGCGACGTCGTGTTCGTGCTCGATACCGTCGCGAGCGTAAAGGGCATCGTCGCCGTCGTTATTGAAGATGATTCGTCTCTTGCGCCAACGCGCGTCGCGTCTTGCCTGATCCATCGTGGTTTCCTCCGTATTCAGTGTGCCGATCGCTCCGTCGGAAAGTGCTCCGCTGCGTGTTCCGCCATACTCTCCGTCCACTGGCTGTAGAACTCACGAGTCACCGGGTCGGGATGTCGCGCCAGACTTTCCGGCACCAACATCCAGTAGGTGAGAGGCTGGTTGGTCACATGGCTGTAGTACGTATGCTGGGTACGGCGGCCGTGGGTGCACGCGTCAACGCCGGTAATGCGGGCGTGGAAGATATCGATGTTGTAGAGGATGCAGGTTCCCGCCTTGCCGCGAATGGGGACCTCCTGGTAGTTGGTCATCTGAGCTTGAGCGTCCTCCAGCTTTGGATAGGTGTGGCTGTTGGGTATCACGGAGAAGCAGGGGCAACAGTCGTGAACGTCCCACAGATAGTAAATGGCGCAAAGATAGCCGCTGTGGTAGGGATTCTCTGTACGGCGGTTCAGCGGAACAAGGGCCCGGTCTCGATGGAAATGCATGGCGCAGTCGCCGGCCGCTTCCGGGGGAGCAATGCGAAAATCAAACTGGGCGAATCGAACGCCCTTCCCCAAGATCGCCTCGACAATCGGATAAGAACGAGGCGGCCGCACATGGCGATCCAGTTCTGGGTGCTCCACCAGGATCTGGCCATGGCCGTACATCTCTCGCTCTTTGACTCCCCATCCCTCGGGATCCTCGAGTTTGCAACGGTCGACAAATGCGTTGAGGGTGCTCACCTCCTCTTCACTGAGTGCGTCTTCAATAACGACGTAGTTGTTCTCCTTGAAGAACTGCAGGATGTCGTCGTGCTGGTGGTGAGGAAAAGCGGAGGCTTCCATGGAGTGCTCCCCTTTCGAAAATAGGGTTCTGGGTTCGGGGCTCAGGGAACGGCCCGACCGCGTCGTTTCCTGGGAGTGCGGGCATCCTTGCTCACAGCCGTTTCATCCGGAAGAGCTCGCGGTATTCCGGAGTTGACAGCTGCCCGCGTCGAGTACGTGCTCTTCATTGCCCTTGCCTGTATGGCCTGCGGGATTCAAAAACCTTCAGGCGGTACTCAATTCTCGCCTTTTCCTGCTCGCTTATTGCTGCCGCCCTGTCGAGAGCGTCACGCGCGGTGGTCACCGCCTTTTCGTACTGTCCCGTCTCAGCGTAGGCGGCTGCTAGTACGTCCAGGACTTCCGGATCCTGAAAACCGGATGTTTCACAAGCGGATTTGGCAAGCTCGATCGCCTCCTTGCCGTTGCGGAACTCGGCTTTCGGAGAGGTGGCCAGGAGCCAGGCCAGCCTCGTGGCAATCGGCGAAAATTTTTGCCTCTGCTCGAGGCCGCGCCGGAAAGTTGCGATCGCTTCGGCATCACGGGCTGTCCTCATGTAAAAGGTGCCAAGGTTGAGGTAAGCACCCGGTGCCTCAGGATGGAGTCGCAGGGCTTTTTCACCCCAAAGGAAAGCTTCGTCTACCCGGCCGGACTCGAAGAGCGCTTGTCCCAGGTTGGTTATCCCCGCGTAGTTATCGGACTCAAGCTGAATCGCCCTGCGGTACTGCCCGATCGCCTCGTCGAACCTCCCCAGGGACTGCAGAAGATTGCCAACGTAATTGTGACCGTCAGGATCTGGCTTTAACTCCAGTGCCGTGCGGAACTGTAGGATGGCTTCTTCTAGGCGGCCCGTGGCTTGGTAAACCAACCCTCTCTCGCGGTACCAATAAGCGCTGATTCCCTTTCCTGTTAACTCGTCATGGACCGGATCGGTCAGCCGGACGACTTCAGGTAGGTTCTGAGCAATACCCAGATGTCGAGCCGCCGCCCCAGGCTGCCCTAGGCGCCGCAGTACTTCGGCCAGAACGCGGTGGGCGTCCGCATACCGGGACTCGATTTCCAAAGCTGTCAGCAAGTATTCACGGCTGGCCTCCAGTTCGGACCTGGAAAGCATGATCTTGGCCAGACCGAGGTGCGCGTGAGAAGATCTCTCGTCGAGTTCGGCAGCTTTCTCAAACGTGAGAAGTGCTTTGTCGAGATCCCCAGCGTCGTAAAGAGCGCGCGCGTAGTTCACGTACGCAGGACTGTAATCAGGCTTGAGCGCAATGGCTCGCACGAACTCACCGAAGGCTTCTTTTGAGCCGGCCTCGTTGAGAATAATGGCAAGGTAGTAAGGCCAGCGAAACTCCTTGGCGTCCAGCGTCGCAGCTTGGCGGTAACACGGAATGGCTCCCTGTTTAAAATCGTGGACGTCCAGGGTCATACCGAGCTCTCCCCAGGCTTGTGAAGAGCGCGGATTGGCCTCGACATTGACGAGAAGTTCATGAATCCTGGCGGCTACTTGTTGCTCCACGGCGGCCAGGTCGAGTTCCGGCAAAACGTCGCTCGGTGCCGGCGGGGAGCAATTCAGAAAGGCCGATAGAGGGGCGACCAACCAAAAGGCAGCCAACCGAACAGCCGTGTCCCGAGGGGTCCGGATTCTACGTGAGCGCTTGAGCGTCTCCGTTTCCCCGATGGTCGGTTTGCTCGTGGAAATAGTCAAATGCCTATTTATCTCCCAGTGGGGATTGACCCTTCCTGAGCGCAACAAACTTGTCCGCCTGGACGCCTGGAAAAGTCTCCGTCGCGCCACCCGGCCACTCAACCTGAATTTCGTCTACCTGGTTGGCCGCACCCAATCCGAAATGCGCTCTTGTGTCATTGCTTGAGAGAAAACTGTAGCCGGGGGCAATCAGGCGACTGATTCGGCGGGCGCCGAGAACGACGATAACCCGAGCGCCCAGTGCGTCACGGTTCAGTTCGGGATCGACAGCGCGGACGCTGAGCCACCTCCCGGCAGGCCGTGAGTCGTTGCGAAAAAGTCGCGCACGACCCCCTCCGTTAGCAACCAGCAGATCGATGTCGCCGTCGTTGTCGATGTCTCCGAACGCCAGGCCGCGACTGTTTTCGACCGAACGACAAAAATCTGCCGTTTGTTCGCCGACCGATTGGAAGCGGCCGGAACCGTCGTTCACAAACAGAAAATTCGGTTCGGCATAGTGATCCCAGTAACTTGACGTTCCCTTACCGGTCAAGAGCGGCCCGCGGGTTACCCGGCCGTTTGCAACCGCAAGGTCGAGATCACCGTCGTGGTCAAAGTCAAAGAACCCGGCCCCGAATCCTGTGTAGGGCAGGCTTGCGGCTCCTAATCCGGAAGGGGAAGAGTCGTCCTGAAAGCCGAAATCGCCGACGTAGCGGTACAGAGTGTTGCTTTCCTTGCGCAGGTGGGCCACAAAAAGATCGAGGTTCTCGTCGTTGTCGACATCGCCAACCGCAACGCCCATGCCTGCTTCGGCACGTCCCACTTCATTCAGTGCCGCCCCCAGCAAAATGCCGTGATCCTGAAACGTGCCGTTCCCTTGGTTCAACCAAAGATTGTTGGCTTCTCCGTCGTTGGCCACGTAGAGATCCGGATGCTGATCATTGTTGAAATCTCCGCTGACCACGCCCAACCCTTTCGAAGCGACGGCAGTGATCCCAGACTCACCGGAAACATCCGTGAACGTGCCGTCGCCATTATTGTGGAAGAGCAAGTCAGGAACTCCTGGAAAACTTTCCGGGCCACAGTAGTCCTGGCGGCCGGAGCGGTCTGGGCACACACTGGCAGGATCCCATGCCAGGTAGTTGGTCACGAAGATGTCGAGGTGGTTGTCCAGATTGTAATCAAGAAAGAGCACGGAGCAGCCCCAATCGGGATTGCTGATTCCGGCTTGCTCGGAGATCTTCGTGAACGTTCCGCCTCCGTTGTTTTGGTACAACTGGTCTCTGCCGTAGTTGGAAAGGTAAATGTCGAGGTCGCCGTCATTGTCCAGGTCGCCGGCCGCGACGCCCATGCCGTAGCCAGCGTCGCCGAGTCCCGCCTCGCCGGTCACGTCCTCAAAAGCTTTCTCGTCTTCCTGACGGTAAAGACGATTCCTGGGAGAAACCGTGCTACCACCTTTTGTGCCGTGATGGGCGCCGTTCACCAGGTAGATGTCCAGGTCGCCGTCGTTGTCATAGTCGAGCAGGGCGCCACCGGGTCCGACGATCTCCGGCATAAAGTAGCTGCCGTGGACTCCGGGCTCATGTTGAAAATCTAACCCCACCTCATTGGTGACGTCCGTGAACCTCACCTGTTTTCGAGAATCGATTTGGCTCTCGTTTTGTTCTTCGAGGGCGTCACATTCCAGTGTTACGAGAAGGTTTGCAATTGGAAGAAAGAACCCCATGAGACTCGAGAAAATGGAATGAGTTGAAGAGGGTGAAGTGTTCACACTTCCTCACCTCGGAGAAGAGCCTGATCGCCTCATCCGTGTTCCTGAGGCGCGACTCCTAGTGTTGTGTCGCAGAGATTCGTTCGCAAAGTCTCTTGATTTTCGCGAGGATGGAATCGGCCGTAGCCGTCCACACGAAAGGGTGTGCGTTGGCGTTCCATTTGGCCGTGTAGCGTTCGATGCGCTCGATGAGCTCGGATACCTTACGGAACGAGTCCCGGCGAACCGCCTGGCGGGTAAGGATATTGAACCAGATCTCCACCTGATTGAGCCACGAAGCATAGGTGGGGGTGTAGTGAACGTGAAATCGGGGACGCCGTGCCAGCCATCGCTTGACCTTGGCCTGCTTATGCGTGGCGTAGTTGTCGACGACGAGATGAATATCGAGGTCAGCGGGGACGTGGGCCTCGATGTGGCGCAGGAACTGAAGGAACTCCTGGTGACGATGACGGGGCTTGCACTGGGTCATCACTTCCCCGGTGGCTACGTCCAAGGCGGCAAACAGGGTGGTGGTGCCATGGCGCTTGTAATCGTGCGTAATCCCTTCCACGTATCCCAGTCCCAGGGGCAGCATGGGCTGACTTCGTTCCAACGCCTGGATCCGGCTCTTCTCGTCGACGCACAGCACCAGGGCGTGCTCGGGGGGATTCAGGTACAAGCCGACGATATCCCGTACTTTGTCGACAAAGAAAGGATCGGTGGAAAGCGTGAAGTGCTTGTGTCGATGGGGCTGCAAACCATACGTGCGCCAAATGCGATGAACCGCGTCCTTGGTCAAGCCGGTTTCTTCGCCCATGGAGCGCACCGACCACTGTGTTTCGTCTTTGGGCTTGGTCTTCAGGGTCTTGTATACCACCTCGGCTACCTGTTCATCCGTACTCGATCGTGGCGCCCCTGAGCGCAGCTCATCATGCAAGCCCTGGAGCCCGTTTTCGAGAAAGCGCCGGCGCCACTTGCCGACCGTAGCACGCGTCACACCCACGGCGGCGGCGACGGCTTCATTGGGCCAGCCTTCTGCGGCCAGCAGAATAATCTCGGCTCGCCGCACCAACCCGTGGGAAAGGCTCCGGGATTTGGCCATCGATTCCAATCGTTCCCGGTCCGACGGACTCAGCTCTAACGGCGGTAATGGACGCCCCGTCACCATAGGTCTCTCCTTTCAGAAAGGGGATAAGAGAAACCTACGGCACCTTCAATTGTTTGTACAGTTAATTATACGACAGGACACTAGTTTGATGTAAACCTTTCGCTGTCATGGGTCGTGCTCTGCCGCGGATAGGTTGGGATCTGCGCGCCGTCACGCGAAAATACGTGTTCGTTCTGTGTGGAGCTACCGGCGCCGCAGTGAAGAGGTCGCACCCCGTCCTTAGGTTTTACCTCAGCGGCATGGAGAACGGTAATTCTGGAATCCGGGCCTTATTCATTTAAAGAATGGATGTTGAAATGAATCATTCAACAACATTATGGTATGACACGCCGGGGACGGGATTTTACCAGGGACTGCCCCTTGGGAACGGGCGGCTGGGGATGACGGTGCTGGGGGGGATCCGTGATGAACGAATCGTGCTGAACAGAGGATCACTCTGGCCAGGGGAGATTGTGTGGAGATGAATGACAGGACGGGACGCGGAGATGAACCTTTCAGATCATGACCAGCAGCCATTTCTTGCGGGATTGTTGTGGTGGGACACCGACCGCTAATACAGCACGTTCTGCGCATACCCCATGAACAGGCGCACGAAGATCTCCGTCGTGTCGAAGCTCTCGAGGAAGCGGAATTCGTCTGCGTACTCCAGCCTGTCCTGCTTGACCCCCAGATTGGTGGAAATCCTGTACCCCGAGTAATCCGACATGTTGGAGAGGAAGACCATCGTCGTCCGCCGCTTGAAGCTGTTGCGCGGCTCGGCTATGTGGGTTTCCTCGAACCACCAGCCCGGGAGCCCCTGGAGACCCGCCTTCACCTCCGTCGCCGGAGACAGCTCATAACGGGCCATGACGAGGGGGACGACCGTGTGGGTGTGGTCCAACGCCCGCTTTCCCAGCTGCCGGGTCCGCTTCAACCAGAGTCCTTTCAGGGCCGGCTGCAGCGTCAGATTCCCCCAGCGCCACGTGTAGTCGGCCTGCTGCACCCACGCCACGGAACGGATCCGGTTACGGGCTTGCTCCGAACCGTCCCCGAGCCGATCCCCATACTGCCGGTTGTGTTCCAGTTTCATCCGGGTGACGATCCGCCAGCCGGGAAGCCACCTCAGGGTGCCCGATAGGTACAGCCGGTTTACCAGACTGTTGCGATAGTTCAACTGATCCAAGCTGAACGTCGGAAAATACGCGAATCGCCCCTCATCGGACCTGAGGAATCTCTGGTCTACTGTCGCGGCCGCCCCCGTCCAGCTGAACACGTCATCCGGAACATCGTCCCACACCCGCTTCAACTCATCCTCGACCAGCCATTCACCCACCCCGGGATGCTCCCCGCTATACCTTAGCCGAATGTAGCGCTGGTCGTTGCGGCCGGCGCCGGCGATCTGATGGGACTTCAGCCAGCCCAGGGTTGCCACCATGCCCGTCCCTGGCTTCCAGCGGACATAAGCATGGCCCCCCCGCAGATCCCGGTCATAGGGAAGATCCTCCTTCTGGTCATCCTCTCGCTCATCCACGACATCGTTGTTGTTGAAATCCAGACCGTACACGTATTCATCCGGATCCACCTCGTAGAGCAGGAAAGGTTCCAGATAGTCCGGCAGCCCGTTCAGGTTGCGGTTGGTATCCGGGATGCCATCGTTGTCCGCATCCTGTCCGGGGAACACTGATAGATCACCGGGGGCCGCGCCCGGTATCATGCTCTCCGGATTGCTATCCTGATCATCATTGTCGTCGAGAAGAGAAAAGAAGCTCGTGTTGTTCTCCAGAGACCGCTCGCCTTGCACCTGGAGCACAAGGTCTCCTGGCCTCGCACTCAATCTCTGGTTGAACTTGGGCCCGATGGAAAACAGCTCTCCCCCGAAACCATAGCGCTCCGTCTCCCGCTCCAGCTGAACATACCCGGCTCGATCCCCACGGCGGTGGCGTGCGCCACTTGCCTCCCGAAGCACAGGCTTGCCTGCAGCCCAAACCACCTGTTCCCCAGGCGTCCCATCCCGGTAGCGGCTGTACGTGAAGCTCTTCGCAAACTCCCCGCGCACCCGTAGACCCACAAGGTCCAGCGCCATATTCACACCCCATACTGACTGCCCAGTCTCCGTCCCGAGCGGAATCCGTATCCGCTCGACATTGGACAAATCCTGCACATTCCCCTCGGCACGAAGCACCGTCTTATAGAACGGCGCGCTGTAGCGAGCATCATACGGGGTGCCTTCCCTCGGATTCGACACACTCAGGTCAGCGACTTCGATACGGTAATCATTGCCCACCGACGCCTCCACCTCCACCGATCGCACATGGGTCAGCCCCTCCAGATCGAAGTAATACACCAGGGCCTCGGTCCCATCCGCACGCTGAACCTGGCCCGGATCCTCCCACCCCACAAACTCAACCAGACGATCTACGTCCGTGTTGTTGGCCACATTCGGATCGTTCGGGTCCAGTGCATAATCCCGCCGATACAGGAAGTCGGCAAACAACGGGGTCTCCATCCCCCAATAGGGGCCCGGGGTGCGTGCTATGTCGGGTTCGTAGTAGAAGCTGGGTCTAAAACTCCCATCGATCGGGCTGGCCTTTCCAACTACCGTAAACCGATCCGTGAGATCCCTACGCACCACGTCCGGGACCAGATCCGGACGGACTTCACCGTTGACCACCAGTTGCACTCCATACACCACGGGCCCCCGCCCATCGTCCGGCGAATCGTCCGAAATCCGTAACGCCAAGAGCGCCGGGATCGGCTGAGTGGCATGCAGATCCCCCCTCAAGTCGGTCGTCGGATAGCGCACGTCGAACATGTGCTGGTTCGCAAACGTGGCGCCCGCCCGCAACGGCCCCATCTCGCGCTCATAGTGTCCTGCCAGGAGAATCCCCGAATCGCTGTCGGTACCCCTTGCCGCACCCCCTCCCTGATACATCGAATAAGTGTAGGCAGCTACGAGGCTCAAGGCATCACCAAACGGGCTCAGCACATCCGCCCGGGCCCCCTGCAGCGACACGCGATTCACCGTCAGCGGCGTGAACCGAGTGATGATCCCTCTCGTCCACCAATGCTGTTGACTTATGCGCCCTGTGAAGATCAGATTAGCTGCCCATTCCGAGTGGCTCTGTCCTCCCATGGAAAAAATCCCGTTGAAGTCGTTGAGGGCAGATCTGAAAATACTGCTCCCACTCCGGATATCCCCCGCCGTGCCCCGCGCCGCCGACCAAGAGCTCAATTCCCGGCCGCTGATCAGAAAGTTACCCAGGGGATCGTAGATATTCGACCACGGCGGACGATCCGTCAGCGCGTCGTAGTTATGATACTCCGTGAACGCGTAGTTTCGATACGGCTCCCCCAGGTCCGCAAAAAACGTCTGATCCGGCACGATCGCAGGCACCATCGGGGTATCCTTCCATCGACGCTCCGCCTCCCATACCTCCCCCCCCTGCACATCCCCTTGCGACTGAGCGTCAAGCCATCTTCCCTCCCCCACCACAACCGTCATTAAAAAAAAATGAAGTGAAAATGACAGACGTCCCCCTCTGAAGCCAAAGCGGCTCCATCCCCCGCCTGGTCTTTTGCCTTTACGTGCGATGCAGGGCATCGCTTCTGTCATTTCGTTGGGTTCGCAGTTCGTCCATAAAGGACTCACCATCCCGGGCAACAGTACTAGCCTGCCTGGGTGCGCATAAGCATTCCAAGGTCAAGCGATGGCTGGCACGGCGTCCCCGATTTCGCCTTCACTACACCCCCACGTATGCTTCGTGGCTCAACCAAGTCGAGATTTGGTTCAGCATCATTACCCGCCAGGCGGTTCGCCGGGACTCGTTCCGTAAGGTATCGGAGCTCATCGAGCGAATCGAACGCTACACGGCCAAATGGAACGCCAACGCACACCCTTTCGTCTGGACGGCTACGGCCGATTCCATCCTCGCGAAAATCAAGAGACTTTGTGAACGAATCTCTGCCGACACAACACTAATAGGCCATACTCAATCCATTACCCATCATCCCGGTGAAATAGTCCACGATCAGCCAGAATCCCCCGGCCACGAACTGACCCAGGATCAACCCGTAGAAAAGAGGAGCGAGCGAACGATAGGCTTTGAGGCCACCATACTTCAAGAGAATCGACTTGGTCAGCCAAGCAAGAAAGATCGGAAACCAGGCCGTACCCATCACCCTATCCATACTGATCACAAATCCCAGAGGATGTAACGGCCACCACAGGAAACGGCGATGCAAAACCAGAAGACTCGCCATCACCCCGCCGCCCAGCAGCCGGACAAGCCAACCCAACCAATTCGGTCCCGCATTCTCGTCGACCCTGCGTGCCACATACGCCCAGGTAAAGTCGGGCAGATAGCTCACGTAACCAGCTACGTTGATACCCCCCTCCCGATAGATTACCCACAACGACGTCCAGAACGTACTGACCGCAGAAATCCCAATAGCGATCGCAATCGCCAGCAACAACCATCGCTTCCGATACGCGATCTCCCCGCTCAACTTCAACCCCGTAGCCGTATGTGCCATCATCGTGCACGCCAGTGATTCCGTCCATATCACCGTCGGCCCCAGCGCCGCGATCCCGGTAGGCCCTATGTAGCGCGCGCCAATCCCAGAGATCACGAAGTCGAGGGGGATATTGCGAGGAAACACCATAGGCAAGCCCGCCTCGGAGATGATGCGCGTCAGGCTGATGAAGGTCACCAGCACCCCGAACAGGAACAGCGGCCCTACCCACAGCGGCAATCCGGCACGCCAGAGCCACACATTCATCCCGACCAGGCCGAGGATTACTCCCCACACAGCAGTGCGGTATGACATGATCTCGTCGTCATCGTTTACCGACGTGTCCCCTCTGAACGCCTTCCGAAACACCTCCCGCAGATGCCCCCGGCCAATCCAAAGCCCGAAGAGCACCAGCGCGGTCATGGCACCTATGCTCTGATGTGCCAGCAGCCCGCCGCCATAGCTAGACACAGGTTCCCCAATGCCAGCCCCCGTCAGGTGCAACGCACCCTCCTCCAGTTGCCGCAGCAGAGTGAATACCCACATCCCGAGCATCACGTCCGGTTTGAGGAAGTACGCAAACCCCAGGATCATCAGATTCAGGTAGAAGGAGATGCCCACTGTTCCCCGCAACAGGGTGATGTCCCCAAAGTTCGACGGGATGACGGGAACCAAGGGGAAGTAATGGTTCAGGGCATTGAGGCTCTCTCGGCCGAACGCCAGCAGCAATCCCACCCACATCAGAGGCTTCTTGAAAAAGGGCGCCACCAGCGATCCGCCTGACGGGGCTTCCACCATGGCCAGAGGTACCTTGGTGATCGGATAGATCAGGTGTTCGTGCTCCACCCACTGGCGACGGAGAATCACCATCACGCAGATGCTCACCATCCACAACGCCACCATGAACAGCAACCACCAGAACAGCGGCGGCAACCACATACCCCAGGGGACAGACTCGCCTTCCGGCATCCCTTCGAAAAACCACTGGATCCCCATCTTATCGTGAGGGACCATCCAATCCGCGACGTAGGGATGAACCCGCTCCGCCCACTCGTTTTGCGGCGAAGCCAGGTAGAATACCCCGGCCGCGGACCCCAACAGCATCAAGCAGAACCCGTTGCGCTCGCCACCAGAGAAAGCCGTCGCCACGACCATCATGAGGTAGATGGTCAGCAACTCCCCCTTGCCCAGCACCAGCCGACCGTGAATGAGCCCCAACAGCACCTGGACAACACCCACCCACAGGAAGAACAGAAAGAAGGCGGCCGGAGCGTTCAATGCGCTCATGTGGCTGCCCATGATGACAAACGCTCCGTAGGGTACTCCCACCCCGATCACCAGACTGAGTCCGGCTCCGATGACCAAGGAGCGCAGCGTCACCCCCGACGCCGGCCGCTTCTCTATTTCCATCGACAAACCCAGTAGTCCCACTCTTGGGTGTCGCTCGGAAATTCTCGACAACCCACTCTATTCGTTGAAGTTACCCGGTTTGGTGAACATCCGGATACTTGGGTGAAAGGAGGATGTCCACATGCCGAAGTCCCGTTCCCCGTACCCGCCTTGAGTTTCCGCTGTCAGTATGGTGCAACCGATGGGGGAACGAACGCCTGAGGAGCCGGGCAAGGGTTTGAGCCCCCCGCCCAGGCGGTTCGCAACTGGGTGGCCCGGGCGGAACGCGACGAAGGTCTTCGCGAAGGCGGCCTCACGACCGCGGAGCAGGAAGAGCTGCGGCGCCTGCGGCGGGAGAAACAAGCAGTTGCGCATTGAGCGTGGGATCCTGTCAAAGGCAGCCACCTGGTTCGCTCAGGAAGCCGATTCCAAGCCGAGGTCTTCGAGTTTGTGAGCGATCACCAAGCCCTCTATCCGATCGCCACCATTGGAGGGCGTAAGTCGCCGAAAGCGGGCGCATACGACGCGACGCGATCGTCACGGACGGGTGGCTCCGAACTTGGTGGATGTGCGGCCGATCCCTCTCGTTGCAGTATTGCCCCTCGAGAGATCCCGCTGTCCCACGCACGACCGGCGGATCGAGCAGACCCCCCTGGGCGTGCCGTCGGCGCGGGGGAGCTACCGCTTCGATTACCTCCTGCTCAGGTACTGCCAGCGGATGCCGCAGGTTATCGCCGCCCCCATGCTTGGCATCGCGGCGTCGGCATCCTGCACCGTATCACCGAGCGGGAACGACAGGGGCACCGGATCCGAGGTCTCAAGACGATCGGCATCGATGAGATTCCTACGCCAAGGACCACCAACCGCGCCCGGTGGAAACCCTTGGCACAAGACGTCTCTATGGCAAGCCGTTGAGAATTCCGGAGATAGCCTGAAAACAGGAGGCGGAGGAAGGGCAGAACCCCCTCCTCCGCTCGGTGACCCGTCGGCAACCCTCCCCCCTTTACTTGAGCAGGGTCATCTTCTTTGTCATCTGATAGTGGCCAACCTGCAGGCTATAGAAATACAACCCGCCGGCAGCTAGGTCTCCGCTGGCGTTGGTGCCGTCCCACCCAGTGCGATAGGTGCCCCCGGTCAGGTACTCGTTGACCAGTGTGGCCACCTTCTGGCCCTGGATGTTGAGGACAGTCATCTTCACAAGGGCCTCCACGGGAACGGCGAACTCGATCGTCGTCTCCGCGTTGAACGGGTTCGGATACGCCTCGCCCAACACATAGTCATCGGGCGTCACGTCTGAAGAGATTTCCGCGACCGCCGTCGGGAGATCCCTTCCGATCAGAGCCATAGAAATCCGGAACGGCAGATGGCCAATCTGATAACCAAAACCATCACCGTGGAATTCCGGTTCAGTAGCCAGAAGATACAGTCCGTCGTGCTCCGAATGCTCGTGGAGCATATAAACGCCCGTCCCGGTCGCCTGGTTATGCGACGTCGGAGCCTTGGCTGCGTCAACGTGAAGGAGCCCCGCGCCATCGGGGCCGTAGAGCGCCCCCCAGTGGGGCTGGACCGGGTTTTTCGTACCCTCAGCTACGAAAGCGAACCCCTCGGCACTGCCGGTGAGCACGTGAGCGTCACCATCCAGAGTTGGCTCAATACCCAGGGCATCTGCTTGGGTTTCATAGATCATGTCGTTGAAGCCGTCCCCGGCATCGTTCATATAGATGAGGTTCCCGTCCCAGTCGACCTTTAAAGGACTTCTTGTTATCGAATCCGCGCCCCAACCTCCAGCGCAGACGATGAACCCCGAGTCATCGATGTGCATAGTCCCAACCATGCTGGCAACAGGCGACGTTGATCCATCCTCGTTGAAGCGCTCGAATACATAGAACGGGCTGATGTCGATGATGTTCGTGACCTCGCCCGTATTAGAATCCAGTTCGTAGATATCGGAGACCGGGGGATCGGTAAAGAACCCATGGCCCATGTACAGTTTGTTTTCAAAAAATTGGAGCGAATTGAAGATATTCTGGTTATCGTCGACAACAATCCTCTCTTTCCAACTGGCGGGTGGGTCCCCGAAGCCTTCCATGGGTTCGGCCGTCGTCTGGTCCAGAGAAACGGTGGCGCCAATTATGCCACCATCCCAGAATTGGTACGACCACCAGCGGGTGAAGTCGTCCGGATCAACGACAGACCCATGGCTCGTGCCCCCCAGTATCGCTCTTGGGTTCCCGTCAGCGTCCGTCAGGCCGTAGTTCGGGACTTCGGTGAGCTTGACAAGCTCCATCTCATCGTGTTCCAGGAAATTGCCCGCGGCAATCGAATATCTCATGAAGCTCGCGCCCCCCGCGCCCAGGTCGGCAACGATTTGCTCTCTCGACCCGCCCGGCCTCGTGCCCAATGTCGCGCCGGTGCCAATGATCCATCCTTCCCCTTGGGCGTTCATGAGGTAGACAGCGCGCTGCCGCATCCCCCAACCCGAGACGCCTACCCAGTTGACATCATCCAGGTTGTTGATGCCGATAGCGTAGAGGGTGTACGTGCCCGGCTCGACGGCGTTCTCTTCCCAATCTTTCCCATCCCACGTGCCGCTGTGCGTTCCCTCCTCGAACGTCCCCAGCTCCACCACTCTTACCAGGTTGGGGATCCCCGCCTTGCGGTTCAGAGCGTGGCCGCCATTTATCTCGGGGATACCAGGGCCGCCCCAGCCGCCCTCGGTGGGCTGATCCTTGGTGTACACCACCAGCCAGACGGAGGCACGGCTGCCCCGCAGAGTGAAAGGAATGGTCGCATTGCCGCTGAAATCGTAGCTCACATTCCCCAGATCAATATCCAGCAGTTGCAGCTCCTCGCTACGCACGTATCGGTAGCCCTCAGTCCCCGCTTGGCCGTAAGCCAGTCCCGCGCAAACCGCGAGGAGGATCATGGACAAAAACATAGCTCTCGGTCGCATTCCTCTAGCCCCTCTGGTGAACGTAACGATTATTTATTGGTGAAAAAAAATTGTGCCCGTTTTCGCGGAGCATTGAATTCGGTAATGGACTGCCTTTTCCACCCGCAACTCCTCGACATTCAGAATTTCACCTCTTTTTTGGCTCGCGCAACGTCACGATACACCCGCTCCATTGTCTGTCGCTCTCTTGTACGGCAATTCCGCCTGATGTTCAAAACAATAAGGACTCCTACCGTAACATCCAAGTAAAATCGACCCGGGGAAGCGAAAACCCGGCCACCCCCCCGGCTGTCAACGCGGCGAGTGAGGTACGGCCCGGTTTCCGAAAGCGATCTGCGCAAGCGTATTGTCCAGCTTGAGCAGATTGTGGAACAACTGACGGCGCGCATTGCCGAAAATCGTTGACGATTCCTACGTGAATATGGAGGAATTTTTATGGCTTTCCTTTGTCGTTTCCTTTAGGCGATTCGTCAGTATGGTTTATTGTGGATGGCGACAAGAGCGGTGGCTTCTTAGGATTAGATGATATTAGTATGCATGCAGAAAGCGCAGTGGTATACCGCGGTCGCAAGGACATATAGTGCTGAAATGACAGCAACGTCACCTTGGTAGATATAACGACTCAGAAGAAGGGTCAGACCCAATTAGCCCTGACAATTGGTTAGGTTATTCGGCCCCGATGCGTCTTACGGTCTAAACTATGTCTACGAAAACCGATCTGTGGGCTAGTGGAATTCTTCTGGCCGCAGACGGTCGCACCGATGACATCGCCGTTGGAAGCGTTACTTGACTCCTCCGTATAAACCCCATTAGGGGTATCCATTTAACTGGACCCCGCCATATAAATTTGAGCGAAGAAACGAAATATTGGTTTTGGCGGCGGTTCTTCTCAGAATCGGCAAACCAATCCAGGCTCATTCTGTTCGGGCAGCCTTCGCCATGGCATATCCAGGGGATCCTCGGGTCGACGGTGTGTGCTGGGGTGACGGTGTCGGCATTCTTCGCGGAACGGGGCGTATCGTGGAAGATCTCGACGAGGGTAACTGGACGCCAAGCCGGGCTGAACGATTCAAAAACTTGAATTTAGAGGGCTGCCCGAACAGGAAGCGAATAAGATTATTGCCCTCCTGTGCCAGTCCTCTTAAATGGATACCCCTAAACCCCATTTTGAGGATGTTCAGCGATTCAGCACATTAGAGAACCACTATATATTGGCTAACGAAGACAACGCATACACTATATGTTGTATGACAAACCGGGCATTCTGAGCGAGGTAGGGTTTTTACGAGAGAATCTTACTTGATTCTCTCGTAAAAACCCCTCTCTCACAGCCCCGATAATCAGGGATTCTTGGTATATTGGTGTATACCAATCCGTCACACACTTCCTCTTTACTGGATGGGCTGATGTTTCGCAAGAAGGATTCGCAACGCACCCTGTTCGAGAGTCGCAACCTGGTGCCTGCGGCCAAGCGGCGGCGCCTGCAGGCGAGCTGGGCGGAGACCTTTCGTACGCGCGCCTTGCCGCTGATCGATGAAGCGCAGTTCGCGCCCTTGTATTGCGACGACAACGGTCGTCCCAACCAGCCGGTGGCGACGGTCTTGGGCGTGCTTCTGCTCAAGGAGATGTTCGCTCTGACCGACGCCGAGGCGCTGGAGCAGCTGGAGTTCAGCCTGCTGTGGCAGCACGCCCTGGAGCTGACCCCGGACGAGGCCCACCTGGCGCAAAAGACGCTGCATAACTTCCGCGCGCGCTTGCTGGCCCATGACCGCGGCCGGCAGGCCTTCGAGGCGACCACGGATGGCATTCTGCAAGCGTTGGGTACGAAGGTCACCCGGCAACGTCTGGATTCCACCCACGTGATCAGCAACATCGCGGTGTTGTCGCGTCTGGGGCTGTTGTGTGAGACCCTCCGTCACTTTCTGAAGACCCTGGCCGCGGAGCATCCGCGCCTGTACGGGCGGGTGCCGAAGCGCCTGCGCGAGCGCTACCTGAAGGAGGACGGCAGCGCCACATCCTACCAGGACGCGCCCTCCGGCACGGGCAAGAGGCGGTTGCCGGTGTGCGCCCGCGACCTCTACCGTCTCCATCAGCTGTGTGCGGGCACCGCGGCGGAGGGCCTGGCATCCTACGCGCTGCTGCAGCGCCTGCTGTGGGAGCAGTGTGAGGTGATCGCGGACAAGCAGCGCCCCTCGACCGAGGACGACGACGCCGGCGAAGGCGGCGTGCCGGTGGTGCTGAAGGCGCCTGAGAAGGTCGGCAGCGACTCGCTGCAAAGCCCCTATGATGCCGAGGCCACCTACCACGGCCGCAAGGGCAAGGGGTATGAGGTGCAGATCGCCGAGACCTGCGTCGAGACTGACGACGACCAGACTGACGACGACCAGACCGACACCGTGAACAGGATCACCCACGTAGCGGTGACCGATGCCTGCGCCAGTGACGAGCACGCGACGATGCCGGTGCTGGAGGCCCTCGAAGAGCGCGGGCAACGACCCGACGAGCTGGTCGCCGACACCGCCTTCGGCTCCGGCGACAACGCCGTCCACGCCGAGCGCCTGGGCACCGAGTTGGTCAGCCCGGTCAAAGGCCCGCAGGTCGACGTCGAGGAGCGCCCCGATACGGTGACCGAAGCCGACTTCCTCGTCGAGGCCCGTCTCCGGGATCCGGCCATCTGCCCGGCCGGATACCTGGCCCGCGAGCAGACGCCGTGTGAGAAGAAGTCCCATCACGTGACCCTGACCTTCGAGCGCGAGGGCTGCGAGACCTGCGCCCTGCTTTCCGTCTGCCCGGTGCGGCCGAACCAGGACGGGGACGGCTACGCCGTAACCGTGGACCTGAAAGCCGTCAACCTCGAACGCCGCCGCCGCGCCATCGCCAGCGGCGCCTTCCGGGAGCGCTATCGCATTCGCGCCGGCATCGAGGCCACGGTCTCGGAACGGAAACGAAGACACGGGCTGGGCGCCCTGCGCGTGCGCGGGCGTTGGCGCGTAGAGCTGGCCGTCTACCTCAAAGCCCTGGCTTGCAATTTCAAGAGAATGGTGCGGGCGCTTACGCCCAAACCCGAAGCCATAGCTCCGGCGATGGGCTGAAAAAGGGAACGGAGGTCCCTTTCGGTGCCGGAAAAAGGCCTGATAAGCCCGATTCGAGGCCATCGGACGATAGAGCGCTGAAGCCGCTTACATAGCGGCGCATTCCCGATTCTTTTTCCTGTGGGTGAAACTAAGGTTTCAGAAAAAATCTCTGCCTTGAAAACGGGGTTGTTACGAGGGAGTCTTACTTGGGCCCGAATCAAGGCCAGCCTGTCGGAATAGCCGAACGTCGATCGGGCACCGCCCCCGGGGGTGCCGCCGCCACCCTTATTCCGCTTCCTTCACCGCGTTGACCAGATCGACCACCGCCTCCCTGGCGCTGCCGAAGTACATCAGCGTTTTGTCGGCCGCGAACAGCGGGTTGGCGATGCCGGCGAAGCCCGGGCTCAGGGAGCGCTTGATCACCACCACGGTGCGCGCCTTGTCGACGTCGAGGATCGGCATGCCGGCGATCGGTCCGGAGTCCGCGACCCGGGCCACCGGATTGACGACGTCGTTGGCCCCGATAACGAGAACGACGTCGGTCTGCGCGAAGGTCGGGTTGACGAGGTCCATCTCCTTGAGCTGTTCGTAGGGAACCTCGGCCTCGGCCAGGAGCACGTTCATGTGGCCCGGCATGCGCCCCGCTACCGGGTGGATGGCGTACTCGACCTCGATGCCGCGATCCTCCAGCAGGCCGGCGAGATCGCGCACCGCGTACTGGGCCTGGGCGACCGCCATGCCGTAGCCCGGCACCACCACCACCCGCCGCGCCGTGTCGAACAGCATCGCCACCTCCGCCGCAGACGTCGACTTCACCCTGCCCTCGTAGATCTCGTCGTCCCCTCCAGCGACCGCGGCCCTGGCGCCGACCCCCCCGAAAAAGACGTTCCCCAGCGAGCGGTTCATGGCGCGGCACATGATCTGCGTCAGGATCACCCCCGAGGCGCCGACAAGTGACCCCGCTATGATGAGGATATTGTTCTGCAGCACGAAGCCGGTCGCCGCGGCGGCGAGGCCGGAGCAGGAGTTGAGAAAAGCGATGACCACCGGCATGTCGGCGCCTCCGATGGCGACGACGACCGCGGCCCCCAGCAGGCTGGCCGCGGCCGCCAGGACCCAGTATGCGTGCGGGGACGACGGCTCGGCGACGACCCAGGCGGCGGCGGCTACGGACGCAGCCCCGAGGAGGGCGTTGAGAAGCTGCCGGCCGGGAAACAGCAGGGGGGTTCCCGCCATCAGCTCCTGGAGTTTGGCGAAGGCGATGACGCTGCCCCAGAAAGTCACCGCGCCAATCAGGCCGGAGGCCGCGGTGGCTACCGTGAACTGCGCCGCCGGTGCCGCCTGCGACAAGTTGCTCTCGGAGAGGGCCGCACCGGCGACCAGCACCGAGGCAACGCCCCCGAAGCCGTTGAACAGCGCCACCAGCTGCGGCATCGCCGTCATCTCGATGCGGACGGCGAGCACCCCGCCGACCAGGGCGCCGGCGACCACCCCGGCGAGGATCAGCTCGAAGCTGAGGATCTGGCGGCTCAGCAGCGTCGCCACCACGGCAAGCAACATGCCGCACGCCCCCAGCAGGTTGCCGCGCACCGCGGTGCGCGGATGGGTGAGCCCCTTGAGGCCGAGGATGAAGAGCACCGCGGCAACGAGGTAGGCGGCGGCGATCAGCGTCTCGAACGGCATGCTGTCAGGAACGGCGCTTGAACATGCCGAGCATGCGGTGGGTGACCAGGAACCCGCCGACGACGTTGACCGTCGCCAGGACCACCGCGGCCAGCCCCAGCCAGACGGCCAGCTCGGTCCGCTGCGAACCCGCCGAGAGCAGGGCCCCGATCAGGGTTATCCCCGAGATGGCGTTCGACCCCGACATCAGCGGCGTGTGCAGGGTCGGGGGGATCTTGGTGATGATCTCGAAGCCGACGAAGACCGCCAGGACGAACACGGTGACGGCTGCAACCAGGGATTCCATTTCTTCCTTTATCCGTCGCCTTTCGCGGCGGCGGGCGCCTCCGGCTCCGTTGCTCCGGGTTGCCCGGCGGGGGTCGGACCCATCGCTTCGAGGACGCGGTCGCTGACGACACGGCCGCCGCGGGTGACCAGGGTGGCCGCGGTGATCTCGTCGGCCGGGTCGAGGTGCAGCCGGCCTTCGTCGTCGAGCAGGTGAGTCAGGAATGCCGCGAGGTTGTGGCTGTACATCTGGCTGGCGTGGTAGGGCACGGAGGCCGGCAGGTTGGCCGGCCCGAGGATGCGGACGCCGTAGCGGTCGACGGTTTCGCCCGCCCGCGTCAGCTCGCAGTTGCCCCCCCGTTCCGCCGCGAGGTCGACGATTACGGAGTGCGGCGCCATCGCCTCGACCGCCTGCCGCGGAATCAGGACCGGGGCCTTGCTGCCCGGCACCGCGGCGGTGGTGATGACGACGTTGCAGCCGCCGACGACCTCGCTCAGGGCTTCCTGCTGGCGCCGGTAGAAATCGGCGTCCCGGGCCCGGGCGTAGCCGCCGGCTCCCTCGGCGTCGCCGGCCGCGACGTCGAGCTCGACGAACTCGGCCCCCAGGCTCTCGACCTGCTCGCGCACCGCGGGGCGGACGTCGTACCCCATGACCACCGCGCCGAGCCGCTTCGCCGTCGCCAGCGCCTGCAGCCCCGCCACCCCGGCCCCTATCACGAGCACCCGCGCCGGCCTGACCGTGCCGGCGGCCGTCATCATCAGGGGGAACATCCGCGGCAGCTCCGCGGCGGCCAGCAGCACCGCCTTGTATCCTGAGATGGTCGCCATCGACGACAGCGCGTCCATGCTCTGGGCCCGCGTCGTGCGCGGCATCAGCTCGACGGCGAGCAGGAGGGCGCCGGCCGCGGCCACCGCTTCGATGGCGCCGTGCGCCTCCAGCGGCTCGGCGAATCCCAGCACCGCCTGATTGCTGCGAAGCATCTCGAGGTCGCCGCCTGAGGGATTGGCGCCGTGGGTCCGTACCTGGAGGATGGCATCGGCGCCGGCGAAGACCTCCCTGCGCGAAGCTGCGATCTCCGCGCCCGCGGCGGCGAATTCCTCGTCGGTGAAGCCGGCGCCGGCGCCGGCGTTGGACTCGACGACCACCCGCACCCGTTCGACGAGGCAGGATACCGATTCGGGCGTCAGCGCGACGCGCCGCTCCCCCGCAAAGGTCTCCGCGGGAACGCCGGCGGTCAGCAAGGCGGCTCTTCCAAGGATCTCGGGGGATGCCCGGGGGAAACCGGGGACCTGCCGCGGAGGGCAGGGCGCCCATACAGGGGGCCTTGGGTCCTGAAACAATGGATTGCCGGCAATCCGGCCCCCGAAGCGCCCGGTTCCCAAGGCCCCCGAGAATGGCCTGCAGGAGATGTCCGGCCGAAAAGCAGGATATGGTTGGGGCAGGACGCCGAAGCCAGCTGTGTCAGGCCGCCCCGACCGGCCTCCCGCGCCAATGGTGCGCGGAACCGGCTCCCCCGAATGCTCGGGGGAAATTCAGCGATGAGCGGCAAGTTTGTCGTGGTACTTCTTGAGCTGGGTGCCGACGTGATCGGAGGCGTCGCTGATCGACTTGAACAGGTTGTCGTCGTCCGATTCTCCCCTGCCTACGAGCTTCTGCTGCGGAACCTTGACGATGATTTCAACCGCGGTGCCGTGCCTCGCGCGCCTTTCCAACACCACCTCGCAGTCGACGATGCGGTCGGAGTAGTGATCGAGCTTGGCGCATACCTTTTCGATATGCTCTTTCGTGGAGTCCGATACAGTAGTGTGTCTGGCGGTGATTTTGACTGGCATCGCATCTCCTTTCAGTGACCGCGCAGGGTCCGCAAGTCGGAAATTCCAAAGATACCGACGCCGCAAGACGGGTCAACAACGCCATCCCGAACCCGTGTGGCCAAACGCATTCCCGGAAAAACATGCGGCCTTTCTGAAAGGAAGGGGATCGCTAAACTGCAGGCGAAGGCGGGCTGACGCCCGAGCTCCCTGCCCGTCGGAATCGGATTCGCGGTTTTCCGGCGGTTCCGCCCTGCGCGATCGATCCTGCCGGCGCTGCCAATCTGCAGCCAAAAAAAGCCTCGCCCCCTTGCCGGGACGAGGCCTGGAAATCGGGCTCGCATCGGGTCCCTCAGGAGCGCTCGTCGAGGGGGAGGTAGCGTTGGTCGACGGGGCCGGTGTAGACCTGGCGCGGCCGGTGGATGCGCCCCTTGGTGAGGAAGCGGTCCTCGTACCAGTGCGCGATCCATCCCGGCATGCGGCCGATGGCGAATATCGCCGTGAACATCGACTTGGGAATGCCGAGGGCCCGCAGGATGACGCCGCTGTAGAAATCGACGTTGGGATAGAGCTTGCGCTCGATGAAGTAGTCGTCCTCCAGGGCCGCCGCCTCCAGCTCCTGGGCGATGTCGAGCATGGCGTCCCGCTTGCCGAGGCGGTCGAGGACGATCTCGCACTGCTGCTTAATGATCGTGGCGCGGGGATCGAAGTTCTTGTACACGCGATGCCCGAACCCCATGAGCCGGATGCCGGCGGTCCTGTCCTTGACCTGCCGCACGTACTCCCTGACCGGGATCCTGCTCTCCATCAGGTTTTCGATCATGCTGACGACGGCGACGTTGGCCCCTCCGTGCAGCGGGCCCCACAGGGCGCTGACCCCGGCTGCCACCGCGGAGAACAGGTTGCCGCCGCTGCTGCCGACCATGCGCACCGTGGAGGTGCTGCAGTTCTGTTCGTGATCGGCGTGCAGGAGCAGCAGGACGTCGAGGGCGCGCTCCTCCTCGGGATCCGGCTCGTAGTCGTTGTACGGCTGGGTGAACATCATGTGCTGGAAGTTGGCGATGTACTTGAGGTCGTGCCGCGGGTAGGGCATGTTGTGGCCGAGGTTCTGCTTGTAGGAATAGGCGGCGATGGTGCGCACCTTCGACATGATGCGCGCCGTGACTTCCTGGAACACGTCGACGTCTTCGACATCGAGCAGCTCCGGGTAATAGCAGGCCAGGGCGCTGAGCACCGCCGACAGCACCGCCATCGGCGGGGATTCGGGAGGGAACAGGGTCATGTGATGGCGGATCTGCTCCCGCAGCATCGCGTGCTCACCGAGCAGCGTTCTGAACGACTCGAGCTTTTCCCGGGTCGGCAGCTCTCCCCAGATCAGGAGATAGGCCGTTTCGATGAAGCTGCTTTTCTCCGCCAGTACCTCGATCGGGATGCCCCGGTACCGCAGGATCCCCTGCTCGCCGTCTATGTAGGTAATGGAGCTGCGGCAGGAGCCGGTGTTGCCGTACCCTTCGTCGAGGGTGATGTACCCGCTCCGTGCCCTCAGGGCGCCGATGTCGACAGCGCGTTCCCGCTCGCTGCCTGTCACTACGGGAAGGTCGATTTCCTTGTCATCCAGTATGAGTCGGGCGGTATCCGACATGAGATCTCCTGTGGTGGGGGTTTCAGCAGGGCGGGGATTTTAGCCCGCTGATATGGGAGTGTCAAACGAACCTTTGGAGGGTCCGTACGGCAGCCGCAGGCGCCTGTTCCGGGGGGGAGCCTGCCTGGCGCTGGCCGCCCTGGTGGGGGCTTGGCTGTACCGCTTCTGGGGCCACGACATGGTGCGCTCGCTCTACCGGGGTGAATGGCCGTGGCTGTCCCACCTGGTAAAACGCCGGGGGGAACACCCGGTCGAGTACTACCTCGAAATCGCCGACCGCGCCGCCTACGGCCTGCTGCTCTGGAGCGTTCTGGTGTTCCTTTTGTACTGGGCCCTGCGGGAGTTGGCCGGACGCCTGCCCGCCTCGCTGCTGGCCGATCCGCGGTGGCGCCGGCTGACGGCGGCGACCGCCGCGGTCTGGCTCCTCTTCCTGTTGCGGATCCCCCTCTTTCAGGCGCTTCCCTGGTGGTTCTGGTCGCTCGCCGACAAGCCGCTGCCCCTCTGGTGGCTGTTCGCCTCCCTCGCCCTGGCGAGCGCCGGGGTCTGGTTCGCCGTGTCGAGCCGGCCCCATCGCCACCTGCCGAACCTGCTGCTGCTCGTCGTTCTCTGCTACACCCTGCAGATGGGA
The DNA here is from genome assembly GCA_965206595.1 of Candidatus Latescibacterota bacterium. Classification (GTDB taxonomy): domain Bacteria; phylum Latescibacterota; class UBA2968; order UBA8231; family UBA8231; genus CBDCXV01. Next base: position 4,981,807 of record OZ242214.1, read on the forward strand.
TTCGCCCTGATGGAAGGGCGCGGCCTGCAGTCGCTGTCCGACCGTCTCAGCGGCAGCGGCGGACATGCGCGACTGGCTCGCGCCGGCACCGAATGGACCCCCGGGCACCTGTTGCGGAACTACCCTTCCATGGTCGCCAACCAGGAGCTTCCGCACTTCCCGCACGCCACCAGACCGCCCGGCCCGGTGATCGCTTTTGCCCTTCTCGATCAGGCTGCCCGCCACCTGCCGATTGCCGGGAACGACCGCCAGGAAGCCGTAGCCCGGCTCGCCGCCCTGCTGTTTCCCCTGATGGCCTCCCTGACCCTGTTTCCGCTGTGGGGGTTGTGCCGGCTGGCGATCCCCGGCGAACGCGAGGCCTGGATGCCGCTCCTGCTCTACGTCTCGGCCCCGAGCCTCCTGCTGATGGTCCTCCATCTCGACCAGTGCCTGTTTCCCCTGATCGGCACCACCTTCCTCTACCTGCTGGCACGGGCCCTGACCGCGAACAGGTTGCTCCCGGCATTCGCCGCCGGGGTCTGTCTGTATGCCGGGGGGTATTTCAGCTTCGGGCTGATCGCCCTGGCGGCCGCCTCGGCGGCGCTGATCCTGCTGTTCGCCCGCACGCGGCATGCCTGGAGACAGGCCGGAACCGCCGCGGCCGCGCTGCTCGCAGGGGCGGCCCTTGTGCACCTGGCGATGTGGTTCGCTCTCGGGTACGACGCCCTCGCCCAGTTCCGCTTCGGAATGGCGGCTCACCAGGCCTTCAAGTTCCCGCAGTGGGGTTTCGCCCACACCTTCTATTTCGGCGCCCTCAACCTCGTCGAGTTCGCGCTCTGGTGCGGACCTGCCCTCGCCCTCCTCTGCGCGGCGCAGCTGCACCGCGCCTGCCGAAGCTGGCCGCCCGGGACCGTGGCCGACCTGCTGGTGCTGGCGCTGGCCGTCGCCCTGGCGGGGCTCGTTCTGTTCGGGCGCACCGCCGCGGAAACCGCGCGCCTGTGGCTCTTCCTCCTGCCCCTGGTCGTCATCGCCGGCGCCCGTTACCTCGGTGAAATCACCCCTGGGCGCGGCGCCGGTTTCATCCTCGCGCTGCAGCTGGTCACCGTGCTGGTCCTCAAGAAGTTCCAGGATCTTTTCTGACGATCGGCGAAGCGAGACGGTCCGCGAGGATCCGCGCCGACAGCTCGTGGCCGAGCGCCGTGAAGTGTCCGTAGCCGCCGTGGTAGATCCCGTTTCCCCTTTCGACCTGCTCGATGAACAGCTCGCGCGGATAGGCGTGGTCGATCCGCAGCCCGGCCAGTTTTTTGAGGATCCCGCTCTCGATGCGCGCCCTGTCCCGGCGAAAGACAGGGCGCCGCGCCCCCGGGTCGCGGCGATAACGCCGGATGTCGATGACGTCCTGAAGGAGCAGGGGATCGGGAATCAGATAGACGAAAAAGCCAATTTTCCGCTGCCGCAGATGGCCGGCGATCCCGTCGAGCAAGCGCCCGGCAACCGCGATCATGTCCTGCAGATGAACCTCCGACGCGCCGAGGTCCGGGGTGGCGATCATGCCGGCGTCCCGCGCCAGGGCGGCGATCCCCGGGTTGGCCTTTACGGCGTGCTTCCAGGCCAGCCGCGCGACCACGGAACGGGCCAGCACGTTGTCCCGGAGCCAGGACCGCAGCGAATAGGGGGGAGCCGGGGAAAAGGTCAGCTCGCCGTCCGCCAGGTCGAAGCGGGGGACCGATGCCGAGGCGAGGGGGGCGAAGTTGTCCTGCAGGTCGTTGCCGAGGAAGAGGACGAGCACCACGATGTCCGGGTTACATTCGGCGGCGCGCTCGCGCACGGTGAGGAAGTGGGATCCGAGACCGTAGCCGTGCACCCCCCAGTTCACCGCCTCGACCTCGCCGGCGCCACGCCGCGACAGGTCGCGCGCCATGCGCTGGGAGAAGTTCGCCTCGAGGTCGACCTGGTAGGCCTCGAGGAAGGAATCCCCGAGAAACAGGATGCGGCGGCGGCCTGCGGCCGGCCGCGTCGCCCGTTCGCGATCGTGAAATCCGCGGCTGTTCGTGGTCACTACCCGCGGGGGGCCCTCCACTTCGCGAGTCCAGGGAATGCTCAGGTGGGGCCGCCCGCGAAAACCCAGGAGCTCGTCGTACTCCAGGGTGGCGTGCTCGACTTTGACGACCCGGGGCAGCAGCAGCTCTGCCAGCAGCAGGACCGCGGCCGTCGCCGCGGCCGCGACGGCGCAATTCACCGCCAGGGTGCGCCACCGGGAAGAGCTGCGGCCGGACCTGTCGGAGATCTCCGTCACCGGCAGGACGAAATCCTGTGGAATGTTCCCGGCGCCGGTACGGTTCGCTTCCCGAAGGGAACCCGCATCTTCCCCCCTACCTGACGGCTATGAAGTAGTGGATGACGAACCAGACCCCCGAGGTGGCGAACTGCCCGAGAATGACCCCGATGAAGAAGGGCCTCGTGGTCACGTACAGCTTCACCCCTCCGTATTTCACGATCGCGGTCTTGAACAGCCAGCCGAGAAAGACGCTGAAGAAGGCCGAGCCGAAAACCGCGCTCAGGGGTAGCCCCAGGGGATGCAGGGGCCACCAGAGAAAGCGCTGCCGGGCCAGCATCAGCAACCCCATGGCCGCGGCGCCGATCCCGGCAAAACCCCAGTTCTCCCAGTGCGGCCCCTCCAGCGACTGGATACGGGCGGAGGCGTTCTCGAAAGGATAGCGGGCTCCCCAGCCGAAGAAGAAGCCGTCGGTATTGATCCCCCCGTGGGTGTAGGCCAGGGTCAGTATCGTCCAGATGGAGCTGGCGATGCTGACGGCGATGGCGATCATGATGGCCAGGAATACCATGCGCCTGTTCGACCTGATGGTCTCCTCTGCCATCTTCAGTCCGTTGGCGCACGAGGCCATCACGAAGGTGAGGATGTCGCTGGCCCAGACGTAGGTAAAGGAGAGCGAGATGATGCCCGACTGCCCCAGCGCCCGGGTGCCGATGCCGGCGGCGACGAAGTCCGACGCGATCATCGGTGCGTAGTTCCACGCCAGCCCTCCCTCGGCGACCACGCGCGTGATGGCCACGAACAGGGCGAAGGCGAAGAACAGGTAGATCGGCACGATCCAACCCGGCAGTCCGCTCTGCGCCAGCCAGACCCCCATGAACAGCAACGAGCCGAGCAGCGTGAACGCCGCGGCGCGGTAGGACATGATCTCGCCCCCGTCGTCGACGCCGGGATCGCCGAGAAAGGCGCGGCGGAACACCCTGTACAGATGGCCCCTGGCGGTCCACAGGCCGAACAGCACCAGCACCATGAAGGCGCCGAATCCCTGCAGGGTCAGGATCGAGTCGGCGTGGCGGCTGTAGACCCCGAACAGGGGATCGACGCGCTGGATGCCGATGGTGTTGAACACCCCCTGCTGAACCACCCCGAACAGGTAGAAGAACCAGAGGCTGAAGGCGACGTTGCGGTTGATGAAATAGGCGAACCCGACCAGCTGGAAGCTGACGCTGAACTGGACGTCGACGGTGTCGCGGAAGAGCGGCAGGTATCCCCCCCAGAGGGAGATGCGCTCGATGAACGGGTAGTAGGTCGACAGCCGGTTGTTGCTGTAGATGAGGGCGGTTATGGCGAAACCCGCCCACATCAGGGGGTTCCTGAACAGCGGCTTTATCAGGGAGGGTTTGGACTCGTCATCCTCGATCATCGCCAGCGGCACCTGCACGAGCGGGTAGATCAGGCGCTCGTTGACGATCCACTGGCGCCGCAGAATCACCATGATCGCGATCATCGCCAGGTAGAGCGCGAAGATGAACGGCAGCCACCAGGCCAGCGGCGGCAGCCACAGCTCCCACGGGATGCCCTGCCCCTGCGGCGCTCCCTCGTAGAAGTACTTGATCTGCTCGAAGTCGTGATGCGGGATCATCCAGCCCGGTATGAACGGGAACAGGCTGTCCCAGTTGTTCTCCGGGGTGGCGTAGTAAATGACGCTGGTTATGTGGGGCAGCAGAAACGAGGTGAGGCCGCGCTCGGGAATCGGGGTTGCGATGATCCACATGATGTAGATCAAGGCGAGCTCGGAGCGCCTCAGCATCCATTGCCGGCGCAGGGCGCCGACGAATGCGTTCAACAGGAAGACGAGGTAGAAGAACAGGATGAGAGCCGCTGCCGTGGTCATCAGGGCGGCTATGCGCTCGCCGTAGAGCATCATTCCGACGTAGGGAACGCCGGTGCCGATGGCGACCGAGCCGATAGTGCCGACGATCAGGGAGCGCAGTGTTACCCCGCGGGCAACCCTTTCTGTTTTCGACTCCGTTTCCACTCGGCCCCGTGAGATCGCGAGACCGCTAGTGGCCGCGGGCGTGATAGGTTGCGGGGTTCTTGCCGGTCGCGGAGCCACCCAGCTCGAAGGGTCTGAAGGAATGCGCAGTCAAGGTCGCATCCCCTTCCCTGATCCGCAGCAGCGTGTTCATCCCCACCTCCTCGAATCGCTGCGTCGTGCCGCTGGCCGGCCAGAAGATCTCGAGCGCCTCGACGGCGTCGGCCCGGCCCAGGCCGATTTCCCGCCGCATGCTGGAGGCGCCGAAGCTGCCGCCCCCGGACACCCGCGAATGAACCACGCGGGGGCCGTCCTCCGTGCGCAGGTGAACTTCGATGCGGGCGCCGATAGCGTCCCGGTTGGACTGCACTCCTTCCAGCTCGAGCTTGAGCCAGTGGTTGCCGTGGCCGGGGTTCTCGAACAGCACGTTCTGGTAGACATCGCCGGTGAAGGCGCCGCCCATCACCGCGCAGACCTCCTGATCGCCATCGTGATCGAGATCGCCGAAGGCGATGCCGTGACCCTTTTGCAGATGCCCGAAACCACCGGAACTGGTGACGTCCTGGAAGAACTGCCCGGCGGCGTTGCGGAACATGCGGTTGGGCATGACGGAGATCAGGCCGGGGTCGCCGGTGCCGAGATAGCAGTCCGGGTACCCGTCGTTGTCGAGATCGCCGTAGTTGCTGCCCATGGTAAGCAGAGGCTTGTCGAGCCGGGCGGCGGCAGTGACGTCGGCAAACGTGCCGTCCCCGTTGTTGCGGTAGAGGCGCGGGTGCTCCGCCGTGTTCGCCAGCCCCAGGTAGTCGGCGGCTACGTCGGTAGGGCGAGCCTTGTAGCCGGAGACGAAAATGTCCAGCCAGCCGTCGTTGTCGTAGTCCCAGAACCAGCCCGGAAAGCTGCGTGGCGGACCGGGCACGCCTGCTGCTTCCGTCACGTCCGCGAAACGCCGCGAGCCGTCCCCGCCGGCCCCATTGCGGAACAGCAGGTTGGACTCCTTCGGGTTGAGGCGCGACAGGTACAGATCAAGCAGTCCGTCGTTGTCGTAATCCCCCCACACCACGCCCTTCACATATCCCTCCACGGCCAGACCCGTAGCCGCGGCGCGATCGCGAAAGGTGCCGTCGGCCTTGTTGTGGAACAGCTCGCACGGATGCCGCTCGGCGCCGAAAGATTCGTTGCCGATGTAGAGATCCAGCCAGCCGTCGTTGTCGTAATCTCCCCAGGCGGCAGTCTGCGTCGGGTGCAGGGTGAGGATGCCGGCCGCTTCGGTGACGTCATCGAAACGGCTGCCCTCCAGGTTTCTCAGCAGTGAATTGGGGTGGCGGCCTCCGTCCGTAGCGGGCGGGCGGTTGAGCCAGGCTCCCCGCAGGATGAGCGCGTCGGAATAGCCGTCGTTGTCGTAGTCGGCCTGCTTGCTGTTGAGGCCGCCGACGAGGCCTCCCAGGCCGGCGGTTTCCGTCCGATCGGCAAAGGTGCCATCCCCGTTGTTGCGGAAGTAGCGCAGCGGATCGCGCCGGCCCCAGGAGCAGACCATGATGTCGAGGTGTCCATCGCGGTCGAAGTCCTCCATGACAACACCCCCGGACAGCCCTACCAGATCCAGGCCCAGCGCCGGAGCCACGTCGCGAAAACGGCCGATGTCGTAATCGGATTCAAAGAGATGGGGCGGCATCAGCTGTTCCGGAGGCACCGACTCCGGGTATTCACCCAGGTTCATGTAGGCGATGTTGAGCAGCCAGCGGGAAGAAAGATCGTCCGGGTTGCGCTGCAGCACTCCTTCGAATTCGGCGACCGCCGCCCGCGCGCCACCCGGCAGCGCGTGCGCGCCGGCGCCGGAGATGGGAAACAGGCAGGATTCGGTGTTGTGATTGAGGATGCAGTTGTCCTGCTCTCCCAGGCGGAGATAGGCAAGCCCCAGAAAGATCTGCAGGCGGTGCTGCATTTGGCGCCCGCTCGCCTCCGCCTGCAGCCGGCGGAATTCCGCAATCGCCTCCGCCGACCGACCGTCGAGCAGCAGTTCGTTGGCCAAATTGACGCGGGTCTTGAAGAGCTGCGACTTGACGCGGGGGTCCAGCGGGTCGGCGGCCTTGCGCAGGCGCGCCACTTCATCGCGGAAGTGCCGCACTCGCACGTCGTTGGCGTACGGATGGGCGAGCGGCTCGACGTCCTCGGCGATCTCGATCAGCCGCCGCGCCATGCGCCGGGTTCCTTCGGTCCTGGTGTCGGCAGGCGGTTCCCGGCAGGCCGCGTGGGCGAGAAAGGATGCTGCCAGCAGAAGCAGCGTCATTGGTGGCGGTTATCGACAGCACCGCGGAGCCGGCGTCGATGCGTCGCGCGCCCGGATAGGGGAACCGCCGGTTGGCTGGAAGTCACCGACCGCGACCCGAAAGCTCTGTTTCAACCATTGGGCGTGCCCCCCGGGCCGGTATCGGCCATCGCCTCGGCCTCTGCGAAGCCGATCTCCAGCCGCACTTCGTTCAGGAAAACCGGTTCGAAGCGAGGGACGCTCCCCTTGACGAGGCGTACCACCAGTTCATTTCCCCCCTTGACGATCGACCGGGCGCCGACATCGAACTGAATCAGCGTGCCCTCGACGCGCTCCTGCTGCATGGTCGTATGGTATACCTCGCCGTCGAACACCGTGTGCCCCCAACCTTCGTTTGAAACCCGGCGCATATCCCACGCCACCGGCTCGCCATTGATACTCAAGTCCAGCGCATCCCCCTCCACGAAATGGTTGAAACCGAGACTCAAGGTGCAGGAATCGAGAGCTCCTTCCGACCGGGCCGTGGCCACGTCGTCCGCGATGTCCAGGGTCAGCACGGCCCCGCCGCCGGGCTCCGTCTCCTCCATGAACACCGGCAGCGAAGCCCAGGGAAGGGCGTACCGAAACGCCCCGACATGGTGCTCCTTGCTGCCGACGCGGTCGGAATGATCGAGCTCGTAGCGCTTGTTCAGGCGGGGGAGCCGCCGCCGGTCGACCATGTTGCCGAGCACCCGCTTCTTCCACTCGTTCGGGGTGTTGAAGTAGTTGAACAGGTAGAACCCGTCGACCCCGGCCTCGAGGAACCGCGCCGCCAACGCGTAGAGCACCTCCTCGTCCAAGGCCCACCGCAGCGCCTCGAAGCTCCCGTAGATCAGGCAGTCGGTCCCCTCCGCCACCTCGACGAACTCGCGGATCGGCTGCTCGAACGGCAGGAAGCCGCCGCCCGCGGCGACGATGTCGACCAGTCCTTCCGAGATCCAGGTCTCGACGTCCAGTCCGATCCGCCTGGCGTCGTAGAGCGTCGGCGGCACGCGCACCAGCAGATCGAGATGCCTGCCCCGCTTCTCGCCGACCTCGTCCAGGCGCCGCCGGATGCGCCGTACGAAGTCCGTCATCAGGTAGCGGTTGGAGCAGGCCTCTTCGATCCGGAAGAAGGCCGGATGCCGGAAGTAGTCGAGCTCGATGCCGTCGACGTCGAAGCGTTCGCACAGTTCGAAAACGATTTTCTCCATGTGCTCGCGAACGCCGGGAAACTTGTAGTCCACCCCGCGGGCGATGGCGTATTCGAGCGTGGGCCGGGGGATGTACTCGTGAGGCTGGCCTATGAGCCATTCAGGGTGATCGCGCCGAAACCGGCCATGAGCGGGCGAATCGTAAGGGATGTCGTAGTGGCTGTTCATGCGCAGCGAAGGCAGCACGTCGATGCCCGCCCCGTGAAACTGCCGGGTGATCTCCCTCATCGGGCCGCCGGAGGACTCGATCAGGCTGCGGAGATTTCGCTGCGTCCATGAAAAACGTTCCTCCGCGAACTGCTCGCAGCCATCGCCGATGCGTTCCCCGACCTCGGTTTCGTAAGCGAAGGTCTCGCTGTTGCCGACGCACCACGACACCCCGCCCACGGGCGAACCGGGGTAGGTGGCGACCATGCGCTCCGCAATGGTTTCGGGCCTGACCGGTGCGGTCCGGAGGTCCATGATCCAGCCGTCGTCGTTGCTGATGATCCTGCACTCTTTGTCTGTCATCGACAGTCGCCTTTCAGCCTGGTTCAGGCCGCGTTGCGGCTTCACACCCCGGAAGTTTCGAACCCCATTTCGACCAGGAATGCGACCATGCGCCGCAGCCGCGGGTTGTCGTTGTTGATGTAGGACTCGGCGGGATGGAAGCCGAACCTGTGTTGCGCGTAGAGCTCGCGCACCAGGTCGAGCTGTTCCTCCGTCCGGGGGTGGGCCACGAAGTTGACCGCGTGCTGGTGGCGCCCCGGTTTGCCGCCGAAGACCGCGTGCACCACGTCTTCGTGGAAGACGACCACGTCCCCCGGTTCGGTCTCCAGGGGCACGCACGGCACCTCCTCCGGGCGCAGCCCGAAGGGGCGGAAAGCGGGGTCGTTCCGGCGCTTGCGCAACAGCGCGAACGGATCGCTTTCCCCGACCCGATGGCTGCCGGGTATCACCCGCAGGCAACCGGTGTCCCGCGTCAGCGCCTGAGGATAGAAGGCGATCTTGATCTCGGGCAGAACCTGCGATGTGCGCCCGTTCCCTCCGTGCCACGGGGTGTCGCCGCCGTGCAGGTTTCCTTCGGTTCCATCGAGAAAGAAGTCGGGCCCGAGAAGGTCTTCCCCGCGGCCGTAGACGCGGTCGTCGGCAGGCAGCCGCGAGAGCAAGGGGCCGCGCTCGAAAAAGGGCTGGAGCGCCCGAGCGCCCGGATGGTCGACTCCCTCGGCGGCCATGACTTCCGCGGCCTCGCGTTGCAGGCTGCCCGCCTCCGAGGCGCTCAGCAGGCCCCGCAGCACCAGGTATCCGAAGACGTGCATGTGCTCCAACTGACCCGGCGTGAGCAGGGTCAGGCCGTCGCTCACCCCGCGCGACACCGGGGGAAGATCTTCCGCGTGAACCTGTTCGCCCGTCGACATCGACGCCCTCCTTCAGGGCTCCCCGGCACCGGCCCGCCGCGGTGCCGGAAAGGTTCCGTAGGTGACGATGACCTCCAGGTCTTCGACGGCGATCTCGGAACCGATGTTCTCCGGGCGTCCCTGCAACACCAGGGAGAGAACGTTCTCCCCCTGCCGCGGCCGCAGCGAGCGCAGGTCGAACGCCAGCCACTGTCCCATGTAGGGGTCGACGGTATGAAGCGCGGAGCGAGTGCAGGTCTCGCCCGCCAGGGACACCCCGTTCAGGGATACCTCGAGCCTGTCCGCGCTCAACAGGTCGCTGACGCCGAGGCGCAGCGTCACCTCCTGCACCTGGGCATTCTCGAGGTCGTCGGCGACGTAGAACGGCAGCTGAAAGGATTTCCCGGCGTCGGCCTGGGGCAGTGCCAGGGGCAGGTGCGCCCGGTAGTCGTGCCCGCCCGCGGCTTCGCTCGTGCGCCGCAGGAAATAGTGCTTGTCCCCCTCGGCGACGAGGTCGGGATCCCCCAGCTCGGTCAGGGTGTTGCGCTCGCTCTCGCCAAGCGGCCAGGAAAGGAACCAGGTGTAGAGTCCGTCGGCCCCTCGCGCCCGGTTGTTGGCCGCAGCCGCCCGCACCATGGCCGGGGAGGCGTTGGTCACACCGTGGAATTGCCTGCTGCCGTCGCTGTAGTACGGCTGCAGCATGGAGTAGACGGAAACGCCGTGGGCGTGCGCCGCCTCGACGAGCCAGTCCGTCGGCATGTGGGAATCGATGACGAAATAGACGTAGACGAGCGGCACGACGTAGTCGACGAGCCCCTCCTCGAGCCAGGCGCGCACGTCGAGGCCGGTCTTGAGGTTCAGCTCCTCGGTCGGGTAGACGCGGGCTCCCAGCTGGCCCGGGTTCCCGGGCCGCTGGCGCACCATGCGCGAGATCCTGCGCACGTAATCGGTCATCAGCGGGGTGTGCTCCTCGACGTCCTCCGGCTGGAGCCAGAAGCTGGTACCGGCCGGTGCCGCGGCGAAATCGAGCTCGACCCCCTCCACCGGATAGCGGGTGGCCAGCTCTTCGAGGACGCCGAACTGGTGATCGCGCGTTTCCTCGTGCACGTAGCCGCGCCCGCCGCCGGGCAGCGTGAACGAGGGATCGAGCCCGGGGAAATCACCCATGCGCAGGCTGGCGAAGAAGTCCATCCCCTTCTCGTGGGCGCGGTCGACGAGTACTCCGAGCGGATCGAGTCCGCGATCGATAAGGCTCTGCATGTTCTCCCAAACCCGCCAGTACGCCGCCATCGTCATCTTTTCGACGTCTTCGCCGAAGCGCCTCCCCTTCTCTGAGGGGTAGAACAGCCCGTCCCCCCGGCTGACGCCGTAGGCGAAGGTGTCGACCGCGGTGCCGGCCACCTCGTCGACAGGGGTCCAGGCGTCCTGCATGCGCATGGGGGGCTCGAAAACGAACAGGTAGTAGTGGCGCGCGTCGTTGAAATAGATGGTGCGGGCACGTCGCATCTGGTCTCCTTTCAGGTCGGTGAACGGGCTCCCCGGACGGCGCTCATTCCTCCACCGGAACGACGATCCCGCGCATGATAACGTTCTGACAGAACACGAAGATCGCGAATGTCGGCACCGCGGCAACGATCAGCGACGCGAAGATCACCCCTTCGCCGCTGCGTTGCTGCAGCTGGTACAGCCACGGCATCAACGTCCACATCTCCTCTTCCTGACAGATCAGCAGGGCCATGATGAAATTGGAGTAGGCGCCGGTGAAAGCACCCAGGGCGATGACGGCGAGAATCGGCTGGCTGAGGCTCATGGTGATCTGCCAGAAAATGCGGAACTCCCCGGCCCCGTCGATCTCGGCGCTCTCGTAGAGCTCGCGCGGCAGCGAGTCGAAGAACCCCTTGAGCAGGAAGATGGAATAGCCGTTCGCCAGGCCGGGCAGGCACCGCGGCGACCTGGGCGCACGTGCGGGTGTCGGGATTGTTGGGATCGGGAAGCCCGTAGACCTCGACGTGAATGATGGTCTGCCCCCCGTTCCTTTCAATCCAGCCGGCTTCCGACGGAGGCGCTGCGAACAGGCAGACTTACAGGACCGGCAGCCAATGGGAAAAAGAACGCGGTGGCTTCACGATCTTTCGGGCAAACCCTGGTTCGGGCTGCCGCCGCAGGGGCGGCTTGCCAGGCACGCAATGGCCTGGACAGACAGCATGAGATGACGGCGCCACGGCGAAGCGCACTACTCCTCCAACTCCCGAAGCCGCCGCAGCGCGATGCCGGTTTGCCGCATGCCCGGGTCGAGGGCCGCCGCGGTCTCCAGCGCGCGAACGGCATCCGCCTTGCGCCCCAGTTCGGCATACGAGCGCCCGAGGTTCAGGTGGGCGCGCGCCAGATCGGGGCGCAGGCGCACCGCCCGCTCCAGCACCTCGACCGCGCGCTCCTGGTCTCCCGTCTGGTGGTAGGCGCGCCCGAGATCGTTCAGGGCCGTGAACAAGGTCGAATCGAGGGCGCAGGCGCGCTCGTATTCCGCGATTGCAAAGGCCAGCCGGCCCTGCTGGTGGTGAGCCCCTCCCAGTCCGTAGTGGGCCATGGCATATCCGAGTTCCAGTCGAAGGGCGCGTTCGAAGGCGGACTGCGCCTCGCCGCCCCGCTGTTGCATCAGGTAAGTGCGCCCGACGAGGAAGTGCAGCTCCGGGTCGTTGGGCAATGTCCGCAACCCCTCGCGGTAGCGGTCGAGGCGATCCTGGAGCGGCCGCCAGTGCTCGAACTGCCGCCTCGCCGCGCGCGCCTGCTCGGGACGCCCCAGCCGATCGTACAGCCGGGCGAGATGCGCGTAGGGATAGGACGCGAAAGGAGCTGCGGCAACCGCTGACTCGAATGCTTCCGCGGCCGCGGAGATGTCCTGCCGGCGCAGGTGAGCCACCCCGAGGCGGTTCCGGATTTTCCAGTCCCCGGGGGCGAGTTGCAGCGCCCGTTCGAGGTCGCCGATGGCGCCCTCCGCATCGTTGAGACTCAGCCTTATCGCTCCCAGGAGATGAAAGACCTCGGCCTCGGCGGCGCCCCGGGCGACGGCCTGCTCCAGCACCGCGAGGGCTTCCCGGCTCTGTCCCAGCCCGGAGTAAAGGGTCACTGCCAGCGAATAGTAGGGCTCGATGTTATGGGGACGCTGGCGCACCGCCTGCCGCAGAAGCGGCACTGCCTCGCGGTAGCGGGCAGCTTCGTGCAACTCGACGCCGCGCAGGAAGTTCTCCTCGGCGGTGGACTCTTCAGTCGATGGCCCCGGAGCCGCAGCTGGGTCGGTGCCCGCCCTCGCCGTCTCTTCTCCTCTCGCGGCATAGGCACCGGGCTCCCTTTTGCCGGCCCCGAACGCTTCTCGCGCTACCGGAGCCGGAACCGCCGGGACGATGCCTGCAAGCTTTTGTGACAGACCAGTTGCCGGAGCGGGAGTCTCCGCCGGGGCGGTGTCCGGGAACTCCTGCGGTACACCCGTGACCGCCTCCGCCCCTCCGTAGACCGCAACCGGCTCATCGCTGCCTTCGCGCACCTTGATGTACTGGCGAACGCCTGCAGCTTTCATGGTCTGGCTGCCGCCCGACGGCCAGCGGATATGCACCTTTTCCACCTGCGACGCCGACCCCAGCCCGAACAGCAGCCTGCCGTCGTTCTGCGACTGGTAGCCGTAGCCGCGCCGCACCTCCTGCACCTGGGTGCGGCCGCCTGCCGTCACGCTCACCCGGGCGCCGATTCCGTCGCGGTTGCCGGCGGTTCCCTCCAGCTCGATGCCGAGCCAGGCGTTGGCGTTGCCCCCCTCGTTGCGCAGCAGGGTCGGTCTGTCGTTAAGGTTCACCACCAGCAGGTCGACGTCGCCGTCGTTGTCGTAGTCGCCGAAGGCGCCTCCCCTGCTCACCCTGGTTTCCGCAAGCGCGGATCCGGACTCCGTCCCCGCCTCGCGGAATCGTCCTCCGCGGTTCCAGTAGAGCAGGTTGCGCTGGGGGTAGCGCAGGCCGGTGGGATGGATCTCCAGCTGGGGATACAGGTGGCCGTTGGCGACGAAAAGGTCCTGCCAGCCGTCGTTGTCGGCATCGAACAAGGCGGTGCTCCAACCCAGGAGCGGGCGTACCGATCCTGTCAACCCGGAGGCTGCGGTGGCGTCTTCGAAGGTTCCGTCTCCCAGGTTGCGGTAAAGCGTGTTCACGTCGTCGGAGAAATTGGTCACCAAAAGGTCGAGGTCCCCGTCGTTGTCCACATCGCCGAAGTCCACCCCCATCCCTGCCTGGGACCGGCCCTCTTCGCTGTACGCCACTCCCGCCAGGGCGGCTGTTTCGCGAAGGGCCCAACCGCCGTCGTTGCGCCACAGCAGGTTGGGCTCCGAGTCGTTGGCGACGTACAGGTCCTGGTCCCCGTCGTCGTCATAGTCGGCAAAGACGACGCCGAGGGCCGGCAGCCAATGACGGTCGATGCCGGCGGCAGCGCTGAGGTCCTCGAAACGGCCGTCCCCAAGGTTTCGGTACAGAAGGTCCGGCTGCCCCGGTATCCCCATGGGCCCGCAGAACCCCTCCAGCCCCTTGTACCCGGTGCACGGCCTGCCTTCGTTGGGCGGGTTTTCCAGGTCGAACTCGAGGTAGTTGGCCACGTACAGATCGAGCAAACCGTCCGCATCCAGATCGCCGAATGCGGCGCTGGTGCTCCATGACTCGTCCGCGACCCCGGCAGCCGCTGCCTGCTCCTCGAATCTCCCGTCGCCGCGGTTTCGATACAGTCGGTTCGCGCCCCAATAGGTGACGTACAGATCGACGTCCCCGTCGTTGTCGTAATCGGCGACGGCGCATCCCATGCCCCAACCGCGTCCGCCTGCTCCGGCCTCAGCGGTGACATCGGCGAAACGACGGTCGTCCGGCCCCGCCGCTTCGTTTCGGTACAGCCGGCTTCTGCTCTCCGGCGACACCTCCCCTCGCCGGACCCCGTTGACGAGGTACAGATCGAGGTAACCGTCCGCGTCGTAGTCCAGGAAAGCGGCCCCGCCCCCCATGGTCTCGATGATGAAGTGCTGGTCCCCGTCGCCCGACACGTGAAGGAAATCGATCCCGGAGCCGCCGGTTTCGTCGACGAAGCGTACGCCGCTGCCGGGAGCGACTGCCGGGGCGGACTCGACGACATGGCCTGCTGATTCCTCGCCGTCATCCGTTGCGCGAGGGGTGCAGCCGGCCGCGAAAGCAAGGCCTACCGCCAACAATACCCTGCCTCCAGGGCCCCTCGACATCATGGGCAGGCTTCTTGACAATCGCTGCGGGACTGGCGTAACATCGCGGGCGAATTCACACCTCTATCGCGGAGTTGTACGATGGTACGGGCACGCGGCTTGTGCCGGCTGACGGCACCGTTGTTCGGTCTACTCGTGGCCACTTCTCACTTGGCCGCGGAGGTGCGAACGATTGCGATCGGCGAGGAGGGAGATCTGACTTGGCAAGGGCAGGGAACGGCGCCTGTGGAGGCCATCCTTCCCGCCCTCACACGGTCCCGCGACGATCCCAACGACCTGGTGCAGGGCAACACCCCGGGCAACCTGCTCGAGCTCGACAGCGACCGGGTCCCGGGCAGCATGCATCTGGTGGAAGTGGTCCCCGGCGAGAACGTCGCCTCCACGGCACTCTCCCGGGGCGGCTATATCAACGCCCCCAACGTCTTCGGCGAGAGCGAGGGCTTCGGCTTCGCCGGCGGGTTGGACCGCAACAAGCTGCAGAACTTCATCCTGCCGGAGCTGCTCGACCAGACCGAAGGGGGGGGCGAGCTCGAGGCTTTCGAGCGCAAGAACGTCCCGAACGGGGTCTTCGGGATAATCATCGTCCTCGACCTCGGCAGCCGCATCGGCCTGAACAAGATACGGTTCTATCCCCGCAACACGGTACAGCCCTCGCCTACGACCCCGTTCGAGGACGACTACCTGCGGGCATTCGACCTGCTGGTCAACGACGGGCTGCTACTGACCGACGAGGGAAACCCGGTGTGGAGGGAGCTGGTTTCCGAGTCCGACAATCCCGACCCGGTGGTTGAAATCGACATCGTCCCCCCCCAGATCCTGCAGCACATCCGTCTGCAGTCGAAAACTCCCATAAACTGGGAAATCGATGAACTCGAGATCTACGGCGAGGGGTTCTTCGCCACCGGTCGATACCTGTCCGACATTTTCGACGCCGGCGAACCGGTCGCCTGGACCAATCTGCGTTGGACAGAGGAGATCGTCGGCCAACCCGAGCACTCCTCCCTGGAAATACGCACCCGCACCGGCATCGACGACTCCCCGTTCGTCTTTACCCGCAAGCTCAACGCCATATCGGATGCCGAAGAAATCCCGTTCGCCATCAACAGCACGACCGAGGAGATGGATCTCGAGGGGTACGAAAACCTGCCCCCGACGGACGACCAGGGACGGCAATGGGAGCGCGGAAACATCCTCGACGACCTCGTCAACTGGAGCCCGATCAGTTCACCCTACCCGGCAACAGCCGCGAATGGTCCGGGAACTCCCGTCATTTCCCCCAGTCCGCGGCGCTACTTCCAGTTCGAAGTCGCCTTTCACAGCAGCGATCTCGAGTCCGCACGCCTGTTGGAAACCCTGAACATCGACTTCGCCACACCGCCCCTGGCCGATTCCGTCAAGGCCGAGATCTTCCCCAGGGAAGCTGAAGTTTCGCGGATCGTCGATTTCACCTATTCCGTCCTCGCCGTCATCCGATCCGCCGGCTTGACGGGGTTCGATACCATGGAAATAACCACACCTTCCCGGGTGAGGAGCATCGACTCCATCGAATTGCGGGACGCTGACGACGTACGCATCGGCGGGCGCCAATTCACTAGTCTGGAAGACACTTCCGACGTCGACGGTTACAAGATCCTGGGGGTTTCCGAAGACCGTTTTTCCCTGCGATTCCCGCAGATTCGCGAGAACCATACCCGGGTGGTGATTCGGTTCAAATCGCAGGTTTTGACCTACAGCACCAATTTCGGAGGTGCCGTTCGACTCTCCACTGCGACAAATGCCTTTCAGGCCCTCACCCCTGGAAATGCCGCGCTTCTGGGGGAAGGGGACGATGCGGACGAATCCGGCACAACCGTGTTGAGTCCAGGAGTCCTTTTGAGGACGCGCCTGCTCGACGGAATCGTGATGCAGCCGAACCCGTTTTCTCCCAACGGGGACGGCGTAAACGATCGCCTGAGCCTCTTCTACAGCCTGCTGGCCATAACCGCCCCGACACCGGTGTCGATAAAGGTCCACGATCTCAGCGGACGTACCGTCGCCGTCATCCACGATGCCGAGCAGGTCAGCGGAAACTACAGCGACATATCCTGGGATGGACGCGGGCTGTCCGGAGCCTTGGTGCCGCCGGGCCTGTACCTTGTGCGGATCGAAGTAGTGGGGGATGCGGAAGGGGCTCAGTTCTCCCGGGTGGTATCGCTGACTTACTGATTCAACTCGGCCGCCGAAATGCCGGGCGGTGGCTTCCGACCTGCCCACCACACCATACCAAAAAAGCCCCCGGTGTCCACGACACCGGGGGCTTGGAACCTTTTGCCTGAAAGCGCGTTGCCGCTCCAGGCAGGGGGTTTGCGGTTTTACTTGGAAAGCCCTGACTTGATCAGGCCCCAGCTGGATCTTTCGACTGCGGTTGGCATCTGGTCGACACTGGCATCGATCTCATCCATGACCAGGTCGACTTCCGGATTGTTCGAAGGGCCGGGGGAAATCGCCCAGAAACCGTTGTAGGTCGCCGGGTGAGGAGCATCGAGGTCGGCATGAGTGATGTTGACGTGGATTTCCTCACCCTCCTCGATATCCATCCACACGGTTTCTTCCGCGGTCTCGCCGAGAGCGACCACGGGATGGAGTTTCATCTCGAGGAAATAGGTGGTTTCCCCATCCAGCATCTCGCCGTCCCAGCTCCAGCCGAACTCCAGGTGGCCGTTGCCGTTCAGTATGAACTCCGGGCCCGGAAGAATGACCTCGTACACATCCTGAACCGCCGGAACCGCATGGACGTAGGTAATGAAGTTTTGCGGCTCCCCTTCAGGGTTGTGCTGGTCTTCGGGAAGGGCGGTGGGATTGATGCGGACCTCCCAGTCATCGTCCGTCCACAGCGAATTGGGCGATTCGCGGTCGGCGTTGTGGTAGTTGTCGTACTGCGACGTCGAGACGTAGAGGAACTCGTCGTTGGGGTTGAAGCCGAAGGTGTGCGTGTTGAAGATATCGCTCGGGTCGAATTCGCCGCGGCCGACGTCGCGAATGCCCTTGTTCGGCGAAAACAGCTTGTCCTGGGTGATCCGGTAGAAATCGGGGACGAAAGCCCAGTCGGACAGATCGCCGTCGATTACCGGCACCGCTCCGTCTTCGAACTGAAAGGCGAAGTACTTCTCCCCTTCCGGTTTGTGCGCTCCTGCCATGCCGGCCAAGCCAACGACAACCAGACCCGCAATAGCTGCGATAGTGAATCTATGCACTTTGCAATCCTCCCTTATGTAGGTGAGAGCACCAGCGAAAGAACTGTCGCGGTTGGAATAATCGCGACTGAACGAATTAATGAGAGAAAACAGCACTTGGAAGTCAAGGATAATATCTCCGCAGTCCGGCTGCCATATGATACATCCCAACTCGGTGGGATTCAGATACTTCTGCGACTTCACCGTGGTGGTTGCCTTCCCAGTACCTCCTCGGCGAGCTCACGCGCTTTCTCCTCGACCATGGCCTGGACCTCCATCTCTCTTTGCAGCCGTACGTAGATGTCGAACAGGCGGGAGGCCGCGCCGGGATTCCCGGCCCGCTCATGCAGGTTGGAGAGAAGCCGGTGCAGTTCGCGATCCTTCGGGATCAACTCCCGCAAGCGCTCGAACTGGCCGATCGCCTCATCGTAGCGTCTCTGTTTCGACAGCAGCATCGCCAAGGTACGGTGAGCGGGCACCAGGTCCGGTTGCAGGGAAACGGCTGTGCGCAGATGCTCCTCTGCCTCACGGGTCGTTTCATTCCGCTCTAGGTAGATCGAGCCTTCGCGGGCCTCTTCCCGGAACAACAGCAGTTCCCCCAGTCGAGCGTGGAATTCAGCCCGGCCGGGGCGCCTTTCCAGGAGCAGCCGATACTGCTCGATCGCGGGATCGAGCCGCTGACCTGCTTCGTACATGTGGGCCAACCGGTACCTGAGAGCAATCGACTCCGGCCTGGCCTGAACGGCGGCGAGGTAGGCGTCGGCGGCCGCATCGATATCCCCCGCCATGAAGCAGGCGTGGCCAAGGCCGCCCAGCAGGGCAATCGATGAGTCACCCGCCGCCCGCGCTCTCTGGAAAACGTCGGCCGCCTCGTCGAACCGGTCCGCCGCGGCAAGGGTTTTCCCCATCTCGTAGAGCACTTCGGACGCGTGAGGATTCGCCTGCAGACAGGCGTCGTACAGCAGCAGGGCGCGATCGACCTCCCCGTCGCCCCTGGCCAGCCGGGCACTGGCCAGCAGGGCGCTCCGATGGTTCGGTTCCCGGGCAAGCGCCTGGTCGAAAGCCTCCCTGGCATGGGAGTACATCTTCTTTTCCGCATAGGCCACTCCGATCCAGTAGTCGTGCTGCCGCAGGCCGCTCAAATAAGGCGGAGCCGTGAAACCGGCGTTGGCCGCCAGAAGAAGGACCAGGAACAGGAGGGCCCGCGGACGCCGGCTGGCCGTATCGAACGCCCGCAGCAATGCGTTGGCGGCAAAGGGCAGCAGCAGCAGGGCGAGGGGCAGGCGATGCCGCGCATCGGGAACGGCCGCGGCCAGGACCAGCACGAGCAGTCCCATAAGAATGACGATGCCGGACACCCCGGAGAGACCGCGCTGCGAGCGCGCGCAACAGAGAAAACCGACGGCGCCGAGCGGCATGATCACCCCCATCGGGAAGGCGAGTCCCCGATGCCAGAGAAGCACCGGCAGGACGCCGGTCCGATCCCGGTACGGATCCAGGTCCGGGAGCAACTCGACGCCCTGCAACAGGTAGAAGATGTTGGCCAGGTACTGCAGCGGAGAACCGGGAACCTGGGGGCTCTGCCAAGCAACCGCTTCTGTAAGCCCAACGAGGGCAAGCGTCGCCGCAACAGCCGCGCGCCCGGCCCCTGAACCGGGCTTGGCCAGGATGTATGCAAGCAGCAGCAGCAGAAAGGCGACCCAGGCAGCGGGCGTCAGCTCGGTCCCGAAGTGGACGAGCGGCCCGTAGAGGGCGGCGCCGAGGCCGGCGGCCAGAGCGATAGGCGGCGTGAACAGGGCGTATCCGATCCCGTAGACAAGCAGGCATGCCGCGGTGCCGGCAGCGCAATTGGCAAGCTGGACCGGAGTATGGCCGCCACCGGTGGCGGCGAGGGAAAAAGCGTAAAAGCGGGCGTAGGGAGAAACTTCGATCAACCTTCCCGCCGGCCCCGAGGCGGCGGGAAGGTCGGCGTCAACCGGGGCTGTTCCCGCGGCGGCCGCGTATGAACGCGCCGCTCCGACCGGGTAATCGAACAGCGGATTCGAATTCGCCTGGTGCAGGTGCGCGACACGCACCGCCGCTGCCAGCGCCAGAACCAGGAGCAGGCCGTGGAGTGGCGAACCGGGGATTCGGGACAGCAAACCCCGGGTGGTCCGCGGCCCCGACGAAACGGCTTCCTGCGAGCCCACGGTAAACTTCAGGCAGGCAGCGACCCCCTATTCGAGGCCGGCGTAGACGGTGATGAAGCTCTTGGCCAGCGTCGTAGCGTCGCGCCCCTTGCGGTCGAGGTAGTCGATCTTGATGCCTGCCTGGGTGGTGAGCTTGTATCCCAGGTAGTCCGAGATGTTGGTCAGTTGCAGCGCCGTGGCGGTGCCGTTCAGGTCCCCGTCCCCTTCGAAATCGTTGAGGAAAGTGTACTCGATACCGCCCTGAACGAAGGTGTGGGTCAGCAGCAAAGCCCCGGCGATGAGCCCGCCGACCTGCGCCAGCTCCACCCTTTTCTCCCGGTTTGATGTCGCCAGGCCGAGGGTTTGCCTCCGGTATTCGCTCTTCCACCTCGGCTCGAACCAGACCAGGCCGAGATCGAATCGATAGCTGGCCTTGTTGATCAGGCCGAAGAAGTAATCCTTTTCCCGCAGCCCCAGGAGGTTCAGTTCCACTTCGTCCTTGCGCTGATTGTAGTAATCCCACTTCAGGTAGTTGCCGGTCGACAATCCACCGATCCGGTAGTCGTGACCCGCCCAGAAACTGTTCGACCAGGTGTCGGGGGCCACCAGCGGATCGACGATGGAGGTCCCTTCTCCGGTTCGCAGGTTGGCGTTCGGCAGCCACTGCAGCAGGTCGTTGGGTATGTCGTCTTTTATGGACTTGAGCATGTCGAAGATCCTGATGCGCCCCCAGACGGGGATGT
Source organism: Candidatus Latescibacterota bacterium (assembly GCA_965206595.1). Classification (GTDB taxonomy): domain Bacteria; phylum Latescibacterota; class UBA2968; order UBA8231; family UBA8231; genus CBDCXV01. The sequence goes on from OZ242214.1 coordinate 5,002,347, forward strand.
CGCGGTCCAGGGTGAACATCAGGTAGTCGACTTGGTTTTTCTGGTTGGAGGAGATCAGGTCTTCACGCAGAACCCCTGCAGTCAAGCGCATATCGGGCGTCAGGTGCGTCCCCGCGTACAGGTTGAACCCTTCGTGATCCTTGCGGTACGGATAGTCCGGATCTTCGTCGTTTTCAAACCGGTCGACCCACAGGTTGTTGTTGAGATCGATGCCGAAAAGGAACTCCGGACGGTCGACGTTGTGCCGCAGGAACGACTCCTCGTAGTCCGGTATCGAGTTGGTGATGACCTCGTTGTCGTTCTGGTTGAAGTCGGAAATGAAGTCGTTGTTTTCGTCCCATCCCGGAAACACCTCGCGGTCCCCCGAGAGCCAGTCCCTGCGCCGCGTATCGGGATAACGGTCCTGGTCGTCGTTGTCTTCGACCAGCTCCACCGCGTACAGCCGGGTGTCGTCATAGTCGATGAAGCCATCCGTGGAGGTGGCGAACGTGCGAGTGTTGTAGCGGGGGTTCATGCTGTAAACCTCCCCGAAAGCGAACCAGGGGTAGTTGCTCCGCGAGGCGTTGATCATCCACGCCGGCGCCGAACGCGCCCCTTTGAAGCCCGAGGAGGTAGAGTGGTTCTCCCGCGCGATGTTGGGGTATTTGGTGAAGGAGTAGCTCATGTCGTACTCGGCGTAGATGTCGAAGCCCATCACGTCGGACAGCTCCAGAGTCCCTCCCAGAATCTGCGTCGCCGTCGGCAGTCCGTATTCGAAGCTGACCACGCGCAGGTTGGTGTTGTCCTGCACGTTGCCCTCGGCCTGGGTTACCGGCAACAGAACCGCGTCGCCCGACTGGCTCACCTGCTGGCTGGAGGTGATCCAGACCTGGTAGTCGTTTCCGAGAACAAGCCGGAATTCGACCTTTTCGATCTCCTCCTTTGGCGCGCTCGAACGGTTGACGAAATCGGGGTTGTTGAAGTCGTAGCGCAGGCGGATTTCCTCGGCGCCGTCCGCGGCGAGGTATCCCTCTTCGATGAACCCGCCCTCGACGATCGGCTCAAAGCGGATCTTCTGACCTTCGTCCCGGAGCTTCCTGCCCTCCGCGTCCCGCCCGGAGTAGGTGATGATGATGTCCGAGCCTGCGGGAAAATAAGCCGCCCCTCCCTTGCCGTCCTCGGGAGAGTCGTCGCGCAGAACGATCTCGATGAAGCTGACGGTTTTATTCTGAGCGATGGTCAGCTCCCCCGAGAAGGGGTCGCCGCTGAAACCGTCGAGCAGGGTGTTGGATTGGTGCGAGTTCAGGTAGGTGAAACCGACGGTGGCGAAATCGCCGACCTGCGCCTCCACGCGGCCGCCGAACAGGGAGGTGGCGTTCGTGGCCAGCCGCTCCAGGTCGGCCGTCGAGGGGCCGCCCGGGGAGCTGACGCGTGAATAGATGACCGTTCCCACGTACTTGTCGGAAGCCCAGTCGAACTGGACCCCGTCCCACTTGGGTTTTGAGAAGGTCATCGGCGTCAGCGTCGTCCGCAGCTCGTTGCTGATCGTCAGCGCGTACTGGTACTCCCCCTTGGCATCGGCCGAGATCACCGCCCTGCTGAACCACTGATCGAAGCGGGAAGCCTTGAGAACGGAGCTGCCGAACTGCTGGGGCTGGCTCTGCGAATTGTTGAAGATGAGCCAGCCGTGCGTTACGAAGTTCCCGTAGAGATCGTAGTAGTAGTCTCCTTCCAGGGCGATGTTGACGTAGCGGGCGAAATGCCTGCGGGCATAGTTCGAGTACTCCCACTGCCTCCAGGCGTATTCGGCGTAGAGCTCCTGGGGCACGTACCACTTCTTCATCGCTGGATCGAGCGCTCCGAACAGGACCCCTGGCCCGCGCGGATCGAAGGAGACTTCGCCCCCCCGGCGAACGTTTCCCAGCCGTATCCCGTATTCCTGGGCGGCGGCTGACGAAAATGTCGCTGCCAGCGCCACGGCGGCGAGGATGGTTGCTGCTGGTCGTCCAATTCTAGTCACGACACCCTCCCAGATGTTGAGATCTCTCAGTAGGCAACCGAAATGAGGCGGGCTACCGCGGCCTCCTCCTGCTCTTCTGAATCGACGTCGAGTTCGATGCGGCAAATGTACATGCCCGGGGGTACGGACTGCCCGGCATTGTCCACCCCGGTCCATTGAACCGTGTGCGCTCCCCCCGATACCGCCTGCTTCTGGCTCCAGACGCGCCGTCCGTCGAGAGAGTGGATGCTTACCCCGAGCTCTCTGGTAGTGGTAATCTTGAAGACCGAAAGGCCGATCCGGGCTGCGTCGTTGATGCCGTCGCCATTCGGGGTAAACGGATTGGGGCTTATCGAAACGTCGGAGAGCGCCGCCAGCCTGATGGGCACTCCGATCGACAAGGTGTTGCCGTCCAACGCCGGGGTTGCGTCGCCGGCCTCGATCGTCTGCCACGGGGCGTCCGGATCGGTGCCGCCACCGCTGTTGCGGGCGGCAAGCACCAGGGTCGTGCCGTTGCGGTACACCGGGGCCGCGAAAGTAACCCTCATGAGATTGCCCGCGGCGACGACCGATCCCCGCTCGGTCCGGCTCAGGCTGCGGTACGCCGCCGGAGTCAGGGTGTCGCCCCCGGCCGAGAAGGGGAACTGCGAGCCGTCTCCCTGCAGAATCCGGAAGTAGCGAACCGGGCCCTGCTCGGAGGGGTCCAGTTCCACGTAGTCGAGGTGATCGACTTCCGTCAACGCGCCATCGGCTTCCATCCGGAAGTACTGCACGGCACCTTGCTCTTCGCCGCTCAGCAGGCCATAGGCCGCGGCCGACAACAGGACGCCGTTCTGATCGACCGGCACCTGGTCCCCTTCCGAAGCGATGCGATGGTAAACCCGTTCGGCATCGTCGCGGCTCGTCTGCAACTCGGGCAACCGCACCCAGATCGAATCGGCGCCGTTGCTCAGCACGTCGAGCTCGGCTCCTGCCTGATCGGCAAAGGTTCCGCCGGCCGGCCTGAAAGCCTGTTCGGCCGTCCCGTTGGCCGGATCCGCGCCGAGCGCAAGCTCGAGTAGCTCGACACCACCGCCACCCAGTTCGAGCAGGATCTCGTCGAACCCCAGACTCCGGGACAGGACCGGGTCCTCGATGAAATTGGGCCGTATGTACACCTCGAAGGTGTCGACCGCTCCCGGATCGGGAACCTCACTGGGCCAGATTTCCGCAAGGATGCGCTCCCCGACGGGAGCTACCAGCTCTATTTCCAGGGAGCGAATGCTGGCGGCCGCCTCGCGTTCGTCCGTGATCAGCTTGACCTGGGCCTGGATGTATTTGCGCAAACCTGGAGAGGTCACGCGGTCGCCCGACCCCTGGTAGACGTTGCTCCATGGACTCCAGCCGGAAGTCGGCACGAAACTGGTATCCGGGGGAGGCGGCCGGCGCAGACTATTCCAGGCCGTCAGGCTGATCTCCTTGCCGGCGTCGTCGAAGTAGCGGACCACCTTTCCGAGGAGGTCGCCGCTGCGGGTCCGCACCTTGATGGCGGTGCCCGGGGGGGTGTCCGCATCCCAGAAGATGCGGCCGAGGTTGCGGGTTCCCGGCAGTGCGAACAGATCCGACTCCAGGGCGACCTCCGCCGGGTAAGCCCGGGTGTAGAGCTGATACTCGACGATGCCCGCGCCTTCGCTGGAGGTCCGGAAGGCATCCCTTTCACTGACGATGCGCGTCTCCAGAAAGCGAATTCTGGGCGCTTCCGGGTACTCGTCCTTGAGCTGCAGGTATTGCGGAGTCTGGTTGTTCTCTCGCTCCGGTAAGCTCAGGCGGGCCCACTTCAGCCGCCCGCGCGCGTCCCTGGTGCCGTCCGAGCCGCGGTGGATGTAGCCGTCGAAGACCGTGGTGTAGTGGAGAATCCAGACGGCCGAGATGCGCAGCTGATCGAGCCAGAAGGTCGCCCCGAGGTCGGCGACCATGAGACCGCGCCCTGCCAGTGTGGGGGTCGGCAACTGCTGCGAGAAATAGGTGTTGAAATCCCCGTCGAAGGCGTCGATGGGGGAGCTGACTCCTTCGCCGATGACGTCGAAGTTGCCGCCGCCCTGCTTTATTCCCGGACCGATGTTGTCCCCCAGGCCCCAGACTTCCACCTCCGCCAGGCGCGGCCGCTCACGCCGGTAGTACTCCCTGCGGCCCTGCCGCTGGCTGGGCAGTTGTTCGTACTCCTCCCGGCTCACGGGTTCCTCGAACCCCCCCTGATCCCTGACGAAATGGACAATGTCGCCGCGGTCGGCCGGACCGAGGGCCTGCCATTCGGTCTCGGATGCGAGCCTGGTATGTCGGGAGCCCTTGGTGTCGAAGACGACGATGCGGATGGTCTCGACCATGCGGCCGTCCCAGCCGGGAGCGGCGTCCTGCGTGTCCTCCATTCCGAAGCTGAAGCTCCGCTGATCTTCGTTGGGGGCGTCGGTGCCGCCAACGACCGCAAGTTCAAGCTCGCCTGCTTCCTCGAGTATCAGCTCCTGGCCCGGCTCGCTGAGCACCTTGAACTGGCGAAACGGATCTCCGTTCCCGGCATCGACGAACTTCAGCGCGATCTCGTCCACGAGAACGGTTCGCCCCAGGTCGATCTCGATCCACCAGTTCTCGATGGGATCGTCGGCGTCCGGTTCCCAGAAGGTATCGGGGTCGCCGTCGAACAATGCCTCCTGCTCGACGCTGCCGGAGCCGATACGGCTGACCCCCTGGCGGACGAAGTACTCGTAGATGGGAAAGGGATGCTTGTCCTTGGTCGCGAAATTCAACCTCGAGGTGCCGCCCGTTTCGGCATTCTTCAAGGTGAGGGCACCTTCCTTGGCCGAGGTCATGGTCGTGTCTCCGACGACGAAGAGCACCCCGTCGATTACGAGATGGGATTCATTGCCCGGATACTTGAGGAAGTTGGTATCGAGATACTTCTCCATGTTCAGGTCGCTGCGCAGCTTCATTTCGCCGTTGGCGTCCAGGGAAAACGTCCGCTGCACGTTGGGAACCGCCGTAAAGGCCCCGACCCCCCCATGGACCCTGAACTTGTCGTCGACGGGCCAGGACAGCTCGTCTATGGATCTCCGGTAGGTGCGGAAATCCTCCAGCACGTTGAAGCGCATGCGGAAATAGTGCGGCACGACCGCGTCTCCGACGATGTCGACGGCGTGCGTGGGAATGGACCAGTGTTCCCAGTGCGAGGCGCTGTTCACGCTGATGCGTTCATTGCTGACCTCCGCTCCCCTGGTCACCACCTGACCCGAGGCGTACTGCACGCCTGCGAGCACTGCCAGGCTGCAGAGACCCGCGAGGATGGTGCGGGGATGCATTGCGTCATGCCGTTTCATGAGTATCCCTCAACTGGTGCCTCAACCCGCCATGAGGCTGTCGGGAAGGGCATCCCTGAGATTCCGTTCGTGGACGACGACCTCGGCATTGTATTTTTCGCGCAGTTTGTCGAGGAGCTTGACGAGCTCCTTGGCCTCACGCTCCCGCATCAGCAGCTGGCGGGCTTTGTTCCGCGCCCGCACGAACGGCATAACCCGTTGCGGTTCCCGCTCGGTAACACGGAACATGGAGTAGCCTTCCTCCACCTGCACCGGTCCCGTCCACTCCCCTTCGGACGCCTTGTCCACGGCCGCCATGAGGAGGGGGTAAACCAGCGCGTCCCGGGGATGGAAGTGATACCTGCCTTCGTTTTCCACGGCGTTGGATCTCATGCTGCGGGAAACCAGGTTTGAAAAAGGCTCCCCGTCCAGCAGTCGTTGCCTGCTCTCGGAGGCCTCCGCAATAGTTGGCAACAGGAGCTCTTCGACCGCGGTGGAGGGCTCGATGCGGAACATCCCGGGGTGGGCATCATAGTAGGCGAGAATGTCGGCCTCGGGTAGCTCAATCCCGGCCATGTGGAGGGCCCGGAGGCGATCCGCGAGAACGTTGATGCGGACGCGTTCCCGGTACTCGGCGATGTCCGCCCTGTCGTAGTAACCGCCCTTGCGGGCCGCACGGCGAATCAGGTAGGGGCGCAGAACTGCGCCGTTGAACGTCGCCGCGGCGTCGGCACTGTCTGCGAAGACACGGCGAAGATTGAGGGCGCGCAGCGCTTCGTTCGCCTGGGCAACGCTGATTTTCCCTTCGTCATGCAGGTACAAAGCAGTCGTGCTGGCAGGCAGACCTTCGGTCTGACGAAGGCGGTAGGCCCCGATCAGCTCCCCGAGACCGGCTGAGTTCAGACGGACCCCGAAGGATTCCTGCAGGCGTTCCAAGTGTTGCCGTTCGGTCCGCATGCGGCGCTCCTTTTGCAGGAAAGTCTCTATAAAAACCCGGTGCTTGGCGAAGGGAACGCTGCGCTCGTCGGTGAAGCGGAAGACCTGCCAGGCACCCTTTCCGGCGGGGATCGGTGGCGATACCTGCTCCGCGGGAAGGCTGCGGAACAGGTCGGGAGGGATGTGAAGCCTGGCGATCGTCCTGGGACCGACGTAGCCCAGCTCGCCCCCCTGCGCTGCCGAACGCGAGTCGAGTGAGTGCTGACCCGCCACCTCCTCGAAGGAGCGACCCCCTGCCAGCGCGGCCAGGACGCTGGCAATGGCGGCCCGACCGGAAACCAGGACAGCGCTGCACAGCCGTTCGCGGCCGAAGCCCTCCTGCTCGAAGTACGCTTTCGCCTCCGCCTCGGTGACCGCGGCTCCGGGGGGTATCTCCAGCCTGAGGTATAATTGGCGGGCTTCTTTGTCGACCGCTTCGCGAATCTTCGCCTGCACGTCCTCATTTGATTCCAGGTCCTGATTTTCTGCTTCCAGCAGCATCAGGCGCCCGTCCACCATCACCTGCAGGTAGTGCAGTCGCGCCTCGTCACCGGTGGCATCGGTCCGCTGCCCCGGCAGCAGGTCCGCCACCAGGCTTCGCAGCGCACCGGCCTCGATGCGGTATCTCCCGACCTCTGCGACGACGTCGTTGTCCGGGTGCCCGCAGGACACCACCAGCAACCAGAGACAAAACGGGATTCCGTTCAGTAATTTGCGAAAAAAGAGGCTGAGGTCCCGCAAGGGCGCTGTCATGTCATTGCTTTCGGCTTCCACGGCCCTGAAGATATCCATACCCAACCGCATGCTCAATGATCTCGCCAATTGCCGGGAAGTTTGAGCCCGGACCATCCACAGGCTCAAACCGGACGCGGTTGTCAACTAGAAAAACGGGATTGTTCCCTACGGAATATTGAGTTTCATTTCTATTTTTATGGAACTCGACCTGTCCCCTCTATCGGGAAGGCAGAAGACCCGTCGCCGGGCAGGAGCCCGAGGAGGGCCGAAAGTGAAAAACCTGTTCTCGTCCATCGAAAACCTGACGGTCGCCGCAATTGTAGTCTGGGGTGCCGCCGATGCCATGGCCCGCACCGAATACCGCCTCGGCGGGGAGGACGGCAATCCCTGGGAAGCGGCGACGAGGCCCTCAGGGGCCGGGGAGTACTTCATTCTCGGCAGCGAGGGTGACATCGGGCGCCGGGTGACGGTCGGGATAACCGCGTTCGGCGAGGCCGAAAGCAACGGAATCGATATTCGGGCCAACTCCCTCGAGCCCTGGTTCTTCGACGGCAGCGTCAATGTTGCGGTCACCGACCCGAACACGGGGGTGACGGATGTACCCCTGCCCCTGGTCGGGGGCCGGGTGCAGGTGGCCACCGGCTGCGTGCATGCGAACACCATTCAGAACTACAAACCGTCTTTCGACGGGGATCCCAGGACCGCCGCCTTCTTCAAGATTACCTATAATGCAAGATTCAATAGCGGAACCGGCTACAAGGGGATCGCCATCGTCGATCTGGGCGTCCCCATCCCGCTCTCGCGGATCCGTTTCTATCCCCGCCTCGGGCAGCGCGACGACGCGCGCCTGATCGAATCGTTCGCCGATCCCGCCATCCCGCTCGAGTCCTTCAGCCAGGACAGCTATGCGGAGAACTTCCTCAACGGATTCACCATCCGCGTCGCCGACAATACGGCAGGCGTCAACGTCAAGGGACCGTGCGACCGCAATCCCCACGGGACCCACTCCGTGCACCCGAACTGGCCCTCGCGCGGAGACAAACGGTTCGACGTCCTCTACAGCACCGAGGAGAACATCGACACGGTCGTGGACCTGTGGTTTCCCACCCGCTCGGTGCGCTGGCTCCTGTTCGAACCGGACCCAACGCACAGCTGGGAGGTGGCGGAGCTGGAGATCTATCCGGAGGGGTACGTTCGCGAGATCGGCATCGTCTCGCAGATCATGGACTTCGGCAAACCGGTCAACTGGGGCAGGATCCGCTGGAGCGGCGACTTCCCCGAAGGCACGAGGGTGGAGGTGCGCACCCGCACCGGCAACACCCCCGATCCCAACCTGTACTTCGAGATGGACCCCAACGGCAACGTCGTTCCCACCACCAAAGAGTTGTACGACGACATCAACTTCCTCGAGCAGGTGCCCATCGAGTACGACACGGAAAACTGGACCTTCTGGTCTCCGGTCTACGACTTCGAGGGCGGAAGGCGCGATCCCTCGCTGGCAGCCGAAAGCTGGGAGGACGGCCTGCCCATCGTTTCCGAGGGACTCGGGCGCTACCTGCAGCTCGACATTCGCATGTTCGGCACCTTCGAGATCGCCCCGCGTCTCGACCAGATCGCCATCCTGTTCAGCGAGACTCCTGTCGCACAAGAGGTGGTGGGTGAAATCTGGCCTGCTGAAGTCTCCACGTTCGACCCCGAAACCTTTACCTACGTCATCAAGCCGCGATTCGACGAGGAGGACCGCGGCTTCGACCGCCTTGAAGTCACCACTCACTCCCGGGCGGAGCAGGTGCGGTCCGTCACCATCGACGGCGTCTTCGAAGTCGATTTGAACGAATTCCCCCCCCTCATCGAAGACGACCGCCTCATCATAGCCTTCCCCTTCAGGGTGGCCGATCCCGACAGCAGCTTCAAGCAGATCGAGGTCGTTTTCGACGCCCCCGTGCTGCGCTTCGGAACCCAGTTTACCGGCTGGGTCTACGACAGCTCCGACCCAGACCTCATCAAGCAGCGCATCAAGGCGGGCAACGCGACCTTCCGGTTCTCCGGCGACGACCTGTCGGTGCGCTCGCCGATCGGCGGCCACCTGCTCGCCGACGTGACGGTCGGCCCCAACCCCTTCACCCCCAACGGCGACGGCGTCAACGACCGGGTTTCCGTGGCCTACAAGCTGCGGGAGGTGACCGACCCAAGAGAGGTCGTGCTGGAAATTTTCGACCTTTCCGGCCGACCGGTCGCTACCCTGAGCTCCGGCCCGTCCACCAGCGGAGCCTACCGTCAGACTTGGGACGGCCGCACGGCCGACGGCGCGCTGGCGCCTCCCGGCACCTACCTGTACCGGCTCAAACTCGAGGCCGAAAAGGTCGACGAGATCATCGGCCTGCTCGCCCTGGCCTACTGAATCCGTCGAAGCGCCGCTGGGGCAGGTGCCCTGCGGCCTTCTCGAAAATTGGACAACCGCGGGCCTTCGGCGTGAAGGGAACGGACCGGGTCGTCACTCTTCTCCTTTTCGCGCTCGCCGCGCCGGATCTATCCGCTCTCCCGATTGCCCGGCCCAGAGCCCCGGCGGAATGGGAAGAAGTACAGGGGGTCATCCTGGGATGGTTCGAGGCGGACTTTCTCTGGCAGCAGTCCCAGGCAAGGGACTTCGGAGGCTGGACGGAAACGATAATCCGGGCCCGCCGCGAGTTCGTGGCAGAGCACGTCGAACTGGTGAGGGCTCTCCTGCAGACCGGGGTGGAGGTGTACATCCTCGACGATACGACGAATGCGTACAGCCTTGCGGATACGCTGGCCGAGCTCGGACTCCAAGCGCCGCAAATCCACGTCGTGCCGTTCTCCCAGTCGTACCGGGAAGACAGGATGTACAAGCCCTGGCTGAGGGACAACGGCCCGTTCTCGGTCTATCGGAACGAGGTGGAATCGCTGCAATTGCTCGGTTGGCAGAACGACGTCGGCGCCGAAATTGCGGCAACTTTTTTACAGAAGTCACTCCACAGGTTCGATACGGATGCAGGCTACTACACCGACGGGGGCAACTACATTGTCGACGGTAGCGGGAGGCTGTTCTACGACTCCCGCTACCAGCCGGACAGCCCAGGGGCCCGTCAAACAGTGAGGAACATCTGGAAGGAGTCGTTCGGCATAGAAGAATTCGTCGAATTGCCGCCCTACCAGATACACCTCGATTACTACCTGAAACTCGTCAACGAAGAAACCTTTTTCGTCAGCGAAATCCCCGAATCGAACTATCTCGGCAAGGAAACGAGAAGCGACGATGGACAAAGAATCGAAGCCGCGGTGGAGACGATACGTGCCCGCACCTTGTCTCGTTCCGGCCGGCCGTACCGGTTCGTCCGCATCCCCAACAGTCCGTCCAGGACAGGCGCTGGCGAGACCGGCAGTTATGAAACCGTCGACGCGACCTACATCAACTCGCTGATAGTCAACACGACCGTCATTGTACCTACCTTCGGCCATCCGCCAGCTGATACAGCGGCAGTGCAACTGTATGAAAGACACATGCCGGGCTATCGCATCCTCGCCGTCCCCTCTTCCCGGTTTGCCGAGCGAGGAGGAGGAATCCACTGCGCGACCAGGGAGCTCTACGCCGCCGATCCCCTGCTGATCGCCCACGACCGGCTCCCCGATTCGGTGCCGCCGGCAGGGGAGTACGGAATCGATGCCCGCATACAATCGGCATCCGGTATTGCCGGTGCGGTTCTATACTGGAAGAAGGAGGGGGACGGACGCTTCGAGCAGGTGCCGATGGCCTTCCAACCTGAAAACCATTTCGAGGCATCCATTCCCGCGCAGGCCCCCGGCACGCGGGTGCAGTATTTTGTCGAAGCAACCAGCAACGAGGGCAAGACCATGACCAAGCCGATGGTTGCCCCGGAATGGGCCTACAGCTTCACCGTCGTTGAAGAGGATGCAAGCACCGAGGTGAGCAGCCCCGCTGCCGGGACCACCGCCAGGGAGATATCCCTCTCCCAGAACTTTCCGAATCCGTTCAATCACACAACCCGGATAGACTACTCCCTGCCGGAATCAGCCGAGGTGGAGATATCCGTCTACGACCTGGGCGGCCGCAGAATAGGGACCCTGGTCCGGGAGTTCGCGACCCGGGGGAAACACACCGTCAGGTGGGACGCATCCGGTCTGGCGACCGGCGTCTATTTGTACCGGATCAGGTCCGGCAACTTCGAGGACGTGAAGCCGGCCACGTTGATCAAGTGAGGAATGCCTGCTGTCTTAGGCACCGCTTCGTGCTGTTCAGCCGCCCTGAAATCGGGCGGGTTGCCCTCTGAAAGAGTGGCGCGCTCAACCGCCTGGGGGGCCGGTCTCAGGCGTCTTGCCAGGAGTTCGTTGACCGCTGTCGGAACTCCGGGGCTTGAGTTTCGATTTGCCCGCAAGGAATACCCACCTGGTGAAGCGAAACCCCTGCTGCAGGATCAGGTCGATCAGGGCATCTTCCCTCCTTTCGCGGTAGAGGCCGAGCTCAACCTCCTCGCGATCCGGGGGCGGGATGGCCCACCTGGGAAAGGGGAACGGCATCCCAGCCCCCACCGAATCCGGGGCTGCCGTGAACACCGCAGGGATCGGCGCCGAGGAAACCACCCGGTCCCCCTCTACAAACAGGGATGACACCGCCAGCCTCGGAAGTGCGCCGCCCGTGCGGTTGATCTTCAGTCTCCCCCGGTCAGGATCGAGCCGCTCCCGGGCTGTCCATCCCGGCTTCTTCTCTTCAGCAGCTCCCTCTGCCGACCATTGCCACACCTGGTAGCCTGCAGCACCCGACACCCTCGCCCAGCTCATGGTCATCAGGCTTTCCGACAGAGTGCAGTACACAGCGGCCGGCGCCGGGACTCCTGCTTTGGTTCGGGAAATTTCTCCGGCCGGCTCCGCTTTTGCCCATGTCGTCGCCAGGGCGAGAAGCAGTCCGCTCCTTGCCAGCATGGCGTGCATCCCTCTGAGCTCCATGGTCCGCGTCCTTTTCCCGCCTTTCCTTAGCGCGTATGGTCAATATACATGATACAGGGAGCTGACCAACGAATGGATCAGTGGCATCCGATAACCCCGGGACTCCCACAGAAATCCAATCAACAGCAGCTGCTGCAGAAAGAAATACGCACCGCCACCAGCCGTTGAAGGCACCTTCGCAGGCCACGCCCTACCTCCTCCAGACGGATGCAACGGATTATTTCAGGCCTTCCGCTTTCGTACCTTAAATCGTCGTGAGTCTTCTCCCCCGCAACCGCCTCCTCTCCGTGCGAGCGTCGCTCATCCCGCTCGCCCTGCTCTGTCCTTCCTTCTGCGCCGCTGCTCTCGAGCTGACTGAATCGCCGGCAGGCGATCTCATTCTGCGGCTGCGTCTCGACGTCCAGGAAGGAGGCCACCTGACGGCGACCGAAATCGGCGGCAGGCTCACCCACCAGCTTGCCTTTCCCGATCTGCCCGCCAGGCTGACCTCGCCTGCCGGCGTCGAGCTGCCTTTCGCCGCCCACCTGCTCGCAGCTCCTCCCGGGGCCGGCGTCGAGCTCGAGGTGCTGGAGGCTCGGTTCACGGAGCTCGAAGACATCCTGCTGCCGCCAGCCCCCCCGTCGGCTGAAATCAGCCGCCCTTCGGGTCTGGTCGAGTCCGAGTACCTCGGCATCCTGCGCGGTGTCGACGCTTACGGTCTACGACTGTTTCCGGTTTCGTACGACCCCGGACTGCAGCGGCTCTCGGTCTGCACCGACCTGCGGGTAGCGGTCCGGTTTTCCGGGGGCGGGCGTTTCAAACCGGTCACGGGCGGGGACGGCGCCTCCCCGCTTTACGGCGCCTTCCTCAATCCGCCGGCCGGGATGCCGCCACGGGCCGCGGCCAAGCGCGCCCGTCTAGACGACCTCGGCGACTGGTACGACCCTGCCCTCCCGTGGGTCAAGGTGAAGGTCGAGCAGGACGGCGTCTTCCGCATCGACCGTCGCTGGCTCGCGGGACGGGCCGTCGATCCCGGGGAGATCGACCCCCGCACCTTGCGGCTTTTTCACCTCGGCATCGAACAACCCCTGCAGGTCTTCGGGCAGGAGGATGGCTCGTTGGACGAGAACGACTACCTGCTTTTTGCCGGCCGCTTCCGCCGGGACAAGGCCGGGCAGGTGGGAGAAAAGGATTTCGAGAGCATCTACGGCCGCGAAAATCTCTACTGGCTGACCTGGGGCGGGGAGGAGGGACGGCGTTTCCGGCCGCAGTCCGCGGACCCGGTTGCCGGATACCCCATCCGGCAGTGGTTCTGGGCCACCGCCCACTTCGAGCAGGACCAGTGGTTCCAGGTATTCGCGGATGCGCCTGACATCGACCGCGATCACTGGTTCTGGAGGCGCCGCCCAATCCGGGGTCTCGATGTCGACACCCCCGGCTCCGCGGTGTTCACGGGAGACCTCGTCGCCCCCGCTTTCGGGGAGGAGTACAGCGCCCGGCTGCGGGTCGCCCTGCACGGACAGACCCCTGCCCACCACACCGTGCTCAAGCTGAACAACCACCACGTCGGGGACTATCTCTGGAAGGGACAGGTCGAGTTCGAGATCGAAGAGGAGATCTCCTCGACGTACATGAGGAGGGGAACCAACAGACTGCTGGTCCAGGCGTTCGCCAACGCCACGGAAGGGCGGGATCAGACGCTCTTCAACTTCTTCTCCATCGACTACCGCAGCCGCTACGTGGCCTGGCCCGGATACCTGCGCTTCACCCACGAGCCCTCGACGGGCACGCAGGTGGTTGTATTCGACTTTTGCCATCCGGAGATCCACCTGTTCGACAGCGCGCGCGAGATCGTTTTCTCCGGGCTGCGGATAGACAGTACCCGCGCCCCGCTCTATACCGCCGTTTTCGAAGACGCAAACCGGACGAAGGCGGAATACGTTATCGTCGACAGCGCCAGCATCCGTACTCCCGGCGGGGTCCTCGATTCACCTTCCCAGTTGCGAACGACCCATCCGGGAGCCGATTACCTGATCATCTCCCATGAAGACTTCCTCGACGCCGCGGAATTGCTGGCCGGCCATCGTCGGGAGAGCGGCCTTTCCGCCGAAATCGTCGACGTCGAGGACGTCTATGACGAGTTCTCGCACGGACTGAGGTTGCGCGAGGGGATCGGCGCCTTCATCTCCCACGCCTACCACAACTGGGAGCGGCCCCCGCAGTACGTGCTGTTGCTCGGGGACGCCACCTTCGACTACCGCAACCTCCAGGGCGGGGGACAGCCCTGCTATGTTCCCACCCTCTACTACCATGCGCGCAGGCGCGGCCATTCACCCAGCGACTACCTCTTCAGCCTGGTCGACGGCGACGACCTCCTGCCGGATGTCGCGGTCGGCCGCCTCGCGGTCGAGAACGCCGCGGAAGCGGAGGGGGTGGTCGACAAGATTGTCCGCTACGACACCGAGCCTGCCCCGGGGGACTGGCGCAGCCGCGTCATCTACTTGGCGAACCACCACCCCAAGGATGTGTTTACTCTGCCCAGCGACGAGCTTGCCTCCCGCTTCAGCGAGCCCTTCGGGTTGCAGTCGGTCAAGATCTACAACCCGGACGAGCAGCACCTCCCCAACCCGACGGGAAAGGCTTTTATCGACGAGTTCAACGCCGGAGCACTGCTGGTGAACTTCAACGGCCACGGCGCAGCCGGCACGATGCAGTACGTGTTCTCGCTGCAGTTCCCGGACTGGGACTACCTCTCGCAGGTCGACAACGGCCGTCGCCTGCCCCTGGTGACGGCCTTCTCCTGTCTCAACGGAATGTTCGTCAACCCGCACACCGAGGCCATCGGCGAGGTGTTCACCGATCGCCCCGATGGCGGCTCGATCGCCTACATCTCGGCGTCGGCGCAGAGCTTCACCTCGCAGAACGGTCTCCTCGGCCAGCATCTGTACGGACAGTTCTTCAACGACGGCACCCTCGCCTTCGGCCCGGCGCTGAACGCCGCCAAAGTCCAGGTCCTGGCCGCCCACCCCTCCTGGACAGCTTCCGCCCTGACCATGCAGCTGTTCGGCGACCCGGCGCAGGAGCTCGCCCTGCCGCGGCTGCCCGATTATCAGCCGCTTGAGCTCGCCGCGGGAGAAGAGCTGGTGAGCGGCGGCATCGTCCCGGTCTCCGCCGTGCTGGCCAACAACTCCCGCGCCACCGCCGACAGTCTCACCGTGCTCGTCGCCACCCGCGGAGACGCGACGGACGACACCCTCTACATCGAGCGCCTGGCCCCCTTTGCCGGCCGCCGCCGCCTCTCTTTCGATTGGCACATCGGCGAGGCCCGCGGCGAGCATCTGCTCGAGCTTCTCGTTGACCCGGACGACCTGGTGGCCGAGCTCGATGAAGACAACAACGCCGCCGCGATCGCCGTCGATATTCTGTCCCCCCTCGTTCCGGAGCTGCTGTTTCCACCTGCCGGAGCCGTGCTGCCGGCTGCGGCAGCGAGCTTCGAAGCGGTGATCGAAGGGCAGGGGGGGCAGGTCGAGTTCCAGCTTTCGACCAGCAGCGATTTCGTTGCCGGAAGCTCCACCCTGTCTCCGCAGGTCGACGCCGTCGATGGAGTCGCGGTTTTCGCCCCAACCCTCCCCGAAGGGACCTGGTTCTGGCGCGCCCGTGCCATGGACAGCTCATCTCCCGGCCCTTGGAGCGCTACCCGCTCACTTTGGCTCGGCGACGAAGCCGCGGCGCTTTCGGGGGAGAAGCAGCGCTGGCGACAGAACGCGGTGCAGATGGCCGGTGGCGGCCTCGAGCCTCTGGAGCTCGACGGGGAACTACTGCGGGTGACGCGCAGCTCCACGCCGCTCAGGCCGGGAAGCGCCACCCGGGAGGACGGGTACACTGTGCGCGGTCTCGATGGCGCCGGGGTGCTCGTTACCGACGGGACCTATCTGTATGCCAAGCGCTGGTACAACGACTCCTCGACCATCTATCCCGGCACCGACTTCTTCACCCGCATCGGCACCGGCCTTAACGGAACCGGGCGCACCCGCAACTACGGCACCTTCGGGGATTCGACCACGGGGGGCATCTCCGCCACCTTCCACAGCGACGGCTACATCTACAGCGAAAGCAGCCGCGCCTTCGAACTCGAGCGGATTTCCCTGGCAACCGGTCGCCTCGATACCGTGGCGGTGCCGGACGGCCTGCTCGAGTGGAAGTCCGGCAAGGTCGAGGACGGCCACTCCCTCATCACCTCCGACGGCGAGCTCGTCTACAACGTGGCGATGAGCGCCGCTTCAGGGACCCGCACTGCATGGGGCGTTCGCGTTTTCGATCCCGCCGACGAATGGCGGCTGCTGCGGGAGTTCACCTCGCCGCCGACGGAGAACGGCTTCACCTTCGAGTGGACGGACGGCATCCTCGCAGACGGCGAGCGCCTCTACTTCATCGAGTTCGGCGGACAGCGCCGCATTCGCATGGTAGACGCCTTTGACGGGCGCTTCATCGACGAATGGATGAGCGACCAGGACACCACGCGCGTCATCTCGGGGCAGTACGACTGGATCAACAACAAGGCCTGGCTGGGAGATCTTTTGGGGTCGGCGGTCTTTCGCTACTCCGGGGCGGGCATCCCGGTTGCGGGGACCGCCCACAGCGGCCCCATCGGCCCTGCCGAGCGCTGGCACAGCATGACCGTCGAGGGTTCCGGGGAGGTAACCACCGACGTTCAGGCAGCCGGCGAAGGCGGCGCCTGGGTGACGCTGCCGGGACTCTCCGGTCTCCTCCCGGGGACGGTCGATCTGTCGGCGATCGACGCGGTCGGGAATCCCGTGCTGCGTCTGCGCGCCACCCTGAACGACTCGACCCGGGAGGGTGCTTCCGCAGCCCTCGGCAGCTGGGAGGTGGTGTCGGTTCCAGCCCCCGACCTGCGGGCCGTGGCCGCCGCGGTGGACCAGGAGAATAGCCGTTTCGCCGTCGACCTGACCGTCCGCAACCTCTCTCCCTTTGCCGTCTCCGGCGCCGTGGTCGAGCTGCTGTCCGGCGAGAGGGCGATAGCAGGGGCCACCCGGACACTGCCGGTCCTCGAGCGCGGGGCCGCCGGCCAGGTCCGCATCGAGCTCGACGAGCAGCCGGAAGATTTTCCCCTGTTCGCCCGCGTATCCATTGCCGGCCGGCCCGACGCCCACCCCGGCGACAACATGATCCGCCTCCCGGTGGAGCCGAAGACCCTCCGTTTCTCTGCGCAGCAATGGCCGGACGGAGAACCGTTCCTGCACGGGGATCCGCTTCTGCCGGGCAGGGCGCTGATGATTCGCGCCCCCTACGTGGAATCGGGACGGATCCTCCTTGCGGTCGACGGAACGCCGCAGCAGCCTGACTCGGCGTTTGCCGCCTCCCCCGATTCCGGGGTGCGCGTGCTGTACCGGCCAGCGTTGCCATCGGGCCGGCACAAGGTGCAAGTGCGCCTGTTCAGCGGCGACAGGGAAGTCGGGTCGGAAATACTCGCTATCGTCGTTGCCGAGGAGCTGGCACTGGCCAACGTGCTGGTGCACCCGCACCCGGTCCGGGAGCGCACCGCCTTCACCTACGTGTTGTCGCACGAGGCGGAGGTGAGCGTCGAAGTTTTCAGTCTCAGCGGCAGGCGGGTTGTGCAGCTTGGACCGCAGCGGCAGGAGGCGGGGTTCGCACAGCTGGAATGGGACGGCAGGGACCGCGGCGGAAACCTCGTCGCCAACGGCACCTACCTCTACCTGATCGAGGCAGCCTCCGGGGAAAGACGCGTCCGGCAACGAGGGCCCCTGGTGATCGTCAGGTAGCGATTCCGGACGCGGGTGCGGTCCGATGCCCCCAGGGGATGGCCGGGTGACGGGTGGGTATGGTGGCCTTTCAGGTCAGACGACCTGCAGGGTAATGGGACAAGGTGGCCGGCTGGATCCGTCCGCTCCCTGTCCACGGCGACTCACCCTGTCAGTCGGTCGACCTGAGCGAGGATTTCATCCGGTGCCGGGCGGTCGGAGACGTTCTTCCCAACGTATCTCCATTCGATGTGGCCCCCGGGAGTAATGATGAAAACCGAAGGTGCCGCCAGGCTGTCGTTCAAAAGGTTGTAGATCCCGTAGTCCCTGGCCACCGCTTTGTCCTTGTCCGAAAGAATGGCAAATTCAGCGCCCGTCAGCTCCACCATTTCCAGCCCCTTGGCGGTGTTGTCGGTGCTGATGGCCGCCAGGGACACGTTCCGCTCCAGGAACCCGGGATACGCTTCTGCCAGCTGACCTAGCTGGACCTTGCACCCACCTCAGAAGAATCCCCTGTAGAACACCAGTACCGCTGCGGCGCGGTTTTCTAGCAGATCGGACAGGGAAACGGAAGTCCCGTCCGCAGCAGGCAAGGTGAACGCAGGCGCCCGGTCCCCCGCGGAGACCGCTTTGGAGTCGCAGCCGACGAGAGCGGCCAAGGCCGCGGCTGCCAAGAGCAGAGCCACCGCACCTGCGAAACTACCGCGGTCCGGGAGACTCTCTTCTGGTTTTCGGTCCGGCCGTGTGTCGATCACGTCTTCGCTGCCCGGTTCCTGGTTGTCGAGGCCGATGTCACGGCGTTTTTCTGCCGGAGGCCTTGCGGCCACTCAGCCGGAAGCCTGCCCGCGCACCGTCTCGATCTTGTCGTCGCGCTCCCTGAAAATCCTGTCCCGCATCTGGTTCATCTCTTCCTGAAGCTGGCGCTGGTGCTCGGCGAATGCCTGCGGGTCGGCCTCCTGGGCGAGCTTGGCGATCCGCTGTTTGAGGGCGATCTCCTGTTCCGCCCATTTAGCCTCGTATTCGTTCCTGATGGCGGCGATGGCGGCGAGCTGCTCTTCGCTCTGCTTCTGCTGATTGTCGACCAGCTTTTCGGTCTTCGCCATCGCGAGCTCGATTGCAGATTTCATTTCAGACTCCTTTGCAGCGGGTCGGGCCGGGGATACCTTGCAGAATGGATGGCGCCGGACGCAAGTTCGCGGCCGCTCCGGATCGGAGAGAGCTTCGGGAGTCGGAAAAAAACCTCGGCCTGTAGGCAGCGGTACATGGACTCCGTTGGGAACTGCGGGTGCCGCAAAATACGGGAGCGCAGATGAGCGCACAACAGACCTGAAACAGAGGAGACAGGCAAATGTCGAAGCAGTGGAACGTGTACCTCGCCGGGGAAATCCACAGCGACTGGCGAGAGCGGATCATCTGCGCCGCGGCGCAGAGGCAGCTTCCGGTATCCTTCACCGCCCCGGTAACCGATCACGCCGCCAGCGACAACTGCGGCGTCGAAATTCTAGGCCCCGAGGAATCCGGGTTCTGGAAGGATCAGAAGGGGGCTCGAATGAACGCCATTCGCACCCGCACCCTGATTCGGGACGCCGATGCTGTAGTGGTCCGCTTCGGCGGCACCTACCGGCAATGGAATGCGGCCTTCGACGCCGGCTTCGCCTCCGCCCTGGGCAAGGCGATCATCGTCATGCACGACGCCGACATCGCCCACGCCCTCAAGGAGGTGGATGCAGCGGCGCTCGCCGTGGCGGAGACGACCGGGCAGGTGGTCGAGCTGCTCGCCTACGTCACTCGGGAAGGATGATGCTCAGCCGCCGTTGGAACGGCCGAGCTGGTCGGCGAAAATGAAGAAATCCACGAAATCGACTTCGCCGTTGCCGTCGAGGTCGTAGATTGCCCGGTCGCCCAGGGCAGGGTGCCCGAAGGCGTCGACAAACCGGTAGAAGTCGGCGAAGTCCACGGTGCCGCTGCCGTCGAAATCTGCAGCGTTGGCCTCCGGAGGGGGAGGGACAGGCGTGGGAACCGATGCGGCGTCGGATGTTGTCACGGCCAGCGGCCCGGCGCCGGAAAATCGCAGTGTCAGCGCACCGCTGGAGTACGAGCTGCTCGCCAGTTCGCCGGAGAATTCCGTCGCCGCGACCGGATCGGACAACGCGAGGACTGCAACGGTGCCTCCGCTGCCCTCACGCAGGAACCCGCTGGCACTCCCTGCAGCGAACGCCAGGCTCAGGTCGGTCTCGTTGGACGCGGAAAACACCTGGACTTCGTCGATGGACAACAGGGTTGCACCGATCAGGGTGAACTCGCTGAGCGCCTCGGTGCCGAAGCTCGCCAGGCCGAACCCTGCGTCGCTGGTCAAAGTACCGAAAGCCGTTGTCACCGATATCGTGCCCCCCTCGGCAGCGCTCCAGGCGTAATCGGTGGTCCCGCTCTTCTCCACGCTGACTGCCTCCCCGCCCGTGACCGCAGGGGCCGTGATCACTGGTTCGGCATCGCTCAGGGCACGTGGAAACAGCACCGCGAGATAGTCGACGTCGGCGCCGGTTTCCCAAACGCTCAGCAGGGTATGGGTCGGCTCTTCGCGATAGGAAAACGAATGTATCGCCTCGGACTCGGTGAAGGTGCGCCCTTCCCTGGCCGGCACGAACGCCAGCAGTTCAGCCTGCGGGCGCGTCCAGCGGGCGAGATTCCCGGTGCGCCGGTAGGTACCGCCGCTGGTACCGCCCCCGTTTCCGTGCAGGCGCCACTCGTACCGATGGCTGCTCCCGTCCCTTGCCTGGTCGCTGACGACGAAGTAGCGCTTGCCGACGAACATGACGCGGCGCCGGATGCCGACCCCCTCGTAGGCCGCCGCCACCTCGGCGTAGTCGAGGGAGTCGCCGGTGAAGTAGCGCTGTATGTAGGCATCGTTGCCGCCATCCACTGCCTGGCCGAGAACCGTGTCGAGCGGGGGACCGCGGCCATCGACGAGAATCAGGCTGTGGCTGGGACCGGCGTTCACCTTGTGGTGGTTGCTGAAATCGATGTAGCCGCCATCGACGGCCAGCATCTCCCCGGCCGCGTAGATCAGGAAACTGGTCTCGTCCGCGTGCTCGTGCCCCAATCCCTGCTCGCGGGGGCGCCCGTGCTCTCCGCGCAGCAACATGTAGGTCGCGTTCTCCGACCAGTCGCTGCGAAACACCGCGTCCCCCGCCTCCGGCATGATGACGGTGGGTCCGTATTCCGGTTCGCGGGCGGCGATGCCGTCGTCGTACAGGGCGATCGCGTCCATTTCCGAAAACTCCCGCACGTACTGCACGAACGAGTTGTTCTGCCAATCCCACAGGTGCACCGGCCCGTTGGCGTCGACGGAGGCGAGATAGTGGCCGTAAAAGTCGTCGAGATGGCTGTCGTCGATGTTGGGACGGCGTCCGTTCGGAAGCCGCAGGTTGAGCGACCAGTCGTGCATCAGGTCGACTTTCGGATCGGCGAACAGGTCGGTCCCGGACAGGCGCTTGAGCGCGAACATGTACGGCAGGTAGAGGTCGGCGGCGTAGCGGGCATAGAACGGACCTTCCGCATACCCTCCGTCCGACCCGTCGACCTGGTGATCGAGGGATCTCGTCACCAGGTCGAAGGCGCGGTCGGCCCAATCCCTCGGGCTGCCGCCGCCCTTTCCCGGGTGGTCGGCCAGGGCGAACGCGGCCAGCCCGAGCCCGGCGTAAGCCCGTATGTGCCAGTTGTTGAGATGGAGAATGCCGGGATTGCGCGGATCAGGTGTTTCGTTCAGGCGGATTTTTATCGAGCCGAGGAACCCCAGATCGATCTCCCGGATCACGATGCCCTTGTGAATTCGCTCCGCCTCCTCGGCCAGGATTTCGCGGATCTCTTCTCGCGAGGCGGAATCCGCACTCAAATATCCGTCGAGCATGTCGTAGGCGACGGCGTAGAGGGCGACTACCTCCCCCTCGTTGTGGGGTTCCCCGAGGTCTCCGCCGCGGGGCGGAAACTTCATGTCGAGCATGATCTCGACCGCCCGTTCCGCGAAGGCGGTCCTTTCCGTCATCAGGTATGCAAACGCCAGACTCTTAGCGTAGCGCGCCTTGCTGCGCTCGACTGCAAAGGTGGTGGGAACGTTCTCGGCACGGTTGAGAACCGTCTGCCACCACCCCGAATACGGGGAGCGCCGGATCCGCTCCCGCAGCACCGGAAGGTCGGATGCGTAAAACAGCAGGCTGGGATGGATTTCAGCCGGCAAGGTGACCCGCGCCGTTGTCGGCGTTGCCGCTCCGGCGAACAGGATAACTGCAACAAGATGGAGAATGACTATCGACCTGCTGATGGAGGGCATGCGTCCGAGGGCTCACCCCCAGCCGAGCAGGCGCCCGGCGTGCAGCCCCCAGGTGAGGCCCATGTAGAAAAAATCCAGGCCGAGGTTTACGCGCACCCCCCCGGCGCGCCCCGAAGGGGAATCGAAAAACATTCCGATTGTGCCGTACGGAGTGCGTGGCTTGCGGCCTCGCAGACCGAGCCCGGTGTACAGCTTTCCCGGCTTGTTGGCCACGATGACGGTTTCGACGGGCACGAAGCTGATGTCGCCGCTGAACGAGCGCAGCACCTCCGTACCGGCCGAGCACCGATACGGCGGCACGTAGTATCCCAACGAATCGATGCAGGCGCTGCTTCCGCCGCGGCCGTAGATCCGCTGGTACCGGGGATTGTCGTTTTCTTTCTGCAGGAAAACCAAATCGAGCAGCGAGACCGATGCGATCAGGCGGAAACGCGCGGCGAGCACGCTCAGTCCGACGGGAACCGCGACCCCGGGACCGCGTTCGATGTTGGTGATCCCGAGGCCTACCGTTCCATATAGGCCGCTGCCGTCATGCCCTGCTTCCTCGATCAGCTGTGCCTGCGCGAGGGAGACCATGGCGGCTGTCAACAGGAAAGTGGCGCGGAACAGGGACATGGAGGAACGGATGTTCGCTCAGTGGTTTCGAGGAGCCGTGAAAGGTATGTGCAGCCGGGGGGGGATCAAGGTCCGGTCTCGACACAACAGGAGGCTATACCCTGGGCAAACGACCCGCCCGTGGCTTGTTTACCTCCTGGAAACCCGATCCGCCCCGTAGAAAAAGCCCACCCGAGCTGGCCTGCAGAGCAACTAACGGGCGGTTATTTTTCGGTCCCCGAAACGGAGGTGAGTCGCATGTCCTTGAGCCCAAGTCAGGTAGAAGAGTTTCACACCCATGGATACTTGGTTGTTCGCGGCCTGTTGCCCGAAGCGGTTCTCGATCCCCTGATCGCGAACATGGAGGAGATCATCGAAGATGCCGCCCGCGAACTGCGGAATCGGGGAAAAATCGATGACGTCCATGCCGGCGCCCCGTTCGAACAGCGCATCGCCCTGCTGACCCGAGATTCCGGCGAGTCGATCCAGGGGCAGGTCTCGTTCCCCTCGAACCTGCGGCGGCCGATCTTCGATTTCCTGCACTGCAACCAACTGCTAGATGCCGTCGAGATCCTGGTCGGCGAGGAGATCTTCTGCAACCCCACCCATCACGTGCGGCCCAAGCTCCCCGAGTCGCACCTGGCGGAGCAGGACCAATACTGGATTCAGCTGTCGCCGCTGCACCAGGATGGGGCGGTTCTGTTGCCTGAAGCAGACGATACCCTCGTCGTCACCTCATGGATTCCTCTCGTTGACTGCGACGAGGCCAAGGGCACGATCAGGGTCGTACCCGGATTGCATCGCGGGGCCTTGCGCCGCCACGTCCGCTGCCCCTACGGGTGGCAGATCGCCGATGAGGAACTGCCGGCGGAGGAACCGGTCTCGATACCCGTGAGAAAAGGGGACGTCGTTTCCATTCACTGCCGCACGCCGCACGGTTCCGGTCCCAACAAATCCGATCAGGTCCGCTGGAGCATGGACCTGCGGTGGAACGACGCGCGCAAACCGCACGGCCGTCCGCTGCCCGGTCTGCTGGTGCGCAGCCAGACCGATCCCCGCGTGAACGATCCGGCGACCGCTGCCGGCCGCCACGCGGCATGGGTCGAGGAATGGCGGGAGGCCAAGGCGGACACGAAGCCGCGCCGGATGTATCGCTGGCCAGATTCCTGACTTGCTGTCGGAGACCGGATAGTTGTGTCTCAGAAGGCGACGAAGCCGCCGCAGACCGGGATGCACTGACCGGTGACGTAGTCGGACAGGTCCGTCACCAGGAATTCGACGACCTTGGCACAGTCTTCGGGCATTCCCAGCCTTCCGAGGGGGATTTGCTCCTCGATTTTCTTCCTGGTTTCCGGCTCGTTGCGCCCCTGCGCCAGCGCCCGGGACGACAGGATGAACCCCGGGGCGATGCAGTTTACGCAGATGCCATGGGGTCCCAGCTCGGCCGCCAGCACGCGGGTGTACTGGATGACGCCGGCCTTCGACACTTTGTAGGCCATTCCCCCGCTGTCGCGCCCGCTCCACATGCCGGCCTGCGACGCGACGGTGACGATCTTGCCTCCCTTTCCCCGCTTGCGCATCGCCTTTCCCACCTCCTGGCAACAGAAAACGGTACCCGTCAGGTTGATCTCCATCAGGTAGCGGTACGTCTGTTGCGACGTCCCCGTGGCGCTCTGGTCCGGGTCGGTGGTCAGGTTGCCGCCGGCATTGGTTACCAGGATATCGATACCGCCGAGCTCAGCCACGGCCCTTTCCATCATCACCGTCACCGCGTCGCGATCCGCTACGTCCGCTTCGATACCGAGGGAGCGCCGTCCAAAGGGACTCGACCTCGGCCGCCACGGATACCGCCGTCAGTTGCTCTCCGAATTCAGCCGCGGCATCCAACCTGATGTCATTGACGACGACATCGGCGCCCAGCCGGGCCAGATGCAGAACATAGGCGCGTCCGAGGCCACGGGCCCCACCGGTCACGAGGGCGACTTTGCCTTGGAGTTTCAGCTCATCCATGGCCTACTGTCAGCTCCGTTCCGACCCCGGTCCCTGCTGCAAATCGACAGAAAAATGCGGAGCCCGGGGCAAGGGGTTCTTTCCCGGCACCTCGCAGCCCAAAAAACCGCTGAAACTGAAAAGAGCGGCGCACCGCTCGAAAGCGCGCCGCTCTTTTGGAGAAACCGGATTCCGAAATCCGGGCGGGGCCTTCTCTCTAGACCTCCTCGGCCAGTGCCTGCAGGAACTGGTAGCGCGACGGATGCCGGAGTCTGCTCAGTGCCCTCTCCTTTATCTGCCGCACGCGCTCTCGCGTAACCCCGATCAGGCTGCCGATCTGCTCGAGGGTCAATGCCTCCTTGCCGTTGAGTCCGAAATAGAGACGAATGATCCGCTGCTCCCTGTCGTCGAGACTGGCTAGGACGCTTTCGAGCTGGTTCCTGGCGGAATCTCTCATCACGTCCGAATCCGGAGCCCGCTGGCTGGTGTCGGGCAGGACGTTCATCAGCGAGCGCTTCTCGTCGTCTTCGAAGGCGCCGTCGAGAGAACTCACGGGGCGAGCGCTGAGAATGGCGTCGGTGACGACGTCGGCCGGCAAATCGAGCTCCTTGGCGATTTCGTCGACATCCGGCTCCTCTTCGCGGCCCTGGCCCAGCCGTCTAGAGGCTTTGGAGATGTCCTTAAGGAGGCTCAGCTTGTTGAGCGGGAGCCGCACGGTGCGCACGTGCTCGGCGATGGTCTGCAGAATGGATTGACGGATCCACCAGACCGCGTAGGAGATGAACTTGTAACCCCGGGTTCCGTCGAAGCGCTCGGCAGCGGTCATCAACCCGAGGTTGCCGGCACTGATCAGATCTGAAAAAGAGAGGCCGCGGTTCTGGTAATTCTTTGCTACGTCGATGACGAACCGCAGGTTCGCCTGAACCAATTCATCACGGGCTTCCATGTCGCCGTCTTTGATGCGCGCGGCGAGTTCGACTTCTTTCTCACGAGAAAGCGGCTCGGAATGGGCAATATCGTCGAAATAAGACCGTAGAGAGCTCTCGCGGTCGCTGAGGGTTTCCAGCATGACTCTCCTTCTGTTTGTGGAATTTCGAATGGGGGGGCCTGAAAACACGAAAACTCCTCTCTCCCTCGCGATTCCGGCCGAATGGTGTGCAGAAAGTGCAGTCTCCGCCTTTATGATACGGCGCGACAGGTGCCAGAGCAACTAATAATTCCCGACTCTGGACACAACTCTGCAGCGTCCTATAACATATTGTTTTATATACGGTTATGATTTCTGTAAAAATGGCGGCCGAGTGCTTTCCCAGGCGGCCTAAGTCGCTCGGAGAAAGTGCCTTAGCGCCGAGATACCGGATATTTTCTACCATCCTTGCTTGCCGGTTTTCGCCTGCCAGCGGAGACTTCCAGCCGCCATGCGGCCGCCTGCGGATTGCCGATATCCCCGGAAAATCCCCGGAAGCCGCCATCCCTGGACCGCCCTCGATACACGCGAGACGTACTCGTGAAATAGCGCCTTGTCCCCGGAATCAGGGCTGCAGGAACGGCCTCGAGCCTGTAATGAGCTGGGCGGCTTGATTGCGGAAACCTGTGGGACACGGCAACAACCCGGAGGAGTCTCATGCGACAGAAGCGAATCATCTACCACAACGACGCCCGCCATTACTACCTGTTCGTGTTCGAGCCCCCCCTCTCCCTGGAGGACGCCTGGACACCGGTCGATGAAGTAGCCGGCACCGCGGTCGATACCATCGCCTACGGGATCCAGCGCGGCGACGGTTTGTTCTACCCTTCCGACGTCGCGTTGCAATTCGGCTCCGACATGATGCCTTTCGAGCAGGCTGCGTACTGGCGCACCTGGCACAACATGAAGAGTCTCGAGGAACGCGGGATCGATCCGCTGCAGTTGCTCATCGACCGCGCTCACGACAAGGGGATGGACTTTTTCGCCACCGTTCGCCTGGGTAATTACGGCGGCATGGACCCCGCCCACGCGGTAACCCAGGGCGGGCGCGGGCTCGGTGCTTACGAAGTCCGCGATGGTCAGATCGCCATAATAGAAGAGCTCGTGAACCGATACCCTCTCGAAGGTGTCGAGCTCGACCTGGCGGTTCCAGGAGGCGGCTCCCTCATCCTGCCGGAAGAGGCCGATTCCCTGATCCCGGAGCTAACCGAGTTCGTCGCGCAGATATCCCGGATTGTGCGAACAGCGCGCGAAGGTATGCAGGTCGGGGTGCGCGTCCTGCCGACGGAGGAGCTCAACCTGGGACAGGGACTCGACGTGCGCGCCTGGCTGCAGAGCGGCTCCCTGGATTTTGTCATTCCCATGCGCTACGGCTACATGGTTCTCGATCCCAACATGCCCAGCGATTGGCTTCTGCAGGCTGCACATTCCGGCGGCGTTTCGTTTTACGGATGTCTCCAGCCGTACGTCGACGACCAGATTACGGGGGCCGCCGTGCGCCAGTTTCCCAGCAGCGAACAGATGCGGGCGGCGGTCGCCAATCAGTGGAGCAAGGGAGTGGACGGCCTCTACACCTGGTTCATGGACTGGCCGCTGAGGGATGCGCAGCGCAGCATGTTGAGTGAAATGGGGGACCCCGACCTCGGAGCGCGGAAGGACAAGCAGTACGTCCTCGTGCGCACCCCCAAGGACGACCACCTGCACTACCGCTCACCTTTGCCGATTCGAATCGCGGCCGACGACGTGGGGACTCGCCACCCGGTGCCCTTCTACATCGCCGACGACATTGAGGGGGCAGGCGATCAGATCTGCGAGGTACTCCTCGAAATAGTGGTAACCGACCTGGTTTCGGCCGACCGCCTTGAGATCCTGCTCAATGGGGAATCCCTTCAGAACGAGGCCTGCCGCCGCGGCTTCGGCGATCCGATCAGCCGCTACGGCGCCCAGGCGCTAACCTTCGATCTACGCGGCGTACTCCCCAGGAAAGGAGACAACCTGCTGGAAATCACCCTCGATGGCCGGGCATCGGGATTGGCGAGTCCACTGGTCGTACGCGAGGTGAAGATCACGGTCAACTACCACCCCTTTCCCGCACGCCTGTAGCATCAGGGCGCGCAGACATGGGTCGCTTTTTCAGGCGGATGCCCTGGCGAAGACTCTGGATTCTGCCCGCCGTTGCCTTCAACCCACGGCCGGGACTGGTTCCAGTCAGGTCGCCACGCCGAGATCCGCGGCGACGGTTTCTATCTGCGACCACACCCCATCGGCAATCGGAATCCCCTCTGCTGCGCGGCGTTCCTCGGTTTCGTAGTCGAGCTCTCCCGGCATCAGGACGCGTTCGAACCCCTCGGCATACGCTGCTGATTTGGCGTAGACGACGTACTCGTCAAGCTCCTTGCGGAAGGCCCGCGGAGAAGTGAACGCGGCGATGTCGATGGCGAGAATCCAGAAATTGTTGCTCTCGCCTCCCATTCGTTCCGCGGTGGCACCGGTTAGAACCGTGCTCAAAATCTGGGCCATCATCGCAAAGCCGAAACCTTTATAGCCCAGCGCTCCACCCACCGGCAGGATGGCCCCGCCAGGCGGGCAGTAGAGCGCGTTCGGGTCGGCGCTCGGCCTTCCTGCCGCGTCGACAAGCCAAGTGTCGGGCAGGTTCTTTCCGCTGTCCCTGCTCAGACGCACCTTGCCTTCCGAGATGGCGCTCGTAGCCGCGTCGAACAGGATCGGTCGCCCGGTCGTCGGGGCCGCCAAGGGATATCGGGTTGGTTCCAATGCGCCCCTCGCGGCCCCCCCAGGGCGCTACCCAGTGACCGCTCGGCGAGCCGCCGCTGCAGGCTGCAAGTCCCACCATCCCCGCCCCGGCGATGGCCTCGGTGTAAAGACTCAAGCAGCCGACGTGCTGAGTCCGGTAGAGGGCGACCGATCCGAGGCCCTGCCTGCCAGCCTTGGCCACCGCCATCCCGGTAGCGGTTCGGGCGCCGATCTGTCCGAAGTTCCAGTTCAGGTCGAGAAGGGCCATCGTAGCGGTTTCCCTGACCGTTTCGATCCCGGCGCCCGGCACGATCTCGTTTTTCCGGATGTTGCCTACGTACTGCGGGATCCTGAGGACGCCGTGCGAGTCGAGACCTTTTAGGTTGGCGCCCACAAGGTGATTGGCAAGGACCTGTGCGTCCTCCGGAGACACTTCACAGGCCGTGAAGATATCGGACGTCAGTTGGCGCAGGCGGTCTGCCTGGTGCGTCTTCGCGTCGGTGAAATTCATCAGTTGTAAATCGGGTGCCCTTTCCCGAAAAAGAAGATCCAGTCGACGATAAAAGAGATTCCGATGCCGAGGAAATACCCGCTGATCAGGCCGAGGAAAAAAGGCCGGAGTCGTCGATACAGTCCAACGCCCCCGGAGTACATGACGGCGCTCTTGATCGCCCAGGCGAGGAACACCGAGACGACGGTGTAGCGAATCATCCACAGCGTCGCTACCGTCAGGCCAACCGGGTGCAGGGGTCACCAGGTGAACCGGTACTGGCAGAAAGCCAGCGCCGAGTACATGCCCGCCCCGATGGAAAAAAGAGTCAGTCGGTGCCAGTCGGTGCCAGTCGGGGCCAGTCGGGGCGTCAAGGTGGAACCCCATGTTTCCGAAGGCGATGTTGCCGGCATGGTTCCACAGGCCGTTGGCGAAATTGCTGGCCCCGTATTCGTAGCCGATGTAGATGAGGAAGGACAGGCTTGCCGGAAATCCGACGAGAACGGCAATCCCGATGGCAATGCCGAGAAGTCGTTTGTTGCCGTACGCCCGGTTGAGCCGGGCACCGTGAGCGGCCGAAGGACGACTGCACGTCTCCGAACCATGAATACGAGACCGGGATCGCACCGATGTTCGAGGGGGTCAGCGCCGTCCCGGTTACCGCCGTTGCAAACGCCTGTCCCGTGATCGGCATCGTAAGGTAGTAGAGCCCCGACTGGATCACGAGACGGGTGATGCCGAGATAGGCGACGACCACCGTGAACACCACAAGCAGCGATACCGGGAGATCCATGCCGGCGCGGCATAGCCACCAGACGACGTAGGCCAGTCCGGCCAGGAGTCCGTACCCCGCCATGCGGTAAGACAGCATCTCCCCGCGGTCGTCGAGTCCGGCGTCACCTCGCACCAGGTTCCGGCCGACCGCGGCCAGGTGGCGGCGGCTCATCCACACACTCCACAGCACCATGGCGGTGAACGATCCCCAGGCCTGCCAGGTCAGGGTCTGCAGTCCCCACTGGAACGGTTCGGGGGTCGTGGTGTCGATGCCGATACGGTTGATGACCCCTTCCTGCAGTGTCGCCACGAGGTAGAAGAACCAGATGCTGAACGAAATCCCGGTGCTGGCGAGGAACATGAACCCCAGCACCGGGATGTGGAGCATCAGGTGTACGACGGGAAATTCCGGACCCAGTCGAACGGACACGGGCCGATAGAAGGAGAGTTCCGGAAAGCCGGGCTCGAAATAGCGGATCATGTTGAACGACATGATCGCCACGACCACGCTGCAGCCGATCCAGAAACTTTTCTGCTGCAGCAGCGACGCGGGGCCTGGCGTCTCGACCAGCCGGCGAGGCAGCTCGATCATCGGAAATCCGAGACGCTCGTGCTCCACCCACTGGCGGCGGAAGATCACGACTAAGCAGAAAGAGACGAGGTAGACCGCCAGAATGACGCTCAACCACCAGGCCATGGGACTGAGCCAGACCTCCCACGGAATCGACCGGCCTCCGGGCAGCCCCTCGAAATACCAGACTATGGCGTTCCCGCCCTGTGGCAGCGTCCATTCCGGCAGGAACGGATGTACGTCCTCCGCCCACCTGTTTTCCGGGGTGGCGTGATAATAGGGGGAACTGATGATGGCCAGTCCCCAGCTCAGCATGAAGATCGGAATGCCACTGACGACGAGACCCATCGTCACGATGGTCATCAGTTGGGCCGGCTGCAGGGCGCCGGCCCAACCCAACCGCCGGCACAGCGCGTTGGCGAACGCGAGGACTGTGAAGGGAAACCCGACCCCCCAGGGAAAGTAGGACCAGGTAGGTTCGGAGGAGCCGGCTATATAGATGGAAAAGGGGGAGCCGACAACAACGACGATGACCATCGCGATTCCAAGCAGCAGGGATCGCGGGGTTAGTCCTGCGCGCGTGCGTAAGGATGTTTCGGTTTCCATGCGGCCGGCACCTCATTCGCGGCTGCGGACTCCAGCGCTGGGAACCGTGTCGGCTTAGAGGGGTGCTTTTTCGATCTGGGTGAGGGTTTTCCGGAGCCGCCGCAGGGCCGGGCATGCAGGCCTGCTGGAAACAGAGTCAAAGGAACGATGCCGCCATCCCGCCAGATGCAGCAGCAGGTTCGGAGTGCCGGAAGCAGCTTCCCTTTTTCTCAGCAGTTATTGCGGGGGTGTGGTGCCGAAGGTGGGACTCGAACCCACACGACCTGATGGTCACTGGATTTTGAATCCAGCGCGTCTACCAGTTCCGCCACTTCGGCTGTTGGAGCGGCAGAAGATGGCTCTACCGCCCTTATCCGTACAGCTCGTCTGTCCTGTCTGCCTTGGGCTTCCCGAAAATCTCGGCGTAGACAATGGCCTCCCGCGCTGTTTCTCGGGTGAAGCTCCACTTGCTGCGGCGTTTTCGATTCAAAACCTGTACCGTCTTCACCGGCTCGAGCCGCGGCGTTGCACGCTCCCGGACGCGCTCGGCAGGTTGGCGACTGCTCGCCCTCTGTTCGAGCTGGCGGACCCGCTCATCCTCGGCACGGGAGCGTCTTTCCTCTTCCCGGGCGAAATCCTCGAGCCGCTGGAAAATATTGGGGCGGCTCGGCGGCTCCGGCTCCTCCCGGTCGTCGACAACT
This sequence comes from Candidatus Latescibacterota bacterium, assembly GCA_965206595.1. Classification (GTDB taxonomy): domain Bacteria; phylum Latescibacterota; class UBA2968; order UBA8231; family UBA8231; genus CBDCXV01. The sequence goes on from OZ242214.1 coordinate 5,033,852, forward strand.
TCCGCGGCCGCCGGCTGGGGAGAGCGTTCTTCCTCCAGCTCTTCCTCAGCCGGCCGGGAAGGCCGTGGCGGGCGCACCGGCTCGAAGGGATCTCCCCCCATCGGAAAGGGCCACGTCCCTTCTTCCTCTCCCTCTCGTTCCGCCTTCCCGGGCCCGCTGTCCTGGCGTTGCTCTTCGCGCTGTCTCTTGCGCTTGCGTCGCTCGAGCAGCGCCGAGACAACGCTGAAGAGCACGAACAGCAGGAATAGTAGTTGCTCCACGACTCCTACCTGCTCCTCAGCGCGCCTCGAAGCCGGCCGCGGACGGGCTACTCATCATCTGCGCCATCCGTTTCCGAAATCGAGGTCCGCATTTCGGTGTCGGATTGAATGTTGCGCATGCGGTAATAATCCATGATCCCGAGGTTGCCGCTGCGGAACGCCTCGGCCATCGCGCGCGGCACCTCCGCCTCAGCCTCCTTGACCCGGGCGCTCATCTCCTCGACGAGTGCGTTCATCTCCTGCTCGCGCGCCTGCGCCATGGCGCGGCGCTCTTCGGCCTTCGCCTGGGCAATCTTGAGATCGGCGTCGGCCTGCTCGGTCTGCAACTTGGCGCCGATGTTCTCGCCGACATCGACGTCGGCGATGTCGATCGACAAAATCTCGAAAGCTGTGTTGGAATCCAGCCCCTTTCCCAGCACCGTCTTTGATATGTTGTCCGGATTCTCGAGCACCTGCTTGTGCGTCGAGGCTGAGCCGACCGTGGTGACGATCCCCTCGCCGACCCGCGCAATGATGGTCTCTTCACCAGCGCCGCCAACCAGGCGGTCGATGTTGGCCCTCACGGTGACGCGGCAGGTCGCCTTCACCTGGATTCCGTCCTTGGCGATGGCGGCGATCAGCGGGGTGTTGATCACCTTCGGGTTGACGCTGACCTTGACCGCTTCGAGCACGTCGCGTCCGGCCAGATCGATCGCCGTCGCGCGTGCGAAGGTGAGCTCGATGTTGGCCTTGTCTGCCGAAATCAATGCCAGGATCACCGCCTCGACATTGCCGCCAGCCAGGTAGTGGGCTTCCATGCGGTCCAACTCTACGTCCAAGCCCGCCTTGGTGGCGCTTATTTTCGGCCTGACGATCGCTGCGGGCGGAACCTTGCGCAGCCGCATTCCCACGAGGTCGCGGAAGATCCCCACTTTGACGCCGGAGAAGTACGCCGTGATCCACAGCCCGATCGGAACGAAATAGGTGAACAGGCTCAAAAAAATGATGATCGCGAACAGAATCGCGACATAGAACAGTGCTTCCATTTACTGCCTCCTTCGTTGCACAGGTAGCCGCCGGTGCCTCGTTGGCACCCGCGGTCAGTGCACCTATGAATCGCTCTCCGGTCGTGACTCCTGAACCACGACCCGGTTGCCGTGCACCTGCATCACTTCCACCCGGGATCCTGGATTGATGAAATCCCCCTCGGTCACGACGTCCACGACGCGGTCGCCGAACTGCGCCCGGCCGCTGGGCCGCAACGGGGTAAGGGCGACCCCTTTCTGCGCCAGCAACTCGGTGAACCCGATCGGCGTCGACTCGTAGCCGGAGGCCTTGTCGGTTTCGGTTTCGAGCACCAGCCGCTGCCAAGCGCGGTTGCGGATCAGAAATACGACCAGGGAGACCGTGCCGGCCAGTCCCAGAAGCCCGACCACAACCGCCGCTTCCACCCCCAGTTTTCTGTAGGCCAGGAGGACGCCGACGCAGACCGTGCCGAACCCCATGATGCCGAAGATGTTGAACCCCGGGATGACGAAGATCTCGAGCAGGATGAGCACGAAGCCGAGAATCAAAAGCCCGATCGAGTAGAGCCACGGCATGAGCTCGGGACCGAAGGCGCTCACGACGGCCTCACGATAACCCGGTTGCCGCGCGCCTCCACGACCCTCACGGCGGTGTGCTCCTCGACGAACTCCCCCTCGGCAATGATATCGAGCCGCTTGCCGCCGAACATCCCCATTCCGGTGGGCCGCAGGGCGGTCAGGGTAACCCCCTCCTGCCCGACCAGACCCGAATCCCGGTCCGTAGGCGTACCGACGTACCCCTCCTTTGCGGAGGTTTCGCTGCGGAGGATGAGTCGGTTGAACAGGGCGAACCTCGGCAGCGCCCGCAACAGGATGGCGGCGCCGACGATGGCGAGAATCATCGAAAGGGCCAGCTGTCCAATCACCGCGGAGATCTGGTCGAGGCTCCACCATTGGTAGGAGGGAAGGCGGGTCAGCAAGAGGCTGGCGACCATGCTGAGAATACCCGCGAGGCCCACGATCCCGAACCCGGGAATGAAGGCGATCTCGACGACCAGCAGGACGAGGCCGACCACGAACAGCGCCAGCTCGTCCCATTCCGCCAGATGCACCACGAGGTGACTGCCGAAGAAAAGCGCCAGGGCGAGCAGCGCCATCGTGCCTCCCAGGCCCCACCCAGGGGTCCGCACCTCTGCGATCAGCCCAAAGATCGCCACCGAAAGCAGTATGGAGGTGATGATGGGATTGGTCAGAAACCGCACCACCTGCTCGGCCCAGTTGATCTTCACCTCGACGATTTCGGCATCTTCGAGGTCGTAAATCCGCAGCACGCCGTGAAGGGTTTCCGCGGTCTCGTCGGCGACCCCGTACTGCAACGCCTCCTTGGTCGTCAGCGTCGCCGGACGGCCGACCACCTCGCTGAAACCCTCGATCTCGATGCGCTCGTCGACCATCGCTTCGGCGATCTCGGGATCCCTGCCGGTGCGCTCAGCCGTGGCCCGCATCTCGGCGCGCATCACGGAGACGTACTTGTCCCCCGCCTTTTCACCGCCACCCGAGACTGGCGTGACCGCTCCGATTTCGCCCCCCTTGACCATGACAATCTTGTCGCAGGACAACGCGATCAGCGCCCCCGCGGAAATCGCCCTTTTGTTGATGAACGCGATGGTCAGCGGATCAGCGTCGATGATGGCGTCCCGGATCACAGTAGCCGCGTCGACGCGGCCCCCGAAGGTATCGATGTCGAAAACGATGGCGTCGACACCGGCTTCGTCCGAGTCCCTGATCGCCCGTTCGACGAATGCGGTGATTCCGGGATCGATCATCTCCTGCTCGGTACTGACCGTGTGCATCTCGAGCAAGTGAACGATCGGACGCTTCTTCCCGTTTTCCCCTTCCGTCTCGTTCGCAGCCGCGGCCTCGGGTACAGGCGCTTGCGCCGGCGCCTCGCTGTCGCTGGCGTCCGCCGCGGCTCCAAAGTCCGGAAATAGGCAGAGCATCGCGGCCAGGAAGCCCGTCGAAAACCCGGTGCGGCTTTGTCTTCTTCGATGTAACTGCTTGTGTTTCATGGCTGTTGTATGGTCAAACCATAGAGTGTACTCCGCCGCGATGATCGATGTCAACACCGACGGAACCCGTTTTGACCGGCCCTTTGAAGCCCGCTACATTCAGCGCCCACGGGCACTTCCGGCGATTCGGACCTGCCTGCCGGACACGGCCAACCTCGCGATCCGACAGCCAGTCGCTCAACTCCTTATCATTCCGGTTCTTCAAGTATGGATACAATCCGCTGGGGAATTATCGGCTGCGGCGACGTCACCGAGCTGAAGTCGGGACCGCCGCTGTACAAATGCGACGGCTCGGAGCTGGTCGCCGTGATGCGCCGCAACGGAGACCTTGCTGCCGACTACGCCCGGCGCCACGGCGTTCCCCGCTGGTACGACGATGCCGACGCCCTGATAGCCAACGGCGAGGTCGACGCGGTCTACATCGCCACCCCGCCGGACTCCCACTGCGAATACACCTTGCGGGTGGCGGCAGCGGGAAAGCCCGTCTATGTCGAAAAGCCGATGGCCCTGACCCATTCCCAGTGCCGGCAGATGAACGAGGCCTGCGCCGCAGCCGGAGTCCCGCTGTTCGTCGCCTACTACCGCCGCCGTCTCCCTGCCTTCGTCAAGGTCGCCGAGCTGTTGCAGGCAGGGGCGGTGGGAGAGGTTCGTTTCGCCACCATTCAGCAGTACGGTCCGCCCAGCGCGGACGATCTCGACCCGAACCGGCAGCCCTGGCGCATCGTGCCGGAGATCGCCGGGGACGGCTACTTCTTCGACCTCGGCTGCCACCAGCTCGACCTGCTCGATTTCCTGCTGGGACCGGTCGCTATTGCCAGTGGAATCACCGGCAATCAGGCAGGGCTCTACCCTTCCAGCGACATCGTCAGCGCCTCTTTCCGGTTCGAATCCGGCGCCCTGGGCGGAGGCTTGTGGTGCTTCACCACCCATTCCGGAGCCGCCCGCGACCGCACCGAGATCGTCGGCAGCGAGGGCGGCATCTCGTACTCCGCTTTCGCCCTCGACGAACCGGTCGTGCTAACCACCGCTTCCGGACGCGAGGAGTTTTACCTGCCGCCGCCCGAACACGTGCAGCAGCCGCTGATTCAGTCGATTGTCGACGCCCTTCGCGGCGAGGGAGTCTGCCCGAGCACCGGCGAGACCGGGGCGCGCACCAACCGCGTCCTCGACCAGATCGTCGCCGCCCCACCGCCCGGGTAATTGCCCGCCAAAGGGCGTTGAAAGGCCAGCCGGAATCAACCGCCTTCGATGCATCGCCGGCGTTGTCGAAGTGGGAAACCGACTGTGCCCCGCGCTGTGCCTGCCCCGTCCAGGCCGACAAGAAACCCGTCACCTGCTCGTTGTCCCGGAGTCTCAGGAACCGGTGGAGGCGCCGCTTCGCTCGCCGTGGGCGAGCAGTGGGCGAGCAGCCAGCGGATGTTGGGATAGCGTCTGGTAGCGTACTCCTCGAGATCGTCGAGGTTGCGCCGGTCGGCGCACCCGTGAAATCTGGACAGGTGCATCGTCACCACCAGCCGCGCTCGTCGGCGAGCTCCATCTGCTCGTGGGCAGAAACTCGTGGATGCGGCACTGGGCGATGTCCCCGGAGACTGAATAGGTGCGATACGGTTTGAGGCCGATGAACTGGGGGTTCCCCAGATCGCGCTCGACCTTCTCGAGATCGCACCCCTGTGTCACCAGACGGTGGTGCCGGACACCGCTACCCCTTCGATGCCTCACCACACCGATTCGGTATGTCTGGCGACGTCGATTCCCGGGGAGGGAGTGCCGAGAATAAGACATTGCATCCGGCGGCCGGGGTACAGCACTTCCGCACACCGGTTCAGCGTCTCCAGATCGTGGTCCCCACCCCTCAAGTTCGGGGGACCCTTCCAGTCCGGTGGACACTCGGGGTAGTCGCCGAGCCGGTAGCAATGGATGTGGGCATCGAGCATGCGGGAAGGGACGGACTCCCCCAGCTCCTCTTCCCAAATCTGTCTCCGTCAGCGCGATCTCATCTTCCTCCACCGAATCTTCCGACCACTTCGGTTTGCGGCGGGTGCGATGGCTCCCCGGCAAAGTCGACTCCCCTGAGTCGCCCATTCCGGTCGAAATCCTTCCACTGGAACAAAACGCCCAGCATCGATTTTTCCCGGCGAAAGGCCATCTCGTAGGCCTGCACCATTTCCGTGGTAGTGCAGCCGATGGGTGATCAGGCGCTTGGGTTCCAGACCTCCGTCCGCCATCAGCGAGAGGTGTGGCCATGTTGCGTTCGTCGGGGAAGAGCACTTTCGGCGCCGGGTAGGAGTATCCGGCGTGCCCGTTCACCGCGATCAGCGAGATCCCCTTGGTATTAGAACAATTTCATGGACAGAGGATTGAAGTCGAGTGGCTTCCCGCCGCGCTCGAGCAGACTGACGATCGAGACCCGGCCGCCGGAACGCACCACCTGCAGGGCGGTGCGTTAGGCCGGCCACGGATTGGCCCGTGAGAGACCAGATCGATGCCCCCGCCGGGCTGAGTAGACGGAGAGGGCGGTTCATCTGACGACCGCTCTGGTCCTGCCCGGTCCACTATTCCACCCCCATGCCCTCGACGACGGTGAGGAACTGATTGACCTCCACACCGTTGAGTCGCTGCATCTCACCACCCGGCCATCTTATCTCGACGACATCGGCCACGGTTCGGTTGCCCAGCCCGAAGCTCACCCGCATGTCACTTTGCGACAGGTAGCTGTAGCTTCCCTTGACCGCCTTGACCTGTTGCAGGTCTCCCGCCCTTACGAGGATGCGAGCCCCTATGCTGTGGCGCCGGCTCACAGCTGTGAGGACGCTGATCGACAACCAGTTGCCGGCATTGCCCCCATCGTTGCGCAACAGGGCAACCCGCTGCCCCGAGTTGCCCACGAGGATGTCGACATCCCCATCGTTGTCGTAGTCGCCGAAAGCACACCCTCTTCCGACCCTTTTCAGTCGAAGACCGGCGCCAGCCCGATCCGATACATCCTCGTACCGGTACCGCCCGCTTTCGTCGGGACCGCGGTTGCGCAACAGCAGATCCTGTTGCGCGTAGGAAGTGTAGGGATCGACCACGTCCGCGAGATCCTGAACGTGGCCGTTGGCGGCGAACAGGTCCTGGTGCCCGTCGTTGTCGAAGTCGAAAAATCCGACACCGAATCCAAGGGGTCTCAGACTCGCCAACCCTGCACCTGACGTGTAGGAAACGTTGGAAAACCGGAGCTGCTGTCTGTATTGGTACAGGCTGTAGGGCTCGTTCTGGAAGTTGGTGACGGCGATATCCATGTCCCCGTCGTTGTCGTAGTCTCCCGCATCCACCCCCATACCAGCCTCCTTCTGACCGTCGAGGCCGTAGGCCACACCCGCCAGCGCACCGATCTCCCGGAACGAGCCGGTTCCCGTGTTGTGGTAGAGAAAGTTCCTGGTCGCGTCGTTGGCCACATAGAGATCGATCGAGCCATCCCCGTCGAAGTCCGAGGCCACTACTCCAAGTCCCCGGCCTTCCGTTTCGGCCGTGTCCACCATTCCGCTCTGAGCCGTCACGTCGACGAACAGGCCGTCTCCCTTGTTGTTGTAGAGAATATCAGCTGCCCCACTGAAATTGCTCGGGTGAGGATAGGACTTGAGATTCCGCACCGAAATGGACCCGGCCACGTAGGGCGCCAACTCCCGGGCTGCGAACGACAAATCGTACTTCACGTAGTTGGCGACGTACAGATCCAGGTCTCCGTCGTTGTCGTAATCGAGGAAAGCCGCACTGGTGCTCCAGCTGGTGTCCCCGACGGAGGCCCGCGGCGTCGCGTCGGCAAACCGACCGTCCCCCTGGTTTCGGTAGATCGCGTTGGCGCCGTAGTTGGTCACCAAGAGGTCCAAGTGCCCGTCGTTGTCGAAGTCGGCGGCCGCACAGCCCATCCCGTAGCCGTGGTCATTCGCTCCCGCTGCTTTGCTGATCTTCTCGAATTTCCCATCCCCCCCGTTGCGGTAGAGCCGGTTGCCCGTTTCCGAGGTGGCTCGAAATCCGGGCAGGGGCGCGCCGTTGACCAGGTAGACATCGAGGTGGTCATCCCCGTCGTAATCCAGGAAGGCGACCCCTCCTCCCATGGTCTCGGGGAAATACTTCCGCCCGTTGGCCCCGTTCACGTGCTCAAAATCGATGCCGGCCTCTGCGGATACCTCGATGAACTGGACCCCGGCAGGTTCGCTCCCGGACGGTGCCACCACCGCTACTGGATCGATCGCCACAAACAGCGGCAGGAAAACACCCCGACGGAAAAGCCGTTTCGCCCCCGTTCGGTCGTTCAATGACACCTTCTGAGCACGGAGGCATCCTCCGCGAGGTTCGTCAGCACCCGGAATCGCTGCAGTGCTTTTTCCGCTGCTTCCCCGCGCGGGCGGAATCAGCCGGCCAGGGCGCGAAAGTCCGCGCCCGCAGGCTGCTGGAACACCCGCAGGCCGAACTCAGGTACCACGGCGAGCAGGTGGTCGAAGATGTCGGCCTGGATCGTCTCGTAGGTCGCCCACACGGTGTCGTTCGTGAAAACGTATATCTCGATCGGCAGGCCGTCGTCACCCGGTTGCAGCTGGCGCACGAGAAACGTGAGGTCCTGGCGGATCTTTGGGTGGCGGCGCAGGTAGGCGATCACGTACGCTCTGAAAGTCCCGACGTTGGTCAGTCTCCTGCCGTTGATAAGTTGGCCCGTGTCGACCGCGGACGAGGCGTTGTAGTCGGCGACTTCCCGCCTCCTCTCGCGCACGTATTCCCGAATCAGCTCGAACTTCTCGAACCGCTCCAGCATCTCGTCGCTGCAAATCCGGATCGTCTGCATGTCGATGAACAGCGAGCGCTTGATGCGCCGGCCGCCGCTCTCCTTCATGCCGCGCCAGTTCTTGAAGGAGGCGTCGATCAGCTTGGGAGTCGGGATGGTGGTGATCGTCTTGTCCCAGTTCTGGACCTGGACCGTGTGCAGGGAGATGTCGATGACGTCTCCGTCCGCTCCGAACGCCGGCGCCTCGATCCAGTCCCCTTCGTCGACGAGGTTCTGCGAGTGGATCTGAATGCTGGCGACCAGGGACAGGATGGTGTCTCGGAAAATCAGCAGCACGACCGCGGTCATGGCGCCGATGCCGCTCAGCAGGCCCAGCGGCGAGCGCCCCAGCATCAGCGCCACAGCCACCAGGGATCCCGACACATACATGGCGATTCTTGCGATCTGGACGTAGCTCTTGATCGGCACCTTTTCCGCTACGGGGAGGCGCGCGTAGAACTCGTCGAATGCGCTCAGCATCGAACCGCCGATGAGCAGTCCCAACACGGCGACGACCGCCACCAGCAGCTGCCTGATCAGCTCGGGAGGCCCAGGCAGAACCCCTGCGCCGTAAAACAGGACGCCTACCGGCAACAGCACGGCCGAACGACGGAGGACACCGGTATCGAGCAGGACGTCGTCGAGGTCGGTGCGGCTGCCCCGGATCAGTCGCTCCAGGACGCGCAGAAAGGCGTTGCGGCCGAGGAAGTAGCTGAGCCAGGCCAGCCCCAGCAGAAGTACGGTCTGTCCCGATTCTATGGCCACCCGGTGGGCGAGTTGTTTCGCCAATTCCACAATTCCGTCCATGGTTCAAATGTATTAGCACCGGAAGGGTTGCGCCCGGTTCCGGGAGGGGCGAGCCGGCTCTCTTCTTCCCACCTCTCGTACTGCAGGCGTTATGTTTGAAACATGCCCGTACTGCTTTCTGCGCATCTGAACCATGCCGACGCCTGACCACGCCGACCCGGTTGCCGACCTCGAGGCAGCCCTCGATGACTGCCTGCTCGGCGACCGCGTGCGTATCGGCCGCCGCCTGAAGGACCTGCGCAGCTCTCTGTCCGGGAGCTCTCGCGGAAGCCTGTCCCGCGAGCTCGTCCGGCTGCGCGAGCGCATTGAGGCCTCGCGGCGGCTGCGCGCCGAGCGCCTCCGCCTCATCCCCGCCGTATCCTACCCGGAAGAGCTGCCTATCACCACACGCAAGGAGGAGATTCTCCGGGCGATCGCGGAACACCAGGTCGTCGTCGTCGCCGGGGAGACCGGGTCGGGGAAAACCACCCAGCTGCCCAAAATCTGTCTCGAAGCGGGGCGCGGTCGCGAGGGGCGCATCGTCTGCACCCAGCCGCGGCGGGTGGCGGCGCTGTCGCTGTCGCGGCGCCTGGCCGAGGAGCTCGGCGTCACCTGGGGCCGCGAGGTGGGCTGCAAAATTCGCTTCCGGGACCGGACCGCGTCCGAGACCCTGATCAAGTTGGTCACCGACGGCATGCTGCTGAGCGAGATCCGCGGCGATCCCGATCTTCTCGAGTACGACACCTTGATTCTCGACGAGGCCCACGAACGCAGCCTCAACATCGATTTCCTGCTGGGGTACCTGCGCCTGCTTCTGAAAAGGAGGCCCGGCCTAAAGCTCGTCATCACTTCGGCAACCATCGACGTCGAGAAGTTCTCCCGAGCCTTCGGCGGCGCCCCGGTCGTCGAGGTCTCGGGGCGGATGTATCCGGTCGAGGTCCGGTACCGGCCGCTGGAAGAGATTCTCGGGGAAGCCGAGGAGATCTCCTACACCGATGCCGCGGTGGCCGAGGTGCAACAACTGCTGGACGAGTCCGCCTCCGGGGACGTCCTCGTCTTCATGCCGGGGGAGCGGGACATACGCGAAACCAGCGACCTCCTGCACCACCGCCTGGAAAGACGGAACGTCCAAATCCTGCCGATGTTCAGCCGCCTTACCGCTGCCGAGCAGCACCGGGTATTCACCCGCCCGGACCGCCGCCGCGTCATCGTCGCCACCAACATCGCGGAAACATCGCTGACGATTCCCGGCATCCGCTACGTCATCGACCCGGGACTGGCGCGGATCAACCGTTACAACCCCAGGACTCATACTCAGCGGCTGCCTGTCGAGGCGATTTCCCGCAGCAGCGCCGAGCAGCGCAAGGGCCGCTGCGGCCGCGTCGCCGAAGGGGTCTGCGTGCGCCTCTACAGCGAGGAGGAGTTCCTGGCGAGGCCCGAGTACACCGCCCCGGAGATTCAGCGGTCGGACCTGGCCGACATCATCCTGCGCATGCTCGATCTTCAGCTGGGCAAGGTCGAGGAGTTCCCTTTCGTCGACCCGCCGGCGCCGGGGGCGATCAACAGCGGCTACCTGCAGCTGCAGGAGCTGGGCGCTCTCGATTCCGGGCGGCGGCTGACCCGTCTCGGCCGCGACATGGCGCGCCTGCCGATCGCCCCGACGGTGTCCCGCATGATCCTGCAGGCCCAAACCGAAGGTGCGCTGCCGGAGCTGCTCGTCATCGCCGCAGCCATCGGTATCCAGGAGCCGCGCGAACGGCCGCTTGAGCGTCGCGACGAAGCGGACCGCATGCACCGGCAGTTCGTCGACATGCACTCCGACTTCCTGACCCTGCTCAACATCTGGAACCGCTATCACGAGCGCTTCGAGCAACTCGAGACCCAGAGCCAGATGCGCAAGTTCTGCCGCAGTCACTTCCTCTCCTTCACACGCATGCGCGAGTGGCGGGACATCCACGCCCAGCTGACCGAGGTTCTGTCCGAACTCGGGGGGTTCGGCCTGCAGCCCGGCAGGCGCCGTGCCGGGTACGACGCCATCCATCGGTCGATTGTGACCGGCCTGATGAGCAGCATCGCCCGGAAGAAGGAGCACAACCTCTACCGGGCGGCGCGCAGCAGGGAGGTAATGCTCTTTCCCGGGTCGGGCCTGTTCGTGAGGCGGGAGGCCGCCTCCGGAAAGGACGAAAAGGAAGCGCAGGCCGAAGGCCCCTCGCCCGAATGGATCGTGGCGGCAGAGATTGTGGAAACCTCCCGCCTGTTCGCCCGCACGGCCGCGCGCATCCGCGCAAGTTGGCTGCCCGACCTCGGCGGCCACCTGTGCCGCAGTTCATACGGAGATCCGCTCTGGAGCCGCAGCGCTGGACGCGTCCTCGTGCAGGAGACGGTGCACATCCACGGGCTGCAGGTCGCCAGGCGCCGTGTACCCGGCCAGCAGGTGAAGCCGCGCGAGTCCGCCGAGGTCTTCATCCGCGATGCACTGGTCGCCGGAGATGTCGACACCCCTCGCGAGTTTCTGGCGCGCAACCGCCAGCTGGCCGACCGCATAGAGACTTGGCAGACGCGTACGCGTCGCACCGCCATCGACGTCGACGAGGCGGTTCGCCGGTTTTACGCCTCGCGTCTCGAGGAGGATATCTCCTCCGTGCACGATCTCAATCGCATCGTCAACGCGCACCCTGACGACGACCGCTTTCTGCGCATGGAAGAGGCGGACCTGCTCGGTGCGGGCGAGCCATCCTTCGACCGTGACGCCTTTCCCGACCGGATCGAGCTTTCCGGCGAGGCAGTCGAGCTGGCTTACGCGTACAAACCGGGACAGGAAGAGGACGGCATCACGGTACGCCTGCCCTACCGATTGATGGACGCCATCAATCCGGAGCTGCTGGACTGGCTGGTCCCCGGCATTCGCGAAGAGCGAATCACCTGCCTGCTGCGCTCTCTGCCAAAGCAGATGCGCAAACAGTTGCTGCCGATTCCGCAGACTGCCAGGAGGATCGCCGCGGATCTCAGGCCGACCCATCCCTCCTTCCTCGAGTCGCTCGAGGAGCATCTGGCGGAGCGCTACCGGTTGCAGGTGCGGCGTGCCGACTGGAAACCGGAGGCGATTCCCGAGCATCTGCGCCTGCGCGTCGAGGTCCGGGGAAACGACGGTCAGGCGGTGGCGGCGGGGCGGGACCTCGAGCAGCTGAGCGCCAAGCTGCATCGGCACGACACACCGGCCGAGCAGGATGCCTGGAGAAAGGCAGCCGCCCGTTGGGAGCGGGACGGCATGACCTCCTGGGATTGCGGCGACCTGCCGGAGCAGGTCGAGGTGAGCGAGGTCGCCGGCATCCCGCTGCTCGCCTATCCGGGGCTGATGTGCTGCGACGAGGGAGTCTGCGTGCGCCTCTTCAGGAAGCGGATCGATGCCGAGCAGGCGAGCCGGGAAGGTATCGTCCGACTGTCGGAATCGGTGCTGAAGGAGCAGATGCGGCAGTTGCGCCGGGACTTGGCCGAGCTGCGGCGGTTGCAACCCCTCTGTGCCTCATTCGGGGGAGCCTCCGAGCTCGAGCAGCAGGCATACACCTGCCTGCTTCGCTACCTGTTCGAATGCCTGCCGGCCATCCCCCTGAGCCGCGAGAGTTTCGAGGAGGGCTGCCGGCAAGCCCGCCGGAAACTGGCCGGTGCCGCCGAAAAAATGGTCGGCTTGGTCGAGACCTTGCTGGAAACCCGTCGCCGGATCATCACCTGTCCCCAGCCTTACCCAGGGATGGAGGAGGACCTGAACCGGCTGTTGCCGCCCGGTTTTCTCGCCGCCGCCGATTTCGAGCAGTTACCCCATCTGTGCCGCTATCTCAAGGGAGTTTTCGTACGCGCCGAGCGCGCCCGCGGCGATGCCGCCAGAGACTGCCGGAAGGCGCAACTGATCACCCCCTATCAGCACGCTCTCGACGAGCTTTCGTCCGCTGCCGACCCTGCGAATGGAGGGCGCCTGCGGAGGATCGAGGAGTTCCGCCGGCTCCTAGAAGAGTGGCGCATATCGGTATTCGCCCAGGAGTTGGGCACGGCCGGCAAGGTGTCGGCGCAACGGCTCGACAAGAAACTCGAGGATATCCGGAAGAAATAACCGATGTCCAAATCCATCCATACGACGCCAAGTTCCCCCAAAGTGCGGTTCCGAAAGGGTGCCTTCGTTGTCCAACTCACTCCAGACCCAGTCGACTTCCTGAACCGCCCTATTCAAGGGCAAGGGGGTTGCCAATCCCTCCTCGCACGGCTCCAGAGCAACATGCACGGAAACCTTTTCAGGCTGACGCAGGACGACTGCGAGAAAGTGGCCCGCTATGCCATGCAATACGGGCAAGGCGGCTTCCAAGAACGCCTGAGATCCATTGCTCAACTAGCGGAACAATTCAACGCTTGATTTAGCATACCGAGCCAAAATGGGCACAACTGAGTTCCGGCATACATCACAAGGTGCCGAAATCACCCTCCATCGGCGGGATTGCATCTCGGGAATGCAGGAGTTGCTGAATCCGGAGTCTGTCGACGTCGTCGTGACTTCGCCTCCCTACAACCTCGGCGTCGCCTACCGGTCCTATGACGATACGGTCCCGCGAGCCGAGTACCTGAACTGGATCGAGGTCTGGGGAGACGCGCTCCACAAGGTTTTGAGCCGCCGGGGGTCTCTATTCCTCAATGTTGCAGGCAAACCGTCGGAACCCTGGGGGCCCTTCGAGATTCTTCAGCGGCTTCGGAACCGGTTCGCACTACAGAACACGCTGCACTGGATCAAATCGATCGCTATCGACGCAGACCTCGTAGGGAGCACCCGTGCGCTCGCGACGAACGTCGCAGTCGGCCACTACAAGCCGATAAACAGCAGGCGTTACGTAAACGACTGCCACGAATACATCTTCCACCTGACCAAGTTCGGTGACGTCGAATTGGATCGACTCGCAGTCGGAGTGGAGTACCAGGACAAGTCCAACGTGGACAGATGGTCGGGAGCAAAGGATGGCCTGCGCTGCCGCGGCAACACCTGGTTCATTCCTTACCGGACAATTCAGAGCCGGGACAGGGAACGGCCGCACCCGGCGACGTTCCCGGTCAGGGTTCCCGAGATGTGCATCCGGCTGCACGGACTGCAACGTGTCGACCGCGTCCTGGATCCCTTCCTCGGGCTCGGACACACCGCCTTGGCATGCAAAGCGCTGGAGGTCCCCTTCCTGGGGTTCGAGCTGGATGAAGGGTACTTCTTGGAGGCGTGCCGTTTGCTCGAGACCTTCGATCCGGGCTGATGGACAGTCGGTCCCGGGATCAGTTGTCCCTATTTTGAAAAAAAAGCGTGGCAGGGTTAAACGGGTCTCTCGGCCACCAGTTCGCCAACACCAACAAGAGCCTTGAATCCGGCTTCACGTGGCTCATAACCACAATGGTGGCGCTGTAGCGGGCTTTGTCATCTCCGTTAATCGAATGAGATGGGTCGCTACGTCGGGACAACCACGGCTTCGAATTTCGACCTGCATCTGCTCAGCGTCCTGACTGTTAGTGAAGGAGACCCGATTTCAGGAAAAATAACCATTGCTGAGTAGCCCCCTCTGCTGTTGGGGCTTCGTTTCCTTCCTCTATCTATGGTAATCACTGTTCGTCAAATTCACTCACAAGACAGACCCAGAGATGGAGTCTGAATTCATGCCAACAGATTCCAAGACTATTGCTGAATCCGTACAACAGCTCACAGACAGCATCCTGAAACTGAGTACGGCTCTCCTGATTGTGCCAGTAGTTTTTTCCGGTTTGTTGCTGAAAATCGGACGCGTTCCTCACCCAGAGGCTCTGCGGGGAGTTTACCCCGTAGGGGGTCTGCTAAAGACCGGGATATTTGTTCCTCTTGGTGTGGGTATCATTCTGGGACTACTAGCAAAGTTCCAGTTAATGCTCAAGCTCAATTCCGATTCGCTCGGATCTGGAAACGCCCTCCCAAAATCCATTCTTCTTCCTGCTTGGGGCTCTGGAATCTGTCTTCTATTTGGACTTGCCTTTCTCATAGATTCGGTCGCCACATCGTCACCTCGATTCGCCACGCACTCAGACGTGGTCGGCCATCCACTCGAAACACTTTTCGAACCCCACCGCTCCCTCGGTCTCCTCTCCTTCGTACTCGACCGCCCAGACCCCGTCGTACCCTGCCTGTTTCACGCAGGCGAGCGCGTGCCCGAGGTCGATCTCCCCTTCACCCAGCACCTTTCCCCGGTACTGCTGCCGCGAGCCGGTCCCGTCCTTTATATGGACGTGGAACACGTGCGGCGCCACGAGCTCGTAGAAGCGGTTGCAGCGCTCGATTTCCCAACCGGCCCAGCGATAGTTCATGGTGTCGAGGTTGACCCCGAGGCGGTCGGACCCGACGCGTTCTATCAGGCTCACCTGCCACTCCCCGTCGTTGGTCGCAATCCCGTGATTGTCGAGGGCGATGCGCACCCCTGAGGCCTCGGCGAAATCGACGCAGCGCTTGAACGCCTCCAGCATCATGCCATCCCACTGATCCCGGGGAACCTCCTCGCCCCAGCCGCCGTCGCTGCGCACGATGTCGGTGCCGGTGTGAGGTATCCATTCGCACAGCTTGCGGTAGCGGTCGATCTCCGCTTCCAGTTGGGCCGGGTCGGCCCGGAGAAAGTTGTTGCCCGCCGAGACAGCGCTCACCGCCATGCCGTGGCGTTCGAGCATTTCCCGGACCATTACGGCGGCACTTTCGCCGTCCCGGGTTTCGTCCTGCCACACGTCCCGGAACTGCAACTCGCAGTAGCGGTAACCGATCTCCGCAGCCCTGGCGGCGAACCCCTCCAGGTCGTAGCCGCCCCAGTTGTGATGAACCACTCCTGTTTTCGCCATGTTCCGTGTCCTCTTCGGTTTCAGTAAAGGCGGAAGACCGCAGTCTGCAGCGGCAGCACCCGCATCTCGAGGCCACCGTCCGCCCTGGCCGACCACCGCAACGCGGACCCCTCCGGTGCCAACCCGAGGGCGTGGTAGGAGTCGAACAGCAGCTCCATCGGAGAGCCGCCCGGTGGCGGAGGTTGTGAAGCATCAGAAGGGCGCTTTCGCAATCGTAGCGCACGTACCCGAACACCCGGTCTTCCGGGTCTCCCCCTTCAAAGCCGTTGCGATGGTAATAGACTGCCCCCGTGGCGGCAGGTAGATGACGTTCGCCGGCATCGCCTCCAGCTACGAAGGAATCGGCCGAGAACTCCGCGGTGCAGGTATGGACCCGTGTCTCCTGCATGCAGCCGCCAGGTAGGGGACTCGAATACCAGGTTCCGGCGACCAGCTCGGGATCGCCAGGGGGGGTTGCAGACGAGATTCATCGGAAGAAAGCGGCCGGACCCCGGCGTGCCCGGTCGATCGATCCGCAGGCACACATCGATGTCGGCTGCCCGTACGCGAATCGCCTCGACCTCGGCAACAAACAGCTCGACCCGGACCTTGGCCTCGACGTGGGGTTTCCCCGGACCGACATAGCCTCGCGCAAAAATCCAATCACGTTGCCCGTCTAGCGGAATCGAGAGGTTCTCCGCCGAGACCACCCAGTTGTCGAAGGCGCCAAGCGCAAAGCGGCGGTGGAGCTGATTGAAGAAGATGGCTCGGCTGCCCTCCCTCGGCGGCCGCAACGGCCGTCACTTCAGTGGGCCTCCCGGTAGTGTGCTTTCAGGAGGTCCTCGCCGAAGTCGTTGTGCAGATCCCGCCACACCGCGTGGATGTGGTTGGCGTCGTTTTGCGTGTTGTCGTACTCGGCCACGAAGACCGGTCCCTGCACCCGGTAGTAGTGCCCCTCGCCGCGCTCCGCGGGGCCTGCCCAGGCAAAATGGGCCTTTGCGTAGTCGGCGTGCTCCAGCCTGGCGTGCTCCAGTGCCGCGAGGGCCTCGGGCAGGCGGTCGACGTATATGGCGACCAGGTCCTTGAGCTGCCGGAGCTGCGCGGCGTTCATGTCGGCACCGGCCAATCCTTCGGGCTTCACTTCGCCGCGGACGTGGGAGAGGGCCCTGGTGAGGATGTCGGAAGGCGCCTCCCGGGCCAAGACCGCCTCCCGGCGCTGCTCGCCGTCGAGATCGGTCAACAGCGCCCTCGCCATCTCCTCCTCTTCCTTCAGGGCCCGCAGACCCTGGCGCGTGCCGTGGCGCACTTCGGCTGGATTGGCGCCGAAGAAAACCGGGCTGGCCGAAATCAGCTCGCCGTGGAGTACCGTGTTGTTCAAAGAGATGTGATGCCCCTCGAAGCGCCACCCCCACACCCCTTCGCCCCCGGGGGTTCCGAACAAGGTCACGTAATACAGGCCGGGATCGCGCGCGAACTTCCGTCCATCCCCTTCGATCTCTGCAAGGATCGGTTCGAGTTCGATGATGGTGTTGGCGCGCCGGTGGGCGGAGGAGCTCAGGCCGGTAGCGATCAGGTTCTGGGTTAGGCTGCGCTGCCGGGAATCCATCTCCTTGAGAGGCAACCCGGTCCGATCGCGGGGGATGTAGTGCCAGTTCTCCCGTTCCGCGTCCTCGAAATCCAGCACCACTTTGACGCGCTGATCGGAGCTGAAGGTTGCGAGCAACGCGGCCGCGGCGTCGGCCATGCGCCTCGCCGTTTCGTTCCGCACCAGGTTGTCTTCCGCTGTCACGATATACCTCGTTTTTTTGACTGATCGGTGGGAGTCCTTGCGCTCAAGTCGTCGTCGAGATCAATCGTCGCGACATCCTCTCCGGGAATCGCCACGGCAATGCGCAGGAAGTCGAGGGCGGCGCTGTCCGGGTTGTAGATGCCGTGTCCCTTTCGGATGCCCTGATAAGTCACGGACCCCGGTCCGACCGCGAAGGTCTCCCCGTCGACGGTCATGTAGCCGCGGCCTCCGAGAATGACGAAGCACTCCTCGAGGGCCTCGTGATAGTGGTAGCCGACCGCGCTTCCCGGAGACAGAATCGCGTGGTCGAGAAAAGTCCAGCTGCTGGAAAAATCACCGGGGCCCCAGATGTGGCGGGTCGCAATTTCTCCGCCGCCCCCATGGATGGACGGCCGCCGCGTCAGCTTTCCGGCCTCGGCCGAGTCGACCCGCAGGTGACCGGGGGGCGGCGCCTCCTCAAGGTCGACGACTATCGAGAGGGCGGTGCAGGACCCTGCCGTCGCCCGCAGGCGGGAGGCTCCCGTGGTCACGACGGCTGCGGTTTCCCCGACCTCTGCAGCGGTGCCGTTGGTTTCGAAACTCGCCTTCCCCCTCAGAATGACGAACCCCTGCTCACAGTCGTCGTCGGGCGATTCGGCGGCTTCCCCCGGAGGGAGCTCCACGAGATCGAAAATCCTCCATGGAGTGGCGAACTCATCCCCGGGAAAGACTGGTCGCGAGCTCGCCTTGCTGATTCCCTTTTCCAATGACAGTTGTGCGTGTCTGACCACCTGGTTTCGCCTGGTTCTTCCGGGTAGGCGCTAAAAGTATGGGCAGTTCCACCGCCGCCGCTACTGAAAGCGGTTTCAAAAACCCGGCGCCCCGCAGCCCATGGCGAGGACTATTCAGATTGCGAGGACCCGCCACTGGCGCCCGATACCGGGCCGGCCGGGTATTGCAGTCACCGGAATGTTGCTCGGACCGGGCACCCCCGGGTGATCGCAAGGGGACGCCGGCTGCCCGACTGCCTGCTTTCCACGCCACACAAGCCCTATGGGGCAGTGCGGAATCCGATCTGCTACAGGGCGGTTTCTGCCTTGAAGGGAAACCCTGCCAAATGGGATGCCCCCCGAGCAAACCGGTTCCGGCAGGTCGGGAGCCAAGTTGTACTTGAATCAAGGACACTTGGCTTTCCCGACCGAATCGACGTCACCGAGCGGCGCAACGGGCCTCGTGGGCGAGCAGGAATTCCTTGATTT
The DNA here is from genome assembly GCA_965206595.1 of Candidatus Latescibacterota bacterium. Lineage (GTDB taxonomy): Bacteria > Latescibacterota > UBA2968 > UBA8231 > UBA8231 > CBDCXV01. The sequence goes on from OZ242214.1 coordinate 5,052,648, forward strand.
CCATTCCGCCGGAATAGCCGGTAAGGCTGCCGTCGCTGCCGACGACTCGGTGGCACGGGACGATTATGGGGAGGGGATTGTTGCCGTTGGCTGCTCCGACGGCGCGACTGGCCTTCGGCCGTCCCACACGACGCGCGATTTTCCCGTACGATGCGGTCTCGGCGAAAGGAACTCGGGTCAGCTCGCTCCACACGGCCTGCTGGAAAGCTGTGCCACTTGGAGCCAGGGGCAGGTCGAACTGCGTCAGGCTTCCGGCGAAATAGGAATCGAGCTGCGCGCGGGCGCCGAACGCAGGCTCCGATGCGGCCATCCAGTCGGAAGCGGGCTCGATAGCCTTGCTCCCATCGAGAAAGCTCACCCGGGTCAAACCGCGTTCCTTCCAGGCCAGCAGCAGGGCGCCAAGCGGGCTTTCGATGGTCGCGTAACGCACCAGAATGCCGGAATTGAGTGTCAGTCGGGGATTGTGAAGCGAACAGCTTCGCCGGAGCAACCCAGCCAGGGACCGCTTCGGAGGCGTCTGGACCTAACTAAGGCCGGGTGTGGAGGGAGGGCCGCCTAGCTCGCAGGTGACGGTTCCTCCTCGAAGAAATCGGTCCGGATGGTTTTCAGGTAATCCTGAAGGGCGGCTCCGTCAGCCGGAAGATCGAGAACATCGGAAAAGGGCCACATGTCTCCCTGAAGAAACTCCACGGCACTCATCTGGTCCTGACTGGTGGGTCCCGCAGCCATGTCTTTGATGGCTTGCAGGATGACTGCCGCAGCGAGGCGGCGGTGACCGTCAAACTGGGAGCGATACGCTGATTTACGTTCTTTTGCCATTTCTCAAAGCCAGTATGGGAACATTCACAACCTGTATTTCGTCTTGAAAATCGCAGCTTAAATCTAAGCATTGAAAGGTCGTTTCGACAGGCTTTGAGGCCCGGTTTTTTTGAATTTCCCGCGGGCGTGCGAATCTTGCCTAAGATCGCTCCGGGCGACCGGAAAATGACGCAATTCATTTAATTCCAATATGTTTTGGAATTGTGGAAAGCCCTGAGTCACCTTGCTGTACCCCGCAGAAAAACAGCTCTGACCTCCGGCGAGGCGATTCTCAGGCCAGGATCCCTATCACGCACCCAGTCAGCATTGTCGCCAGTGTTCCCGCAACCAGTGAGCGCAATCCGAGACGGGCGAGATCCGGCCGTCTCCCGGGGGCAATCCCCCCGATTCCGCCGATCATGATCGCCACCGAACCGAAGTTGGCAAACCCGCACAGCGCATAGGTCGCCACGAGGAAGCCGCGAGGGCTCAGGGGTGCGGACTCGCTCGACATCATCCGGGAGAGCTCCACGTAGGCGACAAATTCGTTCAGGATCGTCTTCAGCCCGAGCAGTTTTCCAACACAGGCCGCTTCCTGCCAAGTGATCCCCATGAACCAGGCCGGAATCCGGAACGCGAACCCCAGCCCCGCCTGCAGACTCCACGAACCCGCTGCAGCCCCGTTGACGAGTTTGTCCGCAAGCCCGACCAAGGCGTTGCCGAGAGCGACGAGACCGATAAATGCAATCAGCATCGCCAAGATATTGATGAAAAGGTGCATCCCCTCGGTCGCCCCGCGGGCGGCCGCGTCCAGGCCGTTGCGGGTGTTCTCTTCGGGCAGCTCGACGACGACTCCGGACGTCACCGGCGCCCCTGTCTCGGGCATCATCAGCTTCGCCACGGCGATTGCCGCCGGAGCACTGATGACGGAGGCGGTGAAAAGATGACCGGCGATTTCGGCGTTCACTCCGGACAGCATGCTGGCGTAGACGACCATGACCGTTCCCGCGATCGTCGCCATGCCTGCTGTCATCAGGCAGAAGAGCTCGCTCGGGGTCAGGCCCGCTACGTAGGGGCGGATCAGCAGCGGCGCTTCCGTCATACCGAGAAAGATGTTGGCGGAGACACCCACGGCTTCGGCACTGCTGATTCCGAAGGCCCGCTGCATGAAACGGCTCATACCGCGGATCAGCCAAGGAAGAAACCGGTAGTGGTACAAAATCCTGGAAAGCGATGCGACGAATACCAGAATGGCGGCGATTTCCAGGGCTATAGTCGCTCCGTAGGCCGCGGTGAAGTCCGGGTTGGAGAGCCCGGCGAACAGCAGCGACTCGTTCGCCTTCAAAGCGGTCTCTCGGAGCAGGTCGGTGAGCCCCCCGGTCAGAGCGAAAACCCGGTGGCGCAAGCCTGTATGCAGGAGCAGCGCCGCGAAACCCACCTGCATCGCCGCGGCGATGAGGAGGATGCGCACCGGAACTCCGCCGCGGCGAGAACCGCACGCCCAAGCGACAAGGAGCAACACCCCGTACCCGATGGCGCTGTGCAAGGCAGACATCGACCTCTACCGCCCGGCCTGCGCCGCGAGCGCCGCCAACGCCTGCTCGGCCACCTCGTTGCAGGAATCGCCGCCGGGAAGTCGGACCGCCCCCTCCCACACAGGAAGCCTGCCCACGGCGCGGCAGAAAGATTCGAACCAGGGACTGTCGGTTCGCGACCCGCGCGCCGCCATCCGTCCCCGCCACTCCTCGATACCGGGTGGGTCGAGGTGAATCACGACCAGCTTCGATGGGGCGATTCTGTCACGCAGCGAAGTCCACAGGTTCTCGACACCCAGCTCCGGCCCCCATCCGCCGACCAGGAAGACGGTGCGCGCACCCATCAGGTTGGCGCAGGCGACAGCCGCGGCGGTCCCGTACTCGATCGGACGCAAGCGCTCCCAGTACACTTCAGTGCCGTAAGCTTCCTCTACCGGGGTTGCGGTCTGGCGGGCGATCTCCAGGATGAAGGGCCCCGAGCACCAGTCCTTGTCCACCGTAAACGATCCCGGAAGCAGGCGCTGCAGGGCTCCTGCCAGGCTGCTCTTGCCGGATCCGGGCGGCCCGGCGATGACGGCGAGCCGCGCTGCCGCGGAGCCGGGAACCGCTGCCCTGATCACCGCCTCTACCGTGGGCAGCGGACGCGGGGCCGATTCGGCGTACCCTCCGCCCAGACGAGAGGCGTCTCTCACGGGTTTCTGCCGCGGCGAAAGGCTGCGAAGTCGAGCGCCGCAACCAGGAGTGCGGCTGCCAAGGGGAGCACCAACGCGAGCGGAGTGGGCGCCCTGGTCAGCAGCAGGGTTCCCCCAACAGCTACCACCGCCGCCCCATACAGGACAAGGACACTGTCGCGGCGCGACAGACCGAGGCGTACGAGGCGATGGCTGGTGTGGTTCTGGTCCCCGTGCCAGGGGGCGATTCGCCGCGACAGGCGGATAGCCACCACGGAGGCGAGATCGTAAGCCGGCACGGCCAGCACGAGCAGCGGCAGGAGGACGGCCTGGCCATCGAAAGCCGGCATTTCGGCGGCGCGCCGAGTGACGAGGACGCTGAGGCTACCGGCGACGAAACCGAGGAACATAGCCCCGCTGTCCCCCATGAACACGGTGGCCCGGGGAAAGTTGAAAACCAGAAACCCACACGCCGCTCCGATGACGAGCAGTCCCAGGAGCGCCGCGGGAATGTGGCCACACGTCAGAGACAGGTTGACCAACCCGGACAGGGCTATCGCTGCGACTCCCGCCGACAGCCCTTCCATGTTGTCAAGCATGTTGAAAGCGTTGGTAATGGAAACGATCCAGACAGCGCTGACGGCTGCCGACAAAAGCGGCTCGGAGCCGGCAATCGGCAGGCTGAAACCGGGAATCCACCCTGCGAGCAAGGAGGCAATCGTCAGCTGCGCGGCCAGGCGAAACAGCGGCGACAGCCCGCGATAGTCATCGATCATGCCGATCAGCCAGACCGCCGAGGCGCAGACGAACAAGGAGACGGCCTGGCTCATTTCTATGACCGTTATCGGAAAATGGCCGAACGGAATCATCCAGTACGGTGCCCAGGGGCTTATCCAGCCTGAGCCGTCCCGGAGCAGGCCGGACGTCTCGTGCAGAAGCGCGCCCAGCGCCCCGGCCGCGGGAAGCAGGCAGGCGGCATACATGGCGACTCCGCCTCCGTACGGGATGACTTTGTGGTGGGATTTGTATGATGCGCTGCCTGGGTCGTCCACCAGACCAACCCGCAGGGCAAGACGGCGGGCGAGGGGAACGCCCAACAGCGTGGCGAGCATCGACGCCGCAGCGACAGCGACGAGGTGCCAGGGTGCGTTCACTCGGGGGCGACTCCTAGACTGGCGTTTCTGCGCCCTGGCGTTCCCGAATAGGTGGAGCCCCCGAGGGCAGAACCCGTGCCGTGGAAATTTCCGAGCTCGGAAACAACCTGCCTACAGGGAAAATTGCCAGCCCCCGGGAAGCGCTTGCAGGTGCACCGCGCACCCCTGGAATTGATTGACATCGAAAAACCGTCCGGTTACTTTCGAATCGTGATTGGTATATAGAAATTAGAAAGGTAGACCACATTTGCGAATTCTGGAAACCGCCGGAAAAACAGCGTTTTACGCGCTGATTTTTGCCCTGATCCTGGCGCCGGCGCCTCCCACCGAAGCCCAGCTGACCAGCTTTCAGACCGATCACTACGTCATCAGCTACTTTCCCGGCGCGGAGGGCACGGCGCGGCGGGTCGCAGAGGTCGCCGAAGAGGTGTTCGCCCCGCTGGCGGCTGCGTACGGGTATTACGACGACTACTCCCCGATTCACATCGTCGTTCTCGACAACAGCGACTTCGGCAATGGCGCCGCGGACAACTACAGTAACACCGTCTACATCTGGGCCTCGGCCCTCGACTGGGAGATCCGCGGTGACCACCCCTGGATCAAGAACGTCCTCACACACGAGATCTCCCACGTCATGACCCTGGACAAGGCGCGCAAAAGGTGGCCCTTCCGGGTCGCCTTGTTTTCGGTTTCCCGGTTCGACTCCAACCCCGACATCAGCTTCAACTTCCCGCTTTACTACCTGAACACCCCTGCGTGGTGGGTGGAGGGAATCGCCCAGTTCGCTCCCACGCAGTTCGGTTGGGACACCTGGGACTCCCACCGCGACATGCTGCTGCGGATGGCGGTGCTCGAAGACGACCTGTCGACCCTGAACGAAATGGGCGGCCTGAGTCATCGCGGCGGCGGCTACCGCGCCGAGCAGGTCTACAACCAGGGCTTCGGCCTCTTGATGTACACGGCGGCGACGTACGGCGCCGAAAAGGTTCAGGAGCTGCAGGACAATGTCGGCTCGTTGAGCTTCGATCCGGCGATTCGCAAGGTTCTCGGCATCACGGCAGACCAGCTGTACGACGACTGGGTCCGCTTCATGGAGGACCAGTACGGCCAGCAGGTCGAAGAAATCGTCGCGGAGGGGTTCTTCGAGGGAAACGAACTCGGTGATGTCAACGAAGGCGTAATCGACTATCACCCTTCGTATTCTCCGAACGGCAGGAAACTTGCCTACATCACCAGCCAGAACCGTGACTACCGCATCCCGTACGTCGCCATCTACGACTTCGTGACGCGAAAAAAGAAAGTCCTCAAGGAATTCGTCGACACGCGGATATCCTGGTTTCCCGACTCCGACAAAATCCTGTTTCTGCGCAACAAGAGCGGCTACAACGACCTCTTCGTCTACGACATCGAAGAAGATGAGGAGCGCCGCATCAGCGCCGGCCTGCGCGCCAGGGACCCGAATGTCTCTCCTGACGGGGAGCGCATCGCTTTCGTGCGCCTCCGCGACGGCAATCACAACCTGTGTCTGCTCGATGCCGACGGAACCGACCTCGTCCAACTAACCAACCACAACGACCGCACCCAGATCTACGCACCGCGGTGGTCCCCCGACGGCGAGTGGATCCTGTTCAGCATTTTCAGCGGCGAAGACCGCGACATCGCCATGATGCGGGCGGACAGTCCACCCCTGCCCAAGAAAACAGGCCTGCGTCCGCCCAAGGATGACACGCCGGACTCGCTCAAGGTTTTTCCCGACAGTCTCGCCTTTCCAGCCGCGGACACGTCTGGTTTCACCCCGCTGCTGGCGTCGTCCGCTGACGAGCGCGATCCGTACTGGCTGCCCGACGGCAGCGGCTTCGTCTTCGCCTGCGACCGCACCGGGATCTTCAACATCTACCAATACACACTGGAGGCCGGAGAGGTGAGGCAACTCACCAACGTGCTTGGCGGGGCTTTCTCGCCCACCGTATCGAGCGACGGGCGCGTGACCTATTCAAGCTACCACGCCAACAATTTCGACCTCTACGAGTTCGATCTCGACAGGGCAGGGGAACGAACCGTCCACTGGGACCCCCTTGCCGACCGCGATTATCAGACCGCAGTGCGCGGACCGAAACTTTCGGAAGAGTACAGCGTTTTCCGCTACCGGGGCCGGCGCGTGCTCGACATCATTCCCATTTTTCAGGTCGGACCGACCTTCATCGGCAATACCTTCGGGCTCAATCAGATCAGCGGCGGCGCCCAGGTTTCCGTCGGTGAAACCCTCGGCGGCGACGTCTTCACTTTCTGGGGAGTCCTCGGCAAGAACTTTCGCGAGAGCACCGATCTCAACACCAATTTCGGGATCTACGCCGAGCGAAGGCTGCTTCCTGCCGTCGGCAACAACCGCACCTTCAACCCCACTCTGTGGGCGGGATGGCAGCGCCGGGAGGTCGACTGGGTAATCCGCGGGAGCCAGGTGAACGTCCGCATCGACACGGTGGCAAATACGATCTACCCGGTGCCAGTGGACACCGCCAACCTGCTGATCCCGAACGCCATCCGCTACCGCTACGAGGGAGAAGCGAGGAAGGACCTTTTCAAGGATGTTTTTCAGCTGTGGTCCGTCGGGGTAGATCTGCCGGTCAGCAGGCGGCAACAGCTCACGGCGTTGTACACCAACCGCAACTACGACGAGAACTGGTCGCTGCATCGGTATCGCCAGCGCCTCGAGACATACATAGTCCAGGACAGCGTCGACATTACCGGGATCCTGCCTCGCTCCCTTACCAGTCGCGACACCACGACGGTGACTCCGGACGACCAGTTTTCATTCTATGACGATCTGGGTTTCTTCACCTCGAACGATCTGACCCTGGCGTGGAATTACCGCAGGATCAAACCGACCGCCGATCGCATGATCAATGCGACGGGGCGCTCGATGGCCCTCATCTACCGCTACATGAAGTCCAACCTCGCCGATTCGCTCGCCTTTACGGTGGATGACGGCATGCCGCACGACCTGCTGATTCCCGCGCGGCGTCCGCTGACTATCAACGAGTACGTAGGGGCCTACACCGAGAGGGTCGGGCTGCCGTTTCGCAACACCCTGACCTGGGAGATCGTCGCAGCCTACCGCAACCTGCGCGTGAAGCCACCTTTCAACCCTGAGGGGGGATTCTTCGAAGGCCGCTACTACTGGCCTCTCCGCTATTACCTGGGGGGACGGAACTTTTTGAGTGGATACCCGTATTTCGTACGGTCCGGATCGAAACTGCTGTACGGCCGCTTTGCCTACGGGTTTCCCCTGTTTCGCCGTCTCAACATGGGATTCCTGAACTTCAACTTCACCAAGGTCTACGCGGAGCTTTTTGCCGAGACCGGGGCGGTCGGCAACTTCCGCACCCTGAAGCTCGATGACTTCGATACCGACTCGTTCCTGTCGGACGTCGGCGGCGAGGTGCGCATGGAGCTGTACACCTTCTACCGCATTCCAATGCGGGCATTCTTCCAGGTTTCCCATCCCCTCAATCGCGATCGCGTCGAACTCGACCCGGACGAGCCGGAACTCGACAAATGGCGCTATTACTTCGGCCTCGGACTGCTGGGGCGGGGGTTGTAGAAGCGGCGCGTGGTCCGGGTCGACCTGCGCAAACTGGCACTGCGGCTCAAAGTCGTAGAGATGCTCAAGATCCATGCCGAGCGCAGACGGATGCGCGAGGCGCAGGCCCTGTGGCGCCGCCTGATCCGCCCGAACTAGTGTCGAGTCCCATCATTTTCTATGCCATCCGTCCGCCGACTCATCTTGAGGGAAAAATTGCGGTTCAATTGAACCTCATCTGTGCGACTATTCCCTCAATTCCGCATCGGCGGATGAATTTTTGCAATCCATTTCTTGGACAGGGCATCGGCATCCCCGCTCGCCGCCTGGAGATTCCGTGAAGCGCGACATCCCTTTCATGTGCGGTTAGGCGCCATGCCTCGCGGACTTTCCGGAAGATGAGCCGGAAGCCGGTGAAAATTCGGCGAATCAAAGCCGGTCTGTTGCTCGCCGCGGCCATCCCGGCCTGCGATGAGGGACCGCCTCCAGATCCAGCGCATGCCCGCATGCGGATGAAGACGGAAGCCCTTCGCGAGCAGATCTCCGCCGCCCCTGACTCGCAGCGTCTCCACTACCGCCTGGGAATGGTGTTCGCCGAATTCGGTTACCTCGACTCGGCCAGTACCGCTCTCGAACGCTGCCTTCTCATCGAACCCGCCCTTCCCGAGGTCCACTTCGAGCTCGGGGACTTGTACCTGCAGCAGAACAGACTCGACGCCGCGGCTGCGGCGTACGAGCAGGCAGTCAGGTGCAAGCCGGACTGGGTCGACGCCTTCAACAACCTCGGATTCGTCTACAAGAAAGCCGGCCGACTCGACCTCGCCGAGTCGGCGTACGTGCGCGCCCTGCAACTCGACTCGAGCTTCGTGCAGGCGTACAACAACCTCGGTCAAGTGTACAAGCAGAGGGGGGAGTGGAGCGAAGCGATCCGCCTGTACCAAAAGGCTATTTCAGCCCGGCCGATGTTCCAGGAAGCCTACCTGAACTTGGTCATGGCGTACAAGCGCAGCGGTGACCACGGCAAGGAAATCGAGGTTCTGCGAGATATCGTCGAGCTCTTCGGCGCCGCTGACAAGTGGGGAGCCTACGCCGAAAGCCGCCTTTTGGAGCTGCAGGAATTCGGCGGTAGCTCCACCTTATAGGGCTGCTCCGCCTGGCCCCTGCGTTCTGCGTTCGAAGAGCTGCAGGTTGAGGTCGTTCGGCCCTTCGAAGAAGGCCAGGTGAATACCACCCGCTCCCGCGTCTAAAGGCTCCTTCGTTATCGTCACCCCCTTTTCCCGCAGCTCCTCGGTTACCGCCTCGATCTCCTCTACCGCGAAGGATACGTGGTGAAAGCCCACGGGGTGCCCCGTAGACTTCGCGGGCATCAGCTCGAGAATGATGTCGCCGGCCTTCATGAAAACGTAGTCGTCGTCATCCTCGTTGGGGAAGCGCTCGCTGACTTCGAGCCCAAGGGTTTTTGTGAAAAAGCCCACCGCGCTTTCCACGTCATCCGTAACGAAGGCGATTTTGTGAATCCTATTGACCATCGGTCGATTCCTGAGAATTTGGATGGGATTGCAGTCGTAGAACTCGGCGAATGTAATCGAGGCTCGACGCCAACAGCAGGGTTGTCGCTACAGCGACAGCCGCCTGTGCGAGCCCTCGCGGAGCGGCAAAGACGTACCCGGCAAGGGCGAGAACCATGGTAGCCGTGGCCGCCTTGCCCAGCGGGGAGGCCAGAAGGACGAGTCCACGAGTTCGAAACAGATATACGCTGACCGAAACGATGGCGGCATCCCTGACGAGCTGCAAAGCCATCAGCCACACCGGAAAGTCGAACCACACCACCAGCGCCAAACCGAGCCCACCGACCGCTACCTTGTCGGCCAGGGGATCGAGAATCTTCCCGGTCCGGGAAACAAGCCCGAACCTGCGAGCACAATAGCCGTCGAAGAAATCGGTCGCAGCGGCCCCGATCAGCAGGACTCCCGAAAACCACGAAGCCCCGGTGCCATCGCCGGTTTCGGCATCGCGGCGCAAGCTCAACAGCAACGCGGGAACAAGAGCGACGCGAAGAGCGCTGAGCGCATTCGGAAGCGCGGAAAGGATACCGCCGGCGATCACCTCAGCAGCTCTTCGGCGTGCTGTCGCGCTGTTTCCGATACCGATTCCCCGGCCAGAAGACGAGCTACTTCCTCTCGGCGTTCTGCCCCATCGGACAGGGGATGGACCTCGGTCACGGTGCGCCCGCAGCGCTGGATCTTGCGCACCGAAAAATGACAGTCTGCGAGGCTCGCGATCTGCGGCAGGTGAGTGATCGCAATCGCTTGGTGGGAGTGGGCAAGGTTCTTGAGCCGCTGCCCGACAGCGCTGGCAGTGCGACCGGAAATACCGGCGTCGACCTCGTCGAAAACGAGGGTCGACACCACGTCCCGCTCGGCGATGATCCCCTTGAGAACTAGCATGATGCGCGAGATCTCGCCACCCGAGGCAACTTGGGCGAGGGGGCGAGGCGGCTCCCCGGGGTTTGCGGAAATGAAAAAAACCACTTTCTCAACCCCGGTGGCGTCGGCCCGGTAGGGGACCCCGTCGATTTCTACGAGGCCGTTCGGATCTCGCTCCCGAGTGCACCTCGCCTCGAAGCAGGCGCCGGGTATGCCCAAGGCCCGGAGTCCTTTCTCAACCTCTCCTGAAAGGATCGACGCAGCTCGCTTGCGACGCCCTGACAGAACAAGACAGTCCCGGGCAAATCTTTCCGCGATCTCGGCGAAACGACTGCCCGCCGCGGCGATCACACGCTCCATTTCCTCCAGGCGATCCCCTGCGACCTCCAGTTCCCGGGCGGTCCTGACCACGTCGGCAAACGTGCCGCCGTACTTACGAGTAAGGCGATGCAGCTCGAACAGACGCTCCCGCGCCTGCTCGAGCCGCTCGGGATCTGGCTCCAGGCGATCGAGATACTCCTGGAAACTGGCGGCCACGTCCTCGGCGCGAAACAGCAGTTGCTCCACCGCCTCGACGAGCTGCCGGAGACGCGGGTCGATCTCGACAAGCCGATCCAGCTGGCGCCGGCAGCCACCGAGGGTCTCCACAGTGGCTCCGTCGTTCCGGTACAGTTGATCGAAGACCGAACCCACTTCGGACGAGAGTTCGGCCTGGTTGGCCAGCACTCTCACCTCTGTTTCCAGGAGATCGTCTTCTCCCTCCGCGGGGCCGATGTGCCGAATTTCCTCCAGCTGGAAAACACGAAGCTCTTCCTCTTTTAGCAACTCGGCACGTTCCCGTTCGAGGGTCGCCAGCTCATCTGCGCAGCCTTCGACCTCGTTGAAGGACACCCGGACTGCAGTGACGAATCTTCCCAGTTGTGCGCAGTCGTCGAGAAAACGGGCGTGCTGGTCTTCGTCGAGAAGAGACTGATGCTCGTGCTGGCCGTGAAGGTCGATTAGTGCTCCGCCAATCTCCTGCTGCTTTTTCAGGGGCACGATACGGCCATCGACAAAGGCGCGGGAACGGGCGCTTTCCCTGATTTCGCGCCGAAGCACGAGCTGTTGGCCGGCGACCTCGACCCCCATCCGCCCCAGCCTCTCCAATGCTGCACTACTTGGGACCTCGGTCTCATCGAACTCGAACAACCCCTCGACCACACAGCGGTCGCAGCCGGCGCGAATCAGATCGGTTCGCGCCGGCCCACCGAGAATGCAGTTCAGGGCCCCGAGAAGGATCGACTTTCCGGCGCCCGTTTCACCGGTAATGATGTTGAGCCCCCGGCCGAACTCGATCTCGGCGCGCTCGATCAGTGCGAAATTTTCTATGAGGAGCCGGGTCAGCATCACCGCCTGCCTCAGTCGCCAGTGTCGGAGTCCTGGTCGGGTGCCTCTTCGAGAAACTCGAGCTCGAACTCTCCACCAACTTTCTCGATCAGCACTTGGACCCGCTTGCGCGTCTGATCCAGCATCCTTCCGCAGACACGCGAGGCAGCAACTCCCCGCTCGAAGACCAGAAGGGACTCCTCCAGCGTCAGGGGCCCGGATTCCAGGCGCTCCACGCTTTCTTCCAGCAGCGCCATCGCCTCCTCGAAACTTTGCTGTGCGGTCGAATCTTCAGTCATTGCCTTTCGTCCCAGTTGCCGGCCGGATGGTGAACCGCCTGCTCGGTAAAACCTCTTCGACGAGACAGCCCGCCTCACCCTCTGCGAAACGCAGCCGCAGGCGGTCCCCGGGAATCAGGTCGCCGCCGCGGCTCACGGGCAGTCCGCTTCCGGCACGTGAACAGTAGGCATATCCACGCGACAACCCGACGAGGGGATCGGTCGATTTCAGCCGCAGAACGGAGGTCCGGAACCGGGCCCCCGTTTTTATCAAGTGTCGGTCCAGGGCCTCGGCGAGCCGGCCGCGCATCTCATCCAGGCCCTGTTCCGACTGCCCAAAGCGCCCGCGCAGGGCATCCAGCAAGCGCTCGGGGCCGCGGTCTTCCAGGCGCCGCCGGGATCCGGCGAGACCTTCGCGCATTACCCGCAACAGATCCTTGGTACGAGCGGCAACTTGCCGCCGCAGCTCCATCTGGTCGGGGGTTGCCAGCTCCGCGGCTGCGGAAGGGGTTGGTGCGCGGATATCCGCAACGTAATCGGCGATCGTGTAGTCGATCTCGTGGCCGACCGCAGACACCACCGGAACCTTGGAGTCATGGATCGCGCGAGCCACAACTTCCTCGTTGAATGGCCAGAGGTCCTCCGGCGATCCTCCGCCGCGACCGACGATCAATACATCCGCTTCGGAATGGGCGTTCAGATCGGCGATGCCATTTGCGATTGCCTGGGCGGCTCCGGGGCCCTGTACCCGTGACGGGCGCAGCACGATCTGCACTCCCGGTGAGCGCCGCTGCACGATCTGAAGAATATCCCTTATCGCGGCTCCGCGGGCAGAGGTTACAACGCCTACACACCGCGGGAAGCGGGGAAGGGGTTTCTTCCGTTCCTCCGCAAACAGGCCCTCGGCTTCGAGGCGGGCGCGCAGGCGCTCGAAAGCGACCGCCATTTCCCCGACCCCGACCGGCTGCACCCAGTACACCTGCAACTGGTAGCGCCCTCCGCGCTCGTAGACCGAGACGTTTCCGTAGACAAGCAGCTGCACACCGGGCTCGGGAATAAAGCTCAGCTCGCGGGCGTAAAATCGAAACATCACGCAACTGACCTGACTCGACTCGTCTCGCAGCGTCCAGTAGCAATGCCCCGACGAGGCACGCGAAAAATCGGATACCTCCCCGATGACCCACCCTATCTCCAGCGACTCTTCAAGGACGCTTTTTACCCGCGCCGTGATCTCCGAGACCGTCAGGGCCCGGTTCGCCATCACTCTCCCTCGTCGTCCGGAGGCCCGGGGGCTTTTTGGCTCTCCGCAATCTGCAGGCGCTCGATGCCGCAGGCGCGGCCGTCGGCCTCATCGATGTCGATTACGGCGCCGCAGAAGACCGCCCTGCCTTCTGCTGGCTTGAAGCGTGTCGGCACCTGCTCGACGAAGCGTTTGACGGCGATTTCGGGTCGTGTACCGATCACCGAATCCTGGACCCCTGTCATCCCCGCGTCCGTGATGTAGGCTGTTCCTCCAGAGAGCACTCGTTCGTCTGCCGTCTGAACATGAGTGTGGGTGCCGATTACAGCCGAGGCGATTCCGTCGAAATAGTGGCCGAGAGCGACCTTTTCCGCTGTCGCTTCGGCGTGAAAGTCGACGAACACTACGGGGGTCTCTCTTTTCAACCGCTCGACTTCCGCCCGCCCGAGCACGAAGGGGCAGTTAATGGTGGGCATGAATGTCCGCCCCTGCAGATTGACGACGGCCACGGGCGTTCCGGACTTCGCGGTGACGATTGTCGACCCGGACCCCGGAGCCTCCCTGGGATAATTGAACGGCCTGAGCACCCTGTCCGACGTGGACAGAAAACGGGAAAATTCGGAACGGTTCCAGATGTGATTACCCGAGGTTATGACATCCACCCCGTAACTGTGCAGCTTGCGGGTGATGGTTTCGGTCATTCCGAACCCGCCGGCGGCATTCTCGCCGTTGGCAATGCACAGATCGATTTCGCGCTCGCGCACAAGCCGGGGGATGACATCAGCCGCCACTCGTCTCCCGGGCATGGCGTAGATGTCGGCTGCGAAAAGGATTCTCAATGCGGGGACGGCGGAGTCAGCGGGCGAAATGAACCGCGCGCACCTCTCGTATCAGGCAGACTTTGATCTGGCCCGGCTGTCCGAGTTCTTCCTCGAGGGTCTCGGTGATCTCGTCGACCAACTGGTCGGCATAAGTATCGTCGACTGCGGCGCTGTCGACCAGAACCCGAACTTCTCTTCCGTTTTGAAGGGCATAGGCGGTTCTGACGCCGGGATTGGCGCTGGCGATCTCCTCGATCTCCCGCAGGCGTCGCACGTAATCCTCCGCCTTGTCCTTGCGGGCACCTGGCCGGCTGGTCGAAATCTCATCCGCTGCCTTGACGATTATAGCAATCGCAGAACGGGTAGGTATCTCGAGATCGTGAGTCTCGATTACCTCGACAACTTCCGGGCTTTCCCCGCACTTGCGTGCCAGGGCGCCGTTCGACTGGGCGCTGTCGGCGCCGACCTGGGAATCCAGCGCCTTGCCGATGTCGTGCAGAAGTCCGGCACGGCGCGCCAGGCTGGCGTCGATTTCGAGGCGCTCCGCCATGGTGCCTGCGAGCATGCCGACTTCCTGGCAATGAACCAGTAGGTTCTGGCCGTAGCTGGAAAGGAATCTCAACTTGCCGAGAAGTTCGAGCAGCGGTTCGGCCATGTCGTGGATGCCGAGATCGAAGGCCGCTTTGGATCCCGACTCGCGAATCATCTCCTCTACGTCCTCGCGAGCTTTCTCGTACGCCTCCTCGATGCGCCCGGGGTGAATGCGGCCATCGAGGATGAGCTTTCCCAGAGTGTTCCTCGCCACCTCGCGGCGCAGCGGATCAAAACTGGAGAGCATAACGATTCCTGGCGTATCGTCGACGATGACCTCGACACCAGTGATCATGTCGAAAGAGCGAATGTTTCGGCCGTCGCGACCGATGATGCGCCCCTTCATCTCTTCCGAGGGAAGGTTGACAACGGAGACCGTGCTCTCCCGCGCCAACTCTCCCGCATAGCGCTGAATGGACCGAGAAATGATCTCCTTGGCTTCGCGATTCGCCATCGCCACGGCCTCGTCCTTGATCTCGCGAACCTTGCGCGCGGCGAACTGGCGCGCGCTGTCTTCCTCCTGCTCGATGAGCATGGTCCTGACTTCGGCTTGGCTCAGGCCCGCCAATTCTTCAAGAAGACGCCCCTGCTCGCTGACGCGTTCGTTTACTCTTTCTTCTTTCGCCTCGATATTTTCCTCGCGCCGCGACAGCTCCTTCTCTGTCTTCAGAAGACTCCGCTCCTTGCTTTCCAGCACGTCGACCTTGCGATCCAGCTGGCGTTCCCGCTCCAACAGGCCGGTCTCCAGTTCCCGCAGCGATCGTTTGGAGTTTTCGATTTCGCGCTCCATGGGCTCGCGCTCCCGCCGCCATTCGTCTTTGGCTTCGAGCGCTGCGGTTTTCTTCATCGACTCGACCTCTGCTCTCGCTTCCTCGACGATGCCCTGATCTCTTTCCTGGGCATCGGCGGCCCTTCCACGCCGCAGGCGACCATTTACAATCCACCCGATCACGGCACCGACCACCACCAATCCAAGAGCCGACACTATGGCGCCTGCCATAACCATGTTCAAGGGATCTATGAGTCTTCCCGGGCGGGATCCGCCTCGGCAGCGGGAGCATGCTGCCGGTCCCATCCAGCATCTGCTTGCCGTTCAACCACTGTATCGGAGGGCCAGCGAGGACCGACATCCTGCAACAGCTTGCCGAGACTCGAGGTCAGGCGAGAGGTGCGCATGGCTATATCGGCCTCCGTCGACTGGTAGCGCTGGCGGAGACCGAAAAGCTCGTCGATCAGCTCGAGGGAGGCGATAATCGCCGTATGCCAGGGGGTGCGGGAACCCTGGGCCGATTGCACGCGCCGCAATCTCTCGTCGACCAGGGCAGCTATTTCCGCGATCTGCCGGGACGTCATGTCGTCGCTGCCGGCAAAGGTATACTTCCGGTCCAGAATGTCGACAACCACCCCGCCGCTGTGATCGCTATCCATCGATACTCCTCGGGGAAGGGGGCGTCACCTATTCCCAGAGAAAATTGGATCTATTCCGCTGCCTCTGGATGCTCAACTGCAACCTGCTCGAGACGGGCAAGGATTTCCTGGATTTTCTCCCTTACCTGCTCGCGATCCACCGTCGCCTGGTGGTTCTCTTCATCGGACTTCGCGAGCCGGGCCTTCAACTCTTCGATCTCGACCTTGAGCAATTCACCGGCTTCCACCTGCGCCCGAAGCGTCTCGTTTTCCTGCCGGAACTGCTCCAACACCCCGAGGAGGCGATCCACCTCACTTTCAAGGCGCCTGAAATTGCCATCTACTCCCATCCCGTTCGTTTCTCCTGTCTTGAACGCAACCTGACACCGAAGGCTCCCCCCAACTGCACCAGCACCCGCGCGATGACCTCGTCCGCCTCTCGATCCTGCATGGTCCGCTCCGGGGAGCGTAAAAGCAGGTTGAAGGCAAGACTCTTTTCACCTGACGCTACCTGGTCGCCGGTGTAGACATCGAACAACTCGACGGATTCGATCAACTTCGGATCGACCTGCCGGACAGCCGCGATGACATCCCCTGCCGGAACCGAGGCATCCAACACGATCGCCAGATCGCGTTCGATCGGGGGAAACTTCGGAGGCGGCTGAAAGGCAGCTTCGCGCGCCCTGCAAGCCGTCGCCAATACCTCGAAATCCAGTTCAAAAATATACACTGGTTCGGGCAGATCAAATGCTTCTCGAAGGTCGCGGCTGCACTCTCCGAAATTTCCCGCCGGCTCCCCGCCTATGGTCACTTCAGCACAATGTCCGACCCGCATCAGGGGATGCGCTCCGCTGTGAACCCCCGGGTCCAAATCCTCCGTTGCCGACTCGATCAAACCTTTGAGGTCGAGAAAATCCACCTGCCGACGCTCACCCCGCCAAGAGGAACGCGTTCCAAGGCCGAACCACAGTCCCCCTAATCGCAGCCTTTCTGCATGCCGGGAACCGGCGTGATTATCGCCTTCCAAAAAACATTTTCCTAGCTCGAACATGCAAACAGTGTGAGCGCGATGGTTGAAATTGCGGCGCGCGACATCCGCGAGGCTGGGTATCAGGGAAGAACGCAACAGGTCGCTGGCGGTCGCCGGATTTGCCAGTACCGGTGCAGATGGCAACCGATCCCATGAGATCCAACCGCCGTCAACGATGGTGCTGGTAACTACCTCGTCGGCCCCTGCCGCGGCCATTCGCTGACGGAACTCCTTTTGCATCTCGAAGTGGCTCATGACCCCGCTTTCGAGCGGACCCTGAAGAGTACTGCTCGCTTCGATGCGGTCGTACCCGTAAATACGGCCTACCTCTTCAACCAGATCGACCTCGCGCTGCAGATCGGGGCGAAAACCAGGGACCGTGACCTGCAAGGAGTCACCCTCAAGGTCGACGTCGCACCCCAGCAGTTCAAGAATTCGCCTGCATTCCCGCGCCTGCAATCGGGTGGACAACAGGGCATTCGCCCGCTTAGTGCGTAGCGGAATCCTTTGCCGCTGCAGGGGAAAGGGGTAGGCATCGATACGACCTGGAGCGACGCGGCCCCCCGTCAACTCGGCGAGCAAACCCGCAGCCCGGTCGCTTGCCACAGGCGGCAACTCCCAGTCGGTTCCGCGCTCGAAGCGTGCAGATGCCTCCGTGCTCAGGCCCAGCCGACGTGCGCCTGCTCGCACCTTTTCCGGCGAAAAATAGGCCGCCTCCAGAAGGATGTCGGTTGTCCGGCCGGTCACCTCCGTCGCCGCACCTCCCATGATGCCGGCGAGGGCGATCGGCCGCTGGCGGTCGGCAATAACCAACACGCTGCCATCGAGGTCGCCGTCGCTGCCGTCCAGCAACCACAGCCGCTCTCCGATGCACGCCCGGCGAACCACCACGGCCCCGGCGGGTATCGTCGCAAGGTCGAAAGCGTGAAGGGGTTGTCCAAGTTCGAGCATCGCGAAGTTGGTCACGTCAACGACGTTGTTGACAGGACGCATTCCCACCGCGTTCAGGCGGCGCTGCATCCACTCGGGAGAGGGGCCGATTTCAACACCGCGCACGACCCGGCAAACGTAGCGCGGGCAGCCTTCCGCATCTTCGATCACGACGCTGGCCGAAGCTGTAATTGGATCTCCCGATTCGGTAGGAGCCTTTCCGGGCAACCTGAGTTCGGCTCCGCTGAGAGCTCGTATCTCCCTTGCGATCCCGACGACGGAGAGGCAGTCGGGCCGGTTTGGGGTAACCTCGAATTCTACGACCACATCATCGAGTCCGACCGCCTCGGCGAACGGGGCTCCTATCCGGCAAACGTCCGAAAGCACGAGGATACCGTCGGCCTCGGTCCCGAGATCGAGCTCAACCTCCGAACAGATCATTCCCTCCGACTCCACTCCCCTGATGCGGGTTCGCTCTATAACAGTGCCGTCCGGAAGGGTGTGTCCCGCAAGGATCACCGCGACTTTCTGTCCAGGGGCGACGTTGGGAGCACCGCAGACTATGGTCGCTCGGGTGGCCTCGCCGATGTCAACCTGGCAGACGCTCAGCATGTCGGCCCGGGGGTGTCGAGAGCGGGAAGTTACATGTCCGACGACAACACCGGAGTAGCGCTCGCCGAGGTCTTCCAGGGATTCGGATTCCAGACCGGACATGGTGAGGCGCTTTTCGAGCTCGGCCGCGTCCCAGTCGAAGTCGATGTACTCCCGGAGCCAATTGAGGGTGACTTTCAAAACTCAGCTCGCAGTCGCAGTCGCGCATGGCGACCGCCGGAAACAAAACCTTTCAGGACTGGCGCGTGAACCGCAGGTCGTTTTCGAGAAACAGGCGGATATCCCCGATGCCGCGGCGAATCATCTCGATGCGCTCGAAACCGAGCCCAAAAGCGAACCCGGTGTATACCTCAGGGTCATATCCAACAGCCTCGAACACGTTTGGATCGACCATGCCGGCTCCGCCGATTTCGATCCAGCCGGTACCTTTGCAAACGCGGCAGGTGCGCTGCTCCCCCCCGCACAAACTGCAGGAGAAATCGCACTCGACGCTAGGTTCGGTAAAGGGGAAGAAGTGGGGCCTCAGCCTGGTCTGGATGCCCTCTCCCAAAATGCCGCGACCGATCGCCGTCAAGGTGCCCTTCAAGTCGGCCATTGAGACCCCCTTGTCGACGTATAGCCCCTCGATCTGGTGGAACACCATGTGGTGGGTGGCGTCGATGCTGTCGCGCCGGTAGCAGCGGCCCGGACAGACGATTCGGACCGGGGGACTCATCTGCTCCATGACCCGTATCTGCACGGTCGAGGTCTGTGTTCTGAGCAGATCGCCGTTCTTGAGGTAGATAGTAGCATGAAGGTCCCGGGCGGGGTGATTCGCCGGGGTGTTGAGGGCGTCGAAGTTGTGGTACTCATCCTCGATTTCGGGACCTTCGGCGATGGCGAATCCCATATCCCGAAGAATGCCGATTACCTCGTCGGCGACGCGGGTCAGCGGATGCAGTTTGCCGGTTGCCGGCCGCCTGCCTGGGAGCGTAACATCGACGCCTTCAGCCGCGTCGCTTTCCTCTTCGAGCTGGCGCTGCCGCGATTCCAAGGCTTGTTCGATCGCGGACCGAAGCTCACCGCTGGCCTGTCCGACGGCGGGTCGTTGATCTGCAGGCAGGGATCCGATGCTGCTCATGATCTCGCGCATTCGGCTCCTGCGGCCCGTGAGCTGAACCCGGACCTCCTCAAGGGCATTGACGTCCCTCGCCGAGGCGATCACCTCTTCAGCATGCGCTTTCAGTATCTCGATCTCATTCAGCATTGCCTGACTCCACCGCGGCGCACCAGCGGCTACATCACCGGAAACACCATCGGCTCGGTCGGAATGATTGTAATCCGCGGAACGTCGCGAGTCGCTAGGGGCTCGGAGTCGACGCCCCACAGGATCGCGACCTACAGGTGTGACTTGGCCTCTTCGACGATCGACGCAAATGCGCCAGGATCGCGAACGGCCAGATCAGCGAGGATTTTGCGGTTTACGGCGATGTCGGCCCGGGAAAGGCCGTTCATCAATTGACTGTAAGAAAGTCCATGAAGACGCGCAGCGGCATTGATACGGGTTATCCAAAGACGGCGGAAATCGCGCTTGCGATTGCGCCGATCGCGGTAGGCGTATGCCTGGGCGCGATTCACCGCCTCTCTGGCAGTTCTGAACAGACGTCCGCGGGCTCCGAAGTACCCCCTGGCCAGTTTCAGGACCTTTTTCCGGCGCCGTCTCGAAGCGACGCTGTTCTTAGCGCGGGGCATAAGCTACTTCATCCCCAAGGAACGCCTGACGTTGACGCTGTCGGCAGCGGAGACTGGGAAGTTCTGTCGCAATTCCCGTTTTCGCTTCGTGGATCGCTTGCGCAGCATATGGGTGCCATATGCCTTCTGTCGCTTCAGATTGGAACCACCGCGCCTTTTGAAGCGCTTGGCGGAAGATCTGTGTGTCTTGAGCTTGGGCATTTTCCAGAGTTCGTCGCTATAGGGGAATTTCCAAATATAGACGGCCTGCTCCCACCCGGCAAGAACGCCGGGGCTACTTCAGCAGCGTGACCTTGTGCATTCGGTCAAAGCCGGCGATCTGGACCCGGATCACGTACACACCTGAAGCTACCTCCAAACCCGATTCGTCTCTGCCGTCCCACCTCCACTGGTGGAATCCCCGGGACAGCTGCTGCTCGTAAACCCGAACGACGCGGCCCAGAAGGTCGATTACCCGCACCTGCACCCGCTCGCTTTCGGGAAGGAAGAAGGAAATCGCCGTATCCGGATTGAACGGATTCGGATACGGTGCATCGAGGACGATTTCGGTAGGAAGCGGGGACACTGCCACGGGCGCCGCCGGGGCAGTCGCAATCACGTGGCGGATCTCATTACCGACGTAGGATAACACCGAGCCAACACGAATCTCACTCTCCTGGGAAAGCAGCCGCCGGAACAGTAACGCCCCCGCGTCGGCGTTTGCGAACGGAGAGTGTCTCCCGCTGAGAGCAACCGCCACTGTGGTTGCTCCATTGCCGCCGGGCTGCATCCAGACCAGGGGTCCTGCCTGGTCCGGGGGAACGTACTCGGCGAACTGGAGAACCAGGGGGTCGTATTCCAGCCAGGCCACGAAGCCGCGAAGATGATCCTCGCCAGTCCAGCGCAGAGCGAGTTCGACAACTTCGGAATCGCGGGGCCGCGGCTCTAAGCTCGCCTGCAGACCAAGCGCATCGGCTTGCGATACATCAGCGACCGGTTTGGCCGATGCTCCAAAGTGATCGGCAAACACGAAGAAGTCGTCCAACCCGATCCCCCCATCTCCGTTGAGATCGAAACCGGAATCGAAATCGGGTTCCCCTTCGCGGCTCCCGAAATGATCGGCAAACAGGAAAAAATCGTTGAAGTCGGTGTCCCCATCGCGATCGAAGTCACCGGCCAGAACTGCGCCGATGTCCACCTGCACGATCAGAGCCGGTGCCAGGATGTCGTTGGCGGTCTGTCCTTCAGTCATCAGTTCGACCTCCCGCAGCTCCACAGCCGTATCGAGCCCTGGTGCGATAGTGGACCTTACGGAGAAAATGGCGCGTCCGAGAAATCCATCTCCGCCAGCAGGCCGCACCAGAGGATCGGCGGCCACCTGAATCAGGACCTGGCCGGGGGATGGCGCCGATGCTGCAGGCAGGACGGAGTTGCCCGCGGCGGCGAGCAGACTCGCCCCGGATACGTCGAACCCGACGAACTCCAGGACTTCGGGGTCGAATACCAGAAGCAGCGAATAGGATATCACCCTCACCGCCTCGAAAGCATACATCTCGAGCGCCAACCGGTCTCCCGCTTTCAGCGAGACAGCATCGACGCCCTGGTTCCCTGCTGAACTGTCGGCGTCGACGGCGACAGTCGTCGGCACGATTCCGGTACCGGAAACCGCAACTGAGACTTCGGCCTGGTCGCTGTCGCTGGTAGCGAAGGCGATGGTGCTCCCCGCGGCCCCACGCATCGCGGGGATAAACCGCAATTCGAGGGTCGTCGAGTCATCGACAGCGACTCTGCTCGATCCGAAAACTGCGGAGAACGCGAGATCGCCCACATGCAGTTGACTGATTTCAAGGTCGGCGTGGCCCTTGTTGACGATGTCGATAACCACCGATCCGGTATCGCCGATTGCCACCCTGCCGAAATCGACGGCTTCGGCGATGGATCGCAGGCGCGCCATTCGACGCCCATCGACCAGCCAGACGCTCGTCGTCGTATCCTGCAGATCGGCGACCAGCACGGCGACCGTATCGACGCTCGCCACGTCAGGGATGTAGGAGAAGGCGGAGTCGGCTTCCCCAGCCTGCTCAGTACTGTCGATATACCAAGTGAAACTGATTGTATCTCCCTCTTCGTCCGACGCTCTGACCATCAGAGTCACTTCGGTTTCCGGCTCGAAGAATACCGTACTGTCGGCGGGAATACGCACGATTGCGGGCGCATCGTTGACGGCTTCCACTTCGAGAGTAAAGCTCTGCACCGCCGTTTGACCTGCGGGGTCGGAGGCATTGAGAGTTATCGGCACCTCTCCGGTATCAGCTGCCGCCGGCGTCCACTCTACGAGGCCGGTGGGGCTTATCGACATCTGCTCCGGACCTGTGGCAACCTCATAGGACAGCTTTTCCCCCTCTTCGTCGACGGCTAGCAGTTCGTACCTGTACAGAGTGTCCTCGAGTGCGGTCGTCTCCGGAGTTCCGGAGATCACCGGCGGATCGTCGACTTCGACCACCGTAATCTCGAATCGCGACTTGTCGGCTGCCCCCGCCAAGTCCACTACCTGGACCGCCACGGGATTGACACCGACATCCTCCTGCAAAGGTGTCCACGACAGGATGCCGAGGGTGTCGACCGCTGCCATGTCGGGTGCGGTCGTGAGGGCATAGCTGAGGGAATCGGCCGGATCGACATCGGACCCGAAGCCGACGAGCGCCAGCCGGAACTCCACATCCTCGAAAATCGAGGTGTCCGGCAGGGCGGAAAGCACCGGCGGGTCGTTGGTGTTCATCACACGCAGCGTGAAAGGATGAGGACTGCTGGCGCCTTCGCTGTCGGTAACCCTTACTTCGACCGCTGCCGTGCCGACGTTTTCCTGGGCCGGCGTCCATTGCAAAACGCCGAGCTCGTCGAGCACCATTCCGGAAGGCCCACTGACAAGTGTGAAAGTGATGACATCTCCATCCTGATCTTCCGCTTCAATCCTGTAGGACAGCAGTGAATCCTCGAACACCTGCGTCGGCGGAGTACTGACAACGAACGGCGGCTCGTTGTCGGATTTTACCCGCAGCGGAAAGATGTGGAACCCGTGGCCGGTATGGCTGTATACCTGTGCTTCGACGAGATACTTTCCGGTGTCCGCTGCGACAGGTGTCCAGGAGTGGGGAGGCAAGCCGGATATCTTCGTCAATTCCGCCGGTCCCCGGTGAAAATCGACGTGTATTATCTCCTGCTTGGGCTCGAATACAGGGTCATAGATGAACTCCTGACCGACTACAACGACGCTGTCCGGCAGGGTAGCGATCAGCAGCTCGGTGTGCTTTCCGGGGGCGGGAGTTCCCCCCGTCCTAGGGCCTCCGAACCTGCCGATGTCGTTGCGCGGTCCGGTCCCCGACCTGTCATGGTCGTTCATTGCCGCAATCGGGTTCCCGGCATCCCGGGCCGGTGAGGTCTGCTTCAACTCGAAGCGGAGAACGTCGAGGTTGAAGAACTCCGGATCGTCCACGAGGTTGCCGCCGACATGCTCCTCGTCCACCGCCCAGCCCGGGACTAGAGCGTTCAGAGCCGCCACCGTTCCGATCGTATCGGGCACCATGCTGACCTCCACCTGCGGACCTGTGTCCGTCAAGTCGGGAAAGTCTTCGGCCGTGAACACCTCGATGCGGTACTTGAGGAACTCGTTCGCCCCTCCCCCGGGCGGAAAAATCTCCACGAGAACCTCGTGGGATCCGACATCGTCCATGGTTGGCGTAAACCGAATGGCGCGCTCCTCCTCGATCAGGGATGCGGAGGCGTCCAGCGGAGTCGTGCGGGCTTTGAAGATATAGAAGTCGACGTCTCCTTCGACCCCGATGACGTACTCGTACTCAACCCCTACCTGGGCGACAGTGTCGGGCTCGTTGGTGAAAAAGCTGGGGACCGAAACTCCCTGCTCTTCAAGTGTCAACGTATCCCGCACGGTCTTCAATATCTTGATGCTGTCGGCACTGTCCGAAACGAAGAGGAGGTCCCAGTTCCAGAACAGGTTGTAGCGCACCAAGGGGGTGTCCAGCATCGATGGATTCGCGATCGCCGGGTCAGCTCCTGTCGAGAAGATGTTGCTGCTAATGTCGACGCGACCGCCCGACGTGGTGATGGCCGGCGAGTTGTTGTTGTGGAAGGTATTGTTGCGGATTTCATCCGCCTTGAAAGTGTCGGCCACCATGTTGTGGATCTCGACCAGGCCTCTGCCGACTCCGGTCTCGCCGTTATCGCGCACGATATTGTTGTAAAAGCTCAGCTGTCCGCCGCGCATGTAGATCAAATCGCCTCCGATCTCGGCGACGTTTCGCACGAACAAGTTCTCCGCAACCCGCAGGGTGCAGGCCTGGCAGGAGACTACCCCTCCGGTTTCCGCGTTCCCATTGACGAAGGTGAAATTGCGCAGGACGAACTCCACGCCTTCCTCCGTTATATCGAAAAACCTCTCCCTGCCCTCGGCGTCGAGGTTGGCGCCGTTCGTATGAACGAAAATGTCTCTTTCGGAAATCTGGATCGGAAACGATTCCGCGGTGGTGCTCGGCGAATAGGTGCCCGAGGCGATGTCGATCACGTGCGGTTTCCCGTGAGGGAAAAGGTGGGCTACCTGGATCGCATGTGAGATGGAGCGGAACGGTGTCGTGTCGCTTTGGGCGCTCTGGATGCTCCTCCGGTCATCGCCTGTTTCTGCGTTGACGAAAAGCCGCACCCCGTGGGCGGGACCAACTGACCAATAGCCGAAAAACAGCAGCAGCGCCGCGGTGCTGAACCGCATTATCCAGAAAATTTCCCGTTTTCAGAGGGCCGTCGGATCGAGGCTTTTTGGGAGAATCCGACTTCCCGGGCTTCGAGAAGTTCCCGCACCTGAGGTCGCACGAAAACCGTCTCCAGCGGTAGAAGGACAATCTCGTCGAGCATCAGCCGAATTCGTTCTGCCAGGGACAGGCTGGAGTCGACCAGCAAAAATCGCTTCCCGCCGAACCTGCACATCCCCCCCCTGCTGCCCTCCAGATCAGCGATGCGGATCTCGACTCCAAGTTGCTCGGTAACAGCCTCGAGTTCCCTGTGAATGGCAGCATTATCCATGCTGCACCCATGTTTGTAAAACGACCTTAACCCAAAGCCTACACATCATTTACATAAGATAATCAAATCACCGGTTGGTGAACAGCTGATTTGTTGATAGTATATTTCCCGCGGGCATGGGAACCGGTCAATCCGACCGAGTTTCGCAGACGACCACGGGGTTGGTAGCAAAGCTCAAATGGTGACCGATGACGGCTGCAGGTGAGATTTCCTGGGTGTTTTTGACCAATGACGACGGCTGCGATTCGCCTGCATTGGTCCCGTTGATGCGCGAATTGCTGACCCGGGCAGAGGTGGGCGCCCTGGTTCCCGAAAGGGAATACAGCTGGTCTTCGAAGGCCATGAGCCGCTTCGGCGAGCTGGAAATGAGCGCCTGCGAACGCGACGGAATTCCGTTCTTCGCCGCCAACGGCTCCCCGGCGGACTGCGCAAATTTGGGAATACACAAACTCAAACCGAGCAAACCCGCGCTGCTGGTTTCCGGCATCAATATCGGCGCTAACGCCGGTCTGGGGTACCTGCTCAGCTCCGGCACCATCGGCGCAGCTATCGAGGGCATGCTAAGCGGCATTCCCGCGGTGGCGCTTTCGCTGCAGCTGCACCGCGACGACTACCGGGACTGGAGGACTAACCGCAACCCAGATCGCCTCGCCGGCACCTTTTGCAGGGCCGCGGCAGTAGCAGCTGATATCGTCGGCGATGTAATAGGCGGGGGCCTGCCTTCGGAAGCTTCGATTCTTTCGGTAAACATGCCGCCTGACGTAACCCGGGACAGCCCCAGGCGGTTCGCCGGAGTAACCGATTCGCGCTACGGATCTTTCTTCAGCGAGACCGAGGAAGGCAGGTACGTTTACGGATTCGACAAATTGGATTTCTTCGCCAATCCCACTGTGCCGTCCAACCGCCCTGGGGACCTCGAAGCCCTTTCCGACGGCGCCGTGGCGATGACCCCGCTCCGTTTCGATCTCAACGTGGAAGCGAGTTCCCAAGACCGCTGCCGATTCGAACGGGGAGCCACAAAGAGCTAAGGCCTTGCCACGAATTAACTGGACTACTGTCGTGGCTCTATCCAGTCTGTAACGCCCCAGCTTATGACTCATTTATTTCGCGACAGATCCTAAGTCCACGAAGAACGAGTGAAACCTCCCCAACGCACACCCCTGCCCGCATGCCCTCGGCAGGCAGGGGTGGCGACGGCCATTCTCGTTTCTGCGGCTTGCTGGATCGCGGTCCGTGCGCTCTTGCCGTCCGCCGCGGTTGCCGGTGACGATTCCACCAACGCCCACACCGCTGTTGTTTCCGACTCGACAAAATCGATACCCGGCAAACTGGAAGCGGTTCGGTGGATGGCAAAGAGGCGCCAGTTCTCCCTTGGCGGCGTCGACTACGGGTTCACCGGGCTCCCTATTCTGTATTTCAGTCCATCCACCGGATGGAACTACGGAACGCGATTGCAGCTAGCCGACTACAGCCGCAGACCCTACCGCTTCAAGCTGACCTTCTTCTCCAAAAATTCCACTGCAGGGCGCATCAACTATTTCCTGAAGCTCAGAGTGCCCCGCATTTCCGGCACCGGTTTCGGGGTACGACTGCTGGCCAGTGTCAAGCGGGATATTCGGGTACGCTATTACGGGCTGGGAAACGACAGCGAATACAACAAGGGCTTCGTCGACAGGGAGCACTCGGAGTTTATCGACGAAGACTATTACCACTATATACTCCACTCTCCCCGGCTGCTGATGAGCCTCCTGAGGGAGATCTATGGTCCCATGCTCCTCTCGGTCGGCTTCGGAATGGAACGCACCGACGTCGACCGGCGCGGCGACACGGCGTTCTACGTCGTCTACGACACCCCGGACGGCGTCAAGGACGGAATTACCGGGTTCGCAAGTATCACTGTGCGTTGGGACACCCGCGACGACCCGGTCATCCCCAGAACGGGGACCTTTCACGAGTGGTCGTACGAATCGTCGCGCAATTCGTTGTTGGGTCTGCTGTTCGAGCGGATCGACTTCCAGCGTTTGACGTTCACAGACAGCCGCTATTTGCCGCTGTCGACTCGTCTGAATCTCGCCCACCGCACCGTTCTCGATGTCCTGAAGGGCACGGTGCCACTGTATGCCTATGGAGAGATCGGAGGCAGCCGCCGCATGAAGGGACTCGGCGGCCCGGACTCCCTGCGCGGCTTCGACCGACAACGTTTCACCGACAACGTGCGCCTTATCACGAATACCGAACTCCGCTGTCACGTGCGTTCGGACCGCCTTTTCAAGCAATACCTCGAGTGGCACACCGTGCTGTTCATCGATTCGGGCCAAGCGCAGCCGGGACTCAAGAGACTGGATGCCTTCGAATTGCACTGGACCGCAGGGGTCGCACAGCGGCTCTACTGGAACTCTGATTTCGTGATCCGCCTGGAAATCGGGTTCTCCAGGGAGCAGACCTACACCGGTCTCAAATACCGCAACATATTCTGATCGCCTGTCCAGCGAGTGGTGCCGAGGGGAAGGCTGTTCAGCCTGCAACGGCGGCTGCAGACTCGGGAGCGAGCAGGCCCATAAGCCGAGACAGAGTGGGGGCAAGTTCATTCCGGCGCACCACGCGATCGACGAAACCATGCCGCAGCACGTTCTCCGCTATCTGAAACCCATCCGGAAGTTCCTCGACTCCGAGGAACTGCTTGATGACGGAGGGTCCGGCGAATCCGACGCGGGCCCCCGGCTCGGCGAGTATGATGTCCCCGAGCATTGCGAAGCTGGCCGTCACTCCCCCGTACGTCGGATCTGTCAATACCGATACGTAGAGCAGGCCGCAATCGGAAAAGCGCCTCAGTCGGGCGCTTATCTTGGCCATCTGCATCAGCGAATATGTGCTTTCCTGCATCCGGGCCCCGCCCGACTGGCAGACGATAACCAGTGTACGCCGATCGGCGATGGCGCGATCTATCAAGCGCGCGATTTTCTCTCCCGTGGCGCCTCCCATGCTTCCGAGGATGTAGCGGGTATCCATTATACCGAGAGCAACCAGGTGGCTGTCGAGCACGCCGGCGCCGGTCCAAACCGCTTCGTTGAGTTTGCTGGCCTTTCGTCCGTCGCGGATTCGGTCGGTGTAACGGCGATGGTCGCGAAAGCGCAGGGGATCGGCGGTTGCGATGTCGGCGTTCAACTCCTCGACTGTCCCAGGGTCGAGGAGCAGGTCGACGTATTTTTCGAAGCCGATGTGAAAGTGATTTTCGCAGCGAGGGCAAATCCACCCATTGCGCTCGAGGGCATTGTGATACGTGGTTTCGCCGCATTGATTGCACTTTGACCAGATACCCTCCGGTATCTCGCGACGGATGCGGGTCAGAATCCCGCTTTTCATTTTTTCGAACCAGCTCACTTTTTTCTCCCGTGGAACAGCGATTTCCGACTACACCAATCCCCGGCGCCGCAGGCCGACCAGCGCCACCCCCGCTGTTACCAGCAGACCGACCGACAGGATAGTGGCCGATTTCCATTGCCGCCGCCTGGTGCCTCGCTCCCCGACCGGGTGGGACCCGCCTTCAACGCCAACCCGTTCCCACACATGCTCGGGGACTTCCCGCGAAGGCACCTCCTCGGGGATCACGGAGCGGTCGACCAGGCCTTTGACGCGGCGAAACAGGTCGAGTAACTCCCGCGCCTGTGGTTCGAACACAACCCGTTCTCCGATTTCGGCCAGCTCCCCGCTGTCGAACTCACCATCGACGTATGCCGACAGCGGTTTCTCCAGTTTCTTCTTACTCCACGCCAATATCGACATTCCTTGTCTCTTTTTGAGGGCAGATGTTGCAGGCTTACGCGCTTAGACGAGCCCGTGCCGGCGCAGTTTCGGCAGCAGCCTGCGGCGCGCGCTGTAAATTCTGGAACTGACGGTTCCGATCGGCACCCCCAGCACCCGGGCAATCTCTTCGTACGACAGTTCTTCCATGCTGTTGAGCAACAGGGTTTCGCGTAGTCCCTCGGGCAGTTCGTCCACCAACCTGAGTACCACGCGACGGGTTTCGGCAGATATACACTCCGCTTCCGGATTGGCGGAGAAT
This sequence comes from Candidatus Latescibacterota bacterium, assembly GCA_965206595.1. GTDB lineage: Bacteria > Latescibacterota > UBA2968 > UBA8231 > UBA8231 > CBDCXV01. The sequence goes on from OZ242214.1 coordinate 5,081,950, forward strand.
GCCCGAGGGTCCGGGGGGTTGAACAGATCATCGCTTCCGTGGTGCAATCCCAGACGGTACCAGTTGCTGCGGGAGCGGTCGCGGCGACGATTGAGACTGAGGCGCAGGACGATGCGCAGAATCCAGGTTTTCAGCGAGGAATTGCCGCGAAAGCTGACCAGCGCGGCGTGAATTTTCACGAATGCGTCCTGAACGACTTCCTCGGCGTCTTCAGGATCCAGCAGCACCCGGTAGGCCAACCCGTACGCCAGGGAGTGAAATTCCCGGACGAGTTCGGCGAAGGCCGAGCCGTCTCCGGCCACTATGCGGCCAATGCGCTCCTCTTCGCCCGTGCCGACTTCGGGCCTCGCGTTTTCGACGAGCTTCAACGCTGCTCTTCTGCCAAGCGAAGATCTTTCTGCAGGTGACTCCATGATAGATACCCCAACCGACACCGATGCCTGTATGCCTGTTCGGCGAAAGCGAGCCCCGACGACAGGCATATTGACATAGCTATTTGTAAAATAAGAAGATGGGTCTTCTCACCGGGCGTTGTCAATTGCTCGCCAAGGCAACCATTGTTTCCCTGTTTGCCGGTTGCGGGGCAGTATCGGCGGAAATGCCGGACGAGGGCCTGGAAGCGAGACTGAAGGACCGTATCGAGCAGCTGGCGGCCATGGGCTCGAGGGTTACCGGATATCCCGGTGCCTCCGCAGCCGCGCGATACCTGACGGACTACCTGGAAAAACTGGGTCTGCCCGAAATCCACCAGCGGCGGTTTCACACTCCCGTCCCCCTCGACCATGGGGCCGTCCTGCGCCTCGCAGTGGAACCGGATACGAGCACGTACGAGCTCTTCCACATGTGGCCCAACCTCGTGCGCACCTCCACTGTCCCCCTACCCGGAATCGCCGGTCCCCTGTTCTTTGCCGGAAGCGGTGAACCTTTCGAGATGGAGGGTTCCGGAATCAAGGGAGCCGTCGCCGTCTTCGAATACGACTGCGACCGCCGCTGGGTCCGTGCGTTCGACCTCGGCGCGGAAGCCGTCATCTTCCTGGCGCCCTCCGACCCCGGAGGCAGCCATCGTTGGGAAAGCTCGCAGAAGTATCTGACGACGCCGGCCGACTTGCCGCGATTCTTCGCTCCCGAAGGGGGGAGCAGGGCGCTGCGGACCGTGCTGTCGGACACCTCGAGACTGGCGCAGTCCCCCCGCGCGGTCATCTCCGGAAGCATGGTCTGGCACAACGCTCCGGCCCAAACCGTGGTCGCCGTGATTCCTGGCACTGACCCCGCCCTTGCACAAGAGGCGGTAGTTGTAGGCTCGTACTAGATGCCATCTCCGCAGTACCGTCCCTTGCTCCCGGGGCCGACCAGGCGAGCGGTGTCGCTGCCTGGATGGAGCTGGCTGCCACCCTGGCAGTCAGCCCGCCCCGGCGCACCGCCGTTCTCGTGGCGACGGCAGGCCACTTTCAGGCACTGGCAGGAATGCGCGATTTCATCGCTTTCCTGCGCTCCCTCGACATGGAGGGAAAAGGGAAACCTCGAGGGTCGCCAGGCAACCTCACTGGATCAGCCGTTGAGGGCCCTTCTTTCCGATCTGGAGATGGAATGCTACATCGGCCTCGACCTGAGTTCTCGCAGCCGGCAGCTGGCACTCGTACAGGGCGGCCCGCCGTACCGAGTGCGCCGAATCCCACCTTCGATTTTCTACCCGATCACCTCGTTTACCGAGACGTACGAGGAGCGTCACCTTCAGGGTGAGATGATTCTCGGCGGAGCGTTGGAGCCCTTGCGCCGGCGCCGGCTAATCGGTGCCCTGCCCGAGCGGATTCCGGTCTCCGGGTCGGTGGCTGCGCTGTCCGGTATGCTGGGGATAACCCTGGTTTCGGCAGGGGACGAGCGCTCCGGCTTCGATTCACCGGGCGACTTTCCCGGGTTGTTGGAGTACGGCGATCTGGCGGCGCAGACCCGCTTCGCCGTGGCCCTGATCCAACACCTGATCGACGCCGATATCGACCTGTCTCCGGAGGGCCGGAGCGACTCTTTCGGCAGGCTTGACGGGCGCGTTGTGAGTTGGGGTCCACAAAGTTACCAGCCAGACCAACCGGTCGCCGGAGCTCTCGTTCGCGTGCGCACTTTCGGCAAGACGACCGTGGGGGTGCGCGCGGATCCGCTGGCGATGACCGGCGACGACGGCCGCTTCACGGTGACCGGTCTCGAGGCCCGGACGCTCTATCTCAAACCGGCGCTTCTCGAAGCCTACGTGGTCGATCCGGCGTCAGGCAAGGTAGTCGCCGCTCTCGATCGCGGCCCGCTGGGAATCGGCAAGTACCCCGCCGAAGTCACCATGGACGATCTCGAAAAGGAGTGCACCCTGGTGACTTTGCGTTCCTTCTCACCCCCCTGATTTCCTACATCAATGCCCGCATGATCGGCCTGACCGGACAGACCGCCGGGATTCCCCTGGTGCGCGAGGGGGCCTTCCTGCTCAGCGGCTATCGCGGCGTCGACATCTGGTTCGCGCCCATTCCCTTCAGCGATCACGGGCGACGCGCCCAGCTGTTCCGCGAGGTGGAACTGACTGGGACCCGATTCACCAGCATCCTCAAGGCGGAACTGCTGATTCTGCCGGTGGCGTTGGGGTGCGGCTTTCTTTTCTGGGCTCTGATCTGGAAACTGCAGCCGATTCCGTCGCTGGCCTTTCCGTTTGCCCAGAAGTACTGGCACCTGTTCGCCATGCGGCAGTTTTTGTGGTTCTCCTTTACGACCGAGGGTGGTCTCGATCTGCCGGATGTGGTGCATTCCAGCTGGGTCGCAGGCGCCTTCTCTCTCGCCGGCGTCGCTCTCGCCGCCGCCAGCGTGTGGGGATTCCCGCTGGGCCTGGTTTACGGATTTATCCGCGGCCTGCAATCAATGCCGCACCTGCTCATACCCGAAATGCTGGGCGCATGCCTCGGCCGCTACTACTTCGAGCGCCGCTTCGGACGCGAGCGCTGGCGCCGCTGGGCGCCGGTTTTGATGGCCGGCTTCGCTTGCGGCAATGGCCTGATCGGCATGGCCGCCGTCGCCATCGTCCTGATCGCCCGCTCCGTCGCTCAGCTTCCTTACTGAGAACTCGATGCCGATGACAACCCCGCGTTCCGTAGCTTTGGCTGTCGTCGCCATTTTCCTCGGCTCCTGGTCTATTCAGCGAGTGGATCTAGTTTACGCGGGACCCTCTCTGACTTACGGCCCGCTTCCCGCACTGCCGATCGCCCTATTGCTTCTCCTGGTCCTCCTGCGCCGCCTAGGGGCCGGCTGGCTCCAGTTCAAAGAGGGGGAACTGCTAGGGTGTTACCTGATGACTGCGGTCGGCCTGCCCTTGGCGGCCGGGGGGTACACCCACTACCTGCTGCCCGGGCTGGTCACCGGATTTTTCCAGTTCAGCGATCCTGCCGGACGGTACTACCCCTTTCTCAAACTGATCCCCGACTGGATGATGCCTGGCCGCGAAGGCAGCCTCGCCGTAGACGGGTTCTTTCAGGGTCGAGTCGACGTTCCCTGGACAGCCTGGGCGCTGCCGCTGATGGCATGGGCGGCGCTCGCCATCGCCTTTGATGGCATGGGCGGCGCTCGCCATCGCCTTCTGCGCCGCCATGGGGGGATGCATGACGCTGCTACGGAAGCGCTGGCTTCAGGAGGAACGTCTGCGCCTCCCACTCTCCGAACTGCCCCTGACTCTCGCGCTCAACGGTTGGGAACTGGTTCGCAGCAAGTCATTCGCGGTCGGCGCCGTGGTGCCGGTCCTGATCTACGGGCTGAACGGACTCCACCACTACCACGTTTTCCCGGCGGAAATCCCGCTGTCCTTCCACTTCGCGGAAGTGCTGACAGAACAGCCGTGGGCAGCCCTTGCTCCTTTCACCTCGCGGTTCGAATTCACCGTTTCCCCATTCCTGGTCGGGATCGCCTACCTGCTGTCAGTCGAAGTCGCCTTCAGCACCTGGTTCTTCTTCCTCCTGACCCGGGGGCAACTCCTCTTCGCCGAACTTTTCGGGCGAAGGGGCGACCAGGGTGTCTTCATCGGGCTCGGGGGACAGTGGCGGGAATGGCCCAATTTCACGCCCCACCTGCATGCACAGGCCCGCGGCGGCCTGCTCTGTCTTGCAGTGCTGAGCCTTTGGGCTGCGCGCAAGGCACTTGCCGATGCCTGGCGGCTAGAGCTCCGCAACCGGGGCAAGGAGCGCCTGGGCTTTCTTTGCTTGACGGCTGGCAGTGCCGGCCTCCTTGCCTGGGGGCACGCGGCCGGCCTCTCGTTCTTCCTAGTGTCCTGTCGTGTAATTAACTGTACAAACAATTGAAGGTGCCGTAGGTTTCTCTTATCCCCCTTCTGAAAGGAGAGACCTATGGTGACGGGGCGTCCATTAACGCCGTTAGAGCTGAGTCCGTCGGACCGGGAACGATTGGAATCGATGGCCAAATCCCGGAGCCTTTCCCACGGGTTGGTGCGGCGAGCCGAGATTATTCTGCTGGCCGCAGAAGGCTGGCCCAATGAAGCCGTCGCCGCCGCCGTGGGTGTGACGCGTGCTACGGTCGGCAAGTGGCGCCGGCGCTTTCTCGAAAACGGGCTCCAGGGCTTGCATGATGAGCTGCGCTCAGGGGCGCCACGATCGAGTACGGATGAACAGGTAGCCGAGGTGGTATACAAGACCCTGAAGACCAAGCCCAAAGACGAAACACAGTGGTCGGTGCGCTCCATGGGCGAAGAAACCGGCTTGACCAAGGACGCGGTTCATCGCATTTGGCGCACGTATGGTTTGCAGCCCCATCGACACAAGCACTTCAAGCTTTCCACCGATCCTTTCTTTGTCGACAAAGTACGGGATATCGTCGGCTTGTACCTGAATCCACCCGAGCACGCCCTGGTGCCGAAGGCGGTGTCGGCGACCAGCTCGTCGGGTCGCTGCCCGCGCTCTTCGAGGGCCTCCAGCACCGGCATCGTCGCGTGCTCGTCACTGGCGCAGGCAGCGGTCACCGCTACGTGGGTGATCCTGTTCACGGTGTCGGTCTTGCCGTCGTCGGCCTCGACGCAGGTCTCGGCGATCTGCACCTCATACCCTTTGCCCTTGCGGGCGTTGTAGGTGGCCTCGGCATCATGAGGGCTTTGCAGCGAGTCGCTGCCGACGTGCTCCGGCGCCTTCAGCGCCACCGGCACGCCGCCTTCGCCGGCGTCGTCGTCCTCGGTCGAGGGGCGCTGCTTGTCCGCGATCACCTCACACTGCTCCCACAGCAGGCGCTGCAGCAGCGCGTAGGATGCCAGGCCCTCGGCCGCGGTGCCCGCACACAGCTGATGGAGACGGTAGAGGTCGCGGGCGCACACCGGCAGCCGCCTCTTGCCCGTGCCGGAGGGCGCGTCCTGGTAGGCCGTGGCGCTGCCGTCCTCCTTCAGGTAGCGCTCGCGCAGGCGCTCAGGCGCTTCGGCACCCGCCCGTACAGGCGCGGATGCTCCGCGGCCAGGGTCTTCAGAAAGTGACGGAGGGTCTCACACAACAGCCCCAGACGCGACAACACCGCGATGTTGCTGAGCACATGGGTGGAGTCCAGACGTTGCCGGGTGACCTTCGTACCCAGCGCTTGGAGAATGCCATCCGTAGTCGCCTCGAAGGCCTGCCGGCCGCGGTCATGGGCCAGCAAGCCAGCGCGGAAGTTGTGCAGCGTCAGGACGTTGTTAGTCCTCGTCTTCTGTGCCAGGTGGGCCTCGTCCGGGGTCAGCTCCAGGGCGTGCTGCCACAACAGGCTGAACTCCAGCTGCTCCAGCGCCTCGACGTCGGTCAGAGCGAACATCTCCTTGAGCAGAAGCACGCCCAAGACCGTCGCCACCGGCTGGTTGGGACGACCGTTGTCGTCGCAATACAAGGACGCAAACTGCGCTTCATCGATCAGCGGCAAGGCACGCGTGCGAAAGGTCTCCGCCCAGCTCGCCTGCAGGCGCCGCCGCTTGGCCGCAGGCACCAGGTTGCGGCTCTCGAACAGGGTGCGTTGCGAATCCTTCTTACGAAACATCAGCCCCATCCAGTAAAGAGGAAGTGTGTGACGGATTGGTATACACAAATATACCAAGAATCCCTGATTATCGGGGCTGTGAGAGGGGGGTTTTTATGAAGGAGTCAAACCTTCTCTTCTTTGCCCGGGGAACCGGGCCGGGTGTTTTCAGCCCCTCCGAATACGTCGCCCTTGCGTTTCTCAACCTCCTGAGCTATTCCGGAATCGCCGCGGTGACGATGCTGCACGTCGAAGGCTGGAAGATGGCCGGAGCGCTGCGCACTGGCGCCGCTCACATCGGGGCCGCCGTGGCGGTGGGCTTACTCGCGGGCCTGGCCTGTGGTTTCTGGTCGATGCTTGAACTGGTGTACGATCCGGGGATCTTTACCCTTGATCGCCACGGCGGTGCCCGTTCGGCAGCCCGCCTGGGCCGCTACTACCACTATTTGTACTCCGAGGCGGGAACCCGACCGGCTGGTCCCGACCTAATCAGAATGGGCGCCGTGGCAGCGGGATTCGCCGTCACTGCAGCTCTCTCCTTTCTGCGCACCCTGTTCACCCAACTGCCGTTTCACCCCGCCGGATTCGTCTACGGAACCGGTATCGGCAACCTGATCTGGGGGTCGGCGCTGGCATTGTCCCGATCTTAGTTGAAACAGCACAGGCTCCTCTCGCTACCTTGGTACGGGAAGTTTTTTCCGGAAAACCTCGTATCAGGTAACAGAAAGGAGCCTGCCATGAGCAAGCTATCAGGACCCCGGAAGCAGGTCAAACGCAGCCTGGAAATCGGCCCCGTGAATGCGGAGGCCGCCGCCCTTACCGGCGATCTGGATACGCGCATCGAGGGGATCCAATGCCTGATTCCTTTGGGTCTGCAAGCCGTCGCCGAGGAACTGCAACGGGCGGTCGAGGAGTTGGCCGGGCCGCGCTATCAGCGCAAGGGGGCCGAGCAGCCGGTGCGCCGCTGGGGATCTCAGTCCGGATCGGTGTATCTGGGCGATCAGAAACTGAGGGTCGAAGTGCCGCGGGTGCGCAATGTGGCCAGCCGGACCGAGGTGCCGCTGGCGGCCTACCCGGCCCTGCAGAGGCCCCGGAACCAGGACGAGGGTCTGTTGCTGCGCGTGTTGAAAGGGATCGCCACGCGCGACTACGAGGCCTGCGCCGAGGCCGTCCCGGCCGCCTTCGGCCGGTCCGGTTCCTCGGTGTCGCGCCGCTACGTGAAAGGCACGGCGCGAAAGCTGGCCGAATTCCAGGAGCGATCCCTGGAAGGATACGATCTGGTGGCGCTGTTTCTCGACGGCAAGAGCTTCGCCGACGAAGAAATCCTCATCGCCTTGGGCGTCACCCTGGACGGACACAAGATTCCGCTGGGCTTCGTGCAGGCGGCCACCGAGAACGAGCGCGTCTGCCGGCGCTTCCTGTCCGATCTGGTCGAACGGGGCTTGCAGTATGAAGCCGGACTGCTGGTCGTCCTCGACGGCGGCAAGGGACTGTACAAGGCGGTGCGGTCGGTGCTGAAAGGGCATGCCTGCGTGCAGCGCTGCCAGTATCACAAGCGCCAGAACGTCGTCTCGTATCTGCCCAAGAGCGAGCAGGCCCGGATCCGTCACAAAATGGAAGCGGCCTACGGGCAAGCGACGTACGAGGAGGCCAAGGCTGCCCTGGAGGCGCTCAAACCGGGCTTGGAGCTGACGAACCAGTCCGCCCTGCACAGCCTCGAGGAAGGCCTGGAAGAGACCCTCACCCTGCACCGCTTGGGAGTGATGCCGATGTTGAAGAATTCCTTCCGTACCACCAACTGCATCGAGAACGTCAACGGTCTCCTGGGGCAGTTGACGCACAACGTCCGGCGCTGGAGCAACTCATCGCAGCGTCACCGCTGGGTAGCCACGGCGCTGTTGGACATCGAACCGCGTCTGCGCCGGGTCAAGGGCTACCGTCACTCACCGACGATGCGGCACGCCCTGCAGGCCGAGCTCGGTATCAAACAGCTCGCTATGACGGGCTGATCTATTCAACCGAGCCTGTGCTTTGTTTCAACTGAAAATGGGACTTGCCCTCGGCGCTTATCGGATGGGCGGTCAAGGTTCTCGTAGTCCGTTACGGAGGAGCTGTGCAGTATCGCCGCCTGCGCCCCTTCTTCATGGGGCTGATCCTGGGAGACCTTTGGATGCGCCTGATGTGGGCGGCGGTTTCCCTGCTCGGTGAGCCCGGAGGCGGCTACCGCATTTGACAACCGAAGTCGTTCAAGGGTAACATTACATTTTTACTGCTCCAAAGGGCGGCGTATATTCCTCCTCTAATGAATTTGAATTCGCCGGTACGCAAAGCTCGCGCAGAAATATTGCGGAGGCTTCCACGGTTTACCCCGTCCGTGTCAGGGGGGATCGTCCTCGCCCTGTTCGCCTTGGGGCTGTCCCTGCCCGATGCATGGGCCGAGACCAGCGAACCCGTAGCCTCAGACAGCCTTCGCAAATACCGGTTTCTCGCAAAAACCGCGCGCGAAAAGAATCAGACTGAAGACGCCCTGCGATACTACGGGCAGGTAGTCCACTACAAGCCCGACGATCTCAAAGCCCATTTTTTCAGCGGCAGCCTGCTCGCAAACAAGGGAGACACGGCGGCAGCTAAACGGCACTTGCTCATCTGTGTCGCCCTCGACTCCCTGCACGTCAACACCAACGTGCTGTTGACGCAACTCTACCTGCGCCAGGAAGATCCCGATTCGGCCTGGGTGTTCTTGGAGCCCGTTCTCGACATCAAGCCCGCAGTCTCGAAGTACCGCAGGTTCAGGCGCCAAATCGCGGATCTCCATCGCATCCAGGGAAACCACAAAGCCGCTATTTCTCACTACGAAGCGCTGGCCGCCAACAGCGAAGTCGACGCGCGTCAGATTTTCGAGCTGCTCTCCCAGTTGCACGAAGCCAGTGGCGACACAGAGCAGGCCCTTGCCTGGAGTTCGCGCGCCTTGTCCTCCCCGGCCTCCGAAACGAGTCCGTCCACTATTGAAATACTCAGCCGCGTGCTGGAGCTGCAGGCCAGCAGCGGTGATCGTTCAGGTGCCTACGAAACGCTCAGACAGTTGGTGCGCCTCGACTCGCTGAGCAGGTATTCCTACTTCGACCGCATGGCTGCGATCGCTACCGATGCCGGCGATCTTTCGCAGCAGATGGAAGGGCTCGAGGGCATGGTCGAAGCCCAACCACATGACCTGGGCCCATTGGCTACATTGGTCGAACTCCACCTGAAGGGCAGCGATTTCAACGCTGCTTCGACTTGGCTGCGTACGGGCCTCGAGGTCGACAAAAAGGACGGCCACTTGCTGCTGCTTCAGGGTGAGCTGTTGATACTGCAAGGAGACGAAGACGCGGCAATTGACGCTTTCGAACGGTCGCGACAGGATCCCGAGTGGGAAAAAGTCGCGCAACAGCGCATCTTGCAGCTACGACCCCCGGAAACTGAAGAAGAGAAGCTGAAACGGTCATTCTTCGGAGCAAGTGACGAAGACCAAACCGGTGGCTGAACAGTCGCCAAACGGGCCAACGCAGGCCTCGAGCTGAGGAGAAATTATGCTGTGGGAACTGTTTCAGGATGGCGGATGGGCGATGTATCCTCTGGTAGTGCTGCTGGTGCTCGGAATCGCCATTGCCATCGAAAGACTGGTCAACCTGAGCCGAGCAGGGATCGACGCAAACGCCTTTTTCCAGAACCTTGAGGAGGCCCTGAGGTCTGGCGGGCCCGACGAGGCCGCACGGATCTGTTCGGAAACGCGAGGTCCCGTAGCCTCGGTCATCCACGCCGGTTTGTTGCGAATGCACCGCGGCATCGATCACGTGGAAAAAGCGATCGACAATGCCGGAGCAGTGGAGATGGCTTTCCTCGAACGAGGTATGGTCTGGCTGTCCACGGTCGCCAACCTCGCTCCCATGATCGGCTTCCTCGGGACAGTGAGCGGGATGATCGGCGCTTTCCAAGCGATCGAAAGGGCCGGCGATGTTGAACCGTCCATGGTTGCTGGGGGAATTTCCGAGGCGCTAATCACTACGGCATCCGGTCTCATCGTAGGTATCATCATTCAATTTCTTCACAACTTTTTCGCTTCCAGGATCGACCGCATCATCGCCGACATGCAAGAGCACACTGCCGGTTTCGTCGACCTGCTGGCGGAGACGGGTCAGGCTGACGCCGCGCAATAAAAGCGCGGCAGAGCCAACCCACTGACAGCGCCGGAATCGGATGAACTGGAAACGAGGGCACAGAGTCCCACCGGAGATACCTACCGCCTCGATGGCGGATATCGCCTTTCTTCTGATTGTTTTCTTCCTTGTGACGACGACGATGAATCAGGACAAGGGCCTGTCTTTGCACCTGCCGCCGTTTGGTGAAAGCAAAGAGATCAAGCAGAAAAACATCTCCAACGTCTGGATCAACGAGCGGGACGAAATCGCCTTCTTCGAAAACGAAAATCTGACCTTGGTTTCTTTCGGTGATCTCCGAGGCCAGATACAAAGCCGACTCGCGGCCAACGACAAACTTATCATTTCGCTGAAGGCGGAACGCGGAGCCACGTATCGGATGTTTGTCGACGTACTCGACGAACTCAAACTCGCGGGTGCGACCCGCATCTCGATCGCGGAGCCTGAACAGTGAAGTTTAACCGCAAAGCAAAGGTCGCCAGTGTGATCCCGACAGCTTCCATGGCGGACATCTCTTTTCTGCTGCTGGTTTTTTTCATGGTGTCGACCGTGTTTGTCCGCTTCCGCGGCATTCCGGTAGAATTGCCCGACGCCAAAAGCGTCGAAAAGCTCGAGATGAGAAGGCATGTGACCAGCGTCTGGGTCAGCAGGGCCGGGTCCGTCAATATTGACGATCAGACGGTCCTGCTCGAACAGGTTGGGCAGCTCATCTACTCCAAATTGAGGATGAATCCCCGGCTGATCATCTCCATCAAGGGAGACGGCGAGGCCGAGTTCGGCGTCATCTCGGATGTTCTGCAGGAATTGCGCAAAGTTGAGGCATTGCGCGTCAATTTCGCCACCGACCGGGAGAAGCAGCCACAACCATGACCAGCGCCGGTATCCCGCAGCGGCCTTGGAAAATGCCGCGACGAAAAGCGCCTGAAGCGGATCTCCGGCAGACCTACCGCAAGGCCTTCTGGCTCTCCGTTGCCGCCTCCACCGCAGCCAATGCCCTGCTATTTTTCATTTTTCCATCGTTCGAAGTCGAAGCCTTCGAAAAGTCGCAAGCCCCGGTCATTATCGAGCTGGAGCAGATACCTGAAACCCGCCAGGAACGACGACCGCCGCCGCCACCACGACCCGTCGTCCCGATTCCCACCGACAGCGAAGACATTCCTGACGACGTTACCATCGAAACGACCGAACTCGACCTGTTCGACGATCTGGCACCTCCGCCCGAATTCGAGGAGCTTCCCAGCATGGAGGTCGAAGAAGAGGAAGAGGAGATTGTCGACCTCTGGAAGGTCGAGAAGAAACCGGTGCGCAAGAAGCAGGTTGACCCCGTATATCCGGTGATCGCCCAAAAGGCCGGTATCGAGGGCTCGGTAACAGTCACCGTCTTGGTCGGCAAGGACGGCAAGGTCGAGGCGATCGGCCAGGTAGTCGGCAACGAAATCTTTCACGAAGCCGCCAAGACGGCCGCCCTGAAGACGGAGTTTACACCCGCGCTCCAGAACGACAAGGCCGTCAAAGTCTGGGTCAGTCTCCCATTCAAATTTCGCCTTAATTGAGCCTTTGACAGCGTGATCCACGCGGTCATGGTGGCCATTTAGTATTTTATATCTCGGAGGTGCCCATGATGCATCGATTTTGGAAGCCACCGGGACCCCTCCAAGCATCTCCCCGCCGGTAGGGACACACACATCCCCGAATGACACCACCTCGCGCACTGCAACGAGGTGGTCGGGAGGTCGCACATGCGTTGCCCATTTTGCGATCATCAGGACGACCGCGTTGTCGACTCGAGGTCGTGCCGTCATGGCCAAGCCATCCGCAGACGCCGGGAATGCGTCAACTGCAATCAGCGATTCACCACCTACGAATACATCGAACACGCGCCGCTGACCATCATCAAGCGTGACGGCAGTCGGGAGCCTTTCGACCGCGGCAAACTCCTCGAAAAGATTCGGCTCGCCTGCTACAAGACACCCGTCTCCAGCGATCAAATCGAAGAACTCGTCGACCAGATCGAAAGCGAATTGGGCAACCTCACCGAAAAGGAAATCCCGAGCATTCAGGTTGGTGAGCTAGTCATGGATGCGTTGCGCAGTTTGAACGAAGTCGCCTATGTCCGATTTGCGTCGGTATATCGACAATTCAGGGACAAGAGCGATTTCGTCCGCGAGTTGGAGCAGCTCTCGCCGGCCCCTTAAGACCTTGGCGGCCCTCCTCCCCATTTCTCGAGGCGCCGCACTATACCCCTGCTCGGCCTGCAAGGGCAAGTTTTCCGCCTCCGTCAGGCATCCTCCACCGTAAAAATCGACGTTGTTGTAGCTCCCTCAGCCCCGCCCGGAGATCAATCCCGGTCTTTTTGAAATTCCTTGACACGCTCGAATCAAGGGCTGTATATTCGAGACGTTTCCACAAGATCTTGTGTTCCGCTCGGTAGACAGCAGGAGATAATGTGGTTCCGGCGGAACTGATGTCTTCTAGAATTCTCCCCGCATAACCTCCTGTATATACTGAATCTTGGGACCTTTTGGGGCTGGCTGCTTTGGAGCTTGGCCCCAAAGGCGGAGCCCGTATTTTGCGCGCGATGCGCACAAGTGAGGGAAAAATGTCGTCCAATATCTACGAATCAGGGGCCTCCGAAACCGCAGACGATACCGCGGCAAGGAAAGGCCATCGCCTCGAGGACTTACTGGCTCAGGTGGAAGGTCGCGGCTATAGGCGCAACGGCCACGACGACATTCTGAAAACAGCCGCAGACGCAGAGACCTACTATGCCGGTAATGATCTGGCGATCGATGTTCTGCGCAACAAGTACTTGGCTCCGGGAGAGACCGGGCCCCTGCAAATGTGGGACCGCATCGCCCGGGCGATGGCCTCAGTCGAAGAGGAGGAGGCGCACTGGTACAACCGCTTCTTCACCCTTCTTCTCGACTTCAAATTCATCCCCGGGGGTCGAGTTATGCACGGGGCAGGCCGTGACGAGACCCGCCGAAAGCCTACGCTCTCCAACTGCTACGTCATTCCCATAGAACAGGACAGCCTCGAGGGCATTTACCGCTGCTTGAGTGAATCGGCGATGGTGTACCGGACCGGCGGCGGGGTCGGTACTGACCTGTCGTCGCTGCGGCCCAAGGGTGCACCGGTCAACGCGACCGTCGACCGGTCTCCGGGGTGCACCGCTTTCATGAACCTTTTGAGCGAGAGCACCAACGCGGTGTCGCAGGCGGGCAGGCGAGGTGCGCTGATGCTGACTCTACGGGTCGATCATCCCGACATCGAGGACTTCATTACAATCAAGAATGACGTTAACCGAACCAAGGTTCAGTACGCCAACATCAGCGTTCTGATTACCCACGAGTTCATGGAAGCCGTCCTAGGCGACACGGACTTCGACCTCAGGTGGGGAGGGAAGGTGTATCGCACCGTACGCGCGCAGGATCTGTGGAACACCATCATCGCCAATGCCCATTCCAGCGCTGAGCCCGGAATCATCTTCTGGGACACGATGAAGGAGTACCACAACGTCGAATACGCCAATCCGCTGACCAGCACCAACCCCTGCGGCGAACAGCCCTTGGCTTCGTACACTGCGTGCAACCTAGGCAATCTCAATCTGGTGAAGTTCGTCCGAGAAGACGGCACATTCGATTTCGAGGATCTGGCCGAAAGCACCCGGGTCGCGACCCGTTTTCTCGACAACGTCATCGATTACAACATGGATAATCACGCTCTTCCAAAGATCAGGGAGGCGGTGGAATCGGACCGTCGCGTCGGGCTGGGTATCACAGGCTTGGCGGACGCCCTGGTACTCATGAAGCTGAGGTACGACTCGGACGAGGCGCTCGACACGGTCGAGAAGGTGATGCAAACGATCTGTTACTGCTCCTACGAGACTTCCATCGACCTTGCGAGCGAAAAAGAACCCTTCACGCTGTTCGACTGGAACGGCATTTCGCAAAGCAAGTTCATACAGAGTCTGCCGATGAGCATTCAGGACCGCGCAAAGAAATATGGCTTGCGCAACGCGACCCTGATCACGGTTCCTCCGGTAGGGACCGGGTCCATCGTCGCCCAGACGACTTCGGGCATCGAGCCTATCTTCTGCACCAGCTACAAGCGACGGGTCAAACAGGCAGACGGAGAATCTTTCCGCGAGTACAAAGTGTATCACCCGCTGATTCAGCGCCTCTTCGGCGACGACGAGAACCTGCCCGAATACGTCATAAGTTCACACGAAATCGATCCGTATTTTCGTGTAAGGATGCAGGGGATCATCCAGAAGTACACCGACAGCAGCATCTCTTCGACGATCAATCTGGCGGAGGAAACAAGTGCGGAGACGGTGGCGGACATCTACATCACCGCCTATAGGGAGGGCTTAAAGGGCGTAACGGTCTACAGGGAGGGAAGCCGCCAGGGAATCCTGCAGACCGAAGACAGTCAGGAGGAGAATCAGCCACCGCAGAAAGAGGACCCTCCTGCAGCCGAAGCCCCGGCGGCTTCCGGACGTAGCGAGCGCGGCTACCACCCGCGCCGCCGGCCGGCGGTCACTACCGGTGTGACCGAACGCATCCGCACCGGGGAGGGCAACATTTACGTCACCATCAACGAAGACGATCAGGGACTGTGCGAGGTTTTCAGCACCATCGGCAAGGCGGGGGGCAACGCCGCCGCGCAATCCGAGGCGATCAGCCGCCTTATCTCACTGGCTTTGCGCTCCGGCATCGATCCGCAGGAAATCGTGAAGTCTCTGAAGGGAATATCCGGACCCACCCCGGTCTGGGAAGATGGCGAACTGATCCTGTCTGCACCGGACGCCATCGGCCGTGCTATCGAGCGGTATCTGCATCGTGGAGCGGAACCTCGTGCCGAGTCCGCAGGCTCGGTTCCCGATGATACCAGGGAAACCAAATCGAGCGCCACCTGCCCGGAGTGTGGCTCGACAGTCGTGCACGAGAGCAACTGCCTAAATTGCAAGCATTGCGGCTGGTCCAAGTGCTGAAAAAAAAGGGCCTTGCCCTGACAACGCGGTCCTATAAATAAGGCTCGTCAGTAGAATTCGTGGGTGAATTGTGGCTCGGGTAAATCGCCAAGCTGATGGAATGAAGCGATTTGGAGTGCCTTGAAGGTGCGGCATCCGAATGCTTTTCTCCCTGTCAGATTCCATTTCAGGTTCAAGCCCTCGACCATGCCGTTGTTGAACTGCTTCCTGGCCCTGAACCAATTGAGGATGAGCTCTTGGTGACGCCGCAGCATTCCGGCGATGTCTTTCATCGGTTCGATGTTGCTTCTCATCGTACGGAAACACCCGCGCTGGAGGAACTTCTCAGCCCACGCGGAGTAGGTGTAGTCCCAGAAGCGCTGGAAGTCCTCCTTGAGCAGGTAGGCTCTGACCGTCCGCAGGTTCATCTTCAATAGCTCCGACAGCTTCAAGCCTTGTGGGGGAGTCGCTGAGGTTCTCCTTGCGCTTCAGGAAGCACCAGCGGCTCTTGCTCAGGACCGGATCCTGGCCCTGTTCTTTGAGTCTGCGGGCCTCTTCGGCACGGACTTTGTCGAGGGCCTTGCTGAAGTGCTGCATGAGGTGAAAACGGTCGAGAATAGGTACCGCGGTGGGGAGCCGCTTGCTGATAACGTCGAGGTAGGCTTTCCAGATATCAG
Organism: Candidatus Latescibacterota bacterium; assembly: GCA_965206595.1. Lineage (GTDB taxonomy): Bacteria > Latescibacterota > UBA2968 > UBA8231 > UBA8231 > CBDCXV01. Next base: position 5,097,798 of record OZ242214.1, read on the forward strand.
AGCAGATGACGGTAATCTGGTCGAGGAAACGGGTCGGCTCCTGCTCGCCGCCGGCTTCCTGCTTGCGCCGGTGCTCCTGCTCCCGTTCGGTAAAGCCGTCGTTCAAGGCCTTCTTCGTCCGCTTCTCGCCCATCCACAACAGGCGGCGGCGGTGGGGGTCGATCTGGTACAGCAACGTCAGATAATGAGGCCCCTTACGATACTGGATTTCATCCACGCCGAGGGCCGTGACCTGGTCGAGGCAGCGATGAGCGAGCCCATAGTCCACGACGTACTGGACGGAGTGGTAGACCTTGTCCCAACGGGTCCGGAAGGAACGCGCCACCTCGATCCACGACAGTTTTTTGGCCCCCTGGGCCAGGAAGCAGCGGTAGAGGTCGGTCAGGTGGTGCTTGCCCGTGCTCCAGGGGACCTTCTCGACGACCACCCGGCCGCAGGCTTTGCAGGCAACCCGGCGCATGCGATACACCAGAAAGACCGGAAACCCCCAGAGGGGAACAAACTCGAACAGCCGGGCCTCGGGGGCCGTGTCATAGGTGGGGGCCAAGTGACCGCAGCCGCTGCACGCGCCCCGGGAGTTTTTCCGTGGCCTTATCCTCACCATTATCCTTCCGTGCCGGTCAAAATGACTGCCCTCAAACACAAACCGCTTGAAGGTCGTGCACCGGTTTAGTACCGTGATCAGGCGCATCATTCCCTCCACAGGTAGTTGGGTTCCGTCTTGGTGGACTGTCCCAACATACCGGGGGATGATGCGCCTGGGCTACCTGGCCTCCTCTATTCCCATCGCCGCAGCCTCCCCTCCTCACCCACAGATTCTCCAGAGGAGCCATAAATAAAAAAGGGACGTGATCCGACTTGATCGCGTCCCTTTTTTTCTCTCCGATTTCAATTCACATCGAGAACGAGTCCATCGTACGCCAACTCAACATTGTCGGGCAGGAAGACATTTGTTGCTTCGTGATCCAGCTCGTGCGCGATGTGCGTGAAGAAAGTCCGTCTCGGCTTCAGTTCGCCGACGACATCGAGCGCCTCTTCTATGTTGAAGTGGGTCGGGTGTTCGGTGTGTCGCAAGGCGTCGAGCACGAGCACGTCTAGATCGCGCAGTTGGGTCATGGATTCAGGCGGGATCCGATTGCAGTCAGTCACGTAGGCGAACTGCCCGATGCGGAACGCCAGCACCGGCAATCTTCCGTGATACACGGTGATGGGATGGATCTGCAGGCCGAACAGCGTGATCGTACCGTTTATCACGTGCAGGTCCAGCCGTGGAAACGAGAGAGGATAAGGTGAATCGAAAGCATAATCGAACACCCGGTTGATGCGCTCCAGGGTGTGGTTATCGGCAAAACAGGGCAGTGGTTCGTCGCGGCCAAAGCAGTAGCAACGCAGGTCGTCGAGTCCATGCAGGTGGTCGGCGTGACCATGCGTAAACAGGACGGCATCGAGGCGGCGAACTTCGTAACGAAGAGCCTGAGTGCGCAGATCAGGCGTAGTGTCGACAAGAAGTACACGATCTCCAAACTCGATCACTATGGAACAGCGGAGCCGCTTGTTTCGGGGATTTTCCGACAGACAAACCGGGCAGTCGCAGCCGATGCGGGGAACCCCGACCGAGGTCCCGGTCCCCAACAGGGTTACCTTCACTGCGGGCTCCGAGAATCTGCGCTCGGCAAAGTCAGCACATCGGGACCATCTTCGGTGACTGCAACGGTGTGCTCGAAGTGGGCGACAGTGGTCCCATCCCGCGTCGAAGTTGTCCAGCCGTCTTCGGCGACGACTACGTCTGGTTTACCCATACTGAGAATCGGTTCTATGGCGACGACGAAGCCCGGCTGCAACTTCGGTCCCCGCCCCGGGGAGCCATAGTTTGGAATGTGGGGAGCTTCGTGCAAGGCCCGCCCGATTCCATGGCCTCCGAACTCACGGACGACCGACATGCCGTTGGCCTCCGCCCGAGACTGGATGGCATGAGAAATATCCGATAAACGTCCGCGCGACCGGGCTTTGTTGATACCGTCATGAAGGGCGGCGCGAGTCGTGTCCAGAAGATGTTGCTGGGCACTCGTAATGGAGCCCACCCCGAGCGTAAAAGCCCCATCCCCGAAATAACCATCCAGCTTGACGCCGACGTCAACGCTTAGGATATCTCCCGTGTAAAGCGCTTCGGGCCGCGGGAATCCGTGCACCGCTTCGTCGTTTACGGAGGCACATATGCTGGCGGGAAAGCCGTGATACCCTTTGAATGCGGGGTAGGCACCATGGTCTCGGATCGTTTCTTCGGCCAAACGGTCAAGTTCGAGGGTTGAAACACCGGGCCGTGCGGCTGCTACCAGCGCCTGCTGAACCAAAAACACGATACGGCAACTGGCACGGATCTTCTCGATCTCCTCCGGAGTTCTTATCGCGACCATGGCGTCAAAGGTCCGGCCAGCCGATTGACGGCACCCGGGTATAATTCAACCGGAAATCCATTTGTGGTTGTTTTTAAGAAGGTTGTGGAATTTTTGCAATTACGGAAAATGTGTGCGGACCGAAATTGCACCGAGGTTGCCGGAGGTTTGCTATGCTCTGAAGCGCTCTATATATTGAGAAAAATGTGGCAGCATTGGCAAAATTGAGGTGTCCGACTCAATATGCAGATTTTAGATCTTGATGGTTTAATGCCTATCAACAACTACGGCACAAGGTAATGGCAAAATCACTCGTTGTAGTAGAATCACCTGCAAAGGCGACCACAATCAACAAGATTCTCGGCAAGGACTACCTGGTCAAGTCCTGCATGGGACATGTGCGCGACCTGCCTCCAAAGGAGTTGGGCGTCGACGTCGACAACGATTTCAATCCCCGCTACGTCACCATCAGGGGCAAGGGAAAGATTCTGGCGGACTTGCGCAGGGCCGCCCGGACAGCGGACGAGATCTATCTCGCAACCGACCCGGACCGCGAAGGCGAGGCGATAGCCTGGCACGTTGCCCATGCAATCGGCAACAAGGATGACCTTCCGGTCAAACGCATCCTGTTCAACGAAATCACCCCGAAGGCAGTGCGCGAGTCGATCGCCAAGTCGGGAAAGCTCGACCTCAGAAAGGTCAACGCCCAACAGGCACGCCGCGTGCTCGACCGCCTGGTAGGATACGAAATCAGCCCGTTGTTGTGGAAGGTTATACACGCAGGCCTGTCGGCCGGGCGGGTGCAATCGGTCGCTCTTCGTATGATCTGCGAGCGAGATGCTGAAATCAACGCCTTCGAGCCGCAGGAATACTGGACAATCGATGCCTTTCTCAAGCAGAGAAGTGATTCTGCCAAGCCTTCTGCCGACGACGAACATCCTGCCTTCACTGCGCGATTGCTGCAGCACCGCAACGAGAAGCTCGTCATATCGAACCAGGAACAGGCCGACGCCATCGTTGCCGACCTGCGAAAGGCGGATTTCGCCGTCAAGCAGGTAAAGCGGAAAGAACAGCGGCGGCGGCCTTCGGCCCCCTTTATCACCAGCACCTTGCAGCAGGATGCAGCTCGGCGACTGCGCTTTTCCGTCAAACGCACCATGGCTGTGGCACAACAACTCTACGAAGGGATCGAGGTTCAGGGGGAAACTCGCGGTTTGATCACCTACATGCGAACCGACTCGGTGCGAGTCTCCGATGACGCCATTACCGAGGTCCGCGAGCATATCGGCAAGACTTACGGAGAGAATTACCTTCCCTCGAAACCGAATGTTTACAAGACCCGACGAGGTGCGCAGGACGCTCACGAGGCGATCCGGCCCACCTACCTTGACCTGCTTCCCGGTGAGCTGAAAAACAGGTTGAAGGCGGACCAGGCCAAGCTTTACGACCTCATCTGGAAACGCTTCGTCGCCTCGCAGATGGGACCCCAGGTTCTCGATATCACCAGTATCGACATTTCCGCCGCCGACTATCTACTGCGAACCACCGGGTCGCGTACGAAGTTTCCTGGGTTCTCCGTGCTCTACACGGAAAGCAGAGAAGATGAAGGGGACAGCGAGAAGGCCCAGTTGCCTCCCGGTATCGTAGCCGGACAGGAACTCGACGCCCTGAACCTGAAGCCGGAACAGCATTTCACCAAGCCTCCCCCTAGGTACTCCGAAGCATCTCTCGTAAAAGAGCTCGAGGCGAAAGGTATCGGCAGACCCAGCACTTACGCGCAGATCATAAGCACCCTGCAGAATCGGGAGTACGTGGAAAACCTGGACCGCTACTTCGTGGCCACGGAGCGCGGACAAACGGTCAGCAAGCTTCTTATCGAGACCTTTCCCAACATCTTCGACGTCCGCTTTACCGCAAAAATGGAAGACGAGCTCGACCGCATTGAGGACGGCAAGGAGAACTGGGTGGAGACGGTGCGCCAGTTTTATGGATCCTGGAGCGATTCCTTGAAGGATGCGAATTCGCGACGTCGCGAGCTCAAGCAGTCCCTGCAGGAAGAGACCGACATTGTCTGCGAGGACTGCCATCGCAAAATGGTTGTGAAGTGGGGCCGAAACGGCCGTTTCCTCGCATGCCCGGGCTACCCGAATTGCAAGAATACCAAACCTCTCGAACAGGATCAGGAGCAGGTCCGGACCGACGAAAAGTGCGAGCTCTGCAGCTCTCCAATGGTCGTCAAGACCGGGCTCTACGGACGCTTTCTCGCCTGCAGCGGATACCCCGATTGTCGCAACGTCAAACCGTACTCTCTCGGGATATCCTGCCCGGAGCAGGACTGTGGTGGCGAAGTGGTGGAGAAGCAATCCCGAAAGGGGAAGGTGTTCTACAGCTGCAATCAGTACCCGAATTGCAAGTTCGCCAGCTGGGACAAACCGGTGGAAGGGCCCTGTCCTCACTGCGAAGCGCCGCTCCTGTACGAAAAGAACAGCCGGAACGGGGCGCCGATGCTGCTCTGCCGCGTGTGCGAAAACCGGTTCGAAAACACTCCTGCCGCTTGAGCAGTGCCGGCCGAGGCCGCGCACCCTTGGAAAGCGAACCTCTACCCGATTCTACAGCGCGATCCGAAGACGCTCCGAACCCCTCTGCGCCCCTTGAAGACGGCATCGCCCACTTTCTCGATCACCTGCAGAAGAGCGGCCGCCCCGCTTCGACCATTGGCGCATACCGCTCCGACCTGAATCAGTTCGCCCTCTTCGTGCATCCGCGCACGGCAGACGCGTCGATCGGTTCCATCGACAGCGGACTGGTAGGCAAGTTCCTGTGCGAACAAAAACGGCAAAACAAACCTACAACCGCCCAGCGAAAACTTTCCGCGGTGAAATCGCTGTTTCGCTTTTTACAGCGCTCCGGCGTCCGCGATGACGACCCCGCAGCCGGACTGAGGGTTAGGACCAGACCGCAACCCGCAGAGCCCTGCCTCGAAAAGGAGGCCCTTGCCGAGGTGATCAAAAAAACGCCGGCCGACAGCTTCGCCGCGGTCCGCAACCGTGCTATCATCGAAATCCTGTACGGAGGTGGGTTGCGGCTCGGGGAACTGGTCGCGCTGAATCTGACCTCGCTGGAACTCGGATCGGGAATGTTGAAACTCGGCCCGCCGGACGCACCGAGGCTCGTGCCGATCGGTTCGCGTGCCGCGGTCACGATTAGCGCATACCTGCTGTGCCGGGCGGACCTCCTGGTCGACAAGGAGATTGCCGATATCGACGCAGGCGCCCTCTTCCTCAACACCTCGGGAAAACGCCTTCACCGCAGGACAGTGCAACGCATCGTCGAACGCCTGCTGACGTTGGTGAACGGGGGCCGCCCGCGAACATTGCGGCGCGCCTGCGCCGACCACATGCTCGGAGCCGGTGCCGACGCCGTCGCCGTCGCCAAAATGCTGGGACGGAGAACCCCCGCTTCCGCCAACGTCTCCACTGACGATGAAAAGGTGCTGCTGGGCCTGCGCACCACCTACGCAGGCAGCCACCCTCGATACCACTGACCGGGACATCCTCGAAGACGAGTACCTCAGCCGCTACGTCCTGTGATTCCTCGATCCTGTCCGCCGGCCCGAGAACTGTCTTCCCCCGCCGGCGAGCCTCCCCGTATGCCCCCCTGCATCCCGGATCCGGGACCACCTCGGCACTGGCTTCCCCTGCTCCTGGTCGCCGTCGCCTTCTCCGGAGTTCACTGTGCCAAGGTCGGCAGGCCACCTGGCGGGGAGGTCGACAGGACGGCCCCGGAAATCGTCGGCCATACCCCGGCGGCCGACGAAACGGAGGTGGCGGTGGAGAGCGCCATCGTTCTCCGTTTCAGCGAAGCAATGGATCGCAGGCGAACCGAGGAGGCCATCTTTATCGCTCCGCGAGTCGAGCTGCGCTTCCGTTGGAATGGTCGCACGCTTGAAGCATCCCCTGGCCGCCTTCTCGAGAAGCAGACCTACGTGATCACCGTCGGGACCGACACCAGGGACCGGCGCGGCAACTCGCTGCCGGAACCGTACACCTTCGCCTTCGCCACCGGGGCGGAATTGGATCAGAGGCGGCTCCACGGCCGCGTCTACGAGGAAGCGAGGCCTGCGGCCGGGGCCCGGGTATGGGCCTACGATGTCCGCCACTTCGAGGGACGCGTAGGCAGCGATCTCCCCGACTACCAGACGCAAGCCTCGCAGGACGGCTCGTACGAATTCAAACGCCTTTCCCCGGGGCGCTTCCTCGTGATCGCCTTTGGCGACAAAAACCGCAATTCGCGCCGGGACGCCGGCGAATCCCTTGCCCTGCCCGCCCGCATTCACGACCTCTCGCAGAGCCAAGCTGTCCATGCAGGAGATCTGTTGATGGTCCCGGGACACCTGACCGCCCCCCGGCTGAAGCGGGCACAGCCCCTCGACGAGAACCGACTCCTCCTGGCCTTCGACCGCGAGGTGAACCCTCTGGACTCCGTAGTTGAAATCGATGGGATCGAGGTGCAGGCAGTCTATTCCAAGGCCCACGACCGAACCAGGCTGTACGTCCTCACCAGTCCCCAACAGGCAGGGGCAAAATACCGTTTCGCCAAGATCGTCGTCGAGAAACAGCAGATTTCGTGGGACCAGCCGTGGCGCGCCAGCACCCGAAAGGACAAGAAGGCTCCTTCCGTGGTCTCGGCAACCCCCTCGGAAATGGGAGCTGCCGGCGATTCACTGGTGATCGAGTTCGACGAAGGGATGTCCCCAGATACCCCCGCCGACGATTTCTGGATCGAGACCGACTCGACCACGTCAGTAGACGGTACCTGGAGGTGGGAAACTCCGACGCGGTTGGTGCTGGTTCCGCACGAGTCCCTGAAACCGGGATCCTATTCCCTGCGCGGCCGGCTCGGACATCTGAGTGACAGCGGCGGCCTCGCCCCGTCCGACAGCCTCGTCGAGCTCCATTTCGAGGTGCTCCCCGCATCCGAATTGCCGTCTCTCTCAGGGACGGTCAGTGGGGAATCCCACCTCGATCTGAGCAAAGTGATGGTGATCGCCAGGCGTGTACCGGGTGAGGGCACCTACACCGCCGATTCCGACAGCAATGGAGCCTTCTCCCTCAAGGAGGTGCTCCCCGGAGAGTATTCGGTGATGGCATTTGCCGACCGCAACCGCAATCGCGTACCGGATGCCGGCACCCCGCATCCCTTCACGCCGGCTGAGGCCGTCTCGATCTCCGCGGACAAGGTGGTGGTTCGCAGGGGGCAATTGGCCGCAGGAATCGACCTCGAACTCAGGTGATGCGGCGAAATGCGCTATCTCCAGGTCCTCGGGGCCTTTTTTGTTCTCGGCGTAATCGGGATCATCCAGTTCTCACGGCTTAAGCCGGAAGAAACCGGCGAGATCGAGTTGACGGCCCGATTGGAGGCGTTTTACCTGATGCAGGCAGAATACCGCAGGGAGCACCAGGTGTTTTTCAACCCGCAGGCGGAACCGTACCGCAGCCAGTTGTCCTGGCTGCAGGAATGCGACTGCGAGGTGCGCTGGAGCCGCGAGGCGTTTTCCGTCGTCGCCCGCGCCGACTTCGACGGCGACGGAATCAGCGGGGTCTGGTGCATCGGCCACGGGAGCCCCGAGGTCGAGAAGCTGGGCGAGGACTAGCGCCAACTTTCACGACGGCATGCCGCTACCGGTCCACCGGGTGCAGGTGTGGCTGCACCCGCCCTCCTTTCGGGTAGGACCCGATAACCGCGACGCTCGCGGCGATTCCCTCTGCCTCGGCAAGCGCCTGATCGACCGGCTCTTCACCGACAGCCCCCGAAAAGTCGACGTACACGTCGTAGAGGTACGGCTCGCCGAGTCGTTTGCGCGACTCAACTCTGTGCAGTCGGAGCTGTCTCGATGTCAGGCAGGTCAGAATCTCACCCAGATCCCGGGCAGAATCCGCAAGGCTGATCACGGCGCTGGTCTTCATGTCGTCACTGCAGCTTTTCTCTGGGGCTGCGGCGACCACGAGAAAGCGGGTGTAGTTGTCCCGGCGCGATTCGATGGCCGAGGCGAGGACCTTCATCCCCTGATCCGCGGCTGCCTGCGCCGGTGCGATGGCGGCATCCTCGAGCTGCCCGGCCTCCTTGATCATGGCTACGGCGCCGGCGGTATCGTACACATCGTACAGCTCGACACCGTCGAGGGTGGACAGGAACTCCTCACACTGGGACAGCGCCTGTGGATGAGAAGAGATGCGGCGAATCCGCGACAGATCGCTGGCGGGGTTGCCGATAAGGCAGTGACCGATGCGCAACGCCAGCTCGCCGACCACAGGCAGGGGACTGCGAAGGAACAGGTCCCAGACCTCGTGGATACTGCCGGCCAGGGAGTTGTCGACCGGCGCCATACCGAAAGCTGCACTGCCTCCCCGCACCGCCTCGAACAGCTTTTCGAACGAAAAGCAGGCCACGAGGTCGCAATTCGGGCCGAAGTATTCAAGAGCCGCCAGCTCGCTGTTGCTGCCTCTTTCTCCCTGTATGGCGACGCTCGTAAGCGGTGCGGAGGAGGGCACGGCTCGGGAAGAGGTCCGGGGCATCGTTAAACGGCGATGGCCATCGGAATGGGAGGGTGCGGGCGGTACTTGACCAGCCTGAAGTCTTCGAGGCGAAAAGAGAAGATGTCCTGGTTGCGGTCCTCTATCACCATCTGCGGCAGTCGGCGTGGGTCGCGGCGCAGTTGTTCACGCAGCGACTCCACGTGGTTGTTGTAGATGTGAATGTCTCCGCCGGTCCACACGAAATCGCCGGGAACGAATCCGCACACTTGGGAGAGCATCAGCGTCAACAGGCTGTAGCTGGCGATGTTGAACGGCACTCCGAGCCCGACGTCGCAGCTGCGCTGGTAGAGTTGGCAACTGAGCTTGTTGCCTGCCACGAAGAACTGGAACAGACAGTGGCAGGGGGGCAGCGCCATGAGGTCGAGCTCTCCGGCGTTCCAGGCCGATACCACGAGCCGGCGACTGTGTGGGTTGGTGCGCAGCATCGCCACGAGCTGCCCGATCTGATCCACGGTCCGCCCGTCCGGGGTCGCCCACGAGCGCCATTGTTTCCCGTAGATGGGACCGAGGTCCCCGGAAGCGTCTGCCCATTCGTCCCAGATTCCGACACCGTTTTCGCGCAGGTAGGCGATGTTCGTGTCGCCCTGGAGGAACCACAACAGCTCGTGGATGATGGCGCGAAGGTTCAGCTTCTTGGTGGTCAGGCATGGAAACCCCTCGCCGAGGTCGAAACGCATCTGGTGACCGAAGACAGCCAGGGTGCCGGTTCCGGTACGGTCCGGTTTTTCGACTCCTTGGTCGAGAATGCGCTCGACCAACTGCAGGTATTGTTTCACAGGTTATTATGCCAGAAAATTGCCATTGAGAGTCGTCCACAATATAGGAAAGCGAGGTCGACACGTCCGACACGGGGTCGCGTTCCGACCTCACAATCTGCCGCAAGTTCAAGTGTTGACAGCACTTCTAGAGCCAGTATACTTGCTTTTCCGAGGCGGCGTAGCCAAGTGGTAAGGCCGAGGCCTGCAAAGCCTTTATCCCCGGTTCGATTCCGGGCGCCGCCTCCATTTTTCCTTCCATACCGCGCACAGCCCTCGTGCGCACCCGGGGCCGGGATGGCGAAATTGGTATACGCGATGGACTTAAAATCCATTGGCCGTTTGCGGCCGTGCCGGTTCGAATCCGGCTCCCGGCACCAGAAAAAACCACTGCTCGCGAGCTTCGAAAACCTCTGAAAACGAGGCTCCGCTCCCCTTGCCGCCTGCCCTCGGCCAATCCGGCTTGGCGGCCGCCCAACCGTGAAACAGCTGCACTCACCCCTGCAACGGTAGAAAGCCGAGGCTTTGTCGTGGACAACCGGGTAGGGTTCTTCCTCAACCTCGATCAGGGGGGCATGAGTGACGAGGAAGTCGTAGAGATGCTTGCCGAGACCGGGTATCGGTGCATCGAGTACGGACTGCAGCACCTCAACCCCCGAACCAGGAGCCCGTCGCAGCTGCGGCAACTGGTGGCAATGACGGAAGCCGGAGGGCTGACGGTGCCGGAATGGGTGATTCAGCGCGAATTCGTACATCGCGACGATGCGGTCCGCAGGGACGAGATCGAGCTGACGAGCGAGTGCATCCGCGCCGGCGGCGACCTGGGGATCGAGGTGGTCAACTGCTTTTCATCGCCATGAAGCAGATCGGCTACCAAGGCTGCCTCAGTGTGGAGTTCGAGGCGTTCGACTACTTCGACGTAATCCTGAAGAAAGACCTCACTCGCGCCGCGCAGCTGTTCTACCGCGATTTCCAGAGACTGAACGAACAGTTCGGGTAAAACGGGCCACCAGCTGACCGGACCGCGTGGCTGGAGATAGTGCCTGCCTGTTCCCGCAAGTACCGGATCCACGAACGAACCAGCATCCGGATCCCGGTGGCTGCTTCCACCTTGAACGCTCTCCGAAGGGCTACGGCTTTCTCGCCAGCAGCTGCACGACCGCCTCCCGCCTTCCGTTTTCAACCTCGTTCTCCACTTCGGCGAAATGCAGCAGCTCCCAGCCGGCAAACGCACGCCACAATGCCTCCGGATCGACCAAGTGGCCGGGATTGCTCGGGCCCCAGCCGAATTTCGCCTGGGCCTTCGCATAGGTCTGAAACAGGTAATGGCCACCGCTCTTGAGCGCCGTCCTGACAGAAGGAAAAAGCGCCGGTTCGTGGAAGTAGAGGTTCGTCGCGAGATCCCATCTCTCCACACCGGCGTCGAAGGACAGCAGATCGGCTGCAATCGTCTCGACTTCGACGCCTCGTTCGCCTGCGAGTCGGCGGCACCACGCCAATCCCGCCGGGGAGATGTCGACGGCGGTCACCGCGAACCCCTGTTCCGCCAAGTAGACGGCGTTCCTGCCGGCCCCCGCCGCCAGGCACAGGGCGCGCCCCGGCTTCAGTTCCCCGACCGACCGCACGAGAAACGGCACCGGCTCCCGGTTGGGCTCGAACCCCTCCGTTTTGTACCGGGATTCCCATTTCTCCTTGGGAGATGGTGACGGCAGTGCCATATTGTAGCAATCCTCAAACCGCTGCTTCAGGAGATAATCCCTTGGCCGCCAACCAGGCAACCATTTACTCCCGCGCCTTCTACGGCGACGAGGAAATCACCCTGACCTTTCCCGAGGGATGGGAGGTCACCGTGCTCGCTCCCGATGCGGCCCCCGCCCTCGGAGAATCCCAGCGCCGCGCGGCATTCGACCAGCCGATCGGGACGCCGCGGATCGCCGACATGGCGCGCGGAAAAAAGAGCGCCGCCATCGTCGTCGACGATCTCAGCCGGCCGACGCCGGCCAGCGAGCTGATCCCCTCGATACTGCGCGAACTTTCCGAAGCCGGCGTTCCCGCCGGTGAGATCAGCTTCGTCGTCGGATGCGGTTCGCACCGACCCCTGACCAGGGAAGAGATAGCCCTGAAGGTCGGGGCCGACATCGTCCGCGATTTTCCTGTCACCTGTCACAATTTCATGAGCGGAAAGCTGCGCGGCATGGGGAACCTCGAAGATGGGACGCCCGTTTTCATCGATCCGGTCGTCGCCGCCGCCGACTTCAAAATCTGTCTCGGCGGCGTCTATCCGCACGGTGCGGTCGGGTTCGGCGGCGGTTCCAAGCTGATCCTCCCCGGCGTGTCGGGGTTCGCGACGATGTTCTGCTTTCACACCTACTACCCCGGCCGCGGCCAGGGTATCATCGAAAACCAGGGCGATCAGCGCGACGGGAGAGACGTCTCCGAAGATGTCGCCCGCCGTATCGGACTCGACGCCGTCGTAAATACCGTGCTCAATCACAGGCGGCAAGTGGCCGGACTGTTCGTGGGTGATTTTGTCGCCGCTCACCGCCAGGCAGCAGCGTTCGCCGGGAAAACGTACGGGACCGCCATCCCGGAGCAGGTACGGCGCCAGACCGATCTTCTCGTAGTCAACTGTTACCCTCTCGACTCCGACCCGATCCAGACGGGCAAGGCGCTGTGGCCGCGGCGGTATTTCGACCGCACCTACACGGTCGCCATCAATCCCGCCTGCGACGGAATCTCCTACCACGGCCTGTACGACCGCCTGAACTACGAGCGCTTCCTGGAGAAAGAAAAGTCCCGGCCTTCGGCTGAATTCCCGCCGCCCCGAATCGGCAAACCGGACCAGACACTGGTCTGGTCCGAGCATTTTCCCGCTGCGGACTTCTACGAAAGACATCCTCAGGACATCCTCTTCCACGATTGGGAAAACCTGTTGTCCCAGCTGGCGGGCAGGCTGCCGGGCAAGGCGCGCGTCGCCCTGTTCCCATTCGCCAGCATCCAGCTCCTCGCCGACTGAGCGAAGCCTGCACGGCAATTCGGCCCAACCAACCGCAAAAAACCATCGGGGGATCCAGGCAAGGCAGGGCGCCAAACCGTAGCAGCGGACGCTACTTCCGGTCTCCTGTGCCGTAGCCCCCGTCGAAGAACGTCTTGAGGCCGGGGTGCTCCTGGATGTAGCTCTTGAGCTCGAGCACGATGTTCTCCTGCAGCTGAATGCTGAGCCCGCCGTCGACAGGCAGGACCACGCCGGTGATGAAAGCGGCCTCCTCCGAGCAGAGAAAGGAGACCGCGTTGCCGATGTCCTCCGGCACCCCGGTGCGCCGCACCGGATACTGCAGCTCGTGCAGTCTGAATCCGGCTTCGTTTGCAACCTCCGACCACAGCTTCTCCAGGCCCTCGGTTACAATGTGTCCCGGGGCAATGGCGTTGACGGTGATTCCGAGCGGCCCGAAGTCGATCGCCATCTGGCGCGTGAGCCCGATTACCGCGGCCTTTCCGGTTCGTACACCATGGTCCCTGCCGCCTGCAGCAGACCGTGCACGGAGGAGATGTTGACGATGCGGCCGACCTCCATGGGCGGGGGAGAGCCGTGGCGTAGCCCGCCGCCCGCCCACGGCCCCGGATCGAACCCGGACGGCGGACCCGAATCCGTCATCGCCGGCACCCCGTACTTGGCGCCGAGGAAATGGGCCATCACCAGCAGGTCCATTCCCTTCCGCCAGGAATCGACGTCCACCTCGAGAGCGCTGCCGTCGGAAAATCCGATCACTCCGTAGGCGTTCTGAACGAGAATGTCGAGGCGTCCGTACTCGTCGACGGCGCGCTCCACCATGCTCCGGGCGACCTCTTCCTTCGATACGTCGCCGCGCATGGAGGACGCCGCACCTCCCGCCTCCCGGACCCGCCCGGCGCTGGCATCAGCTCCGGCCTCGTCGATGTCCACGATGAGGACCTTCGACCCGTCGGCAGCCAGTTTGCGGGCGATGCCGGCGCCTATTCCGGTAGCCCCACCGGTAACGATGGCTGCCTTGCCCTGGTGTTTCATCTTGTTCATGGTCCTTCCCTCCTTTTGGGGTCAAACTGTCCCGCTTCTCCTTGCAGCGGTCAAGCTCTTCGTGGCAACTCCGCCATAGTTTGGTTAGCCTGAAGGTCCCGTTGAACCCATCCTGTCTGTGGCCTCCGCCGGAGAACTGGCCGCATCAACGGGCTTACTCCATCGCTTTCAGCCCGCCACGAATCGTTGAACGCTTCCAATCGCTTCGCGCCGGTTCTGGCTGCATCGAGCGCCTGCATCCTGGGCGGCACGATGGCCGTCGCCATGCGCTATCTGGTATCCTCCATCGAGCCGGTCACCCTCGCCATTTTCGCACCGGCGCAGGTGTCCTCTGTCTGTTGCCGGCGGCCTTGCTGACCCCGGGTCCCCGGTTCGCGCGGGGCGACCTGCTGCCGATTGCCCTCCTTGGAGTGATGTTCTTCGCGCTGTTCGGTCCCGGGTTCGCAACCGCCCTGAAGTACACCACCGCAACGCGTGCCGCCACCGAGATGGCCTTGGCGCCGATCGTCACCCTGCTGGCTGCCGCGGCGATCGGACGCGAGTCGCTTACGCGCAACAAGCTGCTCGGGGCCCTGCTCTCCATCGCCGGAGTCGTCGTCGTCGTTAGTGAGCCGGCTTCTTCGAGCGCTGCCCAGGAAAGCCTGCGGGGAGACGCGATCGTCCTCGGGCTGGTCTGCCTGATCGCCCTTTTCAACACCTTGAGCCGTCCGTTCCTGCAGCGCTACCCACCGGTTCGCGTCACGACCTGCTTCATGGCTTGCGGATGGCTGGCGATGTTCTTGGTAGCACTGGCCGCGGACTGGATCGAGCCGTTCCCGGAGCTTTCGGCCCTTCAATGGCTCGTTCTTCTCTACCTGGGCACCGTCGTCAGTGCCGTTCCCTCCTTCCTCTACCACTGGGCCCTGGGCAGAATCGAGGCAGGGCAGGTGACGGTGACTCTGGGGTTGAACCCGATTTCAGCGGCGTTTTTCGGAGTGCTGCTGCTCTCGGAGCCGCTCGCCTGGCAGCTTCTGGCCGGGCTCGTGCTGGTTCTGGCGGGGATATATCTTTCCGCCCGCCCGCTGGAGAAGAAACCCTCCCGACCTTAGCGACCGTGCCGGCCAGACCAATCTGCTGTTCATCATCGCCGACCAGCTGCGCCACGACTTTCCAGGCTGTTACGGCGCCCCCTTCATCGCTAGCCCGAACATTGACCGCATCGCGGGCGAAGGGGTGCTTTACGAGCAGGCGTACAGCCCCCACCCCGTCTGCGTGTCAGCCCGCGTTGTCCTGCTGACCGGCTTGGACGCCGTCAAGACAGGGGTCACCAACAACGGCCAGTTCCTGCGCCCGGATCACGCCGAAGCAGGTCTGCCTGCGTGGCCTCAGATGTTGCCTGCTGGACGGGTATTTCACCAGCGCCATAGGCAAGATGCATTTCTATCCCTGGGATGCGGCGTTCGGCTTCGCCCACCGCGTCATCTGCGAAGACAAGCGCTGGCAGCTTATCCAGGACGACTACTTCCACTTTCTCGCCCGCCACGGCCACCGCAAGTACCACGGCAACGAGCACGAGGGGTATTTCGAGAACCGCGGGGCAATCGTCAGCCTGCTGCCCTGGGAGTGCTACTGGGACGGCTTCGTCGGCCGCGAAGCGGCCGCCTTTCTTCGCACCTGCGACAGCAGGGCCGTTCGCGGGGATGGTGAGCTTTCCGGGGCCTCACTGCCCGTACGACCCGACCCCGGAATACCTCGCCCGGTTCGACGAGGCGGACATGCCGGTCGCGGTTCCAGAAGTGGAGGGAGATCACCCCGAACCCCGTCCCTCAACGTCGAGGGCAACAAGCTGCCCTGGAACGGCGTCGATTACAGCGAGTTCACCGAGGCCCACAAGCGCAGGATCCGCGCCCATTACGCGGCGATGGTAAAGCAGATCGACGACCAGGCCGGTGAGATTCTGGCGGTCCTGGAAGAGAAGGGAACTCTCGATGACACGCTGGTTCTGTTCACCTCCGACCACGGGGACAGCCTCGGCGACCACAACCTCAATGGAAAGGGAACCTTCTTCGAGGGCAGCTGCCACATTCCGCTCGTCGTAAAGCCGTCTCGAAGCGGAGACGCCCATCGTCTACCGCCTTCAAGCCGCTGCAGCGACTTGGTTTCCCTGACCGACGTCACCGCCACCCTGCTCCCTTTCGCCGGCGTCGACCTGCCGGAGTACATGGACTCGCTGCCGCTGCCCGGCCTCGGCCTGCCCACGCGGCAACGCGACGCGCAGGGCCGGCTACGCCGGCTGATTTGCGCTGCCGGCACCGACCGTGAGAGTTTGGCGGGCGCCTCGTAGAATACCTTCTTACGCAACCGGCGGGGAGCCCATGGACTTTTCCATCGACAGGAAACACGACGAGCTGCGCCATCGGGCACGCGAGTTCTGCGAGCGCGAGATAGTCCCCCATATCCGTGCATGGGACCGCGCCGGAAGTTTCCCGGAGGGCATTGTCGCAAAGCTTGGGCAAGAGGGATTTCTCGGGCTATGCATCCCCGAGTCCGAGGGGGGCAGGGGGCAGGATTACCTCGCACTCGGGCTGTTGTGCGAGGAGCTGGAGCGCGCCGACTCCGCCTTCCGGGTACTGCTCTCCGTTCACCTCGGGCTCAACACGCTGGCGCTCCTGCAATGGGGCACCGAGGAACAGAAACGGCGCTTCTTGCGGCCACAGGCGCAGGGCGAGAAACTCGCGGCCTTCGGGCTGACGGAACCGGAAGCCGGCAGCGACGTCGCCGCCCTCAGGTGCAGCGCCAGGCGTGAAGGAGATGCCTACGTCCTCAACGGGGACAAGAGCTGGATCGGCTTCGCCGACGCCGCCGATCACTTGCTGATATTCGCCAGGACAGGTCCCGGGGTCGGAAGCAGCGGCCTCTCTGCATTCATAGTGGAGCGGGGCGCGCCGGGTCTGCGTACGTCGAGCATTGAGCACAAGCTCGGCGGACGCGCCGGCAACACCGGCCGCGTTTCGCTGCGCGACGTAGCAGTCTCCTTGGAGAACCGACTGGGAGGCGAAGGAGAGGGCTTCAAGATCGCGATGAGCGCCCTCGACAACGGGCGCTACACGGCGGCTGCCGGTGCCGTCGGGTTGATCGATGCCTGCCTCGAGGCAAGCGCAAGTTTCGCCCGCGGCCGGGCGGCTTTCGGACAGGCGATCGGCAGGCAGCAGCTCGTGCAGCGGAAAATCGCGAAAATGGTGGCCGGCAGGGACATCGGGCGCCTGCTCTGGCAAAAGGTCGGCTGGCTGAAAAACCAGGGCTGGCGCTGCACCCGCGAGGTCTCCCTCGCCAAGTGGATCAACTGCCGCAACGCCTTCGCTGCGGCCGATGACGCGGTGCAGATTCACGGGGCGCGCGGGTACAGCGACGAGTTCCCGGTGGAGCGTTACCTGCGCAACGCCCGCGGCTCCCGCATCTACGAAGGGACCGAAGAGATTCATCAGATCCTGCAGGCGGAATACGCCCTCGGCTACCGCGGGGACAAACCCTTGGAACGGGAGCTTCCCGGGTTCGGCGGACCCGGCTGAAACCCGGAAAGCACACCATGTACGAAAGAGATCTGGAGCGACGACCCGCCAACTACGCGCCACTGACGCCCCTCAGCTTTCTGGCGCGGGCTGCCCAGGTATACCCCGCCAGGAAAGCGGTCATCTACGGCGAGCAGTGGCGGGACTTCGGCACTTTGTACGGCCGCTGCCGCCAACTGGCCTCGGCGTTGCGTAAAACCGGGATCGGGAGGGGGGACACGGTGTCGGTGCTGGCGCCGAACGTTCCCGCCATGGTGGAAGCCCATTTTGCCGTGCCGATGACCGGGGCCGTTCTCAACACGATCAACACCCGACTCGATGCCGCCACCGTGGCCTTCATCCTCACCCACGGGGAAGCCAAGGTGCTGCTCGTCGACAGCGAGCTGGCCTGTCTCGCCGCCGAGGCACTCTCCCGCATGCAGGGGAAACCGCCCCTCGTCGTCGCCATCGATGACGAGCTCGCCGGTGCGGATGGTGAGGGCGGGGCTGCCGGCGAGATCGAATACGAAGGGTTCCTCGCCCGCGGCTGCAGCGACTTCGCCTGGGAACCGCCCGAAGACGAATGGCAGGCGATCTCCCTCAACTACACCTCCGGAACCACCGGCAACCCCAAGGGAGTCGTCTACCACCACCGCGGCGCCTACCTGAACGCGCTCGGCAACGTCATGGCCCTGCAGATGAGTCCGCGCACGGTATACCTGTGGACGTTGCCGATGTTCCACTGCAACGGCTGGTGCCATCCGTGGGCCCTGGCCGCGGCAGGCGCCACCCAGGTCTGCCTGCGCAGGACGGAGCCGGCGGCGATCTTTGCCGCAATCGCCCGCTATGGAGTCACTCACATGTGCGGGGCCCCGGTGGTGCTCAGCATGCTCATCCACGCCCAGGACGAGGCGAAACAGCGCTTCGACCACGAGGTGCAGGTCGCCTCCGGGGGTGCCTCCCCCCCGAGTGCGGTCATCGCCAGCATGGCCGGGATGGGGTTCCGGGTGCACCACCTGTACGGACTGACCGAGACCTACGGCCCGGCGACGTTGTGCGCCTGGCAGCAGGATTGGGACGATCTCGACGAGAAGTCGCAGGCCGAACGGATCGCCCGTCAGGGAGTGGCGTTGCCGACCCTCGAAGAGGTGAGCGTGTGCGATCCCGAAAGCTTCGAGGAGGTCCCTGCGGACGGGGCGACAATCGGGGAGATCATGGTGCGGGGCAACACTGTGATGAAGGGGTACCTCAAGAACGGCGAGGCCTCGCGGGCGGCCTTTGCCGGAGGATGGTTCCACACCGGCGACCTCGGCGTCGTCCACGAGGACGGATACGTCGAGGTAAAGGACCGCTCCAAGGACATAATCATCTCGGGCGGGGAGAACATCTCGACCCTCGAGGTCGAGGAGGTCCTCTACCGCCACCCCGCGGTGATGGAAGCCGCGGTGGTTGCCCGCCCCGACGACAAGTGGGGGGAAACCCCCTGCGCCTTCGTCGCCCTGGCGCCGTCAGCTGAACCGGTCACCGCCGACGAGCTCCTCAGGTACTGCCGCGACCACCTCGCTCACTTCAAGGCGCCCAGGACAGTAGTGTTCGGTGAGCTCCCAAAAACTTCGACAGGAAAGATCCAGAAATTCCTGCTGCGCGAGCGGGCGGCTGCCCTGTGAGCCGGAAGCCCTTCGAGCCTGCCAGCTCTGCCGCGATGGGCTTCCCCGAACCGCAGCATCCCCCGAGAAAGGGGTGCTCAACCGGACAGCTCGGCGAGAACTTCCTCCATCGACCAAAGGCGCTCGGCATTTTCGATCAGTGCATCTATGATGAATGGATGCGCCTTGACCGTGCGGTTGTCGATGAACTCGAAGCCGGGGGACCAGTTGCCCTTGGTATCCCTCGTGTACATGCTGCTGTCCTCTATGACGGTAATCTCGCCGTCTCGGCCTTCTGCGCCTTTGTACCTGTACTGGGCCACGATCTTCCTCCCGTGATCAGCTCCTGTGCACTGCTGGATAACAAGCAAATCGCGTGCCAATAACACACCGAAAACTGTCTGATTCGCCCAACTCATTGTTGCACATGGTAGTTGGGGAAACACTCCGGGTGGCGACAATTCTCCTGCAGGATCCGAGAACCGAGGGTTGCACTCAGGAATCTGGTACGGGGTCATGCTTTTTCTATATAAGGAAGGGTTGCCGCATGCACCCGGTGATGGACCCATGCACTGGGGGACAGAGACCATGGAACCGGTCCCGGTGCCGGTATGCATAGCACGGCACACACCCCGTTTCCGGCAGGTTACAACCGGGGGCATCACGTTTCCCCGACGCACTTGCCCGCTCGATAGGCCGAGTGGCCGGAATGTGAACGGCGCCCGTGCTCGATGTGAAATCCTTTTCCAACGGAAGCGCAAATTCTGTTTACGGTTCATGCCACAGAGTCTCCACCTCATGGTTTACCGCGTTCTCCTCCCGGCGCACATGGTGACTTTGAGCACCGGGCCCGCAACACTTTCTTTCCGGGTAAAATGCCGAAAGTCGAAATATACTTGAGCCCGTTCTGCGGGTACTGCTGGAAGGTGCGCCTGATGCTTTGGCGAAAGGGGATTCGATATACCAAGATCCCCATTCGCTTCTACTTCGGCTTCAAGCTGCCGACCGCCAACTTCAAGGAAATGCTGCGTCGCAGCGATGGGGATCGCACAATCCCTCAGATCTTCGTCGACGGGAAGTACCTGGGAACCGAGGAGACCCTCGACGAGCTCGCCCGCCGCGGTGAGCTGGAAAAACGCCTGAGAGACGCCTGAGCGACGATGGAGATTCTCGACTACAAGGCGGAAATGCTGGGTGAGGTCGCCAGTCTCTTCAATCGGGGCGTCGCCAACGTGCCCAACTGCTGGGCGGTGGACGATGCTGATTTCGCCAAGGCGATCTCCGCGGCCTCAGGGGACGAATGCGACGATGGACCTCCCGTCGAAAACCAGGCTCTGTCCGTGGCAGCGGAAAGGAGGTTCGCGGCGCGTTCCCTCACCGAAGTCTGCGCCTTCGACTCGAGCTACCGCGACCGCTTCTACTGCTTTCCCCACGCCTACCTCTCCGATCACCTCGACCACGTCAGCGCCCTGCTGCAGTTCTTCGGCTACCGGCTCACGGGGGGAGAGGTCTTTCTCAACGGACTCGACTACGAAGCCGCCGAGCTGCCGCAGGTCGACCTCGACTTCGACCTCGCTGTAACCTGGCCCCGTGAAAGAGGCCGGCGCCCCGGCTCCCACGTTTTGGCGCACCGGGACGGGGAAACCATTGGTGAATGCAAGATCACCTGCGACGGGGACTACTCGCGCCACCCCGATGCCCAGGATTTCGGCTTCGTCGACCGGCTGGGGGTGGAGGAGCCGTATCAGCACCGGGGCCTGGGAAAGCTGTTGTTGTTTCATTGGCCGCAACGAGATGCTGGCAGTCGGATACCGCCACACCGCCATCAGCACCGCCCGCCACAACAACCGCGCCTTTCTTTTCTACAGCAATCACGGATACCGCGTCGTCGACTGGACCTACCAGTTGAGCAAATCGCTCGACCCGGGATGAGCCGGGCGACAGCGCCCCCGGCCGCTCCGGGGGAGGTCCGGGCTCATACGGGCCCCCGGCGGGTCTGAGTTGCGGTCAGCCGATGGGCACCGGCGCTCACGATCCGTACGCCGCCTTCCGGGTTGCGAACTTCCGTCGCTACCTGTACGGCCGCGTCGGCCTGGCGGTCGGCACCCACGTTCAGGGAATCGCCGTCGGCTGGGAGATGTACCAGCGCACCGGAGAGGCCCTAGCCCTCGGGATGGTCGGCCTCGTGCAGGCAGTGCCCTGGATGGTACTGGCCCTGCCCGCCGGGTACCTGGCGGATCGCTTCGACCGGCGGCGCGTGGCTCTGCTCAGCCTTACCGGCGCCAACCCTCACTTCGCTGGGACTGGCGGCCCTGTCGATTGCCGAGGGGCCGGTAAAGGCGATGTACGCCTTGTTGCTGCTCGATGCGGTTTCCAACGTGCTCGGAAGCCCGGCGCGCACCGCCCTGCTGCCCCAAATCGTGCCGCGTCCGGTCTTTCACAACGCCGTCACCTGGAACAGCAGCATGTGGCAACTGACCTCGGTGCTGGGCCCGGCTGCCGGCGGTCTGGTGATCGTCTGGTCTGTTCCCGCGGCCTATCTCTGTGCCGCCGCCGGCTCCCTCGTCTTCATCTTCATGTTCGGCCGCATCCGCCTGCAGCAGGACGACCGCGTGGCGGCCCCGACCTCCGCTGCCATGATTCTCGGGGGTGTCCGTTACATCTGGCGCTCGCGGCTGGTCCTCGCCGCGGTCAGCCTCGACATGTTCGCGGTGCTGTTCGGGGGCGCCGTCTACCTGCTTCCCATCTTCGCCAAGGACATCCTGGAAGTGGGAGCCGGCGGCCTCGGCTGGCTTCGCGCCGCCCCGGCGGCCGGGGCTTTCTGCATGGCTATCCTGCTTGCCCACCTGCCGCCGATGCGGAAGAGCGGCCGCAATCTCCTGTGGTGCGTCGCCGGATTCGGGATGGCAACCATCATTTTCGGCCTGTCGACGTCGTTCTGGCTGTCGCTCGCCATGCTGTTTCTCACCGGCGCCTTCGACCAAGTCAGCATGGTGATCCGCCACACCCTCGTTCAACTGCTGACTCCGGACGAGATGCGAGGCCGTGTCGCCGCGGTCAACAGCGTTTCCATCTCCGCATCAAACAACCTCGGCGGCATGGAATCAGGTCTCGTCGCGCATTGGTTCGGCCCGGTTTTCTCGGTGGTCAGCGGCGGCATCGGTTCGCTCCTGGTGGTCGCCTTCACCGCAGCCGCCTCGCCCCGGCTGCGACGGTTCGGATCGCTGCGCGACGTGCAGAGCGAGCGCCACCCGGTTTCTTGACACCCCCGGGATCCGGCGGCGACAATAGTAGATCGATTCAGACAGCCACCTGATTACCCACCGACTATTCAAATGAAAATCACCGGCGTACAGACCGTTCGAGTGCCGACGCTGCGCCACGCCGAACTGGGCCATCTCGTGCTCGTCCACACCGACGAGGGAATTACCGGCCTCGGTGAGATCGCATCCGACTGCCACCGCGACACCGTGGCACACGCGATCGGGCAGATGGACCTCATCGGGCGCGACGCGAGCCGCATCGAGTCGTTCTGGCTGTCGTTCGGAGTCCGCGATACGTTCTGGCGCGGCGGACCGATCTGGTACTCCGCGGTCAGCGCGGTCGAGCAGGCGCTTTGGGACATCAAGGGCCGGAAGCTCGGGGTTCCGGTGTACGAGCTTCTCGGAGGACGGCTGCGGGACCGCATCAAGCTCTACACGCACACCCGTTTCGGCGACACGACCCCCGGCGATTTTGCCGCCTCCGCGGCCGACGCAGTTGCCGCGGGATTCTCCGCGGTGAAGTTCGATCCACTCGGCAACGCCCATCAGTCGATGAGCCCGCAGGAGATGCGCCTCGCCGTCGACCGCGTACGCGCGACCCGCGAGGCGATCGGTCCGGACGCCGGCCTGCTGATCGAGGGGCACGGCCGCCTCAGTCCCAACATGGCGATCCGCATGGCCAACCGCTTCGAGGAGTTCGACCCGTTCTTTTTCGAGGAGCCGGTCGCGCCTGAGAACATCGATGAAATGGCCAAGGTGGCGGCCTCGGTGAATGTTCCGATCGCCACAGGGGAGCGGCTCTACACCCGCTGGGGATTCCGCGACCTGCTCGAAAAACAGGCCGCCGACTACATACAGCCCGATCTATGCCACTGCGGCGGGTTCGCCGAGGGACGCAAGATCGCCGCCATGGCCGAGACCTACCACGTGCACGTGCTGCCCCACAATCCGAACGGCCCCATCTCGACCCTGGTCGGCCTGCACTTGGGCGCCTGCACCCCCAATTTCGAAATGCTCGAGTACCCGCGCCGTCCCGACGACGTGGTGCCTCTCCTGAAGGGTGTGCCGGAACCATCCGGCGGGCATATCGATGTGCCCGACGGACCGGGATGGGGTGTCGAAGTCGACGAAGAGGTGCTCGCGGATCTCGTTGCCCGCCAGAAAGGGAGCACCAATGCCTGATACGTACAATGCCGCCATCATCGGCCTGGGGTTCATCGGCGGAGGGGACCAGATCTCGGGTGATGCCCTGGGGCAGCGCGTGGAGGAGCTCGACGGCACCCACTTCAGCGCCCTTTCGCAGCATTCCAGGATCGATCTGATCGCCGGCAGCAGCCGCGACGAGGGGCGGCGGAATCGTTTCGCCGAACGCTCCGGGGGCTGCCGCACCTACGCCGACTGGAGGGAGCTTCTCGACCGTGAGCAGATCGACATCGCCAGCGTCGCCACCTATGCCCCGCAGCACGCAGAGGTCGCGATCGCCTGCGCCCGGTCCGGGGTGAGGGTGATCTACTGCGAAAAACCGGTTGCCCAGACCTTGCCCGATGCCGAGGCGATGCTCGAGGCCTGCGCGGCGTCCGGAACGCTCCTGGTCGTCAACCACAACCGCCGCTTCACCGCGGACTTCCGCTTGCTGCGCGACCGCATCGCCGCCGGGGATCTCGGCGACCTCACCTCGATCTCGGTGCAATGGCCGGCAGGCAGACTGGGAAACGTCGGCACCCACGTCTTCGACGCGGTGCGCATGATCTCGGGCCGCAGGGTCGAAGCGGTGTCCGCCACCCTGGACCTTGCGGGAAAGCCGGACTGTCGCGGTCAGGATTTCAGGGATCCGGGCGGCTGGGGTCTGCTCCGCCTTGAAGGAGGGCTGATCGCCACGGTCGACGCCGCCGACTACGCAACCATCCCGATGCGCCTCTGCTTCAACGGCGTCAGGTCCAGGGCGGTCTCCGATTTCGAGGAGATTGCGATCGATTTCGCCTCAGGCGGCGGCAGTAAGCGCCTCACCGCGCCGGGTCCAAAGCGGTCGGCCATGGACGTCGCCGTGGGGGAGATCGTCGACTGGCTCGACGGCAGGGGACCCTTTCCCTACGACGCGCAAGAGGCTGTCGACACACTCGAAACCATCGTCGCCTTCCACGCCTCCCACGGCCGCGACGCCGCCTGGACGGCGCTGCCCCTGCGGGGAGCCGACCGCGAGATCGTAGTCAACAGCGGCTGAAAGCGGCGGCCGGCCAGGGTGACCAAGGCCGCCAGTCTCACCCCCACTTCAGGTGCTCGATCTTGTGTCCTGTCCAGCTCAAATCCTGCCAATTCTTCCGCCGATTGATCCCCTCGGCCGCTGGATTTTGGCAATCTTTTTCGTGACGGGACACTCGCGGGCTACACCCAACCAAATCAAGAGGAGAAGGATACCGAGATGTTTGGAAGAATAATCAACGAGCACGGGGAAGCGATCGATTATACCTGTCACGATGGCGGCGGGGACAGCCTTGCCGTATTAGGGCACGGCGTTACCGGAAACAAGGACCGCCCTTTCGTGAAAGCCCTTGCCGAGGGCCTGTCCGCGGCCGGCATTTCGGCGCTGCGCCTTTCGTTTTCGGGCAACGGCAGATCGGGCGGCCGCTTCCAGGACTGCACGATCAGCAAGGAGGTCGCCGATCTGGGAGCCGTCCTCGACGCTGTCGGGGACCGCCGCGTCGGCTACGTAGGTCACAGCATGGGGGGAGCGGTCGGCGTCATCCGCGCCAGCGAGGACGCGCGCCTGCAATGGCTGGTTTCGCTAGCGGGCATGGTTCACACCGAAGCCTTCGCGCAGCGCGAGTTCGGCGACGTCTTACCCGGCTCCGGCTTCATGTGGGAGGACGAGGATTGTCCCCTGTCACAGGTCTTCATGGACGACATGGCCGCGATTTCCACCGTCGCCGACCGCGGTGGCGCGATCGGCGTTCCCTGGTTGCTGGTCCACGGCAGCGAGGACGACGTCGTGCCGCTCGAGGATTCGCGCGACATCGCTGCCCGTGCCGAAAAAACAAAGCCCCGCCTCGTCGAGATCGAGGGGGCCGACCACGTTTTCAGCGATGGCGCTACCGAGGAAATGGTCGCGGCCGTGGTCGAATGGATTCAGGAATCGGCTGGATAGACCTGCGCCGGGTCCGCGACCCATTTCTCGGTACCGCTTCTGGTCAATAGCACCCCATCCGACAGGGGGGTGAAATCGGTGCCCGTTTTCACTAACAGGTGCGGGTCTTTCCGGTACTCGGCGATGCCCTCCGCGAGCACGTCGCGAGCTCGGAGCAAACGGCATATCGCGTTGCCGGCCGTCCCCTTTCTCACTAGTCCCCGTCTTTCCAGCAGGCCCCCGAACTTGTTGAAGTCGTTGCCGGCAAATCCTTTCTTCGGGCTGAAGGCGCAGGTCGGCATGCTCCTGCGGGAACCGTCGGCCTCCACGATCTGTGCCTCGACCGGCACCCACGTACGGTACGGCACCTTGACCATCTGCTCGACGACGTGAAACTGGGTGCAGCGGGTGTACGGCACGCCGAGCAGCAGGATATCGGCGTCGAGCTCGAAAAGCTGCCAGAAGGGGCCGTCGGCCGCCCACGCGGAGGCTCCATGGCGACAGGTTAGCTCGGCGCTCCGAGGTCCTGCCGCGGCGACGGAATGAAGGTAGTGCCGGCTGCGCCGGGCACCTGGAAGGCAGCGCACCTCCTCGGAAATCGCACCCATCTGCGAACGGTCCCGCCGCGGATCGAAAACCGGGCCGTCGGGATGGGAGAAAGTAAACGCCGGCACTGCAAGGGTGCCGTCGCTTCCGAGCGCCTCGCGGATCGCCGCAACCGCTTCAGCTGCGCCGCCGGCGACGCTACCGATGCTGCTCAGCGAGCTGTGCACGAACAGC
The DNA here is from genome assembly GCA_965206595.1 of Candidatus Latescibacterota bacterium. Classification (GTDB taxonomy): domain Bacteria; phylum Latescibacterota; class UBA2968; order UBA8231; family UBA8231; genus CBDCXV01. Next base: position 5,123,933 of record OZ242214.1, read on the forward strand.
ACCGAACCCCTGCGCACCCCGATTTCATCGAGGGAGGCGACGATCTGTTGTCGCGTTATTCCGGTCATCGTATGATGTAGGCCATCCTGCTTGGGGACAACGCATTCCAGGTTCGCCCTCCGGCCGTTGGGATCCTTGCCTGCGCGGTTCGGGCTGCCGGCACAAAACATTGGAGTCACTCATGGACAAACAGTATCGGGTCGGAATCGTCGGATGCGGCGGCATGGGCCGCTCGCATGCCCGGGCGTTTGCGGGCCTCGAGAAAACGTTGGTAGTTGCCGCCTCGGACATCGACGCCGAGGCGGCGCAGGCACTTGCCGTAGAGCATTCCATCCCTGCCGTCTACGACGACTACGGCGAGATGCTGGAGAAGGAGGATCTGGACATCGTCAGCGTACCCACCTGGCAGGGGGTGCGAGCCGAGATCACCGTCGCCGCCGCCCGGAGCGGCGTCAAGGCGGTGATCGGCGAGAAGCCGATGGCCGATTGTCTCGGCGGCGCCGACGACATGATTGAAGCCTGCGGCAGGCACGGGGTCAAACTGGCGATCGGGCATCACGGCCGTTATACGCCAACCCTGAACGAAATTCGCCGGCTGGTAGCCGACGGCGCCATCGGCGAGCCGACGATGCTGTACCATCGCGCCAAGCCGAATGCCGGGCTGCTCAACACCGGGACCCATGCCGTCGACAGCTGGCGCTACATGCTGGGTGATCCGAAAACCGAGTGGGTCATCGGCAATTTCTCACGCACCACCGATCGCTGGGAACGGCGCAGTCCCTGCGAAGATCTGTGCATGGGACTGGTCTGTTTTGCCGGTGGAGCCCGCGGGGTGTACGAAGGGGATCTGCCGGAGCCGGCCGCATCGATGCCGGTGATTTCGGGCACCGAAGGCCAGATCCGCAGCGAAAACCAGGGCCCTATTCCGTCGGGGCGGATCTTTCTGCAACGCTTGGAGCACAGCTCGTGGATCGAGGTCGAACCTCCCCTGGTGGAGACGACGCAATACCAGGAGCTTATCGACTGGATCGAGGGAAAGGCGACCGACCACCGCGGCAACGGTCGCCAGGCGCGGGCAACGCTGGAGGTCCTGATGGGGATCTTCGAATCGCAGCGCACAAGAAACGTGGTCACCATGCCGTTGCGGACCCGCGAATGCCCGCTGGACCTGATGATCGTCGACGGCAGCCTGCCGGTACTGGTTGAGGGGCGTTACGATCTGCGCCGGCCCTTCCCCGAAGAGTCGGACAGGAAACCAGAGGGGGTCGCGGGGAATTGATGGCGAGAAAAACCGCCTACCCGATGCCCGGCCCGATCGCCGGGGAGGGCGTCTTCTCAGGACCGCTGGCGTTTTCGAACGCCGTCCGCGCCGGCAGCGGTGATCTGCTGTTCGTGTCGGGCCAGCTAGCCTTCGACGACAACATGAACATTGTCGGCGCAGGGGACATGCGCGCGCAAACGAGACAGGTACTGCTCAACATCGGCAAGGCGTTGGAGGCGGCAGGTGCAACCTTCGACGATGTAGTGCGGGTCCAGGTTTTCGTCACCGATCTGAGCGATTTCCGCGCCATTCACGAGGTGCGCCTCGAGTTCTTCGACCGCGGCCGGCTGCCTGCCTCGACCCTGGTCGAAGTTGCCGGGCTCGCCCACCAGAACGCCATGATCGAAATCGACGCCGTCGCCGTGGTCGGCCCGGAGGAGGCTGCCGTATGAGAGAAGCGATGCATCTTTCCGACGAACAAATCCGGCAGTACCGCAACAAGGGGTACGTCGCCGGCCCACGCGTTCTCGACGACAGGCAGATCGACAAGCTGAAGCGCCGAATCGACGGGCTGCTCGACGGCAGCGTCGACCACCCCGAGCACCTCATGGGGGAAACGGTGAAACGCTCCCGCGCCAAGGGCCAGCTCCCGTCGCAGAAGATCGTCAACCTTTTCCGCCATGACCCCGTTTTCGCCGAAGTCCTGGCAAACGAGGCGATCGGCAACCTTGCCCACGACCTCGCCGCCGCCCCGGTGCGCGTCTGGGAAGACCAGATGACCTACAAGCCCCCGCGCGAGGAGGCGGCGGTGCTCGCGTGGCATCGCGACTACACCTTCTGGGACCACGTCGGTCCGCCCGAGCTGTTCACCTGCTGGATCGCCCTCGACGACGCAACCGCCGCCAATGGCTGCATGTGCGTAATTCCGGGGAGTCACCGATGGGAGATGCCTTTCGGCCGGGAAGATGTCGATGTCGGCGACCCGCACTGGGTGCTCGAGCAGGAGGGTGTTCCGGAGGGGGCCGATCTCACCCCCGTTCCCTGCGAAGTGAAGGCCGGACACTGCCACTTCCATCACTGCAGAACCCTCCACGGATCCTACGGAAACAGCACCGACAACCCCCGCTACAGCTACATCCTGCACCTCATGCCGGGGACCACGCGCCGCCTCGGCGACAGCTGGAACGAGCGCATGGCCCGCGTTGAAAACGTCGATGTCGGCGAGGTGGTGCAGGGCCCGCAGTACCCCGAACTGGCCGCGCCGGAGGCAAACCCATGAACGAGCTGAGAATCGGCGTTGCCGGACTCGGCCACGGGCGCACCCTTCTCGGGGCAAACGACCCGCAAGGCCGCGATCTGCCGGTGCGGGTGACGGCCCTGTGCGAGACCCGGCCGGAGCTCCTGGAAAGCATCGCGGGCGAGTACGGAATCGACCAGGCGACCACGGAGTACGACGAGCTCGTCGCCCGGGACGACCTCGACATCATCGGCATCTACACACCGGGACCTTTGCACTCGGAACAGATCCTCAAGGCCCTCGACGCAGGCAAGCACGTCATGGTCACCAAGTCGATGGTCTACACCATGGCGGAGGTCGAAGAGGTCGTCGAGGCGGTCGACCGCTCGAGGCTGGTGCTCCTGGTTACGCAGACGATGCGCGGGCGCTACGACCTGATGGAGGCAAAGCGCGCCTGCGACACCGGGGAAATCGGCGAGCTCTTTCTGGGCGAAGCCCATTACATCCACGACCTGCGGCCGGTGTACGACTACTCGCCGTGGCGCCTCACCATGCCGCAGGACCTCATCCTCGGCGGCGCCTGCCATCCGCTCGACCTGCTGCGCTGGTTTTTCGGCGATATCGAGGAGGTGCACTGTTACGGCCTGCGCAGCGGTGTGGCCCCGGATTATCCCCAGGAGGACAACTTTGTCATCAACGTGCGCTTCGCCAGCGGCGCCATCGGCCGCGTCGCCGCCTTCCTGGGAATGGTGCATCCCCCGGGCATCGGCGGCATCAGCCTTACCGTGTACGGCACCAGGGGGACCATCCGCGACAACCGCAAGGCGCTAGATCCGCGAGGCCACGTTCCGAAGTCGGAACATACCGCCGAATTCCCCGGAGGCCGCGGTCACTACGGCGAGATGCAAGTGATAATGCGCCACATGGCGGACTGCGTTCTGAACGGGGCGTCGCCGTGGGTAGGCGTACGCGACGGAGCCCGGATCGTGTCGACGGGCCTCTCCTGTTGGGAATCTTTGCGAAGCGGGGCGCCGGCAAAGGTGCGCAACGAGTTCTGACTACGCGCCCGGTCGTCACGGCGCACGTTCACCCCCGTTCGGACACCATCTGCCCGCCGACAGCCCAGTGATCCGATTCGTACTCTTCGATCACGACCATGGTACTCTCGCGCGGGGATTGGCAGATGTCGACAATGGCATCGGTGATGGTGGCGACAAGCTTCTTCTTCTGGTCATCCGAACGACCCGACAGCATCTTGACTTCGATGAATGGCATGTTGCGCGTCTCCTTCCGGTGTGTAGTCTGCTGGTGCGGGAACGGTGAATGAAATGGATCGCGAGACAGTAATGCAGTGGCTGGGGAAGTTACGTGCGGGAACCCTCACCGAGAAGGATCTGGAGCATGTTCTCGGCGTCGAGCGAACGCAAAGGTTGCTCTACCTCCAGTGCCGGTCAACTGCCGTCGATTCCGAGGTCCTCGGGATGGCCATGGTCGAAAACGGAGAGCTCCTGGAGGGTCCGGAGAATCCCGGAGACTGGCCGTACGCATCGGTTGGCGAGGCCATGAGGGACGGCTGGCGGATTCTGAAATTTCCTGAGCTCTCGTTGCAGCTGCACGAAGACAAGACCGTCGGCTTCGGCTGCGAATTCATCCTGGAAAAGTGAACCCTTCAAGCTGTTGGGTCGGCCATTTTTTGGACGCTTCTGGTCCATTCCCCGCCGGCAAAAGTCTTCATCGGCATGTTCCGCAAAAGATTCTCGATCTAGGGCTCTCGGAAGTAAAACGGCTCTGTGACTCGATTCGGGTCAGGTATGTAGCGGGTCCTCCAAGGAATCCGTATTATGAGCTGAACAAGGACGACTCCCCCTGCAACACGAGAATTTCCTCGACTCTACCAATGTTTCTGAAATTCTCAAGGAAGAACTGATTAGTTTGGCCTACCGCCTTTCGTGAGCCCTTATTGGAAACCGGCTCGCTGACCAGTTCCAGTTTCCAAAGCGCTTTGATGTGGGAACACTGTTTATGTACCGGATGAAACAACGCATCATGCGACTTCTGAAGGCCAAACAAGTGGGAGTGCCTCCCTCCGGTAACAGGAAACCGAAAAACTCGGCCAGATGGACAAAGCCATCCTCGGTCCGCCGTTTCCATAGCGCCGCGCACTCGCATCGGTGAACTCGCTCTCGCACTGAGTCGATGACAACTCGGGCGATGACTCCTTCCTCGTTGGAACGCTACGTCACTGCCATTCTCCGCCTTCGGTGGCCGATCGTTCTGCTCGCAACGCTGGTCATGCTGGTAACGGCAGCCGGTGTTCCCTTCCTCACCGTTTCGAACGACTATCGCATTCTGTTCAGCGAAGACAATCCGCAACTCGCCGCTTTCAACGCCTTGGAGAACACCTACTCGGCCTCCAACAGTGCGTTGATCGCCGTTGCGCCGGACGGGGGGCTCGGTCTTCACCCGCGAGGCGCTTGGCGCGATTGAACAGCTGACCGAAGGTGCGTGGCGCGCGCCCTATTCCAGTCGCGTCAACTCCCTTACGAACTATACCCACAGCGAAGCCTTCGAAGATGAACTCGTTGTGGCCCCGCTCGTGGAGGACGCCCATTCACTGAGCGATTCCGACGAAGCCCGAATTGAGAGGGTCGCCCTCGGGGCCCCCGAAATTTCCGGACGCCTGGTCTCCCATGACGGAGGCACAGCCGGAGTGGCGATCAACTTCATCCTGCCGGAAAACCCGGATCAGGCAGTGGTCGAAATCACCGATTATCTCGATTCGCTCCTGTCCGATGCCCGCACCAACCACCCGGACATCGATTATTTCATGACCGGCGATGTGGTCATGAACCGCACGTTCTCCGATGCCACGCAAGACGACATGCAGACCCTCACTCCTGTCGTTTTCCTCATCATCGTAGGCGCGACAATCATTCTCCTGCGCTCGGTTCTCGCAACCGTGGCCATCGTCGCCGTGCTCCTGTTTGTCATCAACACCACCATGGGGTTCGCCGGCTGGAACGGCGTGGTGTTCAGCCCCACCAACGCGGGGGTGCCGATCATTGTCATGGTCATAGCCATCGCGGATTCAATCCACATCGTCACGAGTGTCCTGCTATGTATAAGGCGCGGTATGGACAGAAAAACGGCGATAGTGGAGTCGGTTCGTATCAATGCCTATCCGGTATTTCTAACCTCGGTCACGACGGCGATTGGATTCCTCACGCTCAACGTCTCGGACTCTCCGCCATTTCACGTCTTGGGGAATTACGTGGCGTTCGGTGTGTTATCCGCCTTCGCCTACACCATGACGTTCCTGCCCGCATTGCTCTCGATTCTGCCATTGCGCGCTTCCCATGCCCCGTCCGAAAAGACTGCTTTCTTCGACCGCTTCGCGGACTTTGTCATTGCCCGAAATAGATTCCTGCTTGGCTCCGTCACCTTGGTGGTGGTGGTCCTGATATTCGGGATTCCGCGTATCGAGCTGAGCGACAACATGGCGCAGTACTTCGATGAACGTTACCAGTTCCGGCGCGATACGGACTTTGTCATTGAAAACCTTACCGGCCTGGACAAACTGGATTATTCACTGAACTCGGGCCGCGAAGGGGGCATCACCGATCCGGAGTATCTGCGCAAGGTTGGGGCTTTCGCCGAATGGTACCGGAAGCAACCGGAAGTGACCCACGTCCAGGCATTTTCCGACATCATGAAACGTCTCAACAAGAACATGCACGAGGACGATCCGGCTTTCTACCGCCTGCCTGAAGACCCGAATCTCGCAGCGCAGTACCTGTTGCTTTACGAACTTTCCCTTCCCTTCGGCAGCGACCTCAACGACCGCATCGACGTCGCAAAATCCGCCACACGCCTGGTCGTCGTTACCAGGAATGCCTGGTCTCGAGATATACGGGAACTCGACAAGCGAGCCCAGGAATGGCTCCAGGGAAATATCCCTGCCTTTGCCCACGAAGCATCCGGGCTCAGTGTCGTTTTCGCCCACCTGTCACTGCGGAACATCAACAGCATGTTGCGTGGCACGATCGTGGCCATGGCCCTCATTTCGGTTATCCTGATTTGGGTATTCAAAAGCGTTCGGATCGGGCTCCTCAGTCTGCTTCCGAATTTCATCCCTGCCATCATGAGCTTCGGCCTGTGGGGTTATATCGTAGGCCATGTCGGTATCGCCTCTTCCGTGGTCATCGCCGTTGTATTCGGAATAGTCGTTGACGACACCATTCACTTCCTGAGCAAATATCTGAAGGCCCGCAGTGAGGGCCATTCAGCGCAGGAATCCGTGCGCTCCGCCTTCCACACCGTGGGACATGCTTTATGGACGACGACCGCGGTCTTGTCGGCGGGCTTTCTGGTGTTCGCCACATCGGGATTCGAGGTCAGTTGGGCACTCGGTCTTCTGGTCACGACCACCATCGTCTTCGCGCTTGCAGCGGACTTTCTGCTCCTTCCGACTCTGCTGATAGCCATCGACCGGAGAAACCCATGAACTGCGCATGTTTCCCGGCGCTTCCGCTTTTCGCGTCTTGCCTGGTCATTCTGACTTCTCTTTGCGCGCCGGCACCCGCTCGTTCCGAAAGCTCCACTCCCGAGGAAACCGGGCTGCAAATCGCTCGCGATTCCCGCGCCCGCGAGGAAGGCTTCGGGAACTTTGCCGCCCGTCAAACCATGGTGCTGCGCAACAAGCACGGACAGGAGAGCCGCCGTCAAATCCGGGTAAAGGTTCTCGAAGTCCCAGAAGACGGCGACAAGAGTTTGTTTGTGTTCGACGAGCCGCGCGATGTCCAGGGAACGGCGTTGCTCATTCACGCGCACCGCGAAAGCGCGGACGATCAATGGCTTTATCTGCCCGCCCTGGAACGAGTCAAGCGCATCAGTTCGTCGAACCGGTCCGGCTCCTTCATGGGGAGCGAATTCGCCTATGAAGACCTGACCGCCCAGACCGTGGAAAAATTCACCTACCGCTACCTGCGCGACGAGCCTTGCGGCGATTTGACATGCACGGTCTCCGAACGCTTCCCCGTGGACAAGAAGTCCGGCTACAAACGCCAGGTGGTCTGGCGCGACAAGGACGAGCTACGCGTCCGGAAGGTCGAGTACTACGACCGCAAGAATGCCCATCTGAAAACCCTCACCCTGGGGAACTACGAGCAGTACCTGGACCGTTACTGGCGCGCCGGCGAGATGACGATGGAGAACCTTCTGACCGGCAAGAGTACCGTGCTGACCTGGACGGACTGCCAGTTCCGGACCGACCTCGACGACCGCGACTTCACACGGACGGGGCTGAGACGGGCCCGTTGATGCTGCTTTGGGCCGATCTGTTCCGCGTCGCTGCGGGCGCGGTCTCGATTCTGGCACTGGTCCTGACCACCGTTGCACACGCCGGAATCGGAATAGATCACCACCGGTTTTCCGGACGATCCAGCATCGAAACCCGATGGTTTCCCGAAAGGGCTGCTCATGTCGGCCAAGGCGGGCATGCCAGCGGATTTGTAGCGGCGCCAAAGTTTTACCTTGAGGACGCCGACGCCCGAAGCCTTACCCTGGCCCCGTTCTTTCGCTACGACAACTCGGACTTTCGCCGCACTCATGCCGATTTGCGCGAAGCCTACCTGCTGCTGTTCGGAGAATTCAGCGTTTGCGAATGGGAGCTGCGGGTGGGCGTAGGACAGGTTTTCTGGGGCGTCACCGAATCGCAGCACCTGGTCGACATCGTCAACCAGATCGACTTCGTCGAACACCCGAACGGAGAGGCCAAGCTGGGGCAACCCATGATCCATCTCACCTGGTCCGGTGAGTGGGGCGTAATGGAAATACTTGGTCTGCCCTATCACCGCGCACGCACCTTTCCGGGCCGGTCGGGCCGCCTGCGCCTTCCGCTCGTGGTTTCAGACGAGGATGTCGAGTACGAGAGCGAGGCTGAGGAACGGCACCTGGATCTCGCCGCTCGGTACAGTCACAGCTTCGGACTCCTCGACATGGGTGCGAGTTTTTTCAACGGCACGAGCCGGGAGCCGTCTCTGCGGCCGGGCGCACCGGCCTTGGTTCAGCACTACGCGCAAATTCGCCAGTTTGGACTGGACGCCCAGCTGACTGTCGGCTCCTGGTTGTTCAAGCTGGAGGGTATTCAACGCGCCGGTGCTATCAACCTGTCCGGCGAGGAAGAGGATTACGCTGCTGCCGTTCTTGGCGGGGAATACACCTTCTACTCAGCACTGGGCTCGGCCGCCGATCTCAGCCTGCTCGGGGAATGGAATCACGATGGACGCGGCCCCAACGCTACCCCGAGCCGCTCACCCAATACGCTCGAGAACGATCTTTTCTTCGCCTCCCGGATTGCGCTCAACGATGTTCAGGGAACCGAAATTGTGGCCAGTATTCTGGGGGATGTGGACCGTGCCACGCGCGCAATGGCCGTGAAATTTGACCGTCGTTTGTCGGACCGGTGGTCTCTGCTACTGGAGACCATTTATATCCTCGGCACCGACAAGAAAGATCTCTTCAACTACTGGACAAGACGCGACAGCTTCGCCGACCTTGGGCTGACGTATAATTTCTAGCCGCCCGAAATCCAATCCCGACTAGCCGGGGACGGAGGCCTTTTCGAGGCCGACCGGAAGGCTGAAACGCACGTTCTCGGCAATACCGTCCATGGTCGAGATTTCCAAGTCGGCGTACTCCCCCAGCTGCTCGATCAGCTCGTGCACCAGTTCCTCGGGGGTCGAGGCCCCGGCGGTTATGCCGATACATTCCTTCCCCTGCAGCCATTCCGGATCGATCTTCGATGGATCCTCTATCAGGTAGCTCGGCACACCGCTGTCATTGCTGACTTCGCACAAGCGGTTCGAGTTGGAGCTGTTTTGCGCCCCCACCACCAGCACCAAGTCCACCTCTTCGGCGAGGGCTCGCACCGCGGCCTGCCGGTTCTGGGTCGCGTAGCAGATATCCTTTACGTCAGGTCCGACGATATTGGGGAACCGCCGCCTCAGGGCTGAGATCACTTCCCGGGTATCGTCGACGGACAAGGTGGTCTGGGTGATGTAGGCGACCTTCTCCGGATCGCGCACCTCCAGAGTTTCCACCCCTTCCACATCGCTGACCAGAAGCACCGGTCCCGGTATCTGTCCCATGGTGCCCTCCACCTCGGGATGGCCCTCGTGACCTATAAGGATGATGTCGTATCCATTGCCAGCGTAGCGGCGTCCCTCCTTATGCACCTTGGAGACCAGGGGGCAGGTGGCATCGAGCGGCCGGAGACCGCGCACCGATGCATCCTCCTCGACCTTTTCCGATACACCGTGAGCGCTGAACACGGTGATTGCTCCATTGGGTATCTGATCTATCTGTTCAACGAATCGCACCCCCTTGGCCTTGAGGTTTTCCACCACGCGCGGATTATGGACGATTTCATGTCGCACAAAAATCGGAGGGCCGTATTGTTCCAGAGCCGCTTCAACGATCTCGATCGCGCGCTCGACTCCGGCACAAAATCCGCGCGGTTGGGCTAATATGACTCGCATCTTTCTCTCTTTCATGGATGGCCCGGTACACTCTTCAAACTTCTGCCTTCAGGGCTGCTGCCTTCGCGGGAATCGGGATAAGGTAAGGACTTTCCCACGACCTGCATTTCCACGCCGGTGCGAGGCAGGCCTCGAGTCAGCACCTTGAAGAAGAGCTTCAGGGCGAGGTTCGAGCGCGCCAGGCTGCTGGTGACAACGGTGACCGCCCACACGCTCCGCCGTGAAATTTTAACTTCCCGCCCATCCCTGAACGTCGGTTTCGAGTGAATCCGGCGCAGGGTAAGCACGGCCATCCCCAATGCCCAAAGGCAATGGCGGCGGATGCCTGTTTCGTGGTTCGGAATGATCAGAATGAACCGCAACGCGTTCGCAAGGTGGAGGCGGGCGATCGCCACCAGTTCGAACAGTCCTTCGATGAAGCCGGGGTCTTTTTGTCTCGCCGGCAGGGTACTCAAGTCGCAACCTGCCTCGAGGAAGATGTCGCGCGGCAGCCAGCACGCACCCCGGCGGCGGTCGTCCCATACATCCTTGAGGATGTTGGTCATCTGCAGTCCCTGCCCGAAGGAAACCGAAAGGGCGAGCAGCTCTTGGCGATGTTCCGCGATCTCTTCGGAGTATTCGCAGAACAGTTCGGTAAGCATCTCGCCGACCACACCGGCGACGTGATAACAGTAACGGTCGAGGTGTGGAAGATCATCCAGGCCATCGGGCGTCGCGTTCAGTTGAAACTCGGCCATTCCACGCGACATGATCGTCACGCAGCGTTCCAACGCGCTTCGCTGGGCAGGACCAAAAAAGTGGGCGATGCGGATGACCCGGGCGGAGTTGGCGATCAGGTCATGTTCGCTTTCAGTAGTCGAGGAAGACAGCAAGGCGCCGAGCTCGCTCGCGAAAGGCTCCGGTTCTTCCCGGCCGGCAACGACCTCGACGAAACGTTCGGAGAACGCCTGCTTCTGTATGGGGGACAGCACCGGCTCGTCCTCGATGGTGTCCGTGATTCGGCACAGCAGGTAGGCATTGCCTACCACGTCGCGCAGCGAGCCGGGAAGCTGTGGAATGGTGAGGGCAAAAGTCCGGGACACCCCTTGCAGGATGTCCGTCTGGTAAACGATATCGCTGTTCCTCATCTCCTTTGAGAGGGACGCCGTCATCTCGGTTCTAGTCCCGTTTTCTGGTCAGTTCGCGCTCTGTGGAAATTTCTATTGTTCTGCGGACCGCGACCACTTTTTCGTAGGTGTCAGCCCTTTGCCACCGCCGGAATACCATACCGGTGAAGGGTGCTCTCCAGAGTCGGTCTTCCCAGGCGAATCCGTCGATCGTTCAGCAGATAGGAGAACAGGTACCCGGCGCCGAGCATGAGGATATCGATGAGGAAACAGTACATGACGGCCCTGTCTGGATACACGTCCTTCAAATACCCTACATACAATGGCCCGAAAATCCCGGCGGCCGCCCACGCCGTCAGGACGGCGCCGTAGATCGTCGACATCTTCTTTGTACCGAACACATCGAGAACGAAGGGAGGCATGGTGGCGAATCCGCCGCCGAAACAGAGCAGGACGTAGCAGACCAGGACCGAGAAAATCCAAGGGTTGGTTTCCGTCATGAGAATCCCGAAGACGACCATCTGGCTGGCCAGAAGTATCCTGAAAACCGTAACCCGGCCGAAGCGGTCGGAAAGCAATCCCCAGAAGAGACGCCCCAGGCCGTTGCAAATCGAGCTTACGGCAATGAGCGTCGCGCCGTACTCGGCAAGCATCGTCGGCTCGATCGAGGTATCCGCCAATCCCCAGATCTCCTGGAGCGTGACGCCGGTCGCAACGGTGGCAAAGTGGTTTCCCGACCGCAAGGGACTTGCCACCGGCATCGTGGTGATGGGCTTCGGGGTCGGCGCCTTTCTTCTCAGCAAGGGCCTGGCCCCGTTTTTGCTCACGAAGTTTCATTCCGTTTCCTCGCTTCCGGGAAACCCGGTATCCTGAAATCCTCCAGGGCCTCGGTCAGTGTAGATTCTGACGGATGAAATGCACGACTTCGGGAATGTGCTCGGTGGGGTCAACATCGCGCATGATCGCCGCCAGATTGCCGCCCGCGTCAATGACGAACGTCGAGCGCTGAAAACCCTTCCCGTCTTCGCCGCAAACCCCGTACGTGGCACAGACGGAGCCGTCCGTGTCCGACAGCAGGGGGGCGCTCAAATCATATTTTTGGATAAAGGCCTTGTGGCTGGTCAGGTCGTCTCGACTGATGCCGACCAGAACCGTTTCGAGGGCGTCGAACTCCGGTTTCGCATCACGGAAACCGATTGCTTCCCGCGTTCACCCGGGGGTATCGTCTTTGGGATAGAAGAACAGCACGACCTTGCGACCGCGGAGCTTGGTGAGGCTGAGGGTACCGCCGGTGCTGGCGGGCAACTCGAATTCCGGGGCCGGGTTTCCCGTCCGGACTTTAGCCGACATTGCTAACCTCCTTTCCGAAGCCGACAATATAGGACACCCAACATAGCCTCCCAATGCGGTACCGGATGCAACGGCAGCCAACACCGCATGGAGACCAACCCCTGTGAGCGACGACCAATGAGACTCACTTCCGAGCAGGTTTCCCGGTTCGAAGAGGACGGTGTTCTTGTTGTGGAAGATATGATATCTGCCGAAGAGGTGACCGAACTGCGACAGAGAACAAAGGAGATCGCCTGTGGGCGCGTGGACTTTCCCCTCGACAAGATCGAGTTCGAGCCGGGGGCCGAAAAATTGGGGCGCGAAATACGCAACCTGCGCAAGATCAACCACCCTTCCGGCAGCGACGGCTTTTTCCTCGACCACGCCCGCAAACCCGCCCTGCTGACGGCGGTAACATCCCTGCTGGGACCCGACATCAAGCTGTATGGCGATCAGCTGTTCGTGAAACCGCCAGGCGGGATCGAAAAGACCTACCATCAGGATTCACCCTACTTCAAAATCGAGCCGATGGCCCTGGTTACCGCCTGGATTGCCCTCGACGACGTCACCCTCGACAACGGCTGCATGTGGGTGATACCCGGCAGCCAGCGGAACGGGGCGCTCGATCACAGCGAGCCCTGGAGGGTGGGGGACCGCCTCGACATGCGAATTCCAGACAGCGCCATCGCCAAAACGGCAGCTGTGAACGGCGAGCGGCCGATCACCATGCGGGCGGGTGGCTGCTCCTTCCACCACTCCCTCATCCTGCATCGCTCCGGGCCCAACAGGACACCGCATTTCCGCCGCGGCATGGCCACCCACTACATGACCGCCCGGTCGCGGTGGACGGGGGTGCCGGAGGACAAGCCTGACTACCCGCTGCTGATGGGCAGAGAGTACCCCGGCTGCGTGTAATTCGGTGCTTGACGAGATGCCGAGCCATCTGAACACCGAACCGGCTCGATTCGGCGAACTAGGATACTGTCTGTTTCGCGACATCCTGACCGCGGAAGAAACCCTGCGCCTGCGCGCCATGCTCGACGAGGCCCTGGGGGATCCGCTGCCGCAACCTCCCGGCCGCGACAGCGCTATGGACCGGGACAACTACGTGGGCGAGCCCCACGTCCGGGACCTGCGCTGGCTCGACCTCTGCCGTCACTCCCGCGTCCTCGACGCCATCGAGTCGATCCTGGGACCCAACCTCATCCTTGTCTATTCCAGCGTCTTCATCAAGCTGCCCGCCTCCCCGGTGGAAGTGAGTTGGCACCAGGACAACACCTACTGGCCCAGCGTTCACGGCACCGACGTCATCACCTTGTGGCTGGCCGTCGACGACGCCGACGCCGCCAACAGTGCCATGAAGGCGATCCCCGGCTCCCACCGCGGGTGGAAGGAGCTGGAGACGGTGGACTCTGGCGCCAACCAGATGCTGCGCAGGCGCGTGCCGGTGACGCCGCAACAGGAGGAGTCGGCGGTGACGCTCGAGATGAGCGCGGGCAGCTTGTCGATTCACGATTCCTTCCTTCTCCACGGCAGCGATGCAAACCGAAGCCGGCGGCGGCGGGCAGGGTATACGATCCGCTATTGCAGCACCGACACTGCCTGGGTCGATCTGGACAACCACCCTCATCCGGTATTCCTGGTGCGGGGTCAGGCCGGCCCTAGGGGAGATCGCTATACTTGCCTGCTTCCCGCCGTAGAGACGACCAGGGAGCTGCTGCGGAAATCGTGAGCGCCGACGCGGCATCCGGGTACCGATCACTGCGACGTAGAAGCGGTACCGGGGGTCTTCCCCGCCTGTCGATGCCGGACGTGAATACCCCCCTGCCCGGAGGCATCGGCTACCACGTCCGCGAAGGCAAACACGACATCCGGCGATACGACTGGGAGCAGTACCTCGACTTCGCCGACCGGCACCTGGAGCGCTGACCGATGCTGCTTCCCGATGTCAAGGCCCTGACCTTCGACGTCTTCGGTACTGTCGTCGACTGGCGGACCAGCATTATCCGCGAAGGCCAACAGCTGATCAGGGAAAAGGGGATCGACGTCGACTGGGCGGCGTTCGCCGACGCCTGGAGGGGCGGGTACGAGCCGGCGATGGACCGGGTGCGGCGCGGTCAGCTGCCTTGGACGAAGATCGACGCTCTGCACCGGTTGGTCCTAGACCGTCTGCTAGGAGAGTTCGGCATCCGGGGGTTGTCGGAAAGGGAAGTCGACCACCTGAACCGGGTGTGGCACCGGCTGGCCCCGTGGCCGGACGCGGTCGCAGGCCTGCAGCGCCTGCGCTCCCGGTACGTGGTCGCCGCCCTTTCGAACGGCAACGTCGCCCTGCTGGTCAACATGGCCAGGCATGCGCACCTGCCCTGGGACTGCATTCTGTCGGCGGAAAACGCACGGCACTACAAGCCCGATCCGGAGGTGTATGAAACCGCCGCGGAACTGCTCGATCTGCCTCCGCACCAGATCCTGATGGTCGCCGCTCACATTCACGACCTCGACGGCGCACGCGCCGTCGGCTACCGCACCGCCTTGGTGCCCCGGCTCCTGGAGTACGGCCCCAACGGAAACCCCGACCGGGAAGCGGAACGGCCATCCGACGTCACCGCGGCCGACTTTGCCGAGCTGGCGCAGCTTCTCGGCTGTTGAAACTCGCCGTGGAGTGAAAATTTCCTTGATATCGATCGCCCTCGGTCTCGCCGGTATCTATGCCCTGTACTGCGGCGTGCTGTTCGCCGGACAGCGCGCCATGCTGTTTCCCCGGCACCAGATCTCGGAGCCGGCCGCGGTGGAGCTCGGCCCCTTCGGCGCGGAAGTGATGCAGGTCGAGACCGGTTTCGGTCAGGTGGAAACCTGGTTCTTCTCGCCGACCACCGGCGGCGACGGACCCTGGCCGACGGTGGTTATTGCCCACGGCAATACGGAGCTGATCGACCACTACCCGGCGACCTATCCCGAAAAATTCATGCGCTTCCTCGATCTGGGAATGGCGGTGTACCTGGTGGAGTACCCAGGGTACGGCCGCTCGGACGGGTCTCCTTCCGAGGCAACCGTAACCGAGGGATTCGTCGCCGCCTACGACAAGCTGATCGCAAGGCCGGACGTCGACGGCGAGCGCATCCTCCTCTTCGGCCGCTCCCTCGGAGGGGGTGCGGCCTGTGCGCTGGCGGCGAAACGGCCGAGCAGAGCGATGATCCTGTTCTCGACGTTTTCGAGCGTCCGCGACATGGCCGGCGAATTCATGATTCCCCGGTTTCTGGTCCTCGACCCGTTCGACAATCTGGGGGTTGTGCGATCCTACCCCTGTCCGGTTCTCGTGCTCCACGGCACCGAGGACCGCTTGATCCCCTACGAGCAAGGGCGGAGATTAGCCGCGGAGGCGGCGCAGGGAACGCTGCTTACCTACACCTGCGGCCACGGCGACTGCCCGACCGACTGGGACGACTACTGGAGGCAGGTGGCCGAATTCCTCCGCAAGGCCGATTTCATGGAGTGAAAAGGAGACTACCCCATGCGATTTACCGCCGAGCAGGTGCAGGATTACCATCGCGATGGCTTTGCATTTCTCGAAGGCTTTCTGTCCCCTCGGGAAGTTCAGGAACTTCTCGACGACGTCGGATCGATCTGCGCCGGCAACACCCTCGCAGACCACGACGAGGCACGCATGGAGATGGAGCCGAACCAGCCCCCGGACGGCAACAGCGTGCGGCGTCTGTACGAGCCCTGCTCCCACTACCCGCGCTTTCGGGACCTCTCGCAGTCCGAGAAGCTCCTCGACTGCCTGGAGCAGCTCCTCGGCCCCGACATTCTCTTCCACTACAGCAAGCTCAACATGAAGCCGGCTGAAATCGGCTCGGTCGTAGAGTGGCACCAGGACCTTTCTTACTACCCCCTGACCAACCGCGACTCGCTGGCGATCCTCTTCTATCTCGACGACACCGATGAAGAGAACGGCTTCCTGCGCATGATCCCGGGCCGCCACCGGGACGACCTTCTGCCTCATTCGGGGGACCAGTTCTTTCAGGGCCGCGTCACCGAATCGGTGGACGACTCCGGCGCCGTCGGCATCGGTGGAAGGGCGGGAACCGCCATCTTCATGCACTGCATGACACCGCACGCCTCGGCCACAAACCGCTCCAACCGCCCCCGTCGCACCCTCATCCTCAGTTACCGCGCCGCCGATGCCTACCCTGTCTACACCGGGAAAATGACCCACAAAACCGAGGCCTCGGTGCGGCTCGTCCGCGGCCAGCCCTTGCCGCTGGCCCGCTTCACGATGACCCACTTCCCGATGCCTCTATACAAAGGGGGGGTGACCGCCTCGCTCTACGAGCTCCAGGGCCAGGCCCGGAAAGGTGAGACGGGGTAGGGCTTCCGAAGGCCCTGCTCCACTCGCGGAACGAGATGGCCGATCCTGCCGGTAGGGGAGGTTTGCGCTGGTGGCCCGCGGCGGCAATCCTCCTTCTCTGTGCCGTCGGCCTGATTGTAAACGGCCTGCAGGACGTCCCTCACCGCCAGGGCCAGACCTTCGTCGCCTTTCAGATCCTTCTCCTGGGACTCCTCGCTCTCGTCGTCTGGTTGCTCTTCTTCTCGAGGCTGCCCTGGATCCGGCGGTGGCTGTGCCTCGGCATCGCCGCACTGCTGCTGACCCTTTTCGGGACGCTATTCCGCATCGAGGGGGTCAGCGGCGATTTCATCCCCATCCTCGCCTGGAGATGGTCCTTCGGCGGTCCCGGACTGCCATCCGGCGCCGCGGGGACAGTCGCGGAATTCAGCGCCAGTTACCCGCAGTTCCTGGGGCCCGCCCGCAATGCCCGCCTGCACGGCGTACATCTCGATCCGGGGTGGCAACGGCATCCGCCCAGGGAACTGTGGCGGCGCGAGGTCGGGGAAGGCTGGTCGGCCTTCGCGGTGGCGCGCGGGCGCGCCGTGACCCAGGAACAGCGCGGGCGGCTGGAAACGGCGGTCTGTTACGATCTGCTTTCGGGCGAGGTGGTCTGGGCCCACGCCGACAGCGCCCGGTATGAATCCACCCTGGCCGGCATCGGACCGCGGGCGACGCCGACGATCGCGGGCGATCGTGTGTACACCCTGGGTGCAACCGGCATTCTCAATTCCCTGGACCTCGAGACCGGACGCCTGCGCTGGTCGCGGGACATCATCGACGACAACGACGGGAAAATCCCGACCTGGGGAATCAGCGCATCCCCCCTGGTTCTCGACAGCCTCGTCGTTGTCAGCGCAGGCGGTGTCGAAGACCGCTCGCTGGTGGCCTACCACGCCGACCGCGGCGACGTCGTCTGGTCAGGGGGGCGGGACCGCGCCGGGTACAGCTCCCCGTCGCTGGCACTGCTTGCAGGGCGCCGGCAGATCCTGGTCTTTGCCAGCAGGGCCGTGGTCTCGCATTCGCCGCTGGATGGCGAAGTGTTGTGGCGCGAGCCCTGGCCGGGCGGCACCGAGTGTGTCGCCCAACCCGTTCCGCTTCCCGACGACCGGCTCTTGGTGTCGAGCGGGTACGGCATCGGCTCCAAGTTGTACGCCGTCGCCTCGACCCCGGATGGTGGTCTGAACGCCTCCCTCAGATGGGAGTCGCCCCGTCTCAAGGCCAAGTTTACCAACGTCGTGTTCCGCGATGGTTTCATCTACGGACTCGACGACGGCGTTCTCGTCTGCCTCGATCCGGGTTCCGGCAAGCGGCGATGGAAGAAGGGCCGCTACGGACACGGTCAGCTCATCCTGGTGGACGATCTGCTGCTGATCCAGGCGGAATCAGGAGAAGTGGTCCTTGTCGAAGCAAACCCGGAGCAGCATGTCGAACGGGCACGCCTGAAGGCGCTGAACTCGAAAACCTGGAACAACCCTGCACTTGCCGCACCCTATCTGCTGGTTCGCAACAATCGGGAGGCGGCCTGTTTCGAGCTTCCCCTGCAGGAAGGCGCATAGCCAAGGCTGGTGGTTGTGAAGAGTCCTCGTTCGTCCATGCCCACCTGTCCACGAAGCGATTACTTCAACCCACTCGTACGGTGAGAGTCAAAAATGAAGGTTACGGCCATCGATATTCACGAAATCCAGTTCAAGTACGTCGACTGGATCGCCTACCAGCTGAACCATTATTACGGCCCCTCGCGGCGCACGATCTACGAGGTGCAGACCGACGAGGGACTGGTCGGTCTGGGCGAAAGCGGAAATACGGAGCCGCAGGAAATCATCGACCAGTACATCGGCACCAACCCCTTCGACTGGATGGGAGACGAGACCTGTCTGGGTCTGGGCACGGCGATGTACGACCTGATGGGCAAAGCGGCCGGCGTTCCGGTCTACAAGCTGATCGGACAGAAGTACCGCTCCTGGGTCCCGGTCGGTAGCTGGACCGTGTCGACGCACCCGGAGCGCATGGCCGAAGCCGTCGAACAGTACTCCCGCCAGGGATACACCTGGCTCAAGTACCACCTGTCGCCGTTCGAGAACGTCTTCGACCAGACCGAGGCAATGCAGAAGGTGGCACCCCGGGGATTCCGCATTCACTACGACTTCACGATGCACGGCACCGACGATCACCTGCCCGACCTGCTCGAGCGCCTGTCGGAGTACGAAATCGCCGGCTGCTTCGAAGATCCGCTGCCCCCCGGTGACATCGACGGCTACATCGATCTGCGCGAGCGCAGCCGGCTGCCGATCGTGCTGCATCACTTTCCGCTGGGGGCGACCTACGAGATTTTCCGCAAGCCTGCCGATGCCTACATGCTCGGCCATGCCCGCATTGGCGACGCCATCCGCAAGGCCGGACTGTTCGCCGCCGACAACAGTCCCTTCATGTTGCAGAACGTCGGGGGCAACATCACGAGGGCGATGACGGTTCACATGATGGCCGCTTTTCCGAGCGCCACCTTCCACTTCTTCAGCGACTGCGAAACCTGGAAGAGCGACGTCACCAACGAACGGCCAGTGCCGGTCAACGGGTTTCTGAAAGTGTCGGAAAGCCCCGGCCTCGGAGTGTCCCTCAACAGGGAGGAGCTGGACCGCCTGAAGAACCTCTCCCTGCCGCGGCAGGAGAAGTGGATCGTCAAATCGACGTTCGCCAGCGGCGCGCGCATGTATCGCATCGCCGACCCGGACCACTCGATTTTCATGGTGCGGCCCGACCTCAGCCGCATCATTCCCATGAGCTACGACTCGCCGATTTCGACCTCCTACTGGGACGACGACGGCAGCCCCGAGTACCGGGCGATGTTCGCGCGCCTCGAGCGCGAACAGATGGTGCTGGAGAATTGATCGGGGTCGCTGGAACCGGTAGGCCGAAGTAAGGAGGGCGGTTATCAGCTGCCGCCAGAGAGCCAGTCACGGGGCTTGAGAAACTCTTCGTAGAGCCGCGATTCCGGCGATCCGGCCCCGGGGCGCCAGTCGTATCTCCAGCGCACCCGGGGGGGCATCGACACGAGGATCGACTCGGTCCGGCCCCCTGATTGTAGGCCGAACAGGGTGCCGCGATCGTAGATGAGGTTGAACTCGACATAGCGACCGCGGCGGTAGAGCTGAAACTCCCGCTGCTGCTCTCCGTAGTCGGCACGCCTCCGCTTTTGCAGAATCGGCAGGTAGGCAACCAGGTACTGCTCCCCCACGCTCCTGATGAAGTCGAAGCTGTTTTCGAACCCGCCATCGTCAAAGTCGTCGAAGAACAGCCCGCCTATGCCGCGCGTTTCGCCGCGGTGCTTCAGGTAGAAATACTCGTCGCACCACTTCTTGAAGCGGGGATACAGATCCTTTCCGAACGGATCACACGCCGCGCGCGCGCAGCGGTGCCAGTGCACCGCGTCCTCTTCGAAGCCGTAGTACGGGGTCAAGTCGAAGCCGCCGCCGAACCACCAGGTTGGCTCGCGGTCCTCTTGGGGGAGGGCGACGAAAAACCGCAGGTTCATGTGGGATGTAGGGGCGTAGGGATTGCGCGGATGCACGATCGCCGAAATACCGACCGCGTCGAAAGCCCCGCCGGCCAGGTGCGGACGCCGCGCGGAGGCCGAGGCCGGCAGCTGATCGCCGAGGACGTGGGAGAAGTTGACGCCTGCGCGCTCGATCGTCTCGCCGTCCTCGAGAACCCGCGTGCAGCCGCAGCCGCCCTGCGGGCGCTCCCATTTCTCCTCCGCGAAGGCGCCGCCATCCTCCGCCTCGAGCGCCTTTGTGAGCCTGTCCTGGAAATCGAGCAGGAATGCCTGGACAGCGGCCCTGTCGGGGACGGAATCGTCGCTTGGTTTCATGAGTTGATCGGCTGCTTTGTTTCAGCTACCCTTGCAGCTCCGTAGACTGCGTTCGACGCACCACACTGTCAACACGAAAACCGCCGCAACAGTCCGCATGAAGATCGGCACCCGCATCAGTCCCGACTGGCTGGAACGTCCGGAGGATCTGCGTTTCCTGAAGCAGACCGGAGTCGACTGCGTCGACATCACCATGCCGCTGGTTCCTGGCTATCGAGAAGCGGGCAGCCGTTTGAGCCGCGAGGGAATCGACCAGTGTCTCGAGGTCATCGAGCGAGCCGGCCTGAAGGTCGAACGCATAAACAGCCTTCACGAGGAGACCCTCGACACCTTCCTGGGGCGCGACGGCTCCGATGTTGAACTCGACGCCCTCGCCCACAACGCCGAGCTGTGCGGGGAGTATCGGTTCCCCGTGCTCGGAGTCCAGTGCTTTCAGGCCCACCTGTTCGGCGGGCGCCCGCAAGAAACCGTGCACTGGGTCGAAGGGCGCGGAGGTTCCCGCTTCTTCCGCAACGACCTGTCGGAAGCGCTCGACTGCCCGGCGCCGGATGGTGCGCCGACCCACGAGGAAATCTGGGAACGCACACTGAAGATCTTCCGAACTGTTGTTCCGATCGCCGAGAGCGCAGGCATCAAGGTGGCCATGCACGGCAACGATCCTCCAGTGCCGCGCCTCTGGGGAGTACCGCAGATCCTCTACAACTTCGACGCCTTCGACCGGCTGTTCTCCGAAGTGCCGTCTCCCAGCAATGGCATGACCTTCTGCGTCGGTACTCGCTACGAGTCCGGGGAGGATGTGCTCGAGGGAATACGCCGCTTCGGCGAGCAGGGGAAGATCTTCCACGTCCACTTCCGAAACGTGCACGGAACCATCCCCGAAAACGGCTGGTACGAGGAGCGTTTCCCCGACGAAGGAGATCTGGCGATGGCCGAGGTGGCCAAGGCTCTGTGGGAGATCGGATACGAGGGGGCCATCGACTACGATCACATCCTGAAACTGTCTACCGACGACGAGCACGGGCGCCAGTACCTTGCCTACTGCGTCGGCCACATGAAAGGGATTCTCGAAGGGCTCGCAGCCGGCAAGTGAAAAGGGCGCGAAGAATCGAGCACTGCCATGACCGATATCATCACTGACCTCAGAGACCCCCAGATTGTCGCCGGAGCGCTGCGGCGCGCCACCGGGGAGTACGTCGCCCGCCATCCACGGTCCCGCGCTATGTTCGAGCGCGCCCGTCAATCGCTGCCGGGCGGAAACACCCGCACCGGCGTCAACTACGCGCCGTTTCCTCTTTACGCCGACAGCGGCGAAGGTCCCTACCTGCACGACCTCGACGGACATCGGCTGCTCGATTTCGTCAACAACGCAACCGCGCTGATTCTCGGACACGCCCACGAGGACGTCGTCGCGGCGCTGCAACAGCAGGTCGCCCGCGGAACGGCTTTTTCCCGGCCGACTGCTCTCGAGGTGGAGATGGCGGAGCTGCTTCGAGAGCGCATGCCTGCATTCGAAAAAGTCCGCTTCTGCAGCTCGGGAAGCGAAGCGGTGCTCAACTGCCTGCGCGCAGCCCGTGCCGCCACCGGCAGGAGCTGGACGGCCAAGTTCGAGGGCGCATACCACGGTATCGACGACCATGCCCTGGTCAGTTACGCCGTTCCCGTCGGCCCCGAACTCGGGCCCGGCGACCGTCCCCGTTCGGTTCCCGGGTCGGAGGGATTGAACGCCGGCGCCGAGGACCATGTTCTCGTGCTTCCGTTCAACGACGCAGAGGCTGCGGAAAGGCTGATCGAAGCACATGCCGAAAAACTCGCTTCCGTCATTATCGACCCTGTCTCCACGGCAGCCGGCCTCACTCACCCTGTGGATGGGTTTCTTCAACGGCTCCGGGATATCACGAAACGCCACGGCATACTGTTGATCTTCGACGAGATCGTCAGCTTCCGGGCCGGCCCGGGGGGTGCGCACACCCTCTACGGAATCCTTCCCGATCTCGTCTGTCTGGGCAAGGTCATCGCCGGTGGAACAGCCGGGGCCGCGTTCGGCGGCAAAGAAGAGGTGATGGCCCTTTTCGACCCGGGATCCGGTTCCCCGCGCATCTGGCAGTCCGGTACCTTCAACGCCAACCCCATCGCCCTCACCGCCGGCCTCGTCACCCTGCGCACCATGACCCCGGAAGCCTACGCCGAGTTGCATGAGACGACGGATCGGATCGGCAAATCCCTGCAGTCCTTGTTCGACGAAATCGGCATCGCCACCCGGGTGGTGACCATCGGGTCCTTGTTCCGGGTCTACTTCCTGCCTGAAGCCCCCCACAATTACCGCGAGGCCGCCCGGGACGATTCGGCCCTGCACCAGTGGCTGTTCCTCAGCCTGATCAACCGGGGCGTGTACTGGCGCAACAAGGGGATATGCGGCGTATCCCTTCCGACCGGGCCCGAGCACGTCGACTTCCTGACCGATGCGGTTCGCGGCGTGCTGACCGACGGCGACGGTCCGCTGTCGTAGGAATCAGCCATGTCCGGTCGTATTGCCGTTGGCTCCGTTCTCACCGAGAGCAACCACATCGGCGGCTCCCCCATAGACCTCGACTGGTTCGAGCGCTACAATCTGCAGTACAGCGACGAAATGTTGAGCCTGGACTCCGGGGTAGTGGGAGGAGGGCTGACAGTATTGCGGGAGTCCGGCTGCGACATCGCCCCCTTGCTGAACGCCAGCACCTGCCCGGGCGGTTACCTCACCGCCGCCTGCTACGACACCCTCAAAAGCGAGCTGCTGCACAGGCTCCGGGATGCGCTTCCTGTCGACGGCGTTCTGCTGCTGTTGCACGGCGCTGCCGCCGCCGAAGGGTTCGACGACCTCGAGGGGGATCTGATCGCTTCGGTGCGCGATCGCGTGGGGGACGAGGTCCCGATTGTCGCCACCCTGGACCTGCACGCCCACGTGTCAGCTGCCATGGTTCGCAGTGCCGACGCGCTCGTCGCCTGGGAGACCTACCCGCACCGGGATGCGTTTTCCACCGGACAGCGCGGGGCCCGCCTGCTGGTCGACGCCGTCGCCGGGCGCTGCCGCCCGACCATGGCGATGGCCAAAGTGCCGGTGCTCACCGGCGGAGTCCGCGGCTCCACTGCAGCGGACGAACCGTTCGGCCGCCTGATGAGCTTCGGCAAGCGGTTCGAACAGGCCGACGGAGTGCTTTCGGTCTCCGTTTTCCTCGTCCACCCCTATCTCGACGCTCCCGGAATGGGAAGCGGGGGCCTGGTCGTCACCGATGGCGACCTCGAAAAAGCGAAGAGGCTGGCGCAACAGATAGCAGATCGATACTGGCAGGCGCGGCGCGATCTCGAGCAGGAAACCCATTCCCCGGCCGATGCGATCGAACGCGGCCTGCAAACGGCAGGCGGTCCCGTGCTGCTCGTCGAAGCGGCCGATTGCGCCGGCGGCGGAGCGAGCGGAGACAGCGTTGCGACTCTCAAGGCGCTATTGGCCCTGGGAGACGATGCCCCGGATTCACTGGTTCCCGTCGTCGACCCGGAGGCCGCTGCCCGCTGTCACGTGGCGGGGGTCGGCACCGAACTCACCCTTGACCTCGGGCACCGCCTCGATCCCAAGTGGGGAAATCCAGTGCAGGTGAGGGGGCGGATCGTGCACCTGAGTGACGGCAAGTTCCGTTATTCCGGCGGCATCTGGGACAACGTCGAGGGAGACATGGGCCCGAGCGCAGTGTTCGCCGTCGGCCGTATTCGCGTGCTTGTCAATACTCACGCCACCTACGACTGGGCGGACGAACAATTCCGCAGCGTCGGCATCGACCCGCTGACCGCCAAATTCGTCGTCGTAAAAAACCCCATGAATTTCCGCAACGTCTACGTCGGTGTCGCAGCCGCCCTCTTCGTTCTCGATACCCCCGGCCCCACTCCCGCTTCGGTTCGCAACGTGGCTTTCCGGAAGCTCCTGCGCCCCTATTTTCCGGTGGACGTCGACATTCCTCATTTGCAGCCGACGATTCTCAGCTGACATGGTTTCCAGGCAGATACTGCTTGCGATGCTGTTCCCGGCCGTTGCCGCTGCCGAAGAGGAACGCCGGACAGCACCCATCCCCGAACCCAAAAGAGCGTCGATCAAACCGCCTCGTGTCGTGGTCACCCTCGACTATCCGCTGGCTCGCGAGGGAACCGACCGTCTGACCGCGGCAGTGCCGGAGCTTCTCGCGTTTTTCAACGCCGAAATGGGTGGCCGTTTACCGGTCACCTGGCGCGAGGAAAGCATGGCAGATCCGCAATTCGCCGGAACTTTGTTGATATACCTTACCGGCAACGCGGCTGATCTCACTGCTTCCGAGACGGCCAAATCCAGGCTGGGACAGTACCTGAAAGGTGGCGGCATGCTGTTCGCGGAGGACGTCAGGCCGACCAACCTGCCGGCATGGCGGCGGCGCGGTGCAGGTCTGGAAGGCACGCCCTTCGACCGCCAGCTCAAGCAATTGATGAAAGACCCGCAGGTGCTCGGAGACGCCGGGGCCAACTGGGAACCGGTTCCCAAGTCCCACTCGCTCTACGATTGCTACTTCCGCTTCTCGGACGGGCCGCCCCTGTCGGCAGCGCCGATGGGAATGGTCACCCAGCTCGAAATGCTGAAAATCCGCGGGCGTGTCGGCTTCATCTTCAGCGATCTCAGTATCACTTGGTCTTGGGGAAACCCCGCTGCCCAAAACCACACCCTGGCCACGCAGTTCGGCACCAACCTGCTCGTCTTTGCCATGACCCGGCAGGCTGCAGGGGCACCCCTCAGATGAGCCCCTATCGCGTCGCCATCATCGGCACCGGCCGCGTCGGTTTCCAGTTCAGCTTCGGCGATCTTCCCGACAATCACGCCGAGGCGGTCGCCCTGCACCCCCGCTGCGAGCTCGCGGCGGGGGTCAACAGGGGCCGCGAAAAACTGGAAGCGTTCGGCGACCGCTTCGGCCTCTCCGCCCTCTTCCACGACTACGAAGAGATGTTGGACCAGGTCGATCCCCACATCTGCATCGTCGCCACGCACCCGGAACTACACTGTGAAATGGTCGCCGCCTGCGCCGCGGCGCCGGCGACCAGGGCGGTGATCTGCGAGAAGCCGATGGCCCTTTCCCTGGGAGAGTGCGACCGCATGATCGCCGCCTGCGAAGAGAACGATACCCTGCTGCAGATCAACCACAACCGCCGCTGGTCTCCAGAGTGGAACCTGGCCCACAGCTTGGTTCGACAAGGGGCCATCGGAGAGCTCAACGCCATCTACTGCTACATGGATGGCTGCAAACCGACCCCCTCCTGGCGTAGCGACAACGAAGGCCCGCTGCTGCACGACGTCACCCATTACTTCGACTTGATGGACCTGTTCGCCGGTGAGGTCGACTGGTTGTGCGGCATGGCCGAGCAGCGGCGGCGGTCCTGGGCGGTCGAGGACTTCACTGGTGCCTTCCTGAAATTCCGCAACGGCGCTACTGCTGTCTTTCAGGCCTCCGAGCTCACCGAGTACAGCGACAACGCCTTCGAGCTGCGGGGGTCGACCGGAGTCATTCGCATGATCTCCGAACGCGTGCAACTGTACCAGGCAGCGCCTGGGGATTACGAGCCGGACAGCGGCTTTCGGTGGAGTGCGCTACAACCCGCCGACATCGGGCACCCGGAGCCGGCATCGAGCTATTCCGTGGCTTTGGACGAGCTGCTGGGGGCTCTCGATGCCGGAGGTTCGCTGCGAAGCGACGGCTTTGTCGGCAGACGCTCTCTCGAGATGGTGATGGCGATCTACGAGTCGCAGCTTGCCGGCAACCGACCGGTCCGGTTCCCGGTCGCCGAGGCAGAATCGGGAGTGGAGCGGCTTCGCGCCACCGGGTGGTTCGCGCCTCGAACCGATTCTGATTCCTGATCCGGTCCAGCGACGGTCGGATACAGCCTTCTGCCCTCGACCTGTCCTGATACCCCCTGGGGCCACCCCTTCGTCGCACCCCCCCGAAAGCCGTTCCCGAGGCTGGTTATCGGCAGACTCCTCCTTCAGGACGATTGACAGCTTGTTCGAAGGATGCCCGCAGCCAAGTCCAGAAATGGCGGTGAAAGCAACGCGAGGCAGAATCGATAGATCCGGGAAAGTGCGCAAAGCCTGATTTGCGGCAAGGGATTGCCGTAGTCCAGCCGGACAACGGCCTCTCAGCCCCTTTCTCCAGTCCTCCGGTAAAGACTGGTTTTGCAGGCATGGTTCCGGCTCCATCCGTGCTACATACCGTGCAAACGCCTGGTAATCAAGAGGCAAGGAATTCGGAACCTTCGGCTATGGGCGATGGGCGCGCGGCCCATCGCGTCGCAACGACGGCGTCGATAAAAATCTGTCCGAGGTGGAAAGTGATGCACGGAATCGCCACCAGCCCCTTTACGTCGCTCGCCAGTACTTCTTCGGGGATGAGTGCCAGAACCGTCATCGCCACGGGCAATGTTTTCTGGCTGGCGAGCAGCACCACCGCCTTGCGGGCGGCGGCCTCTACTCCCAGGGATCTGCAGACGGCGGCATTCAGAACCAGGTAAAGAGTGTGGATCGCCAGTCCGGCCGCTATGAGGACGACGAGGCTTAGAAAGGCGACCTGAGCCAGCGCCGCGGAGGACTCGCTGAACTTCATCCAGGGAACCGATATCAGGGCGAGGTTGCTGATCGACGTGATCCGGGACCGGTGCCTGCCAACCCACTCGGCGACAAACCGGCGCGCGTAACGGCCGGCCGAAAGGGGCAACAGGATTGTCAGGCAAAGCTTGACCAGCAGATCGACCGCCGTCAGCTCCACCTGTCCGACTGTCCCCAGAAGGTGGGCGAGCACGAACGGCACCGTGAAAATTCCCAGAAGGTTGGTCGCCACGGTCAGCAGCAGCGCCAGGGCTACATTGCCGCGCGCCTGCTGCGTCAGTGCAATCCCGGACGACAAGGTGGTCGGCATGCAGCAGAAAAGGGCCAATCCGAGCTGGAAGTCTGCCTCGACAGGTACCTGGAAGGCGAGGACGACTCCGATTGCGGGGGTGACGAAAAGAATCGATACAATGCCCCAACCCGATGCACGCCACGATGAGAAGGCGGCGCGGATATCGTCGGTCCGCAGCAGCAACCCCGAGCAGAAGAAAATGATGCTCACGGCGACGTACTGGGTGGGCAGGGTGCCCATGAATCTTCCTGGTTCCGGCCATGCCAGTCCGACTGCCGCCGCACACAGCAAGCCGGCAGGCAACATCTGGCGCTTCAGAAACGACAGAATTTCTCGCATGCAGAGTAGCCGCTGATTCTCACCCACCGCGGCGAAAACGTCCCGGCCCGGCGAAGAACGAAAGAGATCGGGATTTGGAGCTGTGGTTTGGGAATAAGGGAATCCACCGGTGGAGGCTGATGCCACCGGCTCCGGGGCTATCTCTCTTCAACCGGCATCAGGTTGGGCAGTGCTTGCCGGAACGCTCCGATAAACTCGGTGGCGCGAGGATCGTCGGAGAAGAGAAAGTCCAGAAAACTCAGAAGGCGGTCTCTCGCCTCGGAGCTGATCAGGTGCTCGACCTTGCATGCGTCGATTTGGGCGTCATCCTCGTCCATTCCCAGACCTCGATTCAGGAATTTCTGCACGACCTGTCGGGAGGCTTCCGTCTTCGAAACCACGTCCATGCCCTTTCCCGTCAGTTCGAGGAAACGGTTGTGATCCTCGGCAACGTATCCTCTCTCCTTGAGATGCTTCATCGCCGTCGACACACTGCCCTTGGTGATTTTCAGGTACTGGGCGATGTCGGAGACCCGGGCGTAGCCGTGCTCCTCCCGCAGCTCGTGAACCGCCATCAAATGGTGGGCGGCGCTGTGGGTAAGCTCGTTCTCCTCGTATCTCTTCCAGAAGTCTTCGAACATCAGATCACCGCCTGGTCCATGCGCGAGCTACTGCGCCCTCATTGAATCGCCGCCAATCGCAACATCAGGTCTGCACATCGGTTGGCGTATCCCCATTCGTTGTCGTACCAACCAAGCGCCTTCACGAGAGTGCCGCCGACAACGGTGGTGGACATTGCGTCGAATATACAGGATGCGGGATTGCCGATGATATCCGTCAAAACAAGCGGTTCCTCGGAATACTCGAGGTATTCCTTCAACGCCCCGGACGCGGCGGCGCGGAATGCCTCGTTTACTTCAGATACCGAGGTCGCCCGTTCGACGACGGCTGTAAAGTCCGTCAACGAACCGTCAGGCGTTGGAACCCGGATGGAAAGACCGTCCAGCTTGCCTCTCAATTCCGGTATAACCAGTCCTACCGCCGCCGCGGCCCCGGTGGTTGTCGGAATCATGTTGACTCCCGCCCCGCGTGCCCGGCGCAGGTCTTTGTGGGGCTGATCGAGCACACACTGGTCGTTGGTGTACGAGTGGATCGTATTCATTGTTCCACAGGTAACACCGAAGCGCTCGTGAAGAACCTTGACCATCGGCGCCAGGCAATTGGTCGTGCAGGAGGCGTTCGACACCACCCGGTGATCGGGGGAGAGATCTGCATCGTTGACCCCAAGCACGATCACCGCGTCGGCGTTCCTGGCCGGCGCCGATATGACGACCTTGCCCGCTCCTGCTTGCAAGTGAGCTGCCGCCTTGTCGCGGTTGTTGAAACGCCCCGTCGACTCGAAGGCGATATCTATTCCCTGCGCTCCCCAAGGCAGCCTTGCGGGCTGGGGTTCGCTCAGCACATCGATTCCCCTCCCGTTGACCACGAGGGTTTGACCCTCGGCGTAAACCTCTCCCGGGAAGCGTCCGTGGGTGGAATCGTATTTCAGCAGGTAGGCCAGGGTTTCGGGGTCGGCGAGATCATTGATGGCGCAGACCTCGAGCCCGCGACGGGCAAAGGCGGCTTTGAGAACCAAGCGGCCGATACGGCCAAAGCCATTGATGGCGATTCGAGTTTTTTTCATTGACGCAAAAAGAAAAATCCGACGGCGCGAAAAAGGGGCTCGCCGTGCCGCACTCCATGATGGAGTTTTATTTCTCGGAGGGAACCTGGGGGGCGGGGGAGTCGCCTGTCGGTGCGCGGTTCTGATTTGTGTAGAGTATATCCTAACGATAGCGCCGAAACCCGGCAACCCGACTCGAGGATGCTAGTAGCGATTGGCACGCTACCGTCCCAGTTTCTATCTTGTCGCTCTCATATCGTCACACTAAAGTTTTAACTCGACACAATGGGTTTCGATTCCACCCACATTAACCAGTTCCGCAACCACGGATACACCTCGCTGCCGCAGCTGTTCACCGACGACGAAATAATGATCCTGCAGCGGGAAGTCGAGCGTTTCCGGCAACTCGGTCTCGGCCGCAATGTTCGCACCGAGGGAGACGGAGAAACCCACTCGCAGGGGAAGAGCAGCTACCAGGTCATTCCACTGTACGACAAGAGCGACCTGATCCGAGCCTTGCCTTTCGAACCCAAGGTGCTCGAGCTGATCACGCAGTTGATCGGCGATCCCTTCCTCCTTCATCTCGATCAGCTCTTTCTGAAACCGGCCGGGCGCGGCACTGGAACCGACTGGCATCAGGACAACGCCTACTTCAAGATCGCTGACCCGACGAAAGGAGTGGCGATGTGGGTGGCCGTCCACGATGCCACCATCGCCAACGGAACGCTGCATGTCATACCCGGCAGCTTCCGCGAGCAGTACGACCATAATCGCGACCCGTACAGCGATCACCACATCCACTGCCGCCCGCCAGAGGAGAAAGCTGTAGCGATCGAGGTACCTGCAGGAGGAGCGGCTTTTTTTTGTTATGGCTGCGCTCATTGCACGAAAGACAACACCACGAACCGGGAACGGGCCGGTATCGCCTTCCACTTTCTGAACGCCGATTTCGCTTCCCCCGATCTCCTGTCAGGAGAGCGCTCCCGCCCCTTCCTTACCGGTCCCCGGGCGACAGGTGGGGTTAGAGAGTACGGCGTGACCGTGGCCGGTACCTGGTCGGCCGAAATGGCGCGCGTTTTGTCCCCCCCTGCCCATCCCCGGACTGCGTGAAGTTCATGAGGCGCTTCTCTCCCGACGCCCTTCACAGGATCGGTTGCGAACTGTTTCAGGCTGCGGGCTCCTCCGCCGAAGACGCCGAGACCGTCGTCGATCACCTGGTCGAGTCGAACCTGTTCGGCCAGGACGCCCACGGAACGCTGCGCTACTACGAGTACGTGGAAAAAATCCTTGAGGGGACCTTCGACCCGAAGGGAAAGCCGACCATTCTGCAGGACAGGGGGTGTACCGCCCTGATCGACGGAGGGGGCGGATTTGGCCAGGTTAGCGGGCGATTCGCTATCGAGGTGGCAACCGCCAAGGCCCGCAAGCACGGCGTCGGCGTCGTCGGACTGCGAAACACCAGTCACGTCGGCCGCGCGGGAGCCTACCCGCTGGCTGCTGCACGTGCTGGATTCGTAGCCCTGGTGTTCGTCAACGCCGGTCGTCTCGGTCGCCAGATCACCCCTTTCGGGGGTATCGACGGCAAGCTGAGCACCAACCCGATCGCCTTCGCGGCGCCTCGCCCGCACGGCGAACCGATTCTCGTCGACATGACCACCTCCGTCGTTGCCGAGGGAAAAATTCGCCTGGCCCAGAACAAAGGGGAGCAGGTACCGGAGGGCTGGATCATCGACAGTGAAGGAAACCCGACCACCGACCCCAACGATTTCCTCGGTGATCCTCCGGGTGCCATGCTTCCTCTGGGCGGACCGGTCGGTTACAAAGGGTACGGCCTGGGACTCATCGTCGAGCTGATGGGCGGACTGTTGGGAGGAGAGGGCACGGCGTCGGGTGAGCGCAGCTTCAAAAGCAACGGCATGCTCTTCACCGCCTACGACCCCGGTTTCTTCGCCGACGAGGCAACCTACGATCGGGAAATCGAGAGCCTCATACGGCACGTGACTTCGAGCAGGCCGGACCCGCGCTTCGGCGAAGTGCTGCTACCCGGGGAACTGGAGTTTCGCACCGCGGCGCAACGACGCAGGGAAGGCATCGCCGTCGACGACGGCACCTGGCAGCGTATCGTCGATGCCGCCCGGCGGGTCGGTCTCGACCCGGAGAAGTGGGAAGCGGACGTTCTCTCCTGACAGCACCAATGCTCGGGGAGTGTCGCTGAGGTCGTTCTTGCCTGTCGCTGAAGACTGTTCGACCCTCTTCAGGTACTCTGCATGCCTCGATTGAGGCTGGCGGTTACCTACTCGTAACCGCCAGCATTCAGGTCGCGCCGAATTCTTTACCGTCGGCCAATCACACTTCAGACCGTGTCCTGAAACAGCAGCCCACCTGCATGAGCGAAGGTTACGTGCCTCGAAGGCCTTTGAAATCAGAGAGGCTGTAGAAAGAGGAAGATTTCGTACACACAAGCTCGATCAGGGAAATGGCGGGAACGTGTGGGAATCGAACCCACCCGGCGCCGCTTTCGCGACACCGCTACGGATTTGAAGTCCGCGGGGACCACCAGGCTCCCATCCGCTCCCTTCGGAAGTTCAGCAAGCCGGCGTCCAACCGCTAGTGTCAACGTCGCAGAGATAGATGACAATATTGGGACGCCCTGGCGCCCCGGCTCACAAGGCCCCTGAGCGAGTCGTACCAAGGGTGTACGGCAAGTGAAGGCAACGCCGTGAGCCGGGATGGTTCGGCGTCCTAATGGCGACATATTTCTGCGACGCCACACTAGAGCCTTAAAGCCGGGTTCCCCTCGCATCCTCCAGTGTTGTCGCCGGGAGCTCTGGGTACTCGAAAGGCAGGTCCCAGCGCAGGCGCCTTTCCGGTTCTTCACCCAGGTTTTCGATCACCAAATCGAGGTGGCGCGTTTTTTCATCGACGATCGGACTGCGGCGGTCCGCTTTTCTATTTGGAAAAAACAGACGGAAAACGACCTTGCCATCGAGAACGGGTTTCTTTGGTCTGTCGAACTCGTACGGGTATTGCCCGGCCTGCCCACTCGGGGCGTAGCGATTGCCCTCTTGATCGACCAGGAAAACGCGACTCCCGATATCGTCTATGCGGGGCGACAGGTCGGACTCGCTGTTGTCCAAGTAGATGTAGAATACAAAACGGCTGTAGAGCGTCGGGCCCCAGCGCTGGTTGTATCGATGCCGGAGCAAGGGGTACTTGTGGTCGTACACCTCCCCCAACAACCGTCGCACGTACTCGGCCCGCCAGTTGTCGAACACTTTCTTTTCAATCGGGTTGCTCGCGTCGAACGAGCGATTCACGTAGACGAGGTACTGATAATAGAGGCTGTTAATGTCGGTGCCGTCCTGAAACGGATAATGGCCATCCACGTACTGGTAGATGAACTCTCGAAACCGACTCAGGAGCTGTTCCTGATCGAGGCCATCCTGCTCGGCTTTTGCGTACAAGTTAACGATCTCGTAGGCGAAAGTGCGCATCGTCGCCTGTACGAAGATTCCGTCGCTACCGGTATGGCTTCGGTTGACGATTCGCCACACCTGCTGTTCTACCCGCTCGAATGGTCCCGGCTCTTTGTCCGGGGCGCAGGCGACGAAGAGCAGGCACAGAATCGACTGCACCGTGCCCAATAGGTATTTCGACTTTGCGCCGGTTCCCGGTGGTGGACTTTTCTTGGAAAGGGAGGGCCGGCCGAAACCCAATTGGACTTTTGTCACGGAAACCGGAAGTGGTGGTGCTACTCTTTCACGACCCAGAGCTTGACTGTCGCCGCTACCTCCGGGTGCAGATTCACCTTCACATTGTAGACACCCAAGGCCCGGATCGGTTCATCGAGCTCGACCATGCGGCGGTCGATCTCGCACCCCAGCTCCCCGAGCAGATCGACGATGTTCTGGGAAGTCACCGATCCGAACATCTGTTCGCCTTCCCCTACCTTGACCTGGGCGGTCAAAGAAGCCTGCTCGAGCTGGTTGGCCAGGCCTGCGGCGCTGCGCTGTTCCCGTTCTGCCGCCGCTTCGTGCTGGCGTCGCCGGGTTTCGAATTGAGCAACGTTGGCGTCCGTAGCCACTAGCGCCTGGTTTTTGGGAATCAGGTAATTTCGTCCGAATCCATCACTGACCTGAACAATCTCGCCGGCAGCACCGACCCGGTCCACGTCCTTGAGAAGTATGACTTTCACTCTATTCGACCTCCTCCTCTTCCTGCGATTGGCTACGCCCGAGGCGGCGCCAATCGAACCATGTATCCATCAATCCCACACCTGCCAGTATCAAACCTGCCCATCCCGTAATAAACGCTACGATGTAAAGGACGAACTCCAGGGTTCGCGCAACCTGCATTCGCCACAGATAGTAACGCGCCACCGAAAACCCCTGAACAGCGTACAACACGAGAGCCACCACTACGATGTTGACCGCCAGTGTATTCAACACCCCAACCCCGGTCAGCAACCACAGTGCCACTCCTCCGACAAGGATCCAGATCATCTGCTCCCAGAGCCGCCATTCGCGCATCGGCGGTGGGGCGGGAAGCGCGACAACGCCGGTCAAGAGACCCAACCAGCGGGCCAGTGCATAGCCGAGGACGAGTTTCAGGAGAACGTACAACACCGCGGCACTTGGTTGCAGAAGGACGAACAGGCGAACCAGGTCGAGCGCGAATCCCTGCGAGGTCAGCGCCGGTAGCCCTGAATCCTTTAACTGCCGCAGTTGCTCCTCGCCGATCTGGTCGAGCGTCATCTCCTCGCTGTGCAATGCTCCAACCAGGTACAAACCATATAACAAGCCCGGCATGGAAGCGGTTGCGATCACCAGGCCGTAGGTTCTTCCCCTAGCTGTCTGTGCCGCGGCCAGTACCCCGGCTACCGGGGCGAGGGCGACGACCGGTTCCCATTGCAGAATCCCGGCCATGACTGCGACCGCCGGCAACGCTGCGGCCACCCCGACGACCGTCAAGCCGAAGCGAAAACAGGCTACCAGCGTCCCCGCCGTCAGTGACAAACTCGCGAGGAACAGCACCCGCTATGGACCCTTACTTCCGGAAACGGCTGCGGAGTTGCCGCCTAGCCTAGCCGCTCCCCGCCGTCTGTCCATCAGCCGCATCCCCTTCGGCGACGGTTTCGACCGCGGGTTCCGGATCCGCGTCCCCCTTCTCCTCTTCCGGTGACTCGACCCGGGTTTGGACTTCGCCCCCTTCCCGGGATGTGGCCGGTGCCGGACCGCGGCGCTCGCTCCCGTCGCGGTCGCGGCGGCCGCGGCCATATCGCTGCCCTCCGCGATCTTCACGGGTAAAGATGTAGACGTTCTCGGGAGCGAGCTGGGGCACCCGTAGAAAATCCCCGGTAACGGCGACGACAAGGTGCCGCAGCACGGAATCGTCGAGCTTGAGACCTTGCTGGATCTGGTCAACCAACCCGGCTTCCGCCGTGAACTGGAAGAGCGCAAAGTATCCCTGTTGCCGCCGCTTGAATCCGACGGAGCTGTAGGCAAGCTTGCGCAGTCCCCAACGATCCACCGCGGCGACCTCTGCTCCACCGGATTTCAGCAGACCTTCGTATTTCTCTATCAGTGCTTCGAATCCGCTGTCTCCTGCCTGCGGATCGAAGACACAGGTCAGTTCGTATTTCCTTGTCATGACATCACCGCTTTCTTGGCTCTGCTCTTTTTGGCGTCGTTTCCTAGAACAGCTCGAGTCCGAAGCGCACGAAGAGAGGCGCCAGAACGAGCGAAATAACCGACATGAGCTTGATGAGGATATTCATCGAGGGACCGGATGTGTCCTTGAACGGATCGCCGACAGTGTCGCCGACAACGGCTGCCTTGTGCGGATCCGAGCCTTTGCCTCCGAGGTTGCCCCCCTCGATCCATTTCTTGGCATTGTCCCAGGCGCCGCCGCTGTTGGCCATCATCAAGGCAAGGAGAACGCCGCTGACGGTTGCTCCGGCGAGCATTCCTCCAAGCGCAACCGGACCGAGCAGAAAACCGACGGCGACCGGTGCGAGCACGGCGGTCAGACCAGGAAGCAGCATCTCCTTGAGAGCAGCGGTAGTACTGATGTCGACACAGCGCTGTGTGTCCGGTTTGGCGGTGCCTTCCATCAAACCCGGGATGTCTCGGAACTGACGTCGTACTTCCTCCACCATCTGATAGGCGGCTTTTCCTACGGACCTCATCGTCATCGCGGCGCACAGGTAGGGGATCATGGCACCGATGAATAGCCCTATAACCACACTCGGGGTCGTGACATCGATGACGATCTCTCCACCGCTGACTTCCCGCACCCTGGAGGTGTATGCAGAAAACAACGCCAGCGCCGTGAGTGCGGCTGAACCTATGGCGAATCCTTTGCCTATGGCTGCGGTTGTGTTCCCGAGTGCGTCGAGACTGTCGGTGATCTTGCGGGTGTCTTCGCCGAGTCCGGCCTGCTCGCTGATGCCGCCGGCGTTGTCGGCGATCGGTCCGTATGCGTCCACCGACATCGTAATTCCGACGGTCGCCAGCATGCCGACGGCGGCGATTCCAATACCGTACAGATCGGCGAAGTGAAAGCCCAGACCGATGGCTGCAGCGATTCCGACAATGGGAAGCGCCGTGCTCTCCATGCCGACAGCCATTCCCGTTATGATGTTCGTAGCGGCCCCGGTCCTGGACGCTTCCGCAATATCGCGGATCGGCTTGCCTCCAGTGTAGTACTCCGTGAACAAACCGATGACGATGCCGATAAGACTGCCGGAGAACACCGCCCAGAATACGCCCATCGAGAGATCGAGCTCCCCGACCAGCCAGTACCCGGCCGCCATCATGAGGATTGCCGACAGCCAGGTCGAATAACGCAGGGATGCACCGGGATCCATGTTCTGAAAACCGCGCACCGCGGCGATGGCGACAATCGAGGCGACCATTCCGAACATAATGACGAGCACCGGGTAGGCCATCGCCGCTACGCGCGACGACATTGCGTCAGTACCTGGAGCCAGGGTTGCCAGGGTTGCCGCGGACGCGGACGCTGCAATGGCGATGGTTGCGATCACCGAACCGACGTACGACTCGAAGATGTCGGCGCCCATCCCGGCGACATCCCCGACATTGTCCCCGACACTGTCCGCGATAACGGCCGGATTTCGGGGATCGTCCTCGGGAATGCCTTGCTCGACCTTGCCGACGAGGTCGGCCCCGACATCGGCGGCCTTGGTAAAGATCCCGCCGCCGACACGGGCGAACAGGGCGATGGTGCTCGCTCCCATGGCAAAACCGCTGATGGCGCTGGCATTGCTCGGGTTCTCCCAAACGCCGTAGACGCTGGCCAGAGCCCCGATGCCCAGAAGGCCAAGGCTCGCGACCGCCAACCCCATCACCGCTCCGCCTGAAAACGCCATGCTCAACGCCGCCCCCTGGCCGCTCTCGTTCGCCGCCTGCGTCGTGCGCACGTTGGCGCGCGTCGCCGCCTTTATGCCGGACAATCCCGCGGCGATCGAACATGCCGCCCCCGCCAGAAACGCCGCCGCCGTACGCTGATCGACTGTGACGAACAGCACCGCGAAAAGGATGACAACGAAGACGAAAAGGATGGAGTATTCCCGCTTCAGGAAGGTCATGGCTCCATCGTGGATCGCGTCCGCGATCTCCACCATCTCGGCAGAACCCTGGTCACTTCTCTTTATGCATGCGTAGATGAGGTATGCGACCACCAGCCCCATCACGCCGACGTAGGGCGTGGCCGCCGTCCAGTTTTCCATAGACCTCCCGACTCCGAAAATTGAGTAAGCCCTGACAGCCGCCGTTTCTACAGCGGTGGGCAACCGTTATAGCGATTCATCGCCACGTCCAACCCGTCCCTCACACAGCTCTCGACGGCGCTACAGGCGCGATCGAGGAGGGCAGCTACAGGTTCGTTGCCGGCGAATTCAGTCAGCACGAAATCGATGTCGTCCTCACCGGTGACCGGACCGATCCCAAGCCGCAACCGGGGAACAGCCTCCGTCCCCAATGCCCCCAGAACGGAGGCCAAGCCGTTATGCCCTCCGTCGCTGCCTCCGCGCCGCAAGCGAATTCGCGAAAACGGTAAGGTAAAATCGTCGCAAACGACCAGTACTTGCCCGGGACCGACGGTCTCCTGCCACCGCAATCCGGATAGGGCATCGCCGCTCCGGTTCATGTAGGTTTGCGGTTTCAACAGAGTGACCTTTCCGGTGCCCAGCGGGACCTGCGCAGTTTTGCCGACCTGCCCGGTCCGCCAGCGCTCACCGAACTCTTCCACAAGACGATCGACAACCATGAATCCGATGTTGTGCCGGGTAGCCGCGTGTCGTGAGCCCGGATTGCCGAGCCCGACCACGATACGGATGTGGGCTTCGAGAAGCTCAGGAGTTGTGGTCTCCTTCATCTGTCTGGTCGCCCTCCCCTGCTTCCGGACCTTCCTCTTCGAGCGCCTCCTCGTCCTCGACGGACTCTTCGTCGATGGTCAGACGCGGCGACAGCACGCTGACTATGGTGATGGCGGAATCCGTCGTGATCCTGCTGTCCTGCTCCAGGAGATCGCTTACGTGAATGCTGCCGCCTATGTCGAGCTCGGAGATGTCGAGCTCGACACGGGATGGCAGTTCGGAAGCCAGGCAAACCATTTCCAATCGCTGCAGGGAATGCTGCACGGCGCCACCGCCGACATGCACCCCTACCGGGTCCCCCAGCGTGGAAATCGGCACCTCGACACGCAAGTGCTCTTCCAGATCGATTCTCAGCATGTCGACGTGCAGTATATCCCCTGTGACTTTGTGATACTGGATCTCGCGGACCACGGCCGGGCCACTCGTCCCGTTGCCGTTCATCTGCAGCAGAAAGACGGCGTTCTGCCCACCCTTGCTCAGTGCACGTTCGAGAGAGAGGGTCGAAACCTTGAAGGGTACCGGCTCCTGGTTATGGCCGTAGACGATTCCGGGAAGCTTTCCGGCCTCTCGCCGCAACCGGCCAACGGGACCCTTGCCGCTCTCGGTTCGTTCCTCGATATCCAGCTCGATCTCGTCGCGCCGATAAATTTGCATCTTGACGGCAGGCATTGATCACTTCTCCCGACTAGATTTTTCGTCCGGGTCGCATTCAACCCGGCACGTGCTACTTGTGATTTTTGGCTGCCCGGCGAGGACTTGAACCTCGATAGACGGAACCAAAATCCGTTGTCCTACCAATTGAACGACCGGGCAGCAAAATGCGGTTTTCTTTCTCAGGCTCGAACCAGCAGACGGTGGGACTCAGGGGCTCGTCACGGATCTGTGTCTCAGCCACTATTCCCTGGTCCTGCAATGAAAAGACCGGACCCCCTTTGCCGTCAGCTGCGAATGAGCCGACGCGGCGGCGATCCGGTCGTCGAATATGCCGTAAACGGCGGAGCCGCTACCGGTCAGGG
The DNA here is from genome assembly GCA_965206595.1 of Candidatus Latescibacterota bacterium. Lineage (GTDB taxonomy): Bacteria > Latescibacterota > UBA2968 > UBA8231 > UBA8231 > CBDCXV01. The sequence goes on from OZ242214.1 coordinate 5,162,986, forward strand.
ATGCGATTGCGGCCCCCGCGGCCAGCAGTTGCTCTCTGGTTTCTGCGACGATGGGTTTGGCTCGTTCGACGATCGGTTGGAAGTCGTTCTCAATCAACTCGACCAAGCGATTAGCATCGACGCGCCCGCCGCCAAGCGAACCGGCGAATATAGCGTAAGCAGAAACAGGTGTCAATTTGCCGCAGCGCAGGTGTGCATACGCCCACACTGTATCGATCGCCACCCCGGGATAGGCGATGACGTACTCGAACCGTTCGCAGGAAACCGGCTCGACGATATCACCGCGCCCCCGCATAACGGCGGTTCCCCCGCGGACCAGGAAGGGAACATCCGACCCGAGCGAAGCCCCCCAAGTGGCCAAGGTATCGATACTGGGCTGGACCCCGGTGATCGCGGCCATCCCCCGCAGTACGGCCGCGGCATCAGCGCTGCCTCCACCGAGGCCGGCACCGATTGGGATCCTCTTTTCGAGATGAATGTGAACAGGCCGGTTATCCCCCTTCATCTTCTCGCGACACAGCCTGAGGGCGCGCATCACCAGATTGTCGTCGCTCGCCAGCTCCGAAGCGGAACAACTCATTCCGTCAGAGGAAGCAGCGATGAACTCAAGCCGGTCGCTGAGATCGACCGTTTGACAGATACTGACCAAGTCGTGGAAGCCATCCTCCCGTTTGCCGAGGATCTTCAAACCCAGGTTGACCTTGGCATTCGCAATTTCAACGGAAAGCGGGCCCTTTCCAATTTCTCCAGAATCCCGGATCACAAAACTTGACCTCCACAAGTACGATCCATATAATCCGAATTCTCCGCGCTATCCACGTTAGTTAATTGTATGCCCTTTCCCCCTGTACGACATCCTTCCGGTTCCATAACAAACCACACAACCGATTGTTTTTTTACAACTTTTTAGTGGTTGTACGGCCCCTGTCACTACCCGGAGGACTCGCCGGGTTGTGCCTTGTCGGTAGTTTATTCGCCACTGCTTCGGGCACTGGGGGCGAGTCCCTTAGGGAACGCTCCGACGACGAGTTCGGGCTGGCGCGCAACCTGTTTCGCGACGCCGGCGACTACGGCACCGCCTCCCGGTTGTTCGCGGAGTTCATCCGCAATTACCCCCACCACCGCAACATGCCCGAAGCCCGGCTGCTTCTGGCGCGGTCATACGCCCGTAGCGGGCGTTGCGAGCAGGCCGTCCCGGCCTATGAGCAGTACCTCACGGAGCATCCCGAGCATCTCGGTACGGCAGAAGCGAGGCATGAGCGCGCTGTCTGTTGGGAGGAACTCGGGGAGTTCGCGCGCGCGGCCGAGGCGCACGAAGAGATCCAGCGATTGTTTCCCGCGGGCGAATTCGCAGTGCCCGCCCTGCTCGATGCAGCGTCCAACTATGCTAGGGCGCTGAACTTGCCGGCTGCGGTCGCCGCCTACGAGCACCTGATCGCAGAGTACCCCGGCCACCGACTGGCCTCCAGGGCGCGCTTCAACATGGCACGCATCGCCTTCGCCTCGGGCAAGGCCGATCGGGCGCAGCGGCTGCTCGATCAGATCACCAGCTCGGGCCGGGACACAGAGGCCGTAAAGGACGCCTATCTGCTGACGGGCCGCATCCAGCTCTTTCTCGGCAAACCCGCCCTGGCCGAGCAGGCCTACGAGGGGCTGCGCAAGCGATACCCCCGCTCCGACCATGCGGACAGCTCCTGGTTCGACCTCGGGGATTTCGCCATTGGAAAAGGGCAGTTCGACCGAGCGGTCGAAGTTTTCGACCAGGCGCGCAAGCAGGTATCCGATCCCGGGTTGCGTAGGCGGGCGGAGCTTGGAGCGGCCGAGTCACTGCGTCTCAGGGGCCGTTACAGGGCCGCCCTGAAACACTATCGTCCGCTTGCAGAGGATTCGGAAGCGGGGGACCTGACACGGGCCTCGGCTCAGCTCGGGGTCGCGGTATGCTATGGCCACACAGACCGCTTCGCCGAAGGGATCGCTTTGTTTCTGGGAATCATTCAACAACCTGCATCCCCCGAAACCTCCGCTTTTCGGGCCGAGGCCATGAAAGAGTTGGCGGCGCTTTACCGCCGTCGCGGTGATCTGACCCGCTCCGCTACCTGGTTCAGGCACTATCTGAGCAATGCGGAGGTCCAGGATGCCAGAGCACAGGCACAGGTGCGCCTCAACCTTGCCCAGGTTCTCGATGCGGCAGGGTACAGCAACGACGCGATTGCCCAGTTCCAGCAGCTTCTGCACACAGATGCAGCTCTTGCGGCACAAGCGCAACTGGGTATGGCACATGCCTACGAGAACGGCGGCCTCCCGGCCTTTGCGTTGCAAGAGTACCTGACTTTTCTGGAGCGCTTTCCCGCCCACGCGCTGGCTGCAGAGGCGCGCCAACGCGTCGTTTATCTCCGCGGGTTCACCGTTATCGACAGGTCCGGCCTGGATCGCGCATTGAGACAGGCCTGGCTGAAGGAACTCGGCGGCGCTCCAAGACAGGCGGTGCGGTTTCACGTGGCCAATTCCCTCAGAGAATACCACGATTACCCCAATGCTGTTCGCCAGCTGGAGGCATACGTTGCCGACTACCCCGGCGAAGAATCGACCGCGAAAGCCCATTTTTTCCTTGCGGACTGTCTGCAGCTGCTGGCGCGTCAGCGTCGGCTCGAGGGACTCGATGACGACGCAGATTCACTGGGGCAAGTTGCCCTCCAGGAGTTTCGCACGCTCGCCGCTGGCGGGGACGCGCGCTGGCAGCGGCAGGCCCGCTTCCGCCTCCTCGACGCCGATCTGGAGGAAGCTGGAGCAGTCGAACGCGCCCGTCTGCTCGAAGAGCGGCTGGTCTCGTTCCGGCAAAAGAGTGTGGACCCAGAATTGCTGGCCGCGGCCGAACTGAAACTGGCCGACGCCCTCAGGGCCGCGGGGACGGAAAGCGACCATTGGCGTGCGGCCCTTGTCGCCTATCAGCGAGCCTTCGGAGAATCGCCAGGAGGAGAACAGGCACCGAGGGCACGTTTCGGGGCCGCTGTAAGCCGGGCTCGGTTGGGAGAAACCGCAGTTGCCGTCGATTCTCTGGAAGCTCTCCTTGGAGACCTTTCCGGCAGCTCCCTCATCCCTGAGATCCTGTTCGAACTCGGCCGGACATTGATGAGCGAATCGAGAATCGTTGAGGGAGTGACCCGTTTCGAAGAGCTGCTGCTGCACTTCCCGGCTTTCCCCGAGCGCCGGGAAGTGCAGATGGCCCTGGCTTCCGCCCACTTCGAACTCGGCAGCTATCCGGCGGCCATCTCGGTTCTGCGGCAGCTGCAGGAATCAGATCCCCAAGGCGAGGTCGGCGCCGGCATCCGGCGACAACTCGCTCGCGCCTACGACCGCAACGGCGACGACCGAGCTGCCCTGGAGCTGTACGAACGCCTGTTGTCCACCCATCCATCGGCGACCTACGCCGACAGCATGAAGCTGGCGCAGGCCCAGCTGCTTAGGGGACTTGGCCGCTTGGAGGAAGCGATCTCCCTGTTCGACGAGCTTCGCCGCAGCGCCAATGCAGTAGTGGCTTCTGCAGCTTCACGGGCGGCGGGAGATCTCCATTTCGGGAGCGGGAGTTTTGACCGCGCCTTTGCCGCCTACAAGGCCGGCCAGGGAGTTACCGTCGATGGCTTGCGAGCGGTCTGCCTGTACAAACTGGGCCGCGTCGACGCGGCCAGGAAGATCGCCGATTCCGTTCTCGACCAGATTGTCAAAGGAGATGCATGGTACTGGATCCTCACGCTGGAATCGGGACGGTATTACCTGCGAAACCACAATTTCGGCAAGGCGCTGAAGATCTTTCGTGGTGCCGAAAAGCAGGCCGCAAAAACTATCGCCGTCAGTCCGGAATTCGAGATTCCCGACGAGGAGCTGGTCCGAATTACAGCGGACCCGGCAGCGGCTGCCAGCTATTTCGTCGCCACCGCGCTGTGGGAGCAGAACCTTCGAGAACCGACCGAAGAGCGAGCCGCGCGCGCTTTGGAAGCGCAAGTCCAGTTCACCCTCAAGCACGGGGAATCGGCGTTCGGCGCCAGCGTCCACCTGCGCCTCGGTCACTACTACCGGGGAGTGCTCAAACAGTTGCTGCCTGCAGCCGGGGCCTTCCGCCGTGTTGTCGACGGCGCCGGTTCCGACGAAGAAAAGCAGGAAGCGTTCTGGTCACTTCTGCTGTGTTACCGGGGCTTGTTTGAATGGGACGAGGCCCATCGCATCGCCAGACGCCTGTTGGAGAAGTATCCCGACCACCCTCGCGCGAATGCCGTGCACCTGGAAATCGGCTACATTCTCAAGGAGAGGGGACAGTACGGCGAGGCGATCGACTATCTGGAAGATGTTCTCGAGTGGGCTCAGGGGAATGTCGCTGCCCAGGCCCGTTACTACATAGGCGAATCCTTCCAGAGGATGGGCAGATATCGCGAAGCGATCGAACGCTATTACCGCGTCTCCTTTCACGGATCCGGCGTTTTCGCCGGCTGGATCAACTCCGCCGATTTCAAACGCGCACAGTGCCACGAAGAACTGGGCGAATACGCGCAAGCGAACAGTATCTACGACCGCATCATCCGACGCGAAGGCAGCGACAGCGAATACGGAAAAATCGCCCGGGAGGGACTCGAGCGCACAAGCAAGATTCGCTGAGAGGTAACCGGCATCCTGCTTTACAGCCGGCAGTCGAATCCAGAATCCATCCTGGCAGGCACCGCAAAGGCCCGAGTTCGCTGTGCAGGCAGCCGAAGCGGTTCTCACCCCGACAGCTTTTTTTCAGGGGGATTCCTCCGAGGAGGATCGCAGGCGGCAGCAGATTGAGTATGGCGGGCAAGAGCGAACGCATACTCCTGTTCACGCAGGACCCGCGGATGCGCGACGAAACGACCTCGGCCCTCGACGCCATGCAAGTCGTAGAAGTCCGAGAGGCTCCGGCATTGAGAAGGCTGCTCGACCGGGGCACCGACCTCGTGATCGTCGACCTCAACCTTCCCAACCGGGCGCTCACCGCAGCCGCCGCGTTGCTCAGCGACCGGCGCGAACTTCCCGCGCTTATTTTGGCGACCGGAACCGCGGCCCCGTGGCACCGGATATCTCGGGGGAACCCGCTGGAGGAGGTCGTTCAGGCGCCCGGCAGCCCCGAAGTCCTGCGCCGCCGCGTCCAGGACTTGCTGGAAAAAAGCCGATTCCTGCACGACCGCCTCGTCGGCCGCTCGGAGGCGATCCGCGAGTTGCGCGATCGCATCCTGTTGATTGCCCCGACACAGGTCACCGTTCTGGTGAGCGGCGAAAGCGGTGTCGGAAAGGATGTCGTCGCCCAGGCCCTGCACCATTACAGCCCGCGCAGCAAACGGCCGTTCAAGGTGCTGAACTGCGGCGCCATTCCAGAAAACCTGTTGGAAAACGAGCTTTTCGGTCACGAAAAAGGAGCCTTCACCGATGCACGCACCCGGTACCGGGGCGTTTTTGAGCAGGCCGACAGCGGCACCGTTTTCCTCGACGAAATAGGTGAAATGGCATTGTCCGCGCAGGTGCGGCTGCTGCGCGTGCTCGAGGAACGGATAATCACCCGCATTGGCGGCGATGCGGCCATCTCGGTCGACGTGCGCGTCATCGCGGCGAGCAACAAAGACCTGTCGCAGGCAGTGACGGTCGGCGAGTTCCGGCGCGACCTGTACCACCGGCTCAAGGTGGTCGATCTGCACATTCCGCCGTTGCGGCAGCGCCGCGAGGACATTGCACCCTTGATCGACCACTTTGTCCGCATTCACGGCCGCGATGCTCCCGCCGGTTTCGGCGGTTTTTCCGACGCGGCCATCGAACTGCTGACGGAATACGACTGGCCCGGAAACATTCGGGAGGTGCGCAACCTCGTAGAGCGGCTGCTGTTTCTGGGTCCTCCAGGTCAGGTGGAACCCGAAGATCTGATTCCCCACTTGGAAACCCCTCCCTCCGGGATGCGGCAGTTACCGGTGGCGACCAACAAAACCCCCGATCAGTCCGAGCGAGAGTTGATTTACTTCGCCCTGCTCGACCTCAAACGAGAAGTTTCCGAGCTGCGGCAGTTGGTCGACGAGCGCCTGGGCAACCGGACGCCGCTTCCTCCGCGACCGATCTACCAGGTCGATGAAGAGATCAAGGAAGAGTCCGGGATATACGGTCCCGAGTTCGAGACCCCAGAGATCGGGTCTCCTCGGACCGGGGTGCGCCCGCTCAAGGAGTTAGAACGGGAAGCGATCGAGCAGGCCCTAAAAAGGGTAAACGGCAATCGCAGACAGGCCGCGGAAATGCTCGGGATCGGGTTGCGCACCCTCTACCGAAAGCTCGTTGAATACCGTCTGAAATGATCGCCCCTGCGCAAGCATGCGCCACGACCCTTGCGTTGGCGTTTGCCATTACCCCGGCCATGGGACAAGATCCGGAAGTGGCTGCCAGGGCTCAGCTCGAGAACCTGGGGCAGGCGTTTCGCACGGTCTACGAACGGGCATCGCCCGCCGTCGTGCTGATCCGGACCACTCCCAGCGCTGTGGCGATCCGCCGCCTGCTGCCTCCATTCCACCCCGAGGTCGAAAAAGATGATTTAAACTGGTTGGCCTCGGGTACGCTGGTAAGTACAGACGGGTACGTTCTCAGCAATCATCACGTAATCAACGGCGCCGATTCTATCAGTGTCGTTCTGTCTGACCGGCGCGCCTTCCCTGCTACCGTAGTCGGGTCCGACTCCCTGATCGACATCTCCGTTTTGAAGATCGAGGCTGAAGGGCTACCGGTGGTCCCTTTCGGTCGCTCGGACGCCCTCCGCATTGGTGACTGGGTTCTGGCCATCGGCCACCCACTGGGGCTCGGTTCGACCCTCACACACGGAATCGTATCGGCCCTGGGGCGCCAGGCCGAAGTCATTCGGGCGAACTACGCTATCGAGAGCTTCATCCAGACCAATGCCGTCATCAATCCCGGCAATTCCGGGGGACCTCTGCTCAACCTGGACGGCGAAGTCGTCGGCATCAACACCGCGATCTCGACCCGTACCGGCTATTACATAGGATATGGGCTTGCGGTTCCCATCGACCTGGTACAGGAAGCCATGCGCGACATCCTCGAACACGGCCGCACAGTTCACGGCTATATCGGCATCTCGATGCTGGATGTCGACCAATCCCTGGTCGAGCGCGCCGGTTTGCAGAGTCCCGTTCCGCGTGGGGTCTTCATCAACAGCGTCGACGGGGACTCTCCCGCCGCGGCTGCCGGGTTACTGCACGGCGATGTGGTGCTCGCGCTCGACGAACGAGAGGTAAACGTCAGCAACGAAGTCCAGACCCTGATTTACGCCCGCGATCCCGGTGACCGCGTTTCTCTGACCATCGTCCGGGATGGGGATACCTTGTCCATCCCCGTGATTCTCGGGGAGCCTGAACGGGACCGCCTGCTGGCGGAAGGGAAGCGGCGACTGTCTCAGCTCGGCATTGTGGTCGGACCGCTGTCACCCGAGCGTGCCGAGCAACTCGGGTTCACACGCAAAATTGCCGGTGACCTCGGGTTCGTCAACGGCGAAGAGGCAGTTGCCGTGCTCGAGATCGACGCCCACGGGCCAGCGGCCTCGAAAGGGATTCGACAATTCGACATCATTACTGAAATCGACAGGGAACGGGTCGTCTCCGCCGAAAACCTTCTTGAAGTGGTCTCGGTGCTGGAAGCGGAGAAGTCGGCTCTGTTCTGGATCTGGCGGGCAGGCCGAGGCATCGACGTCCGCGCCTTTAAAATCCAGGACAATCGATGACCGATTTCAGAGGTGCCGACGGAATGCTGCTGATCGGGGCATCGGAACAAAACGCCGATCTGCAGTACGCCAGCGGCTTCCTCGCCCCCGATCCTTTCACAATTGTACAGTCGGCTGAGGCAAGCACGATGCTGGTCAGCGAACTCGAGATCGACCGCGCCAAGGCGCAGGGCGCCGCCGACCAGGTGCTTTCCATTACGCCTTTCCAGCACCGAGCCGCACAGCAATCCCCGCCCCTGCCCGGGGCCCATCTGTACTACGGGGCCGTGGCGCTGGCGCTGGTCGAGATCGGCCTGAAACGGCTGCTCGTCCCCGCGGACTTTCCGGTTTCGGCCGCAGATTTTCTTCGCGCGGAGGGGTTTGAGCTTCAGGTCGCCGAACCACCGCTTTTTCCGCAAAGAGCCGTCAAGAGTCCTTCCGAGCTGGAAGCGATTCATTCTGCCCTGATGGCTGCCGAGGCCGGAATGGATGCCGCCATCGCAGCGCTCCAGGCCTCCTCAGTGGATGATGACGGTCTTCTGCGGTTGGAGGGTGAAACCCTTACTTCGGAGAAAATCCGCTATCTGATTCACTACCGGCTCCTCGACCTGAACTGCGTCGCCGAGCACACCATTGTCGCCTGCGGGGCGGCCAGCTGCGACCCTCACGAGGAGGGAAGCGGCCCGCTGCGCGCGCATCAGCCCATCGTGATCGACATCTTTCCGCGGTCGGCGGCGACGCGCTATTTCGGGGACATCACCCGCACCGTCGTGAAGGGATGTGCCAGCGATGATTTGAAGCGCATGTACGACACCGTTCGGCGCGCCCAGGAGAAGGCGTTGACCCAAGTGCGCAACGGAGCCGACGGCGTGGCAATCCATCGCGGAATCCTCGAGCTGTTCGAGGAGGCCGGATTTGCAACAGGGGAGCGGGATGGCCGAATGCAGGGCTTCTTTCACGGAACCGGGCATGGCCTCGGGCTCGAGATTCACGAGGCTCCTAGCATTTCCTCGCGCGGTGGCCCACTCCAAACCGGCCACGTCGTCACAGTGGAACCAGGGCTTTACTACGCCGGCGTCGGCGGGGTGCGAATCGAGGATGTGGTGGCAGTTGCGGACGACGGCTGCAGGTTGCTTACCCGTTTTCCGAAGTTCCTCGAACTTTAGCCTTCGCCCACGAACCCCGAAAGCCAGACTGCCGGCGGCTGACGGCTGTTGTCGGAGAATTTGACGGCAAGTGAGTGGCAGGGCGTTGATTTGCGAACCCGTACCCTATTGAGGAAGTTTTTTCAGTTGGCTGAACGAACCGCAATCCGGCTGACTGTCTCTTTTCCCCCTGATGCTGATGAAACGCTACAGGTTTGTAATCGGCTCCCTGGTCATCGCGGCTGGCCTCGTCTATCTGTTCTCCACCGGGGTGCGCGAGTCGGCAGCCCATCACATGACACTGTCGCTGCTGGAGCGCGCGAATGATACGCAGTTCAGCGGCCGCCGCATCCAACTCGGCGGCTGTGCGGTAGTCAAGGGATCGATCATATGGGACGAGTACCGTCACCGGCCCGCGTTTACCGTCGGCGATGGGGAGCGCACCCTGCAAGTCAGGTACTCGGGAAACTCCGTCCTCCCCGACACGTTTCAGGATGAGGCGCTGGTGGTGATGGAAGGCCGATACCTGCCGCGGCAGCGCCTCTTCGATGCCGACATCATCTTCGCCAAATGCCCTTCGAAATACGAAGGCCAGAGTTACGAGGGCCATGTCGAGGCAATGGGCGAAGCGCCCAAGCCTTAGGTCCAACCCACCCCGCCAACATCTGAGTCCCTGATATGGTCGACGTCGGCTACTTTGCCCTGTGCCTGGCGTTGGTCGCCGCCGGGTACGCCGTATTTGCCTCGATTTTCGGGGCCCGCAAAGATCAGGAAAAACTCGTTCGCAGCGGAGAAAACGCCGCTTTCGCAGTGTTCGCCCTGCTCGGAATCGCCGTATTGGGTTTGTGGTACGCCATCCTCACCGGCGATTTCTCCGTCCAGTACGTGGCCGAAAACTCGAACCGGGCGATGCCGATTCCCTACGTGATCTCTTCGTTGTGGGGAGGACAGAACGGCTCGGTGATGTTCTGGGGATGGATGGTCTCCATCTACATGGCGGCGGTGCTGCTCGTCAACCGTTACCGCTATCGCGACCTGATGCCCTATGTCACCGCGGTTCTGTCGGGATACTGTTTTTTCTTCATCCTGCTGAATCTGTATGCCGCCGACCCTTTCAGGCGATTGCCCTTTACGCCGGCTGACGGCAACGGCCTCAACCCGATTCTACAGCATCCCTACATGGCGATCCATCCACCCATGCTGTACGCCGGCATGGTCGGCATGGCGGTTCCATTCGCCTTCGCGCTCGCCGCGTTGATGTCCGGACACCTCGACAACAACTGGCTGCGAGCCATGCGACGGTGGCTGCTTATTCCCTGGGCGCTGCTGGGAGCCGGACTCCTTCTGGGAGGGAAGTGGGCCTACGTCGAGCTCGGGTGGGGAGGCTACTGGGCCTGGGACCCGGTGGAGAACGCATCCCTCATGCCGTGGCTTGCAGCCACCGCGTTGGTGCACTCGATCATGATCCAGGAACGCAAGGGGATGCTCAAAGTCTGGAACATCATCCTCGTCTTCTTTACTTACGGAATGACCGTTTTCGGAACGTTCATCACCCGCAGCGGTCTGATCAACTCCGTTCACTCGTTTGCCCAGTCGAGCATCGGGAGCTACTTCGTCGTCTACCTCGTCCTGCTGGCCGTGGGATCGATTGCGCTGCTTCTGTACCGGTTGCCGGTCCTGCGCAGCGACAGCCGCCTGGAATCATTCGCCTCGCGGGAAACGGCCTTTCTTCTGAACAACTGGATCCTGCTCGGGATGCTTTTTGCCATCTTGTGGGGAACGCTGTTTCCGGTTCTCTCCGAGGCTGTCACCGGCGACTCAATCACTGTGGGCGCTCCCTTCTTCAACCGCATCAACGTGCCCATTGGACTGGTGCTGTTGTTTCTCACCGGTGCCGGGCCGCTGTTTGCCTGGCGACGAACCTCCGTTGAAAGCCTGAAACGCAATTTCGCCGTCCCGTTTGCCGGGGCCGCTGCCACGGCTGGCTGTGTGGTTTTTCTGGGAGTGCGAGAACTGTACGCGACAATCTCGCTGTCATTGTGCGGTTTTGTATCCTGCTCGGTCGCCCTCGAGTTCTACCGCGGCGTAGTGTCGCGACGCCGCCGCACGGGCGATTCCGCTGTTGTCGCGCTGCTGCGTCTGTTGAGCAAAAGCAGACGCCGCTACGGCGGATACCTGGTTCACGTCGCCATGGTTCTACTGTTCGTAGGCTTCACAGGCAAGGCCTTTTCCACGGCAAAGGAGTTCATTCTCGATTTTGGCGAGGAGCAGCGTATCGGCCACTACTCCGTGACCTTCGAGTCCCTGGCGCACCACGAAGATCCTCACAAAACGACCATGGCTGCGGCGCTGTCCCTTCGTAGGGACGGAGAGTTCCTTGCGACCCTGTTGCCCGAACGTCGCTTCTACCACCGCTCCGAGCAGAACACCACGGAGGTCGCCATCTGGTCTTCGCGGCTGGAAGACTTCTACCTGATCCTGGTGGGAACTGCCCCCGACAACAGCACCAAGTTTCAGGTGTATATAAACCCGCTCGTCAACTGTGTGTGGGCCGGTGGCATCCTCTTCCTTTTCAGCTCCCTGTGGACCATGTGGCCATCGGCCCGCGAGCGCCGCCTGGCTGAGCTCGATCGGGAATCGGCGCGCGGCACGGGATCGGCCGGTGCCTTCCTGGAACCTGCAGGCACCGGCGGCTGAATTCTCATGATCCGCGCAACCGCTGTTTTTGCCGGCGTTGTTCTGGCGTCCTGGTTTCCCGCAACCAGTCACACCGCGGCAATAGGACAGAATGAACGGCTCCCCACCCCTGAGCAGATTAAACAAGTCGCCTCCGACCTCGTCTGTCTGTGCGGGAGCTGCAACCGTGAATCCCTGACAACCTGCGTCTGCACCGCCTTCGCCGTTCCGGAACGGGAGGCAATTGGCCGCCAAATGGCTTCTGGAGTGAGAGACGAAGAGATCGTGGCCAGTTACGTCGAACGTTTCGGCATTTCGGTCCTTGCCGAGCCCCCTCCAGGTGGAGCACGCTGGGTCAGTCGACTGACGCCGGTCGCCGTTCTGTTTGCCGGAGTTCTCGCTGTTCTCGCGGTATTGCACCAATGGCTTCGGAGAGATAAGTCGCAGGTCGCGGAAGCCCCTCCCCAGGATGGCGAGCGCTCAGAATATGAATCCCGGCTTCGGGAAGATCTGGCGCGCATGGACAGGGAGTAACCCAAAGCGTGGATATCGCGATTATCGCCACCTGCGTGGCAATGGCGCTGACGATCCTGGCATTCGTTGCAGTCCCATTGTTCGAAGCCACCTCCGGTTCGACGGCACTGCGAGCGAGTGGCCGGCGTCGATTGGCGTTGCACGAGCGCAAGGAGCAACTCTACGCTTCGATAAAGGAGCTCGAATTCGATCACTCCGTCGGCAAGCTGTCCGACGACGACTACCAGCGACAGCGGACAGTGCTGGAGGACCAGGCGGTCGGAATCCTGCGCGAGCTTGATCAGCTGAATGGGTATCCCGCCTCGGAGCAACGCATCGCACGCATAGAGCGTGACATCGCCGAAATGCGCTCGCGGAAGGATCTTCCCGCGGCTGCGGCTTTCTTCTGTACTGCTTGCGGTGCCCCGGGTGCGGAGAGCCACCGCTTCTGCTCCCAGTGTGGCGCTCCCCTGTGACTCCGGTAAAAGCGCTTGGCCGTATCGCCGTCCTCTATTTTGCACTGCTTCTCACTCCGCTCTGCGGCGACACGATCGAGGCCTACGTCGTTCACGGCGAATCGGGCGAATCCCTGGGCGGCATCGAAGTCGCCTTTCTGGTCGTCCGAGCTTCGCCGGAGGAGATCCTGCGCAAGCGCACCGATGGTGGAGGTAGAATCTCCTTCTCCGGTCCCTTCCTGACCCGGGACCTTACCTTCATACTCGTCCCTTTCTACCGCGGCATTCCCTACCCCACCGCGCGCTTGCAGGCCGGCACCCAGAAACAGATCGTTCTCGAGGTATTCGAACCGGACGGCGAGAGAGCGGATCTGAAAATCGACAACCACCGCATGGTTCTCACCGTCGGTTCGGAAAAGATCGAAGTCGCCCAATTCGTCGAGATCGAAAACCAGGGACGCGGGACCTATGCGGGAAGCGGTGATGGGGAGAAACGGCGAGTAACCGAATTCCTGTTGCCTGCCGGCGCGTTCGGCTTGCGCTCCCTTTCCGGAGATCTGAAACCGGGAGAAGCCAACCGGTTCTTCGACACCCAACCTCTTCCCCCTGGACATTCCACAATCGCGTTTTCTTTCGAACTCGATCGGACGACCGCGGGCTCGCGATACCGCCACCACTTCCTCTACCCGACGAAGCTCCTCGAGCTGTACCTGTCCCCGGCGGCCATTGACCTGCCGTCGCCATTCGTCGACCGGGGCGAAGTCCGGATTCACGAGCGTGCATACCGCAGGTACCTGCTCCGACCCGAGGCCGGCGCCGCCGTGGTCGACATTCCGCTGGCGGCCCACAGTCCGAAGGGCTGGATGATGAAATGGCTGGCCCTGGGGGGTGCGTTGGTGACAGCCCTGCTCGCAGCAGGAGTCAGCAGGGGACTGCAAGTCCCCGAGGAAACTGCGTCCTTGCGCGAGCAAACAGCCCTGTCCGCTGGTATAGACCCTCAGGCAAGCAGGGAAGAGCTCGAGCGAATACGCACCCAGCTCCTCACAAAGCTGGCTTCCTATCCACGTGGGGATCTCGCAAGCGATGAGCACGCACGCCGGAAGGGTCTTATGCGCCGAGCCGAGGCTGTATATCAGCTTCTGGAAGAGGATGCCTGAGGCTGGGAACTCATGGCTGGACCTGCCATACAACTCTTCGATGTCAGCAAACACTTCGGGCCTCTGGTTGCTCTGGACGGGATTTCTCTGACCATAGGGCCCGGCGAGTTCGTCCTCGTAGCAGGTCCCAACGGTGCCGGAAAAAGCACCTTTGTGCGATTGTTGTCCGGCCTGTCACAACCCACTCGTGGACGGGTGTTGATTTCCGGTTCTGAGCCGCACAAGGCATCCGCGCGGCACGCCGTTGGCTTGCTTTCGCATCAGCCCATGCTTTACGGCGACCTTTCTGCCAGAGAGAATCTCGAATTTTTCGCCCGTATGTACGGAGTTCCGCACGAATCCCGCGTAGACACCCTGATCGCCGAGGGAGGGATCGAGCAGTTTCAGCACCGCCGGGTTTGCGAGCTTTCGCGCGGGATGAAGCAACGCATGGCCCTCGCGCGCGCCATGGTTCAGGATCCGGGGTTGCTTCTGCTCGACGAGCCGTTCGAGGCTCTGGACGACAAAGGCTCAGGCGACTTGCTGCGGCAGCTGCGACATCTCAAGAGTCTGGGGAAAACCGTTGTCGTCATCGCTCACCGATTCGATGAGTTGGCCGATCTCGTTACCCGCCTCGTCCTTTTGCGTGGAGGGCGCCTGCAGCGGCAATCCCCATGGGAAGGAGACGCCCGCCAGCTGCTGGCGGCCTGTACGGTTTAAGTCTTCCGCATTTCAGAGGGAAAACTCACGATGTCAATCTCCTCGGCCACCTTGTGCTGGAACCGGGCGCCTTCTATTTAAATCATGGTCCGCGGATACATCGACCTCGCGCGGCTGTATACCTTCACTCGGCAGGCCGTTTTCTTTGTTATCCGGGCAAAACGCAATCTGGCCTATCGCCAGCGTGCCTCGCGTGGCGTCGACAAAACAACCGGCGTGCGTAGCGACCAGCGCTTTGTCCTGTGCGGCCCAATAACCTCAAAAGAGTACCCCGACGCGCTTCGCCGCATAAGTTTCTTCGACAGTCGAATCGAAGAAGCGATTGGTCTTCCTGAACAACTAATGGGCGCCTTAGCCAATTGTTATAGCGTAATACAGGTGCGTATATGTATATTTTACAATACGTTGCCTTCTGCTGCCGCATCCCCTGCGGCGCGCTCCCCTGATTTCAGAAAGAAGGGGAGCGATGAGTGCCATTCTTTCTCTGGAAGTCTTTCAGGAGCGGCAGTGTCAGGAGCGCTTTCGAAGCCGAGCGCATGCCGCCTTGGACCGGTTCCAGGATCGGCTGGAGACCCCAATGAGCGAGCCCGGATCTTGTGCGCCGACGTTGATGGAGATCACCGCGGCGGTGTCCCAAGAGCGCTGCGGGTTCACCGCGGCGTTGGTGGAAGCCTTCATCGAACGCCGCCACGGACCGTGCTTGGGGCAAGAAGAGGCGGCCTGCCCCAAGTGTGAGCGTCTTCTGCAGGCTAAGGCCGTCGCGTTCGCGCACGGTGGAAACGCTGCTGGGTGCGGTGACCTTGGAGCGGCCCTATTTCTACTGCGCGGCCTGTCACCACGGATTCTATCCGCTGGACGAGGCCCTGGGTCTGTCGGGGCAGCGCAAGCAGTGGGACGTGCAGCAGGCCGGGGTCAAGCTGGGGCTGGAGATGCCCCACCAGCGCGCCTCGAAGCTGCTGGACGAGCTCACCGACGCATCGATGAGCGACTGTGCGCTCCACGACGTGCTGCACCGGACCGGGTCGTTGCAGGTGCTGCATGTCTGTCCGGATGCGGCCGATATCCAGGATCGCATCGCCCAGGCGGCCGCCTGGCGCAAGTGGCGGCCCATCGTGGTGTTGGCTATCGATGCGGCCGAGGTGCCCAGTCGCCCGGAGACGGCCAAAGGCACCCGGCCGGGCCGCAAGAAGAGCCGGGCTCGGCGCCAGCGCTGGCAGGGCGAGTATCGCGAAGCCAAGGGATTCCGTTTCTACCTGGTCGACGACGAACGCATCGTGCACTTGATCTCCTGGCACCAGATGGGCGACGAACAGGCCTTCGGCGCGGCCTTGCGCCAGGTCAAGGAGGCCGGCCTGCTGATCCCGGAGGACCAGGTGCGCCTGTGTGCCATCGGGGACGGAGCCCCGTGGATCTGGAAGTGGGTGGAAGAGCTGTTCCCCAGCGCCCGTCAGATCCTCGACTACTATCACTGCAGCCGCTACCTGCACGCGGTGGCAGAGGCCCAATACGGGGCCGATGCGGAACGCGCCACCCAGTGGCTGGAAGCGAGTCTGGCGCGCCTGTTCTGCGGCGAGGGCGCCGGCGTGGTCTGGGGGCTGCAGCGCATGCAGCCGGTCTCCGAAGAAGCCGACGAGGCGATCGCCTCGGCCCTGAGCTACTTGCACAAGCGCCTGCACCAGGTGGATTTCGGCAGTCACCGCAAGGGCGGATACCCGATCGGCTCGGGTGCGATCGAATCGGCGCATCGCTTCATCGGCCATGTTCGTCTGAAACGATCCGGCGCTTGGTGGTATAAGGAAAACAGCAACGCCATTCTCGCCTTGCGCTGCGCCCTATACAATGGAACCCTTGATCGGGTCTTTCAGCAGCACCGCGATACCCTCGAACGACCACCGTAATCGCAACAATCAGCTAAGGCTCCCCAACCAATTCCTCCTCCCTCCTTTGACCATCGCCCAGTTGTATCGATGTTGCTGGCAGGTGGAGTTGTTCTTCAAATGGATCAAGCACCTGCGCATCAAGGCCTTTTGCGTTACCTCCGAAAACGCGGTAAAAGACTAAAATTTGGATCGCCATCAGCATGTACGTGCTCGTGGCCATCGAGAAGAAGCAGCTGTAAGTCGACCCGCAGTCTCTCCGAAATTCTGCAAATTCTCACCGTTACGGTTTTAGAAAGTCGATATTTTACACTTACAGAAGCCCATTTCCAAAACCAATCAGAATACCTTTGTAACCAGTTGAATTTATTCGACTTATAACGGAACACTACTGCCTCGAGGTATATCCGCGAGTTTGGAGTATGAAGAGAACTGGACGAGTGGGTGCTTCCCTGACTAGGCAAATCGGCACGATCCTGTGGAAGGACACGACGCTCGAGTGGCGCACGAAAGCCCGGCTTGTCCCCACGGCTTTTTTCGTGCTCCTGATGCTGCTGGTGTTCAACTTTTCCTTCGAACTGGGCGGAGCCGCCTTGACCGAGATCGGCCCGGGGGTATTGTGGGGGGCTTTTATTTTCGCGAGCCTGTTCGGGCTCAACCAGACCTTTGCGTCGGAGCGGGATAATCACTGTCTGGATGCGCTTCTGCTGTCCTCCGGAAGTCCCTCCGCTCTCTACTTGGCCAAGATGCTGGGGAACGTCCTTTTTCTGCTCGTAGTTGAAATGATCAGCATGCCCGCCTTCGCGCTCTTTTTCAACCTCTCCCTCAGCCCTCCGCTGATACTCTTGCTTCCCGTTCTGGTGCTGGGCTCTGCAGGGCTGGCGGCGGTGGGAACACTGTTTGCCGCCATGGCGCAACAAACGCGGCTTCGCGAGTTCATTCTTCCCATGCTGATACTGCCAGTTATAGTGCCCCTGGTCATATCCTGCGTTGAGGCAACAACCGCGGCATTGGAGCAGGTGCGCCTCGGCCTGCAGGCGGGTCTGCGTGCCGAGTGGTGGCGGCATCTGCAGATACTCGCCGTGTATACGTTGGTTTTCACTACGCTGTCGACAATGTTGTTCGGCTACGTAGTCGAGGAATCCTGACCCTAATGGGGTCCCGCTTTCTGTCGATTTGCGTGTTCGCCGCAATGCTGCTTGCCTTGGCAGCGGTCTTTCTGTACGCACCGACCGAGCGGGAAATGGGAGAGGTGCAAAGGATCTTCTACTTCCACGTCCCGGCAGCCATGACCGCCTTCGCTGCTTTTTTCATCGTCTTCATCGGCAGCATCGCCTACCTCAACACGCGTCAGGCACGCTGGGACCAAATCGCCCTGGCCGCGGCGGAACTCGGGGTCCTGTTTTCAACCATCAACCTCGTAACCGGTCCGCTGTGGGCAAAGCCGGTCTGGGGTGTGTACTGGCGCTGGGAACCACGCCTGACGACGATGCTTATAACCTTCGCCATGTACGTCGCCTACCTGATGGTTCGCGCCTACGCATCCGGCGAAGCGAACCAGATGCGACCCATCGCCGCGGTGCTTGGGATCGTCGCGTTCGTCAATATTCCGCTCGTTTACTACTCGGTGGATTTGTGGGCGCCGGAGCAGCAACTGCACCCACAGCGGGGAATCCAGATCGCGCCGGAGATGGCGCAGACGAAATACCTCTGTTATCTGGCTTTCGGATTGCTGTTCTTCTACCTGCTGAGATTGAGGGTGGAGTTGGAACGCTCCGCAGGGGTTCTCGAAGAAATTCGATTCCGCTTCCGGCAGTCCGACTCGTGAAGCAGGCGGCCGTGCCGCCGGTCACAACACTCGAACTCCCGAAAGGGTTTCCGATGCAGACCGATCCCAACCTCGCCTATCTGTTCGCGGCTTGCACCGCTGTCTGGGTCATCCTGTTCGCTTACGTCGCGCACCTGAAAAAACGCAGCTCTTCCCTGGCTGAGCAGTTGCGCCATCTGTCCTTTTCCACTCGAGCAACAAACGACGAAAGTTGATATTAATCAATTGTTTATGGCGATTTAGTTTGTTCGGCAGATGCTGTTGACACGCTTTTTTGCAGCGTGTTATATTTCGCCAACGTAGCGGGCAACCCTTCCTCTGCTCAAAGTGCGCGGCTACCATGGTTGAGATGCAGGTACGAGAAATACAGGCCAATTCCGGGCCCTATCACCGTGTTGTCCTCCAAGAGAAGGAGGGTGCCTCCTACCTGCATATCAGGATCGGACCCAGCGAAGCCGGGGCTATTTCCGCTGCCCGCAATGGTCAGAGGCCGGTGCGTCCACTGAGTTATGATCTAGCCTGCGCGTTGCTCACGGAAATAAACGCCCGCATCGAGCGGGTCGAAATCACCGCCCTCCGCGACGGCATCTATTACGCCGAGATTCACCTCCAAAGTGCAGACGGCACAGCCACCGCCATCGATTCGCGCCCGAGCGACGCGATTGCCCTCGCTTTGCGGACAGATGCGCCGATTTTCGCCTCTGAAGACGTGCTCGAGGAGGGGGATGAAAATGCCCTGGAGCCGTCCAGACCCCCGGAACCCGCGCGTAGCAAGCCCCCCCTCAAGAAACCGGGTTTCCGCGAGTTTCCCTGCACAGGGATGAAAGAAATGTCCGGCCGGCCGACCTGCGACGACGATACATCGAGCGCGCTCGATGTATTGAAGAGGCGCTTGAGGCACGCGGTGTCGGAGGAAGCATACGAAGAAGCGGCGCGACTTCGCGACTGCATCACCGAACTCCAGCGCCAACCCTGAACGCGGCATTGCGGATGAAGACTGAGAGCTCAAAATCCACTGGCGCTCTTGTGGAGATGTCCGTCCTCAGAGTGAGCCCTTTTCCTCGCGCCGAAAAACCGCTCCTCTGGCTGTGTGAAAAGAACGCAGATGTGCCGCGGTTGCTCCCGATCGCCATAGGTGAATTCGAGGCAGCCGCTATCCTGATGAAACTCCGTCCAGACCAGCCTCCGCTGCGACCTATCTCCCACGACTTGTTGACGACCATGCTCAAGCGCCTGAACGCGGGTGCACAAAGAATCGTCATTCACTCCGTGCACAATTCCACTTTCTACGCGACCGTAGTCCTGGAAATCGACGGAGTCCTGCACGAGGTAGACGCCAGGCCTTCCGATGCCGTGGCCATGGGACTGCGGGCGAAGGTCCCCCTGTATGCGACGAGGAAGGTTCTGGACGTGGCTGGATACCCAAGCGGCGAATCCATTGACAAGGCGATCGAATACTTCTACGAGTTCGACCCTCAGATTGTCGATAATGTCGGGACAGACCCCGAGCTCCAAGGGCTTGATGCCTGCATTCCTCACTCGGAGGAGGAGGAAACCGGTCTCGCCTGTACGGAAGCCACCCACTCTCACAGACTGAAACTGCTGCGCGATCTGCTCGAAATAGCCGTCATCTGCGAGGAATACGAAAAAGCTGCGGAGTTGCGTGACGAGATTGCCCGCTCCACCTCAGGGCACGACTCGTAATCACGGTTTGGTCCCTAGGTCTCGACCCGACTGAAATTACTTTGAATTTTCTGGGTATGGTCCATCTCGATTTTCAAGCTCGGTTTGGGTCAGCGATCCTCGCCTCGTTGTGGCTGCTTGCAAGTGCTTGCGGGGATTCAACTGACGAACGCAGGTATTCAACGCCTGCGGCTACCTACAAAACCTACCGACAAGCCGTGGAAAGGAACGACGCGGTCGGGGCTTGGGATTGTCTGGCAGCGAGCTACCGGAAAGCCGACTTCGAAGGAAACCTGGAACACTGGAAGGACAACTGGCCGGAGCAGCGCCGGGCTTTGGAAAGGGACTTGGCGAAGCGGGAGATCGTCGAAGAGCGCGAAATCAACAATCGAATCGCCTATCTGCTGTTCGATGTCAATACCGGCAAAGGCGAATCGCCAACGTCTCCCTATTTCTACTTTCTCCGCGAGGACGATCTGCGCAATAAAGGCTGGAAGATAACCTCCTATCTCGACAGCACTTTCCACCAGGAACTCGAACGAGCCATCGCGAGCGGCGAGTACTCGGTGCCTCGCTGACCAGAGAAGGCCGCCATCTTCGGGCGGCTGTTCACCTGACCCCCTCCCCCGGTTTCGATTTATCCCCTGTTTACTGCAACTGCACCCGGTATGGCTCTATACCAGGCATGCTTGATATGCATAGCGCCAAATTCTTGCACATTGGAACTGCGCCGGCCTATTTTGGCCTTGCTTTGCGGTGACTGCAGCAAACCTGGGAGGAGGAAGGATACGTGCCATCGTCGCTTTTCAGGAGTTGTGCAGCAGGAATGGTCGTCTGCATGATTGGGATGGTCCCGCCGTCAACCGCCCAGAAGGGCAGAACCATGTTCGGCGAAAATCAGGTTGAGACGATCAAAGCGATGAAAAAGATCGTCAAGGCGATCGGCGTGAAGCAGTGCACCTATTGCCACATCAAAAAGGGCGGAAAACCGAAATTCGACCTTGAAACACCGAACAAGGAAATTGCCCGGCATATGAAGCAGGGTTTCATCGACAGTTTGGTTTCACGGGGTCGGGTGGAGCTGAGCCTTTCGGAGTCGGGTTACAAAACCGGTGTGGTCGCCGTGTACATTTCCTCGGGCGAAAACGCGGGAATTCACCTGACAGCCACAACCGGAGCTGCGCTTGAGGAAGGTGAGAATCTGCCCGATGGTGTTGTGGCATTGAGGTATGCAGGTATGGTTGCCTTGCCAGAAGAAGGGGAAGACATTACGTGCATGACCTGCCACAACCGCAAATTGCACTTCCTGACCTCATCCAATTAACGCCTCCCTCGTTTCGCTGAGGCGTCCAGACAACCTGCTTCCTTCTTGTCCTCTTGGGACGCTTGGCCCCCAGCGCTCCCCGAGGATGGACACCTTTCCGCCTAATCCGCCCGCGGGCGACCCTCTTGCTGCTGTCACTGCTGGTCTTTCCGCTTGCCCGGTTGCGGTTTTACCGCTGATCGCGATTTCGAAACGCCTTGGGTTGATCGCCGTGGAGTTCAGCCTCTTGGGGGTGCTTTTTCGTCTGGCGCCGTTTGCTACTGCCTGGACCCGTCCGTGATCCGCCCACGCAGTCCCAATGCCCTATCCCTGGCAAACGAAAACATGCGCGGCCCTACCGGTATCGTGTTTCGGCTCGGCATTGTCCCGATCTTAGTTGATTCTCTCGTAAAAACCCTACGTCCTTCAAAATGTCCGTGTTGCCATACAACATATAGTGTATGCGTCGCCTTAGTTGGCCAATATATAGTAGCGCTTTAACGTGCTGAGTCGCTGAACATCCTCAAAATGGGGTTTATATGAAGGAGTCTTAGTTGAAACAGCACAGGCTCCTCTCGCTACCTTGGTACGGGAAGTTTTTTTCGGAAAACCTCGTATCAGGTAACAGAAAGGAGCCTGCCATGAGCAAGCTATCAGGACCCCGGAAGCAGGTCAAACGCAGCCTGGAAATCGGCCCCGTGAATGCGGAGGCCGCCGCCCTTACCGGCGATCTGGATACGCGCATCGAGGTGATCCAATGCCTGATTCCTTTGGGGCTGCAAGCCGTCGCCGAGGAATTGCAACGGGCGGTCGAGGAGTTGGCCGGGCCGCGCTATCAGCGCAAGGGGGCCGAGCAGCCGGTGCGCCGCTGGGGATCTCAGTCCGGATCGGTGTATCTGGGCGATCAGAAACTGAGGGTCGAAGTGCCGCGAGTGCGCAATGTGGCCAGCCGGACCGAGGTGCCGCTGGCCGTCTACCAGGCCCTGCAGAGGCCCCGGAACCAGGACGAGGGCCTGTTGCTGCGCGTGTTGAAAGGGATCGCCACGCGCGACTACGAGGCCTGCGCCGAGACCGTCCCGGCCGCCTTCGGCCTGTCCGGTTCCTCGGTGTCGCGCCGCTACGTGAAAGGCACGGCGCGGAAGCTGGCCGAATTCCAGGAGCGATCCCTGGAAGGATACGATCTGGTGGCGCTGTTTCTCGACGGCAAGAGCTTCGCCGACGAAGAAATCCTCATCGCGCTGGGGGTCACCCTGGACGGACACAAGATTCCGCTGGGCTTCGTGCAGGCGGCCACCGAGAACGAGCGCGTCTGCCGGCGCTTCCTGTCCGATCTGGTCGAACGAGGCTTGCAGTATGAAGCCGGACTGCTGGTCGTCCTCGACGGCGGCAAGGGACTGTACAAGGCGGTGCGGTCGGTGCTGAAAGGGCATGCCTGCGTGCAGCGCTGCCAGTATCACAAGCGCCAGAACGTCGTCTCGTATCTGCCCAAGAGCGAGCAGGCCCGGATCCGTCACAAAATGGAAGCGGCCTACGGGCAAGCGACGTACGAGGAGGCCAAGGCTGCCCTGGAGGCGCTCAAACCGGGCTTGGAGCTGACGAACCATCCGCCCTGCGCAGCCCTCGAGGAAGGGCTGGAAGAGACGCTGACGCTGCCCCCGTTTGGGGCTGATGCCGATGCTGAAGAATTCCTTCCGTACCACCAACTGTATCGAGAACGTCAACGGTCTCCTGGAGCAGTTGACGCATAACGTGCGGCGCTGGAGCAACTCATCGCAGCGCCACCGCTGGGTAGCCACGGCGCTGTTGGACATCGAACCGCGTCTGCGCCGGGTCAAGGGCTACCGTCACTCACCGACGATGCGGCACGCCCTGCAAGGCGAGCTCGGTATCAAACAGCTCGCTATGACGGGCTGATCTATTCAACCGAGCCTGTGCTTTGTTTCAACTGAAAATGGGACTTGCCCTTCGGCTCAGCGCAGCGTCTTACTCTTCCCGCGCTTCCGCCTTGGTGCTGTCGGGATTTCGCTACATGCGTGCCAGGATGCCGATCGTGCCGCTGATCGTCTCCCTTAAACGGACCTGCGCCGCGTTCGGGGGTCAGGCCAGCGCGTCAACTACCGCGTCCCCGATTTCCGCAGGACTCTGACAAACACTGACTCCGGCCTTCTCGAGGACTTTCATCTTCTCGTCTGCAGTACCCTCACCACCGGCGATAATTGCACCGGCATGGCCCATGCGGCGCCCGGGAGGTGCCGTGCGACCGGCTATGAAGCCGATTACGGGCTTATCGAATTTTCGGCGAACGTACGCGGCCGCCGTTTCTTCATCGCTGCCCCCGATTTCTCCGATCATCACCACCGCATCGGTTTCGTCATCCATTTTGAACAGTTTCAGCGCGTCGATAAAACGAGTTCCGATAACAGGGTCACCCCCGATTCCGATGCACGTCGACTGGCCGAGCCCCCGCTGGGTAAGCTGATCCACCGCTTCGTAGGTGAGGGTGCCGCTACGCGATACGACGCCGATTCGTCCCCTCTGGTGGATGAACCCTGGCATGATCCCGATCTTGCACCGGTCGGGTGAAATGATTCCGGGACAGTTGGGACCGATCAGCCGCGTCGACCTGCTAGCCACGTAGTGATAGGCGCGAACCATGTCGCGCAACGGGATGTTTTCGGTAATGCAGACCACCAGCTCGATGCCAACATCCGCTGCTTCCATAATGGCATCGGCAGCATACGGTGCCGGAACGAAGATGACCGATGCTGTTGCGCCGGTATCTCGGACCCCTTCGGCCACTGTATTGAAAACCGGGAGTCCTTCGAACTCCTGGCCTCCCTTTCCGGGAGTCGTCCCCCCGACAACGAGTGTTCCGTACTCGATCATCTGCCGGGTGTGAAACGAGCCCTCCGAGCCGGTGATACCCTGCACTAAAACGCGGGTGGCCTCACCGACGAGAATGCTCACGAAAGCACTTTCACAACTTTCTCCGCGGCGTCCTTCAAGCCGACGCCAACGGTGAAATCCACGTCGGATTCCCCCAGTCTTCTCGCAGCTTCCTCTGCATTTGTACCGGCCAGTCGTACTACAACCGGTAGCTGGATGTCGATCTTCTTGCGTGCTTCAATAATGCCTTCAGCGACGCGGTCGCAACGCACGATACCACCGAAGATGTTGATCAAAATTGCTTCGACATTCGGGTCCGACAGCAGAATGCGGAATCCATTTTCCACAGTCTCGGCGCTGGCACCGCCACCTACATCCAGGAAGTTGGCCGGTTTGCCGCCAGCAAGCCTTATGATGTCCATCGTAGCCATGGCCAAGCCTGCACCGTTCACCATGCAGCCGATGTTGCCGTCGAGCTTTATGTAGTTCAGACCATGTTTCGATGCCTCGACCTCCAAGTCCTCCTCTTCATCGAGGTCACGCAGTCCGCCGTGATCGCGGTGTCGAAAAAACCCGTTGTCGTCGAAATTGATCTTCGCGTCCAAGGCCAGGAGCTCCCCCTGGCTGGTGAGAGCGATCGGGTTGATCTCGGCCAGCGAGCAGTCCTCGGTTTGAAACATCTCGTACAACCCAAGTATGAACCGGGCGGCTTGGCCAACCGCCAAGCCGGTCATACCAAGCCCGAATGCCAGGCGAGATGCCTGAAACGGAAGCAATCCAGTGGAAGGGTCCACAATTTCGGAGAGGATTTTCTCCGGCCTTCGGGCCGCGACCTGCTCGATCTCCATCCCCCCCTCTGTGCTAGCCATGACGACCAGTTTGGACTGTGCACGGTCAACGGTTATCGCGAAATAGAATTCGCTGGTTATGTCGCTTGCTTTTTCCACCAGCACCTGCTTGACCCGCTTCCCCTCGGGTCCAGTCTGGTGGGTGACAAGCTGCATGCCGATAATCTGTTCGGCTGCCGACCTTGCCGCCGCGGCATTTTCTGCCACCCTGATTCCGCCCCCTTTTCCGCGACTTCCGGCATGGATCTGTGCCTTGACGACGACGCGACCTCCTAGAGCGGCTGCTATCTGCGTAGCGCATTCTGGTGTGGTCGCTACATCCCCCGGAGGCACGGCGACACCGTAGGAGCTGAGCAGCTTCTTGGCCTGGAATTCGTGAATTTTCATGATAATGGCTACGCCAAAGCCTCGGAAATCATCCGCAGAGGCAAACCCGTGCGAGAGATGTCAGCTCCCCAGAGATTTCGCCAGCTTGAAACTTCGTCGGGATCAATAGCGTAGGCCGGCAGGGACCCCTGAGCTTGTAATCGCTCGCGGCCTGCTTCTGATCAGAAAAACTTTAGCAGGAGATAGGCAGCCACGGCCGTCCCAGCAAGCGCTCCCCCGTAACACAGAACACTTACGGTCCGGCGAGGCTTGTTCACACCCAATTCGTAAAGCGTAAAACGAACGCGGTGGGCGGCGTGAAAGAGTGGCAGCGCCATGAAAACGAAGAGATAAAGCTTGATCAGGGGGTTTGCCAGCAGGGAATGCATTTTTTCATACCCTACTGTTTCAGGTTGGAGCAGGCCCATCGGAACCGCCAAGCCTTCGAGAAAGATGTGTATGGGGACCAGCAGCGCCGCGACCATTCCTCCCGCGGAGAACATTCCCCACCAGAATGGCTCTCTGGTGTCTTTCCGGTATTTCACTGCTGTACACCTACCTCACAACGACCAAGGCGATAGTGGCCGACACCACCAGCCACGCCGCGATTGCACACCCTGTGACCATTCCAGGAGGCACCGTCCAGGAGCCGAAACGGACGACTTGAATTTTTGATGCGGCCCCAAACCAGGTGATAGTGTGATAGACTGCAAATACGAAGGCGATAACGGAAAAAAGGACGTATTCAGGCTGTCGCAGCGATTCCCGAAACTGTCCGTGGGTCTGCGCCCCTTTCGACAGGAGGAAAAGCTCATACATGAAAAGCAGAACGAATGCGGCAATGAAGAGGCTGCTGAACTCGCGCATCATGAACAGAAAATAGCTTCCCTTTTTTAGCCACCATGTGGCCGGCATTGACGGCTGATACGTCTTCCCGTCGCCACTGCGGGAAGCGCTGCTCATTTTAACCCCCGCGGCATCAGTATCGATTTGAACCATTTTTTCGTGGTTGCAACCTTGGTGCGTTGTATGGCAGCAGCCGGATCGACATCCTTGGGACAGACCACGGAACACTCGCCGACAAAGGTGCACTCCCAGATCCCTTCGCTGCTGGCCACGATATGGGCGCGTTCGTCCTCTCCCTTGTCACGATTATCCATGTTGTAACGGTGTGCGAGCGCCAGAGCCGCAGGTCCGATGAATCCGTCTTCCAGCCCGTATACCGGGCAGGCCGAATAGCACAACATGCAGTTGATGCACATGCTGAACTGTTTGAACTCGGCCAGCTCTTCCGGGGTTTGCAGGTACTCTCCTTCCTCTACCGGCTTTTCATCGTCGCGCACAATCCAAGGCTTCACAGCCTTGAGTTTGGCCATGAAGTCGTCCATCTCAATAACTAGGTCCCGCACTACCGGAAAGTGATTGAGCGGTTCTACACGCACAGGTTCGGGATAGTATTCGCGCAGGAATGTTGCGCAAGTCAGTTTTGGCTCGCCGTTTACCATGGTTCCGCAGCTGCCGCATACGCCCATGCGGCAGGACCATCGGTACGAAAGAGTGCCGTCGACGTAGTCCTTGATGTAGTTCAGGGCGTCCAGCACTACCCATTCCTGCCGGTACGGAATGTCGTAATCTTGGAACGTCGGTTCGTTTTCCTCTTCTCCACCGTAGCGGAAAACGGAAAGGGTGATGGTGTCTAAACTCATGCTAATACTTGCGCTCTTCGGGCTGCCAGCGGGTTATCGTAGCGGGCAAATAGTCTATGCGGGGAGCGTCCTCATCTTCGGCACTTCGGTACGCCAGGGAGTGCTGCAGAAACGCGTCGTCGTTGCGATCCTCGAAGTCTGAGCGGGCGTGCGACCCTCTGGACTCTTCGCGCCGCAACGCCGAGTGAGCGAGGGACTCGGCTACATCAAGCATGAATCCCAGTTCTATTGCGGCGGTCAGCTGCGTGTTGAACACGTTGGAGTGATCCTGCACACGAACGTTTTCATAGCGTCGCCGCAGTTCGGCGATGTCTTCACAGGCCTTCTCCAATCCTTCGCAGGTGCGGTAGATTCCGGCTCCGGCCTCCATTCCCTTCTGCAAGTCGGTACGGATATCGGCAATGCGTTCCTCTTCCGGGCTCTCGCTGAAAAACCGGGACTTTATCTGCAACTCTTCCTGGCGAGTCAGCTGCTCGAGAGCACGGAGACGCGGATGCTGCTGCTCCATCGCGAAAGCAGAGGCACATCTCCCGGCGCGAGCCCCGAAAACAAGGCATTCGGTCAGCGAGTTGGAACCTAGCCGATTGGCGCCGTTGAGACTGACGCAGGCGCACTCGCCTGCAGCATACAGCCCTTCGATCGGGGTCTTCCCGTCTATGTCGGTGTGAACTCCGCCCATCATGTAATGAACCACCGGCCGCACGGGAATGGGGTCGTGTACCGGATCAATTCCTACGTAGTTGCGGGTCAACTCGCGCACGAAGGGCAGCTTTTCATCTATGACTTTCTCCCCAAGATGACGCAGGTCGAGGTGGACGTACTGCCCTTGCTCGTCCTCGAAAACCCGGCCGGCTCGCATCTCGTGTACAAACGAACGCGACAGGATATCTCTTGGACCGAGCTCCATTTTACCAGGCACGTACTCGCTCAGATAGCGATCCCCCTCGCTGTTGACGAGGTAGCCTCCCTCTCCCCTCGAGGCCTCCGTCATCAGGATACCAGTACCGGGCAATCCGGTAGGGTGGTACTGCACAAATTCCATATCCTTGAGGGGACAGCCGGCGCGGTAAGCCATCGCCATGCCGTCACCTGTCTTGATGGCGGCGTTGGTGGTAAAGGGAAACACCCGTCCGCCGCCGCCGGTACCCAGAATGACCGCCTTTGCCGGAATCGCCTGCAGTCCGCCCGATTGCAAATTCAGGGCGGTGACTCCGCATACCTTGCCCTCTTCCACCAACAGCGAGGTGACAAAGAACTCGTCGTGACGGTGGATGCTGTCGTACTTCAGGGAAGTCTGAAACAGCGCGTGCAGCATGTGAAATCCGGTCTTGTCCGCTGCGTAGAGCGTCCTTTTGACGGTCATGCCGCCAAAGGCCCGGACGCTGACACGACCGTCCTGATCCCTGCTCCAGGGACATCCCCAGTGCTCGAGCTGAATCGCCTCGCCGGGAGCTTCTTCCACGAAGACCTCGACAACGTCCTGATCGGCGAGAAAATCGCTACCCTTGATGGTGTCGAACGCGTGCGAATCGAGGCTGTCACCGTCGCGCACCACCGCGGCCAAGCCGCCTTCGGCAGAAACAGTATGGCTGCGCATGGGGTAGACCTTTGAAATAACCCCAACGTTCAGCCGAGAGTCTGCCTCGGCGGCAGCGATCGCCGCCCGCAAGCCGGCGCCGCCCCCGCCCACAATCAAAATGTCATAGACAAGGCTGCTCATGCCTCAGTCACACTGCTGACTCGGATCGTTGATCTACGTTGATCTGTGAAATAGAAGGAAGGTCAAAGGATTGGGGAAGTGCCTCGTGCAAGAATCCCCTGCCCGCTGCACGAAAAATGATAGCGGAAATTGGGTCAGGGGACTGCAACCGGCAATACACTAACGCTGTTTCGATTTCGTCCGGCTCTCTCGAATTGAACGGTACCATGGACTGTTGCGTATAGCGTGTCGTCGCCTCCCTTGCGCACATTGCGGCCGGGGTGGACTCGTGTACCGCGTTGGCGAACCAGAATCGTTCCGGCGTTAACGACCTGACCTCCGTAGCGCTTGATTCCGAGCCGTTTGGAATGGCTGTCGCGGCCGTTTCTCGAACTTCCGACGCCCTTTTTATGTGCCATGGGGAATACCTTTTCCCGCGCAGACTCGCTATGCTGTTGCGATATCGTCGATCTGGATTTCGGTGTACTTCTGACGATGCCCGTTCCTACGCCGGTAGTTCTTTCGCCGTTTGATCTTGAAAACGATCACCTTCTTTTCGAGTCCGTGGCCGCGAACGGTCGCTGTAACAGACGCCCCGTTGACGTGCGGCGCACCAACGATGTTTTGGCCTTCTTCGGAAATCAGCAAAACCTTTGAAAACGTGTGCTTGTGGCCCTCTTCTATGGATAACCTTGGCACTCGCACTGTTACCCCTTTGCTGACCTGTACCTGTTTGCCGGCAATGTCTACAATTGCATACATGGCATTTTTCCGTTTGGACCCGTGTTGCGGGTTGGCGGCAGTGAAATTATGGCAGCGAAACTAACTGTGCTTCGAAAATCTGTCAATTTCGGCCTGAATCTGAGGAGGCGCTGTGCTCCGCAGTCACATCGAGGTTCCGTTTCCGCGAAATCACCTTGAAATCCTGCGCTGTCAAGGATGGATCTTCCCGGATTTCGACGCGGGCTTTGGTTGCTCGGCGAATCGATTTCAGGCGTACCTCCCTATCCGCGATCATGTATTGGGCTACGTCAGGATGCACCCGGAGTTCGAATCGGCGATCGCTGTTGGCGGCATAAGCCCGCTGCATCCAGCGCTCGATTTTTGTCAGAGTTGTATCGGGACCCAGTACCCTTCCGGTACCTTGGCAGGTTGGACAGGGTTCGCTGTGGGTGTGTAACAGGTTGGGACGCACTCGCTGGCGGGTCATCTCTACCAGCCCGAACTCGCTGATCTGCGGACTGATCGAGACTTTTGCCCGGTCCTTTTTAGCCTCCTCGATCATCTGGTCCACCACTTTTTTTCGATTGCGGTCCTCGTGCATGTCAATGAAGTCAACGACGATAATTCCGCCGATGTCACGGAGTCGCAGTTGCCGGGAAAGTTCCTTGGCCGCCTCGATATTGGTCCGCAGGTTGCTCTCCTCCTGGTCACGCGATCCAACATACCCTGCAGAGTTGATGTCGACGAATGTCCCGGCCTCCGCATGGTCGATTACAAGGGCACCACCGCCCCGCATTCCGACATTGCGATCATTGGCCTTTTCGAGTTCGCGTTCAATATTCACGACATCGAAAATTGGCCGTTTGTCGTGAAAGTATACGATCCGATTTTTCAACTCCGGAGATACCGATTTCACGTAATCACATATTTCTCCATGAAGCGGCTTTGAATCGACGACGAGCCTGTCCACGCTGTCGGTAAACAGGTCTCGGATAACGCTGGTGGTCATACCTAACTCTTTGTGCAGAAGGGCGGGTGACGGGGTCCTCCTGCTGCGTTTATTCATGCGCTCATGAACCTTTACCAACTGCTTCAGGTCACGCTTGAATTCCTTCTCGCTCTTGCCGGATCCCTCGGTGCGCACGATCGCCGAATAACCTTCCGGTCGCGCCTTTTGAACGATATCCCGCAGCCGGCGACGCTCCGAATAGTTCGAAAT
The DNA here is from genome assembly GCA_965206595.1 of Candidatus Latescibacterota bacterium. Classification (GTDB taxonomy): domain Bacteria; phylum Latescibacterota; class UBA2968; order UBA8231; family UBA8231; genus CBDCXV01. The sequence continues at coordinate 5,193,519 of OZ242214.1, forward strand.
CTTCCGAGAGACTCCGACCCAGTCTCCACCCGGCATCAACACCACGAAGCGCCCAGCTAGAGCGAGTTGCGTGGTCACGCGGGCCCCTTTGGTTCCGATTGGCTCCTTGGCGATCTGCACCAATACTTCCTGCCCTTTTTGAACCAGGCTCTGGATACTTGGCAAAGAGCGCCCCCGGCGTCCGTTGCGGGGAGGGCGCTCCTCTTCGTCTGAATTCGCCTCGACCATATCGCGAACTTGAAGAAATGCAGTGCGCTCCAGTCCAATCTCGACAAAGGCCGCCTGCAAACTTGGCAGAACCGCCATGACGGTGCCTTTGTAAATATCCCCCACCATGCGCTCGCTCTCCGGCCGCTCGACCCAGATTTCGGCTAGACGGCCCTCTTCAACGATGGCAATGCGGGACTCGTGAATTCCCTGATTTATAAATATTTCGGTAGACATCGGTTCTCCTGTTTGTGGCGCGACACAGCTCATTCCGCTGATGGCCGAATGACCCTGTTTGTCGCTGATGGAGAGCGCGATCGAATTGCGAGTGCATTTTAGGTGCGGAGCGGTGGAGCACAGACTTCGGTGCTAACAACGCCTAGGTCCTCATGTCCCGTTTTTCCGTGCTGAGTTGCGAGGCGTCACGTCGTGTATTGCGACCTCGCGTGTCCTGTATGCCGCCGCGGGTAGATCCCGAAAAAAAATGACGGCTAGATTCCTCTATACACCGTGCTCGCCGGGGCTATATCCCACACCCCAATCTGAGCCCTCTGGTTTGATCTTTCCTAACTATGACGGCTTTCTCTGGCCATTGCAACCAGCCCGGTATCCTGACCAACCAACTAGCCCCCAGCCAGCAAGCGGCGAAACCTCTCTCCATCTTTTATCAGGGTCACCGCTTCTTCCAACTGAGGATCTTCCTCAAGTTCGACGAGCAGGCTCGCTCGGCGACCATGCAGTCGCAAAGCCAACTCACGACGAAGGCTTGCCCGTATGTAAGGCTCCACCTTTGGAGAAAACGCGGGGATCATGGCTCTGCTTTTCAGAATGTTCTCGAGACTGTCCAGCATCGCCTTCGCCGATTCCCCCCAGCCAGCGGCGCCGGCTCGCTGTCGTAAATCGCTCAGTTCTCTGCGGCCGTCGTTTGCCGCAAGGATCGAATCGGGAACAAATTCGCGGAATGCTTCCACCATGCGGCGATCGACCTCCAAGCGGTGACCCTCGCTGTCCATCGCCTTGGATCCGACATAGTCGACGATGAAATCGAAGAAATGGCGCCCTCTCTGCAGATACTGGACGAGGTAGGGTAGTTCTCCGGATTCTACGACGATGTCTGGGGTGACACCTCCACCCCCGAAGACTGTGCGTCCGTTCCGGGTTTGATATCGTTTTCCGGTTATATCGAATCTCACGTCCGCAGGCAGTTCAGACCGCAGGCGACCGACGAGGTCTCCGAGCTGAAACTGCAGGAGTTGATGGGCTTCCCCGGCTTCCACATCGAAGCGAGCCCGCAGGTCAGCGTGGGCGGCGGCGTAGTCATCTGCCTCGAGAATGGCACTAAGCAACAACGCCGCCGGCACCTCAATGTTTCCCACCGGAATTTGCAATGAGCGGAAGGTCGACAAGTCGTTGGCGTTACGGTGAATGCTGCGGCCGCTGGGAGTGTAGTAGAGCGCAGTGGTCAGCTTGAGTGCAGTGTCTTCCTGCTCGTGAAGGTCGAAGATCGTCTGCACCGATCCTTTTCCAAAAGAAGCCGTACCCACAACCAGACCGCGATCGTTGTCCTGTATCGCTCCGGCAACAATTTCCGCTGCGCTGGCACTTCCACCATCTATGAGTAGCACCATTGGGTGCTTTGCATACACCGGACGCCGTTGAGAATAGCGAGTCTCCTCACGCCCTCCGTCCCGTTCCCGGATGGAGACGATCGGGTCCCGCTTTGAAAGAAAGAGGTCGGCCACCTCGGCGGCTTGCGTCAGCAGTCCCCCGGGATTACCCCGAAGATCCAGCACCAACCCTTCCATCCCACTCGAGCTCAGCTTCTTCAGAGCCTGTTCAACCTCGAACGCCGTATCCTCCGAAAACCTGGTCTGCTTCATACTGATGTAACCGACTCCAGGATGGATCAAGTCAGCAAGGGCAACACTCCTGATCTTGATTAGTTCTCGTGTGATCGCGACGTCCCATTGGGAATCGCCCGGGCGGGCAATTGTGATACGAACAACGGATCCGGGTTCACCGCGCAAGGTGTTTACCACCTCTTCGAGGCTGATGTCGAAGGCGTCCTCCCCCTCGATTTCTACGATCAGGTCTCCTGGGAGTAACCCTGCCCGTATTGCCGGCGTGCCCTCCATCGGTGCGATGACTACCGGATATTGATCCTTGATCCCAACTGTTATGCCCAATCCGGCAAATCGGCCGGTCGTATCCTGGCGCAGTTGACGCAGTCCTTCCTCATCGAAATACTGGCTGTAGGAATCGAGTTCCCGCAGCAGGCCCTCAATCGCCGCGCGCATCAGGCGGGAATGATTGACTTCATCGTAGTAATGCATCAAAACGCGGCTGTAAACCGCACCAAAGCGCTCCCAGCTATCGTGAATGGGCTGGTACGGATCGTTCTTGGATGGCGTTGCCGCAAGCTGCTCAGTTGCGAAAAACAGGGTCATGGATGCGAAAAACAAAATTGCCGATCTCATTTGGTTCCTCTATCACTATGTCCGATATGGAAATGCGGGCCAACGCGAGCGAAGTTCCTTCACGACTCGATCCGCAAGGTGGTTCTCCTCACCGGTTCCATCAATCAGCAATGATGTTTCCGCCTGATCGGAAGCCATCCTTCGATAGGCTGCTGCGACTCGTTCACGAAATGGCTCCCCTTCCTGCTCCAGCCTGTCTGTTCCGTTGTTCCTCCGCTCATTGGCCACTCCCAGTGGCACATCGAGATAGATGGTGATGTCCGGAACGCACTTTCGGACAACAAAGCCATTCAGAAAATCGACCACTTCCCGATCCACCCCTCTTCCCGCCCCCTGATAAGCGATTGTCGATGCCGCATACCGGTCGCTTATCACAGGCTTGCCAGCCTCCAGGGCGGGTCGAATTACTTCATCGACCAGTTGTGCTCGGCTTGCAGCATACAGCAGCAGTTCAGTCCTTGTTGCCATGTCAATCAACAATGGATCGAGGAGAAGCCCGCGAATCCGTTCGCCAATCTTCGTTCCGCCAGGTTCTCTTGTAGTTACTACCGGGTGTCCAAGAGCATTCAGGGAGCGTCCCAGAAGCTTGGCTTGGGTCGTAGTGCCAGCTCCGTCAATCCCTTCAAAGACGACGAACAAGGGACGTGCATTTTGGTCATCCCTTCTGATCATCTCGGGAGGGGGCCCCTATTTGGAAAGGGAATCTGTATGCCTTGTCCCTCTTTCCAGATTGAAAGAGCGGGAAATCAGCGGGTCGATGCACGCCTAATGGGTAGTGGGGTTCGGCGCTTTGGAGTTCATCTTGTTGCGGATGTAGGTAAGTCGCTCGACAACCGTGTAGTTGGTAGTCACCGCGAGGACCACAAGAACAAAAACTAGGCCTTCGTGTCCGTACAACCCCCCCAGGGCCAGACCCACGAGGCGCTCCGGCCGCTGCATGAACCCCACTTGGCAATCCTCGCCAAGCCCTTCGGCTCTGGCACGAACATAACTCACCATCAGGGAGCCCGATAGAGCGAAAAAGAGGACCCCGCACACGAGCCACTCGTCTTTTACGATGAGGTAGGCGCCGATCCCGAAATAAAGGAATATTTCCGAGTAGCGATCTGTCGTCGAATCCAGCAGGGCCCCAAATTGCGTTTCGCTTCTCCCTTCCCGCGCAACCTGTCCGTCGAGGATATCGCACAGTCCGCCCAACAACATGATCGCTGCTGCCCAGCGAAGATGCCCGGTAGCGAATGCTCCCGTTGCTACCAGACTCAAAAGAAGACCGGCGACGGTCAGCCAATCAGGGCGAAGACCAATTCTGATGGAGACCTGCGCAAGCGGACGCAGGATCACCAAAACCCAGGATTTCAGTTGATTTCCAACCACAAAGCAGGCAACTGTGAATACAAATCAGTTTCTAACTGTCGCATCCGCAAAAATATAGGGTCCCGGTACTTCAACTGTCCACATGTGCAGAGGATGTGAGTGGATGTTTGCAGCCCTCCACCTTTTCCTCCATCAATCCACAACAACCGACTGGATTGAGGCAGACCCGGTCCAACCTGCACATTGCCAACGATGAACCAGACTGGATTTGCCAGGGGAGGCTGGTGCCCCCGATGGTGGAAGGGTCGAAATTAAAACCGCGTTAGGCTGCGTTCTTCTTTTTACCAGGCAACGCAGCCGATCAGGATTCATCGCCGCTCGGGATATCACCACAGCTGCCATAGGGAGGCCCTCCAGAACGCGGCTCTCCGCGTCGAGTCTTTCGTGCAGAACCGAGGTGTTGTTCAGTGACAGACGGCGAATGACCTCCCGCAGGAATGAGGCCCTCCGCCGCCTGCTTTCGACCAGCAGGAAGCGGGTCTGGGGAAGGGTGATTGCCAATGGAATTCCCGGCAGGCCGGCACCCGAACCGACATCCCACACAGCCCCATGAGGCAGGGTAATGATGAGTTGTCTCAGAGCAACAGATGGGAGAATGTGTTTTACTGCGATCTGCGCCATATCTCCTGAAGAGATCAGACTTACACGTTGCGACCACTGCGACAAGATACCTTCGAACCGCCCCAGGCGCGCTTTCCATCGTTCGACCTGAAGCGCGCTCCCATCGGGGCACAACTCTGCCAGGATGTGGTGCAAGGATGAGTCGCTGAAATCGGGATACGATCTGGCTTGCTGGAAGGAGGTTGTTTCACGTGGAACACCGGGCAAGGAAGCATCCACGGAGTGACTTTTTCCACGTGGAACACTCATTTTCCTATACAGAATTCCGAAAAAATATCATCCAGGACGGCTTCGTCGACATTTTCGCCTAGCAGCTCTCCGCAATGAGAAAGGGCTGAATGCAATTCGGCTGCGACACATTCCGCCATACCCCCCTCCTGCAACATCCTGTGCGAACCCTGGCAGGCCGAATGGACCCGCTCGATAAGGGTGGCGTGCCGCTGTCGGGTAAGACCGACCCCCTCGACGTTCTGTGCATTGGGGAGCGACCTCATGATTGCCCCTTTTAGGTCCAAAAGGCCAGTCCGGACCGCCGCCGAAATCGAAATGGTCATCGCGCGATCGGAGACCATGTCCGGAATCCTTTGTTTGCACGGGATGTCAATCTTGTTTCTGACAATCAGAAAGGAGCCTCCGGCTGACAACGTGAGAAGTTCTTCGTCTGCCTCGCTCCAGGGCCGGGAAGAATCCGTAACAACCAGCACAAGGTCGGCGTCGTTGGCTTCTTGGCGAGTTCTTCTCATACCCTCTACTTCAACTGCGCCTGATGCCGCTCGTAGCCCCGCCGTGTCCCTAAGGCGCACCAAATCGCCTCCCCACACTACCTCCCCTTCTATTACATCGCGCGTCGTTCCAGGAGTATGGGTTACTATGGCTCGATCTTCACCAAGAAGAGCATTGAACAAGGTTGACTTCCCAGCGTTGGGCCGTCCGACGAGAGCTACCGAATAACCTTGCTGCCGGCGGCGGCTACCCGCAAAGGTTTCAAGCAATTGATGCGACAGTGAAATGGCGGCGTCCAACTCCTGGAAGACCTGCTCCGTGCGCACATGCCCATCCTCCTCCTGGGCGAAATCCAGATTCACTTCGAGCAATGCCAAGGCTCGAACCACCTGGTCCTTGAGGGTACCCACCAATTTAGAAAATCGGCCACTGGTGTGACCGTATGAGTTTTGCAATGCGTGTTTGCTGCCTGCCTGGATTAAATCGATAACCGCCTCGGCCTGCAGCAAATCCATACGCCCGTTGACAAATGCCCGTCGTGTGAATTCGCCCGGGCGTGCGAGGGTGGCACCAATGGCAATCGCCGCCTCAACAGCGCTATTGAGAACCACTTCACTGGCATGAACACTGATCTCGACGGTATCCTCGCCGGTATACGACGCGGGGGCCTTCAGCACCCAAGCCAAGCCGGAATCCAGATCTGCGCCATTCTCATCTAGAATGCGGCCATATTCAACGTAACGAGGACGTGCTCCCAAAGGAGGATTGCTGCGAAAGAGGGTACGTGCCACGGGGACCGAGTCTGGGCCACTCAGTCGAATGATACCAATCCCCCCCGCTCCCGAAGGGGTTGCTACAGCCACAATCGTGGAGGTTTCGACCGTGGAGCGGCGCGCCATAGCGGACCTCATGGAGAGGTGCCTAGTCCCTAAATGGGGTGTGCCCTGCGCTGCTTGTAGCGGTTGGTCAGGTGTTGTTGGGCGATTTGCAAAACGTTGAAGACGGTCCAATAAAGGACCAATCCAGAAGAAAACCTCCACATAATGAAGACCATGACAACAGGCATGATATACACAAGGGCAGCCTGTTTCGGGTCTTTCATCGTCATTTTCGACTGGAAAAACATCGCCGTCGACATCAACAGGGGCAGGATGTGGATGGAGATTCCAGCGATCACCACTTCATCGGGTAATGAAAGGTCATTGATCCACAGGATGAACGGGGATTGCCTGAGTTCAATGGTGCTGCTGAAAGTTTGATATAGAGCGATGAATATCGGCATTTGCAAGAGAAGGGGCAGACACCCACCCAGCGGATTCACCCCTTCATCGCGATACAGCTTCATCGTCTCCCGGCTGAGGCGTTGATTGTCATTTTTGTACTTTTCCTTGAGCGCTGCCACTTTTGGCTGCAACTCCTGCATCTTCGATGCCGATTCGTACGACTTGTGGGTCAGTGGATAGACGAGGATCTTGACGACAACCGCGAACAGAACAATCACCCAGCCGTAGTTGGGGATGATCTGGTAAGCCGCGACAAACAGAACAATCAGCACCTTGCTGATTTCCCGCACAATCGGGAAGCCGAGAGCCATCGCCCGCTCCAGTTCCGCTTCGTACAGGATCAATTCCTCGTAGTCCAGCGGGCCAATGTAGAGCAATCCTTCCCAGGTACCGCGAGGCGACAGCCTCACTCCGACTCGAAAATCGTATTCGGGAACGGGAACCCCAAAGCGAGCATCGAGTTCTACGCTATATCTGCTTGGTGTGGTCGGTGCTATGCTGACCATGAAATACTTGTTTCGAACTCCCGCCCAGCGAAGCGAACCCTTGTCCGCCCAGCTTTGCGGTTCCCCTGCTTCCGCGCGCAAATCATTCAGACTTTCGTTCAAATAGGCCATCGCTTGCATCGACTCCAAGTCGACATGCTCTGCTCTTTCCGCAATGGCAATTCCTCCCTCCCAAACAAAATAGGCAAAGGTCTGCTCGTCGAATCCGGAGTAGGATAGCTCCATTTGTACGCCATAATGATCGGCATCGAATCGGAAGCGCTTCTCGACGAAGCGTCCATTTCCAAGATATGCTCGCATTTGCAGGTTGCCGCTCGATCCGGATTCCAAAAAGAGTGATTCCGTACCGGGAACAAACTCCACTTCACTCAGATCCTGCTCAATGCGGCCGTTCTCATCCCTGAGCTCTAGGGCTAGAGCACGTGGAGCCTCGGGCATCAACTCCAGTATCTCCCCCCGATCCCGCTGATACTGGGGCAGTTTGACAGATGTGAGAACTCCTCCGGCGGTAGAAAAAGTCAGTTCCTGCAGTGGTGTGCGTACTAAAATCTTCCGGGCTGAGAAAACACCCGAAGAGGAAGCAGCAGGCAGTTGGGACGTTGGTGCCTTCGCTTCAGTGAATTGTTCAGGCTCGGCTGGAGGTGGAAACGGAATCTCGTCACCGACTTCCTGCTGGCTGGTCTGCGGTTCGGCAACCTTACCCGCCTCGGGAACGGTATCCTGGGGGGGTGGTTTCAGGCCCAACCAATCTTGGTAATAGGGCATCAGGAGAAAAATGAGCCCGATCAGCAGGAAAGCCAGCAAAGTGCGTTTGTCGCCCATTGATCTTGCCTTACTCTACGGGGTCGTATCCCCATCCGCCCAATGGGTGGCAGCGTAACAACCGCACCATCGTCTTGAAACCGCCGAGCAGACAACCGTGTTTGTCGACAGCTTGGGCGGCATATTCGGAACAGGTAGGTTGAAACCTGCAGGCCGGGTAGGTGTACGGGGACAGGCAGAACTGATACGCCCGAATGCAGACCACGAGCAACCGGCGCATTCAGGACTGCCGGTCCATCTTGGTCAGAAGATCGTCCAGGTCAACCTCAAGATGACGGTATGTGGCGTTTACCGCTGAAGGTTGTGGAAAAATAAGGACTGAGTGCGAAGGATCGGGGCGTTCGCGGCAAAGGGACCGCAGGCGTCGCTTGAGGCGATTGCGAACTACGGCTTTCCCAAGCGACTTTCGAATTACGAGAATTACAGCAGCCTGCCGCCCGTGTCGTACCCACAGATACCGCCCTTTCAACCAGCTCACGGTGCGACGATACGAATGGGTGTTCCCCCCAGGAGCGGAGTTTGGGGGTAATCAGACAGTCAGTTGTTTGCGACCCTTGCGACGACGCCGGTTGATGACAGCGCGACCACCGGGAGTGCGCATGCGCTTCCGAAAGCCGTGCTTATTTCGTCGCTTGCGGTTACTCGGTTGAAAAGTTCGTTTCACGGAAGACCCTGGAATTATTGGCGCGGAGCCGGGTGTTGGTCAGTTGTCGACTTTGATTCCAAGCATCGCGCTATCCTGCGAAAAGTTAGGCAGGTTTATTTCAGAGAGAATCGGGACGAATGGACTATCTGTCAAATTTGCATTCCGAGGGTCGGTTATTCCGATCCGAAGTGGTCAAGACTGCGTCTCAATCCCCAAGTGCTCTTCGACGGTCCGGTTTCTTGACGCCCTTCTTTGCTATGTCTACCGTTTCAAACCCTTTTCTCTCCCGCTTCTGCACAAGAGAGTGATGATCACCACCACATCGCAAGAAACCCACGAATTGTGGGCTCGTTGCCTGCTTCACATCGAGCGCAATATCCGTGCCCAAAGCTTTAATACTTGGTTTCGTCCCACAAAAGCCCTTCGTTTCGACGCCGAATTGCTTGAAATTGAGGTATCGAGCTCCTATTTCGCCGATTGGGTGGAAAGCAACTATTTGAAACTGATCCAGAGCGCTGTCAAGGAAGAAACGGATCTGATTCCTCGGATCGTTTTTGCCATCGCCGATAACAACCCCGACGAGCGCGAAAATGAGACTGTTTCTTCGGCCACTGTCGAAGGAACAGTCACGAAGAACACCCCAATGGGAACCCAGGGAGACTTGTGGGACGACCGAGGAGAAGGCAAAACCGAACCGGGAATCAGTGAAACGGATACGAGCCGGGTCGAGGCCAAGGGGGCAGGAGAATGGACCCCCGGTCCATTCTTCACCCCGCTAAACGAACGCTACACCTTCGACACTTTTGTCATAGGTGAGGGAAATCGCTTTGCACACGCAGCTGCATATTCCGTCGCCAAGTCACCGGGAAAAACCCAATTCAATCCGCTGGTGATCTACGGCGGTGTCGGACTGGGAAAAACCCATCTTCTCCAAGCCATTGGCCATTACGCCTTGTCCCAGGAAAGCAACCTTCGCGTCGCCTACGTGCCATCTGAAAAATTCATGAGCGACTTCATCGAGTCCCTCAAGGCGCGGAAAGCGGGAGAATTTCAGCGCCTCTATCGAAGTGCTGACATGTTGCTGGTCGACGACATCCAGTTCCTTCTGAAAGGAGAGCATACACAGACAGAGTTCTTCCACACCTTCAACGCCCTGCACCAGAACGGGAAACAGATCACCATGACCTGCGACAGCCCTCCTGGTGAACTACAGGGACTGGAAGAACGCCTTATTTCCCGGTTTCAGTGGGGGTTGGTCACAAGTATCGAGCCCCCCGATCTGGAAACGCGCATAGCCATTCTCCACAAGAAGGCCGAGATCAATGGCATCTACCTCACCGAGGAGGTTTCTACCTTTCTCGGGAACTACATTAGCACAAACATCCGGGAGCTGGAAGGTGCTCTGAACCACATCATGGCCTATTGTGCTGTGAATCAACAGGAATTGAACATCGAAGCTGCCCGCAAGATCGTTAAGGAGCGGGTATCGGCCGAATCGACCCATCTGACCATTGAGAGTATCCAACGGATAGTGGCCGAGCACTTCGATCTCACCCCCGAATTGCTGATTGGAAAAACCAGGAAACAGGAAATAGCCGCTCCCCGACAGATCGCAATGTACCTGGCCAAAAAGTTGACAAAAAGCTCTCTCAAGGTGATCGGCCTTCATTTCGGAAACCGGGATCACAGTACAGTAATCCATGCCGTCAGGGCAGTGGACAGAAAACGCAATCAAGATCCGAGTCTTTCCCACTTGGTCGAATCGCTTTCAGAATCCATCCAGCAACGCCATTCCAGACCGTAATCCCATTCCACATCTCTGAATTACCCACATGGGTTATCCACAAACACGGTGGACAACCCATGGTTTTGTGGAAAGCTATTTGGATTGAAAAATGACCCGCCCAGACATGTTGACAAAGGGTTCGTATCCACAAAACCGGAATCGCCTATCCACACCTCGAAACACAGCACTTTTTCTTTTGTAAATAAATAATAATCACCATGTTACCCCATGTTTCAATATGTATTCATCCAAGAGTTGGTAACTATTCACAGCTACAACAAGAAGTACAATAGACTTACACCTTAAGGATTAAACCATCCAATTAATACAGAATGTGGGCTTTCTCCCATTCAACCATCACTGTCTCCATTCCGGACGAGCTACACGCATGCGCCAGTGACCATAAATACACAAGGTCGAGTGTCGTTAGCCTTAATTACTGTTAATACTAATCTTATGGGTGGTTTCTTCTATGATTTCGGTCCCTTCAATTCGGTTGACAGTATATCCTATGGCACCTATTATAATTGACTGTAAATAAACAACCTGCCCATTTTTCGTCGCAAATCCCCTCCTGCTCAAACCATCTCACAGTGCGGAATTCTCGATGAAGCTGACGATCGAACGTAGTGATATGTGGCAAGGGATCGACACCATTCTCGATGCAGTCGCTTCCAAGCCAGCCCAGCCGGTTCTGTCAAACATTCTTGTTGAAGCCGAGGAAGACCGACTGACCCTCTCTTCTTCAGATCTCGATCTGTCGATGCGTACCCGCATTCAAGCCAAAGTAGAGCAGCCCGGCAGAATAACTGTGCCCGCTCGAACATTTGCTGAAATCGCAAGAGAATGGCCGGAGGCCCGGCTATCTTTATCGATGGAAAACGGAAGGTTGGTGATATCCGGTCCTTTGGGTGAACCAGACAGCGGTGAGGGGAGGTACGTCCTGGCGACGTCGCCCCCAGATGAATTTCCTGAAATCCCGGAAACACTTGACGGATTGAGGATCGACTTCGGCAATGGCGGCATAGGCTCCCTGCTCCATTCGATGATCGACAAAACCAGTTTTGCGGTCTCGCGAGACGAGACGAGACCGGTTCTCAACGGCGTTTTATGGCGGATGGAGTCCGATTTCATGGCTATGGCCGCCACCGATGGAAGTCGCTTGGCTGAATACCGGCACTACTGGGGGGAGGGAGTCGGTACGGCGGGAGCTGCGGAGGTTATCCTACCTCCTCAACTTTGCAGTCAGCTCACGAAACTGCTCGATGGGCCTGATGAAATCGGGCGTGCCATCGTAGGGGAAAACCAGGTGTTGTTCGATCTCGGAAGCACACAGGTATTGTCCCGTCTCATCGAGGGTCCATACGTCGACTACGAACAGGTGGTGCCGCGGGAAAACGACAAGCGATTGAGTGTTGCCGTGGACCGTCTGCTTCCAGCGGTCAGAAGGGTTTCTATTCTCTCTAGCAGTTTTACCCACCAAGTTCGACTAGCGCTGGACGGCAACACTCTCGAACTCACCGCCTCGAGCCAGGAAGTAGGAGGTGAGGGCCGCGAAGTCATACCGGCTGAATACGGGAAAGAGGCCCTGGAAGTGGCATACAACTCCAACTACCTGATGGAAATCTTGCGGAAGCTCGACACCGCTAGCGTCGTAATCGAACTGCGCGATTCCGTAACTGCGGCGGTCCTGCGGCCGGGAGAACTGCCCGAGGGGGATGAAATTTACTATCTGCTCATGCCGATGAGACCAGCAGGACCCTAAGTACCATGCCAGAAAACGGCCAATCCCGTGCATATTCGCGAGCTGACGCTGCAGCCGTTTCGAAATCTCAAGAACACGCGATTGCAGTTGGCACCGGAAGGTGTTCTGATCGTTGCACCCAACGGCAAAGGCAAGAGCAATGTTCTGGAGGCGATCTCCTTTTTGTCGATCGGGAAATCGGTGCGTGGGGTTCGCGACCGCGAGGCAGTACCGCATGGAGGCAATCAGTTCGACATCCGTGCCGTATGGCATGACGGGAGAAGGGAGCGGGAGGTACGGTTGTGCTACTTTCACGACTTGGGCAAACGCGTTTTTCTGGATGGTGCCCCTCTCGATCGCGTATCCGATCTGGTGTCGTTGTTTCAAACCGTTCATTTCTGTCCCGAAGATGTAACGCTGGTCCTTCGCTTTGCCGCTCAGCGCAGACGCCTGCTCGACATCCTTATTTCGCAGTCCGACCCGGCGTATCTGCACGAATTGCAGAGGTTTCAGCGTGCTCTAGTCCAGCGGAACCGATGCCTCAAGCGCTGGCTATCGGCGGTCGAATCTCGACGCGAACTGGAGCCTTGGGATGTCCAGATCGTCCAGTTCGGAGGATCGCTCAGACGACAGCGCCTCGGGGTTTTGCTTGAGTTCCAGCCTCTGTTGACGAGCTACTACGCCCGGTTTTCGACCGGACGCGAGGCAGTGAATGTAGCATACAGCGGCACCACGGACATCGCTCTGGATACCGGGATTTTACCGACTAGGGACGAGCTGTGCGCCGAACTTCAGGAGGAACTCGAACAGGCGCGAGAACGGGAACTCCAATCCGGTCACACCTTGTGTGGTCCCCATCGTGACGCGATCTCGTTCGAACTGAATGGCGAACCTGCGGAAACATTTGCTTCTCAGGGACAGCGAAAGAGCCTGCTGATTTCCTGGAAAATGGCTGAATTGCGCTTCCTGGAAGCACGTAACGGGCAACAACCGGTGTTGCTTCTTGACGATATGTTCTCCGAACTCGACGGGGACCGAATAAGGGAGTTGTTGAATCTCGTGACCGACTTCGACCAAGTTGTAATTACAGCCCCAAAATCCCCACAGGAAGAGCTGCCTGCCCGCTTCACCGAGATACCCCTGACAGATGATCCCGTTTGAGCCAAGGGATCGCGGCGACGCCGGAAACGGTGTATACCCTGAAGCGATTGGTAGATTGCTTGGGACCGCTCTTGCAGAACTGGGTATTGATGAGAAATTGATGGAATGTCAGGCCATTTTGGCCTGGGAACAGGTGGCCAAATCACCGTTGGACCACCACGCGAAGCCCCTGCGAATGCGCCGTGGACGGCTGGAACTGGCGGTGCCTTCCCCAATCTGGCGCACCCAGTTGTCTTTCCTGAAAGAGGATATGAAAAGGCAGATCAACACCAGTGTCGGCTCCGAGGTCGTGCGCGAGATCGTCCTCATCAACAGGTCTATTCCGACTGACCCAAAAACTGAATCCGTGAGGTAGTCAACCGCATGTCTCAACCGCAAACGGCCACGTACACAACCGATGCCATCCAGGTTCTCAAAGGGCTTGAGGGGGTGCGCAAGCGGCCCGCGATGTACATCGGTGATACAGGGGAGAATGGCCTGCACGAGCTGGTCAAGGAGATCGTCAACAACAGTATCGACGAGGCGATGGCGGGGCGATGTTCCCGCATCGAAGTCACGTTGGGGGCCGACGGCAGCGTTTTGGTTCAGGACAACGGCCACGGGATTCCAGTCGGTATGCATCCTGACGAAAACAAGCCCGGCGTCGAGGTTGTGATGACGATGTTGCACGCAGGGGGAAAGTTCGACAAGAAAGCCTACCAGGTGTCGGGAGGTTTGCACGGTGTCGGAGCTTCAGTGGTCAACGCCCTGTCGGAGTGGATGGTGGTCGAGGTATGGCAAGAAGGTCAGATCCATCGCCAGCGCTACGAAAGGGGAGTCCCGACAACGGAGCTGGAAACGTGTGGCCCTACCGGGCAAACCGGTACGATCACTCACTTCAAACCGGATCCGGAGATTTTCGAAACCCTCGAGTTCGATTTCGAGACTATCTCCCACCGGTTGCGCGAACTCGCCTTTCTAAACAAGGGTCTCGAAATCTGCGTAAAGGAGGACGCGAGCGACGCGAGCGAGGTGTATCTGTTCGAGGGAGGTGTCGTCGAGTTCGTGGCCTTCCTGAACGAGGGCCGTGGCACTCTGCATCCTCAGCCCATCTATCTCGAGGGGAAACGCGCGGAGGTGGGCGTTGAGATCGCGATGCAGTACAACGACAGCTACCAGGAGACCGTTTTCACGTACGCCAATAATATCAAGACGACGGAGGGAGGTACCCACCTGGTCGGCTTTCGCGCCGCTTTGACCAGCACAATAAATGCTTACGCCACCCGCAACGACATTCTCAAGAATGTCAAGTTCGCCATAGCCGGCGAGGACACCCGCGAAGGCCTCACTGCGGTCGTGAGCGTAAACGTCCCGGAGCCGCAGTTCGAAGGGCAGACCAAGTCGAAGCTTGGCAACAGCGATGTCAAGGGCCTTGTGCAATCGCTGACCAGCGAGGCGCTGGCAACCTACCTCGAAGAAAACCCGGACGTCGCCAAGCGGGTCATCACCAAGATCGTCGAGGCAGGCCGGGCCCGGGAAGCCGCGCGCAAAGCCCGCGAACTCACCCGCCGCAAGGGGATCCTCGACGGCGCCTCGCTGCCCGGAAAGCTGGCCGACTGTTCCAACCGCAACCCGGACGAGACCGAGATTTTCCTCGTCGAGGGGGACTCGGCTGGGGGCTCGGCAGCCATGGCGCGCGACCAAAATTTCCAGGCGGTGCTGCCTATGTTCGGGAAGCCGCTCAACGTCGAGAAGGCACGCATCGATCGCGTGCTAGGCAACGACAAGTTGCTGCCCTTGATCGCGGCTCTGGGGATCGGAATCGGCGAAGATTACGACTTCACCAAACTGCGCTACGGAAAGGTCATCATCATGGCCGACGCCGATGTCGACGGCAGCCATATCCGTGTCCTGTTGATGACCTTTCTGTTCCGCTACATGAGGGAGTTGATCGAACGCAAAAACCTCTACCTGGCGCAGCCGCCTCTGTTTCTGGTCAAGCGGGGGAGACAGGAGCTCTACGCGTTCGACGAAGAAGAGCGGGAGCTGAACGTCCGAACAATAAAAGGGGATGGGGACGGCAGGGGTATCATGATTCAGCGCTACAAGGGATTGGGCGAGATGAACCCGGAGCAGCTCTGGGACACGACCATGAATCCCGAATCCCGGACATTACTGCAGGTTACCCTCGATGACGCCGTGGAAGCGGAGCACATGTTCACCCTGCTCATGGGGGAGCAGGTCGAGCCGAGGCGGCGGTTCATCGAGGAGCACGCCCTGGACGTAAAGAACCTCGACATCTAACAGCACACCCTACAAAAGGCACGAAACACGTAGATGCAGGAGCAACGAGAGTCGCGAATAATACCGGTCAAGGTCGAGGACGAGATAAAGACCTCCTACCTCGACTATTCCATGAGCGTCAACATGGCGCGAGCGTTGCCGGATGTGCGCGATGGCCTCAAACCCTCGCAACGGCGCATTCTGGTGGCGATGAACGACCTCAACCTCTTGCCGGGGCGCGGGTTCCGGAAGTGCGCCAAGATCTCTGGCGACACCTCCGGCAACTACCATCCCCACGGGGACGAGGGAGTGTATTCCACCCTCGTGCACATGGCGCAGGATTTCCGGCTGCGCTACCCGCTCGTTGACGGCCAAGGCAACTTCGGCTCCATCGATGGCTACCCTCCGGCGGCCATGCGCTACACGGAGGCTCGCCTGACCCCGGCCGCTGTCGAAATGCTGGCCGACATCGACCGGGACACCGTTGACTTTGTCGACAACTACGACGAGACCCGCCAGGAACCTGCGGTGCTGCCGGCGAAATTTCCGAACCTCTTGTGCAACGGGTCGGTTGGCATCGGGGTCGGCATGGCGACAAGGATTCCGCCTCACAACGTCCGGGAAGTCGCCGATGCGCTGTCGGCGCTAATCGACGACCCCGAGATCGGGCTTGCCGAATTGATGGAGAAAATCAAGGCACCCGATTTCCCCACTGGGGGGGTCATCCAGGGGATGCACGGGGTGCAAATGGCGTACCGCAGCGGTCGCGGTTCGATCCAGCTGCGCGCACGCACCCATATCGAGACGCGGAGGGACGGACGCGAGAACATCATCGTCACCGAGATTCCGTTCTTGATCGACAAGTCGACGCTGGTGGAGAAAATGTACGACTTGGTGCGCAACAAAACGGTCGAAGACGTCGCAAACATCCGCGACGAATCGGGCCGCGGCGGAATGCGTATCGTCGTCGAGCTCAAGCGGTCGGCGCAGTCGGAAGTCGTCCTGAATCAGCTGTTCTCGCACAGCATGCTGCAGGCGACCTTCGGCGTGATGATGCTGGCAGTCGTCAACGGCCGCCCGGAGATCCTCAATCTCAAGCAGATGCTGGAGCACTACGTCGCGCACCGCCACGACGTGATTCTCCGGCGCACTCGCTTCGACCTAGCCAAAGCCGAGGCGCGCGCCCATATTCTCGAAGGCCTGCGCATCGCCCTCGACAACATAGACGCCGCGATCGAGCTGATCAGAGATTCCGCCAATCCCGACGAAGCCCGACAACGACTGACGGCGCGCTTCGAACTGAGCGAGATCCAGGCACTGGCGATTCTGACGATGCCGTTGCAGCGGCTGACCGGCCTCGAGCGGGACAAGATCGAAGAGGAATACCAGAACCTGCAGGAGACGATTCGCCAGCTCAAACACATCCTCGAGAACCGCGACGCGCAGATGCAGATTCTCCAGGACGAACTAGCCGACCTTCGCGAGCGCTTCGGCGATGAGCGCCGCACCGAGATCGTCTACTCCGCCGAAGAGTTCGACATCGAGGATCTGATCGCCGAAGAGGACATGGTGGTCACCATCTCCAAGGCGGGTTACGTCAAACGGATGTCGCCGAACGCCTACCGCGTACAGCAGCGCGGCGGTCGCGGGGTGACGGGAATGAAGACGCGGGAGGAGGATTTCGTCGAGCATCTGTTCATCGCCTCGACGCACTCGTACATCCTTTTCCTCACCGCCCGGGGCCAGTGCAGGTGGCTCAAAGTGTACCGTATTCCAGAAGGGGATCGGGCGGCTCGCGGGCGACCTGTGGTCAACCTCCTCGACCTGCAGTCGGACGACGTCATTTCGGCGGTGGTCGCGGTCGGCGAATTTGCCGAGGACCGGTTCCTGTTTACCGCCACCCGCAAGGGAATCGTCAAGAAAACGGTGCTGTCCGCCTATGGAAACGTTCGCCGCGACGGCATCATTGCCCTCAAGGTTCAGGAGGACGACGATCTGATCGATGCCTCGATCACCGACGGCAGCGACGACGTTATGCTGGTGACGCGCAGTGGTCAGGCGGTGCGGTTCACGGAGAGGGACGTGCGCCCCATGGGGCGCGTGTCAACTGGCGTAAAGGGGATCGAACTGCGTGGCGGTGACGAAGTGGTCGACATGGTCGTCCTGCGCGGACAGGGCAGCATACTGACAATCTGCGAGCACGGCTACGGGAAGCGAACCGAGCCTCAGGAGTATTCCCGGATTCGCCGCGGCGGAATGGGCGTCATCGATATCAAAACGACCGCCCGCAACGGATCGGTAGTGGCATGCAGGGAGGTAACCGAGAGCGACGAGGTGATGATCGTCACCCAAAACGGAATCATGATTCGCGTTCCAGTCGCGGCAATCCGCAAGATCGGCCGAAATACCCAGGGAGTCAGGGTCATCAATCTCGACACGGGGGACCGGGTCATCGACATGACGCGAGTGGCACAAAACCGCGAAGTCAACGGAGAGGGCCCGGCCATGGGGGGAAACAGCGATCCGATGGAGGACGCAGGCAACGGAAGCGGGCCTCCACCAGGACCCGCCGCCGGCTGAGGGAATCGCCGTATGCTCCTGTATTTCAACTGGTTAGTCGATACTTGGCGAGTTGACGATCGGCTTTGATCGGTTATATTCCGACACTTCGGCCGACAAGGAAATCCAGTCTCGGAGGGCTAGACCTAATTGGTAAGGCAGCGGTCTTGAAAACCGCCGGGTTCACACCCTTGTGGGTTCGAGTCCCACGCCCTCCGCCAAGCGAACGTCCCGCCCGTGCGGGAAATACGGAGAGGTGACCGAGTGGCCGAAGGTGGCAGCCTGCTAAGCTGTTGTAGGGGGTAACTCCTACCGAGGGTTCGAATCCCTCCCTCTCCGCCAGTTATCTGCCCCCTCGTTCAATGGTAGGACACATGACTCTGGATCATGTTATCGGGGTTCGAATCCCTGGGGGGCAGCCAACATGAACCGCCTTCAAAGCGGACCGTCGAAGACCCCTGAAGCGCTGGCTCGGGGGTCTTCTTTTCAGAAAGGAGGGGTGACCAATTGCAAAAAAACCCGGGCGCCATGCGGGCGAAAAACTCAATGAATCTCGTACCATGGGTGCTATCCACCCTGGTGTGGGGGTTGGCGCATGCAGCCGGTGCCGAGACCTACGCAGTCGACCCATCTCACTCCTCCGTAGGTTTCAGTATCCGCCATCTTGTCGGTCGCACTAGCGGGCACTTCAACAAATTCAGCGGCACCGTCACATACGACTCCGCATCACCCCAGACCACCACCTTTTCGGGGATTATCCAGGCCAAAAGCATCGACACCGGCAATGAGCGCCGCGACAACCACCTGAGAAGCGCCGACTTCTTCGACGTCGCCAAATACCCGCACATCGAGTTTGACAGCACATCGGTGAAGAAAGGGGTGGAAGACCGCCTCGAGGTAGCCGGGACACTTTCTCTCCACGGGTTGACGAAGCCGGTGACCTTTCCGGTAGAGGTACTCGGGGTAGGGGTTCATCCGATGAACGGGAAGGCGGTTGCCGGGTTCGCCGCAGAGTTGACGGTGAAGCGTTCCGACTACGGCGTCGACAACTGGACCGATGCTGCCGGCGTTCTCGGAGACGAGGTGAAGATTACTGTACTGATAGAGGCGCTCGGCGGGGAGTAGCGAAGATCGGAAGCGCGCTAGCCGCTGCTCATGAAGACCGCTGAGTCGCGCTTGGCATGGGCCCTGCTGGCACCTGCACTCACTGTTCTGGGGGTCTTCGGCGTATTCCCGATCGGCTACGCCCTCTTCGTCAGCCTGCACCGTTGGCGCCTGAAGAAGGGGGATTTCGTTGCCCTCGATCACTACCGACGTGCCTTGGGCGAAGTCCAATTCGTCGGGCTGATCCTCCTGGCTGTGGCGGCGTGGCTGCTGTCGGTATGGGTTGTCAGGCGGCGCCGGTCACACCGGCAACAGCACAGATTGCTCCAGGCCATCGGGGCCGGGCTCGGTGTCACGGCGGCACTCGCTGCGGTTGCAGGAGTCGCCGGAATGGCGGGCTCGGGCGACCCGCGGCTCTTCAATGCCTTTCTGGTAACCGCATTCTACGCCTTCGGGACGATCCCGATAGAGGTTGGCGCCTCGATGCTGCTAGCCTATCTGCTTTTCCGGGCGGCGCTGGGCAGGGGGGGGTTCCGCGTCCTCTACTTTCTGCCCTACGTCACCCCGATGATCGCTACCGCGGTCTTGTTCCGCACCCTTTTCAGTCCACACCCCTCATCGTTCGCCAACCGCTTCTGGGGGGTTCTCGGCTTCGAACACCAACGGTGGTTGTTCGAGAGCCGATCCATCGCGGCGCTGGTCTGCGAGGGTTTCGAGCTCGCCTGTCCAGCGTGGGCAAATGCATTTTTCCCCAGTCTGGCACTCGTCTCCATAGTGCTCTACAACGTCTGGGTCTATATCGGTTACGACACGGTGATCCTGCTGGCCGGCCTGAGTGCAATTCCCCGCCACTACTACGAAGCGGCTGCCATAGACGGCGCCAATGCGTTGCAGTCCTTTCGCCATGTAACGGTTCCGCTGATTTCACCCACCCTGTTTTTCATAACACTGGTCGGCTTTATCGGAACCTTCAAGGCCTTCAATCACATCTACATCCTGCGCACCGCTGGCGCCCGCGATACCGTCGACGTGGTCAGCATCCTGATTTTCGATCGCCTCTACAACTACCAGGACGCTGGTTACGCCTCCTGCCTGTCGCTGATTCTGTTCGTCGCGATTCTCGCCTTGACGCTTGCCCAGAACCGCTTGCTGGGACGGCGCGTGTTCTACGGGGAGTGAGTTATGGAGCGGGCAAGGTATCTGCCACGGCTGGTTCCCTGGCTGATGTATTCCGGGCTGGCTCTCGGCGCGGTGATTGCAGGACTCCCGTTTGCGTGGATGCTGCTGGCCTCCTTCATGACCCGGGGTGAAACCCTAAGGAGGGTGTTCGCCCCCGCGGAGCTGCAATGGAGCAACTACATCAGGGCATGGAGGGAGGAGGACTTCGCTCTATATTTCGAAAATTCGCTTCTGATCGCGGCGCTGCAGGTCAGCGGAACCCTGCTGTTCTCCCTGCTGGCGGCGTACGCACTGGCGCGCCTGCGGTTCAAGGGCCGCGAGTTTGTCTTCTACGGCATACTCGCAACCCTGATGGTTCCCGAAACGGTCACCATGGTGCCGAACTTTCTTACCGTGTCGTGGCTTCACCAGCGCAGCCCATTTGACTGGATCAACAACTGGCCGGCCCTCACGATTCCATTCATGGGCAGCGCCTTCAGCATTTTCCTGCTGCGCCAGTTCATGCGCGGCATACCGAGCGAGCTCTGGGACGCGGCCCGCATCGACGGCGCCGGACATATGCGGTTTCTGTTCCAGGTCGCGGCTCCCCTGTGCCGGGCCCCCCTGCTGACGGTCGGCATGTTTACCCTGATCGGATCCTGGAACGCCCTGGGATGGCCGCTGCTGGTCACCAATTCGCCCGAGTGGCGGCCGATTTCGGTAGCCCTGCAGAAATTCGTCAGCGAAGCCGGACCCGAGGTGCATTTGCAGATGGCGGGAGCCGTAATCGCCACCGTACCGGTCCTGTTGATCTACGCCCTTGTTCAACGGGAGTTCACCTCGGGGATATCGATGTCGGGACTGAAAGGATGAGGCGAACGGGAAGTGGTCCGGTGCTGCTGCTCGTAACGGCAATCGCACTGTGCTGCGGAGAACACCGGGGAGACGGCGCCGGACAGGTAGCGGGGACTCCTTCTCCGGAAGCGGTCGACCCGTCGGGGACAGAGGTCGTCTTCTGGTACCAGCACACCCAGATGCGAGAAGAGGCGCTGCTGGAGCTGATCGAAGACTTCAACCGCACCAATTCTCACGGAATTCGCGTGCGCGGCGAGTTCGCGGGGCGGTACAGCGACATCTACAACAAGATGATGGTCGGCCTGCAGGGTGGAGAGCTGCCCGAGCTCGTCGTCGCCTACCAGAACCAGGCCGTTGTCTACGACATGGGGGAAGGCCTGGTTGATCTCACCCCGTACATGATCTCGCCGAAATGGGGATTGAGCGCATCCGAACGGGAGGACTACGTGCAGGCCTTCCTCGCCCAGGATTTCATCAACGGCAAGCAGATCAGCTTTCCGCCCAACCGTTCCCTGGAAATCCTTTACTACAACGCCGACTGGCTGCGCGAGCTCGGTGTTGAGGAACCCCCGTCGACCTGGGAAGAATTTGCGCGCCTCTGCCGGCTTGCCCAGTTCCAGCCGTTTCGCCCGGCGCAGCCGGTCAGTCGCAGCAAGGGATACCTGTTCGAGGCCGAAGCGAGCCGCATGGCCACCATGGTTTTCACGCGGGGCGGTGACTTCATGGACGCGGAGCGAACCGCCTATACCCTCGACACGCCGGAGATGCGGCAGGCCCTCGCCATGATGCAGGGCCTGATCGGGGAAGGGGCGGCAGATCTGCTCAGCGATCGCTACGAAGACCAGACCGAGTTCGCGCTCGGTCTGGTCCTGTTCATGATCCGCTCCTCCTCCGGCCTGCCGTTCGTGGCCAGCGCCCTGGCCGATGCCCCGACCCGGTTCGCATGGGATGTGGCACTGCCGCCTCGAGACGGGGAGGACCCCGTGATCAACGCTTACGGGGCCAGTGTATCGGTGTGTCGCTCGACGCCGGAGAAACAACTGGCCTCCTGGCTGTTTCTCAAGTGGTTCACCGCCCCGGAGCAGCAGGCGCGCTGGGTCAAGGCGAGCAACTACTTCCCGGTTCGCCGCAGCGCGGCGGGGCAGCTCACCGGCTACTTTGAGAAGAACCCACGCTACGGCAAGGCGTACGGCTTTCTAGAATTCGGCAGGGCCGAACCGTCGGTTCCGGGGTATGAGGCGGTGCGGCGAAAGATCGAAGAAGCGATGGTCGAGGTCGCCCAGGGAGGCGAGATCGCCCCGGTTCTGCAACGGCTCGAAGAAGAGGCCAACCTCGTTCTCGACGAGTTCGAAATGTGGTAGGTCCGCTTCCGCAGCCGGGAGGCTGATGTGCGGATTGATTTACAACGGAAACAGCAGAGGAGAAAGATGGACGTACGCATCGAATCGGACAGCATGGGCGACGTGGAAGTCGCTGCGGACCGTTACTACGGCGCCCAGACGCATCGGTCGTTGCAGAATTTCGCTATCGGCCAAGAGCGGTTTACGCGAGAAATGATCAAGGCGTTGGGCATCGTCAAAAAGGCGTCTGCCTTGGTAAACCATGAGCTGGGAACCTTGGAGGAGGATCTCGCGGATCTGATCGTCAGGGCGGCCGACGAGGTCATCGCCGGAGACTGGGACGATCACTTTCCCTTGGTCGTATGGCAGACAGGCAGCGGCACGCAGTCGAACATGAATGTCAACGAGGTGATTTCGAATCGCGCCATCGAGATGGCCGGGGGCAAGCTGGGCTCGAAAGACCCGGTACATCCTAACGACCATGTCAACAGGAGTCAGTCGTCCAACGACGTTTTTCCCACGGCCATGCACATCGCCGCGGTGGACGCGATCGCCAACAGCCTCATTCCCTCCCTGCAGCAACTGGCGGCGACGTTCGACGAAAAAGCAAGGCGCTTCGGCGACGTGATAAAAATCGGCCGCACTCACCTGCAGGATGCCACACCTCTGACCCTGGGCCAGGAGCTTTCCGGTCATGCGGCGCAACTGCACGAAGCCATCCGTCGCGGCCGGGCGGCCCTGCAACCGCTGTACAAACTGGCGCTGGGCGGCACGGCGGTGGGGACCGGCCTCAACTCGAAAAAGGGATTCGACGAAAAGACAGCGGCCGCCATCGCCCGGGAGACCGGGCAGCCTTTCGTGACGGCGCCGAACAAGTACGAGGCGCTCGCTGCTCACGATGCGCTGGTTGAGGCTTCAGGAATGTTGAAGACGATTGCGGCATCGCTGATGAAGATCGCCAACGACGTGCGCTGGATGGCCTCGGGACCGCGGAGCGGTCTCGGTGAGATATTCATTCCCGAGAACGAACCGGGTTCTTCGATCATGCCGGGGAAAGTCAACCCGACTCAGTGCGAGGCGCTGACGATGGTCTGTGCCCAGGTCATGGGGAATGACGCCGCCGTCGGCTTCTCGGGTGCCTCGGGCAACTTCGAGCTCAACGTCTTCAAACCTGTCA
The DNA here is from genome assembly GCA_965206595.1 of Candidatus Latescibacterota bacterium. Taxonomy (GTDB): domain Bacteria; phylum Latescibacterota; class UBA2968; order UBA8231; family UBA8231; genus CBDCXV01. The sequence continues at coordinate 5,217,324 of OZ242214.1, forward strand.
TCATTCACAACGTGCTGACGTCCATCCGGCTGCTGGCCGACGCGGCGCGCAGTTTCGACATCCACTGCGCCGTAGGCATTGAGCCCAACCGCGAGCGCATCGAAGCATTGATGCAGCAGTCGCTCATGCTGGTTACGGCCCTGAACCCCCACATCGGCTACGACAACGCCGCCAAGGTGGCCAAGACCGCGTACAGCGAAGGGAAAACCCTGAAGGAGGTGGCCGTGGAGATGGGGCTTCTCACCCCGGAACAGTTCGATGAATGGGTGCGGCCCGAAAAGATGGTTTCGCCGTCGTCGTAAGACATTTCGCGCTTGTTCGCCGGATGCTCTCCACAATCGCGTTTTCCGGGAACGGACACAGCCGTAAGTTCGTTTTCCTCAGCCAGGCCCATCAGGGAAATCGGGTGCGCATGAAAACGGTGAAATTCGGCGGCAGCTCCTTGGCGACATCCTCGTCGGTCCGCACAGTCGCCGACATCATTCGGGCAGACGAACAGCGCCGACTCGTCGTCGTATCGGCCCCCGGCAAACGCAGTGCCGGCGACGTCAAGGTCACCGATCTGTTGATCGCCGCCGCCGAGGCGCGCCTGACGAACAGGAGCGGCCGCGAGGAAATGGAACGGGTCGTGGCCCGCTTCGCAGAGATCGCCGGGGGTCTCGGGCTCGCGTCGTCATCGATCCAGACGATCGCCGCCGACCTCGAAGCCCGGCTGCAGTCCGACCCTGGAGACGAAGAACTGTTTACGGACACCCTGAAGGCGGCCGGCGAAGCGAACTGCGCCCGTCTGGTGGCGGAGTACCTCTGTGCCCAAGGTACCGAGGCCCACTACGTCGGCCCGCTGGAAGGCGGCATGATGCTGTCGGAGGAGCCGGGCAACGCCCGCGTCCTGCGCCAATCGTACGGCAAACTCAGAAACCTGCGAGAGCGCCCTGGCATCACCCTCTTTCCCGGGTTCTTCGGCTACGCGGAGAGCGGGAAGCTGGTCACGTTTCCGCGCGGGGGCTCCGATATCACCGGGGCGATCCTCGCCGCGGCCATCGACGCCGAGCTCTACGAGAATTTCACCGATGTCGACTCCGTGTTCGCCGCCAGGCCCCAACATGTCGACAACCCGCGCGGCGTTCCGGAGATCACCTACCGGGAGATGCGAGAGCTGTCGTACGCCGGTTTTTCGGTGTTTCACGACGAAGCGCTCGAGCCGGTTTTTCACGCCGGGATTCCGGTTGCGGTGAAAAACACCAACAACCCCGACGCTCCCGGAACCCGCATAGTCCGGTCCCGAACGGTCGCCGAGGATCCCGTCGTCGGCATCGCCGCAACAGGCGGTTTTTGCAGCATGTACGTCAGCAAGTACCTGATGAACCGGGAGGTCGGCTTCGGACGGCGGCTGCTCCAGATCTACGAAGACGAGGGGATGCCGTTCGAGCACACCCCGTCGGGAATCGACAACATCTCCGTGATTGTCCGGGAGGAGTACCTGAACCACGCGGTCGAAGAACGGGTCGTCCGCCGTATTCGCACCGAGCTCGAAGCGGACGAGGTTTCGGTTGAGCGCGGGCTGGCTCTGGTGATGGTAGTCGGTGAAGGGATGCGTCACACCATCGGGCTGGCGGCGCGGGCGACGTCGGCGATCGCTCGCGCCCGGGTCAACCTGGAAATGATCAACCAGGGGTCCAGCGAGGTCAGCATGATGTTCGGCGTCAAGGAAGCCGACGTGGCCGCGGCAGTTCAGTCGCTCTATGCGGAGTTTTTCGGTTAGCCCGACTCCCTGGTAGAGACAACGGCAAAGGAGAAAACCTGTCATGCCAGCAGAAAAAAAGGGGTTGAATTACGGGGAAGCCGGGGTCGACACGGACGCCGCTCTCGGCGCCCTCCAACGCCTTCTGTATTGGGTCAATCAGCCGGAACACTGCCGCTACGACTGCAGCTCGGTTGGGAGGGTGGCGCTCGAGTCGGGGTTTTTCGCAACCGTGATCGACATCGGAAACCTCGGCCTGGCGATGACGACCGACGGCGTCGGGACCAAGCTGCTGGTTGCCCAGATGATGAAGAAGTACGACACCGTCGGCATCGACTGCGTCGCCATGGTCGTAAACGATCTGGTATGCGTCGGGGCGGAACCGGTCTCCATGCTCGACTACATCGCCGTGGAGAAGGCGGATCCGGACGTATTCGAGCAGATCGGTGTCGGGCTGCAGCGCGGGGCAGAATACGCGAACGTCTCGATTTCCGGAGGGGAAATCGCCCAGGTAAAGGAGATGCTGCGCGGCTACCGGGAGGGCAGCGGCCTGGACCTGGTCGGCATGGCGATCGGCCTGGTGCCGCTCGAGGAGATGATCGTGGGAGAGGATATAGATGACGGCGACGTGGTGGTCGGCTTGAAGAGCAACGGCATACACAGCAACGGTTACACCCTGGCTCGCAAGGTCCTGTTCGAGGAAATGGGCTTGACGGTCGATTCCCATGTCCCCGAACTGGGTCGCAGCGTAGGTGAGGAGCTGTTGCGCCCTACCGCCATCTATGTGCGCCCGGCCATCGACATGATGCGGGCTGACGTGCGCATCAAGGCATTCAGTCACATGACCAGCGACGGGTTCCTCAACCTGCTGCGGGTGCGCACGAATACCGGTTTCGTTCTCGACTACCTACCTGAGCCGGATCCCGTGTTTCAGGTGCTCCAGGAAGGGGGGCGGTTGGCGGACGAGGAGATGTTTCTCGTATTCAACATGGGGGTCGGGTTCGGGGTGGTTACCCCGGAAAAGGATGCAGACGCAGTTCGCGCCATTGCCCTGCGTCATGGCTTCGAAGCCTGGGTCCTGGGGCGGGCGGCCGGCCATCTAGCGGGTAAAGTAATCGTCGAGCCGCGGCAATTGATCGGCGAGAACGACGTATTCCGAAAGATCTGAGGGTTATCTGCCTTGCCGCCCTGGCAGCGGAAAGCCCGCCCCTAACCAGGGAAAGGCTTCCGGGGGAAACCGGGACACCACTCCCGCCCTTGGTGCATACGTTTACTTGGAGACGTATACAGTGGCCTGGGTTTGGTTTATGTCAGGGTAATCGCGAAGGCGGTAACAGCGGCATTTTGTGGAGTTTTAAATTGCCGGGGATGGATGGTTACTTCCAAACCGGCCCGAACTTGGGCTGCCTCGGCTCGCGGTCCCGCAACAGGCGGATTCTGGAATCGCGTAGCGGCAAGTGAATTCGTTTCCCTCCCTGCAGATGTGACTCGATGAAGGCGAAGATCAGTTCCGTGCTCTGGTGAGCGGACCGGACCCCGCCGCGTGGGGGGTCGCCGGTGTCGAGGGAATGCGCGAGATCCTCGATTATTGCCTGTGTGCTGCTCGTCTCCACGAGGTCCATTGAAGTGCGCTCGATCTGGGACCGTCCGGCGACTTCGAGGGTGCTGACCACTTCCCACAGATTCTCCGGTTCCTGGCCCAGAACCGAGCCCCCTTCACAGATCAGTTCGAACCGGAGTCCGCGGCCCGTGTTGAGCGCATAGCCGTAGGCCCCGTCGGAGAATCGGAAAATACCTTCGCCTACCGGGTCCTCTGTGAGGATGTCTCCGTCGAAGAGATCCTCTTCGGGGTCGCGAAGAAACCCTTGGACCCAGTCGACGGGGACGTCGCCGTGGAGCCGAAGCATGAGGTCGATTGTATGGCTGGCACTGTTGAAAAGCGTCCCCGTACAATGCGAGACGATGGCCTGCAGGGAGCCCAGGCGTCCGCTGGCGACCACTTCCCTGAGTTGATCCCACCGGGCGTCCCAGCGGCGGTTTGTGCCGATGTTGAAGAATACTCCCTTTGCTTCGCATGCTGCCACCAAGGCATCGGCTTCCGCCATCGAAGCAGCCATCGCTTTTTCGGCGTAGATCGCCGACGCACCTGCCTCGACAGCATCCAGGACGATCTGGGCTCGGTGTTCCGGTTGCGTGGCGACGCTGACGATGTCGGGCTTTTCCCGGGCAAGCATCTCCCGGTAATTGCGGTACTGGTGGTCAGCCGGGACTCCGTAACGCTCTCCCGCCTTGGCCAGTACCTCCTCCCGGGTGTCGGAAAGGGCAATCAATTCTGTACGGCAGGAGGCTTCATATCCGGCCGCGTGGGAATAGGCGAACTGCCTGTTGCCTTCATTGTCGATAAATGCCCCCATTCGGCTGCAGCCGATCAGTGCTGCCCGATAGACTTCCATCATTTCCTCCTATTGTCGATAATTGATAAAATAAATAGCTGAAAATGGCCCAAAGTGTGCAGTATTCAACGGTACTTTTCCACAATCGTGTTGATATGTGGAAATCCCACAGAAACAGGTTTGATTCCTGTCTTTGAATCCAGGCAGTTTCCGGTATCTGACTTCATGGCCGGAGACCGGTCGAATCTCGAAAACCTGGGCGGTGAGCGCCGAAATTAAATTATCGTCGAACTCGATTTTTAGTAATAGCCCTTGAAGCAAGCGAGGATAGGTGGATAGATCTGTAAGCGATCGCGCCGGGAAGGTCGAGAAGCAGCGTGATGGGCATCTCGGATTTTTCCCGAACCCGCTTCCACCCCGAATAGAGGTGGGACCTTCGCTTTGGAATCGGCTCGGGGAAGCCGAGCGCGCCCTGGGCTGGATTTCCGGCTGGGCTGCCCATCTCGATGGTGCCGCTCCCTATGCCGCTTTGGCACTTAGGAAGGAAGCGGTTATGGCCGCACGGCTCGAGGGCAATCCGGTGGCGCTTTCCGACTTGCTTTGGTATTCCCTCGACGGCGCCGAGGCCGAAGGCCTGCAATCGGCTCCCGGAGCGGTTCAGGCAGCCCTCAACTACGTCCATGCTGCGGAACACCTGCTGCCAGCCGTGCGGAGCAAAGGTGTTTCAACCTTCACTCTCCGGCAGGCGCACCTGAAACTCTACGAGGGGTTGCAAGGGAGAGACGAAACCCCGGGCAACTACCGTTCGGGGGAGATCTGGATCGGGCCCTCCGGCAGCACGGCGCACGATGCCCACTTCGTCCCCCCTCCTCACCGGCAGATTCCCCGGATGATTCAGGAGCTCGACCGCTTCCTGCAACAGGACCGGACAACGCCGCCGCTGGTTGCCGCCGGGCTGGTTTACTATCAGCTGGAGACCGTCCACCCCTTCGTCGACGGAAACGGCAAGGTCGCCCGTCTCTCGGTGCAGTTGTTGCTCGGGAGGGAGCCCGGGTCCTGGCCGCAGTTCGTCAGTCTTGCATCGATCTTCGGACGCGATCCCCGCGACCACTTCGAGCGCCTGCAGCGGGTGCGCTTGCAAGGGGATTGGGAAGGGTGGATCAGCTATTTCCTGGAATGTATTCGCGAAGCGGCAGAGGAGGGAGCGAAATTGCTGACCTGGCTGGTCCGGCTTCGTTCCGAGCACCGCGAGCTGCTGCGCAGGGAACTTGGGGGTACGGCCGGCCCGGCGGTGGCCCTGCTCGACGCCCTGTTTTCCCAGCCTTTGACAAGTGTCGCCGCCGCGGCCGAGATCACCGGGCGCACGTTCGCCAACACCAACAACCTGATGGCGCGGCTCGAAAGCTGGGGACTGCTGACCGAGATCAGCGGCCGTCGTCGTCATCGCCGCTTCTGCTACCAACCCTTTTTGACCCTCATGAAATCCGGTTGATGCCGGCCCACTTGGTTCCTGTTCGTAAGGTAAGCGGGCGAATTCACAGCGGAACTGAGCGCGAGGACACTAGACGTGGAAGACGTATAGATCGCGATCGGCGATCGGAAGATCGACCCAACTTCCGCCGCGGCGATGGCTTTCGGCAACCGCCAGCGTGGCTTCGGTGATATGGTGGGTGACATCGACGTGGCCGCGCGTCGGCCTGGCGTTCTCATAGGCCTCGACGAGATCCTCAAGGCAGGAGACCGTGGCGCTCTTGGGGGGCAACACCGGCAGCTCACAGCCATCCCAGCCGTAGCGGTCTCCTCCTTCCCCACGCCGCATTACCGCACCGGCGCCGTTGTCCAGCGAGCGGACCATGCCCTCGGTGCCCAGCACCTCGAACTGCCAGTTTCCCGCAGGGATCGACCAGCCGCGTACCCCGTTTTCGAACAGCAGCTCGTAGGTCCCGAGGGGGTCGTGGGGAATGAAGCTTTCCTCGATGTGGAGGTCTCTCGGGTCGAGTTCTCCCCGCACCTGGGTGATTGCGGGGTCGCCGATCAGCCAGGACAGGGTGTCGATCGAATGGATGTGTCCGTGCAGCAGGCTCGAAACGGCGTAGTGAACGACAGCAACCGGGTCGCCGATCTCCCCTTTGAGGACGGCCTCGCGAACCGGGTCGTAGCGTACGTCGAAGCGCCGGAGAACCCCCGAGTTGAAGAGGGTACCGTTGCGCTTTACGGCATCTCGCAACTCGTCGCATCGCCGCATCGAGCAGGCGACCGCTTTCTCGACGAACAGCATCGGGACTCCGAGGTCGGCCAGGGCAACGGTGAGATCGGCGTGGGCGTCGCCCCGGAACTCGGGTGAAGGCGCCTCGTTGCCAGGTTTCTGCAAGCCTGTCGCCGTCGTGCAGACGGCAACGATGTCGGGGCTCTCGCCCCGGACCATTTCAGCGTAGTCCTCGTACACCGGGACCCCGTAGCGCTCGGCAAATCCGCTGCGCCTGTCGGCGAGCAGGTCGCAGCCGGCGGCCAGTTCGAGGCGCTCGCTCGCAAGCGATGAATTTGCGATGGAATAAGGCAGATCCCTGTTGGGCTGCTGATCGTCGATATAGGATCCCATTCGTCCCAGGCCGAGAACGCCGACGCGATAGGTCTTCACAGTACGAACCTTTCCGGAAAGCGGGGTGAAGGAACAAGGGTGAGCTGTCGGGTGAGCAAGATGTGCAACAACGCGGACGCTCTCAAGCAGGCTTTCAGAAACCAGGGAACCACGGGCAGGTGTGTTCGGGTAGGGTCCGAAAAGCGAGGGCCCCGTCCCGGCGCAGGCGGTGCAGACAGTGTTCAGGTCCAGTAGCCGTGAGGGGTGAAGTTCTGGAGAAGGTCATGTTGACGACGCAGGTCGCCGGTCTCACCGAGGCTATACGATCACATAGTCGACCAGGCCTGTGCCGGTGGGGAGGATCCCGACAGGCGGTTTTACGATTGGCGACGTCCTGTGGCGCGACCCTCTGTTTCTGGATCTCGTCGACTGGCCTTCCACCCTGCCGAAGGTGTGGGGAATTCTGGGGTGGAACATCCAGAGGGCCGGAGGCCCAACGTATACTACAAAAAGTATACGTTGGAGGCGTTGGGCTCGGCGAAAATGCAGCAGAAGGTAGAAAGAGCTGTGAAAATCCAACAAGGGAAAAAGACAGTTATCCACACCTGCCCTGTGGGCTACCAGGCTTTTTCCACAGAGACCTCCGGAATCGGATACCTCATCTGGTTGAGGCTGAAGATGCGGCCGCCCGTACGGATGGCGGTAGCGGCGAGAAAAGCGGCGCCCAGGTCGATCCCGTAAGTCGGGTTCCACTGCCGGTACAAGCCCGCCGCGGTGTCGGCGATTGCCTGATCGATCGGAGCGGTTTTGAAGCCGCTGAGGAACAGGTGGGTGCTTTCCTCTTCCCCCAAATGCATCGAAGAGAGGATTTCGCTACGGTCGAGGGCGCCAATCCACGGTTCATATGCGGGGTTGGCGGCCAGTTTTCTCAGGAATTTCAAGGCTTTGCGTTTTCCCCGTAGGTGACGGATGAGAATCTCGGAATCGACGTAGGCTCTCATTCGGCCACCTCCCGGCGTGGCAATGAATCGCTGAGAATGGCCCGATTCTGCTGCGTTGTTTCGATGACGCTTTCGGTGCGTTCCCAAGCCCCGAAGGTCTGCGTGAACACGTCGAGGTTGCCGGTTTCCGACTCGACTTCCTCGGCATAGCGGGAAATCGCCTTTTCAATCAAGGCTTTCTTGGTACCCCCGAGCCTGCGCATGAGCTGATCGAGGCGGTGGATTACGGATTCGTCTACGCGGACAGACAGGACGCGGTCCATGGGCAGGCTCCCTCCAAGTCATGTGGTGTGTATACGCATGTACGTAAACGTACGCACGGACACTTTAGCCCTGCAACCATCGCCGATGAAGCAGTCAATGGATTGACCGGTGCGGGATCCGGGGATATCTCCGCCTCCTGTGGTCAGGAGAGCATCGGGGGCGAAGGTTGCCCCATGACATGCGGGATGCGCATAATTGCGGTGCCGTAGAAAAGGCGGCCGCGGTCCGGTCGCGAACAGCAGCGCGAGACGAAATACCGGCTTGAGCGCGAGACGAAATACCGGCTTGTCAGACGGTGAGCCGAAAGAGGAAGGAAGCGCCATGACAGGTGGTGAATTCGACCGTCATTGCGAGAACGTCGAAAAAGACGGGTACACGGTTCTGCCGGCTGCGTTGACCGGCGAGGAGTGCGATGCGGCCACGGTGGAGCTGGAGCGGCTGGCAGCGGAAAAGGACCGTGGCGGGCTCGAGTGCGTTTTCAACAAGGCGCCTGTCTTTGAAAGGGCCTACCAGGTTCCCTCCGTGTTGGGGCTGCTCCGCCACTATCTGGGAGGAGATGCAGTCCTGTGTTCCGTTCACGGTTCCGTCATCGAGCCTGGCCAGGGTGGCGGGGGGTTGCACGCCGACGGTGAGGTTACCGGCCACCTGCGGTCTCGATCCCAGGCAGCGGCGGACAAGGGGCGCCGCATCACATCTCACGCGATGTCGATCAACACGATCTACTGTGTCGGAAAATTCACCGCGACCAATGGCGCCACCCAACTGGTCCCGGGCAGCCACAAGGTCGAGTCGCTCGAGATCCCGGAGGACGCCGTCGAACAGGCTCGCATCATTGAAGCCGAACGGGGATCGGCGATCCTGTTTCACGCCAATATCTGGCACGGCAGCTCGAAGAACAGAAGCTCGCAAAGGCGTTACGCGATGATCGCGCCCTGGCGGCGCAACTGGTCGCGGGGGCCGTACGAGCTGTGCCGCATGGTCGAGCCGGAGGTTCTGGAGCGCGCCGGAGCGGAAGGGAAGCGGGTATTCGGCTTCGATGCCCTGCAGCCCTACCTCGAACTCTGGCAATGGGACCGCGAAACGGGTGAGCCGAAGCCAGAGTTCAGAGAGCTGAAACGGGATTGAGCGGAATGAGCGAAACCGCTGAACCACAATTTACCGCGAACGAGTTCGGAAATGAGGGACGCAACCGAGCCGGCGGGCAAGTGAACGATATCGCCTACGTAGAATTCGACGGTGTCAGCAAGAGCTACGACGGACGCACTCTGGTCGTCGGAAACATCAATTTCAGCGTCCGCAAGGGGGAGTTCCTGACCCTGCTGGGACCGTCCGGCTCGGGCAAGACGACCTGTCTGATGATGCTGGCCGGATTCGAAGTGCCCACCTCGGGCGCCATCCGCATCGACGGCCGCTCCGTGCATGCTCTGCCGCCGCGCAAGCGTGGCATCGGCATGGTGTTTCAGAACTACGCGATCTTCCCGCACATGACGGTGGGCCGCAACCTCGCCTTTCCCCTCGAAGTGCGCGGGTTTGACCGCGAGCAGTGCCGTGACCGCGTGGAGCGAGCCCTGCAGCTGGTCCGCCTCGAAGGCCTGGCGGACCGGCGGCCGGCCCAGCTCTCCGGCGGACAGCAGCAACGCGTGGCGATCGCCCGGGCGCTGATATTCGATCCTGACCTGGTGCTGATGGACGAACCGCTCGGCGCCCTCGACCGGCGCCTGCGCGAGGAGATGCAGTACGAGATCAGGCGCATCCACCAGAGCCTCGGCGTGACCGTGGTGTACGTCACCCACGACCAGCAGGAGGCGATGGTGATGTCGGACCGGATCGCCGTGCTGCGGCGGGGGGGGCATCGAGCAGATCGCCGAACCGGAGGCCCTCTACGAAGAGCCGGAGAGTTCGTTCGTCGCCCGTTTCATCGGCGAGAACAACCGCCTGCACGGCCGGGTGACCACGGTCAGCGAGGACATCTGTACAGTGGAAAGCGGCGGTCAGACCATCCGGGCGCTGCGCGTCGTGCCCTGCCGGCCCGGCGACGCAACCACCCTGTCGATTCGCCCGGAGCGCGTTGCCATCGCCCCCGAGCCGGGCATGTACAGTAATGAGCTCGACGCCGCCATCGAGGACATCACCTTTCTCGGCGACCACCTGCGCCTGCGCCTGAAGGTGTGCGGGAGCTCGGACTTCATCGCCAAGATCCCCAACGTCGTCGGGCACGGCGCCGTGCTGGAGGGCGACCGCATCCGCATCGGCTGGACGCCGACGGACTGCCGGGTTCTGGACCCGGATGAGGACGAGGACAGGCCGTAACCTTCCCTTCCTGCCCGGCCGGACATGCCGGAGCGTTGATCCATGCCTTCAGGAGACGGGACCAGCCAGACAGGCATCCGCTTTCAGCCCGACGAGAGTCCGCCGCACCTCCTCTCCGCCGGCATGGGAGTTCAGGCAGCGATGCTCGTCCTGGCTGCCTTGCCGGCGAGGAGACGCTGTTGAGCCTCGGGATGCCGGAAGAAGGGGAAGAAGCCGGGCAGAAGCGGGGTCTGCTTCTGTTCGCCAACCGCGACGGGAGCGCCCTTGGGATGGAGTTTGTGCCCGCCATCGGTGACGAGAACCTCGAGGACATGATGGTGATGCTGGGGGAACGGGCCGAAGCTCCCGACGAGCGCGAGCTTTCGCTACGCCTGCTGCGGCACGTTGCCTCGTCGGTGCGTCACCAGCAGTACCACGATACGGACATCGTAACAGTGCGGGTCGAAAGAGACAGCTGATTCGCAAAAACGCGCATCTTCGCGCACGGTATGGGAGATTCACCCCGGAGGATTTCCGAACCAGCAAACGACAGCCAGCCGGGTGCGGAAACCGGATGGCGGGAACGCTGTGTGAAGGGAGGACAGTCGCGAGCAGCCCAATGCGGCCGATTGCGTCAACCGCCGAGGAGATCCTTCGCTACCTGTCGCGCCTCGTCCAGCGTTTCAACAACCTGTTTCTCCGGTAGGCTTCGCAGGATATCGAGACCGAAAAGGGTGCCTGCAACAGGACCCTCGAGCCCCATCACGATGGACTCGGTATGCTCCTTTTCCGCGACGTCCAGGAGCTGCGCGATCAACATGGCGGCACTGTCGTCGAGGTAGGTGGCACCCGAGAAGTCGAAGATGACGACCTCGTGATCCTTGATGTCACCGCCTATCACGCCCACCAGCTTGTTGGCGGAGGCGACGGTGAAGCTCCCCCTGAGCGCAACCAGGCCGACGCGGGCGGAATAGGGGTCCATCCCGGACGCATCCTCATGTTCGGAGAAGAACGTCTGGTCCATCAGCGGCACCGAGACCACGCTGTCGAGCTCCAGGCGTTCCAACTGTCGCGCGTTGGCCATGCCTGCGGCGATCAGCCCTATGGCGACGGCGGTTACCAGGTCGACGAACACCGTGAGCCCCAGGGTGAGAACCATGACCAGAAGATGTTCGCGCCGGATGCGGTGGACCCGGGTGAGGAGACGCCAGTCGATGATGTCCCAGCCCACTTTCATCAGGATGCCGGCGAGAGCTGCGTGAGGAATCGGCTCGACGTAGCGGCCGAGGCCCAGCAGCAGCGCCAGCAGGAGCAGGGCCCGCAATGCCCCCGATACCTGGGTCTGGCCGCCGGCGCGTATGTTGGTCACGGTGCCCATGGTGGCCCCGGCCCCGGGCAAGCCGCCGAACAGTCCGGAAACCATGTTGCCGATACCCTGCCCGACGAGTTCCCGGTTCGGGTTGTGGCGGGTACCGGTCAGCGAATCGGCCACCAGGGAGGTGAGGAGGCTGTCTATGGATCCGAGCAGGGCGAGGATGAGCACCGGTTCCAGGGCGCGTACGAGGAATCCGGCGGAGGGCAGGGTAAACTGCAGGCTCGGCAGGTCGGTCGGCACCGGTCCGATGACCGGGGCGTCGCTCAACCACAGGACGCCTAGAAGGGTGCCGGCAATCAGGGCCACGAGCAGAGGAGGCAGGAATCTCGCCAGCCGCCGGGGCCAGAGCACGGCGGCAGCGAGAGGACCGCGGCGATCGCGAAGGCGCCGAAATCGATACTGCCTACCGTCTCGGGCAAAGCCCTGATGGCGTCCATGGGTCCACCCGGCGCGGTGGGGGCTCCGAGGAACGGCATGGTCTGAATCAGAATGATGATGATGCCTATGCCGGACATGAACCCGGAAACAACCACGTGCGGCGTGTAGGCCACGAAGCGGCCGACTTTCGACAGGCCCAGAAGCACCTGCAGCAGCCCGGCCAACACGACGATGGTCAAGGCTTCGGTGAGGTTGGCGGCGTGGCTGGTCACGATGACGGCCATGGCGACCGCCATCGGCCCCGTGGGTCCGGATATCTGGGACCGGGTGCCGCCGAACACCGACGCGAAGAAGCCGACCGCGATCGCCCCGTACAGGCCGGCAGCCGCCCCCAGTCCCGAGGCTACCCCGAAGGCAAGCGCCACCGGAGTGCCACTATCATGGAGGTGATGCCGCCGAAAAAGTCCCCGCGGAGCGTATGGATGTCGTAGCCCATGTCACACCTTCAGGTGTGGTTGAGTTGGGAGGAGTGCAGCTTTTTTCAAGGAACGCCGCTATCCTACAGCTGCTTTCTAAGCGTATCCATGGTGATCTACCGCATGAGAGTACGGGCCGAATCTTCGCGTTTTGTCATGTTTCTGCAATTGCCAGAAGCTGAAACACCCGCGCATCGGACGACACTCCATCTGCCACCCCAGTCGAGCGAAGCAGACACACGTTAGCCGTCAGCTGTCCCCCCGAAGCCACCAAGGGAACGCGGCACCTGAGCCCGTTTTTTGGTTTTTACGGAGAATGGCTTTGTCACTCTTTCGTTCCTGCGGTATGTTCCTACAAAAAGGAGGAACCATGAAAGCTGTCAGTGTTCGCGAGCTGAAGAACAATCCGTCGGCGGCGCTTCGAGCGGCGCGGGCACATCCCGTAATGGTGCTCAACCGGCACCATCCGGAAGCCATTCTGTTTCATCTCGATGACGATTCGTTTCTCTCTGAGCCAGGTATCCGGCGCGCGCTCGCCACGGCTCTGTACCGCGAACAGAGCCTTTCCCTCGGGCAGGCGGCGCGCTTCTCCGGCCTCGGGACCGGCGCTTTCATCCAGCACATATCCCGGCTTGGCATTCCCGTGGTGGGAGGCAGCGCGGCTTCCGTAAATGAGGACACAGAGGCGATCAGGGCATGGCGGAAAGACTCGTCGCAGCCGACGCAAGCCCCTTGATCGGACTCGCCTCCGCGGGCGCATTCGACCTGCTTCGCAGGCTGTTCGGCTGCGTTACCGTAACGACAGCGGTGCGCGACGAGGTGCTGGCGGGGGGCGACCTTCCGGGGGCACGGGAGGTCGCCGAGGCGATCGAGGACGGATGGATCGAAGTGGGGACAGCTTGCCCCGACCTGGCGAAGTTCCCCGATCTTGGCGCGGGTGAGGCCAGTACGCTTACGCTCGCCAGCTCGAGAACGGACCAATGTCTGGTGTTGATGGACGACCCGTTTGGCCGTGTCCATGCCCGCGTTCATGGACTTTCCGTCACCGGGCTTGCCGGAGTGCTGCTCGCCGCCAAACGCGCGGGGTTCATACACAGCATCCGGCCCTTCTTCGAGCGCCTCGAGAAAAGCAACTTCAGACTATCGCAGGAAGTCATTCGCACCATCCTTGAACAGGCCGGAGAAACAGATGCTACGCAATGAGCCATGATGAGGTTCCATTGAAGCCCCGAAGAGGCTCGAACAACAAGGAGCGGACAACATGAAGGACAGGCAGAGATGGGCATTTTCCATCGCCGCGCTGATCGCGGCTGCCTTGCTGCCCTGTAGTAGCGCCGTCGCCGAAGACCAGTCGCTGACCGTGGTATCCTGGGGCGGATCCTATGCGCGCGCCTGCGTCAAGGGCTACCACGAGCGCTTCACCGCGGAAACGGGAATCGCCGTCCACCTCGAAGACTACAATGGCGGGCTGGCGCAGATACGCGCCCAGGTCGACGTAGGCAACGTGTACTGGGACGTGGTCGACCTGGAAATCCCCGACATGGTGCGCGGCTGCGACGAGGGCCTTCTCGAGGTCGTTTCGATCGACTCGCTGCCGGCTGGAGCCGACGGAACCCCCGCGGCAGAGGATTTTGTCGAGGGAACGGTCACCGATTGCGGCCCGGCCACGATTTTCTACTCGACCGTATGCGCCTACAACGAGGAGAATATCCCGGGCGAGAAACCCACCACCATGGCGGATTTCTTCGACTTGGAGACATTCCCGGGCCGCCGCGGAATGCGGCGCTCGCCACTGGTGAACCTGGAGTTTGCGCTGATCGCCGACGGTGTGCCCCCCGACAAGGTCTATGCCACCCTCGATACACCCGAGGGCGTGGACCGGGCCTTCCGCAAGCTCGACACCATCAAGGAACAGATCGTGTGGTGGGAGACTGGAGCGCAGCCCCCGCAGATGCTCGCCGACGGCGAGGTGACGATGAGCACGGCCTACAACGGGCGCATCTTCAATGCCCAGGTGCTGGAAGATCAGCCCTTCGTCATCGTCTGGGACGGCCAGGTACTGGATACCGGCGGGCTGGCCATCGTCCCCGGAACCCCCGATCTCGAGGCGGCGATGAAGTTCGTCGCGTTTGCCTCGACGGCCCGGTCCATCGCCGACGTCGGGCGCTACATCGCCTACAGCCCGACCCGCCGCTCGGCGATGCCGCTGATTTCGACGCATGCCGAAAAGGGCGTGGACATGAACCCGCACATGCCCACGAGCGAGCAGAACTCAAAGCGCGCCCTGCACAACAACTGGGAATGGTGGAGCGACCACGGCGACGAAATGAACGAGCGCTTCAGCACCTGGCTGGCCCGGTGAGGGGTCGGCGATGGAAATGGTAGGAATCCAAAAAGAAGGAGGACCAAAATGGGGGCGACCTACGTTGATGTAACAATCCGGAATCCCGCGGAGCCTAAACGAACCTGGACCGGCGCCTTCCTGGTGGACACCGGCGCCTTCGACTCGCTTGTACCCAGGGAACACTTGGAAGCGATCGGACTCAAACCAAAGGGTCGCCGGGAGTACACCCTGGCGAATGGAACCAAGATCAGCCTGGAGATCACGACGGCGGACCTGGAATTCGAGGGAGAGCTCGTAGGCGGCACCCTCGTATATGGAGAGGAAGGTGCCGACCCGTTGCTCGGGGTAACGGCGCTGGAGTCCGGCGGCTTCGAGGTGGATCCACGAAACCAGGAACTGAAGCGATTGCCGGCGATTTTTCTGAAGTGATGCGAGTTGGGTCAAACCAACGAAACAGGTGGGGACGACCATGAACCAACAGCAGCCACATCAGTCCGGAAATGGCACCTACTGCCTCGATATCAAGGACTTCGGGCCGATCGCCCAAGCGAGGGTGGAGGTACGGCCTCTCACTGTGTTCATCGGGCCGAGCAACACAGGCAAGTCCTACCTGGCGATTCTGATCTATGCGCTCAATCAATGTATTGGCGGGGATCGCCTTCTCTTTGGCGTCAGGCACAGGATTTCCCTGTTCAATCCCGAAGGCGAGATCTCGCCCGAAATCCATGGCAGCTTGAGGGATTGGGCCGCTAGGTTATCCGAGCATGAGCAGCCTGAAGGATTGCCCGCTAACGTAGTCGCGCACATTCGATCAAAGCTTGAGGAAGCAAGCGGTCTCGAACGGGCGTTTACAGAGGAAATACGTCGTTGCTTCGGGATTGACGCGCTCAGGGAACTGGTGCGACGGGAGGGCAGGAGTACGCAAGCGACCGTCAATATAGAGGTTCCCCAGAAAGACACGCCGGAAGCGGTTCGCTACGAGTTCAGGTTCGGCTCGAACGAGCCGGGCGCAATCGGTAGCCTGCCGCACGACCTGTCCGGCTCGCAATCAGATCGCTGGCTCCGCGACCCCGCCGTTCGCCATCTGAGCAGGCTTCTGCACGAGTCTGGTGATCAGGAGACGACCCCCCAAGAGGATCGCCTTCGAGAGCTTCTATCCTACCTGACAAGCGTGGCCTTCACATCGTTGTTCAGTCCGCTATTCCCAAATGCGTACTACTTGCCCGCCGATCGCACCGGGGTCATGCACAGCCATCAAGTGGTCGTCAACACCTTGATCCACAACGCTACCACTGCCGGGCAGCGATCCTCCATGAACCTCCCGATGCTGTCCGGTGTGTTGGCCGATTTCCTTGGGGGTCTCATAGGAATGAGTGAACGTCATCACCGAGAATCTTTGGGGAAATTGGCAACGCAACTGGAGGACAAGGTGCTGAAGGGTACCGTCAGGTTGGACCGCGCCGAAACCGGCTACCCCAGTTTTGCCTATCGCCCGAGCGGTTGGAAGGTGGACCTGCCGCTAATGCGGACATCCTCCATGGTTACCGAGCTCACGCCCGTCGTGCTGTATCTGCGCTACCTCGTGTGCCCGGGCGACGTGCTCATCATCGAGGAACCGGAGGCGCATCTGCACCCTGGCATGCAAGCCGTGTTCGCCCGCGAGATCGCCCGCCTGATTCACTCCGGCGTCCGTGTCATCATGACAACCCACAGCGAGTGGTTCCTGGAGCAGATCGGAAATCTCGTCAGGCTTTCCTCATTGCCGGAAAACAAACGGAAAGGCATCGTGGGAGCGGATGTCCCACTGCGTCCCCAAGACGTCGGCGCGTGGCTGTTCAAGCCTACGCAACGCCCCAAGGGTGCGGTCGTAGAGGAAGTCGTTCTGGACCCGGAGACGGGTCTGTTTCCAACCGATTTCGATCTGGTCAGTGAGACCCTGTACAACGAAGGCGCCGAGATATTCAATCGGTTGCAGGAAGGCAAGGGCCAATGAGCGGGCTGTTTGAATCGGTGGCGGATAAGGTGCCTAGCGAATGTCACGCCAAGCGCCTTCGCAAAAGAGGGCTTCTCGGTGTCGATGAAAGGAATTTCCGAAACCCGCGTCGTCGTCGATACCGACTGTAACGCGCTTGACCTGGGACCTGCAAGTAAGCGGTGCGACTACCTGTTCGTGGGCGAAGAACTGAACGCAGCATGGGTTGCGGCGATCGAGCATAAGAGTGGCTCCTTCAAGGCAGGGCGGGTCGTGGAACCGCTCCAGGGAGGCGCCAACGTTGCCGACAAATGGCTGCCTGCTGGAAGCTCGTTCCAATTCGTTCCGGTTCTGGCCCATGGAAAGGGAGTTCACAGGAACGATCAAAGGACGCTTCGTTCCAGAAAAATCAACCTACGTGGTCAGGAGAAACAGACCGTACTGATCCGCTATGGGCAAGAGCTGAAAGAGGCTTTCCGGCAGAGGCGGTAACGCAAAGACGACGGTCCGCCTGCTTTTGTGCGCGGACCTTATACCCGGGTTGAGAATGGGAGTTGAGTGCCATCAGCCGTAGAATGGGAAGGGTGTATGAACAAAACCGAACTCATGAAAGAGTTGCAAAAGTACGATATAGCCGAGCGTCAGGCTCGGTCCCGGTGCCTCAGAGGATGAAATCAGGAAGTTCTATTTGCACCCTTCCCTGGCAGATTCCGTTGGGAAGTATTGCTCACTGTCGGTCTTTGAATTCCTGAGTGAAAAGTCCAAAGAGTGTCTGGAGTTTATTGGCGTTGAGCCGAAGATGAGCGATTTCAGCTTGGCACCAAGCCACTTGCAGGAACTATCGGAGCTGGAAACGCGTGCGGGGATAATCTTGAAAGTTATCGGGGGACTATTTGGGGTGGGTGCTATTCTGAAGCGTTCCCCGGATTTGGAAAGATGTATTGCCTATGCGAGGGCGCTTCGGGCCCATGAACGCAGCCGTCTATCCTTTTGGAGAACCTTGTCATGGCGAGAGTTTGAGATAGAGGTTGCGAGGTTATTTCGTCGAATGGGCTTCAGGTCGAATCCAACACCGGCAACTGGAGACAGCGGTGTAGACGTGACTCTTCCGGATGAGATGGGCAGGAATATTCTAGTCCAATGCAAACACCACGCAAGGCCAATCGGTCCCGCCATCGTTAGAGAAATGCTTGGTACGATCGTCCGTGAAAAGGCTTCTTTTGGCATTACTGTCGCTCTCTCCGGATTTACCCAAGGTGCATACGATACAGCTGGACATTCTGTGATGTTATTGGAGGTGGAAGATTTGATAAATCTAAGCAAGCGGAACTTGGTTTTGAATCTTGGGGGGATGGCTTCGCGACCGCGGAATTTCGACCACAAAGGAGATTTATGTGATGACACTGACTACAAAAAGCTGCCGGCTGCTGCTTGGGGTAGTGGTTTTCGTATTCGCCGGAGCAGATACGGCAAATGCCCAAAGGGCACAGGATATTGCCAGGAAAGCCTTCAGTTCTACCGTTCTGTTTGGTCATGGAGGACGCAAACGGCCAACCGCTTTCCTTGGGCAGCGGCTTCTTCGTTGGTGCCGGACAGATCGCCAGTAACCTGCATGTCGTCGAAGGGGCGGTGCGCGGCTACGCTAAGCTGGTCGGTCAGAGGACGAAGCACGACCTTGAAGGCATCACAGCAGTTGATCCCGAACGAGATCTGGTCGTGCTCAAGATCGCAGTCGCGGGAGCGCCGGTCCTGGCTTTTGGTAACAGCGATGCCGTGCAGGTTGGAGAACCCATTTACGCCGTAGGCAATCCCCAGGGATTGGAGGGCACGTTCTCTCAAGGAGTCGTGAGCAGTATCCGCGAGGTTGGCATTGATCAGATTCTCCAAATCACGGCTCCGATCTCGCCCGGTAGCAGCGGCGGTCCCGTTCTCAACGGTAAGGGTGAGGTCATAGGTGTTTCCGTTGCGACTTTCAGAGGCGGACAGAACCTGAATTTCGCCATCCCTTCAAATTACTTGAAGACGCTACTTGGGAAGGCGGGGCCGCCGAAGGCACTTTCACAAGTGAAACCGATCAAGGTTCAGCATTCGATTTTGGCAGGCCTCGGAGGGCGTAGCTTGGAAGGGGTTGTCGGTAGTCATTTTTCCTGGACTGATATTTCATCCTGGGGGCATTATACCTTTTCTGTTCGCAACCAGCTACGCGAGCCGGTAAGGGATGTTGTCTGCGTGGTCATCTTTTTTGCGCGGGACGGGCTGCCGATAGAAACTGAGAAGGTCACGATATTTGGCCCCGTAGGCGGGAATCTAGCCCGGCGCTCCGCGCGGATGGGTCGCGGGTCCGCAGATCAGGTGCGGAACCTGACAGCGAGAACCGAGATACGCATTTTGGACTTCCGGTTGGGAGAATGACTTGTGCAAATAACCTCCTTCGGCCCAAAGAGCGAGAGCGTTGGGAGGCTTAGACTGTGGAGATAGTGGAAAATGGCATGAGGAGAACCTGGGATCCGTTCTGGATTAGCGCATTCCAAACTGAATTCGTGCCTGAACTCAATGCAATCGTAGATGTATTCGAGAACCGGCTGCTTCCCAATCTCAAGGAGGGTGAAATCGCAGAGGAGTCGCAGAGGATCCAAGAAGAAGCGTTTGAGCGATTCATGTCGATGCCGGGTACTGGAGAGGAGGGTCCTTCCGTAATTGCAGAAAAAGCGGAAACGGCTGGAATCTCACATTACATCTTGATGAACGGCATTCGCCAAGGGATGCTCAACTTGAGTGCGACAATGCTCTTCCATGCTTTTGAACAACAGGTCATCTCCTTTCATCGGAAGAACGTGTTGTCTGAGAGCGAGGAAAATGACCCGGAGCAGTTCAAATTGTCGGTGTTCCAGTGTCGATTGAAGGAGTGTGGCATCGACATAGGGAAATTTCCCTCTTGGCCGAAGATATATGATGAACTGCGCTTGGTAGCCAATGCGGTTAAACACGCCGAGGGGAGCTCGTCTCATAAACTGCGCAAGATTCGGCCAGACATTTTCCAGAATCCGCATTTCTCAGGTTTTTCAGAGTTCTTATCTGGCCTCGGGTCACAGGTATTTCAGCCACTTGTCCGCGATGGTTTATACGTGTCCGTCCAAGATATCAAGGACTACCGTGATCATCTGGTACGGTTTTGGTCGGAACTCGCCGATGCTATGAAATGCACCTGACCCGTCAGTGCACATGGGAATCCGTAACAGGGCAAATCTGGATAGTAGGATGGACGTGCATTGATAGTGAGCGAAGAGCCTTCGTCTCCAAGTTGGCCGAGGAGAACCGGGGGTTCTATGGATCCCCCGATGGCCGCGGCATACTACGAACATTCGAGTTGGCCTTCGAGAGTCAATGGGTATACCTGTTTGAACTTGCCCAGAATGCACTCGATGCAGGGGCACACTCCATCGCCATTCGGCTCGCAGAGGAGGGGGAGGTTCTGACCTTCCAACACGACGGAGAACAACCGCTTGACGAGAGAGACGTCGAGGGACTCTCGAAAGTCTTCCGGTCGACCAAGGGCGCCTCATCCGTGGGTTTCATGGGACTCGGTTTCAAGAGCGTTTTCGGGCGGTTTCAAGATGCCCGCGTCTCCGGGTGCGGTTGGACATTCCGCTATGAAACCACCCAAGTGGTGGGCGAGGAGTATGGAGACGTACAACGGGATCTGCTTGGGGCGGTCGTCCCGCTCTGGGACGACACGATCCCGGCACCCGAACCTGGTTTCACGACCCGCTTCGAGATGCACCGGCCAACCGAAGAAGGACGGGATCTCCAATCGGACTTGGCGCACTTTCTACCCGAGGGAAGTCGCACGATACTCGCGATCTTGGCGGCGTCCGGCCTGGAGCGCCTCGAAGTGAACGATCAAGAGTGGGAATTGGGCACCAGTGAGGAGCCCGGGGGGAGCTTGGTGGTGACCGCGTTTACGCACGACGAAAACCGGCTCTGGCGGCTATTCCGGGCGCAATTTCGACCTTCCAGGGAAGCGGTTGCGTGTTTTCTCGAACACAGGAGAATCCAGCCTTCCGAGGAAGAGCGCGAGCAGGTCTACGCTGAAGCTGCCCGTGACCGCCGGGTGTTGGGGGTGCTGCCCCTGGACAACGACGGCATGCCCAAGCCACCGCCCAGGGGACGGGTCTGGGCCACCTTGCCCACTGAGGTTACTCTGCCTTTTGGCCTGCACATCAATGCCGACTGGCTGTTGAACATCTCCCGGACCGGGCTACGAGAGATCGAAGACAATCCCTGGCAGCGTGGTATCGCGGACAGCATCGCGGACATATTGGCGGGCTTCCTCGAGTGGTCTGCTGATACGCTTGCGGAGCCCGACAGGGCCAAGGCGGCTTTCAATGCCCTCGCGTTGCCATCTCCCGAAGCTGGAGGACTTGAAACACTTCTTGCCAGTGAGCACTGGCTATCGGGGTTGCGGAATCGCCTTGAAGAGGCTGCGGTGTTTCCCGTTTGGACCGGGGAAACCGGGAGGCTGGCGTTCTCGAAACCGGGCGATACCGTCGTTCCGCCCGCCGCGTTGGCGAGAGCGTTCAGCAAATATCCGGATCTGCGACCGGCGGTTCTTCTGAAAGGGTCCGTGCTCATGGGCGATGTGCTTGGACCCGATGCGCTCAAGCTTCTGCGCCGAATTGGCCTTCTCTGCGAGATGTCGCCACAAGAATTGGAGCAAGCGTGGCAGGGTGGTCTGGAAGATTGGTGGAAACAGTTCCCCGGAGAGCACGAGAGCCGGCCGCGTCTGCTTTTTCGCCTATGGGCTGCTGTCGCCGATCTGCTTTCTGATGAGGCTTGGCGGGATGTCGATCTTCATTGCATTCGTTCCGTCGCCGGCAAATGGCACCCGGTGACCGAGGTCGTATTCCTCAACGAGAGGCTTCCTACCAAAAGGGAGCCGGGCGGATCCGAAACCCGCGGATTCGTGGAGCCGCTCGTCCCGGACGAGAACCGCCTGGGGGACGAATGGGTTGCCACCCTTCGCCAACGGAGACGCACACGAGCCTGAGCAGAAGATCCTTTCGCAAGCTTGGGATTGGATTGAGAGGCACGCCCGCGGCATCAGTCTCCAGGAGGTAGTCGAGGCTGCCGTGAACAATCTGATGTTATCAGCGAGTCCAGACTGGTCGGTGCTCGTACCACTCGGGCACTGGTCGAAGCACCGAAATCGACCTGGCCTGTTGACTCACGTGTTCGTGGTGTCGGAGACCGGTCAGCGGGGTTTGCCGGTCCGCGAGGCACTCCTGGCAATCCCCTATGTGGATTACGGTAAGGACCGTGGCCTCCTGTTTCCGGCTAACCCGGCGATCTCACCGGCTTACCTGGACCAGGATCCAAAGCATGCAAGCTCAAGGGAATGGCGGGCGTTCTTCGAGGAAGCTGGCGCGAAGGGAGGGCTCGAAGTTCGTACTGTGAAGGAATGGGCTGGCCGAGGATGGGGGAAAGAGCGTGTTGCGGAGTTTCTGGGCTGGGAGGTTAGTGCGGTGCCTTGGCCGAATCAGGCCGGCTACGAACTTCTGGACTTCGAAATAGTACCGGAGCTTCCCGATCCAGATGCACCCGATGAACACCGAGCGGCTCTCACTACTTTGCTGGATGATAGCTTCAATGTCTTGAGAGGAAAGGGCCTACGCCAGTGCAAATACGTCTGGCGTTCGTCCTACACCTGCACGGGGGGCGCGCAGAGCGCCTGGGTGATCAAGCTATCCAAACTGGCATGGGTGCCCTGTGAAGATGGCGAACTCCGGCGTCCGCAGGACGCACTTCCAGGGGCCGACCCGGCACGGGAAGACGCACCGGTTGCGCAACTTTCGCCCGAACTCCTGTCCGTATTGGAGCAGGAAGGCGTGAAATTCGGTACGGCCATTCCCGAAGCTACATCCCTCCGCAGACTGGCGGCAGTAGGCTTCCGACTCGATGCAGAAGAGCTGGCGGAGCTTCTTTCCCAGTGCCGCCACCAGGTAACGTCGGACAAGGACAGGGGCTTGTTAGATCGAGCTCTCCAAGAGCTTACAGTTCCGTCGAGTAACAGCCAGCGTTTCCCGCTCGATCGGATCGTCCGGCGGGTCGGGGGTAGCCACCGAGGCGGGCTGGGTGGCTGGGTCGTACCGGTGGATCGGATCGAAGACGTGGTGCGCAGGGAATTGGAACATCCCAATTTCGCCCGCGACTTCCCGGACACTACCACCGGCGGCCAGGCTCTGGATTACATCCGGGAGGTCTGGAAGCGTGCCCGTTCGTCGCCCGAAGGGTTGGCGAACGAGGCGCGCGACGTGCTCCCGACCGCCTATGCCTACTGCCTGGAAGACTGTCAAGAGGATGTGGCGCTTTCTGAACAATGGGAGGAAGCCGCTACGGAGGCGGTGGTCTTTGCCGAGCGGGACTGGGTTGTCTTGACCGAGGCTGACAACACCTATTTGGACGACATCGAAGATCGGCGATTTCTCCCAGGCCAACTCCAGGTGCGAATTGTCACGGGCGGACACCTGGGCCATTCGAAGTCGCAGCAACTTTGCACTGCGGAAGCGATTGGCCTGCCGCTTCTGTCGTCTTCCGTCACGATGGAATGGCATTTCGGAGAAGAGACGTCTGTCGCCGAAGAGTGGGTTTCCAGGTTCGACATCATCTGTCGGCTTCTTCAACGGGTTCGGGGGAGCGAGCAAGAGGAAAGCGACAAGGTGGGAATCGAGACCGAAAAGCTCCCGAGGCTGAGCCCTGTTCGCGAGCTTGCTCTCGATGTGCGTGTGCTTGACGGTGACACCGAGCATGTGCCTGTGAACGCCCGCCTGCACGAGAGCGCTCTGACCGTCGCGGGCCGTCCGATTCAGTTCGCATCCGACGCTGCCAAGGAACTCCTACGAGAATTTTCGTTCGGACAGCGTGCAGATCTTGCTGCCGACCTCACTGGCATGTTGACCGCAATCAACGCGGAACAGGATTTCTGTTTGGCCGTGGACAAGTTCCGGCGCTCCCATGCTCCGAAATTCGAATTGCCGCCAGTGTCCCGGCTATATGGGGATCATGAAGAAGCAACGGGTCCGGGGCACGAGCCGACTCGACCGGCGAGTACCGACGCACCAGTACCAGTCGCGGACGAAAGGCCGGGAGCGGTGCCCCTCCGGGTCAACCGGGCTCTTCCGACGCCTCTGGGCGTGGAAAGTCCAATCTGCCCGGCGATGGCAAGGCCGTCGATGACCAGACAGGACAACCCGGTGAGCTCGAGGGCGGGGGTCTGGTTTCAACGGGCGGCTCTTACACCAGGGACAGAGCTCTTGCCCAACAGAACGCCCTGGCGGAACAGTTGAGGAGTTCGCTGAAAGGGGAGATCGCGCCCAACCCTGAAGAGGACGATGCAGGCGAGACCGGGATCTCCAACGAAGACCGGCCCGCGGTTCTCGGGGACGAAGAGTACCGAAAGGTTGCGGCGCGATACGAGAGAGAAGCAGGCCGAGAGCCAGAGCTTGGCGATCCCCGTCAAACCGGCTGGGATATCCGCAGTACTGACCCGAGGACCAAGGCGGTTCGGCTGATCGAGGTGAAAGGAAGGGGCCGTCCCTGGGATGAAGACGAGGTCGTGGAGCTGACGCGCGCTCAGGATAGGCAAGGCGTTTGAAACGGCGGAAAAGCAGGCAACGGATTCGTGGTACCTCTATGCAGTGGAGAAGACGGATGACGACGGCTACCAAGTGCTCCCCATCGGGAATCCGATTCAGACCGCCGCGAAATGGATACTTCCCGGTAAATCGTGGCGGATGGCGGCGGAGAGCCCTAAATCTGTTGCCGGTCCTGAAAACTGATCCCGGAGGTTCATCTGAGGTGCGTTCGACGAATGTCCAGCTCCCGAAAGAATCCAGGGAATTTCGGGAAAACTTCCTGCCTCCTGTTGGCAAATTCGCAATAGACCATCGCCTTGAGAGGGCAAGCCCCATTTTCCGTTGAAACAAAGCACAGGCTCGGTTGAGTTGATCAGCCCGTCATGGCGAGCTGTTTGATACCGAGCTCGGCTTGCAGGGCGTGCCGTAGCGTCGGCAAGTGACGGTAGCCTTTGACCCGGCGCCTGCCCGCGCGCGGGCAGGCGGGCAGACGTGGTTCGATGTCCAGCAGCGCCGTGGCGACCCAGCGGTGACGCTGCGATGAATTGCTCCAGCGCCGCACATTGTGTGCGTCAACTGCTCAAAAAGGCCGTTGACGTTCTCGATACAGTTGGTGGTACGGAAGGTACGGAAGAATCCTTCAGCATCGGCATCAGCCCCAAACGGTGCAGCGCCAGAGTCTCTTCCAGACCTTCCTTGAGGCTTCGCAGGGCGGACCGGTTCCTCAGCTCCAAGCCCGGTTTGAGCGCCTCCAGGGCGGCCTTGGCCTCCTCGTAGGTCGCTTGTGCGTAGGCCGCTTCCATTTTGCGACGGATACGGTCTTGCTCGCTCTTGGGCAGATACGAAACGACGTTCTGGCGCTTGTGCTGGCAGCGCTGCACGCAGGCATGCCATCCTAGCACCGACCGCACCGCCTTGTACAGTCCCTTACTCGAATCCGGCCCGGCTTCATACTGCAATCCGGTCGTTACCGTTCCCCGGACGTCAGGACTGCTCGGGCTGACCGCCCCGCCGACACGGAAGGGGATTGAACTGCTGGAGGACCTTGGCGTGGTTCGCGAGATCACCGGCAAGCGTCGCGGCCGCGCCTACGCTAACCACGAGTACCTTCAAGTCTTTACCGGTGACGAGTAGGTGATCCTTCCGTCCGCGATACCTGGCCTGGCAAGTTCAGTAGCCGAACAAATCCAGACCGGGATGAAGTGGCTCTTGCGCAAGGGCACGTGCGGCGCATCTTATCGAGATAAGATAAAAAGGAGATATAAATGGACTATCTGGCGGTAAAGGATCTCAAAAAGACCAGAGAACTCTGGGAAAAGCTTGCCAGGGAGCGAGAGCTGGTCATTACCCGGGACGGCAAGCCATCGGCCTTGATGATCAGCATCTCACCGGAGACCGTGGAAGAGTCGTTGCGCGAGATACGTCGGGCGCTCTTCTCGGGCGCCGTCAGCCGGGTGCGAAAGCGGGCAGAGAAGGAAGGGATACCGGACGGCCCAACGATTGCAGCAGAGATCGATCAGAGCAGGAAGGACCAAGGCCTGTCTTGAGAGTGGTCCTCGACACCAACGTCCTGGTATCGGGGCTGATCAACCCTCACGGCTACCCCGGGCGGATTGTCGACTTGCTGCGTGTGGACGTGTTGGAGGTCGTGGTGGATGACCGCATTCTGGCCGAGTACCACGATGTCCTTGCTCGCGAGGCTTTCGGCAGGTACTTCTCGAAGCCAGACCGGGAAGCCATACTGGACTACCTCGACAACAACGCACTGCACATCGCCCCTCACTTGGTCTTGGCCCCTTTGCCGGATCCCGGGGACACGCCGTTCCTGGAGGTGGCACTGTCCGAGGATGTGCCCCTGGTGACCGGAAATGCGAGCCACTTCCCTCCGGAAAGGCGGAGAAACTGCGAAGTGTTCAGTCCAAGGGAGTTTTTCCACAGGCACTATCCCGCCGGGTCAAAGGGGGAATGAACTCCGGGGGGCACATCAGGACCGCCAACCTCCCTCCCCGCCTGCGCGCCGCCGGACTGGTGCTGCCGCTACTGGCCTTCATCGGCCTGACCTTCGTCGCCCCCCTGGCAACCATGCTCCTGCGTAGCGTGTACGACTCGGTGGTCGCGGAAGCTCTCCCCGAAACCCTCGGCCTGCTGCGCCAGTGGGATGGGAAGGCCCCCCCGCCGAAGCGGTGTACGAGGCAGCCGCACGAGAGCTGGCAAAGGCGCGCGCGGAGCGGACCCTCGGTCAGGTTGCCAGCCGCGTGAACCGCATTCACGGCGGACTGCGCAGCGTCCTGACCCGCAGTACGCGCAAGTTGCAGAAGGTCGGCGAAGGGCCCTGGCGCGATGCCATGATCGGAGTCGACGATGCCTGGGGGGAGGTGCGGACCTGGCACGCGATCCGCAGCGCCGGGGAACGGTTCACCGCGCGGCATTACCTGAACGCCCTCGACCTGCAACGGCTGCCCGACGGGTCGGTCGCCCGCCAGCCGGAGGAGCGCCGGATCTATCTGCCTCTGCTGTGGCGCACCCTGCTGGTGAGCCTGGGAATCACCGGGCTGTGCCTGTTGCTGGGCTACCCCATCGCCCACCTGATCGCACATGCCCCCCCGCACCGCGCCAACCTGCTTCTGGCGCTGGTGCTCGTACCGTTCTGGACCTCCCTGCTGGTGCGGACGACTTCCTGGATCGTCCTGCTTCAGAACCAGGGGGTTCTCAACGACGCCCTCGTGGCCCTGGGGCTGATCGGGGACGATGGCAGGCTAGCCATGATCTACAACATGACCGGTACCTTCGTGGCGATGACCCACGTGCTGCTCCCCTTCATGGTGCTGCCGCTCTACTCGATCATGCGCGCCATACCTCCGGTCCAGATGAGCGCCGCGGCCTCGCTGGGGGCCAATCCGCTACAGGCTTTCTGCCGGGTGTACTGGCCGCAGACGCTCCCCGGCGTCGGCGCCGGCTCGCTGCTGGTCTTCATCCTCGCCATCGGCTACTACATCACCCCCGCGCTGGTGGGGGGCAGCAGCGGCCAGCTGATTTCCAACATGATCGCCTACCACATGCAGACCTCCCTCAACTGGTCTCTCGCCGCGGCCCTCGGCGGCATTCTCCTGGTCTGCGTGATCGCCCTTTACTGGCTCTACGATCGCCTGGTGGGCGTCGAGCGCATGAGGCTGGGCTGAAATGACGCCCCAGGGCAGAGAGCGCATCGTCCGGTTTGCCTACCTGGCCTTTTGCGCCGCGGTGTTCGCCTTTCTCGTGGCGCCGATTCTGGTGATCGTGCCGTTGAGCTTCAACGCCGAGCCCTACTTCACTTTCACTGACGGCATGCTGCGCCTCGACGCCGAGGCGTACTCGCTGCGCTGGTACCGCCAGATCGTCGAAGAGGATGCGTGGACGCGCGCCCTGGCCAACAGTCTGATCATCGGCGTCGCCTCCACGGCGCTGGCGACCACACTCGGAACGCTGGCGGCCCTGGGCCTGTCGAGCGCCGCCATGCCGGCCCGCCGCCTGGCGATGGGATTGCTGATCTCGCCGATGGTGACCCCGGTGATCATCTCGGCTGCGGGCATGTTCTTCTTCTACTCGAGTCTCGGACTGTCCCAGACCCAACGCGGGCCGCGGCCAGTCTGGGGGCGGGACCGTTGCGCACCTTCCGCAGCGTGCAGCTGCCCCTGATCGCGCCGGGGGTCGTCTCCGGTGGACTCTTCGCCTTCGCCACTTCCTTCGACGAAGTGGTCGCCGTGCTCTTCATGGCCGCCCTGGAGCAGCGCACCATCCCGCGCCAGATGTGGGCCGGCATCCGCGAGCAGATCAGCCCGACCATCCTGGCGGTGGCGACCTTCCTGATCGTCTTTGCCGTGCTGCTGCTGTTCGCCGTGGAATGGCTGCGCCGGCGGGCGAGCTCGGGAGCGGCAGCTTGATCCCGGCAGCACGCAATGTGCACCAAGGCGCATTACCGAATGGAAACCGGGGATTTGAACCAGCTGCTGCCTGACGCGACTTTGAGAGCATGAATGTCTGCATAGCAGGGGCGGGAATCTTCGGCATGGCCGCGGCTCTCGAGCTGCGCGAGCGCGGCCACGAGGTGACCCTGATCGAACGCGGTGAAATCCCCAACCCGGAGGCGTCGAGCACCGATGTTTCCAAGGTGATCCGGCGCACCAACTACCCGAACGAGATTTACGTCGAGCTGGTGACGCGGGCGGCGGCGCAGTGGCGGGAATGGCACGAGCGCACCAGCCGCTCGATCTACTTCCAGACCGGCAAGCTGATCGCGGTGCACGGATTCGGACCGGAGCACGAGGCGCTGGCCGGCTGGGAGACCCTGAGCCGGTTGGGCAAGGATGTCACCGAGCTGACCGCCAAAGAGGTGAACCGGCGGTTTCCCCAGTTCACCGTCAGCGACGAGGACAGGCTGTTTTACGATCCCTGGTCCGGGTACCTGCGCAGCGGTCAGGCGCTGGCCGACCTGGCCGGACTGGCCCGGGAGGCAGGTGTGGAGATTCGCGAGAACACCCTGGTGACCGCCGTCGAAGAGACCGGTTCCGGCGCCAGGGTAAGGTGGGACACCGAATCGCAGGACTGCGACCGCGCGGTGGTAGCTGCCGGCCCATGGGTGGGGAAGCTGCTGCCGGCGATGGCGACCCGGGTGCGGATTTCGCGGCAGCAGATGGCCTTCTTCCTCCCGAAGGATCCGGCCCCGTTCGAGCGCGGCCGCTTCCCGGTGTGGTCGATCCTGTCGCCCGGCAACCTCTGGTACGGATTCCCCTACCTGCACGAGGGGTTCGTCAA
Source organism: Candidatus Latescibacterota bacterium (assembly GCA_965206595.1). GTDB lineage: Bacteria > Latescibacterota > UBA2968 > UBA8231 > UBA8231 > CBDCXV01. The sequence continues at coordinate 5,246,557 of OZ242214.1, forward strand.
GGTGGCCGAGGACAGCAAGGTGGACGACACCACGGTCGATGTCTCGCGCGAGCCGACGCCGGCGTTTCTCGACTGGGCCCGCGACTTCGTCGCCGCGCGCATCCCGGCCCTCGACGGCGCCGAGCCGGCCGGCGGCCGTTCCTGTCTCTACACCAACATGGCCGACATGGAGGACGAGCAGTTCGTCATCGACTGGGCCCCGGGGTGTGAGAGGGTGCTGATCGCCGGCTGCGGCTGCGGCCATGGCTTCAAGTTCGGCGGCTCCATCGGTCCGGTGATCGCCGACGCCCTGGAAGACAAGGAGAACCGCTTGGGAGACCTGTTCAGGATCGGAACGAGGTTCGAGAAAGGAGCCGACTGATGGCGAGCGAAGCGAGGCGGATCTACGACGAGGCGATCGTCATCGACGGTCTCAACGTCAGCAACTGGGAGAGCGACGCCGTGTTCGAGCGTCTGCGGGCCGGCAACATCACCGCCATCAACGCCACCGTGGCAACGTGGGAAAACTTCCTGCAGACCATGGCCCACCTGTCGGTGTGGATGCGGCGCTTTCGCGAACGCGACGACATCCTGCAGGTGAAGGAGACGGCGGACATTCACATCGCCAAAAAGCTCGGAAGGACCGGGATTATCCTCGGTTTCCAGAACGCCTCGCCGATAGAGAACGAGCTCGACCGACTGGGGTTGTTCCACGCCCTCGGGGTGCGGGTGATCCAGCTGACCTACCACGAGACCAATCTGCTCGGCAGCGGCTGCTGGGAGCGGAACGACGCCGGCCTGAGCAACTTCGGAGTAGACGCGGTGCGCGAAATGAACCGGCTCGGCATCGTCATCGACCTGTCGCACGTCGGTCCGAAGACGACGCTGGACGCCATCGAGGTCTCCGAGCAGCCGGTCGCCATCACCCATGCCAACGCGCGCAGCTTCTGCGGCCACCGGCGCAACAAGGAGGAAGAGGCGCTCCTCGCCCTCGCGGAAAAGGGGGGCGTCGTCGGCGCCACGTCCTTCGTCAACTTCCTTCCCAAGGCATTCGCCTCGACTGTCGAGGATTTCGTCGATGCCATCGACAACATGGTGGAGCGGATCGGTATCGATCACGTGGCCATCGGCACCGACTCCACCCACGATCAGCCCTTGGAGTTCTGGCATTACATCTCCTCGCAGCAGGGGACGAAGTTCCCCTCGACCTTTGCCGACGGCTCGATCCCGTACACCGAGCTGAGCTTTCAGCCGAAGGGCATCGACAGCCCGGCGGAGTTTCCCAACCTCGCCGACATGCTGGCAAACCGGGGGTACAGCAGCGAGGATATCACCAAGCTGCTGGGCGGGAACTGGATGAACCTTTTCGAGCGGGTCTGGAACCCGTGAGGGAAGGGCCTAAAGCCTGAGGATCAGCTTTTCCGCGGCGAGCGCGAGAACGGTCTTTTCGAAGGCGGCGGTCGCTTCCTCGAGATCGCGGTCGCTGTGGGCCGACGAGACCACGCCCCCCGTGGAGCTCATGTTGTCGACGCCGTTGTGCCGCAGATGGCGCTGGTAGCTGCTGATCAGCTCTCCCGGCATCCCCTTCAGCTTGCTCGCATCGCTGGTGCGCAGGTCGCCTCGCTGCCCCGACGCCGCGGCAACCGCGGCGTCGGTCTCGAAGAAGACGTGGAAGGTCGAGCTGATGCCGTAGACGTAGCCGGCGATGGCGTGGCGCTCGAGAACCTCCTCGAAATCGCCCCGCAGCCGCGCCGCCAGGGCGTCCGCCTTTTGCGTCGGTTCGCCGGTCGCCACCTGTTGCAGACAGGCGACGCCCGCCGCGGCGGACAGCGGCGAGGCGTTGAAGGTGCCGAAGTGGACGACGCGCCGGTGGCGGTCGCGCTCGGCATCGCCGGTGAAATCGAACAGCGACATGATCTCCTCGCGGCCGGTCACCGCGCCTCCCGGCATCCCTCCGGCGAGGATTTTGGCGAAGCAGGACAGATCCGGGGTGATGCCGTAGTACTGTTCGGCGCCCCCCGGTGCGAGACGGAAACCGGTGACCACTTCATCGAAAATCAGCAGCACGTCCCGTTTCGCCGTCCGGGCGCGCAAACCGTGGAGAAACTCCGGCGCGGTGGGGATGCGCCCCCACGAGGCCCCCGACGGCTCTACGATGGCCGCGGCGATGTCGCCATCCTCTGCCAGGATCTCCTCGAGCCGGCCGATGTCGTTGGCAGGCGCCGTGACGAAGCTTTTCCAGACCTCCGGCGGCACTCCGAGAGAGCCGTCGGCGTCGAACGGCGGCTGGAAGCCGTGCACGACGCCGTCGTGCCAGCCGTGGAAGTGGCCCTCGAAGCGGAGCACCTTGTTCCTCCCGGTGAAGGCCCTGGCGAGGCGCAGTGCGAGCAGCGTCGCTTCCGTACCGGAGTTGACGAACCGAACCTTTTCGGCCGAAGGCACGAGCTGCTTGACGATTTCCCCCCACTCCACGTGCAGGGGGTGGTCGTTGCCGAAGTGGGTGCCGTCGGCGAGGGCGCGCTGAATCGCCTCGACGACGGCCGGAGGCGAATGCCCCAGAAGCAGGGCCCCGTTGCCCAACAGGAAATCGATGTACTCGTTGCCGTCGACGTCCCACTTGCGGGCACCCTGGCCCCGCGTGACGTACATGGGAACCGGCTCGAAATGGCGGACGTCGTGGCCGACCGCGCCCCCCAGCGCGTCGACGGCGCGCGCGTACAGGGCCGCCGATTGCCTCCGCGCTTCGGAGTAGGTCAGAAGAAAATCGCTGGACGAGGACATGGTATCTCCAGAGAATGGGGGGAACCGCGTGCAGCAGCTGAACCAAATAAAAGCAGCGGACTTTGCCGGACAACGCGAGATCCGCATACGGATCGAGTGCACCCGCATTCCCGCCCCGCCCAGGGTCCTTCCTGGGGCTGACGGCGCCGGGAACGGGCAGAAGCAGGGATGCAGCCAAACCGCACTATGAAGATCGAGGGAATGAATCGCGCGGATATTCTGGTTTGGATCGAACCGCGATAAGCTCTCAAGGATGCGTCGGCGTCCGATCCAAGCGGAATTGCGCGCGCAGGCAGTTAGGTCCTGCAGGCCGGATGGGTCCTCCGATGGGGCGAGCAGTTGCTGGAGCGGCACCTTGCGGGGCGGATGGTGATTGCGCTCCCCGAGGACGAGTTTCTGTTGCCGAGGTTCAATTCCATCAAGTGGTGAACCAGAGATCATGGATGGTCCGTCGCCTGAAGATGTCGCTCGCATAGGCGTTCTGACCGGCCGGCGGCCTACCGGCTTTCGCCGCGCGGCCGGAGAGGCTACACCGCGGCCGCGCGCTGGGTGGTGGACTTGGAAGGCGCCACCGCGGCGTTCGCCAAGATCGGCGTCGATAGATTGACGGCGAGGTGGCTGCGAGAGGAACACAGGGTGTATTCCGCCCTCGACGGCGACTTCATGCCCAAGCTGCTCGGGTGGGACGACGGCGAACGACCGCTGCTGTTGCTGGAGGACCTGAGCGGCTGCTTCTGGCCGCCCCCATGGAATGCCGGGAGAGTCGACCAGATCCTCGAAGCGCTCGCGCGCCTGCGAGCCGCGGATCACGGAGGCCATCTTTCGCCCCTGGACGCTGCCGATTCGGGTCTTGCAGGATGTTGGAACAGGGTGGCAGAGGAACCGGCGCCGTTTCTGTCTCTCGGTTTGGCGACCGGCCGCTGGCTCCGGGACAGCGCGCCGGTACTAGCGGCGGCCGCTGACGACGCGGTGATCGAAGGCATGTTCCCCACCCACCTGGACGTGCGCAGCGACAATGTCTGCTTCCGCGACGGGCGGGCGGTCGACGGGCGGGCGGTCATGGTGGACTGGAACCACGCCGTTCTCGCCCACCCGGACCTGGACATCGCCGGATGGGCGCCGAGTCTGCACGCCGAAGGGGGACCGGCTCCGGAAGAGATCCTGCCCGGCCGCGGGCAAATGGCCGCGGTGATCAGCGGCTACTTCGCCAAGCGGGCCGGCATGCCGATCATCCCTACGGCGCCGCGCGTGCGCGAGGTGCAGCGGCAGCAGCTCCGCACGTCGCTGCCTTGGGCGGTGCGCGAGCCGGGACTGCCGCCGCTCGATGGTCCGGCGGTGTGAGCCGTGTGCGCGCAGAGCCGCTGAACGGATGTCTCCGAGGTCCGGACTGACGCTCGGGGAAGGGGCGCCTACTTCGTTTCCTCTGTCGGTTTTTCCTGGGGTGTTTCTTCGTTCGCCGTTTTTTCGGGAGCTGAGATTTCAGCAGTCGGTGTTTCGAGCGTCGGTCCAGGTGATGCCTTTTCGGCCGGTGTTTCTTCGCTCACCGTTTTTTCAGGGGCGGCCTTTTTCGAGGGCGTCGTTTCCACCTGGGCTTTTTCTGAAGCGGCAGTTGTTTTTTCAGGTACAGGCGTGCCGGTTGCCTTTTCCTCTTTCGGTTTTTCAGGGGATGCTATTTCGGCCGCTGTTTTTTCGGAGGTTGCCTTTTCGGCCGCTGTTTCTTCGCTCACCGTTTTTTCAGGGGCGGTCTTTTCGGAAGGCGTTGTTTCGCCCGGGAGTTTATCTGGAGCGGCGGTCTTTTCGGCTTTCGTTTTTTGAGGAGCCGGTTTTTCAACCGCTTTGGGTGGTTTTGGGGCCTTTTTCGCCGCCGCCGGCTTGGTGGGTTCCATGGGTTTCTTGGCCTGGGCTTTTTTGGCCGCAGGTTTGGGTTTTTTCAGGTGCTTGCTCACCAGGGTAGCGACCTGAAAGATGTTGACCTGTTTCTTGCCCCCCAGCACCTGCTGAAGGACCTTGTCGGCATTGATCATGCGCCGGTCCGTGTCCTGCAGGCTGCGCTCGTTGATGTAGTCCCAGAATTTGCGGATGATCTCCCCGCGAGTCCGGGGAGTATCGCCGACGATTGCGGAGAGCTTCTTGTCGGGCTCAAGTATCTGGGTGGAAACTTTCTTGAAGTCCATCATCTACCTCCTGGGGCGAATCTGCGGAGAATGTTGCGCAGGTATGGTTCGAATCGCTGCGGCCGCTCAAGGGTATTGGTGAGGTGCAGTCTGCGCAAATACCGGATAAACAGCCGGATAGGCAGGCGATGAAAACTCTGGCGCATGCGGATTTCCCACGGAAGGAGTACGTCGCGAGATACACGCGCATGCAGGAAGCCCTGAAGCGGCGCGGGCTGGACGGCCTGCTGCTCACCGGGCGGTCCAACCTGCGCTACTTCGCCGGACTCCGGGACGGCGCTTGGGACGCCCACCACTTCTACTTCCCGGCGGTGCTGCCCGCGGAAGGCGAGCCGGTGTTGATGGCGTCCGACGGCTTTCAGCACCTGGTGAAGCAGTGCTGGATCGAGGACGTGCGGCACTGGCCGCTGTCCCGGGAGTTCTACATGTCGAGGGAGTTCGCGGGGACGCCCCTGATCTTGGAGGTGCTGCGCGAAAAAGGTTTGGACCGCGGCGTTCTCGGAATGGAGCTCAGCTCTGACCTGCAGCCGCACATGGGCCACGAGCATTTCGCCGGAATCCTGGCGGGACTTCCGCGGGCGCACATCGTCGATGGCAGCGACGCGGTCTGGTCGATCCGAAGCGTCAAGTCGGAGGCCGAGATCTCGCGCCTGCGCAAGGCAGCCGAAATTTCCGCCAAGGGGGTGAAGGCCGGCTTCGAACGGCTGCAGGCGGGCATGACCGAAAAGGAGGTGGCCGACGTCATGACCTCGGCCATGTGCGCCTCCGGGGCCAGTGAGCAGCGCTTCAATGCCCTCTATGCCGGACCGCGCGCCATGTGGGCCGACGGCATGCCGACCGACTACGCGCTACAGCCCGGCGACCTCGTGCAATTCGACGGCGGCTGCGTGTACGAGGGCTACTGGTGCGACTTCAAGAGAATGGCGGCGCTGGGCGAGCCGCGGGCCGATCAGCGCCGCCACTTCGATCTTGCCCGCCAGGGCCTGGAAGCGGCCATCGACATGGTGAAACCGGGAGTCGAGATCGCCGCCTTGCTACAGGCGGCTTTCGCTGTCAACAACCGCGCCGGGTACCGCCCCTTTTCCGAGTGGTGCCTGCGGTCGGGTTGGTCGGCGATCGGGCACGGCCTCGGCCTCGACCTGCACGAGCAGCCGGGACTGTCGGCGGTAAACACCGCCCCCTTGGAGGAGAATATGGTGCTCTGCGTCGAGCCGTTCGTCACCCTCGATGGAGTGTTTCCTTTCTGGGAGGCGAGCGAGAAGTTCGGCCTCGAAGACGTCTTGCTGGTAACCGCCGACGGAGCCGAGGTGTTGACCTCCGAGGAGGCGGTCACACGGGACTTGTGGGTGGCCGGATGAAGCGCCGGCAGCGCAATGCGTCGCTGGTCTACTCGACGGAGCACGGTCGCCTCTGTCCCGGGTGCGACCAGCCGGCCGCCGAGTGCAGCTGCTCCACTCCGGCGGCAGGAAAATCGAAGGCCCCGAAAGGGGGCGGAGTCCTCCGCGTCGGGCGCGAGACCAAGGGACGCAAGGGGAAGGGAGTGACCGTCGTCACCGGCCTTCCCCTCGGGACCGAGGAGCTGCAGGAACTGGCGAAGCGCCTCAAGGCCCGCTGCGGAGCCGGCGGTACGGTAAAGGACGGGGTGATCGAGATTCAGGGAGAGCACCGCGACGCCGTGGTGCGCGCCCTCGAAGCGGAGGGGTTTGCCGCCAGGAGGGCCGGCGGATGAGTGGGCGGCCGCGCCCACCTTCAGATTTCGGGTGGCTGGTCAGCCGCGGCCGGAAAACGAGTCAGGGGGACCCGGAGCCAGGGACGTCGACATCGACGGCGCGGATGCGTCCGTCGCCCGGAAAGCGCTCCTGCCCCAACACCTTCGACTCGCACAGGAACAGCGTTCTCATCTCCGGGCCTCCGAGCGTACAGGCGTAGGCGCTGTACCCCTCGACGTCGATGCGGTCGGCGATCTTGCCCCCTTCCCTGACACGCACGTATCCCCCCGGGCCGCCGTATTCGAAGTAGCAGAGGGCAACCCATACGCACCCCTCCTCATCCATGCAGATGCCGTCAGGCGGAGCGCCGAGGTCGGCCCAGGGCCGGCGGTTGACGAGCGAGCCGTCGGCGTCGATGTCGAAGGCGGTGAGGCGGAAGCCTATCGATTCGGCGAAGATGAGGGTCTTGCCGTCCGGGGTGATGCAGGCGCCGTTGGGGCAGGTCACGCGGTCGGCGACGATGCGGGATTCGAACCGTCCGCCGTCCTGCTGTACGAGGACGACGTACCCGAACCTCTGCATGTTGCCGGGGTTGGGGATCTTCGATTCGTCCCAGCCGTCCGCGGGGCTGCCCGATGTAGGCGCGCCCCCCCGCGGCGACAACCATGTCGTTGCAGATGTTGCCGGTGACCGCCGTCATGTCGGCAACCTCCTCCAGCGCGCCGCCGCGCATCGCCATCAGCTTTCCGTCCATGACCGAGACCACGATCAGGGTGCCGTCAGGCAGCCACCCGAGGCCGGAGGGCATGCCTGGGACCTCCGCGATCTCCTCGAGGCTTCCGTCGAGGCCGAGGCTCATCACCTTTTTCCCGAGGATGTCGGAGTAGAACAGCCGTCCCTCCCCGGCGCTGTCAGCCTCCGCCTGAGGCAGCATGCCGGCGGTGCGCCAGCGAGGTCCTTCGGGAAAGAACAGTCCGCCGGCGAGCAGGTCGGGAGTACGGGCCACGACAGGCCTCCTGGTGAGGGCGATTGCGATCTCTGCGGTGCGTATATATTTACGGGAAATCGGAATGTCATAGCGACCATGACCGGGGGGGAGAGAAGAGATGGGCCTGACCCTTGAACAGCTTGCCGAATACGACCAACAGGGCGTTGTGGTCGCCCGGGGGATCCTCGAAGAGTACGACCTGCAACCAGTCATAGACGAGATCGTCGAGTTCATCGATTCCAGGGCGCGTGAGCTCCATACCGGCGGCAAGATCGAGCATCTGCACGAGGAGGAGCCGTTCGACCTCCGCTTCGGTCTGCTGGCGCGGCAGTGCGGGGAGATCGCGCAGGGCATGGACATCATGCACCACCGCGGTCCGTCGATGTTCGGGTTTCTGTTCAACGACCACCTTCTCGACGCCGTCGAGTCGATCGTCGGACCGGAGATCACCTGCAGTCCGATCCAGCACATTCGCCCCAAGCCGCCGGCGACTTCCGATGGGGAGGGAACCGGCAGCCTCGGCGCAGTTCCCTGGCACCAGGATGCCGGGGTGATGATGGAGGAGGCGGAGGACACCAACATCGTCACCTGCTGGCTGCCCCTGGGAGATTCCACAAGGGAAATGGGTTGCCTGCAGGCGCTGCCCGGGGTCAACAGGATCGGTTACGTCAAGCACCAGGCTGCGGGCGGAACCACGGTAGCCCCCGGCCAGATTCCCGACATGGACCCCGTCGACCTCGAGTGCCGCCGCGGCGACGTCATCTTCATGCACCGCTTCATCCCCCACCGCTCGATGCCCAACCGCTCCGACCGCTGCCGCTGGTCGATGGATCTCCGCTACCAGACCAGCGGACAGCACACCGGCCGTACCGGACACCCGGCCTTCGTCGTGCGCAGCGCCTCGGCCCCCGACAGCGTACAGCGCGATTTCGGCGAATGGTGCGAGCGCTGGGTCGACGCCTTCGAGAACCCCAGCGGGTTCGTCGGCCATCGCCGCGACTTGGGATAGTGCTCGCATGAGACCACGTCGGGCGCTGCCGACACTGGTGCTGTTTTTTTCTGCCGCGCTCGCTGCGCAGGAGTACCCACCCGGCACCTTCGAGCTGACTCCAACCTGGGACCTGGGGTTGCAGCCGAGCCCCCTTGTCGTGCCGGAGCGATTCGAAGTGGAGATTCCCGGCGACATCACCCTCAACATGCCACCCGGTTTCAGCGCCCAGGTGTTCGCCTCCACCGGACTGGTCGGCCCACGGTTCATGGCTTGGAGTCCCGACGGGGTGCTGCACGTCGCCAGCATGCGCCTGCGAAGCGAGGTGGTCGCCCTTCCGGACCGGGACGGCGACGGCGTCGCCGACGAGTGGTACGTCGCCGCCGGCGGTTTCCGCTGGCTGCACAGCATCGCCTTCTTCGCCGGCGATCTCTACGCGGCCGACACCCATGTGCTGGTCCGCCTGTCCGACCTCGACGGCGACGGGGTGTTCGAAGAGCGCGCCGAGTTGGCTCCGCTGCCGGAAGCCGACGGCGACCTGCATCCGACACGCACGGTGGTGATCGATGAGCTTCGCAGGAAGATCTACGTCAACGTCGGCTCCACCTGCGACCTGTGCCGGGAGGCGACACCGGAGCGGGCCGCGGTCCTCGAGTTCGACTTCGACGGCTCCAATCGCCGCGTCTTCGCCTCCGGCCTGCGCAACGCCACCGGACTGGCGCTGCACCCCTCGACGAACGAGCTGTGGGGGGTCGTCAACGGTCACGACCGCGAGGGTTCCCGGTTGCCGCCCGAGCGTATCGACATCATCCGCGACGGCGGTTTTTATGGATGGCCGTTCGCCTACGCGTACCGTTCGTGGGTCGACTTTTCGGTGCTTCAGTACGCCCCGGTGCTTCCCATCACCCGGGATGACAGCCTGCTCGTCGCCTCGATTCCGCGTCCGGTGGCCCTCGCTCCGGCGCGCCTGGCGCCGATGGGCATTCACTTCTACACCGCCGACCGATTCCCCCCGGAGTACCGGAACGCCGCCTTCATCGCCTTCCGCGCCGGCCACAAGGCCGCGGTTCCCGGGTGGAAGGTGATGGTGCTGTTCGTCGAGCCCGACGGCAGCGGCGCGGTGCTGGCCGACTTCATGACCGGACTCGGTCCGCTGGTCAGGGATGCCTCCGCGGTTCCCGGCGAGGGTGTGCGCGGCCAACCGGTAGGGGTCACCACCGACGCCGAGGGTGCTCTCTACGTCACCAGCGACTTCGTCAATCACATGGTGATACGCGTAACCTACGAAGCCCCTACCGCGGCCGAAGAGGCAGGGGAGGAGCCGGCCGACTTCGAGCTGGAGGCCAACTACCCGAACCCGTTCAACGCGAGCACGGCAATCCGCTACTCGTTGCGGGCGGTCGCGGATGTCGAGCTGGTTCTGTTCGACGTCACCGGCCGCCGTGTGGCAACCCTCGTCGACGGGGTGCAGCCGGCGGGCCGGCACACCGCCTATTGGGACGGCCGCATGAACAGCGGCGTCGAGGTCGCCAGCGGCATCTACATCTACCGCCTGCGGGTCGGAGAGCGGCAGCGGGCGCGCAAGCTGCTGCTGCTGCGCTGAGTTTCGCGTTCGTCGGGCGCCTTGTCGGCGAAAGGCCGGCCATGGCCTACCTTCTCCTGTTGCAGCCGCAGACTGCCGCCGCGAACAGAAAGGGCTTCCGATGCCTATCCGCGAGTACCAGTGCCAGGAGTGCCAGCACCTGTTCGAGGTTGTCGAGCTTTCCGCAGCGACGGCAACGGTATGTGATTCCTGCGGCAGCGATCGGCTGGATCGCCAGCTGTCCTCCTTCGCCAGCCTCCCTGCGCGCTCCGCCCCGCAGACCCCTTGCGGCCCCTGCGGGTGCGCGCCCTCCGAGGCCTGCACCTGGGAAAACTGACCCCCGGCGTGGGCGAGTGACGGAGGGGCCAACTGATGCGCGGCGGCGATCTCCTGATCGAGTGCCTGAAAGCACAGGGAGTCGGCTGCATCTTCGGCATGCCGGGGACGCAGAACATCCAGATTTACGACTCCCTGCTGCGCTGCGGCGGAGACCGGCTCGACCACCTGCTGGTGCGTCACGAGTACTCCGCCTCGGTGATGGCCGATGGCTACGCCCGCGCCACCGGCGACGTCGGGGTGGCGCTCACCGTGCCCGGCCCCGGCGCCAGCAACGCTTCCACGGGAATCCTCCAAGCCTGCACCGACTCCGTTCCGGTGCTGCTGATAACCGGACAGCACGAGTCGAAGCATTATTCCCGCGATCCAAGCAAGCATTTCCACGGCCTCGATCAGCTCTCCTTCTTCGCTCCGATAACCAAGTACCGCGCCAGCGTCCGCTCCGTCGAGGATATCCCCGTCCACGTCGAGAAGGCGTTCGCCGCCATGCGCGCGCCGCGGCCGGGCCCGGTACTGCTGGAGTTTCCCCAGGATGTGATCACCGCGGAAGGAAACGCCGCAGTTTCCCCTCGCGTCGAACATCAGGCCGCCCCGGCTCCGGACGAGTCCCTCATACAGGCGGCAGCCGCCAGGCTGCGCGCGGCGCGGCGTCCGCTGCTGCTGGCCGGCGGGGCCGTCATTGCGAGCGGCGCCCGTGCCGAACTGCGGCAGCTGGCGGAAAAGATCCATGCCCCGGTCGCTACCACGCGGCGCGGCAAGGGGGCCCTGCCCGAAGATCACGAGCTGGCCCTGTGCGATCTTAACGGCTACCGCGGCCAGCAGGCCCTGGCCGCGGCCGACTGCACGGTGGCGGTCGGCTGCCGCTTTACCTCGATCGACACCAACAACTGGACCCGCGAGTTCCCGCGGCCCCTGCTGCAGCTCGACCCCGAGGAGAGCGAGATCGGCCGCGAATACGAGTGCGACATCGGCGTCCCCGGCGATCTGCGGGAGAGCCTGCGGGGACTGACGGAAACCGCCGGCTCTCCCACCTGCCAGTGGAGCGGCCTGCTCGAGGAATTGCAGGTGCGGTTTGCGGCGCAGCCGGCGCTGCCGTTGCTGCCCGAGATACGCGCTGTGCTTCCGGAGGAGGGCATCCTCTCCGTCGACGTGCACGGCATCGGTTACTCGGTCTTCTCCGAGTACGCGATCACCGACCCGAAGACCTTCATCTACCCCTGCATCGGAGTATCCCTCGGACACGCCTTCCCCGCGGCCCTCGGCGCCAAGGTCGCCCATCCCGAGCGGCCCGTGGTCTGTTTCAGCGGCGACGGCGGTTTCCTGATGGGAAGCTTCGAGCTGGCCACCGCGGTCCGTTACGGGATCAGCGTGGTAGCGGTGGTCGTCAACGACGGCGCCCTGACGGCGATCAAGGGCTCTCAGCAGCGGGACTGCGAGGGCCGCACCATCGACACCGAGCTCACCAACCCGGACTTCGTCGCTTTTGCGCGCTCGTTCGGCGCCCATGCCGAGCGCGTCGAAGATTTCTCCGGATTTCGCCCCGCCTTCGAAAGGGCGCTGGCAGCGGAGCGCCCGGCGGTGATCGAGGTCCTCATGCAGGACCGCCACCAGGAGATCATCAGTTGGATCACCTGGCTGCGGGAGTATCCGTTGAGAGGGCAGGGGTCTTCGCAATGCTGAAGTTGATCTCGTTTTTCCTCGACGACCCCCAGGGCCGCCGCAACTTTTCGCGCCTGATGCGCCTGTTGTCGGTGTTCGCCGCGCTGGTGGCCCTCTTCAGCGTCCTCTTCCACGTCCTGATGCTGCACGAGGGCCGCACCTACAGCTGGTTCACTGGGTTGTACTGGACGCTGACTGTGATGTCGACCCTCGGGTTCGGCGACATCACCTTCCACACCGATCTCGGACGCGCCTTCAGCATGGTGGTGCTGCTGAGCGGCACCCTGTTCATGCTGATGCTGCTGCCCATCACCTTCCTGCAGTTTTTCTGGATGCCATGGGTGCAGGCGCAGACCGCGGCGCGGAGACCGCGGGAGCTCGACTCCGGCATCCGCGACCACGTCGTGCTCACGCAGCACGATCCGGTTTCCATGGCCCTGATCGAGCGGCTGACCCAGTTCAACTACTCATACGTGCTTATGGAATCGGACGGTGCCGAAGCGATGCGTTTCTCCGACGAGGGCCTGAAAGTCATCGTCGGAAATCTCGACGATCCCGACTCCTACCGCCGCGCACGCGTCTCGGAAGCGGCGCTCGTGGTCTCCGCCTGCAGCGACGAGGTCAACGCCCAGGTCGCCTCGACGGTGCGCGGGATTTCCGAAGAGATCCCGATTATCGGCACCGCCGATGCTCCGGCCTCGGTCGACATCCTGCAGCTCGCCGGATGCACTCACGTGCTGCAGCTGGCCGACATGCTGGGGGAATCGCTGGCGCGGCGCATTACCGCGGGGGATGCGATGGCGCACGTGATCGGCGAGTTCGAGGAGTTGATGATCGCCGAGGCCACGGTCACTCGCACCCCATTGGTGGGCAAGACCCTGGCGGAGGCGGACCTGCGCCGGAACGTCGGAATCACCGTCGTCGGCGTGTGGGAACGGGGCGAGTTCCAGCCAGCGCGGCCGGAAGCCCCGATCGCCGAGAACACGGTGCTTGTCCTGGCGGCGAACCGGCAGCAGCTGTACCGCTACGACAGCCTTTTTGCGATCTATAACCAGAACCCCGATCCGGTGATCATCATCGGCTCGGGCCGCGTCGGCCGCGCCACGGCGAGGGCCCTGGCCGAGCGCAAGGTCGACTACCGTATCGTCGAGCGCGACCCCAATGCGGTCGACGTCGATGAAAAAACCGTGGTCGGGTCGGCTGCCGAACTGGAGGTTCTGAAGAAGGCCGGAATCGACAAGGCTCCGGCGGTGGTGCTGACCACCCGGGATGATGAGACCAACGTCTACCTCGCCATCTACTGCCGGCAGCTGAGGCCGGACATGCAGATAATCGCCAGGGCGAACATCGAGCGCAGCGTGCCGACCTTGCACCGGGCCGGAACCGATTTCGTGATGTCCTACCCCTCGATGGGCGCCCGGGAGATCGCCAACCTCCTCAAACGCAGCAGCACGTTGATGATCGCCGAGGGACTGGAGGTGGTGCGCATCCCGGTGCCGGCAAGTCTTGCGGGCAAGAGCATAGCCGCATCCGAGATCCGCCCGCGCACCGGCTGCTCCGTCGTCGCGACCAGCCTCAACGGATCGACCAGCGTAAACCCCGATCCCGGACAGCGGTTGCCTGCAGGTGGAGAGATGATCCTGATCGCGACCGCCGAAGGGGAGCGCAAATTCCTCAGGGAATTCCGGGGGGCCTGACAGTCAGGCTCGCCGCCGGACGCCCCGCACCCGGGGTCAGCTATTCGGCGGGGACCGCATCCAGCTCGCGCAGCACCGCGCGCGCGATTTCGACCTGGGGCGGATTTAGGTTGTTGCGAACCACCCGCTGCAGGGCGACCCGCCCCCACTCGTCTCCCTTCCTGGCGAGGTCGACCGCTTCCTCGAAACCACGTTCGGAATAGCTGAAGTCGCGCGGCCGGGTATCGAGGTCGAGCGTTTCCCAGTAGTAACGCAGACCTTGGGAGCCGCTCCAGTCCGCGTAGACTTCCTCCCACGTAAGGCCGCTGAGCCGCTGCAGGTGGGGCTGCAGCATGTGTTCGGCGATGAGGTCCGAAGCCGCCTGGTAGCGGTTGTCGAGCGACACCCGCAGCCGGTCGGCGGTGAGGTTGGGCAGCGCCTTGTGAACCATCAGGGCGTTGAAGACCAGGGTGTCCCCGATTTCGAAGTCGGTGCTGTACCACTCACCTTCGAGTTCCCCGGGTTCGATTTTCAGGCCCCCGGCGCCGAGTGAGAAGTGGTGGTCGAGGAGGTGCTCGATCTGGCGCGACCGGGGCAGGATCGCCAGCGGCCCCAGCGCGATCGGACAGTCGCCGACCGGCGCCCAGCAGGTGTAGGTGTCGAAGTTGCCCTGGAAGTGAACGAAGTCCTGGTGCATGGGGGTGGTGTGGTCGGTGAACTTCGGGAACCAGAGGCGGGCGATCTTCTGGGGATGCGGCAACACCGGCTGACCGATGATCTTGCCCATCAGCTCGAGAACTTCGGGCCAGTGACCGGAGCGATGGAAGGATTCGAGCTTGTAGACTGCGGAGTACACCTCGGTGTACTCGGGGTCCCCTTCGGTGCAGGCCCTGGACGGGTCGGCAATGCCGTCGGCAGGGTCGGTACCGGGGACCAGCCAGCCGGCCCCGGCAATCACGGAGAGCATGTCGCGGCGCAGGGCGAGCAGGCGGTTGGCGTCCTGCAGGCCGCGAAAGAACAGGTAGCCCTCCTCGGCGATACGGCGACGCAGTTCCGGCCCGTCGCCGAGGGCGTCGTTCGAGACCCTGAATTCCTTCAGTGTTTCATTCATCTGACTTCACCTTCTGCCGGTCGGCGAACGCACCGCTCCCCTCCTGGCGCGATCAGGGCCGGTCCCCAGGGAAAGGCGAACGTCGGCGGGTGCGCGTAGCGACGCTGCCGGAGGCGCAACCGCCCGCCGCATCCGGGCGCCAGGCGTACGACGAAGGCGGACCTTCGCTGCGAATCGAATCCCCCCTGCAGCTCGAAAGTCTTGCCGTTCAGGGAAACGAGCTCGCTGTGGTGCTCGGCGTAGGCGCCTCCCTGGACGACGACGGTGCGCTCGTGCACCGGGCTGAGATTGGCCAGCGACACGTCGACGTTCTCCGCGTCCATGCGCTCCACGAGGGCGCCGACGTCCCGCGGCAACCCGGCGCGCCGGCGGTCGGCGTCGAAGTAGCGCAGGCGGCAGTGCAGAGAGTGGCCGTCCCGTCCCGTCGGCAGACCGCCGAGCATGAGGCGGGTCAGGTTCTCGGTGACCGCCGGATTCAGGCCGTTCATGTCGTCCGAAAGGCGGGTGTCTGGGGTGGTCCTGTCGGCGCGCATCTCCGCCACCCGGCGGCGCAGCAGCTCGAGGTCGGATTCGAGCGCTTTTTCGGGAAACGAACCGCCTCCTCCGCGCACGAACGCCACCCAGTCGTCGCCGACGCGTTCGGCATCCTGCGCGTCCTGCGACCAGAACCAGGTCTGCAGGGCGCCTGCGTCGAAAGGTGTCGGCTGATGGGCGTACCAACCCTCGTCACCGTGCATGCGCGGGTACATGGTGCGGCCATCGATCTCGGCGGCGTTGTCGTTGACGCGGTCGATGACCCCTCTCCAGAGATCGACGTACGATTGCTTCCCCGTCATCAGCAGGGCGTTGGCGAACCCGTAGAAGGCGCGGCTGTAGGCGCAGCAGCGGTGCGCCGGCTCCCCGGTCTGCGGGACGGTGACGGTGAATCCCCAGCCGTAGCAGCCGCCCCACCACCTGCCGCCGCACTCGCCGCCGATACTGCCGTCGAGACCGATGTTGCTCGGAATGATGCCGTCGTTTTCGTCGGTGCGTTCGACCCAGGCGTCGACGTACTCCAGCAGCCAGTCGCGGTAGCGCTCGCCGTCTCCGAGAGCGAAGGCGGTCAGGGCGAGTTGGGTCGCCCCGAGGTTGTTCGGGTGGTCGCCGGCGACGTCGGTGTACTCCTCGAAATGCGCCAGCATTTCCGCGTAGCTGCGCTCGTTGTGCAGGAGCCCAAAACGCCCCTCCACCTCGATCGGGTCACCTGCCCAGTCGAGGGCCGTGGCCTTGCGCGGCATCGGCCCCCGGCTGCCGTTCATGAGCGAGCGGATCAGGCGGTGCCGCGGGTCGTAGTTGGGAGCCTGCGGGTCCTCGTCCATGTAGAAGCCGGCGAAGCGCCTGGCGCGCTGCAGGTAGCGCCGGTCGTACGGGTCGCTCAGTCCGTAATGGAAGAAGGCGCTGAACCCCTCGCCGTGGTGGAACCAGTCGAGGCTGACGGGAAACTCCCTGTAGTACATACCGTCCCTTGCGAACGGCACCTCGACGGTTTTGGCTTCGGTGTACTGGCGCAGGTGGCCCTCGAAGCCGCGGCGGAACAGGTCGAGGATGTCGTCCTCCGCGCCAAGGGCGTGCAGCACGGTCCAGTTCAGCTGGTTTTCCGCGGCGTCGTCGGGGCCGTCGTCTCCCCCCCAGCGCGGTACGCACAGCAGGTAGCCCCGCTCGTCGAAGTAGCGCTCGTAGAACTCGCGGCAGGCCTCGGCCTGGGCGTCGAGAAGCTGGCGCTGGAGCAGCGCCCACCGCGGCGGGTGCATCGGCGTGTCGAGTGTCAGGTTCGGCGCATGCGGTTCGTGTCCGCCTGGGGAACAACCATGGTTTTTCATATCGGAAAGGGTACGCATAGGGCCGCGACTTGAGTAGCCGTACCCCAGCGGTCACAGCACCCGGTCAGGTCAGGCGCACCTCCCGGCTTTTCCAGGTTCCAGCCAATGCGGATCTTCGGTTGCGAGATGCTCTTTGCCGAGATAGTCCGAACCTCCCGGTCCGTAGGAGGCAGCCGCGCGCGGCTGCAGAAAATCGCCCGTGTCGCCGAGTGCATGCGGGGCCTCGGCCCGGCAGAGCGCGAGGCCGGCGTCGCTTTCCTTACCGGCGAGCTGCGCCAGGGCCGCATCGGGCTCGGGTACGCCGCCGTCGCCGATTCCATGCCGGGAAGCGCCGCGCCGTCGCCGAGGCTGGCGGTCGCCGCCGTCGACCTCGCATTTGCGGAGATCGCTTCGATGGGCGGCCCCGGTTCGGCCAAGGCAAAACTTCAGAGACTGGGCCAGCTGCTGTCCCAAGCGACGGTGGAGGAGCAGGAGTTCCTGGCGCGTCTGGTGTTCGGGGAGCTGCGACAGGGGGCGCAGGAGGGGATCGTCGTCGAGGCGGTCGCCAGGGCGGCGAGCCTCCCCGCGGCATCGGTCCGGCGAGCGGTGATGCTGTCGGGAGACCTGCGCCAGGTCGCCGTCGCCGCCCTCACCGGAGGGGAGGGAACCCTCGCCCAATTCCGCCTGCAGCTGCTATCGCCCGTCCAGCCGATGCTGGCCCAGACCGCCCAGGACCTGGAAGAAGTGTTCGCCCGCCATGAGCGCGTCGGCCTCGAATACAAGCTCGACGGTGCGCGCGTGCAGGTGCACCGGCTAGGCGACGACGTCCGCGTGTTCACGCGCAAGCTGAACGACGTCACCGCCGCGGTTCCCGAAGTCGTCGAAGCGGTGCGAGCGCTCCCGGGTACGCGCCTGATTCTCGACGGCGAAGCGATCGTCCTGACCGGCCAGGGCCGGCCGGCCCCGTTTCAAATCACGATGCGCCGCTTCGGACGCCGGCTCAAGGTCGAAGAGATGAAAGCCGAACTGCCGCTTTCCTCGTTTTTCTTCGACTGCCTGCACCTCGACGGCCAAGACCTCATCGATCTCCCGGGCCGGGAACGCGCCCAGGCGATGAGCGGCCTGGTGCCGGAGGCCGGACGGGTACCTGTCCTCGTCACCGCGTCGCCCGGGGACGCCCGCCGGTTCATCGACGGCGCCCTGCAGGCCGGGCACGAAGGGGTGATGGCCAAGGATCCGGAGGCACCCTACGAAGCCGGACGCCGCGGGGCCGGCTGGATGAAGCTGAAACCGTCGCACACCCTCGACCTGGTGGTCCTGGCCGTCGAGTGGGGCAGCGGCAGACGCCGCGGCTGGCTTTCAAACCTCCACCTCGGGGCCCGCGACGAGGCCGGAGGATTCGCCATGCTCGGCAAGACGTTCAAGGGAATGACCGACGAGATGCTGCGCTGGCAGACCGCAAAGCTGCAGGAGCTGAAGGTGGCCGAAGAGGGTCACGTCGTGCACGTGCGGCCCGAGCTCGTGGTCGAAGTCGCGTTCGACGGAGTGCAGGCGAGCCCCCAGTATTCCGAGGGGATGGCGCTCCGCTTCGCCCGCATCAAGCGGTACCGTCCAGACAAACGTGCCGCCCAGGCCGACACGGTCGCCGCGGTGCGTGAGATCTTCTCCAAATGGCGGGAAAGCGGTTAAACGCCCGCTTTGGCCAAGCTGTCTCAATGGGGACACCCGTTTCAGGAGGGTAAATCCATGGGAATGAAAAGGATCGCAACCCTGATCGCCGCGCTGATGCTCATTGTCGCGGTGACGAGCTACGCGCAGCGGTTCGGCGGCGGTGGCGGACGCGGACGTGCAGGTGGCGGCGGCATGCTGCCGCTCGAGAGCGACTGGGCCCTGATCAGCTTCGAGCTCGACGTCTCTCCAGTCACCCTCGGCAAGCTGCGAACGGTGTACCAAAAGGCCTGGGATCAACGTAGCGACCTGTTCGCCCGCATGGGCAACCAGGAGGTCGATCGCGCCCGGTTCCCGGAGCTTATGGGGAATATCCAGTCCGAACTCGACGGCGCCCGCAACGAGACACTGTCGAAAGCACAGGTCGCCCGTCTCGTCGAGCTGCGCTCGAGGCGCCGTGACATCGGCGGAGGATTCGGCCGGCGGTAGACGCCTAGACGTGAATCCCATTCCTTACCCCGAAGAGAGGTTCCCAGACGAACCCGGTTACGGCCCGCAAACGAAAGCGAACGAGAAATGAACGACGAACAACGCTTCCAGTTCGACCTCGAGGGGTTTCTCATCATCAGAAACGCGCTGTCGCCGGAGGAGGTAGCCGAGATAAACCGCGTCGCCGACGAGAGGTATCCCTACGGCGAGCCGGAGGAAAAGGGGGAGTGGTCGGTGTTGCCGTGGGGCGAGCCGGTGAAACGGCTGATCGATCACCCGAAGATCCTGCCTCACCTCGTGGAGCTGCTCGGGGACCGCGTCCGTCTGGACCACGACTACGCGCTCTTCATGGATGAAGGGGAAGAACGTGGGGGACTTCACGGCGGAACCGGTTATACCCACTGGTATCGCTACCGCAACGGCAGGATGTCGAACGGGCTGACCGTGGTCACATGGTTCCTGACCCCGGCCCCGTCGGGGGCCGGCGGCTTCGCCTGCGTGCCCGGGAGCCACAAAAGCAACTTCGATGCGGCGGACATCCCGGAAGAGGTGCGTTCCTATCAACGCCCGGTGGAGTACGTCGTCCAGCCAGCCGCCGAAGCGGGGGACGCCCTGATTTTCACCGAGGCGGTGATTCACGGCACCATGCCCTGGCGCTCCTCGACGGAGCGACGGACGCTGCTGTTCAAATACAGCCCGGGCCACTCGTCCTGGGCCAGGGACTGGTACGGCGGTTGCGACGTCGGCGAGCTCACGGCGCAGCAGCAGCGGCTGCTCGCGCCCCCCTCCGCGCAGGCTCACGAACCGGTGATTCAGCCGTAGGACTGCAGGTCTCGATATCGGCCTTTTTCCATTGCCCCCCGTTTTGCAAGGGGGGAGGGTGAAAAGCGGTTATTCCTTCTCCCCCGCTTTCGTTTCGGCTTTCGCCTTGCCCCGGCGGCAGTTACCGCCTTCCCGCTCGCGGAGTCCGCCTCCGTCGCCCTTCGTCCAATCCCCTATCTCGGAACGGTGCTCCTCCCTCAGGGCGCGCAACTGCTCCTTCTGGCTGTCCGTCAGCTCGAGAGCTGCCAAGCCACCGCGTTTCCCCTTTTCGTGTCAGAAGCGGCCGCCTGCATCGGCGTCATCGGGACCTGTCATGCCGAGAAGGACGAGCCCGAGAAGGGCGGTCAGAAATAAACGGGTCATCGATTCATTCCTCCTGAGTGGTGAAGCGTGCAGCCGGTCTTCGTCATCCTCTCCCCTTGATCGTCTGTCAGCTTCTTGGACAGCGGCTTTGCGGAGGGCGTTTTATCGCGCCGGAAACCTCAGGACACCCTTCCATTTGCCCACATGGAGAAATCGGATGTACGCTCCGCTCTTCTATGGATCCCGCGGTTCGAGCCCGACTTGTGACCTCGGAACGCGATCCGTTGTCCGTCCACCGTTTACCGGGAGACCTCAGAAGAAATGAACCTGTCCTGCTGTGCCTGGGCATTGTCCGGGAGTCCCTGCGAAGTGTCCGGCCAGGTTGCCGGCCTCGGCTTCGAATCGGTCGACCTGCGGCCCTTCGCCTTTGCGGGAGAGAGGGGGAGAAAGGAGCTGGCCTCCGCCGGCCTCAAGGTCCGCTGCGTCGCGGCTTCCGCCGCCGTTCACGACGATCTTGCCCTCGAGTCGGACGACGGCGCCGTCGTGGGCGCTGCGCTGGGCCAGCTCGACATCGCCTTCGAGTACGCCGCCGCCCTCGGCGCCGGCACCGCCTACATCGTCCCCGGTGGGGAAGCGGTGCCCGACCTCGGGAGGTATGCCGCCGCCCTCGGCGAGGCGGCCGGACTCGCGCAACAGAGCGGCCTGCGGCTGGCGGTGGAGCATTTCCCGGGACGCGCCCTGCCAACCGTGGCAGGCACCCTCGAACTCCTGGCGGAAATCGACCACCCCAACCTCTACCTGCTGTTCGACCTCGGGCACGCCCAGATGTCCGACGAGGATCCTGTGGGAGCGATCGAAGGGGCGGAGGCGCGGCTGGGGTACGTCCACCTCGACGACAACAATGGCGTCGACGACTCCCACTTGGCGCTGTTCGACGGTGTCCTGACCAGGGAAACGCTGCGCCGCACCCTGGCAGCCTTGCCGTCGGTCGGCTACGATGGTCCGGTCAGTCTGGAGCTCAATCCCAAACTCCCGGACCCGGCCGATGCCCTGAGGAGGAGCCGGGAGGCGGTCGAAGATGCGTTGAGCTGAGGGAAGGTTTTTTGCAGTTCGCGACTCCTGCGATGAAGGGCCAATGCGGCCGTCGGGGCGCGTACTGTATCGGGGGGAATCGCGGCGTCTCCCAGGGTCTGGCGGCGTCGCAATAGCTGCCGAAAGCCGGGGACCGCGGCGAGGGTGACCCGAAACCCTGGCAGGAGCGCTGCAGGAGCCGAAGGTGGCCGTGTCGTGCACATGCGGCCAGGGTTCGTGGAGGGAGCGGGCTTCCTCGGGGACGGCGGCCTAGTCGCCGGCGCCGCTCAGCCGGCATAGAAGTAGGAGGGGACCCCCTCTACGCCGGGCTTCAGCCGGAACAGCGAGCCGGCCAGCGGTTGCCCGGCCAGGGCTTCCTCGCCCAGGCCCTCGCGCGCGCAGGTGACGTAGAGGTCCTCGAGGTTTTCGCCGCCGAAGGCACAGGAGGTCACGTTGCTGACCGGCAGCCTGAACTCGCGAATCAGGGCACCGGAAGCAGAATCGTAGCAGCGCACCCCCGACCCCTGGTACACGGCGATCCAGAGGTTGTCATCGGCATCGATCGCCATGCCGTCGAAGCCGCCTGCGAGCTCGTTGACGACTGCGACGCGCTCGTTGCCGATCTCCCCGCTGTCGATGTCGTAGTCGTAGGCGCGCACGTTGTTGGCCGCGGTGTCGATGTAGAACATGGTGTCGCAAGCGCCGTTCCAGACGATGCCGTTCGAAATCGTCACCGGCGAAATCTTTTCGGTGAGGGTGCGGTCCGTATCCAGGCAGTACAAGGCTCCGGCGTTGGGTGTGGCGTCGAAGGCCATGGTGCCTGCCCACAGGCGTCCCCCCGGATCGCACTTGCCGTCGTTGAAGCGGTTGCCGGGGATGTCCCGTTCCGGATCGACGATCGGGGCGATCTTCCCGGACTCGAGGTCGAGGGTGGCGATACCGTTGTGGAGGGCGACCACGACGCCGGCGCCGGCATGGGGGACAACGGTCCCGACCGCCTGACAGGTCGGGATAACGCGGTTGGATCCGGTTTCGGGGTCGTAGAGGTATAGCTCGTGGTCGAGGATGCTCACCCACAGGAGCAGCTTGCGCTGCGGGTCCCAGATAGCCCCCTCTCCGAGGCGGGCGGGCTTCTCGACGACGACTTCGAATTCAGCGTATTCGTTGGCCATGAACAGTTCCCGTAATTAATGGGTGAAAACAGAAGAATACGGGACGGCGGCCTGGTTTGCCATCCTCTCGGAGGGGGACATACACTTCTGCGCGTGTTCGGCAACCGCGCCGGCCGCAAGGATCCGGGCACTTTCCGGGCAGAGCGCACCGCGCGTTGCTGGACGATCTGCACGCCGTTGGCCGGTGCCCCTGGTCGGAGACACAGAAGCCATGAAAACCCATCTGCCACAGGCACCCCTGGCCGGCCGCAGCCACTGGGTGTTCGACATGGACGGCACCCTGACCGTGGCGGCCCACGATTTCGACGCCATCCGCAGCGAGCTCGGAATGCAGCCGGAAAAGCCCCTCCTGGAGACCCTGGCAACCCTGCCGGCCGATGAAGCCGAAAGGGCCAACCACCGGCTCGCTGAAATCGAGCTCGAAATCGCGGCCGACGCCGTCGCCCAGGAAGGGGCGGCCGAGCTTCTCGCTCACCTGCTCGATGGCGGGCGAAACATCGGCATCCTGACGCGCAATACCGGCCCGGCCGCCAGGGAGACGCTCGCCGCGGCCGGCCTGATGCGGTATTTCGAGGACGGCGCCATCGTCGCGCGCGAAACCTGCGCACCGAAACCGAGCCCCGCCGGTGTGCACCACCTGCTGGGGCACTGGCGGGCACCGGCCGCTGCCGCCGTCGTTGTCGGGGATTACCTGTACGATTTGCAGGCGGGGCGGGCAGCGGAGGTAACGACCGTCCACCTCGACGTCACCGGACTGTTTCCCTGGCCGCAGTTCGCCGACTACGCGGTCAACCACCTCCGGCAGTTGCTCGTCCTGGCGGGCGGGTAAGTCGGGCCCCATACCGAGTTTTCGTGCCGTATGATGAATCCCTGGGACAACGCGTTCGCGACCTGCTGGCCCCCCAAAAGGGATTGTCGGAGCGCAAGATGTTCGGCGGACTCTGCTTCATGCTGAACGGCAACATGTGCTGCGGAGTGATTGCCGGCGACCTGATGTTGCGCGTCGGGCCGTACCAGTACGCCGGGTGTCTGGAGCACCCGCACGCGCGGGAGATGGATTTCACCGGCAAAGCACTGAAGGGGTTCGTCTATGTCGGGCCCCAAGGCCAGGAATTGGACGCCGAGTTGGCCGGGTGGGTGCAGTTGGCGGTCGACTTCGCGCTTGGCTTGCCGGCCAGGTAGGTGGAATCAGCCCCAAAGCTTCGGGGCGGGCGGGTACAGCAGAGAGCCTTCGTAACGCAACCCCGGGGTGCGGTCTTTTTGCAGCAGCAGCGGGCCGTCGAGGTCTACGAAGTCGGCGTCCCGGGCGAGCAGCGCGGCCGGTGCCATCGCCAGGGATGTGCCCACCATGCATCCGACCATCACCCCGAGGGAAGCGGCGCGGGCGGCGGCAACGACGGCGAGGGCTTCGGTCAGGCCGCCGGTCTTGTCGAGCTTGACGTTGACGAAATCGTAGCGGCCGGCAAGACGCTCGACGTCGGCGCGGGTGTGGCAGGACTCGTCCGCACACAACGGCACCGGGTGCTCGAGTCGCTCCAGGACGGCATCCCCGGAGGCCTGCAACGGCTGTTCGATGAGGGCAACATCGAGATTGGCCAACTGGCTGCCGCAGCCTTCCAGTTCCGCGGCGGACCACCCTTCATTGGCGTCGACGATGAGCTGCGGTTTCGGGGCATTCTCGCGGATGGCGGCGATGCGCTCGATATCGCCTTCTCCTCCGAGCTTGATCTTGAGCAGGGGACGCTCCTTCTGGGCTGCTGCCGCCCGTCCCATCGCCTCGGGAGTGTCGAGGCTCAGGGTGTAGGCGGTGGCCACCGGAACCGGAGGCGGCAGACCGGCGAGTTCGTACACGCGCCTGCCCAGCCGGCGGGCATCAAGGTCCCAGAAGGCGCAGTCCAGGGCATTGCGCGCCGCCCCCGCGGGCAGGGCGCGCTGCAGTTCATCGCGGCCCAGGCCGCCGGAGGTCAGCTCGGGGCGAAGCGCCTCGACCGCGGCGGCCACCCCCTCGAGCGACTCGCCGTAACGCGCGTAAGGGACGCATTCCCCGCGGCCGGTGGCGCCTCCATCGGCCAAGTCGACAACCACGACATCGGCAGAGGTCTTGGCCCCCCGGGAGATTGCGAAGTTGCCGGCAATCGGCCAGCTCTCGGTGCGGACGCGCAGTTTGAGGGATGCCACGCCGGCAGCTACTGAAGCGCGTCGACCAGCCGGCCTGCCCCGTGGCGGCAGGCGTCGACGGCCGGCAACCCGGTTCCCCCTTCGATCGCTGCCAACAGCGACTCTGCGTCCCCGTCCTCCAGCTTCGACGTGTTGATGGAAACGCCGGCTACGCGGCAGTCCGGATTGGTGAGGCGGGCGGTGCGTTCGTTGAGGTCGATGCAGGCCGCCAGGGAGGGGAGCGGGTAGTCGGGCAGACCGCGCATGTGTTCGCGGCCCGGGTCGTGGCAGAGCACCAGCCGGTCCGGCTGCGAGCCGTGGATGAGCCCGAGGGTAACGCCGGCGTACGAGGCGTGAAACAGCGATCCCTGCCCCTCGACGAGGTCCCAGTGATCCGGATCGGCGTTGGGGCTCAGCTCTTCCGCGGCTCCGGAGATGAAGTCGGCGACCACCGCGTCCACCGAGATGCCGCTTCCGGCGATGAAGATCCCCGTCTGGCCGGTGGCGCGGAAGTCGGCGGAGATGCCGCGCGCCCGCATCTCCTTCTCGATCGCCAAAGCGGTGAACATCTTGCCGCAGGAGACGTCGGTGCCGACCGTGAGCAGCCGTTTGCCGGTGCGCCGGACCCCGCTGCCTACCGGGAGATCGATCTCGGGATAGCGCACGTCGACGAGATCGAGGCCCGCGGCTGCGGCCGTTTCGGCGAGTGCGGGGATTTCCCCGAGCCTGGTGTGGAGACCGCTGGCGATGTCGTATCCCAAGTCGAGGGCCGCGGACAGCGAGGCCATCCACTCGTCGGAAATGACGCCGCCGCGATTGGCGACGCCGACGATCAGGGTGCGGGCACCGGCGGCGCGTCCTTCTTCCAGGGTGAGGTCCGGCAGGCCGAGGTCGGCGCGGCAGCCGTCGAGCCGCAGCTGGCCGACGCACCAGCCGGGCCGCCAGTAGGCTATGCCCCCGGCGGTCTTGGCGGCCAGCTGGTCGGCGGCGTCTCCGAGAAACAGCAGGTAGGGTTTTTTAAGGGGCTGCACCGGTCGGACAGGGGAGTTTGGTGGGCGGAAATCGAGGCACCAACCTACCGGCGACGCCGGCCGCGGTCAAGGCGGAGGAAAGCGGAAGCACAAGCGCCGGAAGGGGATGCGTCACCCGGGCGCGGAACCGGCCCGCTGCCGTACTGTATATTCACCGGTGCGGATCCCGGCTCTTGATAACAGACTCTTCGCCGGGACTCCGGCGGCCAACTGAAGGGAAAGCGGACGACTCGTGGAAACCCTGGTCATATGTCCCGAATGCGGCAAAAGGGTCTCCCTGCGGGGACTGAACGGGCATCTGCGCTTCGAGCACGACTACGGCCTTCAGAAAGCCAGGAAGATGGCCGCGGCAATCGACGTCGACCCCACCCTGAATCGTCTCGAGCAGGAGGTGATGCAGCACGTCGCTCTCCTGTACCAGCTAAAAAAGGAAGCAGAGGAGCTGAAGCAGGCGCACCGGGAAGGGGTCATCGGAGAGGCCCTGTACGAACGCATGATCACCCACAAGGGCCAGGAACTCACTGCGGCGACCCGGTACCTGCAGCGGCTGGAGAGCAGCTGGTTGGAGCGCATGGGGGAGCGCACCGGTATTTCCGACCTTGGCGAGAAGCTGGAAATCGTGGGTCCCGCCGGCGCTTCGAACCCGGGCTGATCCTGTTTCCGGATTCGGACGGCACCGCCTGCGTTTGGCGGGAAGGGATCTGGCGGCCAGTGGCGGGCCTGTCTTCCGCAGGCCGTGGTTCACACCGGGCGCCGACGGCCGCATGGAAGCGCGCGGCGGGGGTTCGTACGTCGCGGTCGTGGAATTCGGGGAGCCGATGCGGGCCCGGGTGTTGCTGGGGTACGGCAAAGCCAGCCAGCCGCACCCCCCTCACCGGGGCGATCAGCTCGAGCTGATGGCGCGGCAGGAGCTGCGGCCGGTGTGGCGCATCCGGGAGGAGGTGGAGGCGCACCTGGAGCGGCGGGAGATGGTGGAGTGGGATGGGGAAAGTGAACGCGGCGAGAGCGCCCTCGCCGTTGCCCGTGACAGGTAAATTCCGCTTCTTGAAACGGTTCGCGAGGAACGGAACAGGCCCCCTTCCCCCCATGATCGCCAAAACCCGCAAAGTACCCCGGAAAAAGAACGCCACGCCGATCGAGATCGGCGCCCTGCTGATGGAGACCGTGTGCGTTTCCGGGGTCTCCGAGCAGCCGGCCCTCGAGGAGCTGGCCGAGTACCTCGGCACGCCGCTGGGGCGGATGCAGTCCGAGTTGCTGTTTCTGCGCGCCTTCGCCGTCGATTTCGCCCTCAACATGTCGCTTGGAGACGGTCCGGCGCGCTGGGCGATAGCGGAGCAGTACTACCGGCATTGGGAGACGGTGGCGGAGGGCGCCGGGGAGGATACGATCGACGGCCTGGAAGAGCATCTCACTTTTTACACTGAAGTAGTCAACGCCTCCCACATCGGGGCCGCCGGCTTGACGGAGCAGGTCGGCATGGCCTTCGCCTCGCGCTGCCTGTCTGCCGACGCGGGCGGGGAGGACGGAGACTCCCAATCCGGAAACACCGTCGATCTGGCGATGCTCGGCGGCTCGATGTTCGTCGCCCTGTTCGACGAGGTCTCCGACATGCTCACCCAGGTCGAAATCGTTCTTATCGATCCATGAGAAAGGAGGATGGGCAGTCATGACTGTCGCCGCCGCTTATTCTGCGGTCGAGACAACGCTTGGCCTGATCGAGCAGGTCTTCGGCGGACTCGACCAGCGCAGCATCGCCATGCGGCTCTGGGACGGCACCACCTGGGAGCCGGCCCCGGGTACGGAGGCGAAATGCACCGTCGTCCTGCAGCACCCGGGAGCCCTGCGAAGGATGCTCCTCGCTCCGACCGAGCTTAACCTTGCGGAGTGCTACCTTCACGACGACTACGATATCGAGGGAGACTTCGAAGTCCTCATGCCGGTCGCCGAACAGCTGGTCGCGCAGCCCCGCAGCTTCTGGGACAAGCTTCGAATCGGGCGCCAGCTGCTTAGTCTGCCTGCCTGCCGCGGGCGTTCGCAGAACGGCTTGGGGAGGGCGCGGCTGTCCGGCTCGGAGCATTCCATGGACCGCGACAGCGCCGCGGTCACTCACCACTACAACGTTTCCAACGCCTTCTATTCTCTCTGGCTCGACCGCAACATGGTCTATTCCTGCGCGCTGTTCGGGTCCGCGGACGAATCGCTGGACGCCGCCCAGGAGCGCAAGCTCGACTACATCTGCCGCAAGCTGCGGCTGCAGCCGGGAGAGCGTTTTCTCGACATCGGCTGCGGCTGGGGCGGCCTGATCACGCACGCCGCCCGCGAGTACGGGGTCCAGGCCCTTGGCATCACCCTCAGCCAGCCGCAGGCCGATGTCGCCAACGAGCGCATTCGCGAAGCGGGACTGCAGGATCGCTGCCGCGCCGAGGTGGTCGATTACCGGGAGCTTAAGAAGTCGGAGTTCGACAAGCTCGCCAGCATCGGCATGGTTGAGCACGTCGGCGAAGAACGGCTGCACGAGTACTTCGGCGCCGCCTTCGGGTTGCTGAAGCCGGGCGGGGTGTTCCTCAACCACGGGATCGGTGACCTGTCGGGCCGCCCGCGCAGCCGCAAACCCGGGTTCGTGCGCACCTACGTCTTCCCCGACAGCGCCCTGCCCTCGATCGCGTCGGTTGTCAGGGCAGCGGAGGACAACCGCTTCGAGCCGCGCGACGTCGAGAGCCTGCGCGAGCATTACGCCCTGACCCTGAGGCACTGGGTGCGGCGCCTCGAGGCGCGGCAGGAGGAGGCGGAGAAAGAGGTGGGAGAGACGACCTACCGGGTGTGGCGGCTCTACATGGGGGGCTGTGCCCACTGGTTCGCCGCCGGCTACATCGGGGTGTATCAGACCTTGCTGGTCAAGCGCCGCGAGGGCCGCAGCGGCTTTCCCCTGCTGCGCAACGACTGGTACGAACCAAGGTCCGATTCATAGCTCCCCGGCCTTTCTCTGAAGTGGACACACCAACCAGCCGGCCCTCGAACCCCTCATTGCGGCCCTCGGTCCCCAGCTCAGCCCCGCCGACCTGGGGGAGGTGCGCCGCATCACCGCAGAGCTCCAGCAGCGCATCGAGCGTTTCCGGCGTCCTTGGAAGTAGGTCCCCGTCTCTGCCCCTCGAAGGCCCGCTCCGGTCAGCCACTCCCCTGGAATCTCGAACGGCGGATGCGGTCCGGAGGCAGGTGAGTTGATACGATGCACATAGAAAACCACCGGCTCCGGGGTGACGGAGTGGAGTTCACCGAATCGCCGAACATCGGCGACCCCTTCGCGCCGGGCTACCCCGACACCATCGTCATACACTACACCGCCTGCCCCGACGCGTGTGCCGCCATCGCGACCCTGACCGATCCGGAGCGGCAGGTCTCCGCCCACCTCGTGGTCGCTCGGGACGGGGCCGTCGCGCAGCTGGTTCCGTTCGATACGGTCGCCTGGCACGCCGGGGTCAGCGCGTGGAGAGGGCGGACCTCCCTCAACCGGTTTTCGCTCGGAATCGAGGTCGACAACGCCGGGCGTCTCGAAGCGAGGGACGGCATGTATCTCACCAGGTTCGGAGGCAGCTGTCCTGCCGCGGAGACGGTGCGCGCCGTGCACCGCAACGAAACCGAGGCGGGGTACTGGCACGCCTATCCCGACCGGCAGCTCGACGTCGTCGAACAGCTTTGCCGTTTGCTGATAGCGGAGTACGGAATCGTCGAAATCGTCGGCCACGAGGAGATCGCGCCGGACCGCAAAATCGATCCGGGCCCCGCCTTTCCCCTCGACGAGATGAGGTGGCGGCTTCTGGGCGGGACTGGGCCCGATGGACTGGCGAATCGCAGCGGAGCGGCTTCTCGTGCGGCCTCGTAACCACGGAAAGCCGCAAGGAAAATCACAGAAAAGAGAGGCAGACGGATGAAGATCACCGCGATCAAGCCGGTCCTCGTCAGCGAAGGGGGGCACAACTACTCCTTCGTCAAGGTGGAAACCGACGAGGGCATCTACGGTCTCGGCGAGGCCGGCGTCGGCCGCCGCGTCACCGCCGTGGCCGCGGTGTGGAAGTCGTTCGAGCGCGACCTCGCCGGAGCCGATCCGTTCCGCATCGAGCACCTCTGGCAGGTGATGTTTCGCGGCGGCTTCTTCCCGGGAGGGGTGGTGCAGACCGCGGCCCTGAGCGCCGTCGACATCGCCCTCTGGGACATCAAGGCGAAGGCGCTGAACGTCCCTGTCTACGAGCTGCTCGGGGGCCGCGTCAGGGACAAGGTGGCCTGCTATCCCCACGTAGTCGGAGCCGACACCGACAGCCTCGTGGCCGGCTGCCGGGCGCGTGCCGAAGCGGGGTGGAAGTTCGTGCGCTTCTCCGTCGACGATGTCGAGGGAAGAGAGCGGCTGTTCGAGCCGGGGCGCGCGCTGCGCCGGACCGTCGAAGGGGTGCGCGCCGTCCGCGAGGAGCTGGGAGAGGAGATCGAGATCTGCGTCGACGTACACACCCGCCTCGACCCGCCGGACGCCATCCACTTCTGCCGCCAGGTAGAGCCCTACCGCCCCTTCTTCATCGAGGATCCGCTGCGCAGCGAGAATGCCGCCAGCCTGCGCATGGTGCGCCAGCAGACCAGCGTGCCTCTGGCGATCGGCGAGCAGTTCGCCAGCAAGTGGCAGTTCCGCGAGGTCCTGGAGGAGGACCTGCTCGACTACTGCCGCCTCGACCTGTGCATCGTCGGCGGTCTCACGGAAGGCAGGAAGATCGCCGGCTGGTGCGAGACTCATTACGTCGCCCTGGCGCCGCACAATCCCCTCGGCCCGGTCTGTACCGCGGCCAGCCTGCACTTCTGCCTCGCCTCGTCGCTGGTCGGGGTGCAGGAGCTGTCGCGCGAGCCGGGGACCGTCCTCAAGGAGGTGTTCCCCGTCCAGGCCGGCTTCGCAGACGGCCACCTGCTGGTGCCCGAAGGGCCGGGGCTCGGGGTGGAAATCGACGACGCAGCCGCGGCCGCAAATCCCCACGTCGAGGACGACGGCCGGGGCTGGGGGTACCGCCGCGTGGACGGCTCCTATTCCAACTGGTAGCGAGGGGCCGGAAGCCGGGGCGGGTTCCGATCCCCGGGGCCAGCCTGTATTTTCTCACTCTCCCACTCTGGGCACCCTATGGCATTGCTGACTCTCCTCATCGCACTCGCCCTCATCCGGATACCTGACCCTGCCGGGGCCGACGGCTGGCCCCACTGGAGGGGCCCCGGCCACAACGGCGCTTCCGGCGAGACCGGTCTGGTTTCGGCGTGGTCCCAATCCGGCAGCGGCCAGCTCTGGAGCGCCGACTTCAGCGGCCGCTCGACTCCCATCCTCATGAACGGCCGCGTCTACGTCATCGGCCGGGTTGGGGAGGGGATCACCGAGCAGGAGCGCATCGCCTGCTTCGATGCCGGTACCGGCGCCCTGCTCTGGGAAGACCGCCTCAACATCTTCCACACCACGATCCCGTTCAACCGCGTCGGCTGGGCAAGCCTCGCCGGCGATCCCGAGACCGGCAACGTCTACGCCCACGGGGTACAGGGGATCTTCAACTGCTACTCCGGCGCCGGCGAGCTGCTGTGGTCGCGGTCGCTGACCGAGGAGTTCGGCCGCATCTCCGGGTACGGGGGCCGCACCCACACTCCGTTCGTCGACGGCGACCTCGTGGTCATCTCGTTCCTCAACTCGAGCTGGGGGGACCAGGGGGTGCCCCGGCACCGGTATTTCGCCTTCGACAAGAACAGCGGCGAGGTGGTGTGGGTGTCGACTCCGGGCGGGCGGCCCCTCGACACCACCTACTCGACCCCCGTGGCCGCCGAGATCGGCGGGCAGCGGTTGCTGATCGCCGGCAATGCCGACGGGGCCGTCTACGCCCTGCGCGTCGCCACCGGAGAGAAGGTGTGGGGCTTCCGGCTCAGCAAGCGCGGCATCAACGTCTCCGTCGTAGCCGGCGGCGACAGGGTCTACGTCTCCCACAGCGAAGAGAACGTCGACAACACCGAAATGGGCCGTGTCGTCTGCATCGACGCCACCGGCACCGGGGACGTGACCGGCACCGGGGAAATCTGGCGCTTTGACGCCTGTCTGGCCGGCTACGCCTCGCCGGCGCTCGGCGACGGCAGGCTGTACGTCGTCGACAACTCCGCCAACCTGCTCTGCCTCGACGCCGGCGACGGAACCCTTCTCTGGGAGCGCAACATCGGCACCGTCGGCAGGGGCTCCCCCGTGGTCGCCGCCGGCAAGGTCTACGTCACCACCGTCAACGGCAGGTTCGAGATCCTGCAGCCGGGAGAGGGGGAGTGCCTGCTCCTCGACGAAGAGCTGCTGGCCGCCGAAGGGGGACGGCCGCTCGAGATTTACGGCTCGCCGGCCGTCGCCTGGGGCTGCGTCTACTTCGCGACCGAAAACGGGCTGTTCTGCCTCGGCGATTCCTACCGCGGGCCTTGGGCCTCCGGCCCGTCCGGCTCTTCGGCAGCGTCGACGGGCGCTCCTGTTTCGGCGGATAACCAGCCGGCCTCGATTCAGCTCGAGCCCGCGGAAGTCCTGCTCGCTCCGGGAGAGTCGGCGCGCTTCAGGGTCAGCATCTTCGATGCCGCGGGCAGGCCGCTGGCGGAAGAATCCCTGCTACCGCAGGAAGTGGACTGGCAGCTCGAAGGGCTGGCCGGGGAAATCGAGGCGGAAGATGCGGCAACGGCTCTCTTCACTGCGGTCCCCGAGGTTTCGCAGACCGGCCTCATTCGCGCGAGCCTCCGTTTCGGGACCGAAGAGAGCGCGGCTCTGGCGGCACTCGTCCGCGTGCGGGTCGCCGCGGCGCGCGGCTGGAGCGAAGACTTCGAATCCCTGAGCGCTGCCGAAGGGGAGAATGCCGCTCCCTCCCACTGGATCGGGGCGGCGCGCAAGTTTTTCGTCCGCGAGCTCGACGGCAACAAGGTTCTGGCAAAACCGCTGGCCAAACGCGGTCTGCAGCGCTCCAACGTCTACCTCGGTCCGCCGCAGATGTCGGGATACACCATCCGGGCGGACATGATGGCCGCCCGGGGGAAGCGCAACCGCCCTGACATGGGGCTGATCGCCAACCGCTACACCCTCGACATGATGGGCAACCACCAGCGCCTCCAGATCCGCTCCTGGGCGTCCGACCTGCGCATGGCGAAAACCGTCGACTTCGGGTGGGAACCGGAGGTCTGGTACACCGTCAGGATGACGGTCGACGTCGAAGCGGACAGGGCGGTCGTAAGGGGCAAAGTCTGGCGCCGCGGCGATGTCGAGCCGAAAGACTGGACGATCGAAGCGGAGGACCCGCTGCCGAACCGCAACGGCAGTCCAGGGCTCTACGGGTACTCGGCGGCCGAGATCTACTACGACAACGTCCGCGTGTGGTAGCGGCACGGGGGAAACAGGAATGAGAGAACTCTTTACAAATCCGCGGTTCCTCGGCGCAGTCCTGGCCGCGATGGCGGCTGCTTCGGCGGCCGCGGTTGTCCCCGCAGGGACTACCGAAACCGCGATGTTCGGCTTCACTCCGGATCGCAACATGACGGTGGAAGCGGGTCCCCTGCCGACAGGGTGGAACCCGGAAACCGGGGAGGGGATCCTGTGGACGGCGCAGCTCGGCTCCCAGACCTACGCCGGCCCCCTGATCCACGGGGGCAAGGTGTTCGTCGGAACCAACAACCAGGCGCTGTACAATGGGAAACTCACCGGCGACCGCGGCGTCATCGCCGCCTTCGCGCTGGGAGACGGCAGCTTCCTGTGGCAGTCGACGCACACCAAGCTCCCTTCCGGGCGGGTCAACGACTGGCCGCAGCAGGGAGTCTGCTCGACCCCGTACGCCGAGGGGGAGCGCCTTTATTACGTCTCCAACCGCTGCGAGGTCGTGGCCGCGGACACCGAGGGGTTCCGCGACGGCGAGAACGACGGGCCCTACCGGGACGAGGCGGATTCCAGCGACATCGACGGGGACGTCGTGTGGAAGCTCGACATGATCGAGGAGCTCAACGTCTTCCCGCACAACCTGGCCGTCTGCTCTCCCGTGGCGGCCGGCCACCTGCTGTTCGTTATCACCGGCAACGGCGTCGATGAAGGCCACGTCCACATCCCGTCGCCGTTCGCCCCCAGCTTCATCGCCGTCGACAAGAGAACGGGCGAGTTGGCCTGGGAGGACGCCTCCCCGGGGGAGAACATCCTCCACGGCCAGTGGTCGAACCCGGCTTACGGGGTCATCGCCGGCCGCCCCCAGGTGATCTTCCCCGGCGGCGACGGCTGGGTCTACGCCCTCGACCCGGCGACCGGCGCGCTGCTCTGGAAGTTCGACTGCAACCCCAAGGAATCGGTCTGGGAGCTGGGGGGCAGGGGGACGCGCAACGCCATCATCTCGACCCCCGTCATCTACGGGAACCGCGTCATCATCGGCGTCGGCCAGGACCCCGAGCACGGCGAAGGGGTGGGCAACCTGTGGTGCATCGACGCCACCGGAAACGGCGACGTCACCGCCACCGCGGCGGTCTGGCACCTCGGGGGCAGGAGCTTTCATCGCACCATGTCGACGGCCGCCGTCGAAGGGGGCCTGGTGTACCTCGCCGACCTCAGCGGCTTCGTCTACTGCATCGACGCCGAGACCGGTGAGGTGCAGTGGAAGTACGACGCCTTCGCCGCGATCTGGGGGTCCGCCCTGGTCGCCGACGGCAAGGTCTACATCGGCGACGAGGACGGCGACGTGGCGATCCTCAAGACCGGGCGCGAGCTCGAGGTGATCGCCGAGATCAACATGGGCAGCTCGGTGTACACCACCCCGGTCGCCGACTCCGGCATCCTCTACATAGCCAGCCGCAACCGCCTGTTCGCCATCGGTGCGCCGTAGCCGTCCGGGGATGAGCGCGACCCCGGCAGAAAACCCGCCCGCCTCCCTGGCCGAGAAGGCCGCCGCTGCCCGGGAGCGGCTCGACGCCCACGTGCGCGAGCTGGTGCACTGGCATTTCGGCCCCGATACCGGGTGTCCCTTCTGGCTCCAGTTCGCCGGACAGCTCGACTTCGACCCCCGCACCGAGATCGGCGGCTACGATGACCTGAAGCTGCTCGGGCACTTCCGCGACGAGTGGCTGCGCGGCGGGCCGGTGCGCAGGTGGGTGCCCAAGGCATACGCGAACGATCCCGTGTACGTGTTCGAGACCGGCGGCTCGACCGGCCTTCCCAAGAACCGCATCAACATCCGCGACTTCGAGATCGACTACCGGCAGTTCGGCGAGCGCCTTTCCGAAGAGGGGTTCCCACAGGGCGGCGACTGGCTGATGCTGGGACCGACGGGACCGCGGCGACTGCGCCTGGCGGTCGAGCGCCTGGCCCAGATGCGCGGCGGCATCTGCTTCTTCGTCGACCTCGACCCCCGCTGGGTCAACAACCTGATCCGCCGCCGGGCCCACCAGGAGCTCGAGGCCTACAAGAGCCACGTCGTCGACCAGGGGCTGAAGATCCTGCGCGCCCACGACAGCGTCCGCTGCCTGTTCACGACCCCGAGGCTGCTCGAGGCGCTGTGCGAGAAGGTCTCGCTCCCAAGGGCCGGGATCACCGGGATCTTCTGCGGCGGCACCGAGATGGACGCCCAGTTCCACCGCTTCGCCCGCGAGGAGCTCGTCCCCGGCATCGATTTCGTGCCGACCTACGGCAACACCCTGATGGGCCTGGCGCACTGCCGGCCCTTCGATCCGGAACAGGGGTACGACATCATCTACCATCCGCCGCACCCGCGCGCCGTTATCGAGCTCGTGGACCGGGAAGACAGCAGCCGTACGGTCGCCTACGGGGAGACCGGGAGGGCGATGCTGACGACCCTCACCCGGGAGTTCTTCATGCCCCGCTTTCTCGAGCGCGACGAGGGGGAGCGCGCCGAGCCGGTCGACGACTACCCGTGGGACGGGGTCGCCAACGTGCGCCTGCTGTCGTCGCTGCAGGAGTCCGTGACCGTAGGGGTGTACTGACCGCCATGGCCGCACCCTGCCACATCCCGATTCTCAGACAGGGAGAGCCGTACCGCAGCCTGCGCCTGGAAACCCTGCGGCACACAGCCGGGGGCGAGCCGGTCGCCGAGGTCTCCCAGGCCAACGCCGGCCTCATGGCGCGCGATCTGTCGCGGGCCCACCTCGCGCAGCAGCAGCTGGCAGCGCTGCCGGCGGAAGAGCTGCTGCGGATCTGCCGCCGCGCCGGCGAGCTGTTCGCTTCCGCCGACCTGCCGCTCGGCGAGCAGGCGCAGTCCTTCGACACCTACGTCGCGCAGCTGTCGGCCACCACCGGACTGCCCCGGACCCTGTGCCGCAGCAACGCCGCCAAGATCGTCTCCGCCCTCCGACAGATGGCCGAAATCGTCGGCGGACTGACGCGCGACGCCGGGTTCGATATCATCGACAGCGGCTGGGGGGAGCAGGGCGCGCGCCCGCTCAGCTACCGGCGCCTGGCCGACGCTCTCGGAGCGGTGCTGCCCAACAATTCCCCCGGGGTGCACACCCTGTGGCTGCCTGCGCCGGCTCTGAAGATTCCGGTGGCGCTGAAGCCGGGCGGAAGGGAGCCGTGGACTCCCTTCCGCATCGCCCAGGCCTTCATCGCCGCCGGCTGTCCCCCGGCCGGCTTCAGCCTCTATCCCGGCGGCCACGACATCGCCGGGGAGCTGCTGCTCCGCTGCGGCCGCTCGCTGCTGTTCGGGGGAGAGGAGACGGTCGCCCCCTGGGCCGGCGACCCCCGCGTCGAGAT
Source organism: Candidatus Latescibacterota bacterium (assembly GCA_965206595.1). Lineage (GTDB taxonomy): Bacteria > Latescibacterota > UBA2968 > UBA8231 > UBA8231 > CBDCXV01. The sequence continues at coordinate 5,282,847 of OZ242214.1, forward strand.
ACACGGCCCTGGGTGCAGCAAGATCCTGTTCGGCAGCGATGCCGCCGACGACTGGGAAAGGCATCTGCCGCTGCTGCTCTCCTCGGTCGCCGACAACGGCGGCCGCTCCTGTATCAATGCCTCCGGGGTGTGGGTTCCCGCCCAGGGGCGCGAGATCGCCGAGGCCCTGGCCCGGCGCCTGTCCGAGATCGAGCCGCTCCCCCTCGACCACCCCGAGGCCGCCCTCGCCGCCTTCCCGGACCCGGACGCGGCCCGGCGGATTTCCGACTTCATCGATCAGAGGCTGGAAACTCCCGGGGCCGCCGACCTGACCGCGGCGGTTCGGGGCAACGGCCGCGTCGCCACCGCAGGCGGGTGCACCTTCCTGCGCCCGACGGTGATCTGGTGCGAGGATCCGGAGCACCCGCTCGCCGACACCGAGTTCCTGTTCCCGTTCGTCGCCGTGGTCGAGGCTTCCGCGGAAGAGATGGCGGAACGGATCGGCCCTTCCCTCGTCGTCACCGCCGTGACCGAAGACGCGACGCTACGGGCGCAGCTGATGGGCTCTTCCAGGATCGACCGCCTCAACTTCGGGGAGGTGCCGACGAACGAGATCTCCTGGGACCAGCCGCACGAGGGAAACCTGTTCGAGCTGCTCTACAGGCAGCGGGCCTTCACCATGAGGCGGCGCGCCTGATGCAGGGGTTCGAGTACGAGAGCGTAACCCGCCTGGTGTTCGGCACCGGGGCTCTGGACAGGCTCGGCGGGCTGGCCGCAGAGCTCGGGGCCGGGCAGGTGCTGGTGGTCACCGACCCCGGCATCGCCGCCGCCGGCATCCTCGACAGGGCGACCGAATCCCTCGCCGCGGCCGGATTGCAATACGCCGTCTTCGACGGGGTCGAGAAGAATCCTGGCAGCCGCCACGTCGAGACCGGGCGCCGCTTCGCCGAGGAGCTGCCGCGGCCGGCCGACTTCGTCGTCGCTCTTGGCGGCGGCAGCGCCATGGACTGCGCCAAGGGAATCAACTTCCTGCTGACCAACGGCGGCCGCATCGAGGAGTACCGCGGCGACGGCAAGGCGAAAAAGCCGCTGCTTCCGGCCATCGGCGTCCCGACCACCGCGGGGACCGGCAGCGAGGCCCAGCGGTTCGCCCTGATCGGGAAAGGGGAGAGCCGCATGAAGATGGCCATCGGCGACCGCACCGCCCGCTTCCGCGTCGCCCTGCTCGATCCGGAGCTGACCGCGACGGCTCCGCCAGAGGTGGCCGCGGCCGCGGCCACCGACGCCATTTCGCACGCAGTGGAGAGCTTCGTCAGCGCCAACGGCAACGAGGTCTCGCGGATGTTCGCAGGCCGCGCCTTGCAGCTTCTGGCGGCCAACCTGCACGAAAGCCTGCGCGCCGGCTCCGTCGAGGCGCGCGCCGGCATGCTGCTCGGAGCCCACTGGGCCGGGGCGGCCATCGAGAACTCGATGCTGGGGGCCGCCCACGCCTGCGCCAACCCCCTGACGGCCCGCTACGGGATCATCCACGGAGTGGCGGTCGGAGTGATGTTGCCGCACGTGATCCGATTCAACGGCGCCTCGGTCGACGGACGCTACACCGAGCTTGCAAGAGCGGCCGGTCTGGAGGGGGCGGGGGCGGAGGCCCTGGCGGAGGGCGTGCGCTGCTGGAACGCCGAGGCGGACCTGCCTGAACGCCTGCGCGATCTCGACGTCGAAGCGGCCTCCCTGCCGGGCCTCGCGCGCGAGGCCGCGGCGCAGAGAACGGCGCGCTTCAATCCCCGGCCAGCTGGAGAGCGGGAGCTCGCGGGCCTGTACGAGGCGGCGTTCTGATGCGGTTTACCCAACAACTGGCTGTTCTGGTCCTGGCGGCGGCGGCTGCCGCGGCAGTTCCGTCAGACTGGCCGAGCTTTCGCGGCGATGCGGGCCTGACTGGCGTCGCCGCCGCGCCGGTTCCCGGGGACCTGCAGCTGCTGTGGGCCCTGGATACCGCGGCGTTCGGAGACAGCGCCGCCCAAGGTGGAAGCGTCGGAATTGAATCGACCGCGGCGATCAGCGGTGGAACGGTCTACGTCGGCACCCTCGGCGGCCGCCTGCTCGCAGCCTCCCTCGCCGACGGCGACATCGAGTGGGCCTACAAGGCCGCTGGCGAGGTGAAATCCTCTCCTGCGGTCCACGGGGGCGCCGTCCTGTTCGGGGACGAGTCCGGGATCTTTCACGCCGTCGACCGGAAAAGCGGGGCCCCGCTCTGGACGTTCGCCGCGGATGGGGGGATCACCTCGTCGCCGAACCTGTCCGAAGGCCGGGTCCTTTTCGGCAGCTACGACAATCACCTGTACTGCCTGGCGCTCGAGGACGGCCAGCTGCAGTGGAAGTTCGAGACCGGCGGCTTCGTGCACGCATCCCCGGCAGTGGCCGGCACCCTCGCGGTCGCCGGAGGCTGCGACGGGCAGCTACGCTTCATCAGTATCCCCACCGGGGTCGAGACAGCGAGCATACACGCCGGCCAGTACATTGTAGCCAGCGCCGCGGTCGCGCGGGACGCAGCCTTTGTCGGCACCTTCGACAACGAGGTGGTGGCCGTCGACCTGGGAACCGCCAGAGTCGCCTGGCGCTACGCACCGGAACGCCGGTTCCCGTTCTATTCCTCGGCGGCCGTGAGCCGCGGGACCGTCGTGGTCGGCGGGCGCGACAAGCAGGTGCACGCCCTCGACGCGGCCAGTGGAACCCCGCGCTGGACCTGGGCAGCGGGCGCCCGTGTCGACTCTTCTCCCGTCATTGCCGGCGAGCGCGTCTTCGCCGCCACCACCGCCGGCAAGGTGGCCGCCCTCGACCTCGCCGACGGCAGCGAGCGCTGGCAGTTCGATACCGGCGAATCGTTCACCGCCTCTCCCGCCGTGGCCGCAGGCAGGCTCGTCATCGGCTCGCAGGAGGGCATACTCTACTGCTTCGGAAAGCCAGGATGACTACCCATCTCCCGGAACCGGCGACCACCCGGCTCGACGACCTGCTCACCGACACCGAGGTCGGCAGCGTTTTCGTCTCCAACTACCCGCCGTACTCGTTCTGGAACGAGAGCGACGTCGCCGATGCCCGCGCCCTTCTCGGCACCCCGCCGGTGCCGGAGGCCGTTCCCGACCTCGGCCTCTACCTGCACGTGCCGTTCTGCCGCAAGCGCTGCAAGTTCTGCTACTTCCGTGTATATGTAGACAAGAACGCCGCGCAGATCCGGCAGTACCTCGACACGATGGCGAGGGAAGTGGAGCTGTACGCCGGCTCGCCCAGGATCGCCGGCCGCGAGCTGAGGTTCGTCTACTTCGGCGGCGGCACTCCCAGCTACATAAGCGCGCGCCACCTGAAGGCGCTGGCGGCTCGCCTCAATGCTGCGCTGCCGTGGGACGCCGCGGCGGAAATCGCTTTCGAGTGCGAGCCGGGAACGCTGACCGAGGCCAAGCTGGGGGCGATCCGGGAGATCGGTGTTACCCGCCTGAGCCTCGGCATCGAGAACATGAACGACGCCATCCTGCGCGAGAACGGCCGCGCCCACACCACCCGGGAGGTGTTCCGCGTGCAGCCCTGGGTCGCGGCCCAGGGGTTCGCACAGGTCAACGTCGACCTGATCGCCGGCATGGTCGGCGAGACCTGGGAGACCTGGAGGGAAACCGTAGAGCGCACCGTCGATCTCGCCGCCGACAGCATCACCGTCTACCAGATGGAGCTGCCGTTCAACACCGTGTACTCGCAGTCGATTGCCGGGGGCGGACGCGAGGAGATGATCCTCGCCGACTGGCGGACCAAGCGGGAGTGGCACGCCTTCGCCTTCGACCGTTTCGAGGCTGCCGGGTACGAGCGCTCGAGCGCCTACACCGTCGTCAAGCAGGGGACGGAGCAGTCCTTCGTGTACCGCGATGCGCTCTGGCGCGGCAGCGACATGATCGGCGCCGGAGTCGCCTCCTTCTCGCACATGGGCGGCATACACTACCAGAACGCCTCTTCCTGGGAGCAGTACCTCGGCGACCTGGCGGAGGACCGGCTGCCGCTGGCGCGGGCCTTCGCGACCAACGCCGGCGAGCGCCTGACGCGGGAGCTGATCCTGCAGCTCAAGCTCGGGCAGGTCAGCACCCGCTACTTCGAGGAGAAGCACGGAGTCGACATCCTCGACCGCTTCGCCACTCCCCTCGAGGGCCTGCGCGACGAAGGGATGCTGACCTGGGACGAAACGGCCGTCACCCTCACCCGCACCGGCCTGCTGCGCGTCGACCAGCTGCTGCCTGCATTCTACGACCCGAGGTACCGCAATGCGCGCTACACCTGAGATCCGGGCCTGGGGGCGCCAGCTCATGCTGCTGGCCGCCCTTGCCCCTGCTGCTGCCGCCGCCGACGAACCCGCGGCCACCCCGGACCCGCCAGCCTACACCGCCGGCGAGGTGGTCGTCACGGGGTCGCGCTACACCCTTCCGGAACGGGGAGGGATGGTGACCCGGTGGCCGATGGCGCTGCGCGACACCCCGGCCTCGGTCGCTGTGGTGCCGGGGGCGCTCGTCGCGGCGCAGCACCGCGAGGTTCTCGGCGAGGCGCTGGCAAACGTCAGCGGCGTCAACGTGCAGAGCGGCTTCGGGGTCTCCGACTACTTCGTCGTGCGCGGCTTCGACTCGCTGTCGAGCGGCATGGTCCTCTACGATGGCGCCGTCGAGCCGGAGGTCAGCTTCTACCCGATGTACAACGTCTCCCGCATCGAGGTCCTGAAAGGCCCGGGTGCCTTCCTGTACGGAGGTAAGCCGCTTTCGGGCGCCGTGAACGTCGTCCGCAGAAAACCGGTCTTCGGCGGCGGCCCGTTCGCCGTTCTCGGGGGCAGCTACGGCAGCCATGGCAGCTACCGGACGACCGCCGACGCCGGCTGGAGACGGGGAGAGCGGGTGGCCCTGCGGGTCAATGCCATGGGGCGCGGCTCGGACAACTACCGCGAGGACAAGGGGTACTCCGAGTGGGCGATCAACCCGGCCGCTGCGGTCCGTTTCCGCGACCGCGCCGTCATCGAGGCAAGCGCCGAGTACATCGCCAACGACTACAGCCCGGACTCCGGGCTGCCCCTGCTCGGCGAAGACCTGGCACCGGTGCCGCGCACGCGCTCGTACCAGGCACCCGGCGACTTCTCCGAGCAGGCGATCCTGCGCCTGCGGCTCGACGGCGAGGTGAAGCTGTCGGACCGCATGACTCTGCGGGACAAGCTCTATTTCACCAACTTCGAGTGGCCGTCGGCCGGCACCCTGCTCAACGGCGTCCTTCCCGGCGAGGACGGCTCCCTGAGAGTGTTGCGCACGCAGCTGTCGCTCGACGACCGCCAGCGCTTCTTCGGCAACCAGCTCGAGGCAGTAATGGAACGCGGCAGGCACAGACTGCTTGCCGGCCTCGAGGTGGCGCGACTGACCGACGATTTCACCCTCGATGCGGTGCTGCTGTCAATGATCGATCTCCACAGTCCGGTCGAGCCGGGAGGGGGCGGGTTTTCGGTTCAGTCGCAAGCCGCCGAAGCCCGCGCCACCGTCCTCGCCCCGTACGTCGCCGCCCAATGGCCAATCACCGGGAGTCTCGAATCGATAGCAGGCCTCCGCTTCGACCGCATCGGCTACGAAGAGGAGATCTCGGCGAGCGAGCGCAGTTACGGCAAGCTCAGTCCCTTCCTCGGCGCCACCTGGTCGGCGACGGAAGATCTGCGGCTGTACGCCAGCGCCGGCAGGGCTTTCGCCCCTCCTTCCACCCAGGTAACCGGCGAGCGCGAGGCCGAGGAGAGCAGGCAGCTCGAAGCCGGTGCGCGCCGGCAGTGGCTGCAGGGTAGGGTGCGGGCTTCGGCCGCCGCCTACCTGCTCCAGAAGGAGAACATCGCCATCCCCGACGGGACCGGGATCGTGAAGGAGAACGGCGCCCAGCGCTCCCGGGGGATCGAGCTCGAGGTGGCCGCGCAGCCGTCCCGGCGCTGGTATTTCCTCGCTGCCTACGCCTTCGCCGCCGCCGAGCTGACGGCCTTTACCGAGCTCGTGCCGACATTCACCGGCGAGTACGTCTTCGCCGACCGTGCCGGCAATGTTCCCGCCTTCGCGCCTGCGCATATCCTGAACCTCTGGAGCTCCGCCCGCACCGTGCTCGGCATCGAGGCCGCCCTCGGCGCGCGCTTCGTCAGCGGCCAGTACATCGCCCCGGACAACGGCTACCGGATCGACCCCGCCCTCACCGTCGACGCTGCCCTGGGGTATCGCGTCGGGGGCGCCCGCATTCGCCTGCACCTGCGCAATCTGACCGGCGCCGAGTACGAGACGCGCGGCTTCGGCGGCACTGCCGTCATTCCGGGGGATCCGGCTTCCTTCTACTCGAGCCTGGAGTGGGCCATCCAGTGAGGGCGGCGGCCCCGGCGGCAGGGTGCGGCGGGATCAGCGCCGGCCAGCTCGCCAGGCTCAGGGAGCTGCTCGGGCCGGTTCTGGAGCGGAACCGGTTCTACCGCCGCAAGCTGGACGCCGCAGGCCTCGGGAACGGCGGCGACGTGGGCACGGCCGCGGATTATGCGCGGCTACCTTTCACCACCAAGGACGAGCTGTCTGTCGACCAGACCGCCCACCCTCCGTACGGCACCAACCTCACTTTCGACCGCGACCGCTACACCCGCCTGCACCTGACCTCGGGCACCACCGGCGAGCGCCTGCGCTGGCTCGATACCGCCGAGAGCTGGGACTGGTGGGGCCGCTGCTGGGGGGAGGTGTACGCCGGCGCCGGGGTGCGGCCCGGCGACCGCATCTTCTTCGCCTTCTCGTTCGGGCCCTTCATCGGCTTCTGGAGCGCCTGGGAAGGGGCCCGCCGCCTCGGGTCGCTGGCGATACCGGGAGGCGGCATGAGCTCCGAGCAGCGGATTGAGGCGATCGCCGCCAACGAGGCGACGGTGCTGGTCTGTACTCCGACCTACGCCCTGCACCTCGCCGAGGTGGCCGGGGATCTCGGCGTGGACCTGTCCTCGGGAAGCGTCGCCGTCACCATCCACGCCGGGGAACCGGGTGCCGGCCTGCCCGCCACCAGGGCCCGTATCGGGGCGGCCTGGGGCGCCCGCTGTTTCGACCACGCCGGAGCCACCGAGGTCGGCGCCTGGGGGTTCGAGTGCGGCGAACGGAGCGGGATGCACCTCAACGAGAAGGAGTTCATCTTCGAGGTTCTGGCCCCCGGCGGCAGCGAGCCTGTCGCCGAAGGGGAGCTGGTCGTCACCAATCTCGGCCGCGCCGGGATGCCGGTGATCCGCTACCGCACCGGAGACCTGGTGCGCCTCGCCGGGGACGGCCCCTGCCGGTGCGGCCGCCCGGGCAGACGGCTGCAGGGGGGTGTGATCGGCCGTCTCGACGACGCCCTGCTGATTCGCGGTACCAACGTCTACCCCAGCGCCATCGAGAACGTCGTGCGCCGTTTTCCGCAAGTGACGGAGTTCGCCGTCGACGTGCGCCGCCGCCGCGCCCTCGACGAGCTCGAGGTCCGGGTGGAGCTGGATGCCCCGGATCCCCCCGGTCTCGAGTCGGAGCTGGCGCAGGCCCTGCACAGCGGCCTCGGCCTGCGCGCCGCGGTCGCCGCGGTTCCCGCAGGCACCCTGCCGCGCTTCGAACTCAAGGCGCGGCGCGTCACCGATCACCGCGCGAACGATGGCTGATCCGGGCTACGACGTCGTCGTCGGCGGCGGGGGACCGGCCGGCGCCACCGTCGCTGCGCTGGTGGCGCAAAAAGGCCACCGCGTGCTCCTGCTCGAGCGCGAGACCACCTCGCAGTTTCAGGTCGGCGAGTCCCTGATGCCGGGAACCTGGGCGACCTTCGACCGCCTCGGCATGCTCGACAGGCTCAGGGAGAGCGCCTTTCCCCGGAAGTACAGCGTCCAGTTCTACGGCCGCTCAGGGCGCGCCTCGGCCCCCTTCTACTTCTTCGAGAACAACGACCACGAGAGCGCCGTCACCTGGCAGGTGCTGCGCAGCGAGTTCGACCGGCTGATGCTGGAGAACGCGCGCGAAAAAGGGGCCGAGGTGAGGGAAGGGGTGCCGGTGCGGGAGGTGGTCTTCGAGGGGCAGCGCGCTACCGGCGTAGTCGCCGGGATGCCGGACGGAACCCGGAAGCAGATCCGCGGGCGAGTCATCGTCGACGCCACCGGCCAGAGCGCCCTGATCGCCCGGCGGCTCAAGCTGAAAAGCGACGAGCCTGAGCTGAAGAAGGCCTCGATCTACACCCATTTCGAGGGGGGCATCCGCGACGCGGGGATCGACGAGGGAGCTACTCTGATTCTGCACACCAGCAACCAGGACTCCTGGTTCTGGTACATCCCCCTGCCGGAGAATCGCGTCAGCGTCGGGGTGGTCGGCTCGCTCGACTACCTGCTGCGGGACCGCGCCGACGGGGGGGCGCAACGGGTTTTCGACGCCGAGCTGGCGCTCTGCGAGCCGCTGCAGGAACGGCTGCGCCCCGCCCGCCAGCTGTTCCCCGTAAAGGTCACCAGGGACTTTTCCTACCGCGCCGACCGCATCTCCGGGGACGGCTGGGTGCTGGTCGGGGACGCCTTCGGCTTCATCGACCCGATCTACTCCTCCGGCCTCTTCTTCGCCCTGAAATCGGGGGAGATGGCGGCCGACGCCATCTGCGAGGGATTGGACAACGGCGATCTGTCGGCGCAGCAGCTCGGCAAGTTCGGGCCCGGGTTCATCACCGGCATGGAGGCGGTGCGCAAGCTGGTCTATGCTTTCTACACCCGGGAATTCAGCTTCTCCGAGTTCCTTCAGCGCTACCCGGAGTGCAAGCAGGGCATCGTCGACATCCTCAGCGGCGAGGTGTACAAGGAGGGGGTGCTCGACGTATTCGGGCCGATGTCGGAGATGGTCGACCTGCCTGCGGACAAGATGTTGCATTTAGACTAAGCCCAAAATAGAGTGTCCTCCGAGGTGCGAACTTCCTCGGATAAGCCAGTCCAGTGTGGCAACCCGGGATAAAATGGTGGCAGATTTCGAGGCGACAGCTGTTGGATTGGGCTCGAAAAGAGTCAGGTTAGCGTTAGCCATATAGAGGAGATTGCCGAGATGAACAATCCTGTCCCAAAACGTAAAGACCTTATAAATCCAACACTTGCCGCCATCCGTACGTTGGGCGGTAGCGCATCTGTTGGTGAGATAGACAATCAGGTTATTGAATTCTTGTTTTTGTCTAGTGACATAATAGACATTCCTCATGGAGATGGAAGTAAATCAGAACTCCATTACAGGTTGGCTTGGGCAAGAACAGACCTTAAGAGATTCGGATTGATTGACAACTCAGAACGCGGTGTTTGGTCCTTGACCTCCGCTGGACAAAACACTGCCACGGTTGACCCGGATGAAGTCATCAGAGCCGGTTCTAAGCGGGCCAAAAATAGAATTGAACTGGAGACGCAAACTGATGAAGAAGATTTGGAGGGGGGAACATACGATTCGGCATCATGGCGAGAGGATTTGTTGAAGGTCCTTCAGAATATAGCTCCTGACGCATTTGAGCGGTTGTGCCAAAGGCTACTTCGGGAATCTGGCTTTATTGAGGTTGAGGTAACGGGCAGGTCTGGTGACGGTGGAATTGATGGGCACGGAATCATTCGCCTTGCTGGATTGATCTCTTTCCCCGTGCTGTTTCAATGCAAGCGTCATAGAAACAGCGTTGGCGCCAGCGTAGTCAGAGACTTTCGTGGCGCAATGATAGGCCGTTCCGAGAAGGGCGTCATTTTGACCACTGGCACTTTCACCAGAGATGCCCAAAAAGAAGCCACAAGAGATGGTGCTCCTCCGATTCGACTTGATAGACGGGGAATCGTTGATCGACAGAATAAAGGAAACCAAACTCGGAGTGAATGCACGCCAGGTAGAAGAGGTTACTCTGGACTATGAATTCTTTAAGTCCATTTAGTATTTGGAGCTCTCTGAGTTGGATAGTATAGTCGACATCCTTTCTCTGGGTGTAGCCTCCATTTTACGCATTTCTTAACAAGAGTGGGACCCCAATTCCGGGGACGAGTTGTACTTTTGGGTATATGCACTTACGCCCAAAAACCGGAAAGGGGTCCCGGATGGAAGATACGCACGATTGGAGCGCTCGCCTGACCAACCTGCAGGAAAATGTCCGGCAGTGGGAACATCGCCTGCAGTCCGGGCAAGCAGGACCGGATGCCTTTCGCCAGATGCTGGGGAAGTTTCGATCGTGTTTGGACGACATCGGTCGAAGCGGTTTCCAACGCTTGGCTCAAGCTTGTGAATTGGACGACGACACCGTGGTACACCAGGGGAAGGTGTACCGATTCAAGCAGGTGGTCGACAAGGAGTGGATGACCCTGTGGGGCAAGGTTGTGGTGGCGCGGCGGCTGTATCAGCCCGATCGCGGCGGACCGAGCCGGGTGCCTTTGGATGAGCGCTGCGGCATGGTCAAGCGATTCATGGTGCCGGAACGGGAGCGCCTGACGGCGTTTCTGGGCGCCGGCATGGTCCCTGCCGAGGTCGAGAACAGCTTGCGTGAATTGCTGCCCGAGCCGCCCTCGCGCACGGCGATTCAGCAGCTGTTGACCCGGGTCGGACAGTATGCCGAGGACCACGCCGAACAACTCGAGGTGGCCTTGCAAACAGCGGCGCCGCTGGATCCCGAGGGCGACACCCTGGTGGTCAGTTGGGACGGAGTTACCGTGCCCCTGCGGGAACCGGCACCCAAGCGCGGACGGCCCGCCGAACGACCGATGGACAGCGAAACCGACAGCGCCCCCACGGCCTGGAAAGAGGCGGGGGTGGGCATGGTCGCCACCTACCTGACGCCGCTGGATCCCGAGGCGGAGGAACCCCAACGCGTCGACGTGCGCTATGCCGCCCGTATGCCGGAGGCGAAAATGGAAACTTTGGTCAACGGCCTGGTGAACCAGACGGATCGGGCCCTGCAGCAAGGGAGCTACGAGCACCGGGTGGTGTTGGCCGACGGCAAGCGCGAGATCTGGCGTACCGTGGATGGGCTCGGGGTGTTCGACGGCTTCACCCGCATACTCGACTTCTACCACGCCGCCCAGCATCTGTCGAAGGCCGCCGAGCACCTCTTCGGCAGCCGGCCTTCAGCATGACGCCGTGGCCGGTTCGACCAAGCCATTCCCTGTTTTCCCTTAGCTTTAGGGGAATCACATGCGCCTGATCCTCTACATCCTGCTGCTGGTCCTGTACGCCCTCCACAACGATCTCTGGCTGTGGGACGACGGCTCCCTCGTGCTCGGCCTGCCTGCCGGGTTCCTCTACCACATCGGCTATTGCGTCGCAGCCGCAGGTCTCCTGGTCCTGCTCGTCAACTTCGCCTGGCCCCGGCACCTGTCCGAACCTGAGGGCGGGGAAGGGCCGGAGGACCCCCGGCCATGACCATAGGCGTCATCCTCGTTTACCTGTTGCTCGTCCTCTTCGTCGGGGGGCTGAGCCACCGCCTCTTCCGGGGGACCGGCGAGGACTACTTCGTCGCCAGCCGCACTGTCGGGCCGTTCCTGCTGCTGATGTCGCTGTTCGGCACCAACATGACCGCCTTCGCCATCCTTGGGGCCTCGGGCGAAGCCTATCACGAGGGGATCGGGGTGTTCGGGCTGATGGCCTCGGCCTCGGCCCTGGTCATTCCCTGCGTCTTCTTCTTCGTCGGCACGCGGCTGTGGGCGATCGGCAAGCGCCACGGGTTTCTCACCCAAGTGCAGTACTTCCGCCAGCGTTGGGACAGCGACGGGCTGGGGCTGCTGCTTTTCGCGGTGCTGATCGCCCTCGTCGTCCCCTACCTGCTGATCGGCGTGATGGGGGGCGGACTGACCCTTCACCAGATCACCAAGGGGCAAGTCCCCGAGTGGGTCGGGGGGCTGCTGGTCTGCACCGTGGTGATGACCTACGTCTGCTACGGCGGCCTGCGCGGCACCGCCTGGGCAAACGCCTTTCAGACTCTCGTCTTCATGGTTCTCGGCGGCGTCGCCTTCGCCGTCATCCTCGGGAAACTCGGCGGCCTCGAGGCGGCGATGTCCGCAGTGGCCGCCGCCCATCCCGACCTGATGGTCAGGTCGGCGCACATCGAGCCGGCAAAGTGGCTTTCCTACACCTGCATCCCGCTGTCGGTCGGTATGTTCCCGCACATGTTCATGCACTGGCTCACCGCCCGCAGCGCCAGGACCTTCCGCTACCCGCTGATGTTCTACCCCCTGTGCATCGCCGCGGTCTGGGTTCCGAGCGTGACCCTCGGCATCGCCGGACGCCTCGACTTTCCCGATCTCGCGGGGCCGGCGGCCAACTCGGTGCTGGTGAAGATGATCGACCTGCACGCCCCCGAGTTGCTGGCCGGGCTGCTGGCCGCCGGCGTCTTCGCCGCGGTCATGTCCTCCCTCGACTCGCAGGTGCTGTCGATCGGGACCATGTTTACCCAGGACATCGTCCGCCACTACGGCCGCGAGGACAGCATGAGCGAGCGCCAGCAGGTGCTCTACGGCCGCCTCTTCGTCTCGGGGGTTCTGGCCGTCACCTTCCTCCTGGCCCAAGTGGCCGACCGCAGCATCTTCAAGCTCGCGGTCTGGTCGTTCACCGGGTTCGCCTCCCTGTTCCCGGTGGTCCTGGCGGCGCTGTTCTGGCGGCGGAGCACGAAGACGGGCGCCTTCGCCTCGATCGTCAGCGTCGTCCTGCTCTGGAGCTACTTCTTCGCCCGCGGCTGGGAGACCCCGGGGTACACCGTCGCCGGCAGCGGCGTCATGCCGGTGGCCGTCATCCTCGCGGTGTCCGCGGCCGCCATGGTCGCCGGGTCGCTGCTGACGCGTCCGCCCGCGCCAGAGGTGCTGCGGCGCTTCTTCCCGGATGGCGGCGGTTCGTAGGGACCGGGGCAGCCGCATGGCTGTTCCCATCCCCCCATGCGCGTAGGCTACATCACCGCCGGGGCCGCGGGCATGTACTGCGGCGCCTGCATCCACGACAACACCCTCGCCGCGGCGCTGATGCGCCGGGGGGTCGAGGTCGCCCTGGTGCCGACCTACACCCCGCTGCGCACCGACGAGGTGGACGTCAGCCTGAAGCAGGTGTTCTACGGTGGCATCGGGGTTTTTCTCGAGCAGAAGCTGCCGCCGTTCAGGCGCATGCCCCGGTTCGTCGACTGGGCCCTCAGGCGTCCCGCCCTGCTGCAGGGGGTGTCGCGGTTCTCCGCGGCGACGCGGGCCGAGGACCTCGGGGCCCTCACCGTGTCCGTGCTCAAGGGACCGGAGGGCCACCAGCGACGCGAGCTCGAACGGCTCCTCGAGTGGCTGCGCACCGATTTCAGGCCGGATATCGTGCTGCTGACCAACAGCCTCTTTCTCGGCCTGGCGGGGAGGCTGAAGAGCGTCCTCGGGGTCCCGGTGCTGTGCGCGGTGCAGGGGGAGGAGATCTTCCTCGAGGCGCTCGTCGAGCCGTACCGCTCCCAGGCCCTCGGCCTGCTGCGCGAGCGTGCCGGCGACGCGGACGGTTTCGTCGCCCCCAGCACATACGCCGCCGACTTGATGGCGCAGTACCTCGAGGTCGAGCGCGAGCGCTTCCACGTGGTGCCGCTCGGGCTGCACCTCCCCGGACACGGCGCTGGGGAAGCGGCGGCACCCCCTTCCGCGGAGACGCCGTTCACCATCGGGTTCCTGGCGCGGATTTGCCCGGACAAGGGGCTGCACGTGCTCGCCGAGGGGTTCGCGCGCCTCGCTGAAGAGAGAGGTACAGAGGCGGTGAGGCTGCTGGCTGCCGGGTGGCTCGGCGCCGGCGACCGCTCCTACCTGAGGAAGGTCGAGGAAACGCTGCGGCGGGCAGGACTTGCGGCGCGCTTCGAGTACCGGGGGGAGCTGGATCGGATGCAGAAGATCCGTTTCCTGCGGGAGCTCCACGTGCTCTCGGTGCCTGCCCCGTTCAAAGAGCCGAAGGGACTCTACGTCCTCGAGGCGCTGGCCAACGGCGTCCCGGTCGTCCAGCCGGATCACGGCGCTTTTCCGGAGCTGATCGCCGCTACAGGCGGCGGCCTTCTCGCCGCCGGGGCCACGGCGGCAGCGGTCGCGGCCGGCATCGGGAGGCTGATCGACGACGAGGCCCTGCGGCAGCGGCTCGCCGCCCGCGGTCGGGAGGCGGTTCGCGAGCGTTTCAACGACGACGTCATGGCCGCCGAGACCCACGCCCTGCTCGAGCGCTTCGTTCCATCCCGCCCGTCCACTTACAAAGAGGAAATCCCATGACCTGGTTGCTGTTCGCCTTCATCACCGTGGCCTCCTGGGGGCTGTATGGCCTCCTGCTGCACAGTGGACAGACGGCGATGGCCGATTCCGTCAACGGGCGCTACAAGGCGTTCCTTTTCGTCGGCGTCGCCTATCTACTGACCGCCGTCCTCGGCTCCCTGCTGGTGCTCAAGATCAACGGCGTCGACTGGGGTTTCCCGGTCAAGGGGGTCGTCTTGTCGATTGTAGCCGGCACCGCCGGCGCCCTCGGGGCCTTCGGGGTGCTGCTCGCCTTCGGGGCCAAGGGATCGCCGGCGGTGGTGATGGCGATCGTGTTCGCCGGGGCCCCGGTCGTCAACGCCGTTGCCGCGATGGTCGTGCATCCGCCCGCGGGCGGCCTGGGCGCGCTCAGCTGGCCGTTCCTGCTCGGGATCGCCATGGCCGCAGGCGGCGGCTGCCTGGTCACCCTGTTCAGGCCGGGTTCGTAGGCAGGCCGTGGCCTCGGAGTTCCGCACCCGGCGCCGCATCGAGTTCGAGGACACCGACGCGGCCGGCATCGTCCATTTCTCCCGTTTCCACGTGTTCATGGAGCAGGCCGAGCACGCCTTCCTGCGTTCCCTCGGACTCAGCGTGCACATGCATTTCGAAGGCGATCTGGTGAGCTGGCCGCGAATGGCCTCCTCCTGCGAGTTCTACGCCGCGGCGAGGTTCGAGGAGGTCGTCGAGATCCACCTGCGAGTGGCGCGCATGGGTCCCCGGTCGGTGACCTACGCCTGCGATTTCTGGAAGGGGGAGGAAAAGCTGGCGAGCGGCGAGATCTCTTCGGCCTGCTGCATCTGCAACCCGGGCGAACCGATGCGGTCGATCGAGATCCCGGCCCTCGTCGCCGCGCGGCTCGACGAGGCGCCGCCGCGGTGAGCCGCGACCGCGATCCCGATCGCGGCGGAGCCGGGACCTTCCGGCTCGAGGCCCGCGGCCTGCGCAAGCAGTTCGAGCAGGGCGGGCAGTCGCTGCGTGTCCTCGACGGGATCGACCTCAAGTTGGAGGCGGGCCAGTCCCTGGCGGTTACCGGCCCCTCCGGCTCGGGAAAGAGCACCCTTCTGCACATTCTCGGGACCCTCGACGAGCCGACCGGCGGGGCCGTGGAGATCGGCGGCCGCAACCCCTTTGCCCTGGCGGAACCGGAGCTGGCGCGGCTCCGAAACGAGGTGATCGGCTTCGTCTTCCAGGATCACCACCTGCTGCCGCAGTACTCCGCCCTGGAGAACGTGCTGATCCCCGCACTGGCCTTCGGCAGGCCGGACGCCGCCAGGCAGCGGCGGGCGCGAGAGCTGCTCGAGCGCGTCGGCCTCGGCGAGCGCGCCGCCCACCGCCGCGCCGCCCTGTCGGGCGGTGAGTGCCAGCGTGTAGCGGTCGCCAGGGCGCTGATAAACGCCCCGCGCCTGCTGCTGTGCGACGAGCCGACGGGCAACCTCGATCGCGCCGCCGCGGGGGCCGTTGCCGACCTGTTGTTCGCGCTGCACCGGGATGAGGGGAACATCCTGGTAATGGTGACGCACAGCGAAGAGCTGGCCGCCCGCTGTGAACGGCGCATCGAGCTGATCCACGGGCGATGCGCCGAACGCTGACGCATTTCTGGAAGATCAACGCCGCGGTTGCCCTCGGCGCCGCGGTGGCGGCCGCGGCGCTGACCGGGGCCCTCCTGGTCGGCGATTCGGTGCGCGCCAGCCTCCGCTCCCTCGTCCTCGACCGACTCGGTTCCGTCGATTGCGCCCTCGTGGCGCCCCGGTTTTTCCGCGCCGCGCTCGCCACGGCGTTGTCGATCGACGACGAGAGCGGCGCCGGTGCCGGGGTGGCGCCGGCCATCCTGCTCGAGGGGGCCGCGACCCACGCGCGTTCCCGGGCCCGCGCCTCGGTGCAGATCCTCGGGGTCGACGGCCGCTTCAACGCCTTTTTCGGCGAAGCGGGCAGACTCCCGGCGTTGCACAGGCAGGGCCCCTTTCCGCCGGCGATACTGAACCAGGGGCTGGCCGCAGACCTCGGCGCCGCAACCGGGGACGCGGTGCTGCTGGCGCTGCCCCGCCGCGCCGAAGTGCCGCGCGCGACGGTGTTCGGGCGCCGATCCTCCGAGGACGTGGTGCAGACCCTGCGGACGGTCGTCGCCGCGGTCGTGCCGGACCGCGGACCTGGCGGCTTCGGGTTGAATCCCCACCAGGCGGCCCCCTACAACGTCTACCTCGATCTTGGAGACCTGCAGCGGGAGCTCGATCTCCCCGGAAGGGCGAACTCCCTTCTGGCCAGGTATCCGGGGGTTTCCGGCGGCATCGCCGCCAGGGCCATGCAACGGGACTTGAAAACCGCCATCGGTCTGACCGACCTCGGCTTGGTGCTGCGGGAGCTGCCGGGCGGCGGCCTCTTCGCCCTCGAGAGCGAGCAGTTCATCCTCGACGACGCGCGCGCCGACCTGGGGGCCGCGGTGGCCTCCGGGCTCGGCATTCCCTGGTTGCCGGTCTTTACCTACCTCGCCAACAGCCTGTCCGCGGGCGGGCGCTCGCTGCCGTACTCGACCGTCTCTGCGCTCGGCGAGAGCGCCTTCAGCGGCCGTTTCGGGGCGCTGTTCCTGGCCGGGGGCGGGCCGTTTCCGGGCCTGCGGGAAGGGGAGATCGCCCTCAATGAGTGGGCGGCCGCGGACCTCGCCGTTGCCGCGGGGGATTCCCTGTGCCTGGAGTACTTCGTCGTCGACGAGGGGGAGCAGTTGTCGGAAAGCTCCGCCCGCCTGCGGGTCGCCGGCGTTCTGCAGATGCGCGGCCTCGCCGAGGACCGCGAGCTGACCCCCCGGTATCCCGGTATTCAGGAGGCCGGCGACATGTCGGCGTGGTCGCCGCCGTTTCCGCTCGACCTCGACCGCATCCGGCCCCAGGACGAGGCGTATTGGGACGAGTACGGGACGGCGCCGAAAGCGTTCGTCTCCGAGGGGACCGGAAAAAAGCTGTGGGGCAGCCGCCACGGCAGCCTCACAGCCCTGAGGCTGGGCGCCAGGCCGGGGGAGGAGCCGGCTGCTGCGGCCGCGGACTTCGAGCGCGCCTTCCTCGCCGCGGTGCAGCCGCAGCAGCTGGGCATGAACTTCATCCCGGTGCGCGAGCGCAGCCTGGAGGCGGCCGAGGGGGCCACCGATTTCGGCGGGCTCTTCATCGGTTTCAGCCTGTTCCTGATCGCCGCCGCGGCGATGCTGATGGGCCTCCTGTTCCGGCTCGGGGTCGAACAGCGGGTGCGCGAGATGGGGCTCCTGCGCGCCGTGGGCATGCCGTTGGGGCGCGTGCGCCGGCGGTTCCTCGGGGAAGGTCTGGCGGTCGCCGCCCTCGGCGGACTGCTCGGAACGGCCGGCGCCGTCGCCTACGCCGGGCTGATGATGGCCGGGCTGCGCACCTTGTGGCGCCAGGCCGTCGGCACGTCTCACCTATCCCTGACTGTCACCCCCGCTACCCTCTCAATCGGCTACGCCGCCTCGCTGATCGTCGCCGCCGCGGTCGTCGCCTGGACGGTGAGGAGCCTCGGACGGCTGGCGCCCCGCGCCCTGCTCGCCGGTGAAACCTCCCGGCCTTCGGTGCGCCGCGGAAGGGCCGCGTTCCTGTTCGCGGCTGGGGCGGCAGTCGCCGCGCTCGCCCTGTCCGCGGCCGGATCGCTTTCCTCCGCCACGACTGCCAGCGGGCTCTTCTTCGCCAGCGGGGCGCTGCTCCTCGCAGCCGGAGTGGCCGGGTTTGCGAGCTGGCTGAGAGCCGGAGGAAGGGCTGCCTCCGGGATAGTGCCGTCGACCCTCGGGCTGGCGGTCACATCGACGCGGCGCCAGCCGGGGCGCAGCCTGCTGGCTGCCGGCCTGGTGGCCTGCGCCTGCTTCGCCATCGCCGCGGTGGCGGCCAACCGCCGCGCCGGCCTGCCGGGAGCGGACGCACTGGCAAAGGACTCGGGGACCGGAGGTTATGCCGTAAAGGCGAAAACCGACATCCCGGTGTTTGCCGACCTCGGTAGCGACGACGGGCTGATCGACGAGGGGTTCACCCCGGAGGAGCGAGCCATGTTCGCCGGCTCCCGGATCTTCCGCCTGCGCGGCTCCCCGGGAGAGGACGCGAGCTGCCTCAACCTCTACAAACCGGCGCGGCCCACCCTTCTCGGCCTGCCTGCCGGTTTCATCGACCGGGGCGGTTTCCGGTTCGCGCAGGCCGTCCCGGAAGCCGGCTCCAACCCATGGGAGCTGCTCACGGAAGAACACGAACCCGGGGTGGTGCCGGCGATCGGCGACTACAACTCCGTGCGCTGGATCCTCCATTCCGGCCTCGGGGAGGAGATCCTGCTTGCGGACGAAGCTGGCGGCGAGCTGAGACTGCGCCTGGTCGGGCTGCTCCAGGGCAGCATTTTCCAGAGCGAGATCCTGGTATCGGAGGAACAGTTCAAGCGCCGCTTCCCGGGCGCCGAAGGCTACCGCTTTTTCCTGGCCGAGGCGGGAAACCAGGAGCCGGCCGAGACCGCCGCCCTGCTCGAACGGCGCCTGGAGACGTACGGCCTGGAGGCGACGGCCACTGCCTCACTGCTGGCGCGCTTCGGGGCGGTCGAGAACACCTACCTGTCGACCTTCCAGACCCTGGGCGGGTTCGGGCTGTTGCTGGGAACGGTCGGGCTGGCCCTGGTGCTGCTGCGCAACGCCATCGAGCGCAGCGGCGAGCTGGCGGCCTGGCGCGCCTGCGGGTTCAGCTGCGCGCGCCTGCGGACCATCCTGGTGCTGGAGAATACGTTCCTGCTGCTGGCCGGGGCCGCCATCGGAACGGTTGCCGCCCTCGTCGCCGTCGCACCTCATCTGGTCGTGCACCTGAGCGGCGTTCCCTGGGGATCGCTGGCGGCGACGCTGGGGGCGGTGCTGGCTTTCGGGGTTTGCGCCGCCGCGGCCGTTTCGGGGTTCGTCCTGCGCCAGCCGCTGCTGCCGGCCTTGAAAAGGGAGTAACCGCGTACCGGTCGTCCCCGGAAGCAGCGGTTCGAATCGAGGTAAGAAATGGTGACAGAAAGCCACGCGTCCACGATCGCCGTCGACGGTCTCTCGAAGACCTACCGGGTTCCGGTGCGCCAACCGGGACTGGCCAATGCCTTCAAGAGCATCTTCAGACGCGAGACCCGCGAAGTCGAGGCGGTAAGGGAGATCTCGTTCTCCGTCGCAGCCGGGGAGGTGGTCGGCTTCCTGGGGCCCAACGGGGCGGGCAAGACGACGACTCTCAAGATGCTGTCCGGCCTGCTCAATCCCGACGCCGGGAGGGCATCCGTTCTCGGACACGAACCGTACGGCCGCGAGCGCGATTTCCTCAGGCAGATCACCCTGGTCATGGGGAATCGAAACCAGCTGATCTGGGACATTCCCGTTTCCGATTCGTTCGAGCGCAATCGCGCCATCTACCGGCTGCCGTCCGCATCGTTCCAGGAAACAGTGGCAGGCCTGACCGACCTGCTCGAACTCGGAGAGTTGCTCGACAAACCGGTGCGCAACCTCTCCCTTGGGGAGCGGATGAAGTGTGAAATCGCCGCGGCGCTGCTGCACAGACCGAAGATCCTCTTTCTCGACGAACCGACCATCGGACTCGACGTCACCATGCAGCGCCGGATTCGCGCCTTTATCGCCGAGTATAACCGGATCTTCAACGCCACTGTCCTGTTGACGAGCCACTACATGGCCGATGTCGAAGCCCTCTGCCAGCGCGTCATCGTCATCCACCACGGGCAGCTGCTGTTCGACGGCGACCTCGCGGACCTCGTGGAGCGTTTCGCTCCCCACAAGACGATTGTCGTCGAGCTGGAAAAGGAAGGAGTCGACGTGACCCGGTTCGGGCAAGTGGTCGGCAGCGAAGGCTTGCGGCACACCCTGCTGGTGCCCAAGGAGGAGACCGCGCGCGTCACCGGTGAACTGCTGGCTGAACTGCCGGTGGCCGACCTCACGGTCGAAGATCCCCCGATCGAGGAAGTGATCGAACAGGTGTTCGCGGAGGAGGCGCCATGAGGGCGCTGGGCCGCATCTACGGCGTCCTGTTGAAGACCGACCTGGCGGAGATGATGCAGTACCGGGCGGCGATGCTGATCTATCTCATCGGCGGGGTGCTGCAACCGGTCGTCTACCTCGTGGTCTGGCTGACGGTTGCCGAAGCCAGGGGAGGTACTGTCGGCGACTTCGACAAGGGGGAGCTTGCCGCCTACTACATCGCCTTCATGCTGGTCAGCCACGTGACCTTCGATTGGCACATGTTCGAGATGGGATGGCGCGTCCGCAGCGGCTCCTTTTCCCCCATTCTGTTGCAACCGCTGCACCCGCTGCACCGGGACCTTTCCGAGAACGTGTCGTACAAACTGCTGACCCTGTCGGTCATGGTTCCGGTTGCCGCTCTCCTCGTCTGGTTCTTCGAACCGGCGTTCCCGGCATCGGCCTGGGCCTGGGTCGCTTTTGTGCCCGCCCTGGTGCTCGCCTTTCTCGTGCGCTTCCTGGTCGAATGGACGGTTGCCCTTCTCGCCTTCTGGATCACCGACACGTCCGGCTTGAACCAGGTCTACTACATTTCGGTAACCTTCCTGGCCGGAAGAATGGCGCCCCTGTCGCTGATGCCGGAGTGGGTGCAGAACGCCGCGGCGCTGCTGCCTTTCAAGTGGATGGTGGCGTTTCCGGTCGAGCTTCTTCTCGGGCGTCTGACCCCGCGGGAAGCGATCGACGGATTCATCGCCCAGGGGGCCTGGCTGGTCCTGGCGCTGGCGCTACTGAGCCTGTCCTGGAGCCGCGCCGTGAAGAGATATTCGGCGGTGGGAGCATGAGCATCCTGCGGCTGCTCTGCGTCTTCTTTCGCATCGGTCTGCTCAACGAGCTGCAGTACCGGGCGAATTTCCTGCTTCAGCTGTTCAAGACCGCCTTCAACTTCGCCTGGTCGATCGGGGCGGTCGCCGTCGTTTTCGCGCATACGGACGATCTCAACGGCTGGCAGCCTGCCGAAGTAGTCGCCCTGCTCGGGGTGTTCGTGCTGATGGGGGGACTGATCGGCGTCGTGGTTCAGCCGAGTATGGAGAAATTCATCGAAGACGTGCGGGAAGGGACCCTCGATTTCACCCTGACCAAGCCGGAGGAAGCGCAAGTGCTGGTCAGTGTCGGCCAGGTGCGGATCTGGCGCCTCCTCGACGTCGTCGCCGGTCCCGTCATCATCGCCGCGGCCCTGCACCACCTGGGGCGCGGCGTCGGCCCGGAGGCGGCGGTGAAATTCGGCGTCGCGCTGTCAGCCGGGAGCGTGATCATGTACAGCTTCTGGCTGATTCTGGCGACCATCTCGTTCTGGTTCATCCGCATCGAGAACATACTGATGATTTTTCACGGCATGTACGACGCGGCGCGCTGGCCGGTCACCATCTACCCGGGGTGGCTGCGGGCGGCGCTGACGTTCCTCGTTCCGGTGACCTTTGCGGTTACCGTGCCGGCGCAGGCGTTGGTGGGGCGCCTGACTGCGGACTTCCTGATCGCTACCGTAGCGCTTGCCCTGGTCCTGCTCGCCGGCTCGCGGCTGTTCTGGAAAATCGGGGTGCGCCACTATTCCGGCGCCTCGGCGTGAGGGGGGTCGGGTGCCGCCGCGGTTGCGGTATCAGAATTTAACCCTGCGCCAGCCGCTGCAGCCTGCCTTTAAAGGGAGCAGCCGAGAGCCGAGAGGGGAGAGAAAGAAGCCAAATGGCAACGACTATCGTGTGTTGGAACATTGGAGGGAGGAGGAAGCCTTGGAATGAATTGCTGGAGATGGACGCGGACATCGGGATGCTGCAGGAAGTGCGTACCGTTCCACCCATAGGCCCACCGGTGGAAGTTCGCCCGGGAGGGCTAAGCGATCCTTGGGGTAAGGACAGTAGCTATACCCGCTGGCCGCTGGTCGTGAAGCTATCCGACCGCGTTCAGGTCGAATGGTTCAAACCGATTTTGCCTGTGAAGGCTGCGGGTTCAGACGAGATGGTGGTTACCGGAATGGGCAGGTCGCAGCCGCCCGGATCATTCCACCTGACCAGGACCCATTTATAGTAGTATCGATGTACGCCAGATGGATCAAACCGCACGTCTCGGTAAAAACCCGGTGGCGAGTCGGCTATGTCGATGCCTCCGCGCATGTGATTATATCCGATTTGTCGGCCTTCATTGGCGATCTTGATCCCGGCACTCACCGCATCCTGGCAGCAGGTGATCTGAACACCTTCTACGGGTCAACGGACGAACAGAAGGTCTGCCGGACCGAGACCGAACGGTATTTGAGCGAATGAATGCCCTTGGCCTGGAGTTCATGGGGCCTCAATACCCGAACGGACGGCGCGCGGACCCCACCCCCGAAGGTTTGCCGGATGACACCCGGAATGTCCCGACCTACTACAACACCCATGAGAGAACACCCAGGGGGGCACAGAATCAGGTCGATTGCGTCTTCGCCTCCCGGGGCTTTCACGACAGCGTGGGCGTCAGGGCCCTGAATGACCCGGATCAATGGGGTTCCAGCGACCACTGCAGGCTGTTGATGGAAGTCGGATAGGTGGGCCTGAAAAACACCCGCCCGAGGGTCAAACGAGCGGCCGCGGACCGAATCCGATCGGTGCGCCCCTTTGTGACTTGTGGATTTACTCGTTTTCTGTAGACGGGGTAATAAGACTGAGCTTTCCCGACCGATCAACGCCGAAAATAAACGGCCGCGGCGTCGTAGCGAAGGAGCTCTCCATCTTCTCCAGCGCCAAGACAAGGAGCTTCAGGTATTGCCAGCGGGTTGGGTCTTTTTTCTGCGTGAGGAAGAAGCAACCGACATTGTTTTGGAGGATGGCTCGCCGTTCCCCTGGACGGGTCCTGATCTTTTTGTCGCGGGTGATTACGAGCCAGCTCTTGGCACCTGCTACCGGCAGCCAATCAGTGTCCTTGGTGTCGTGCTGGAAGCGATCCTCCAACCAGAGTACATCATCTCGCACCGCTTTGAGCGCAGTGGCAACACTCTTGGGGATCGAGCGATCTATAAAGATCATGCAGCACGTTGCAACTCAAACTGAAGCGCCCGCTCTACATGAAGCGGTTCGATATTGAAGTCCGCTGAGATCTGCTCGTACAGGTCGCCCGCTTTGAACCGCTCCAGGATGATCTCGGTGCGAACTCCGGATGTTGCTACTACAGGAAAGCCGAAACCGTATTCCGGATCGATGACAACGGGGGTGCTGCGTCCCAAGGGCCACCAGCGCGCTACAAGTTCGTCGGCGTACTCCAACTCCTCCAGGAACGGCTCCAGCACCTCGTTCCACGTCTGCATCCGCTTCTTTCGCCCCACTTCGATCAGGATATCTTCACGATCAACAAACACCTCGCGCCCGCCCGTCTTGAATCGCAAGGTCGCCAGTGGACGTGGAGCCTCCAGAATTTCTTGGCAATTGAGGACTATCTCGCGAATCATCCGAAGCGAAAAGCCCATCTCTTTCAAGCGTCCGATAGCGGCAATTTCCACGAGATCGGTAAACGAGACGATCTCGTGCTTTTCTTCCCTTTGGACGCCGGGAGTGACAGGTGGTCGGACAACCCGCTGGCCGCGGGTATCGAAATAGGTATACCCCTCGAGCCAGCGCTTTCCCGTACCACGGCTCACGTGGGCGAGATGGTCGGCATCCGCAAAGCTGTATAGAGGCCGGATAGCAAGTGTATCGTTCACTGCTCTTCTCCTATCCGTTTACCTGCAGCATAAGTTTGTGGGACCCTGCCATGCCAGGATCGAATTTATAGTTCTACTGACGGCTTTGGCGGGCTGTCCCCCGACAGTTTTCCCTCCTGCCTGCCTGACCCAATCCGGGGTCTGACGAGCCCGTTGGTGGTAAAAACATACACCGCCTCAAAAACCTTGGAAATACATGAGGCATCAACCAAAAGGTGGAATCAGGCCGCCACCTCCGCGGCGACCGGAACGTACTCCGGGAACACCTGCGGCCAGCTCTGCCCCGTTTTGTCATGGACGGTCTCCGCGTCGATATAGCAGACACTGAGAGCGCGGCGGGGCCGGTCCGTGGTGTTGGGCTCGGAGCGGTGCAGGGTCCAGTTGTGGAGGAGCACCACCTCTCCTCTTTCCAGCTCGAGGTGCAGTCGCTTGTCGTCCGAGGCATGCACGGGAATCTGCTCGGGGTAGAGCCCGTCGTGATTGGCGTTGATCATCGACTTGTGGGACCCGGGGACTATCTGCAGGCAGCCGTTGGCGACCGAGGTCGCGTCGAGCGCCGTCCAGATGGTGACCACCGGGGAGATGCTCAGGCCCCAGCTGCCGGTTCCGTCTTGGTGCCAGTTGAGCAGGGTCCCGCGCCCGGCCGGTTTGTTCATGAACATCGAGCGGAATGACGAGACCCTGTCGCCGATGATCTTGCGGGTGATGTCGCGGAACAGCGGCTGCTGGATGTAGGCGAGGAAGAGGGGGTCCTGCTCGAGGTCCTGGATCTTGCGGTATTTGAGAGACGAGCCCTTGAACACCTTGGTCTGCCTCGCCTTCTCGGGATCCCCGGCGGTCGGACACAGCTGCATCATCATGTTCGGGTAGCTCACCCCACCCAGCATGATCTCGTCGATGCGTTCGCACAGCGCTTCGATCTCCGCCAGCGGGGCGACGCGGCCGAGTCTGACGTAGCCGTTTTCCCGCCAGTACGACAGCTCGCTCTCGCTGATGGCCGGGGGGTGCAGCGCTTCCTCGTTGTTTCTCGTCATTGCAAAACCTCGTTCCGTCGGGTTGTCGATACGGATGGATCTCACTCTGGTCCCTGCCGCCAGCGGCCCTCGAAAACCTGCTGGAGCCAGAGCTCAAGGGTCAGGTAGCGGCAGAGCTGCTGGCTGCGGTCGCTTCCGTTCAGGTGCTCCTCGAGCGTTGCGGTCACTTCCTTCCCTGAAATGTAGCTCCGATACAGGGCGCCGGGGTTGGACAGCAGCTCGGAAAAGGTGCTGCGGGCCGGGTCCCGGCGGATCCATCCGGGGTAATCGAAAAGGCCGGTGTGCTCGCCCCGGCCCCGGAAGCCCAGCCGTCTCCGCAGCCCGCGGAGCTTTGCGCGCGTCCGGACCGCCCACATGGGCCAAGTGAGAGGCAGCCCCGTGGCCTGCCAGGGGATGTCATTGAAGTAGTCGGGGAAGGTGGTCAGAAGCATGGTCCGGTAGAGCCGGTTGTTCCGTTTCAGGGCCGTGGGGAGGGCGAAGAGCAGCTCCTGAAACTGGTTGTCGAGAAAGGGGAGGCGGTAGTCGACGCCCCGGGCGATCGCCAGCCGCAGTCCGTGGAGGGTGAAGCAGCGCATGCGATGGGTTATGTAAAGCACGTGCGCCGAGCCGGCGTGGGAAAACTCCTCCTCGAGGACCGCGGCGAGGCCGGGGGAGCGCTCCGGGTCGAGGAAAAGCACGTTGCGGGCATAATCGGAAAAGCAGGCTTCTTCGAACAGGTGGCCGCCGCCGACGATTCCATCTCCACCCGCCCCCGACAGGGCCGTCTCGAACAGATCCCCCAGGCCGGGATACTCGACGCCGTGCATGTGGTAGAGGTCGAGCTGGCCGTCGGTCGCCCAGACCCCGCCGATGCGGGGGAGAAACCAGTTTCCGGGACCGATCTCGAAGGTGTGGTGCCGCGCCCCCTTGCGGGCGGCGGCCATGGCGGCGAAGCGGACCTCGCTGCTGCCCTCGGAGCCGAAGGTCAGGGCCGGGACCGGCTCCTGGCGCTGCGGCATGGCTGCAAGGATCGCCCGGGAGTCGAGCCCGCCGCTGAGGGTCAGGCCGACGCGCTCTCCCGGTCCGCAGCGCCGTTCGACTGCCCGCACGAACCGCCTGCCCAGCTCTTCGGCCAGCTCCCGGGGGGATGCTTTGCCGATGTCGGGAGAAACCCTACTCCAGTCCCAGTAGCGCCTTTCCTGTATGGTCCGGTCTCGGAGGTCCCAGGAAAGGCAGGTTGCCGGCGCCAGGCGCTCGACGTTTTCCAGCCAGGTACGGTTTCCCACGAAGTAGCCGATGCCGAGAAAGGCTTCCAAAGACAGGCGGTCGAGGACGGGACTGAACCCGGGCAGGTGCAGCAGGGCCTTGGACTCCGTCGCCCAGGCGAGGGCGTCTCCGCGGCGGGTCCAGCAGAGCTGGCGCAGCCCGTAGCGGTCGGAGACGAGGTGGACCTTCCGGGCCCGGGCGTCGTACACCGCGGCGGCGAAGGTGCCGTCGAGGGTGGCGAGTGCGGAAAGGTAATCCCCGGTTCGGAACAGGGCGTGGAGGAGCGCAGGGCCGGACGCGGCCTCGGCGCCGGGAATGTGAGTGCTCTCGTCGCCAATCCAGCATTCGCCATCCATCCAGACGGTGAGGTCGGCAGTGCTGGAGACCTGTTCCTGCTGCGGATTGGTTGGGACGCAGGACCCCCGAACCCCGGGGAAGGAAAGGCAGGGGCCGGCTATGTGCTTTTCGTGGTATTGGAGTGCGTCCCGCATCTTGAGCAGGGCGGCGTCGGCCTCCTCATCGCTCCAGCCTGCGGGCGCGGTGAATCCGACTATTCCAGGCACGGCGATTGAGGGGGTGCGCTCGACAAGGCCCGGCCGGTGAACCGGTCAGGGGGCACTCGAGTCAGATGCTCGGCCTGTCTCGGGAGACGGCTTTGCGGAAATGTTTGAGCAGGGACCAGGCAAGGAGAAAGGGAAGCAAGGGGGCCAGAATCGGGCGGGCCGCAATCAGGTGAAGGAAGGCCCGCATCTCTCCCCTCCGCATCGCCCGGCGGTTCTCGCTGAGGCCCCCGGCCGTAAGCTGGGGCCGCCCCAGCGCCGTCAGCCTGGCCGGTGAGAAGTAGCAGCCATGGCGGGCTGCGGCGATCCGCAGCCAGAGATCGTAGTCCTCGCTGTGCCGCATCCGCTCGTCGAACCGCTGGGCAAGCGAGTGGCGGAGCACCACCGAGGACGTCTGGCCCGGGTTCGAAACCAGGAGCCGGCGCAGGGAAAGTCTGGCGGGAGTCGGCTCATGCTCCTCTGATTCCTGCGGACCGACCGCGTAGTCGTGGGCCAGCCAGTCGATGTTTGGATTTTCGGTGAGCCAGGCATCGACAACTTCCAGCTTTTCTTCATTCCAGCGGTCGTCCGCATCGAGGAAAGCGACGAAGTCACCGGTGGCCGCTTCCCATCCGGTGTTCCTCGCCGCCGAGGGCCCGCGGTTCCGGGACAGGGTAATGAGCTTCACCAGGCCGCTGTCGCACTCGGCAGCAAATCGTTGCCGCAGGGATTCGACGGGATGCTCGCTGCTGGCGTCGTCGACGACGATGATCTCGTGGGGCATCAGTCTCTGGTTCAGGCAGCTGTCGATCGCCGCAGTGAGGTTCGGGGCGTTGCGGGCCGGGATGACAGCGCTGAATCTCACCCCGAGAGCTCCTGTCGCGAATAGTCTTCCATCTCCCGGGTGGGGACGGTGGAACGGTCCGTCGAAGAGTCGTTCAAAATGTGAGCAGGTTGGCGGGGATCGCCCGGTGGCGATGTACCGGGCTTGAAATCACGGACATCGCCGTTCTTCGGGGATGATCAGCGAGGAATGATCGGGGAGGACTGTTGTGTTAGGGCAGATGAAGCGAGACCGGAGGGGTGCGTTACGACTCGATCAGCTTCAACTGGGAGCCGAATGTTACTCCCGCGATTTCGCAGGCCATCTGGATTTTCCTCCGGATGGCCCCTGTGCTGAGATTGTGTCCCAGCCACCATCCATTCCCCAAGTCCAGAGATCTTTTTTCCATAAGGTCAGGATTTTCGGGGTAAAGTTCATTGCGGTTTCACGCAACCAACCGAAGCTTCCGACCCGGGGTTTGAGCTGCAAGACGCACCATGAATTCGGGATCTCGACGGTCGAATTCTTTAACCAATTCACCCAAAGTTCGGTAACTGAACCCGGTTTCCACCTGCTTGTTGTCGAGAATGTAACCGATGATTCTTGTTGCCTTTTTCTTGTTCGACGGCGGCGGAGTGCTGGAGGAGGAGCTCTTCGATGGCGGGCGTGGGGCTGGCGGTGCGACACTCGACTTCCTTGGCAAAGTGTCGGAAAGCCGCTCCTTCAGAAACGACACGACATCCTCCGGTTCCGGCTTGGTTCCGCAGGATCTTTCTACCTCTTCAGCAAGCAGGTCACGAAGCATTTCGTCCGGAGTCTCTAGCAGAGTTCGCCAAGCGCCGGGAATTGCCTTACGGGCTTTCTCCCGCTCCCGGTTGCTCTCGTGTCGTTTTTCCGCTGAACGCCGGGCTTCTCCTGAAACGACGCGCGTTTTCCGAAGGTGTGTATCCAGAAAACGGGCGTATTCGGGTATCCTCTCTTCCCGCGTCAACTCCGCCCTATAGAACCGTCGCTCCGCAGGGTCACCCGCCGCCATGCTGAGATAAAAATCCCAGAGGTCGCCGTCCGTCAGAATGAGAAACGGAACGCCCCTGTTCACCGCATATCGGAACAGCTGCTCCTCTCCCGCGATGTCAACACGACCAAGCCCTTTTGCTTCGATGAAGACCAGCGGCCCTCCTCCTTCCGGTATCAGCGCGTAGTCAACCCATCCCTTGCCAACGGAGAATTCCGGTTTGAACTCCGCTGGGTTAGTGTCGTCCCAATCGAGGGCCCGAAGAATCGGCAGGATTATCGCCTGCTTCACCTGGGCTTCATTTTCCAGCGATCCGGAGCGAATGCGCTCGACTGCCACTTTCAGGATTTGTTCCAGACTCATATGCCGGGGTCCCACCGTTTTGATGCTGCTTCAAGCCTCGAAATAAGCCCGCGTATCGAGAGTGGGTCAAGGAAGTTGCCCCGGTCATCTCCGGCAGGAGAGGCCCATGTATTGGCGCTTGGAGAACCCTCAGATGCCCCGAGAACCAAGGGGTTTTCTGCAAGATCCTAATCCTGGTGTTACCTCGTCGGGTCGTGAGGGGGCGTAGTGTAGAGCGATGGAAGCCCATCCACAGATGCCCAGTTGGTAGCCGCCGCCCTTTCCGGCCGCCTTTCCGCTTTCGAGGACCTAGTGTCATGTCGTGTAATTAACTGTACAAACAATTGAAAGTGCCGTAGGTTTCCCTTATCCCCCTTCTGAAAGGAGAGACCTATGGTGACGGGGCGTCCATTAACGCCGTTAGAGCTGAGTCCGTCGGACCGGGAACGACTGGAATCGATGGCCAAATCACGAAGTCTTCCCCACGGATTGGTGCGGCGAGCCGAGATGGTGCTGCTGGCCGCCGATGGCTGGCCCAATGAAGCGGTCGCTTCCGCGGTGGGTGTGACGCGAGCTACGGTGGGCAAATGGCGCCGGCGTTTTCTCGACAACGGACTCAATGGCTTGTATGATGAACTACGTTCAGGGGCGCCGCGATCGATCACGGACGAGCAGGTAGCCGAGGTGGTATACAAGACCCTGAAGACCAAGCCCAAAGACGAAACACAGTGGTCGGTGCGCTCCATGGGCGAAGAAACCGGCCTGACCAAGGACGCGGTTCATCGCATTTGGCGCACGTATGGTTTGCAGCCCCATCGACACAAGCGCTTCAAGCTTTCCACCGATCCTTTCTTTGTCGACAAAGTACGGGATATCGTCGGCTTGTACCTGAATCCCCCCGAGCACGCCCTGGTGCTGTGCGTGGACGAGAAGAGCCAGATCCAGGCGTTGGAACGAAGTCAGCCCATGCTGCCCCTGGGACTGGGATACGTGGAAGGGATTACGCACGACTACAAGCGGCACGGCACCACCACCCTGTTTGCCGCCCTGGACATCGCCACCGGGGAAGTGATGACCCAGTGCAAGCCCCGTCATCGTCACCAGGAGTTCCTCCAGTTCCTGCGCCACATCGAGGCCAACGTGCCCGCTGACCTCGATATTCATCTCGTCGTCGACAACTACGCCACGCATAAGCATGCCAAGGTCAAGCGATGGCTGGCACGGCGTCCCCGATTTCACCTTCACTACACTCCCACGTATGCTTCGTGGCTCAATCAGGTGGAGATCTGGTTCAATATCCTCACCCGCCAGGCGGTTCGGCGCGATTCGTTCCGCAAGGTGTCGGAGCTCATCGAGCGAATCGAACGCTACACGGCCAAATGGAACGCCAACGCACACCCTTTCGTCTGGACGGCTACGGCGGATTCCATCCTCGCCAAAATCAAGAGACTTTGTGAACGAATCTCTGCGACAGGACACTAGTGGTACGCCATCAGAAGCGCCTCTACATGCAGGCGCTGAGTTACCTGCGTGTCGAGGAGGAGGCCCAGGATGCTCTCCAGGACGCATTCCTGAAGGCGTTCGGACACTGAAAGAGCCTTCTCGATTCCCGGCCTGGATGGGGCGGATACTTCGCAACGTCTGCCTCAACAGGTTGAGGGAGGACCGCCGCCGTCGAGCCATGGGCGGAGTCGGTTGTCGAGCGGACGGATACCGAAGCGCATCCGGAGCCGGCGGTCATCCGCCGCGCAGCGTTTCAGGAGCTGCTTTCCAAGCTTCCCGAGAAAAGCGTCCTGGCGTTTACACTGCACTATCTGGAAGGCCGTTCGATTCAGGAAGTGGCTCTTCCGACGGGAACAACCCCTTCAGGGGTGAAACAGCGGCTGTGCAGGGCGCGCAGACAGCTTCAGGTGGAGGTCACTCGCATGGAAAGAGACGCCGGTAGCAAGCAGGACCTGCCCGAGGGGTTCGCGGCGCGGACCATTGCCCGCCTGTTGGAACAGGGCAGGAGGGATCGGTTGTACATGAGGATGAACGACGCGCGCGCACGCTTCAGGGAAGCACTGGAGGTTTACCCGGATCATCCCGAGGCATTGATGGAGCTCGGATGTACCTATGACCCCATAGAGGGGCCGTCCCAGGATGAAGTAGCAACCCTTCAACGAGCCGCCGTCCACCGTGCACACCACTTCGTACCACTTCCCGACCTGCATCTGAAGGCCGGCGGACCGGCTCTCCGCGTGCGGTCCGTGTCACGGAATTGTCAACTCCATTGCGAATATTGGATATTCACCCGCCAGCATCCGCTCGGTGCCCCGGAACCCCTCACCTCGGGAGGGAAGTTGTGACCGCAAACAGCTACACCTATGACCTCGTCTGCATCGGCAGCGGTCCTGCCGGCCAGCGGGCGGCCATCCAGGCCTCCAAGCTGGGCAAGAAGGTGGCCGTGGTCGAAAGGCAGCAGATGATCGGCGGCGTCTGCATCGAGTCGGGCACCATTCCTTCCAAGACCTTCCGCGAGGCGGTGCAGCGCGGCTATTCCCGTCCGGGCCTGGAGGCATCCGAGCAGTTCCGGCCCCGCTATCGCCCCACCATGCACCAGCTGATCGGCCACGTGGAGCGCGTCATCGAGCGCGAGATCTTTGTCGTCCAGGAGAACCTGTCGCGCAACGACATCCAGGTCGTGCGCGGCATCGCCTCGTTCCTCGACGGGCACACCTTGCAGGTGGAGGGCGTCGAGGGGCGCCGCAGGCTGTCGACGGACAAGGTGCTGATCGCCGTGGGCACGCGCCCCAGCGATCCACCAGGTCTCAAGGCGGACAACCAGACCATCATGAACTCGGACTGCCTCCTCGACCTGGAGAAGATGCCGCGCAGCATCGCCGTGGTCGGGGCCGGGGTCATCGGCATCGAGTACGCCTCGATGTTCGCCGCCCTGGGGGTACAGGTGACGGTGATCGACCGGCGTCCCAGGCCGCTGGAGTTCCTCGACCACGAGATCGTCGACGAGCTCATCCACCAGATGCGCAAGGCGGACGTCACCTTCCGCTGCGGCGAAGCGGTGGAGCGCATCGAGGTGGTCGAGGTTCCCCAGCGCAAGGGTCTCATCGAGCTCGAGTCCGGCAAGCACATCGTCGCCGACGTGGTGCTGTTCTCCGCCGGCCGCATCGGTTCGACCGAGGACCTCAATCTCG
Organism: Candidatus Latescibacterota bacterium; assembly: GCA_965206595.1. Lineage (GTDB taxonomy): Bacteria > Latescibacterota > UBA2968 > UBA8231 > UBA8231 > CBDCXV01. The sequence continues at coordinate 5,314,964 of OZ242214.1, forward strand.
AATCGGTCGGCCTGCAGGCGGACGAGCGCGGCCGCATGAAGGTCGACGAGAATCACCGCACGGCGACGGAGAACATCTACGCAGCCGGCGACGTCATCGGTTTCCCCGCGCTGGCCGCCACCTCCAGCGAGCAGGGACGCCTCGCCGCCTGCCACATGTTCGGGGTCGAGGCGCAGCCGATGGGCAGCCACTTCCCGGTCGGGATCTACGCCATCCCGGAAATCTCCATGGTGGGGGCGACCGAGGAGGAGCTCACCCGGGACCGCGTGCCCTACGAGACCGGCATCGCCCATTACAAGGAGATCTCGCGCGGGCAGATTCTCGGCGACGATTCGGGAATGGTGAAGCTGATCTTCCACCGCGAGGACGGACGCCTTCTCGGGGCCCACTGCATCGGTTCGGGGGCCACCGAACTGGTCCACGTGGGCCAGGCGGTGCTGGGTCTGGGGGGCGGCCTCGACTACTTCATCCGCACGGTATTCAACTATCCCACCCTGGCGGAGTGCTACAAGGTGGCGGCCTTCAACGCGGCCAACAAGCTTGCCCTCGTGCGCAGCGCCGTCATGACCCAGGAGACGGCGACGGCCGCGGCCCTGGGTGTCTGACGGACCCGGCGCCGACCCTGGAATCAGCGTTTTGAGCGACGAGCCGATCGACCATCCGATCGACGGCACCCTCGACCTGCACACCTTTCTTCCGAGGGACGTCGGTACTCTGGTGCCCGACTACCTCGAGGCCTGCCGCGAGAAGGGGATCTTCCAGATCCGCATCGTGCACGGGAAAGGCAAGGGGATCCTTCGCGAGAGCGTCCACCGGATCCTGGAGCGCCAACCCGGCGTCGAGTCGTTCCGGCTGGCGGGTGCAGGGGGCGGCAGTTGGGGAGCCACCCTGGTGCAGCTGAGGCGGGAATAGGGAAAGGGAAGCGCGGCCGGGGAAAGGGCGTCCCGTTTGGCAGGCGCCAAGGGCCCGGTTTAGCTTGTTCGGCTGGGATTTTCGGGTACCAAAGAAACCCCCTTCCACGGGCTTCGGAGCGATGAGCGACAGGATAGAACAACTGATTCAGGAGGCCCATCCCGGGCTGACGCAGCTGCGCCACGATCTTCACGAACATCCGGAGCTCGGCTACGAGGAGGAGCGCACCTCCGCCCGCATTCTCAGCGAGCTGCGGGAGCTTCCCGGACTGAGCATTCGCACCGGTGTGGCGGAGACCGGCCTGGTCGCCACCCTAGGAGCCGGCAAGCCGGGGCCCTGCGTCGCCCTGCGTGCCGACATGGACGCGCTGCCGATCCAGGAGCAGTCGGGCAAGAGCTACGCCTCCAAGGTGCCGGGCAAGATGCACGCCTGCGGGCACGACGGCCACGTGACCTGCCTGGTGGGAGCGGCGCGCGTGCTGTCGGCGCTCGCCGACGAGCTGCCCGGTCCCGTGAAGTTCGTCTTTCAGCCCGCCGAGGAGGGGGGTGCCGGCGGCCGCCGCATGTGTGAAGAGGGAGTCCTCGCCGATCCCGAGGTGACGGCGATCTTCGGCCTTCACGGCTGGCCGACCCTGAAGATCGGCGAGATCGCCCTGCGGCCCGGACCCGTCCTGGCGAGCTCGGACAAAATGGAGATCACCGTTCGCGGCCGGGGGGCTCACGCCGCCTTCCCGCACCAGGGAGTCGACCCCATCGTCATCGCCTCCCACGTGATCGTCGCCCTGCAGACCATCGTCTCGCGGACCACGGATCCCCTCGACTCCGCGGTGGTCACGGTCGCCCGCGTCAGCGGCGGCTCGGGCTACAACATCATCCCGTCGCAGGTGGAGCTGGCCGGCACCGTGCGCAGCCTTAACACGGCAACGCGCCAGAGGGTACACCGCCGTATCGCGGAAATCGCTGAAGGCACTGCCCGAGCCCTGGGGGGCGCCGCGGAGGTGGAGATCTTCGACGGTTACCCGGTGCTCGAGAACGATCCGGTGGCCACGGGCGTCGTCGAGCGCACGGTCGCTGCGGCCGGGGCCGGCCTTTCCTTCCAGACGATGGACCCGGTGATGGGGGGCGAGGACTTCGCTTTCTACGCGCAGCGGATTCCGGCCGCCTTCTACGCCCTCGGCGTCTGTCCTGCCGGAGTGGACCAGTACCCCCACCTACACCAGCCGAACTACGATTTTTCCGACGGGGCGATTCCTTGCGGGGTGCGCATGCACGTCGAGGTCGCGCGCCGTTTCTGGGACAACTGGCCGCGCAACTGAAGCGGTTCGGCCTCCAAGCACCCACCCACGGCACGGCGATGGAACCATTACTCACCCCCGAGGAACTGCGCGTTCTCGGCTGCCTCATCGAAAAGGGGATCACCACCCCGGACTACTACCCGATGACCCTGAACGCCCTGACCGCGGCCTGCAACCAGAAGTCCAACCGCGATCCGGTGGTTCAGTACAACGAGAAGACGGCGGTGCGGACGCTCGATTCGCTGCGGGAAAAGGAGCTGGTGCGCGTCGTCAGCGGACACGACACGCGGGTCCCCAAGTACTATCACCGGTTCACCGACGTCCGGGGGTTCTCCGAGCCGGAGGTGGCGGTGCTCTGCGAGCTGATGCTGCGGGGGCCGCAGACGCCCGGCGAGCTGCGCAACCGCGGCAGCCGCATGCACCCCTTCGAGAACCTCGCCGAGGTGGAGGCGGCCCTCGAATCGCTGATGAACCGGGAGGCAGGGGCCGCGGTCGTCAGGCTGCCCCGTCAGCCCGGGTTCAAGGAGTCCCGCTTCGCCCACCTGCTCGGGGGTCCCCCCGAGATCGAGGAGCCTTCCGGCGACGGCTCGGACGGCCCCGGAGAACCGGGCGGCGTTAAACCGGAAGCGGCGCGTCTCGCCGCCGCCGCCAAGGACGAAAGGCTCGACCGCCTCGAAGCAGCGGTCGCCGAGATGGCTGCGGAAATCGCCTCCTTGCGCTCGGGGTTCGAGGAGTTCAAGCGCCAGTTCGAATAGGCCGGTATCCCAATGTGGAATCCGATTCTTTCGTTCTAATTCTCGTCGATTGGCGGGGGATAGGTTTCGTCAAAGAGCTTCAAATCTTGAAAATTGGTGTAGTTACTGGTATCTCAGCTTCTCAAAAGCTTTACGGAAGATTAGGCACGGATTCATGCGCCAAGGCGGTTGACATTTATAAGGCGGCACCTCAATTCTAAATTCCCGGTCAGCTTTCCGCGCCTGGATACAGGGAATGCTGCGCTCCTTGCAGAGTTCTTTGACACTGGACTTGAACTCATTTTCTGCTCTTATCCCAAGAATGACACGTGAAATTGGTCCTGGGAATGGACATTCTTGATCACCGCAATCCGTTGTAAAGCGCCATTCTTTCTCGTACGCCCATTCCCATGATTTGGTTTTCATCATGCGCTGTATCGTCTCGCCATCTTGGTTAATCAACATCTGCCCAAGATCTATTGGTGGATAATGTCTTTCATACCTTACCGGGGAACACATTTCTTCATCACCAAGACAGTTATTTTCGGCTCGAGTAAACTCGAAGCAAACACCCTTATGATTTTGTGCATAGTGGGACCACATAAGTATTGAATCGCAAACTTCTGACAGGCATACGACTCCTGAGTTCTTACATTCCTTTTGGAAATCTTTCACTAGTTTGTTCAAATGTTTTCGTTCTTCGGGTGTAAATTTCCCATCGGCATCAAGCTTCGCTCTCTTGTATTGGGCAATTTGCTCTGGGCTCCGCCATCGTCGAGTTGCCTCTATGACACTCTCTTCATCCTTTGTTATTCATTCAACCCGCGCATAAGCGGACATAGGCGCTTCCGAGACCCCTTTGCTTAGCCTCAGAGGCTTGCGTCCCTTCTATAGTCGGCTTTTTGGGTAGAGCCGTCTCCTTATCTCTACCGACCTTGTTGAAATTGTACACGCCTTCTCGAAGACGCTTGCCTTTGCGAGCCCATCATCCCGACCGACCCGGCCTGCGCTTACGCCATCGCCGCGTCCACCGGTTTGAGCGTGGCCAGAAATCTCCACAGACGATCCCAGGCAGCCGCCGTCCCTTGGGTCAGGATGACGCCCACCCTGCGCCCATGCAAGGTGACGCGGGACGGCAGGCGCAGGTAGCGCCGTCGAAAACTGTCCAGGCTCAGGGCCGTCGTCGAGCGTCCGTATGTGCGGGGCCGCCCGCGTCGGGCCTCGGCGCGTTCGGCGGCCTGGCGGCCCAGGTGAAGCAGGTTGTAGGCCAGCAGGTTCAAGGTCAGAAGCGCCTGGTTGGCAGCGAAGGCATCCCGGGACGGGGTGCGCTGACGCGGCTCTCGACCCCGGTAGTGTTGCTTGCGACGGGTGGTAGAGGAGAGCTGAGGCTGGAGGGTGGAGCTCAACTCGCCGAGCATGCGCTCGAAAAGGCCGCGCTGACGATAAAAGGCGACCAGGTCGCGGCCGCTCATCGTCTGGGGACTCTGGTCGGTGATCAGGAAGAAGTGGCGGGCGATGGGCAGCTCTTCCGTCTCGGAAGGGACCAGGACCAACACCACCCGCCGGGGCTGCGCCCAGGACCTGGCTTGATAGCGCAGCTCGCGACAGCGAAAACCCTCTTCCCGCAGCTCTTCCGGGTGCTGCGCCAGCTCCTGCTGATAGCCTTCCACCCAGGCACGAGCCAGCTCCTCCAGGCGCGCATTCTTCTTGATGCGCGCCACGTACGAGGTGTCGGCCCGCGCTTCCAGCTCACTCAGGAAAGACCCGCTCACCGAGGCCGCGTCGAAGCGCAGGATGAGGCGCCGGGCCAGATGCGACTGAATCCAGTCCAAGCGCTTGCCGAGAGCCTCTGAGGCGCCCTCATGGGCGTGCACGTTGCCCGGCCGCAGCACGGCACCGAAGAAATCGCCCGTCTGCGCCGAGCCGAGGAGCAGGGGATGGTACCCCGAGGCGTGGAAGTAGCCGTTGTATTCGACCCCCGCCTGGTGCCCGTGCGCCGGCATCGGCAGGGCATCCATGTCGACGGCCAACTCCTCGTATTTCATCCGTCCTTCCAGCAGCCGGCAACGAGACCGGGCGCTGCGCAGGACGGCTTCCTCCAACACCTCGCGGTTATAGGCAGTCGAGGCTTGCTCGAGCAGGCGCGACAGCGTCGGCTGACTGGCCAGTCCCTGCGGCCGGTCTTCGTCGCCGCTGCGCAACGGCGCCTGCCCTTTGCGATCGCTGACCGCCAGACGCAGGATCGGATCTTGGCGCAACGCGTCGGCGTCGGCGGCGTGGGTCCAGCCCTGTGCCAGCAGCACGATCTGTGTGCGCAGCAGCTCCGGCAGCGGGTGCGTGATCTGGTCTTGGGTACGGAGATCCTCGAAGTGGGCGTCGAGCCAATCCAGAACCCGGCTGTGTTCGAGCAGTTGACGCAACATCAGCGCACCGGTGTCGCTGCCAAGGTGGGTGGGGCGGGCTTCGATGTGGATGGAGCGGTTGAAAGACGGCTGAATCGGCCCGGCTTGCTCGGACTCGGTGTGTGACGGTAATTCACCCATTGGGTGTCCTACTGTGTGATGGGTTCAAAGGGCGATACTGCCTTGTGTTTCCCTCTGAAATCTAAGCATGGGAGGCACCCAGTACAGCCCTCTCCACTAAAATTCCATGAATAACAAGGGTTCAGTTATGTCATTTTCAATTTCCAAATCGCAATCGAATGGATCATTGAAATGCTCTGGTTTGGATGCCCAGAGGCGGTTGTTACGCCAGATTTTTAGCGTATTCTCTTTTGGGGGTTTGTACAAGTAAAGTTTCGTGATACGAGGATAGAGCATTCTGTGATATGTCTCCTGACGCCCTTTCAAATACACTCAATTCCTACCCAAGCTTGCGCTGTTGCGCTTCAATAATTTCCAGTTGCGCTTCTATTGCAGCGTAGTAATCGGGCAGCGGGTCCACCTCATACAGTATATCAACACCACGCTGCTGACAATTAGCGAACAGGATCATGCCTCCTTCACTCGGTTCCTCCGCGTCCTCCACTGTCTCATGCAGGTCGTAATAGAAGCTGCGCAACCCAGACCGTTCGGATTTCAGTTCCTTGGACGCCATTCTATAAAACGTGGTCCTTACACTTGGGAATACTATTCGTTTGAGGAATCCTTCCTCATGTCTCCCCCTTCTGCAGGTTGCTAAATGCGGCTCAAAAGATGAGTCCATCGCATCTAGGACAGTCTGGTACAGGTCCAGAAAAGAGTCCTGATAATTCGCTAGTGAGGTTCTCAAGTTCCTCAAGAGCTCTGCGAAGATGTCGTTCCTTGAACCACCCACTGATTCCCTTTCCGGTAAAGATGCCGGCCAAGCTGCATAATACTGGTAGAACAACGGCCGATAGGCCTCCTGTCACGGGTGCCAACGCCAGCCCCCAACCAAGCCCTGCCGTACCTCCGAGCCAACCGCCAACACCGGTAGCAGCCGTGTCCAGCGCGGTGTGTTCTGCCGCCGTCTTAAAGTCTATATCGTCTTTGCGGAATTTATGGAAATTCCTAACTGCGTTGATGGCCAACGAAATAAAGGGAACACTGTCGATCCCATCTCCAAGGTCCGCAATTCCCTCAAACGTGTCCTCAGTGCTGTCAGAAGCTTCAGCAGCGGAGAGGTCAGGATTGATTACAACGCGGGGGTTGTCGCGGAAGTCGTCGGCCATCTCCAGATTGGCGATTACGTCGATATCCGGATGCCTGTCGAGGTGTTCCTGGATGTACCGTGGGTCGTCTGTGACCTTAACGTTGTATGGCTTTCCATCTATAATATGGTCTACTCCCTCCGCGGTGCCTGACTCTGGGGTCTCAACGTTATGGCCCCTCTGTCGGTAGTAATCGGCTACTACCTCCTCACGGGTGTAGCCCTTGTATTTATCGGTCATTCTTTCCCAAGCTTCTGATCCAGGCTCGGATTTGATGATCTCGCCTTTAATGAAATCCATGAGGTCATCAAGACTCTCGAAATCTTGTGCGTGATGCAGATTGCCTATCCCCTGTAGAGCGTGGGGATCCAGCTTCATGGTGTTGTAGAGAACGTCGAACACGCTCACACCTGTCACGGCTGCTCCGTCCACTCCTAACTCTCGCGCTACACGCTTGCGCAGTGGTTCATCGACCTTCAGCGTATTTGTGAGGAAGGCCCGCTGACGAACACCGATGGAAGTATGAGGCTGTGCCTAGTGCGATAGTCGCAACAGCTATGCATATGAGAACGAGGATGACTACCATAACGCGATTCTTTTTTGTTTCGTTTCACGTCGGCCCTTAATTAACCAATGTGTGTCAAAGCCTTGGCGGTGGGCATGGGGCAGATGACGATTTATCAAATCGTTGCCTCCCTTGAGTGAAACCACACCGTTTTCCTGGTGCCAATATGCGGGTTGACTAGCACTTGACAGGTAAGGGGCTTGGTTGTTTGGGACGCAAAGCATGCTGACGGATCTACACCGTGTAAAGAGCATACTGCCTATGTAATCGATCCGGTGGAGCCATTCGCTTGCCGGGATTCTGTGAAGGAACTATCGTGACCGTCGTCCGTCCGCATAGGCAGCGGCACATACCTTACAAACCTCACCAACCGATTCGAAACCCATGCCGAAAATCATCGCCTATCTGAATCCGGCCTGCCCCTGGGCCCGCGGAGTAGTCGATCTGCTCGAGCGCAACAGCCTCGAGTATGAGTATCGCGATATCATCGGGAACCCCGGCGACTACCGGGAGATGGTGGCCAAGAGCGGCCAGAACTCCTCTCCCTGCGTCGAGGTCGACGGAAAGATGCTCGCCGATGTCGGGGAAGACGAGGTCGAAAGCCTGCTGAAAGAACGCGGCCTGATCGAGTAGCGCCGCCGGCCGCCGCCGGCTTCCCGCACAGGTGGACCGGTCCGGCGCAGGCAGCGCGGTCCGGGACCGGCGGCGAGGGGGTGGGTTCGCCCCAAGTCGCCCCGGCCGGAAGATCAGCGGCGCGCGTGGTGGGAAGCCGCAGGAGCCTGGTAGGTCACCGACAGGTGCGGGGTTTCGAGCCGGGTGTTGTTCTGCGACCGCGACACCAGGCAGCTTTCCTGGAGGCCGTTGACGATCAGGGTGCGCTCCGCGGGAAACGCCGCTTTTCCGGTGACGATCGTCTCGACGATTTTCGCCACCAGCGAGGCGGAGTAGGTGACCGGCGGGGTCGGGGTGAGGAAGATCTGGGTCGACACCGGTCGCTCCTCCCCGCTCAGCCTCGCAGCGAAGCAGTAGTCCCTGACCGCGCCGTTGAGCATCAGCAGCGTCGCCCGCAGGCCGTCGCGGAACTCGATCAGGTAGGCCGCCGGCTCCGAGGCCAGGCGCTTTACGTCGCCGCTGCCGACGAGGTCGTGCGTGCGGCCGTCTTCCAGGGTCGGGCCGCAGGGAGAATCCGCCCGCGACAGCGCCGCCTCGAGCAGCTCCCACGACCACAGCCCGTCGTCCCCGGCCTTCCAGACCGCGTCTCCGTCGAGCAGCTGCACCGCGGCGACCCCGGTCTCTCCGCCCCGGCGCCGCTCGATCATGCACTGCATCGCCTCGAGGGCGTGGTAGTCCATGGCGTCGGAGCCGCCGACGCCGGCCATCAGGGCCTCCTCGATATCGCAACCGAGCGGCAGCTCGACGTCCGGCAACCGCCAGGTGACGGGCAGCGACGACCCCGCTATGACGGGAAAGCCGAGGCGGTGCCCGTCGGCGACCATTTCGCTGGCTTTTTCGAAGCTGTACGACAGGTGCTTGTCGTTGTAGACCGGCACCGCCCTTCCATCCTCCTCGAACACCTCGACGCACTGCTTGAAGAACTCGTAGCGCGGGTACTGCTTCTGCCCGAGTTCGTTGACGGGGTACTCCCCGTGCTCGCCGATGATGACGACGGCGTCGACGGCGAGCCGCTCTCCCCCGCACCGGAGCGCTCCGGCGATGGTCGGATGGACGCTGAAGCCGAACTCGCGGGCGCGGTCCTCGCTCTGGTCCCCTTCGGGCCGCTGGTCGACGTACATCGACACCACCTGCATGTTGGGCCGGTGCCACGATCCCTCGTAGGCATAGCCGATCATGAAGCGGTCGCCGAAGTGCTGGCCGTGGGAGAGGTAACGGTAGATGGAGGCGATGATGGCGACGCGTAACGGCGGTTCCGCGGCGGTGCGGCGGTCGCTGACGATGTCGGCGTGAAGGGGCTGATCGTCGGGCGCCGCGGGGGCTGCCGGCTGTCCGGGCTCGCTGCCGGGCGCCCCCCAGAAAGTCGATTCCTCCTCCGCCCGGTAGGCGATGTCGAGGTGGGGGGTGTCGATTCTGACCTGTTCCCGGTGCAGGCTGTCGACGCCGGCAGCGACGAGACCGGTGGTCAGCAGGGTGCGTTCGACCGGGTACGACGGTTTGCCGCTGAGGAACATGCGCTCGACCTGGTAGCACTGGGGGCTGAAGAAGTTGGCCAGGGTCGTGCGCACCGGCGGCATCGGCAGATACATCTGGGTCGAGAACGGACGCTCGCTGCCCTCGAGCCGCGCCGCGAAGTTGAAGTCCTGCACCAGGCCGTTGAACAGGATCATCGTGCACCGGAGGCCGTCGAGGTGCTCGTAGTGGTAGGCGACCGGATCCTCGACCAGGCGTTTCATCTCGTCGATGGTCGGGAACGGGTTGTTGAAGCCGCTGCGCGCCGGGGTCAGGGTGTGGCTGCGGCAGAGGGCGGCCTCGAACAGGTCGCGGGACCAAAGCCCGTCGCTGTGCGCCTGCCAGAAGCGGTCGCCGCGGAACGCCTCGAGCCAGCGCACCCCGACCTCGCCCCCCTCCCTGCGCTCGACCATGCACTGCAAGGTTTCGAGGGCGTGGAAGTCGTAGCTGTCGACGCCGCCGACGGCGACGCAGACCGCTTCCTCGACCCGTGCGCCCAAGGGCAGATCGACCGCGGGTGTGCGCCAGGTGACCGGCAGCGACGAGCCGGCCATGAAAGGGAATCCCATCGTCTGGGAGGTGTCGTACATCTCGCGCGCCCACTCCCAGTTCCAGGAGAGGTGCTTGTCGTTGAAGACAGGGGCGGTTCTGCCGGTGGTGCGGTAGACGGAGACGATCTGCCGGAAGAGCTCGTAACGCGGGTAGAGGCGCTGGCCCTTCTCGTTGGTGCCGTAGGTGCCGTGCTCGCCGATGAGGAGGACGCCGTCGACGGCCAGGTCGCTACCGCCCAGAGTCAGGGCGTCGGCCACGGTCGGGTAGATGGTCAAATGCTCGAAGCGGGACTCGCGCTCGCGGCTCAGGTCGGTTTCGGGGAACTGGTCGACGTACAGCGACACCAGGTCCATCGCCGGGCGGTGATGGCGGCTGCCCCAGCCGTATCCTTGGAGGAAGCGGTCGCAGATGTGCTGGCCATGGGAGTGCCTGCGGTACTCGGTGACGATGCCGGCGATTCGCGGGCGGGCTCCTTCAGGGGAAGTGGTCATTTTTCTCTTTCAGATTTTTCGGTTTGTGAATCGGCGGAGGGACCGCCGTTTAGGGGGGCAGCGGCCGGAAATAGCCCGGCGGCTGCCCGTGGCGGGAAAAGGTTCCGTGCGTTCGTTGAGAAGCGAGCTACCTTGGGATTTCGAAGGCCCCCCCTTGCCGGTCCCCCAGGCTCTCCCGGAATCCGTGCTATCCTTGAAAAGCCGGCGGACTCCGGCGACGCGTATCAGCTATTTTCATCTCCCGGGTTCCGGAAGGGCCCGGAAGAGAACCGGCGGCGGGGAAGGGTCAACGAACCGGAAATGCGATGCTCGGGCGCTGAAAAACCGGAGTCTGTCCGGGCTGCATGATCAGCCTTTCGCAGGCACCGCGCAACGAAATCCCGAAGGCACGGCAGCTTCCGATGAACGATTACAACAACCTCTCCCGGCAGACACTCGAAGAAGGAGGCGAGGCATGAAAGCGGTATTCGACGACCTGTTCTGCTGGTCGGTGTTCAGCGAGCGCCGGCAGATCGATTTCAACGGCCATCTCTGGGTTCGGGAGGCAGGCAACGTCCTGATCGATCCCGTGCCGATGATCGAGTCGGACCTGCGGCAGTTCGACGACCTGGGGGGCGCGGAGTGGATCGTGGTGACCAACAGGGACCACCAGCGGGAAGCCGCCGCCTTCCGCGAGCGCTGCGGCGCGCAGCTCGTCGCTCACGGCGAAGATGTGGAGGGTATCGAAGCGCAGGTCGATCGCACCGTCGGCGACGGCGAAGAGATCGTGCCGGGGCTGCGGGCAGTGCACCTCCGCTTCGGGAAGAGCGCCGGGGAAATCTCCCTGTACTGGCCGGAGAAGCGGACCATCCTCGCCAGCGACCTCCTGGTCGGGGCGCCCGTGGGCCGGTTCTCTCTGTTGATGGACGAGGTCCTGGAAGATCCTCCGGCGGCCGCCCTGGAAGTGCGCAAGCTGCTGGCGCTCGATTTCGACGCCATCGTCGTCGGCGACGGTCACTCGGTCATGAGGGACGCCAGGGAGCGGTTGCTGGAGTGCCTCGAAGAGCGAACGGACATCTACATCAACCAGGTCAACAGCGGTGACATGGACTGGATCCCTTACTCGCGCCGCGAAGGGTACGCGTGGGACACCAGGGAGATCGACGCCCTCGTCGGCGCCCGCAATCTCGGCTACCGGATGATTCGCCTGCCTCCGGGCCAGTCGACCTTTCCCCTTCATTTCCACCACCACGCCGAAGAGCTGTTCTTCGCCGTCGAAGGGGAATGCACCCTCGTCACACCCCGTGGCAACCTGCCGGTGCGAAAGGGGGATTTCATCGCCTTTCCGCCAGGACCTCGCGGGGCCCACAAGTTCACCAACGAAGGGGCCGAGCCCTGCGAGCTTCTCGCTTTCGGCGACCGCCGGCACGGGGACGTCGCCGAGTACCCCGACTCTGGCAAGATCAACTTCATCTGCCGGCCCGGACCCCTCATCTTCCGCAAGCGGGACGCCGTCGACTACTGGGAGGGGGAGTAGGTGGACAGCTTCATCGCCGTTCACAATGGCTTCGACGGCGGCTGGCCCTGGGCGGCCGACCACTTCCGCGCCCTGTGGCAGAGGCAGGGGGAGGTCGGATTCCGGCGCCTCGCCCACGGGGACGACCGCCGGCTCGCGGAGGTAGCCGGCGAACATGCAGCCTCGGTGGCCAGACTCGCCTGCCTCGGGGTGCGCGTCACCCTCGATTGCCTGGAGGCGTTTCCGTCGCTGCGGGAAGCGTCCTTCCAGGGCCCGCCCCACAGGCTTGACGCCGAATGCGAGGCGGCGCTCGCCGGGAGGGGCGTCGCCCTGTACAGACAGCTTTCCGAAGGGTTCTGGGGACAGTCGGTCGCCGAATGCGGGCTGGCCCTCACCCTGTGCGCGCTGCGCCGCATTCCCCAGCTGCACACCGGGATCGCCACCGGCACCCCGGACTGGGACTGGCGCCCGCCCGGAGGCATCGGCGCTCCGGGGCAGCGGGGGGCGCAGTACAGCGACGATTCGGCCTTCGCCAACGGCACCCTCGCCGGCAAGCGGGTGCGGGTGGTCGGCGCCGGCAACATCGGCAGCCGCTACGCGAGCTTCGCGAGCACCCTGGGGGCCGAAGTCGCCGCCTGGGATCCGTTTGCCGCCGAACCCGCCTTCCACCGCGCCGGCGCCCGCCGCGAGCACCACCTTGCCCGCCTGGTGGAGGACGCCGAGGTGTTCGCCCCGATGGTTCCCCTGAGGGATTCCACACGGGGGCTCGTAACCGCAGACCATATCGGCGCCCTGCCCGCCGGCTGCCTGGTGGTCCTGGTGACCCGGGCCGGGATCTGCGACATAGGGGCGCTGCGGCGCCGGGTGCTCGCCGACGAGCTGAGTCTGGCCGCCGACGTCTTCGACCGGGAGCCGCTGCCGGCGGACGACCCGCTCATCGGCAGGCACAACGTCGTGCACACGCCCCATATCGCCGGGCGCACCGCCGACGCCAACCGCTCCTGGGCGGAGCACCTGGCGGACCAGTTTCAGCCGCGGGGTTGACGGGTTTCCGGAGGTTTGGCTGCAAGCGTCCGGGTATTAATTCCAGGTTCCCTGCTCCATGGCGGAGATGACGATGCGGTCGATGTACGAATCCTTATCGCCGCCGCTGATTCTGTCCGGTCCCATACCCGATTCACCTCCTCCTAACCAGTGCAGGCCGCCTCCTGACCCCGTTCCTTACACGCAGCCCCAGCCGTATGGCGGGACCATCGAGGGGGATCGCCCATTCCGCGATATTCCCTCGTAGTCAGTCCCCTGGCATAGAAACTCCTTGATCTATTAGCCCCCCCCCCCCTGTATCATTGGCCCGCCTTGATTCACCATCGGCAAGCGTGCCAGGAGAAGGTTGGCCGGTCCGCGAGTCGAGGTGATCTTCTCACTTTTTTCGCGGACTGGAGGCATGACCTCCCGCAAGCCGGCAGTACTGATCGCCTGCGGCCTGATCCTGGGCCTGACCGGCGGAGCGGCCGTTCTCCTCCACCTCTACTCTCAGGCAAGCGCCCGCCACTTCGATCCCGCGCTTCCCGCGCTCCCCTCCGCGACACAGCTCCTCGCAACCACCCGTCAGTTCGACCCTTCGCTCGCTTCCATCGACCTCCAGTTGATCCACGAGCCCCGGCCGCTGCCCCGCTCCGGCCTGCTGCAGCTCTACCGGGTCTCCGACAACGGCCGCCCGGTCTACGCCCTGGCGCTGGTGCGCCACGACATCGCCTGCGGTACCTGCCGCGACCTGCTGGCCGCGGTCTTTCTGACCGCCTCGACCCGGGAGATCGCCGGGGTGGCCCCCTTGGAAGCCTGGGAGAAGGAGAGCGGCTCCTTCGAACCGGGCGCGTTCCTGGCGCAACTGAAAGGGACCTCTCTGGGAGATTCGTTGCGGCTGGGACAAAACCTGGACGGCATCAGCGGGGCGACGCTGACCGTCGGCGCCATGCTGAAGGAGCTGCGGGGGCTGCGTTCCTGGTTCGCATCGAGACCGCCAAATGGGAGCAAGGGAAATGGCTGATCCTTCCGGGATGAACCCTATGGTAAGGCCGCTGTCTGCGGCCGCGGGGCTGCTGCTGGCCCTGTGCATCGGCATCGGCGCGCGCCTGGAGACCGGGGCGCCGCCCGGGCTGCCGCCCAAGCCGTTCGCCCACCTGCTGGGCCGGCAGGCGCCCGATTTCACATTGCCCGGCCTTGGGGGAGAAACCGTGTCCCTGGCCAGCGCCCGGGGGTCCGGCCCCTGGCTTCTCTACTTCACCGACGCCGCGTGCGGGGCCTGCAAGGCCGCCTACCCGGCGGTGGAGGCGGCGGCCGAGGTGCTGCCCATCGTCGCCATCGCCACGGGCGACCCGGATTTGCTCGAGACCAATCTGGGCGGGAGGACGGCGGCCATCGGCCACGACGAGCAGCAGTCGGTCCACCAGCTCTACGACGTGCGCGGGGTGCCCAGCGCCCTGCTGATCGACCGGCGCGGGGTGGTCCGCCACGCCGCCACCGGCAGCCGCAGTATCACCGAAGTCCTGGCGGCCTGGAACGAATCGAAGGGAGGAGGGGGATGATGGATCGCAATGCACTCAAGCCGGTGCTGGCTGGAGGCGCGCTGGCGCTGGGGTTGATCGTCGCCCTGGCGACCGGGGAACCGCCCGAGGGCCGGGATGCGCAGTCCTCGCTGCTCCTGCGCGTGGTCGAAGAAGGGGCCGCCCTGCTCTCCCGGGGCACGCCGGCGCCCGAGTTCGAGCTGCAGGATGTGGCCGGGGAGAACACCGTCAGCCTGGAAGATCTCAAGGGGGCATCTGCGGCCGCCGTATTCGTCAGCTTCTCCTGTCCGTACAGCCGAAAGCTTATGCACACGGTGCTGGACGAGGGCCTGCCCGATCTGGGCAATCGCCTGCTGTTCATTCAGCGCGGGGGCGACACCGGCCGGGAGCCGACGCAGGAAGTGGCAGAGCTGCAGGCCGAACTGTTGACCCGGTTTCCGCTGCTGGAGGATGCCGACGGCAGCACTTTCGACGCCTACCAAACCAGCGGCGTGCCCACGACCTACCTGCTCGACCCCGAGGGCAGGGTGGCGGCATCCGGCGTCGGTGAGCCGGAGGGAGCCAAGCTGGTACGGTCCCTGGCAGCCGATGTCCTCGGGCCGAAGGGAAACTGAGTTGATACACCTGTTCACCGACCCGGTCTTCCTCGTGGAGACGGCCATGCTCGCCAGCCTGCTGGCGGTCGGCTTCTACACCAGCTACACCGACCTGAAGGCGAGGTGGGTGCCGAATCGCTACACCCTGACCCTGCTCGGGATCGGCCTCGTCGGGCAGACGGTGATGATAGCGCTCGACGTGACCACGTTCGGCCGCGTCGCCGCTTTGCTCGGTATCGGCCTGGCGATCGCAGTGGGGCTGACCCGGTTTAGGTTCTGGGCGATGGGGGACGCCAAGCTGTTCTGGGCCGCGGTGGCGGCCCTGCCCCCGAGCCTGTGCCCGTCGCCCGATCCCCTGGCGCCGCAGGCGCCCCCGTTCGCCCTGATCCTGAACAGTCTGCTCTGCTACCTCGTCGTGCTGCTGCTGGTGCCGCTGTGGCGCCGCGAGGAAGAGACGCGCCCGCACCGGCCCGGGGGGCGGCAGTGGCTGCGCGCCGCCTGGGGCCTGGCCGGGCTGCTGGGCCTGGCCCTGGCGTTCGCCTTTCTCGTGCTCCAGCGCCCGCTCAGCTACCTCGAGGCGCTCGTGGCCTTGATCGCCGGCTGGGTCCTGCTGGAACGGGGACTGGAGGAGAAATACTGGAGCGTGATTCTGCTGCCCGGACTTGCCGCCCTGCTCTACCTGTCCTACGCGACCGGGGCCTGGCAGACCTGCGTGCTGATGCTGGGCGCGGTCTGGCTGCTGGAGCTGGTGTATCTGCAGGTGCGGCACCAGTACGGCCGCGCCCTGGTGCAGTCGTTTCCGGTCGGCGAGGTCCAGGCCGGGGACGTGCCCCGGCGCCGACTGGAGCTGGAGAAAGGCGGTGGGGTTGTGTTCGAAGCGGGCCAGCCGCTGTCGCAGAAGCAGGCGAGCCGCCTGCGTGAGCTGGGCAGGCAGGGCAGGCTGTCGGACGATTCCATCGAGCTGGAACAGGCGTTTCCGTTCGTACCGTTCATCGCCGCCGGGGCGCTGCTGACCGCGGTGTTCGCCGGCAACCTGGCGCCGCCCCTGGTCGATCTGGTGATATGGCTCAGAGGGCAATAACGGAAGGAGGTGAGGCCCTTATCGCCGCGCAGGCTGGCTGCGCGAAGTTTCAAGGGGATGGGATGGGAAGGGGAGGTTCACCACAAAACCCTTGTCTTCCAAGAGGAGGATGAATGATGTTCAACAAGATCCGGACCGCGATAGTCGCGGTCGCAAGCAACCCCGTCGCGGTGGTGAAGGACGCCATGGAGTCCGCCGCAAAGGCGATCGAAGCCACCCTCGACGGAACGTTCCTCGGCGAGTTCATCATGAGCGAGAGCGGCCGGGTGAACCCGGAGCAGGGTTTCCGGCTCGCCTGGGGAGCGGGGGTGATCGTCGCCGCCATGGTCGTGCTGGGCACGCCGCCCCAGGCGGCGGCCCACCATTGCAAGAACTATTCGTATCTCTATTGTGACTCCACCGCGCAGTGCCAGGCGTGGTGCCGGGTTGCGAAGGGCTGCTGGGGGGGCAGTTGTACAACTCACTGTGCGGAGCACACAGAGTGTCGTTGCAGTTAAGAGCACGGCGGCCGGGCTCCCGATTGTGTCCCGACGGTCTGTAGTTACATCGCCGTGACGTGACATCGGCCACTCTCCAGGCAAGCAGCACTGCCCGGGGGGTGGCCGATCACCTTTTCATCCTGCATCGCAGCTTCACCCACACGGTCCATTTCAATGGAGGAATTCCCATATGCGAGCCCTGCCATTCCGTATCGTCATTCCCATCCTGCTGACAGCGATCTCTCTGAAGGCGCAGTGGCAGGACCGCCTGTATCCGTTCAGAGAGCTGACCGACGAGATGCGGGCTGAAATCGACCTGAAGGATGGCTCGGTTGAAGACTGGCTGGAGGTCTTCGGCGAGCCGACCTTGACTGCACTGGATTTCGCGTCCCGCTCGTACGACCCGTCGTCGTATGACTGTCGCCTCTGGCTGGCCTGGAACGATGCCACCGACCACCTGTTCGTAGCGGCAGAGATCGTTGACGATTTCTACGTGGATATGGACGAATGGCCCTTCGAATATTACGGCGATGCATCAGTATGGTTTTTTGTGGACGGGGATAAGAGTGGTGGAGGCTTGAGGGACGACAGTTCTGAAGGGGTACCGAATAATATGAGGCAAGCGCAGTGGTATACCGCGTTTGCGAGGACATACAGCAATGGCAGCAACGTCGACCTGTCCTATGTAGGCTCGACCTGGATGGACCAGCTACCTTATGCCGACGGCGGCGGGGGCATAGTCGACAGCCAGCCCATCTTCTACGTGGTCGAGTTTTACGTCACTCCGTTTGATCGACTGATCTGGGATGACCCGGCGGAAAGTGTGATTTCGGATCTTTATGAAGATAAGGCAATAGGCTTTGCCTTGTCATTGATGGACTTCGACTCAGAAGAATTGTCAGACCCAGTTAGCCCTGACAGTTGGCTGGAGTTATTCGGCCCCGATGCGTCTCGCGATCAATTATATGTCTACGAATCCGATCTGTGGGCTAGTGGTATTCTTCTGGGCGCAGACGGTACCGATGGCACCGCCGTCGAAAGCGTCTCCTGGGCACGCATCAAGGCCAGCCTTTCGCAATAGCCGCCCGAATCGAATCGGGTAGCCATATCGCCGTGACGTGAAATCGGCCATTCTCCAAGCAAGTAGCACTGCCTGGGGGGTGGCCGATCACCTTTTCATCCTGCATCGCAGCTTCCATCAGACGACACAATCAGAAAGGAATTCCGATATGCGTGCCCTGCTATTCCAGATTGCAATCCCCCTGCTGACAGCGATCTCTCTGAAAGCGCAGTGGCAGGACCGCCTCTATCCGTTCAAAGAGCTGACCGACGATATGCGGGACCGAATCGACCTGAAAGACGGCTCGATTGAGGACTGGTTGGAGGTCCTCGGCGAGCCGACATTGACTGGACGGGATTTCGTGGGCTATCCGTACGACCCGTCGTCGTATGACTGTCGGCTGTGGCTGGCCTGGCACGATGCCACCGACCACCTGTACGTAGCGGCAGAGATCGTTGACGATTTCTACGTGCATTTGGACAGGCAATTTCATTATTACGGCGATTCATCAGTATGGTTTTTTGTGGACGGGGATAAGAGTGGTGGAAGCTTGGACGACTTCAGTTCTGAAGGGATACCGAATAATATGATGCAGGCACAGCATTATTCCACGTTTGCGAGGACATACAGCAATGGCAGCAACGTCGACCTGTATTCGGTGGTCTCAACCTGGATGAGTCAGCCACCTTATGCCGACGGCGGCGGGGCCATAGTCGACAGCCAACCCATCCTCTCCGTGGTCGAGTTTTACGTCACCCCGTTTGATCGACTGATCTGGGATGACCCGGCGGAAAGTGTGATCTCGGATCTTTATGAAGATAAGGCAATAGGCTTTGCCTTGTCATTGATGGACATCGACTCAGAAGAATCGTTGGACCCCCTTGACCCTGATTGGCTGGAGTTATTCGGGCCTGACGCGTCTCACGATCAATTTTATCCCGGCGAATCCGATCTGTGGGCTAGTGGAATTCTTCTGGGCGCAGACGGTACCGATGGCACTGCCGTGGAAAGCGTCTCTTGGGGCCGCATCAAGGCGAGCTTGTCGGAATAGCCGCTCAGTCGAATCACGAGTATGGAGAGCCTGATTGGCAAATGGGAAAACGTCGATTCGGGAACCGACCACCTCACGCGGGTCGAGATACTCAAGCAGGATTCTACAGCCCAATTACTCGTCCGCATGTGGGCTTCCTGCGAACAGGAGGATTGCTTCTGGAAGCCATTGTAGTTGGTGGGGCAGGAAGTCCCATGACACCTGAACTTGCCCTTGAGTGGCAGTTCGAATCCTCGACATCCACGCAACGAGTTCAGTTGATCGGAAAGGACCTCCTGCAAATCGATACGCACACGAAATTTCGCAACGCGGATATCGAGTTCGATGCAACCGATCGCTTCAGACGAACGGGTGAACCATGAAGTTGAGCTAGGCCGCAGCAGAACCCCCCTCCCGGGAAGGCACTCCACTTAGGATAGGGGTACCGCTTAGTGCCGTTCATCGTTGTCGGGGCGCTACTGACAGTCGTGTTCACCGACACTTTACCCCCTGATCGACTTGGGAAGTCGAGTTGTCCATAGCAGGCCTCCCGTCAATCTCACGAGCGAAAGCGTTTGATGCGGATATCCTTTACGGCACGATAGTGCCTGTCGTTCGCGGTCAGGAGCGTGCGGCCGTGGACGATGGCCGTTGCCCCGATCATCGCGTCGGCGATTTGCAGGGAGTGGTTCAGGTAGTGTCGCTCGACGTAGAACATCGCCCTGGCTGAAATCTCCTCGGTGACGTAGAGCAGGCGAGCGTTCCACCGGCGCAAGGAACGGCGCAGGTTCCTCAACTCGTTCCCGTCCCGAATTCCCTGTACAAGCTCCATGTAGGTCACCACGGACATGCAGAGGTTCGGTCGACTGCTTGCAAACAGGAGTGGCACCGCCGAACTTCCCGTTCGCGCGGCAGGTTTCAGGCCGCTGCGGTTCGGATATTTCAACCAGCGGAAAAACAACGAGTTACAACGAAATATCCACCTGTGCTCTAGTGACCATTCCGGCCAGCACACCAGCGGTTTCCAGCATGGCTGCCGGCAATTCGATCCAGGGTTCATGAACGGGATGCAATCGGCGATTCAGGGTCAGGAGCGGCGCAACCGGAAGCTGCTGAAGTCCGCCGGCTACCTCGGTGCGGAGGTGACCTCCGAGGTGCTGCCGCTGCAGATCGACGTCGGCTCCCAGGAGAGCCTGACCCGCG
Organism: Candidatus Latescibacterota bacterium; assembly: GCA_965206595.1. Classification (GTDB taxonomy): domain Bacteria; phylum Latescibacterota; class UBA2968; order UBA8231; family UBA8231; genus CBDCXV01. The sequence continues at coordinate 5,334,874 of OZ242214.1, forward strand.
GGCAGGCCGATCTCCTCGAAGCGCTGCAGATCCAGTCCGCCCGTACGGCGATCCGTTCGCTCGCCTCCCTGGCCGCCATCGGCGAGCTCGATCACCTCGGCGGCGGTCTCGAGCTGATTCCCGGCCTGCTGCTGACGCTGAGCTGCACCGACTACGAGCGCATCGAGTTCACGATCGAGCACGCCCACACCAGCATCGGCTACTACGCCAGCCTGGCCGCTTTCGGGTTCGTCGACGAAGAAGCGGTAGTCGAGGGATTTCGCCGCGGCCTGGACTTTCCCGGTCACGTCTCCTGGCTGCCGGGGGGGACCCAGCTCAACGGAGGCCGCCTCGGGGTGATGATTCCGGTCGCCGTCGGACAGGCCCTCGGCAAGCGCGCCCGCAACGGCCGCGCCTGGGTGATCACCCACTGCGGGGACGCCGGCTGGGTTTCGGGGCAGGCGCTCAACGGGTTCAACGGCGCCGACGTGGCCGGGGCGCCGATCACCTTCGTGATGCACCGCAACGGCATCCAGCTTTCGGGTGCGACGCACAGCATCATGGACAAGGACCCGCGTCCGATCATCGAGGCGCTGGGGATCCGCATCATCGAGATACCGACCCTGCACGACAGCGCGCGGCTGTATGAAGCCTACCGCGAGGGGTACCGCCTGGCGCAGGAGGGGCGGCCCAACCTGATCTTCCCGACCGGCTACCGGTCGCGCGACGGCGAGGTCGTCGACCTCGACTGGTTCGCCGCGCAGCATGGGATCAAGCGGGAGACCAGGAAGTTCGCGAGCGCCCACGGCGTCCCCATGGACCGGGAGATATGGGTCCCCGGTTCGCTGATGAGCTTTCGCGACCTCGTCCCGATGCTGGAGTGCCTGTTTCTCGTCAACCGGCTCCCGGGTGGCGAGGGCCATCACGACGGCCACATGAAGGGCCGGGACGCCGACGAGGTGCTCTCCAACCCGATGTTCCGCGCGAAAAGCAGGCAGCGGAAAGCCCTGGCCGCGGCGACCGGCGCCCCGAGGCGGACGGTCGTCACCAGGGCGCGGCCCGAGGCCGGCAGCCCCAACCTCATCCTGTCGCGGGAGATCCTGGAGGCGGTCGAGCTTCCGGCCGCCGGGGAGAAGGTCAGTCCGCGCGCCGGCTCGGAGGCCGGGTACGCCGCGGTGGCCGAAGCGCACCCGGAGAACGTGTTCGTCGTCAGCTGCGATCTCGACGCCTCGACCAAGCTCGGCAAGGCGCGCGGTTTCCTGGCGCCCGATCACCAGTTCGAGATGAGCATCGAGGAACAGGCATCCGCCCTGCTCGCCAACGGGTTGGCGATGAGCGGCCCGCTTCCCCAGCTCAACGTCATCTCCACCTTCGCCGCCTTCTTCGAGGGAATCGCCCGCGAAGGGTTCGACATGTGGCGCTACCAGCGCAATCTGAACGGCGTCAACGAAGGCCTGAACGTCACCTACCACCTCTCGCACGTCGGCGCCTGCACCGGCCGCGACCACTTTTCCGGTTGGGGGCTGGACTGGATCAACGTCGGCCTCACCTACCTGCCCTACCTGCACCGGTTCTACGCCCCCGCGGACGCGCGCGCGGCCTTTGTCGCGGTCCGCGATCTCGCCGCTCGCTACGGAGGACACGTGATCGGCATTCCGCGCGACGAGCTGCCGATCCTCGACAGACAGGACGGCTCGGGGCCGCTGTGGCAGGCGGACGACGCCTGGGAGCCGGTCACTGCGTACCGGACCTGCGCGGGAGCCAGGCACGCCATCCTTGCCTTCGGCGCCCCTGCCTTTCTCGGGGCGGAGGCCGCGGCAAGTCTGGCGAAGAAGGGAGTGGCCGCCGACGTCCACATTGTCAACGGACTGCCGCTGTCGCCGTCCGCCCTCGAGAAGCTGCTGACCCCGTACAGCGGCGGGGTGGTGACGGTCGAGGACGGATTCATCGGCAGCGCACGGACAGGCCTCCGGGGGTTCGCCGGACTGGTCGCCGGCGCGGCGAGCACGGGGCAGCCGCGGGCGCACATTGGGATCACCGACCCGCGCATCGCCCCTTCCGAAGGGCATATGGAAACGTGGAAACACTTCGGCATAACGGCGCGGGCCATAACCGCCGCCGTTGCCGGCTTATAGACAGGAGTCGAGTCATGAAACGCATACTCGTTGCGGCCGCCGTAGCCGGCATCGTCGCAGGCGGTTGCCAGGAAGAAGAGGCGACAACCGGCGAGGCCAACATGGAGGCGCTGATGAATCCGGACGGCCCGGAGATGAAGAAGACGGCGCCGGCCTCTTACAAGGCGAAGTTCGAGACCTCGGCCGAGGATGGGGATTTCGTGATCGAGGTGACGCGGGACTGGGCTCCGCACGGGGCGGACCGCTTCTACAACCTGGTGAGAAACGGCTTCTACAACGGCACTCGCTTCTTTCGCGTGATCCCGGGGTTCATCGTCCAGTGGGGGATGCACGGGGACCCGGAAGTGACCGCGAAATGGCATGGAGCGAGGATCCCGGACGACCCGGTCAAACAGGGGAACGAGCTCGGCACCGTAACCTTCGCCAAGGGACGCGGAAGGGACAACCGCACCGTGCAGGTGTTCGTCAACCTCGCCGACAACACCAAACTCGACGGCCAGGGATTCGCCGCTTTCGGGAAGGTGGTCTCCGGGATGGAGGCGGTTGAAGCGATCAATCCTGAGTACGAAAAGCGCACCCCCAACCAGGGGCAGATCGCCCAGAAGGGGAACAAGTACCTCGAGAAGCTGTACCCCGACCTCGATTACACCCGGGCCGCCAGCATAGTCGATTGAGCGAAGCGGCGGTTCCTGCCCGGTACAGTGCCGAGCGCATAGGGGCCGGGGCCGCCGGTCTCGCCCTGCTCGCCTCCTTCCTGTGGGGAGGCAACCAGGTGTTCATCAAGATCGGGCTGCAGGGGATGCCCCCGCTGGCGATGGCGGGCGCTCGTTTCGCCATCGGCCTGCTGGTGGTGGGAACGGCTGCGGCCGCCTCGCGGGAGCCGCTTCGCGCATACCCGGGGGAGCGGCGGCAGCTGCTCTGTCTAGCCCTCCTCTTCCTGGTGCAGATCGGCCTGCTCAACCAGGGAGTCTTCCACACCACCGCCAGCCGCGCCAGCGTCGTCATCGCGGCGCACCCGTTCTTCCTCGCCCTCTTCTGCCACTACTTCGTTCCCGGCGACCGCCTCACCCCGGCCAAGGTCGCCGGCATCCTGCTCGCCTTCGCCGCCGCCGTCCTGGTTTTCGCCGAATCGGTGTCGCTTGCCGACGCCAGCCACCTTTCCGGGGACCTGATGATCCTCGGCAGCGCCGTGCTGCTCGGGCTGCGGCAGACGGTGATGAAGCGGATGGTGCACGGCTTTCACCCCTACAAGGTGCTGTTCTGGCAGTCGCTGCTTAGCCTGCCGATGTTCGCCGCGTCCAGTGTCTGGCTCGAGGGGGACGCGGCCTACGACTTCACCCCGGAGGTCGTCGTGGCGGTGCTTTACCAGGGGGTCGTGGTGGCGGGGCTCTGTTTCATTTCGTGGGTGTTCCTGCTGCGCCGGCACAGCGCCAGCCAGCTCGGGGTGTTCGCGTTCACGACCCCGGTAGCGGGGGTGGCGCTGAGCGCGCTGCTGGTCGGAGAGGAACTGTCCTGGATGCTGCTGGTGAGCATGGTCCTGGTGGCGTCCGGGATTGCGATCGCGGCGCGCGGGCGGCGTGCCTGAAGATCAGGCAGATTCCGCTTCCTCCCGGCTGGTTTCGGATCTGTCAGAGAAGGCTTGGCCGGCGGTATCCCATTGCTTCCACACTGATGCCTGAGCGATTCGTGCCCCGTGAGTACGGCGAGCGAAGCAAAGCCGCGAACCGGGAAAACAGGCTGCGCCGAGTTCGCGGGGAATTCGCGTGCGCAGGCACCAAGGTTGATTCTCTCGTAAAAACCCTACGTCGTTCAAAATGTCCGTGTTGCCATACAACATATAGTGTATGCGTCGCCTTAGTTGGCCAATATATAGTAGCGCTTTAACGTGCTGAGTCGCTGAACATCCTCAAAATGGGGTTTATACGAAGGAGTCAAGGTTGCCTGTCTGCCGGGAGAAGACCCGGCGGCCCACGGTCTCCGGGTTGCGCTCGATTCGCCGAATCCCCGGGAGCGTCGGGCTCGCCCCGTTCTACCGCACCTTCTCCTGCAGCTCAGCCGCCCCGGGGACCCCTGAGAACACCCTCTCCTCCTCGGCGCTCATGCGGTAGTCCCGCCTCGCCACAACCCGGCGCGCCACCGCGAGGGCCCGATCCGCGTCATACGGTTCGACCCGGTCGCCGTCGATCCAGGTGAAGCTGGGCACGAACCTGGGGGGCCGGGCCGCGGCGACGCTGGAGCTGAACCCGACGACGGCGCCGGTCGGGAAGCAGACGCCGATCGCGGCCTTGGAGTGGTCCCCCATCACCATGCCGGCGAAACGCTTTCCGGTCTCCACCTCTTCGCCGTTGATCGGCACCCGCACCGTCCCGTAGGTGTTCTTGAGGTCGCTGATGGTGCAGCCGGCGCCGAGGTTGGTCCACGAGCCGATGTAGCTGTGGCCGAGAAAGCCGAAGTGCTGCTTGTTGCCGTACTCCTGTAGAATGGAGGCCTCGATCTCGCCACCGACCCGGCAGGCCGGACCCAGCGAGGTGCCGCCGCGGATTGCGGCGTGCGGCTGCAGGATGCTGCCGGGGCCGATGCAGGCCGGCCCCTCGATGTAGGCGTGCGGGCGCACGCGAACGCCGGTGTCGATGTACACCGGTCCGTCGCGGCTGTCGACGACCGTCCCCGGATCGAGCCGGGCGGAGCCGGCGACAAAGACATCCTCACCCAGCACCGTGACTCCCGGTCCGATCTGGCCGCGCTCGGAGCGGCCAAGGCCCAGCTGCTCCCACCCGGAGGCAAGGGCCTCGGCGTTTGCACCCACGATTTCCCACAGCCAGGACAACAGCCGGCAGTGGGCGCCGACGTCGCGGCGCGGGACCCCCTCCAGCAGCCGGGAGATCGCGGCGTCCTCCTGCAGGCCTTCGGCGGCGAGGGCGGCGGTGAGCTCGGCATCGGCAAGGATAGAGGCGATGCCTCCGTCAGCCGCGGTGCCGACCCAGGGTTTTTCTTCTGAGTTGCAGTCCGGAAGGGAAGACCAGAGGGCGCGGCCGTTGAGCAGCAGGGAAGGACCGGTCAGCCTCTCGTTGACCCCCAGGCCGGTCTGTTCCTTCACGAGGCCGGCGAGCCGGGGCCGGCAGGAAAGGGAGAGATCCGCGGCCGGCAGCTCCCGCAGCAGGGTGTGGACCCGGGACAGCAGGTCCCCCATGCCGCAGCGCAGCTGGAAGACGGCGCGCGTGTAGACGAGCGGCAGCAGCCGCGGCCAGCCTCCGTCTTCGTAGAGGACGACGTTCATGGAAGGTGGCGCTGACTCCGGGGAGGCCGCGTGCCGCGACGCCTCCCTCACTCCACGGTCACGCTCTTGGCGAGGTTTCTCGGCTTGTCGACGTCGTGGCCGCGGATGAGAGCGGCGTGATAGGCCAGCAGCTGCAGCGGAACCGTGGTCAGGATGGGGGACAGCAGCGGCAGCGTCGGCGGCACGTAGAGGACTTCCTCGGCCAGCCTCTCCAGCTGGCTGTCTCCCCGGTTGGCGACGGCGATGACGCGGCCCTGGCGGCTGCGCACCTCCTCGATGTTGGCCAGCACCTTGTTGTAGGTATGGTCGCGCGGGGCGATCACCACCACCGGCATGCCATCGTCGATCAGGGCGATGGGGCCGTGCTTCATCTCGGCGGCGGGCAGCCCTTCGGCGTGGATGTAGCTGAGCTCTTTCAGCTTCAGGGCCCCCTCCAGCGCCACCGGGTAGTTGACCCCGCGGCCGAGGTAGAGCCAGTTGTCCCACCCGGTGAGCCGGTCGGCCAGGGCCGCCACCTGGCGGTCGAGCTCCAGGGTTTCAGTCACCTTGTCGGAGATCTTCTCGAGCTCCTTCAGGATGGCGACGGTGCGCTCCGCCGAAAGGTGGCGCCGCCGCCCGAGGTCGAGGGCGATCATCGCCAGCACGGCGATCTGGGCGGTGAAGGCCTTGGTGCTGGCGACCCCGATTTCCGGCCCGACGTGCAGATAGACGCCGGCCGCGGTTTCCCGGGCCAGCGTCGACCCGACGGCGTTGACGACGCCGAACGCCGCGGCTCCCTTGGTGCGCATCTCGGACAGCGCGGCGAGGACGTCGGCGGTTTCTCCCGACTGGCTGATGGTGACGCAGACGGTGCCGGTCTCGACGACGGGATTTCGGTAGCGCAGCTCGCTGGCGTACTCGACCTCGGTCGGGATGCGCGTCCACTCCTCGAGCAGGTACTCGCCGATCAGGCCGGCGTGCCAGGCCGTGCCGCAGCCGGTTAGAACCAGCCGGCCGCAATTGGCCAGCTCTTCTTCCAAGGCCTGCAGTCCGCCGAGGTGAACGCGGCCGGAGCGCAGGTCGAGGCGCCCGCGCATGCAGTTGCGAAGCCCTTCCGGCTGCTCGTGGATCTCCTTGAGCATGAAGGACGGGTAGCCGCCCAGCTCGATCTGCTCGAGGGTGGTCTCGAGGACGTCGGTTTCGCGATGCACCGGCTGCGCGTCCCCTGTCGACACGTGCAGCCCGTCGGCGTCGATGCGGGCGATTTCGTGGTCTTCGAGGTAGAGGACCTGGCTGGTGTGCTCGACGATGGCGTTGCCGTCCGAGGCGACCAGGTATTCCCCGTCTCCCACGCCGACGATCAGCGGGCTGCCGCGGCGTGCCGCGACGAGGGTGTCGGCGGCATCGGTGCAGACCAGGGCGATGCCGAAGGTGCCGTCGACTTCCTTCAGGGCGGTGCGCACGCTGTCCATCAGGTCGCCGGACCCGGCGTAGAGGAACCCGATCAGCTGCACCAGGGACTCGGTGTCGGTTTCCGTCAGGAACTCGACCCCCTCTCTTTCGAGGTAGGCGCGCACCGCGGCGTGATTCTCGATGATGCCGTTGTGGACGAGGGCGATGCGGCCGGTCGCGTCGACGTGGGGGTGGGCGTTGCCGTCGGTGGGTGCGCCGTGGGTGGCCCAGCGGGTATGGGCGATTCCGACCGAACCGGCAACAGGTTCGCCGTCGAGGCGGGATTCCAGGTCGGCGATGCGGCCCGCGGTCTTCCAGAGGCGGAACGACCCGGAATCGAGGGAGCAGACCCCGGCCGAGTCGTAGCCGCGGTATTCGAGCCGGCGCAACCCGTTGAGAAGCACTTCGCGGAGGGATTTCCTGCCGGCGTATCCGATTATTCCACACATACTGGTATCAGCTGATCGATTCGAGAAAACAGGGGACGGGAGGGCAGGCGGGCGGGAGGAACGCCGTCCGACAAAGATAGCGAAATGCCACTGGAGACGTGGCCGCGCCTGACCGCTTCAGCCGGCGAGGGCGGCAGCCTCGTCGACGCGCTGCCGGATGAGGTCGCACCCTCCCTGCCAGAAATCGCGCGAGGACACGTCGATTCCGAGGCCGGCGAGCAGTTCGGCCGGTGCCCGCGAACTCCCGGCAGCCAGCAGCTCGAAGTAGCGATCGACGAACGCTTCCCCCTCGCTCCGGTAGCGGGCGTAGAGGGCGAGCACCAGCAGTTCCCCGAAGGCGTAGGCGTATACGTAGAACGGCACGTCGACGATGTGGGGGATGTAGAGCCACCAGCAGGCGTGGTCGTCGCCGAGGGTGAGAGCGTCGCCGAACATCGCCTGCATGTTGCGCTGCCAGAGCTCGTCGAACCGTTCGGAGGGCAACTCTCCCTCCTCGCGGCGGGCGCGGTGGGCCTGCTGCTCGAAGCGGTACATCGCTATCTGCCGGAAGACGGTGGCGAAGGTGTCTTCGATCTTTCCGCACAGGAGGGCCAGGCGCTCCCCGTCCGATTCGAGCTCCCCCCGCAGGCGGTCGAACACCAGCATCTCGGCGAAGGTGCTCGCCGTCTCCGCCATCGGCAGCACGGGGTGGTAGTCGAGAAGGTGGTTGCCGCTGGCGAGGACGTCGTGAATCCCGTGGCCGAGCTCGTGCGCCAGGGTCATGACGTCCCGGGGGGAGTCGGTGTAGTTGAGGAAGACGTAGGGATGCAGGTCGGGGGTGATGCCGGCACAGTAGGCGCCCCCGCGCTTGCCGTCGGCCAGGGCGGCATCGATCCAGCGTCTCTCGAAGAAGGGCTCGCAGATGTCGAGGAGGCGGGGCGAGAACTCGGCGAACGACCCGAGCACGATGTCGCGCGCCTGTCCGAAGGGGATTTTCGATTCCTCGCCGGATATCGGGGCGTAGCGGTCGTAGTGGGTGAGCTCGTCGAGGCCGAGGAGCCGCCGTTTGAGGTGGTAGTATGCTGCCACGGTGCCGTAGTTCGCGGCGCAGACCTCGCTGACCGTGTCGACGACGACGCCGCTCAGCTCGTTGTTCAGATGGCGGCTGTCCTCAGGGGCGCGGTAGGACCGCAGGCGGTCGAGTACCTCCTTTTCGTGCAGCAGGGTGTTGTAGATGAAGGTGCAGACGTGGGTGTTCCGCCGCAGTCCCCCGGTGATCGCCGCGGCCGCCCGCCTGCGGGTGTCGCGGTCGGGATCGTAGAGCAGCACGAGGATTTCACTCTGCGTTTTCTCGACCACCACCCCCTCTTCCTCTATCCGGAACCGGGTCCGCGAGTTGACCTCGGTGGCGAGGCGGGCGAAGGCGCTCCCCCGCGAGTTGGCGGTCTCGACGAGGATCTTTTCTTCCGGTTCGCTGAGATTGTGCGCCGCCATCCTCCGCTCATGGTCGAGGTAGTGCCGGTAGGGGGCCAGCTCCGGAGTGTCCTTGATGCGATCGTACGTCTTCAGTGGAATGCGGCCGATCTCGAGGTCGAAGAAGACCAGGCGGGTGGCTGTGGAACTGTCGAATTCCCGCGTCTTCTGCAACAGCCCCCCGCGCGCCGGATCGGTGGTGTCGGTCGAGTAGAGCAGACCGGCGTAAGCCCCCGGTTTGTACTGCAAGGTCAGCAGATCCTGGTAGTCGGCGAGGGCTTGGCGAAGATGCACCGCGGAGAGGCCGGAAACGGCGATCGTGCCTTTGTACTTCCGCTCGAACTGCTGCGCCCGCCGGGACGTTTCCCCCATGTCGCCGTCGAGACGCGGATCGTCGCCGCCGGCATAGAGGTCGGACAGGTCCCAGGTAGGAAGGGCTTCGGTTTCCCGAGGGGATCGGGTCATGGGGTTTCCTGTTGAATATTGACTCCTTCGTTAACAACCCGGTTTCAGACAGGGATTCTGCTTGAAACGCTTGAAACCTAAATTTTACGACAATCAACGAATCTGGAATACGCAGGCATGATGAGACTGCCTCAGTGCTTTATCGTCTCGTGGCCTCGGATCGGGGCTTCGAGGGCCTTTATTCGGCATCGAAAGCGACTTTTTCTTCCTTTTTTCAGCCCATCGCCGGGCTCAAGGCTCCGGGTTTGGGCGCCCGGACCATTGGCGGCATGCGCTCTGACGATGCTGGTGCCCCGTCTCCTCGTGGGTCTCACTGTCTACAGAATTGGTGGAGACAGCTTGCCACCTCCCGCTGAAGTTGGCGACGGCGACGCCGCTTTTGTTTTTGTGGAATGGGAGGATATCGGGAAGGAGGGTGCAGCCCATCAATTGGATATTGGAGTCGGCATCTGGATATTGGAGTCGGCATCAAGCCCCGCCAGCATGACCCCCATTTGAACCTGGTACCCCAAGCGAAACAGAGGATGCAGAAGGAACTAGGCCTCGAGTTCGGTTTACCAGGAGCGGCCTTGGACGGCGATCTGTCCACTGCATGGCAGGCGGAAGAGTACTTTTGTCTCTCTTACGGTGATCACATCGGAAGGATTCTCTGCGATGAGGATGGGTACAGTCGTCGCGAGAGAGTGTCGATCGACCTCGGGGCGGAGTTGCTTCTCGAGCGCATCCGCATCGTATCTGGTCTGGAGGATCCGCGCCGAATAGCCCGGGACTTCAAAGTCTCAATCTCACCGGTGCGTGCCGTTTACCTTGATCCTTTCTCAGACGAGGGCGTAACCCGGCGAATACCCTTCTGGGCTCTACCCCGTGAACTGCACGTCACTGACAACGTGCAGCAGGTACGTGAGGTTGTTGTGCCTGCGCAACATCGACGTGCGATTGCTTTCGCCATATCACTGGGAGAACATGACACCCCATGGGATGTGGTTGAGATCGAAGCATATGCACGTGGTGTCGTAAGACTCGGCGTCTTACGTTTCCAGAATCCTCGATATGGGAGGACGGGGGGAGTGTGGGGGGAAATCAGGTGGTCTGGTCGAGAAAGCGATGGCTCGGAAGTTTTTCTCCAGACGAGAAGCGGACGTGACAGTACACCATTCCGGTATTGGCGCTTTACAGGGCGTGGAACTGAAAGACAACAGGTCGACGAGGATGGCTACTCCAGGCTCCATGTCGGGGAGCGAGCTGGATTGACGTACGACGTTGAGAACTGGGATCCATGGGCTTCGCGGTATGAATTCGCGGACAGTCTGGGCACGGAGATCGTCCAGACAGCTCCACATCAATTCTTCCAAGTAAAGGTGGACCTGGTGTCCAGCGGGGAAGTGGGACCGCAGCTGGATTATCTGGAAATCCTGGCTTCGAATCCTCCTGCAGCAATATCCCTGACCGGGGAGGTATCGCCCAACATTGCGGAAGCAGGCAAGAGAACCACGTTCACGTACGTGGTGCGCCCCGAACTCTCGAAATCGGACCGTGGTTTTGACACTATGGAGCTCACGGCGACAAGTGCTCTAATACGGAACATCGACGATGTCCGATTGGACGGTTCTTCAGTGGATTTTTCGGTTGAAGAGAGCCGGGATGGGTTGTTCAGCGTGAAGTTCCCCAGGGTGGATTTTGCGCAAACCGGGAAGTTCATTGAAGTCGTGTTTGATGCTGAAGTCATGCGGAACGAGACGAAATTCGAAGCCCGTGTCCGCGACGGTTCGAAGCCCTATGAAGTCCCGCAACCGATTCTCGACGGGGACGCAAGCGATGAGTTCTCTGGGAACCGAACGTCGGTGAGAACATCGGCGTCAATCAATTCCATCTTGGAAACCAGCAAAAAAAGAATCGTGCTGACGCCAAATGATGATGGAGTCAATGACTGGGTCGACCTCCACTTCGTGCTCTTGGAGATAGTCGATCCGGTACCTTTGTTGGTGCGCATACATGATCTCAGCGGCGCGGTCCTGTGTCCATTGATGAGACATCCTGTGGACCTGGGCCGGCACCGAGTCAGGTGGGATGGCCGCGATAATGCTGGTAGTATCGTTGCGCCCGGTATATACCTCTATACCGTGGAGGCCGAGGCGGACGCCGGGACCGTTCGGAAAAGCGGGTTGATTCACGTGGTTTACTAGCAACCGGGAGGGTTCCGGTCGATGGATCGGATTGGGTCATGGGGTTGGCCATTCCGGGCGGGAGCCCCGTCGCGTCAAACCGAGCAGCACCCGCTCTATCCAGAGTGGATTCCTGGGATGCAAGTATTCGCACAAGTCCCACCAGTACCGCACCTGTCGCGCATGTCGAACTATATCGAACATCAGGCGCAGTTCGAAATCGAACTCCGGATTGACACCGCGCAGGGTTCCGTAGGCGTTGCGAAGGCCTTCGACATAGTGCGTCTCGCGGTTACTTCCCGGGGGACAGGATGAACCTCGCGCCGTGTGCGTGGCGATGCTGCCCTCGGCCTTTTTCAGGTCGGTAATTGCGGGTCCGAGCCGAGCCGCCTGAAAGTCGAAGAGGCCGCTGATCCGCACGCGCCTGCCGTTTTCCTCAACGAGCAGATTGTGCAAGCCCACCTCTACCTTCAGCAGCACCTCATCGCCCTTCTCCCCTCTGAACTCTGCCGCGCTCAGACATCGCCGGAGCCGGCGCTCAAACCCGGGAACCTGCGCTTCCAGTTCCCTCCTGAGGGTTGCGTTCCCCAGGAGAGTCTCTTCGACACTTTGAGGACCCTCCGGGAGGGCCGGCAGGCCCGCTGGCGGAGTCGGCTCGTGGATCCGGCCCAGCATCACCCCCAGCTGCTCCGCCAGGGACAGACGCAGTTCGTGACTGGTCTGCTCGAAGAAGATTTCGCCCTGGCGGCCTTCCAGTCTGTTCGAGATCAGGTAGGGGTGTGGGAGCAGAGCGCCGCTCTCATCCAGTTCGCACTTCTCCGACACCGGTACTTCATCGGCACGTTGCAGAGCGCGGATCGCCCGGTGTTCCTGACGCAGGGACCATCCAGGCAACGAGCGGGTCTGGATCTTGATGATGAAGGATTCGCCCGTCGATGTACTGCTTGAGACGGGCCCAGTTGGTGAAGCCATGCTCGCGGGCGATGACGGACTGAGCGTTGCGCAGAGGGAAGGCCACCGGATCCTGGGGGACCGGCCAGCGCTGTCGGTGTACGCGCAGGTTGGCTTGCGCATTACCTGCTGCCACGGCATCGCGCAGCTCTCGAGCCCGGAGCTTGAGTTGATCTATGTCGGGACGGGTGGGAAGGGGGGTATACATGGGCGATCTCCTTTCCAAGAATGGCCTGGTGTCCGCAGAACAGGCAGAAAGAAGAATCGTTTGCAGTGAGGCTGGTTCGCAGGTGGGACTCGGTCCCTTGCCGCGGACTGGAGGCTCCCTATGAGCAACTAGGGGCAGGACAAGGCAGAAGAGTCAGGACGGCAAGCTCTCCGAGACCTGTTCGGTCGGTGCCGAGCCCACGCCCTCACTCCAGGAGCAGCGGTGCCTTGCATTCACCTTGTCGCCAGGCGTCCCGCGGCAATTCGTTGAACCCGGGTGTCAACCGCTCGCCACCAGCTGCCCCGCCCTCACCGTCGCCAGCGGCTCCCAGCAGCCCCCCGGCCGCTCGACGTCCAGGGTGTCGCGCAGCCGGCCCTCCTCGTTCCACTGCAGCAGCGCGAGGTCGGCGCAGGCCCCGGCCGCCAGGGTGCCGGCCTCCCCCTTCAGCCCGAGCAGCTCGGCAGGCCGCGCCGTTGCCCGCGCCAGGACCTCGGCTTCCGGCATGCCGGCGGCGATGAACTTCGACATCGTTCTCGGCAGGTCGTGCTGCGGGTCGCTGCCGACGTGGCGGCTGTACTGATCGGTGGAAACGGTGTCGGGGTAGAACCCCTCGGCGATGGCGGGCTCGACGTGGGCGAAGCTGAAGGACCTCATGCCGTGGCAGCCGTCGAACAGCACCCCCCGCTCCTTCGCCTCCCATACCGCCGATCGAACCTTGCCGCCGGCGATGATGTTGTCCTCGAGGAAGCTGAAGGTGTAGGTGAGGAGGTCGCCGGCCCGCAGGCAGGGCAGCTGCTCCTCGAGGGGGTAGTCGCTTTTGAACCGCGGTCCGTAGAGAACGGGGCGGCCGCTGCGCCCGGCCGCCTCGATTCCCCGGCGCAGGATCTCTCGCGGGTCGTGGGAGACCGCGGGGTTGTACATGGTGTTGAAGGCGATGCCCCAGATCTCCTCCCCGGCCGCGAGGATGGTGCCGGCGCAGAGATCGACGTCGGCGTTGTCGAGGTGCTCGAAACAGTGGCCCTCCTGCGACTCGCCGTGTTTCGACAGGTGCAGGGCGAGCCGCACCCGCGTGCGGCAGCCGCCGATCACCTCGTCCCGGTAGGCCGGCCAGTTGAGGGCCCCGGCGTCCCCCTGCGACATGCAGGTCGTGACCCCGCGCGGCAGGAAGTGCTCGTCCGGGTCGATGCCGTAGCGCGACCCGCCCCGGGCCGGGTGGGCGTGCATGTCGACGAGGCCGGGCAGGAGCAGGGCATCCGGGTAGTCGAGGGTTTGCGCGGCCGTTCCCGTGACCTCGGGACCGGAGGCGGCGATGCGGTCGCCGCGCACGGCGACGGCGCCCGGGCCGTCGAGGCCGGTGTCGGCGCAGAAGACGCGGCCGGCCGTAATCAGCAGATCGTAGTCGGTCGTCATGGAGATCGCGGGTCCTGTCCGGCGTATTCGTTGTTGACCGCCTGCAGGAGCGCCCGCATGTAGGCGATGGAATAGGCGGTGCCGGCACGGCTGCCGCCGATGATCTCGGGGATGTGGTCGGGGATCACCGCCCCGTCGTACTCCACCGCCCGCAACGCCTGCATCACCCGGTGCATGTCCTGGTAGCCGTCGTCCATCAGGGTCTCGACGCAGAGCTCGGGCATCGGGTTGGAGACGTTGCGGAAGTGGACCTTGAACAGCTTGTCGCGGCTGCCGAAGTAATGGATCGCCTCTTCGACGCTGCCGCCCATCCCCTGCTTGCCCCCTTCGAGCCAGCAACCGACGCAGAGGCAGACGCCGATGTTGGGGCTGTCGGCCATGTCGATGGCCCGCTTGTACCCGGCGAAGTTGCCGAACAGGCAGCGGGGCACGCCGCCGAGGGCGTAGACCGGGGGGTCGTCGGGGTGGATGCCGACGTAGACCCCGGCCTCCTCGGCCGCGGGTGCGAGCCTGCGGATCAGGTAGTCGTAGTTGTCCCACAGCTCTTCCTCGGTGTAGCGGCGGCCGTGGGTCAACTCCCCCGGGAAGGTCCGGTCCCCCCAGCGCCCGACGGCGTTGGCGACGTCGATGGTGCGGGCGGTCATGCCGCCGCGGCGGGTGGTTTGGCCGGTGCTCCAGATGCCGTTGCCCATGTGGGCGTAGGTGTGATAGTGGATGCCGGCCTCGCCGAGGTTGCCGATGAAGCGGATCAGCTCCTCGACCTTGGCGTCCCGCCCCGGCAGGTTCAGGGTGATTTCAGGGACGTTGTGCACCCCGTGGTGGGCGATGCGGTAGATCTGCAGGCCGAACCCGGCGAAGCGGGCCTTGAGCCGCCTGTAGGTCTCGACCGTGTGCAGCGCCGGGTCGCGGATGCCGACCATCAGCCATTCGATGCCGAGCTGCTGGTGAAACCGCAGGTCTTCGTCGCTGGCGTCGTGGGAAGCCTGCCCGGCGACCTGGATTCCCGGTGTCGTCGAGAAGAAGCCGGGAACGGCGCGCAACGGGTAGCGTTTGTCGGTGCTCATGGGACTCCTTGGGAACGGGGTCTAAACCTCGAGTGGCTCCGGGGTCTTCAGCACGAAGAACTTGCGGACCGCCTTCCTGACGTTCCAATGGGCCTTCAGGCCGATCGGAAAGTGGGCCATGTCGCCGGGGCCGACGGCGTAGCTCCTGCCCCCTTCTTCGGTGATCGTCACTTCTCCTTCGAACAGGTAGACGAACTCGTCCCAGGTGTAGGTCCAGTCGAACTCGCCCGGATCGCAGGTCCACAGACCGCTGGACAGGGTCTTGTCGGCCGACTGGTTGAGCACGGCGCCGCGCGCGACCGGATTGCCGGCGGTGATCGAATCCCCGTCGATCGGCATGTCGGGGAGGGAGCCCTCCGGCTCGCTGGCGGTGATCATGGCGATGGTGCTGAGGTCTGTCATGGGATTGTCTCCGGTGGGAGGTGGGAGTGCGATTTCTGCCGGCTCAGACGCTGAGAACCGGGGGACAAGCGGCCGAAGCGAAGATCGGCTTTACACACTGGGTTCAGACAGCCGCGGCGCAGGAGACGGCGCGGATTCCGGAGGAGGCGCTCCAGACCCTCTGCCAGCGCCGGCCGCGGTCGCAGCTTCGGTACAGTCTCTCCTCTACGGCCGCCCAGGCGCTGCCGGCGGCGTCGAAGGCGACCTGGAAGGTGTCGACGTTGTCGTGGGCAACCTCCGGGAAGCCGTCGCGGACGTGGGCCCAGGAGCGCCCGGCGTCGTCGCTGCGGAACAGCTTGCCCGTCCCCTCGGCATGCGGCCCTCTGCTCACCGATGCGAGCAGGCAGTCCGGGTCGGCCGGATGCACCGCGACCGCCCTGCCGTAACGGGCGGGCAGTCCGCCGGAGCGGTGCTCCCAGGAGTCGCCGCGGTCGCCGCTGACGAACACGGCCTGCGCGGTGTTGGCGTACACCCGCTCCGGGGCCGCGGGGCAGACCGCGACCTGGTGCACGTCCTGGTGCAGACCGGGGGTCACCGGCTTCCAGGACTCGCCGCCGTCGGCGGAGCGCATGATGCTGCCGACGTGGATGTCGGCGTACACGTCGGCGCCGGAATGGGCGAGGCTGCGCACTGCCGGCGGGCCTCCCCATGGGGTGTACCAGTCGTCGCGGACAGCGAGCCGGGCGAAGGATTCGATCCGCCGTGCCGGCATTCCGCGTTCCATCCGATAGACATGAGGCGGCTCGGTCCCGATCAGCAGCACCAGCGGATCCTCGGCGAGAAGGTGCAGGCAGCAGATCTCGTCGTCGATGCCGCTCTCGAAGCGCTCCGCCCCGTCCGCACCGATGCAGGCGACCTCGCCGTTCGGCAGCGCCGCGACTCCGCCACCGTTGGCGGCCTCGCCTGCGATCGCGGCTTCGTCGAGCACCGGGACCGGTTCTGGTTCCGGGGCCGCTTCGTCCGCTACGTATACGGCCTCTTCCGTCAGTATCAGCACAGGGTCGCTCGCGGCCGGCAAGCCCGGCGGCGAAACCCTCCTTTCCATTGGATGGCGACTACGTGACATACGGCGCTCGCGGTTGTCAAGGCATATATACTGCGCTAAAATGAGCGCGATCAAGCAGGCACGAAAACTCAGCAGCCCTTCCAAGGATGGATGCCATGCCGGGGAGCGGGGGAACCGCGATGGGAGTCCGGATGTTGTTTCACCGAAGCCGGGATGGATCGGCGGAAGAGTTGCGAGGTGTTGGCGAGACAGGACGCCAGGGAAAGGACCGGGAAAAATGACCATCTCACGCAGGACGTTTCTCCGCAGGACCGCGGCCGTGTCCGCCGGCTTCGCTGGTCTCCGCGAGCTTTCGATGGTGTACGGCGCCGAGGCCCCCGAACAGATTTTCGATTCTCTCGAGAAGGACCCGAACGGCCTGCTCGAGCTGCCGCGCGGCTTCGGCTACCGGGTGATCTCGTGGGTCGAGGAGCGCATGGCCGATGGTTTCCTGGTGCCGTGGGCCCCGGACGGCATGGCTGCTTTTCCCGCCTCCAACGGCAGAACCTTGCTGCTGTGCAACTCCGAAGCGAGCCCCTCTGACGAGAAGGATGGGCCGATGGGGGAGCAGGCGAAGCTGCTGTCGCAGCTGCCGGAACGGCTGGTCTACGACCCGCGCGAGGACGACGGCGAGTGTCTCGGCGGGGTGACGACCATCATCTACGACACCCGCACCGGGCTCGTGGAGAAGCAGTTTCTCAGTCTCGCCGGCACGGTGCGCAACTGCGCCGGGGGTCCGACCCCGTGGAACAGCTGGATCACCTGCGAGGAGACCACTGACAAGGCGGGGGACGGGTACACGAAGGACCACGGCTACAACTTCGAGGTGGCCGCCTCGGAGAAGCAGGAGCTGCAGGAGCCGGTGCCGCTGGTCGACATGGGCCGCTTCGTTCACGAGGCGGTGGCCGTCGACCCTGCCTCGGGGATCGTCTACCAGACCGAGGACCGCGGCGACGGCCTCATCTACCGGTTCATTCCCGACAAGCCCGGCCGCCTGCAGGAGGGGGGGCGGTTGCAGGCGCTGGCCTCCTGGGACAAGTCCTCCCTCGACACCCGCAACTGGCGGGGCGAAGGGGCCTCCGCGGGGACGGAGATCCCGGTCGGGACCGAGTTCCCGGTGCGCTGGATCGACCTCGAAGACGTGCAGTCCCCCGACGGCGACCTGCACCTGCAGGGGTTCAACAAGGGGGCGGGGCGCTTCGCCCGCGGCGAGGGGATGTGGTACGGGATGGGGAGCGTCTTCTTCGTCTGCACCAGCGGCGGCCACGCCGGACAGGGGCAGGTCTGGCGCTACACCCCGAGCCCGCACGAGGGGACCGCCGGGGAGCTCGGGGCCGGGGCGGGAAAGCTGATGCTCTACGCCGAGCCGAACGACAAGGGCCTGGTGGAGAACGCCGACAACCTCACCGTCGCCCCGTGGGGGGACGTGATCCTCTGCGAGGACGGCGGCGGGCCCGACCGCCTGGTCGGCATCCGGCCGGACGGGACGTTCTACGAGCTGGCGCGCACCGTCTCCTCGTCGGAGCTGGCCGGGGCGACGTTTTCTCCGGACGGCAGCACCCTGTTCGTCAACGCCCAGCAGGACGGGGTGACCCTGGCGATCACCGGCCCTTGGCCGGCCGCCTGATCTTCCGCCTCAGCAGGCTCGCTCCTCGAGCCACCCCCTGCTGATCTCGAGCCCGAACCCCGGGGCGTCGCTGGGGACGACGAAGCCGTTCTCGACGACGGAGGTTCCGGGCAGCCGCACCATCTCCGCCAGCGGCACTCCCGGCGGGGAGACCCCCTCCGAGCGTTCGCCCCAGGCGACGGCAGGCATCGCGAAGGAGAGGTGCTGGCCGTACGGGTAGTTCATGCCGCCGTGGGCGAGCACGTGCTGGCCGTGGGCTTCGGCGAGGTGGCAGATGCGCAGGGGCGGCGCTGATGCCGCCGACCCAGCGGACGTCGGGCTGGAAGATGTCGACGAGGCCGTTGGCGGCGGCGAAGGCGAACGGCGGGATGGAGTACCAGTGCTCGCCGGTCGCCAGGATCTGGTGGGGAATGCGCTCCCGCAGCTTGACGTAGCTGCCGAGATCCTCCGGCCGGACGTAATCCTCGAACCACTTGATGCGGTACGGTTTCAGGGCTTCGGACAGGCGCACGACGTACTCGACGTCGAACGACATCCAGGCGTCGACCATCAGCTCGCGCTCGTCGCCGATCAGCTCGCGGGCGGTGGCGACGAGCTCCTCGTTGCGGCGCAGCCCCTCCATGTCGTCGTCCGGCCCGTGGCGGAAGAAGACCTTGACGGCATTGAAGCCGAGCTCGAGGAACCACTCGATGCTGTTCTCGATGCCGTAGTTGTGCCCGGTGGCGCTGGCGTAGCAGGGGATGGCGGTCTTCTGCGGCCCGCCCAGAAGCTCGTAGACCGGCCGCTGCAGCAGCTTGCCCTTGAGATCCCACAGGGCCATGTCGACGGCGCTGATCGCGTAGCTCGCCAGGCCGGAGGTGCCGTAGTGGGCGGTGGCGCGCTGCATCGCGTCGAAAAGCTTCTCGGTGGCCATGCAGTTCTCGCCGGCGATCATCGGGCCGAGGTGGTCCTCGATGATCCCGGCTACGGGAGGTGAGAAACAGCCGAGGCCGAAACCCCAGGTGCCGTCCCGGGCGGTGACGACGCAGGCGACGTCCCGCCAGTCGCCCCGGGAGCGGGGCAGCAGGCCGGGGTAGCGGCGCATCGGGCTGACGATGGGAGGGGCGTCGGGTATCTCCGGAACGCGCGGCTTCGTCCTCTGGCGGGGTGCCGTCTCGATGGGGAAGGCGCGTACTTCGGCGATTTCCATCTGTCGAATTCTCCGGTTTGTCCGGGTGCGGGGGAACCGCTATACTCGAAAAACCGTTCGCTCTCCCCCGCACCTCCGTTCGCAAGCTCCCCCCATCTCCGGCTCTCCGCAAGGAAGGCATATGTCGCGTCGCGGCAGCAGGCGTTTTGTGGCCGACGTGCACCTGCACTCGCGCCACTCGCGCGCAACCAGCAAAGAGCTCAACCCCGAAAACCTCCACAAGTGGTCGGCGCTGAAGGGCGTAGACGTCGTCGGTACCGCCGATTTCACCCACCCGGAATGGCTGGCGGAGCTGAAAGAGAAGCTCGTCCCTGCCGAGGAGGGGTTGTACCGGCTGCGCGACGACCTGCTGGAAGCGGTGGAGGAGAAGCTGCCTGCCTCCTGCCGCGGCGAGGTGCGGTTTCTTCTTTCGGTCGAAATCAGCTCGATCTACAAGCGCCACGGCCGCACCCGCAAGGTGCACAACGTCGTCATTCTTCCCGACTTCGCCGCGGCCGACCGCTTCAACCGGCGCCTGGGGCGGATCGGCAACCTCAAGTCGGACGGGAGACCGATCCTCGGCCTCGACAGCCGCGACCTGCTCGAAATCTGTCTCGAGGTCTGCCCCGAGGTGCTGTTCATCCCAGCCCACATCTGGACCCCCCACTTCGCCGTGCTCGGTGCCAGTTCCGGCTTCGACAGCATGGAGGAGTGCTTCGACGACCTGCTGCCCCACATCCACGCGGTCGAGACCGGGCTGTCGTCCGATCCGCCGATGAACGGCCGCCTCTCGCAGCTCGACCGCTTCGCCATGGTTTCGAACTCCGACGCCCACTCGCCGCGCAAGCTGGCGCGCGAGGCGACCTGCTTCGACACCGAGCTGTCGTACCGGGGGATGCTCGAGGCGCTGCGCGACCGCGATCCGCAGCGCTTTACCGGCACCATCGAATTTTACCCGGAAGAGGGGAAGTACCATTACGACGGCCACCGCAAGTGCGGCGTCTGCTGGACCCCGCCGCAGACCATCGCCGCCGGGGGGCTGTGCCCGGAATGCGGCCGCAAGGTGACCGTCGGCGTGCTCCATCGCGTCGAGAAGCTGGCCGACCGCGGCGAGGGGGAAGCCGCGCCGGAGCGCCGGTTCGAGCATCTCATCCCCTTGGAAGAGGTGATCGGCTCGGCACTCGGCGTCGGGCCCAACAGCAAGAAGGTGCAACGGATATACCACGCCCTCGTCGAGCAGCTCGGCCCGGAGCTCGACGTCCTGCGGACCGCCGACATTGCGAAGATCGCCCAGAGCGGAGGCCAGCCCCTGGTCGCCGAGGGTGTGCGGCGGATGCGCAGCGGCAAGGTGGCGATCGCGCCGGGATACGACGGCGAGTACGGCAGGATCGAGGTGTTCAGCGACGAAGAGCGACGCCGCATCGAGGGTCAGTCGCAGCTGTTCGACATGGGGGCGGTCCTCGACGAGGAGTCGCTGCGGGCGGCAGAGGTCGTCGAGTCGGTGGCGGGGGACAGGGTCGGGCCCAGGGCCGAGACCCTGCTGGAGCAGGGCAGGGCGGTGATGGAGGGCTTGCTGTTCTCCTGGACCGCGCTCGACGACGGGCAGCAGGCCGCGGTGGAGGAGCCCGCGGGGCCTGTGGTGGTTGCCGCCGGGCCGGGCTCCGGCAAGACGCGAACCCTGGTGCAGCGGATCGCCCACCTGGTCCGCCGCGAGGGGGTCTCTCCGGGCAAGATCTACGCCGTCACCTTCACCAACCGCGCCGCCGACGAGATGCGGCAGCGGCTGCGCGCCATGGACCCGCCGCTGCCGAACGTCGAGCGGGTATTCACCGGCACCTTCCACCGTCTCGCCCTGCAGCTGATGGGCAACTTCCGCCGGAGCCCCGAAGCCGCCGTCATGGACGCACAGGACGCGCGGGCAATCGTCGCCGCGGTGATCGAGGAGCAGGGCGCAGGCTTGCGCCCTGCCGCGGCGCAGGAGCAGATCTCCCGGTGGAAGGCGGAGGGGCGGCTGCCGGCGCAGGTGCCGGCTTCCGAGGCCGGGCTTGCTGGCGTGTACGAGGGATACCAGCAGCGGCTGGCGCGCCTTGGAGCGCGGGACTACGACGACATCCTTCTCGATTTCCTGCACCTGCTCGAGGAGGAAGGGTTCGCCGCCTACGCCGCCGGCTGCATTCAGTGCCTTCTGATCGACGAGTTCCAGGACGTCAACGCCGTCCAGTACCGCCTGGCGGTCAGGCTGGCCGGCGACGGCCGCGGCCTCTTCGTCATCGGCGATCCCAACCAGTCGATTTACGGCTTCCGCGGCGCCGACCCGGCGTACTTCGACCGCCTCGGGTCGGCTTTTCCCGGAATCAGGCGCATCCACCTGACCACCAACTACCGCTCGGCGCCGTACCTGGTGCGGGCCGCCCGTTCCCTTATCGGCCTTGAAGAAGAAGCCGGCGGCAACGGGGCCGCCGCCGCGGCTCGCGGCGCCATCCGCATAGTCGCGACCGACAGCGAGATGTCGGAGGCGATCGCCGTGGTCAGGGAGATCGGCCGCCTCGTCGGGGGCGCCGACATGATCGCTTCCGACAGCGCCGCGGGAAGCGGTGGCGGGGGATACAGCTTCGGCGATATCGCCGTGCTGTTCCGCACCGGGAGGCAGGCGGAGGTGCTGGAGACCTGCTTCCTGACCGAAGGACTTCCGTACCGCCTCATCGGGCAGCGCGGTTTTCTCGAGACCCCCGCGGTGCGCCAGGCACTGGCCTTCTGGCGCTACGTCGCGCAGCCGGACAGCGGCCTGCGACTGCTCGAGGCGTTGCGCCGGGATCCGTTCAACCCGGGTCGCGCCGCCATGACGCAGATCACCGCGGCCGTGCTCGAGACCACCGGGCCGGTGGACCTGGCGACCCTCGCTGCAGCGCTTTCGGAACGGGAGCGCGCCAAGATCGCGACCCTGACGGAGGCGGCAGGGCGCTACCGGAGTCGGGCGGGGGAGCCGCCGGCCGACCTGCTGCGCTCCTGGCAGCAGGAGTTCGGTGCCGGCGCGGCGGGGGAAGAGACGGGTTTCTCCCGTTTCGTTGCCCTCGCCGAGACCGCGGAAACCGTGGACCAGCTCCTCGAGCGGGTGGTGCTTGGTCAGGACGCCGACATCGAGCGCCGCGGCGGCGCCAGGCAGGCGGAGGCGGTTAGCCTGATGACCATGCACGCCGCCAAGGGACTGGAGTTCCCGGTGGTGCTGGTCTGCGGCGTCGAGGACGGGATGGTACCGCTGGCAGAACCGGGGAGGGAGTGCGACGAAGAGGAGGAGCGGCGCCTGTTTTACGTCGCCGTTACGCGCGCGGGGAAGGAACTGGTCCTGTTCCGCGCCCGCAGCCGCATGCGGCACGGGCAGCGGGTGCAGTTGCAGAAGTCGCGGTTCGTGGGCATGATACCCGAGGCGCTCGTGCGGGAAGAGGAAGAGGCGATGTCCGAGTCGCGGCGGGGGCGCCAACTGAGCCTGTTCTGAACGATGACGGACACCCGGCTGACGCAGCAGCAGATCGACTTCTTCAACACCTTCGGCTACCTCTGTTTCCCCGGCCTGCTGGCCGACTGCATCGACGGCATCATCGCCGAGTTCGAGCGCATCTGGGAGCGGCACGGCGGCGGCCACCACGGCAGGCCCCACGACAGGCCCCACGACGAGGGCCAGCGCTCCTGCATCGTGCCGTTCCCCGACAAGAGCGAGTACCTCAGCAGCCTTCTCGACGACCCGCGCATCCACGACATCGCCGCCGGCCTGCTCGGTGAGGACTTCAACTACACCAGCGGCGACGGCAACCTCTACGTCGGCGACACCCGCTGGCACTCCGACGGCTACAGCGGCACCCGCATCCCCAGCATCAAGATCGCCTTCTACCTCGACCCGGTGACCGCCGACACCGGCGCCGTGCGCGTCATCCCCGGCAGCCACCACTGCGGCGACGCCTACGCCGACAGCCTCGAGCGATCCGTCAGGGAGAGCGGGGAGCAGTGGGGCGTCGCCCCCGAGGAAGTGCCGGCCGTCATCGTCGAGACCGAGCCGGGGGACATCGTCGTCTTCTGGCACAACACCAAGCACTCGGCCTTCGGCGGCTCGGTGCGACGCCGCATGTACACGATGAACTTCTACGAGCACGTCCCCGAGGAGCGCCTTGAGGATTTCCAGAACGCCCTGGCGAACGAGGGACGCTTCTGGATCGATCACATCCTGGGTGAAGAGATGTTGAGAACCGCGGGACCGGAGCGCATGGTGCACCTGCGGCAGGTCATCGAAAACGATTTCAAGGTGAAGGAAGTTCACGCCCGCATGCGGGCGGAGCGTTCGGAACCGTCCCGGGGATGAGGTTTCTGGCGGTGGCGACAGGCCGCGACTGAAGGTTCCCAGAGAGTGAAGTGCAGGCTGGCGGATCATGCCGGCCAGATAACTGGTGAAGCTTCCACCAAACCGCTTTCCAACCATTACTTCCGTTCGAGCTTTTCTACCCCAGGAGCTCGCATTCCCACCTTGGAATTTGGCGCGCCACGGCTGCGGTACATGGCCGGCACCAAGCCTCGGATCCAAAGGTTATTTACAGAGAAGGTCGGCTGTTGAGGAATAGCCGTTCTCCGTAATGGCGTCCCGCAGGAAATCGAACGGAAGAGCACGAGGTTCAGCCTCTTTTTTCCAGCGGCCGACCGCCTCCGGCCGTACCACGATCCGTGCCAGCGGGATGCCCAAAAAAGCCTCGAGTCGTGTGAGCGTCTCCTCCTGTTTCAGCACGAAGTCCTCGAAACGGATCTCGATCACCTGTTTCGGCCTCGGTGTGGCTTTCATCAGCTGGTATTGATAGAACCAGGAGATCGCCCGCATTTCGTGAACATCCTCGGACTGGGGGTAATCAATCCCGAACTTGCGTAAATCGTCCGTTTTGTGGCCGCCAAGAATGCAATCCCTCGGATCGCGGATCCAATGAATGAACCGGGCATCTGGAAACAGGCGGGTCATCCACGGATAGACGAGGGTCGTCTCAGGTATCTTCCACCCCTTGTGCGCGGACGGGTTATGCAACACGTCCTCCAGGTAGGTGTGGATGTGGCGCTCGAACTCGCGGTCGATCGGCATCGAAAACAGGGGATCGAAGTTCCACGACAGCCCACCCTTCCATTCGACGTATTGGGCCATGACCCGGCAGGCGTCGTACATCGCCTGCCCCGGCACCTTGTCCCCGGATGGGTTCAGCCGGCTTCCCATGTATAACCCACTGGCGTACAAGGTGTGGGAAATGGCACGCGTCCCGGAATGACCGCGGCCGATCACTGTGATCAGGGTTTCCATATGCGAGTTGAGTGCCTGTCCGCGAAAATCCCACGCGAATCTGGAATGATACCGCCCATGGATACACTGCCCGAAAATCTGGACACAAGAAGCCCTGCAGCATAGAGTTCCGGCCTTTCGCCGAGGCCAGGGGTGTGTCCGCCCAAGGTCGCTGAAAATCTACTCCCACGGAGATTGCACCATGAGCTCAAATGGAAAGGTCGCCCTCGTTACCGGGGCGGGAAGCGGTATCGGTCAGTGCACCTCCCTTGCCCTGCTGAAGGAGGGATACTCGGTGGTGTTGGCCGGCAGGCGCGAGGAGGCGCTGCAGTTGACGGTCGATCTCGCCGGGCAGGATGGGGAACGCACCCTTCCCGTGCCGTCGGATGTCACCGATCCCGATGCGGTGCGGGCGTTGTTCGCGAAAACGAAGGAGGAGTTCGGGCGCCTGGATCTGCTGTTCAACAACGCCGGCATGGGGGCGCCCGGGGTGCCCCTGGAGGATCTGACCTTCGAGCAGTGGACGGCGGTCGTCAACGTCAACCTTACCGGGGTGTTCCTGTGCACGCAGGAGGCGTTCCGGATCATGAAGGACCAGGATCCGCGCGGCGGCCGCATCATCAACAACGGCTCGGTGTCGGCGCACGTGCCGAGGCCCAACTCGACGCCGTACACGGCGACCAAGCACGCCGTTCAGGGATTGACGCGGGTAACCTCGCTCGACGGCAGGAAGTACGACATCGCCTGCGGGCAGATCGACATCGGCAACGCCGCTACGGATATGACCCAGCGGATGAATGACGGGGTTCCGCAGCCCAACGGGTCGATGATGGTGGAGCCGCGCATGGACGCCGACGACGTGGCGCGGGCGGTGGTGTACATGGCCAGCCTGCCGCTGGAGGCCAACGTGCAGTTCATCACGGTGATGGCGACGAAGATGCCGTATATCGGACGGGGGTGAGACGGTCCTTCGGGCCGTCCTGCACCGGTGACGAAGCAGGGATTTCGAAAAGGGATTTGGGGGAAGCCGATGTGCAGGCGGTAACCGCGGGGGGAAGTCAGGTGGCGCTCGCCGCCTCCGCCGGTTCCGGGTTGAGCAGCGTCGCTATGTGCACCGCCTGGAACAGGGTCGCCGGCTCCAGCTGTGTCCGCAGGGCCCGCTTCCTCGGCAGCAGCGTCGTTTCCCCCAGCATCGGAGGCGACACCACGACCTCGACCCGGCCGGGGTTGATGTCGTGGTTGCCCCGCGGGCACTTGGGCCAGACCTGGTGAATGCCGCGAAACGCCATCGGCACGATCACCGTGTCCTGCGGCAGGTAGGCGAACAGGGCGTGTTGCATCGGCAGGATCTGCAGCGCGAAGGCGGCCACCGTCCCGGCTCCGTATACCACTCCCGCCCGCTGCTCCAGCAGCTCGGCGAAGCGCTGCGTCGGGTTGCCGGTGTCCCTGCTGCGGCGCAGGATGACGTAGCCGTCCACTTCTTCGCTCAAGGTGTCGATGCGGTCCGGGTCGATGCCGATCAGCGAAAACTCCCTTCCCCCGATCCGGACCGCGGTGGCGTCGAGCAGCCGCTCCCGCGACAGGATGGTGCACGGCCGCGGCCTTTCCCATCCCATTGCCCGGCACAGCTGCGGCGACTGCAGGACGCAGTACATCACCGGGTGGTCGAGCAGGCTGAGATGGGTCGGCAGGAAGGCGACCTTGCGAGCCCCCGGCTCTCCCAGCCGCAACTCGCGGGCAATCTCCTCGAACAGAGGGTCGACGATCACATCCAGTTCGATGCCGAACAGGTCGAGCACCTTGTCGCCCATGTCGAGCATGCTCTTCCACGCCTCCTCGATACGCACCTGCTCCGGGATCTCGGGGCGCCAGAGCTTCATCTTTATCCTGCGTGTCTTGCGGAAGAGTCGCAGCCATGCCAGCAGCCGCGCGCGGCGTTTCCAGGAGGAGATCGTCTGCTTCTTTCCGACGCCGGGGTGCTCGAGAAAACGTCCTGCCTTGCCGTCGTGGAAAAACAGGGGAACCTCCACCGGGGGAATTTCGTCCCCGCCGCGGGCGCGCTTGAGCAGGGCGTTCGCCTTGGGAATCAGGGCGGTTACCAGGTCGATCATGTCCCGCGTGAGATAGCTGTACTGCTGGCCGTACCAGTATTCGCGCGGCCGGATTTGGGCCGGGTCCTCGAGGTGGGCATTGAGGAACTTCAGCAGCATCCCCTGCGCCAGGCGCACGTGCAGTTCGAGCTTCTCCAGCCAGCGGCGCCGGACCTTGCCCCGCAGCTTCGAGACGAGCAGGTCGAGGTCGGTGACCGCCTTCCAAATAGAGATCCCGAACCAGATGAAGTTGCTGAAGGTGTTGAAGCGGACGGCGAGGTGCTCGCCGGCAGCGAGCATGCCGACCACGGCTTCGGCAATGCCGGTGAGAAGGTCGCGCAGCGTCGCCGTACGCCGTTCCCCCGAGGCGGTGGTGCAGGAGTACTCCTCCGCCCAGCGGGGATCGTCGGGGTCGGCGTTGCGGTGCACTCTTTCCGCGACCGAGCTCGCCAGCGCCAGGGGCGCGCGGGCGACGCGGAACTCGACGAGAGCGGCCTCTCCCTCGTCGAGGGGTACCGGGTCTTCGCGGCGCAGGGCTTCGAGGTAGACGGTCTGGTAGAGTTGCAGTAAGTCGCGCTCGTCCCCCGCGCCCCGTTCCCGGAACTGGTCCTGAATCTGGGCGAAGAGGCGGTTGCTTTCGTGGTAGGCGGGAAGCCTTTCGCTGTAGCGTTCGTACGCTTCCCCGAGGCGGCTGTCGCGGCGGGAGGGCGTGCCGTCGTAGATCTCGGCGATGAGAACTGCCCGCCTGGCGAGGGCTTCGGTGCCGGGCACCTGCCCCGGACCTGGACTGCAGGGCCAGGCGACCTCTTCGGGATTCCAGCCGGCGAAGTGCCCGTCGGCGCGGGCAACGCGCAGAAGCTCCTGCGCGGCTTCGTCGTACCTGGAGAGGATCTTCTCGAGATTTTCGCTGACCTGGGCGAGGGCTTCCTTCACGCCGCCAAGATAAGCCAGGGCCGTACGGGGCTACAAATGCCAACTTGTCGCGGAGTGGGTCCCGGAATCAGGGCTTGAGGGCGCGAATGACGCGGGTGCCGTCCGTGAGCTCGCGCAGCTCGGGATCGGCACAGCCGGCCTGGCGCAGCCAGTCGCCGTGCTCTTCCTGGGTGAACGAGCGTCCCTCCTCGTAGATGTTGAGGAAGACGAGGTTGAACAGCGCTCCTTTGGCAGGTGTCGTACGGCTGTCGTCGAGGATGCCGGCGCCGATGACGTAGAGGGCGCCTCCCGAGCGCAGGAGCCCGGCAGCGCGGCCGACGACCCGGGACGCCTGCCCGGGGTCCAACACCTGCAGGAAGGAGACCATCAGCACCGCGTCGAAGGAGCCGGGGGCCAGTCGGGAGCGGTCGGGTTCCGGCATCGCCACCCGGCCGGCAGTGAGGTCGGAGGCGACGATTTCGATTCTCTCCGCGGCCGGGGATTGCGAGACGAAGTCTCTGGTCACCTCCGCGACGAGGGGCAACTCCACCGCGGTTGCGCGGAGTTCGGGCAGTTCCTCGGCGAGGCCGATGAGGAGACCTCCCGAACCGCTGCCGATATCGGCTACGCGGCGGCAGCGTCCGAGCCATCCGCTGCCCGCCAGCTCGCGTCCTCGCTGGAGAGCAGCGGAATGCAGTCCCCCGAGAAAGGTGGTCAGCTCCTCTCGGGGCATGGCGGCGAAATTCTTCTCTGCAAGCGGCCTGCCTGCCCGGATCGAATCCGCGGTTTTGAGGGCGGCGTCCCAGAGGATGGCGAGCAGCTCCTGGTGGCCGGCGAGGTACCCCGCTTTTCCCGGCACGAGGAAGCGGCTGGCCTCGGCGCTGTTGCGGAAGCGCGGCTCATCCTCGTCCGGCGTCCCGGGCGCGGCCGGTTTTTCGATGGCGAGCAACTCGACCGCGGCCAAGGCGTACAACAGCTGGTCCAGGCGCCGGCGGTCGGCGCCGAGGCGATCGGCCAGTTCGGCCGCGGTGGCAGGACCGTTTTCCAGCAGTGCGAAAAGGTCGAGCCGCAACCCCGCCAGCAGGGCAAAGGAGGGCAGGATTTCAAGCAGCTTCTCCAGCCGTTCCCTACCGGTTGCGTCCGTGGTCACGTGTTGGTATCCGGACATGGGATCGAGTGGTTTTTCCCGGTTAACCCGGAGTGAGGAGCGGCTGTCATTCCGCGGTGAATTGGCAATACCCGTTAGCCGGCGGCCTCCGGGTCGATGCCGCCGCGGGATTTCCGCTGAAGGCCCCCTTTCCGGCAAGAAGGCCGGGGATTGTGAACGGAGCAGGGAAAATGGAAAACTGCTTTTCGGGCAGGTCGCGGCTCCGGGCGAGTTTCGCGGATTCATGGGAAAGGTGCCGGCAATTTTGTCAAAAGGTCAATCGGCAGGCTGCTATCGCTGCAGCGATAGCCCGCCTCCGGGGCCGCGGTGGATGGCAAGCGTCAGGGACAGGGCAAGCATCCACCAGAACAGCCGCTGAATTGCAGCCGCCGAGGCGCTCCACATTCGCAATCTGTGAATCATCGCAATCCTTTCATCGCAAGGTCGGGTGGTCGGAGACGATTGGATCCGTCTCCGCGGCAGGTTTCACGCCTTTCACGGGACCTTTGCCTCGACCATCGTCGCGCCGCTCAGGTGAGGAACGGAGCGGCGATGAAAACGAAGAGGCTGACGAGTCCGTACATCAGGCCTTGGTTCAACAGTTCGCGTCGGATGGGCATGCCTCCTTTCGAGTGTAGCTTCTTTCGATTCCGGAATCCGTATCCCCTGCAGCCTCCCGCGCCTGCCGGTGCCGGCACGAAAAAACCGCAGACACTCCAGGTGTCTGCGGTTCGTCCCGCCGGACAGGGACCCATGAGGGGCCGGTCCGGTCATTTGCAGGGGCGTCGGCTCCGCCGGGCCGCACTCGCACACACCTTCAAGTTTTCTCGAAGGAGAACTGGGCTGAGTGCGATCGGCAGCGTTCTTATCTCAGCTCGTTCCTTCGGTTGTCAACAGATGAGCCATGCGTTCCTCGAGTCTTATGCATGGTGAACAGTTGCACCAACCAAGTTGCAACATTTGTGCCAGTTGCCGAACGCAGGGCGTAACTCCCTGCGGCGAAAGCGGAGGGCTCGTTCAGCGTTACGCCGGGCTGGTGCAACGGGGCAATTCCTGCAGCAATTGCACGGGACGCGCTGCAACAATTGCCTCGCTGCGGCCAAGTCCTCGGGACCGGCTGCAAAGTGACCGGGCGCCGCGGACGGTCGCTTGCTTGCGGTTATGTGCTGCCCGTGTCGGCAAGGATCCCGTGAGGTCACGTTTCTGCCGCTATCGCGAGAGTTTTATCTTTGGCCCCTTTAAAGGCGGCGGATTGCCGCCGATGAAATGCAGAAAAAAAACCGAAACGGAGGTGAGTTGTTGGAAAAACGCAGCTTCGTCAGCGACAACAACGCCGGCATTCACCCGGAGGTGCTGCAGGCGATGATCGACGCCAATGTCGGTCACGAGGTGGGGTACGGTGAGGATCCGTACACGGAAAGGGCGGTACATGCCTTTCGCGACCACTTCGGGGAGGAGACCGAGGTGTTTCTCGTATTCAACGGAACCGCGGCAAACGTCGTCAGCGCCGGCGGGGTCTGCACCCCGTACCAGGCGCTGATTTGCGGCGACTGCTCGCATATCCACGTCTCCGAAAGCGGCGCCGTCGAGCGCTTTGTCGGATGCCGGGTTTATCCCGCCCCCACCGTCGACGGCAAGTTGACGGTCGCCGCTATTGAGCCGCTGACCCGCGAAGAAATTCCCGGACACAGCAGCCAGCCGCGTCTGCTGTCGATCACGCAGGCGACGGAGATGGGCACGGTATACACCGTTGAGGAGACGCGGGCGCTCGCGGACTTCGTCCACGAACGGGGGATGCTGCTGCATCTCGACGGGGCGCGTCTCGCCAATGCTGCGGCAGCCCTGGGATTGTCCTTGCGCGCGGTTACCCGGGACGCCGGGGCCGACATCGTCAGCTTCGGAGGCACCAAGAACGGCATGATGATCGGGGAGGCGGTGCTGTTCTTCGATGCCGGACTGGCGCGAGACTTCGGGTACGTGCGCAAGCAGGGTCTGCAGCTGGCGTCGAAGATGCGGTTCATCGGCGCCCAGTTCGAAGCGGTGCTGCGCGGGGATCTGTGGCGCCGCACCGCCGAGCACGCAAACCGGATGGCCCGGCTGCTGGCCGAAAGGGTCCGCAACGTGCCGAACTTGAAAATCCTCTATCCCGCCGAGAGCAACGGCGTATTCGCCGAAATCCCCACCCCCTGTGTCGCCGAGTTGCAAAAGGAGTTCTACTTCATCGGCTTCGACCTCAGCGGTCCCACCTGTCAGGTGCGCTGGATGGCTTCTTTCGACACGACCGAGGAGGACGTCGAGCGGTTTGCCGCCCTGGTCGACAGAATCGTCGGCGGTTACGCTGGCTGAGGTTGAGCCAGGGCGGAGCTGTCGGAGCCAGATGTCGCCAAGGGTTGAAGCGGGGCGGATCCCACTGACAGCCGCCCCGCGAGCGGGCCCTGTTGGAAGAGTCGGATTGACGGCCCCCCGGGGGCACGGCCCCGGAACCGGCCAGGGCAGCTCAGAAGCTGAGAACCATCGTCCAGAACGGCGACTTCCCGACCTCGATATCGTCTCCGAACGGCTCCAGGCGGCCGGACTGCTGGTCGACGCGGAAGCAGCGCATCTGGTTGGCCGCCTCGCCGGTGCAGTAACAGAAGCGGCCGCCGGGATCGATGTTGAAGGAACGCGGGCTCGAGGGCACGGGGTAATGGCCGAAGGGGGACAGCCGGCCGTCTCCGCCGATCTCGAATCCGACGATGGAATCGCCGGGGCCGCGGTTGGAAGCGTAGAGCCACCTGCCGTTTGGGTGGACTTCGACGTGGGCGCAGTGACTGGTCTCGGAGTAACCGTCCGGCAGGGTCGAGACAGTCTGGAAAATCTCCAGCGTTCCGCAATCGGCGTCGTAGCGGTGAGCGGTGACGCTGTTCCCCTGCTCGTTGACGGTGTAGACGACGTCGCCCCCGGGACCGAAGCACATGTGGCGTGGTCCGGTGTTGTCGTCGGACGGTGTCACTTCGGTCGGGTCGTTCGCCCGTAGCTGTCCCGAGCTGCTGTCGAAGCGGAACTGGGAGGTCTTGTTGTTGGGACAGACGTGGGGGATGAATACGAACCGCTCCGTCGGATCGATCAGCACGGCGTGGGCTTTCTCCCCGGTGTCGACGCGCTGTACCAGGTCCCCGATGGAGCCGTCGTCTGCAACCGCGTGAACGGTCACTCCGCCTCCGGTGTAGTACCCGGCGATCAGGAAACGGCCGCCTCCGCAGGGGACCGCAAGAGCGGGGGTGGCGTGGCCTGTCGCCACCTTGTTGATGTGCTCCAGGGCGCCGGTCGTCCTGTCCAGGCGGTAGCTCGACAGCTCCGTCGAACCGACGTGGGCACCGAATACACGGTCACCGGAGGGCCCCAGGGTCAGGGCGCCGATCGGTCCATGCGCGGGGCTGACCCCGGCAAGCTCCAGGGCACCGCTGTTGGCGTCCATCGAATACGTTCTGATCTCTTCGTCGCCGGTGAGAGCGACAAATACGAAAAACCGCGATGCGTCCGTCATTTCCTTGCTCTTCGGTGGCGGTTGGACTGTTCCGGACCAGCGCCGGGTGCTCGGAGGAAAAGTATGGAGATCCGGCGGGCTCTCAAACCGCGCGATCGAGGGTGCGGTACTGTATCGCCTCGGAAATGTGCTGTTCCGAGATGTCGTCGGCGCGGTCGAGATCGGCGATCGTCCGGCCGACTTTGAGAATGCGGTCGTAGGCGCGCGCGGAGAGTCCCAGGGTTTCGATCGCCCTCCCGAGCAGCTTCTCGCCGCCGCATGTGAGATGACAGTAGCGGCGAATGTCCCTGGCCTCCATGTGGCCGTTGCAGAAGAGGTCCTCACGCCCTTCGAAGCGGCCCCGCTGTATACGGCGCGCCTCTTCGACGTGCCGGCGGAATTCAGACGACGGGGCGCGCTCGGAGCGGGACGCGAGGTCGCGGTACTCGACACCCGGTACGTCGATGTGGATGTCGATGCGGTCGAGGAGCGGTCCGGAGATCCGGGCGCGGTAGCGCTCGATCAGCAGCGGCGTGCAGGTGCAATCTCGCCGCGGGTCGAAAAGAAAGCCGCACGGACAGGGGTTCATGGCGGCGATCAGCATGAAACGGGCGGGAAAGGACAGGGTCACCGAAGCGCGGCCGATGGTGATGCGGTGATCTTCCAAGGGTTGCCGCAGGGCCTCGATCACGTGCCTCTGGAACTCCGGCAGCTCATCGAGGAAGAGCACGCCGTGATGGGCAAGGGACACCTCGCCAGGGCGCGGATGCGAGCCGCCGCCGATCAGTCCGGCGTTGGAGATGGTGTGATGCGGTGCCCGGAACGGGCGCGACGCAACGACAGCTTCGCCGGGCGCCAGGGCCCCGGCCACCGAGTGAATCTTGGTCGTCGCCAGCGCTTCTTCGAGCGACATCGCGGCGAGGATCGACGGCACCCGGCGGGCGAGCATGGTCTTGCCCGAACCGGGCGGTCCGATCATCAGGATGTTGTGGGACCCTGCGGCGGCGACCTCGAGGGCGCGCTTGGCGTGCTGCTGGCCGCCGACGTCGGCGAAGTCGAAATCGGCGCGGGTGCCTTGGGGGAGCATCTGTGAGGGGTCGAAGTCGTGGGGCGCCAGGCGCACGCTGCCTTCGAGAATCTCCACCGCCTCGCGCAGGGTGCTGGCGCCGTAGACGAGGGGTCCGCCGGCGAGCGCTGCCTCGCGGGCGTTCTGCCGGGGCACGATCATGCCGTAGACCTCCGGGTCCATGTCGGTGGCCACGGAGAGCGCACCGGTGACCGGGCGCAGACTGGCGTCGAGAGAGAGTTCCCCCAACAGCACGAAATCGCTCAGGCGGCTGGTATCGACCTGGCCGGAGGCCACGAGGATGCCTACGGCGATCGGCAGGTCGAAGGAAGAACCCTCCTTGCGAATTCCGGCCGGGGCGAGATTCACGGTGACGCGCCGCCGCGGCCACTCGAATCCCGCATTGCGGATCGCCGCCATGACCCGCTCGCGGCTTTCGCGCACCGCGCTGTCGGGAAGGCCGACGACACAGAAGGTCGGAAGGTGGCGGTCGGTGTCGACCTCGACGTGGACGAGATAGGCGTCGATACCGAGGGTGGCGGCGCTTAGCACGGTGGCCGGCATGAGGACGGGGCCGCAAATCACATGCCCGCGGAGCCACCCCGGAAAACGGGCCGGCGCCGCGTCGCGTTGTATCCTGTGGGTTACAGTCTGTACCCCGGGGGAGCCGGGATCCCCGGGAAGCCTCCCCGAATTTCGGAAACCCCATTACTCCGCAGCTGGTTTTCCAGACAGGTGCGCCTGACGCTCCGGCATCCCGTCGTGCCATGTCGCCCCGGGATTTTGCCCGTTGCCGGAATGGCGCCGAGCTACAGGGCTGCTTGAGACAGGGGGAAAGGTTGCGCAATATTCTGAATCCAAAAGGCAATGTGCACCTGCGAGCGCCAAAAATGCTCGACTCCATCTGCCAATCCCGCATCCCGGACGCATCGGAAAACAATTGTCCAGCGAAAACGAGCAGCTCGACACCCTCGAACGCGATGGTTTCGTTCACGTTCACAGAGCTCTCACGGCAACGGAGACCGAGGGGGTAAGGAAGCGGATCGACCACGCCCGCGAGATGGGATGGGAAGAGGGCCTCAACGAGGTCGGCAACATGTGGTTCGACTCGCTTCTCCAACGCGAACCTGACCATTTCCAGTTCCTGGTTGCCCACCCGAGCGTGGCCCCCCTTCTCGAGGGCATGATGGGCAGGCAGTGTCAGCTGCGCAGCCTGCGCTGCCACATCAATCCCGGGCCCTACCTGCAGGAGTGGCACATGGACTTCTACGGGTACTGGGAGGAAAGGCGGCGTGTCGGCCAGCACCGTCTCGCCGTGCAGCCCGCCGGGGTCAATACGACGTTCTACCTGCAGGACAACAACCCCGGGGACGGCCACCTGAAGTTCATCAAGGGCGGCCACCTCGTGGAGCCGCCGCATCTGTGCCCGCTGGACCGCCCCCGGTTCGAGGAGTGGTGCGAAGCGCAGGACCACGTAGTTCTCCACCCAATGGCGGGAGACGCCGTCGTGTTCCTGAGCCACATCCCACACCAGGGAGCCAAGGAGAGGGACGACATGGAGCGAAGCAACGTCGTCTGCCACTACCATGTCGCGCCGATGTACGCCGGCATCTGGCACGTGTCGCGGCCACCCGGAGAATCGGCGGCCACCTTTCCCTTCGCGGCAGCCGGCTCATGAAACGGGTTCGGTGCAAATGGTTTGCCCAGCTGGGGGCGCTCTTCCTTGTCGCCAACTGCGGCACCAACCCCGAAACGGCTCCTGGCAATGCATCAGGAGCCATGGAACAGGACAAGTTCGCCGGCTTGGAGGGCGTTCTCCTGTATTACCTCAAGGCCCAGGAGGCCCTGGCCAACGACCGCTTCGAGCCGGCAAAGAAGGCCCTGGAGACGCTGCAGGCGCACATGGATCCGGAGCATGCCGGGCGGTTCGGTGCTGTTGCCGACATCGAGGCGCTGCGCGCCGAGTTTCTGCCGCTGTCGAACGCCTTGCTCGACAGCGAGCTCCCGGAGGGCTACCGCGTCGCCCACTGTCCGATGGCCTTCGACTACGAGGGGGCGTACTGGATTCAGAAGGATGGGGAGATCGCAAATCCCTATTACGGTTCGGGGATGCTGCACTGCGGTGTGTTCGTGGAACTCGAAGCGAAGCCCGAAGATTCCGGCAACTGAACGATCCCCCTCGCCGCTATGCCGGAGTCAGCTGCCCTGCACCCACTTTCCCAGGGAAACCAGATGAGAACGATTGACCTGACGGTCCGCTATTTCCAGGACAGCCCGCCGGAGGGCCGGCCCTACCGCGAGGAGCTGTTCATCAGGCGGGAGACGACCATGTCCCTGCCGGTCGGCCAGACCGCCCTGGTGCTGGTGGACGTGTGGAAAATCACTTCATAGAAAGCTGGCTGGAGCGGGCGTCGCAGGTGAT
This sequence comes from Candidatus Latescibacterota bacterium, assembly GCA_965206595.1. Lineage (GTDB taxonomy): Bacteria > Latescibacterota > UBA2968 > UBA8231 > UBA8231 > CBDCXV01. The sequence goes on from OZ242214.1 coordinate 5,370,582, forward strand.
GCGGGAGGCGCTGGTTCCCGTCCTCGAAACGGCCAGGGCTGCGGGTCTCACCATCGTACACGCCCCCTGTCCAGAAGTGGCGGCGCAGTACGATCAGCTTGCCTGCCACCAGCCCCCGACGTCGCAGCCGGAGCCGGACTGGCCCCCCGCCGGGTTCCGCAACCGGCTGGGGGCCTATGCAGCTTTCCGCGGCCCTCGCGACCAGCCCCCCGGCATTCCCCGGATCGAATCGCTGGGCATGTCCCCGGCCATCGAGGTCGCGGCCGACGACTTCGTTGTCGCCACCGGCCAGCAGCTGCACGACCTCTGCCGCGAGCGCGGGATCCTGCACCTGGTGTACGCTGGCTTCGCGACCAACTGGTGTATCCTGGTCCGCGACTATGGGATGCGCGCCATGCGCAGGCGGGGCTACAACCTGATTCTGCTTCGCGACGCAACCATGGACGTGGAGTTCCCCGACACCCTCGGCGAATTGATGGCGACGGAGCTGGCGATTCGCGAAGCGGAGCAGCAGATCGGATTTTCCGCCTCCAACGAGGATTTCCTCGCGGTCTGCAGGGGCGTGGGTTAGTTCTGTTTCCGTCTGAAATTCACGCCGAATTGCGCGCAACAGGAGACCTAGTTGAGCTCCAGGGGCCGCAGCATGCCTTCATACGGTCCGGCCTGCTGGCCTGGACGCATGTAAACCTTGCGCATGTAGTCGAGCGCCCCGGAGATCGACTCGAAACTCAACGGCAAGCGCCTTGAACACCGAGGCCTGTGGGGACATCGTCATCTCCATGCGTTCTGCAACGATGCCGTATGCCTGTTAGACCCTGTTCGAGGTAGTAGCCCAGCAGCGACTCCGCCTCCAGGTGGGCTCTGAAGAGGCCGCATATGAACAGGGTGTAGTCGCCGCAGTGACGCCGCACCTCCACTTCGCGTTCGAAATGGTAGGGGATCGCCGGGTTCCAGGCGCGCATCAGTTCGAGCAGCATGGCGGCCACCGTTTCCAAGCGCCGGCCGCGAGCGTCGCGGATTCGGTAGAGCTCGTCGGCCCGCGCAAAGTCGGCGAGCAGTCTGGTTACGTAGTCGATGAGCTCGCGGCTCTGCAGGCCCAGCATGCCGAACGAAGGGGCCACCATGTGCTGGAAAAACCGGCGCAGGCAGGCCTGGGATTCCGCAGTGACCGGCCTGTTTTGAATCGATCTCGACATGTTATACCGTATGCGGGAACGAGGTCATATGATATCCATCATGCTTTCTCTTCAAAGTAGTCGCCTCGGTTCCGGGTTCCGAAGGACGCTGAAGACCGCGACAGTATCTTGGGGCTCCTCCGAATCGATCCCCCCCGCCACGACAGGATAACACCGTGTTTCCCGGGCGCAAACTGACGCTGTTGCTCATCCCCGAAGAGGGTGGCCGCACCTACGAACTCAAGATTCCCCGCATCTTTGTCGGGCTCTCTGCGCTGCTGGCGGCAGGCGCCTGCGTGCTGCTGGTTATCGGCGCCCGCTATCTCTTCGAGGCGCACACCCTCTCTTCCAAACTGGAGCGGCTGGAGAAGGAACGGCGGCATCTCACCGAGGCGGTAATGCAGATCGACGAGCTCGAGAAAACCCTCGGCCGCCTGCAGAGCCAGAGTGACCAGCTGCGCCGTATACTGGGCAGCCAAAGCGGCTACCACTCACCGCAGGAAGGTTCGACAACGGACCGCTACCGCGGCCGCTACGTCTCTTCGGTATTTCGGCTGCAACACGGCCAGGTCCGCACCGTCCCGGCACTGTGGCCTGTCCGGGGAGTGCTTCGCCAACCTTTCGGAAGCAAGGGCGTGCTCATCGCCACGCCGCCGGGGAGCCTGGTGCGGGCGACCGCACCAGGCCGCGTGACGGAAGCCGGTTTTGACCGGGGGCTCGGCCAGACATTGCGCATCGATCACGGCAGCGGTCTTTCCACTTGTTACGGCCACAATCGCATCCTCCTGGCCGAAGCCGGGGAGTACGTCTTCCGCGGGCAGCCGATAGCGCTGTCCGGGGCCCCGCCAAGCGGGGGAGAGCCGGCGATTCATTACGCCGTGTTCGAAAACGGCCGGGCTCGCGACTCCACTCGATTCCGTCTGTGGTTGTGAAACCCCCGCGAAAAAAGAGGGGGACGGCACCGTTATCGGGCCCGGAGCGCAGGTAGACGGGGTGTTCGATATCGATCATCCCGTCCGCGTCGACGGCAAGCTCAGCGGGCGCCTGATCACGTCCGGCCCCCTGATCGTAGGTGAAAACGGCTTCGTGGAAGCCGAGGAGATCGAGGTGGGAGAGGCTGTCATCCGCGGCCGCGTTGCGGGCAGAATCGTGGCCAGCGAGAGGGTCTGCCTGGCCTTGACTTCCCGGTTTCGAGGTTCCGTCAGGACCCCCCACCTGGTGATCGAAGAGGGGGCGCAGGTCGAGTATTCCTCCCCGGAAGAATCCGGCTCGTCTATTTCCGCGCCTCCGGGTTCCACCGAACGCAACGACTCCTGAAGGCGGGACTGCGGCGGCCGGGGGGGGGGGCAGTGCTGGCGCAAAACAGAAAGGGGGTTCCGCTGTTTGGGCGGAACCCCCTTCTATTTCGTATCGCCTTGAGACGATCAGTACATGTCACCGCCCGGAGGGCCCGCCGGAGCCGGAGGCTTCTCTTCCGGAATCTCGGCAACCAAGGCTTCGGTGGTCAGCAGCAGACTGGCGATGCTGGCTCCGTTTTCAATGGCGGTACGCGAGACCTTGGCCGGGTCGGTGATGCCGGCCTTGACCAGATCCTCGTATTTCTCGGAGAGGGCGTTGAAGCCGTAGGACGCCTGTTTGCTAGCGGCGACCTTCTGCACGACGATGGCCCCTTCGTGACCGGCGTTGGCGGCGATTTGGCGCAGCGGCTCTTCGAGGGCGCGGCGCACGATGTTGACACCCGTCGCCTGGTCCCCCTCGAGGTCGAGGTCGTCGAGAGAACTCATAGCGCGGATGAAAATCACACCGCCTCCGGCGACGATGCCCTCTTCGACCGCGGCGCGAGCGGCGTGCAGCGCGTCTTCGACCCGGGCCTTCTTCTCTTTCATCTCCGTCTCGGTAGCGGCGCCGACGTTGATGACGGCCACGCCCCCGGCCAGTTTGGCCAGCCGCTCCTGCAGCTTCTCCTGGTCGTAGTCGGAGGTGGTCTCTTCGATCTGGGAGCGGATCTGCTGGACCCGGCCCTTGATGTCGGCCGGCTTGCCACTGCCTTCGACAACGGTGGTGTTGTCCTTGTCGATGGTGATGCGCTTGGCCTGTCCGAGGTCTTCGAGGGTGGTGTTCTCGAGCTTGAGACCGGCGTCCTCGGAGATGACGCGTCCCCCGGTCAGGGTGGCGATGTCCTCGAGCATCGCGGTGCGGCGGTCGCCGAACCCAGGGGCCTTGACGGCGGCTACCCGGATGGTCCCGCGCAGCTTGTTGACCACCAGGGTTGCAAGGGCTTCGCCCTCGACGTCTTCGGCGATTGCGAGCAGGGGCTTGCCCAGTTGCGCGATTTTTTCAAGCACTGGAACCAAGTCGCGCATGTTGGAGATTTTCTTGTCGTGAATCAGCACGTAGGCGTCCTCGAGGTAGGCCTCCATGCTCTCCTGATCAGTGACGAAGTAGGGGGAAAGGTAGCCGCGATCGAACTGCATTCCCTCGACGACATCGAGGTTGGTATCCATGCTCTTGGCTTCTTCGACCGTGATGACCCCGTCCTTGCCCACCTTGTCCATAGCATCGGCGATGAGGCCGCCGATGTCGCTGTCGTTGTTCGCCGAGGTGCGCGCGACCTGCGCGATCTCCTCGTGGCTCTTGACGTCCTTGGCGGACTGTTTGATGACCCCGACCACCGCCTCGACGGCGGCGTCGATGCCGCGCTTGATTTCCATCGGGTGAGCGCCGGCGGTGACGTTGCGGAGACCTTCGCGGAAGATGGTCTGCGCCAGCACGGTCGCCGTCGTCGTGCCGTCCCCGGCGACGTCGCTGGTCTTGGAAGCGACCTCGCGAACCATCTGAGCTCCCATGTTCTCGAAGGGATCCTTGAGCTCGATCTCCTTGGCGACGGTAACCCCGTCCTTGGTGATCGTTGGCGAGCCGAACTTCTTGTCGAGCACGACGTTGCGACCCTGGGGACCCAGGGTTACCTTGACGGCATCGGCGAGGGAATCCACTCCGGACTGGAGCGATTCACGAGCCGACATATCGAACTGCAGCTGTTTGGCAGCCATAGTCAAAATCCTCCTGACTCTATGTTTTGGTGTGGTAAGTGGAGTTGAATTGTGTTTTCACCGGAACGAAGGACAACAAATAGGATAGCACTCACAGGCTTGGAGTGCCAATTCAGTCTTGTGAGACTTTGAATATAGGGATGACCGAGGAGCGTAGCAACCCGAATCTGCTGGTCTGTCCTGCCGGGACCATCCCCTACGACAGCGCCTGGCAATGGCAGAAAAGCCTGCGCGAACGCCGCCTTGCCGGGGAACTTCCCGACCTCCTCCTGCTGCTGGATCATCCCCCGAGCTACACCCTGGGTCGTTCGACCAGACCGGACCACCTGGAGGCCGCCGAGGGCAGGGGGATATCGATACACAGGATCGAGCGCGGTGGCAGCATCACCTACCACGGCCCGGGACAGATCGTCGGCTACCCGATCATCGACCTGCGCCCGAGGGGGCGGGACATTCACCGCTTCATCCGCGAGCTGGAGGAGGTGCTGATCCGGACGCTGCTCGAGCTCCGGCTCGGTGCCCGGAGGCGTTCCGGCTTGACCGGGGTCTGGGTTGAAGACAAGAAGATCGTCGCCATCGGGGTACATGTCCGCCACTGGATCACCATACATGGCTTTGCGTTGAATGTGACGACCGAGCTCGACCCCTTCCGCTGGATCCGGCCCTGCGGGCTCGACGTCGCCGTAACTTCGGTTGCGCAGCTTCTGGGGGAGAGCGCTCCCGGCATCGACGAGGTCCGCGCCATCGTCAGACGCCAATTCGAAGCGGTGTTCGGATGCCGCAGCGAGCTGGTCGAGCCGGAGCAGCTGGGGCTTTACCCGATGGTCGGGGGGAATTCCATCCCAGAGAGAGGTGCAGAGGTGGAGCCTGGGGGAACGGACATCGGCAAATTGCCGTTTCCACAGGCAGCGGTTACCTTCGGGAAATTTGGCGACCAAGTCGCCCGCAAGAACGGATAGCGACTCATACTCATCATGACCGATTGGCGACCTTCAGTACCAGTTCGGGGGCAGCGGATCAACGCCGGAAACGGCGGTCTGCACGTTCCCGACAATCCCATAATTCCATTCATAGAGGGGGACGGCACCGGGCCCGACATATGGGCCGCGGCGGCCAAGGTTTTCGACGCGGCCCTCGGGAAGGCCTACGGTGGCCGCCGCGGCATCGCCTGGATGGAAGTGCTTGCCGGTCAGAAGGCGTTCGACACCACGGGAGACTGGCTGCCCGAGGCGACGGTCCAGGCGTTCCGCGACTACCTCGTCGGCATCAAGGGGCCCCTGACCACGCCGGTCGGCGGTGGCATTCGCAGTCTCAACGTCGCCCTGAGGCAGATCCTCGACCTCTACGTCTGTCTGCGGCCGGTGCGGCATTTCGAGGGGGTTCCGTCCCCGGTGCGGCAGCCCGAGCTCGTCGACATGGCGATCTTCCGCGAGAACACCGAGGATATCTACGCCGGCATCGAGTTCCAATACGGCGACGCCGATACCTCCCGGTTCAGCGACCTGATGGGACAGCACTTCTCCGAGCGCTTCGCCAAGGTGCGCTTTCCGCGCACGGCCGCGTTCGGCATCAAGCCGGTGTCGCGGGAAGGCACGTCGCGTCTCGTGAAGGCGGCCATCGACTACGCCATCGAACGCGGCCGCGACAGCGTTACCCTCGTGCACAAGGGCAACATCATGAAGTTCACCGAGGGCGCCTTCCGCGACTGGGGATACGAGGTGGCGAAGAAGGAGTACGGCGGGGCCGAGATCGACGGGGGACCATGGGTTGCGCTGCAGGTCGACGGTCGCGAGATCGTCGTCAAGGACGTGATCGCCGACGCATTTCTGCAGCAGATTCTCACGCGCCCGGCGGAGTACGATGTCATCGCCACCCTCAATCTCAACGGGGACTACATCAGCGATGCCCTCGCCGCCTGCGTGGGCGGAATCGGCATAGCGCCCGGCGGCAACATCAACTACCAGTCCGGGCACGCCATTTTCGAAGCGACCCACGGCACCGCTCCCAAGTACGCCGGTCAGGACAAAGTGAACCCTGGTTCGGTGATCCTCTCGGGGGAGATGATGTTTCGCCACCTCGGCTGGAATGAAGCGGCCGACCTGATCATAGACGGTCTCGAGCGGACTATCGGCAGCAAGATCGTGACCTACGACTTCGCACGCCTTATGGAGGAGGCTACCGAGGTGAAGTGCTCGGAATTTGGGGCGGCTATAGCCGGCAACATGGGGTAGGTCCCCGATTCCATCCGGACACATGGCGGATTCCAGGCTTACCCACGTCGACGAGGCGGGTCGCGTGCGCATGGTCGACGTCAGCGGCAAGGATGTCACCGACCGCCTGGCGCGCGCCCGGGGCGAGATCCTCATGCAGGCGGACACGGTTCGCCTTATCGCTGACAACCGGATCGCCAAGGGGAACGTGATCGAGACCGCCCGTCTCGCCGGCATCATGGCGGCCAAACGTACCGCCGATCTGATACCCCTCTGCCACCCGCTCAATCTCACCGCCATAGACCTGGAATTCGAGATCGCCGAGGACCGCGTCCGCGTGTCGGCGGAAGCGAGAATTTCCGCCAGGACCGGGGTCGAAATGGAGGCCCTGACCGCGGTGACCGCGGCCTTGCTGACGATCTACGACATGTGCAAGGCGGTCGATCGCGGGATGGTGCTGTCGGAGGTCAGGCTGGTGGAAAAACAGGGGGGGAGCCGGAGCTACCCGGCGTCGGGCACGAGCTCAGGATCCTGAGCCGGAGTCCCTCGGGGCGCAACGGCGTCCGGCAACGGAGCGCGGCAGTGGCCCCGGGTTTCACAAGGGCTCATTCCAGCAGGCCGGAGACCTTCAGCAGCACTGCCTTCTGGCTGTGGAGCCGGTTTTCCGCTTGCGAATAGATCAGCGAGCGGGAATCCTCGAGCAGCTCACCCTCGATCTCATACCCCCGATGCGCCGGCAGGCAGTGCATTACCCGCGTATCGAGGCCGCGCAGCAGCTCGCGGTTTACCTGGAACGGCTGGAACTCCTCGATGCGCCGCTCCTTCTCCGTCGCGAATGCCGGATCGACGAAGTACTCCATGTCGATCCAGGTGTCGGTGTAGATAATATCGCTCCCCTCGACCGCGGCGCGCAGGTCGTCCGCGGTCCGGTAGGCACCCAGGTTCCGCGCCTCCTGAAAGAGCTCCTCGTCCCTGGCCTCCGCGTTGGTTTCGGGGGCGACGACGGTGATTTCCATACCGAGCTTCGCCGCCGCGGCGATCAGCGAGTTGGTGACGTTGTTGTGCACACCCGTGTAGGTCAGGCGGATTCCATCGAGGCGGCCGAAGGTTTCCTGGATGGTCTGCAGGTCGGCGAGGATCTGCATGGGGTGGTAGCGGTCGCAGCAGCCGTTCATCACCGGAACCAGCGAGTTTTCGGCCGTCGTCAGAACGTCCTTGTGAAGCAGGAGACGGGCGACGATGAAATCGCAGTAAGAGGACAGGACTCGCACCTCGTCGCCGAGCTCCGCAAGGCCGAAGTTCGTGGTCGTCCAGTCGAGGTAAACGGCCTGTCCCCCGAGTTGCATCATCCCTATCTCCCCGGAGCAGCGCGTCCGCGTGGAGGTCTTCTGAAACAGCAGCGCCAGGGTCTTTCCGGCGAGGAGGGTGCGGTGCCGGCTCGAATCCCGCCTGAGAGCAGCACCTTCCTCGACCACGGCCAGGATGTCCTCGCGGCTCCAGTCTTTCAGGGTTACCAGGTTCACGCCAGTGCCTTCTCGATTTCGCCGATAACCGCAGCAGTGACCGAAGCAAGATCCCCCCGGCGTCGGCAGCCGGCTGCGCGTTGGTGTCCGCCCCCGCCCAAATGGGAGGCCACGGCGCTGACATCGACTTCGCTCCGCGACCTCAAGCTGACGCGGAACTGCCCCGGTTTTTCTTCCTTCAGCAGGGCGGCCACTTCGACACCCTTGATCATCAGTCCGTAGTTGACCACTTCTACCGGGTCGCCCCGGTGCATGTCTTCGTGCGAAAGGTGAAAGAGAGCGATGCGGTCTTCACCCAGCAGCGACAGGGACTCGACGGCCTTGCCGAGCAGCTTCATCTCACCGAAAGAGCAGTTGTTGTAAATACGGTCGGCGACGTAGTCGAGGCGCGCTCCGCAGCGAATCAGCTGTGCGGCGACGTCGTGGCTGCGGGCGCTCGTCAGCGAATAACGGAAGCTCCCGGTGTCGAAAAGAATCCCGGTGTACAGCTGTTCGGCCAGCGGCGCATCGATTTCCGCATCCATTGCCGCGTACAGGTGAAAGAGCAGCTCGCACGTCGAGCTGACATCCTCGGACACGAGGTTGGCAATGCCGAAATACCGGTTTTCCCTGTGGTGGTCGACGTTGAGGATCGCCGTGTCCGCCCCCAGGTGATCCCCGACTGAGCCGATGCGGTCCAGCGACGGACAATCGAGGACCACCGCGGCGTCGGCGCCGTTGCCCTCCAGTCCGTCGGCCTGCTGAATTTCGCCGAATCCCTGCAGGAAATCGAATCTATCGGGAACATCGTCGAGAACGACGGTTGCGGACTTTCCCATTCCGGAAAGGAGGTTGGCCACCGCCAGGCAGCTGCCGATCGAATCGCCGTCGCCGTTGACGTGGGAGGTCACGAAGAACGGGCCGGCGCGTTCGAGGAAGGCGATCGCGGCGTTGAAGTCGGTAAGGCTCACTGGACAGCGTCAGATCAGTTGGGAAGCCTGAGGACGAAGTGGACCCGGTCCGAACGGTCGGACCCGCGGTGCATGGAGAAGCCGTCGAAGGCAGCGAGGAATTCGAACCGGCTGGCGGCGACCATGGCGGCCATTTCGTCGAACTCGTAGATCCGCTGCTCGTGTGTTTCGCAAACGCGGCGGTCTTCGTAGCCGATATCGAACGAATTGAACTGCACGCGGCGCTCTGCGTCGTAGAAGCTGTGCCGCGTGTAGACGAACCCCGGGCCCTCCTCTGCGTCGCGCACGTCCCGGAAGTGGTCGAGGGAGTTACGCTCGGTGCAGATGTCGAACACGAAGACTCCCTCGGGCTTCAGCAGGCCCGCAACCGATTCCAGCGCGGCACCGACCTCCCCCTCGGTCATCAGGTAGTTGAAGCTGTCGTACAGGCAGGTTGCGGCATCGAACTGCCCGAGACCTTCGAGGCTGCGCAGGTCTCCTGTCGAGAACGGAACCGCAGATTCGATGCTCGCCGCCTTGCCCTGAGCCACGGCGACCATCGCAGCGGAAGCGTCGACGCCCGAAACCTCGTAGTCCAGCTTGCTGAACTCCAGGGTGACGTTGCCAGTGCCGCAGGCGAGATCGACGAGGGTTCCGGGTCCGTTTCCGAACTTCCCCAAGAGAGTGTCGACGTAGCCCGCCCAGGAGACGTAGTCCACGTGCCTCATCACGAAATCGTATATGGCGGCCAGCCCTTCGTAAGGCGGTCTCTGTGGCGTCGCGCCATCGTGGGGGGCGGCTCGCGACACCGGAAACGGAGAGTATTCCGGTACTGGGTTCACAGGCGCCTTCCCTGAATTACCATCCGGCCGCGGGGACGCATCGGCGAAGAACAGGGGCTGGGGAGGACCGGGCTGCTGCCAGGGGATTCCCCGGCGAAGGTTCGTTGCTACGAGAACCCTTTATCATGGAAGCGGCTCATCGTCGTCGAAACCCAGGATCTCATCCCGCCTGCGGCGCTCGGTGTGCAGCACGCGGACGAAATTCAAGCGCTGTTTTTTCGGCACAGGTCTGGATGGGATCTCGATGATCTCGGCCTCCACGTGCGCATCCTCCAAGTCTAATATCAGCACCTCACCGGCCCTGGGCTCGCGCGCCGGCTTGGCGGCGGCCCCGGCGATAGTGACACGGCCCTCCTCGCATACCCGCTTGGCGTCGCTGCGCCGTGCGAACAGGCCGGTGTTCTTCAGATAGGCGTCCAGCCGCGGCATGCCTGCAGGTTCAACCTCGCTTCCCGTCCGTGCCCGAGGCCGAATCGCTCCCAGCTTCGCGCGGGTCCCACAGGAACTGTTCCTCGTCGAGGCGGTTTTCCAGGTGTATTTCTTTCTTGAAATCCTCGATCAGCTCGACCATGAGCTCGTTCATGCGCACCTCCCGAACCAACCCCTCGAGGGTCGGGTGATCGTCGTTGATCTTGAGGATGTGACCGTCCTCCTCGAGCAGGAAGGGCTGCGATACCTCCCCGAGCTTGAGATGCCCGATGTGGGGCTGCAGAAACGTTGGAATCTGCCGTGAGTCCAGGATCTGCCAGAGGCCGCCGGCTCTCGCGCTCTGGAGGTCTTCGGAGAATTCCTTGGCCAGGGGGGCGAAATCCTCCCCCGTCATTGCCCGCTGGCGCAGCTCCGACAGGCGGGCAAGGGTGCGCTCGCGGTCGTCGGCGGTGATGCGGGAGCGCACGAGGATGTGACTGGCGCACAGCTCGTCTTCCCGCTTCTCGTGCAGGCGGATCAGGTGGAATCCGTGCTTGGTGCGCACCGGGTGCGATATCTCCTCGGGCTTCAGCTCGAGAGCGGCCATCTCGAACTCAGGCATCAACATGCCGAACTCGAAGCAGCCGAGATCCCCTCCCGCGGCGGCTGTGCCAGGGTCTTCCGAGTAGATCCTGGCCAGCTCGGAAAAATCACCCCCCGCGTCGATCTCCTCCTCGATACGGGAGATTCTGGCCATCGACGCGGTGAGAACCTCCTGGGAGGGACTCACCTTGATGTTGATCTGGCTGATCGAAATCCGGAAAGGCAGGGTGTCTGCGTGGGCATTGCGAAACTCCTCGACGTCTCCCCGGGTGATGAAGGTCCGGTAGGCGAGCTGCCCGAGCATCTGCTCGTAGAGCATGCGGTTCTGGATCTGTTTGCGATAGCGCGTCTTCAGCTGGCGCTCACTGATCCCGGTGCGTTCCAGCATGTCCTCGAACTCCGCAGGATCAATGCTGTCCTTGATGCGGCCCAGCTCGGCGTTGAGCAACTCGTCGACGCGAGAGTAGTCGATCTCCAGACTGTCCTTCCTCGCCTTGAGAACGACGACCTGCTCGTCGATCATCTCGGCCAGGGTGCGTTGGCGGCGCCTGTCGATCTCCTCCGGACCGAGATAAGTCAACCCCTGCTGCTGCAGCTCGAGGCTCAGCCTGAGGTTCAGCTCCGACCACAGGATCACCTGGTCGTCGACGACCGCGACGATTCGGTCCAGCAGCTCCGGAACCGCGTCCGCCGGCCTCGGGGTCCCCAGTAGACTGATCAGGAAAACGGGCAAGGCTGTCGCGAGGAGCAGGTTTTTTCGAAGGGATGCAGTCATTGGTTCGGTTCATTCGCAGGCCTGAAGCCTGCAGCGGTGGTGATCAGTTGACGGAGATTTCCCAGGAGCGCCGGGCCTTCAGTGCTTCGACCAGCTCGTCGAGGCGGCGCCGGTGCTCTTCGAAAACGATGGTGTCGACGATCTCGGAGCGAACCTGTTCCAGCGCCATCACGCTCCCGGCCGGTTCGTGCGCCAGGACGCGGACGAGGTGGTAGCCGCGCTCTGTGCGGATCGGGTTCGACACCTCGCCTGGCGGCAGGTTCCGGCAGGGTTCCCACAGCTCCGGCAGGTCGTCGGCGGTGAAGTACCCGAGATCGCCGCCGACCATTTTGGTTTCCTGGTCGAGAGAGTTCTCCTCGGCAGCCTTCTCGAAGGAGTCGCCCTGCAACAGTCTCAGACGCAGGGCGACCGCCCGGCGGAGGTTGGCGAGCAGAATGTGCTGTACCCTGATTTCCGCCTGTGGGCGCTGGTAGTCGTTCTGGTGATTGCGGTAGTATGCGGCCACCGCTTCATCGCCGACAACGACGGGGCGATTCGCCAAGACGCTGTCGAGGAAGGAGGCCGCCACGAGATCGCGGCGAGCCTGTTCGATCAAGCGCCGCACGTGCGCTTTCTCGTGTACCTTGAGATCGAGCGCTTCCCGGTAAATCAACTCCTGCCCGACCCAGTCCTCGATGAATTGACTGCGCTCGACCGCCGCCAGTTCCTCGTCGAGCTGATCCGGAAGCTGGTCGGCGAGTTCGGCCTCGGTGAGAACTACATCGTCGACGCGGGCAACGATCTCGGAGGCGTCTCGCTGTTGCCCGCAGCCTGTGAGCAGCGCCGCCGATATCGAGAGCGCGGCCTGAAACCTCGTCACACCAGTTCCTGCATTACGCGTTTTGCCTTTTCAAGGCGTTCCTGTTCATCGCCGGCGCGCAGAAACGTCTCGATCGTAAGCCGCTCGGCGACGTCGAACTCGAGCTCGGACGAGCTCTTCTCGACCAGACGCTGAATATTGGATGGGGTGATCTGCACCTCTTCCGGGAAGACCAAGCGGAATCTCGATCTTTCCAGTTGCACCCCCGCCAGGCGCAGCTGCCGCGCCAACACCTTGATTTCCATGATGTTCATCAGCGACCTGGCCTGCCAGGGCAGGCGCCCGAAGCGATCCTCCAGCTCTTCCTGGATCGCGAGCAGGTCGACGACGCGCCGGGCGTCGGCCAGACGCTGGTAGAAGCCGATCTTGAGATCGGCGTCGGATATGTAGTCCTCGGGGATGTAGGCGGTGGCGGCGATCCTGATGTCGGGCTCGACCTCCGGTTCCACCTCTTCTCCCTTCAATTCCCGCACCGCCTCGTCGAGCAGGCGGCAGTAGAGGTCGAAGCCGACTGCGTGTATGAAACCGTGCTGCTGCGCCCCCAGAAGATTGCCGGCGCCGCGGATCTCCATGTCGCGCATGGCGATGTTGAATCCGGAGCCGAGGTCGGCGAATTCCTCGATGGCGCGCAGGCGCAGTCGGGACTTGCGCGTCAGGCGTTTGCCCTTGGGAACCAGCAGGTAGGCGTAGGCTCGCTCTTTCGAGCGGCCGACCCGGCCGCGGATCTGGTACAGCTGGCCCAGGCCCAGCATGTCGGGGCGGTTGACCAGGACCGTGTTGACCGTGGGGATGTCGATCCCGGACTCGATGATCATGGTGGTGACCAGGCAGTCGTATTTCCGCTCGAGAAAATCGAACATGATCTTTTCGAGCTGCCGCGAGCCCATCTGTCCGTGGGCGACGCAGAAACGGACGGCGGGCAACAACTCCTCAAGGTACTCGGCCAGCCGCTGAATCGACTGTACGCGGTTGTGAACGAAATAGACCTGCCCGCCGCGGGTGATCTCGTGGCTGATCGCTGCGGCGATGCGGTCCTCGTCGAAGGGCAGGATTTCGGTGTGGATCGGCAGTCTGTCCTGGGGCGGCGTGTTGATCACCGACATGTCCCTGGACCCCATCAGGGACATGTGCAGGGTGCGCGGAATCGGCGTGGCGGTCAGGGTCATCACATCGATAAGGCGCTTGATCTGCTTCAGCTTTTCCTTGTGCCTGACGCCGAAGCGCTGCTCTTCGTCGACGACCAGCAGGCCCAGGTCGCGGAATTCGACGTCCTTCGACAAAATCCGGTGGGTGCCGATCAGAATGTCGACTTTGCCATCCTTGACATCCTTGGCGATCCGTTTCAGTTCCGTCGCGGTGCGGAACCGGCTCATGACCTCGATGCGGGCTGCGGTCTGCGACATCCGCTCCGAGAAGGTCAGGAAGTGCTGCTGCGCCAGGATCGTCGTCGGCACGAGAACCGCTACCTGCTTGCCGTCGCACACCGCCTTGTACGCGGCGCGCACGGCGACTTCCGTCTTTCCGTAGCCGACGTCCCCGCACACCAGCCGGTCCATCGGGTGGGACGCCTCCATGTCGCTCTTGACTTCCTCCACCGCGCGCAGCTGGTCGGGTGTTTCCTGGTATGGAAACGAGGCTTCCAGCTCCCGCTGCAGCGACGAGTCGACAGTGTAGCCGAATCCCGCCCGGGTCTGGCGCTCGGCGTTGAGCTGGATCAGCTCGCGGGCCATCTTGAAGATCTCTTCCCGGGTGCGCTCCTTGAGCTTCTCCCAGGCATTTCCGCCGAGCTTGTTGAGTAGCGGCGGTTCCCCTTCCGCGCCGGAGTACTTCCGCAACCGGTCGAGCTGTTCCACCGGGACGAACAGCTTGTCCTCCCCCTGGTAGAGGACCTCCAGGCAGTCGTGGTCGCGTCCGCTCAGCGTCAGCCTGCGAATGCCCCGGTAGCGCCCGACGCCGTGGTCGACGTGAACGACGAAGTCCCCGACTGAAAGTGAATCGCGGGAGGCGATCGGTTTGGCAGCCTTGAAGCGCCGGTAGCGGTAGCGCTGCTTGCGGCGGCTGAAGATCTCGTGATCGTTGAGCACCGCGATGCGGGCTTCCGGGAAGACGAAGCCGCGATGCAGCGTCCCCAGGCCGAAGGCCAGCTTGTCGGAGCCGTCGGCCAGGATCTCCTCCAGCCTGCTCGACTGGCCTTGCGTTTCGGTAAGGAGGTGGATCTCGTATCCCTGGACCTCGAGGGTCTCCAGTTCCTTCCGCAGCACGGTGAGTTCTCCCTGTACTACGCGGGGCTCGCGGCTTTCGAAGCGGACGGCGCTCCCGTAGGATCCTACCGGCGCCTGCGTCAGCCGGCGTTCCGCGGAGATGCGCTGGCGCAGCCAGTCGGCGTCCCGCACCAGCGCCGGGGGCGGCAGTCGGTCGCCGCGGTCGCGGTGTTTTTCGTAGTCGGCAGCCGAGGTCCTGAGGGCCTTGGCGATCTCGGGCTCGAACTCTTCGGACTCGTCGCAGAGAAGGACCGGGTCGTGGAGGTATTCGAAGAGGCCGTTGTCGCGGCCGTAGAGGAGGGACATGAAGGTCTCGATTCCCTCCAGGGATCCGCCGAGTTCGATCTGGTCCTTCAGGTGGTCGAGGCTGATTTCGTGGTCCCGTTCCGCATTCTCGATGGCGCCAGCGTATTGCTCGAACAGCGGAGGGTGAAGCAGGAGCTCGGCCGCCGGCAGCACGCTCACCTCCTCCATCGCGCTCAGCGAACGCTGGGTAGCGACGTCGAACTGGCGTATGGACTCGATTTCGTCTCCGAAGAACTCGAGACGCAGGGGGTGTTCGAGGGCAAACGGGAAGACGTCGACGATACCGCCCCTGACGCTGAACTGCCCGACCCCGTCGACCATCGGGACGCGCTCGAACCCGGAGTCGACCAGATGCGAAGAGAGACTTTCAGGGGTCCGCTCCTCGCCGGACCGGAGCGACAGTATCCCATGCTCGAGGGCGTGCGGGGGGATTACGGGGGTCACCAGGGCGGCGGCCGGGGCGACGGCGATGGTGGGCCCGCGCCCTGCGAGCTGCGCCACCGCTTCGATGCGCAGCCGGGTTACTTCCTCGGAGGGGGAGCCCCCATCGTACAGGGCTACGTCCCATGCGGGGAAGTAGCGCACCACACCCTCGCCGGCAATGGCCTGCAGGTCGTCGCGCCAGCGTTCGGCGCCGTCTTCATCACTGGTGATAACCAGCAACGGCCGGTTCATCGAACGCTGCACGTGGGTCGCCAGGAAGGCTGCCAGCGTCGCCGGCAGGCCGTGCAGAAGAACCTCCTCCTCCCCCTGCCGAAGGCGCCTCACGGTCTCTTTGAAAGCGGCGGTCAGCGCCGTCTTGCGAGCGATGTGATCGAGGGATGAAGCCGGGGTCATTAAGGCAAAGAGCAGTCCCTAGACGGCTGTGCCGCCGCGGCAGGTGCGCCGGTGCGAAGGTGGTTCTGGTGTGGAGTGAGTTGGGGGCTTTGGGAGCGCCTGAGAAACTTGGAAAGATAAAGGGGCCTGGGAACCGGCGCCAATCCGACGCTTCTGCGAAAGGAGCCGAAACCGAGGTGATTGCAGCAACTGCTGACCAGGTTTGCCGGTCGTTCGGTCGATCCAACCGTGAACGGCCAAAAACTTTCTCACTCCTCCAGGCGTCTAACCCATTGGTCCTGCGGGAAGTCTCGACCGGGACGTCCTGGTTTGTCCATGAGGGTAAGATGACGGACGCCGAACTGGTGAGGCGTTTCCGCGGCGGCGATCCCCAGGTTTTCAACGCCCTGGTGGGGCTTAGGCAGGGGCGTCTCTACAACTTCATCCTGAGCTGTATGGGAGATCGCGAAGAGGCACGGGATCTGTGCCAGAAGCGCAACAGCAGTCTCTGGTTCTGATCGCGGTATTGATTCGTACGGCCTACGAACAGCAACGCCTTGAACTCGGTCTGGTCCTGGCCCCAATTCGACCAGGATTTCGAAGCCAGAATCCAGGAGGAATCATCGGTCTTTCCCATCACTTCGGTGCGAACGCTTTCATAAAGCAGCTGCAGGATTTCGAAGAAACCAGGAGATCGGTTTTGAAGAGAAAGCGAGGAAGCTGCAAGAGAATGGCCGGGATGCCCAGTAGGATCGGATCGCGGAATTCCTGGGGACTTACGCGGATGCAATTTACCAGTTGAAAGAAGAAGATAGAGTTGCGGTTTTGCTGCGTATCTACCTGTCGATTCGTTCGGTGTCGAGACGAGGATAAGACCCTATGAGGATTCAACGCTTGATTCTCTCGTAAAAACCCCCCTCTCACAGCCCCGATAATCAGGGATTCTTGGTATATTTGTGTATACCAATCCGTCACACACTTCCTCTCTAGTGGATGGGGCTGATGTTTCGTAAGAAGGATTCGCAACGCACCCTGTTCGAGAGCCGCAACCTGGTGCCTGCGGCCAAGCGGCGGCGCCTGCAGGCGAGCTGGGCCGAGACCTTTCGCACGCGTGCCTTGCCGCTGATCGATGAAGCGCAGTTTGCGTCCTTGTATTGCGACGACAACGGTCGTCCCAACCAGCCGGTGGCGACGGTCTTGGGCGTTCTTCTGCTCAAGGAGATGTTTGCGCTGACCGACGTCGAGGCGCTGGAGCAGCTGGAGTTCAGCCTGCTGTGGCAGCACGCCCTGGAGCTGACCCCGGACGAGGCCCACCTGGCGCAAAAGACGCTGCACAACTTCCGCGCTCGCTTGCTGGCCCATGACCGCGGCCGGCAGGCCTTCGAGGCGACCACGGATCGCATTCTCCAAGCGCTGGGTACGAAGGTCACCCGGCAACGTCTGGACTCCACCCATGTGATCAGCAACATCGCGGTGTTGTCGCGTCTGGGGCTGTTGTGTGAGACCCTCCGTCACTTTCTGAAAACCCTGGCCGCGGAGCATCCGCGCCTGTACGGGCGGGTGCCGAAGCGCCTGCGCGAGCGCTACCTGAAGGAGGACGGCAGCGCCACATCCTACCAGGACGCGCCCTCCGGCACGGGCAAGAGGCGGCTGCCGGTGTGCGCGCGCGATCTGTATCGTCTCCATCAGCTGTTTGCGGGCACCGCGGCCGAGGGCCTGGAATCCTACGCGCTGCTGCAGCGCCTGCTGTCCGAGCAGTGTGAGGTGATCGCGGACAAGCAACGCCCCTCGACCGAGGACGACGACGCCGGCGAAGGCGGCGTGCCGGTGGTACTGAAGGCGCCGGAGCACGTCGGCAGCGACTCGCTGCAAAGCCCTCATGATACGGAGGCCACCTACAACGCCCGCAAGGGCAAAGGGTATGAGGTGCAGATCGCCGAGACCTGCGTCGAGACCGACGACGACCCAACCGACGACGACCCAACCGACACCGTGAACAGGATCACCCACGTAGCGGTGACCGCTGCCTGCGCCAGTGACGAGCACGCGACGATGCCGGTGCTGGAGGCCCTCGAAGAGCGCGGGCAACGACCCGACGAGCTGGTCGCCGACACCGCCTTCGGCTCCGGCGACAATGCCATCCACGCCGAACGCCTCGGCACCGAGTTGGTCAGCCCGGTCAAAGGCCCCCAGGTCGACGTCGAGGTGCGGCCCGATACGGTGACCGAGGCCGACTTCCTCGTCGATGCCCGTCTCCGGGATCCGGCCATCTGCCCGGCCGGATACTTGGCTAGAGAGCAAACGTCGTATGAGAAGAAGAAGCACCACGTGGTGCTGACCTTCGAGCGCGAGGCCTGCGAGACCTGCGCCCTGCTTGCCGTCTGCCCGGTGAAACGGAACAGGGCCCGGGACGACTACGCCGTGACCGTGGACCTGAAGGCGGCCAACCTCGAACGCCGCCGCCGCGCCATCGCCAGCGGCGCCTTCAAGGAGCGCTATCGCATTCGCGCCGGCATCGAGGCCACGGTCTCGGAGCTCAAACGAAGACACGGACTGGGCGCCCTGCGCGTGCGCGGGCGTTGGCGCGTGGAGCTGGCCGTCTACCTGAAAGCCCTGGCCTGCAATATCAAGAGAATGCTGCGGGCGCTTGCGCCCAAACCCGGAGCCATGAGTCCGGCGATGGGCTGAAAAAGGGAACGGAGGCCCCTTTCGGCGCCGAAAAAGGCCCTTGAAGTCTTGGATCGGGCCCCTGCGCCGATAGCGCCCGAAGGCAGCTTCATGGCAGCGCATTCCGGATTCGTTTCATAGTTGAAAACTTTAGCTTTGGGTGCCAATTCTTACCCGCGGAAACCGGGTTTCTACGAGGGAGTCAACGCTTGTCACGAGAAAACTGTTCGCTGGCAACGATTCGCTGGTGGTCGAAACAGTCGAAGACAATGGGGCGAGTAATATCAAAGGTTACGGAACAAAATTTCGGTTCCTGTAAGTGCAGTTTTTCGAAGTTTCGGCGAAAAAGCGGGATATAGTCGAGTATCGCAACGGGCGTATCAACGAGGAAGTGTTTCGCAAGCGCAACGTGCTGAAGGTCCGGAAGAAGGACGTCGATTCCTTCAGCCGGGAGTAAATGGACCTGGAGGAGTTTCGTCGAAAGGCCGAAATCCAGGAATTTTAGTTTCGCCCGGATGCTCCTGCGCAAGGAACCCTCATCCTGCTTCCAGCGAGATTCCCAACTTCACTCCCCACTCGACGATCTGCCTCCAGGTTTCCTCTTCGACGGCAATGCCCTGGGCCCGCTCCTGCGCGACTCTCGCCTCGATTTCTCCGGGCATCAGGATCTCGTCGAAGCCTTCCACAGGAGGCGACGATTTGACGTGGGCGACGAATTTCTCCGACTCCTCGAAAAACTCGTCGAGAGGCAGGAACTGCTCGACGTCGATGACGATGAGGAGCACGCCGTTTCTCAGCCTATTGTCCTTCCCGACGTACCCCGAACCGGTGAGCACACCGGCTATCAGCTCGAGTGCGACGTTGAGGGCATACCCCTTGTGACCCGCGGCGGCGCCCCCGAGCGGGAGGATGCTGCCGGGGGGGTCGGCGTAGAGGTCGTTGGGATCGTTCGTCGGTTCCCCCCTGGAGTTGAGCAGCCATCCATCCGGCGTCTCCACTCCGCGGTTGCGGGCCACCCTCACCTTGCCTTCCGCGACCACGGTGGTGGTCATGTCGATTACGATCGGCGCCGAGGAGTTTGGAATCCCGAAAGCGAGGGGGTCGGTCAGGAGCCTCGGCTCGGTGCCGCCCCATGGGGCCATTCTGAACTGCGGCACTCCCACGGCGTTTACGAACATCATCCCGACCATCCCTCGTCTGGCAATCTGTTCGACGTAGCTGCCGAGGCGGCCGATGTGATTCGCCTGGCGGACGGCGACCGCGGCCATTCCCGTCTGCCGGGCTTTGTCCAGACCGAGTTCGGTGGCACGGCTCATCGTGACCTGTCCGAATCCCCAGTTTCCCTCGACAACCGCCATTATCGGGGTATGGCGGACAACCTCCACTTCAGCATCCGGGAGGATCTCCTTCTTTTCCACCGCGGCGAGATACTGCGGCAGGCGGATGACGCCATGCGAGTCATGGCCGGCGCCGTTTGCTTCGACGAGCAGCCCGGCAACCAGCCCGGCCTTGTCCGCCGGTGTTCCCGCGGCAACCAGGACGGCCGTCGCGTGTTCGACCAATTCGTTCGGTGTGAAGGTTGGCATATGTAAGGCATTCCCACGCCAGATCCGGCCCGGAAACTGCTTGCGGCCGAACCGGAAAGGAGCGTTTCAGGCTGTTGAGAGGGTAGCGGAAACCGCGGGCTGGGGACGCTGAGCGCGCCGGTCGCCCCGCGGCAACCGATGGAAGCAGAAAGAGAAAGGCGCAACTCCTGTTTGAACGAGGAGTCGCGCCCTCGATTCCTGGTGGAGCTGAGGGGAATCGAACCCCTGACCTCCTGAATGCCATTCAGGCGCTCTCCCAACTGAGCTACAGCCCCGGATGCAAGAAAAACTAGCGGTCCCTCCCCGGCCCGTCAATTTGCCCCGGAGGGCGCCTACTCGTTCACCACGACGCCGAGACGGAGATCCTCATTGTGATACTCCTCTCGGTCACTGGAGCTGGGGCCAAGCGACAGGAGGGTCACTTCGATCCGCGCCTTCGTCTGGGAGGTGAAACCGTCGCTCGTTCGCACGGTGAAGGTTCCGAACTGCTGGTACCCCTCTATCGTCTTGCTGACGCTGGCTCCGCCGATGCGAAGCCGTCCGCCGTCGAGCGGTTCAACGCCGTTGCCGAAGGTAATGAACGGGTCCTTGGGTGCGAACACGGCGCTGTCGAGATCGAAAGAGCTTGCCGGAACAGGATCGAGAATCAGCTCGACTTGGCGGATGTTCTTCAAATCCCGGCCACTGAAAAGCAGCGCGATTTCCCGGCCGCCGCTCGTCGCTTTCCAGTTATCCCCTTCGATGAGGACCTCGCCGGCATAGGCGCCGTTGAGGGTGACGCTCTGGCGCAGTCCGGAGACGGCCTCGGTGCCGGCTACGGGTTGCGGTGGATTCGAAATGCCGTCAGGTTCGGTTCCCCCACAATGCAGGAACCAAGCGAACGGCAAAATGGCTGTTAACGAGCGACGACGGCGCACTGTGGTTTCTCCCAGGGAAAACCAGGTCACTCTGTTCCGAATTTCAAGACCTCGGCCTGACGGGCAGGCAGAATCCCCAGACGGCTGTTTCGGCCGTGGCACCGGAAACAACCGGTCCGCCCGTTCGGCACGATGTCGTAAAAGGGCGGATGCCGGACCCGCGAGAGATGGCCACCTCGAGCCCGCGACCCGTCGCAGGTGGGCGGTTCCGAATCGCAGAGCCGCGGATGGGCAGAATATGGTTCAGGGCTCCGGTTATTCCTACCGCCCGTATCGGGGCGGTTGGCGCTGAGGGTGGCGCGGTGGATGGCCGGAGCGCGCTGGGGTCACTGGAATTTCCAGATCAGCGAAAGATCCGCTGGGAGATCGGAACTGCCGGCAAAAGACAGTCCAAAGTCGGCGAGATGGGCATCGACGTAGGCATCCAGGGCGGAAAAGGTCGCCGTGGCGATGAACAGGAGCAGGCGGGTGTTGCGGCGGCCGGCCGCGGCCTGGCGTTCCGAGGCCTCGGCGCGGTCGAGGTTGCGTGTCTCTGAAATGCTGGCCCCTGCAAAGCCGGCCGCGGCTGCGGAGAACAGAACCGCCTTGAAGTATCCGCCGTTGTGCAACTGACCCCACCCGGGAATCAGGGCGGATCGCCACAAGGCCCCCTTCGGGGTGAGTCGGGCTTTCGCCCTCGAAAGTTCCCGGTTCGCGGAGTTCGCGGCGGCGGCTGCTGCCGTATCCGAATCAGCTCGTTTCAGTAGCTCCGCGGCACCGGATTCACCGCCAGGGGCTGCAACGGCGTCGGAGGTGGCGGTCGCACCCGCCGTCAGCAAAGAGGCCAGGACGAGAAGACTGCAGGCCGCCATCGGTGGCAGGGCATGGGCGCGGCTGGGTTCCCCGGTATCCGAAGCCTGTGAGCTGGCCGAGGTCACGCGCCGAAACGGTCCCCCGGCAGCACTTGGTAACCCCGCACGAAGGCCTCCCCGGCCATGCGGTTGCGCCCGGATGGTTGCACTTCGGCGGCGACGAGGGCCCCGTCCCCGGTGGCGATCACCAGGCCGGATTCACTGTCGGCGGCAAGGACCGTGCCGGCGTCCGCGCGCAGGGTTTCCCCGCAGGCGTGGGCGCGGTGAATCATCAGTATCCGATCCCGTCCCCATGTCGTGAACGCTCCGGGAACGGGGTTGGTACCGCGGATGCGGTTGCGCAGCGACTCGGTCGGCTGAGACCAGACCAGCCTGCCGTCTTCCCTGGACAGCTTGGGGGCCTTGCTGGCGCCTGAGGCCGGTTGCGCCCTGGGGTGCAGCTCCCCTCGCTCCAGGCCTCCGACCGTTGCGGCCACGAGCTGTCCGCCGAGCGCGGCGAGGCGCTGCTCCAGTTCTCCGGCGGTTTCCTCTCTCCTCACGGCGACCCGCTGCTGCAGCAGAATGTCGCCGGCGTCGACCCGGGAGTTGAGGAGGATGGTCGTCGCCCCGGTTTCGCGCTCGCCGTTGAACAGGGTCCAAGGAATGGGGGCGGCGCCGCGATAAGCGGGCAACAGCGAAGGGTGAAGGTTGACCGCTCCCATCGGCGGGACGGCGAGCAGCTCATCCGGAAGGATCGAGAAAGCGACGACGACGAACATATCGCAGCCCAAGGCGGACAGGGTTTCGGGCAGTCCTGGTTCGGCAACCGATCCGGGCTGCAGACAGGGCAACCCGAGTTCAGCGGCCGCTGCTTTTACGGCTGGGGGGGCGGTCCTGCGACCGCGGCCCCGGGGACGGTCTGGGTTGGTGACGACCGCGACCACATCGTGCCGGCTCGCCGCCAAGACGCGAAGCGACGGAACGGCGAATTCCGGCGTTCCCATGAACAGGATTTTCATGGTGCATCGGGGATGACAAATGCGGGGAAGGCGCCGTCGGCGCCCGCGGGAAGGCTACTTTTCGTCGCCGTTCTTGACGCGCTGCACGGCCGCTCGCGAGAGGTCGACCTTGACGTTCTCGGCGATTTTGACGACGAGGACGTCGTCCTTGATGTTGAGGATCACTCCATGGATACCGCCGTTCGTAACGATGCGGTCTCCCTTTTCCAACTCGTCGATCATGCGCTGCTGCGCCTTTTGCTTCTTGATTTGCGGGCGCAGAATGAGCAGGTAGAGGACGAGGAACATCAGGACGAAGGGCAGCAGCTGCACCAGCGGCGCGCCGCCCCCGGCGCCCTCGGCTCCGCTGCCCCCCATGGCATGGGCGGCGTCTGGGAAGAAAACCAGCAAGACAACCTCTCTTTCGGGTCGTTCCGTTGCGAAGGACTCGCAAAGATAACGCCTGTCAGCAGTCCTGGTAAGTTGCGAAAAATCGGCGTTGCCAGTCGGCCAACGAACCGCTGACGATGGCCTGGCGCATGTTTTTCATCGCGTCGTGGAAGAAGTGGAGGTTGTGAATCGTCGCCAGGTGCAGGCCGAGAATTTCGTCGCTCTGGAACAGGTGGCGCAGATAGGCGCGGTGGTAGTGGCGGCAGGTGGCACATCCGCAGTCGGCGTCGACGGGCTCGAAGTCCTCGGCGTAGCGGGCGTTCCTGATGCGCACGCGCCCATGGCGGGCGAACAAGGTCCCGTTTCGGGCGTTCCGCGTCGGAATGACGCAATCGAACATGTCGATTCCCGCGGCAACGGCGGCGGCGAGGTCGCGCGGCAGTCCGACCCCCATCAGGTAGCGCGGCTTGTCCGCCGGCAGTGCGGAAACCGCGGCTTCCACCATGGCATCCATTTCGGCTCGGGGTTCCCCGACCCCGAGGCCGCCGACTGCATATCCTGGCAGGTCGAGGCCGCCGAGGCGCCTGGCGCAGTCCCGACGCAGGTCCTCGAAGACGCTGCCCTGTACGATTCCGAACAGGGCAGGGGACCGCACGGCGCCGGCGTTGTCCACCAACTGCCGGTGGCGTTCGAGACACCGTCCCATCCAGCGCAAGGTGCGCTCCATCGATTCCGCCGCGCAGTCGCGTGCAGAGGGATAGGGGGTGCACTCGTCGAAAGCCATGATGATGTCGGCGCCCAGGGCGTGCTCTATCTCCATCACGCGTTCCGGCGAGAAAAAGTGATACGAACCGTCGAGGTGTGATTGAAAACGGACCCCTTCCTCGCGGATTTTGACGAGTCCCGTCAGGCTGAAGACCTGGTAGCCGCCGCTGTCGGTCAGGATCGGGCCAGGCCAGTTCATGAACCGGTGCAGCCCCCCCGCCCTGGCGATCAGCTCTTGTCCCGGCCGCAGGTACAGGTGGTAGGCGTTGGCCAGCAGGATCCGCGAGCCGACCTCGGCGAGGTCCTGTTGCGTCATCGTCTTGACCGTCGCCTGGGTACCTACCGGCATGAAAACGGGAGTCTCCACGGTGCCGTGAGGGGTGTGCAGGAGACCGGCGCGGGCTGCGGAAGTGGTGTCTTCGGCGACGATTTCGAAGTGAAACCGCCGGCTGCGGGAAATCGGGGCGCCGGGTGCCGGCGCCTCCCCGGCATGTCCGCGAGCCTCCATTACTGTGCCAGCTGCGATACTGGAACGACGCGGAAACCGCGCGATTCGAGCTGCGGCAACGTCGATTGGAGGGCCAGCAGCGTTGCTTCGCGGTCCTGGCCTATGCCGATCGCCTGTCCCTGTTTCCACGCGATCTCCGCCAGTTGCCACAGCTTCCTCTCGATGGCGCGGACGCTGTCCCCTTCGGCGTCGATGAAGAGGTCCCGTTGCGCAACCGGGACCCCAAGGGCGCTCGCCATGGCGGCGTCCAGCGATTCCTCCGCGGAACGGCTGTCGAGAAACAGGAGGCCGCGTTTCTTAAGCAGCTTCAGCGTTTCCCTCATGACGGGGAAGTCGGCGCCCGAGCGCGGGCCCAGGTGGGCGTTGACCCCCATCGCATTGGGCACTCGCGCCAGCGCGCGGAGTACGCGCTCGCGGATTGCCTCGGCATCCTCGGCTGCGAGGCTGTCCTTTTTCGGGCCGGCTGCGCGGTCGCGCCGTTCCATCGGCAGATGAAGCAACACTTCGTGGCCGTTGCGTCGGGCAAGCAAGGCGATCTCGGCCGCGGAATCATCTGGAAGCACCGACAGGGTCAGCCTTTGGCGAATGGCAAAGAAGCGCTCGGCGAGCCCACCCGGCCGGGAGACTCTGCCGAAATTCCCCAGTACGACGGCGATGTTCCCCGCCCTGCGTTCCAGGCGCGGCTCCAAGTGCAGCCGGAACAGGGTCGTTCGCAGCGAGTCGAACCCGCATTCCATGCGCACCTTCCCCGGGGATTCCTCGACGGCGCGGAAGACATGGCCCCCTTCGGATCTCACCAGCCGGTTCAGGGCGAGGTTGACGGTTGTCAGCGGAAGGTCGTTGGGGACGCGCACGTCGACTGTGCAGAACTCCACCCCGGAGATGTGGCGGCGATCTTTCGCGATCAGGTCGGGCCACAAGCCAAGTTCCGCCAGGGTGGTATCCACCTTGTCGTGGAGCTGGGTGCTGTCTCTTGACGGCTCGACGTCGATGGGGGAGGGAAGCGTCGCCGAAAGCGGTTCGCCCTGGTCCCCGGACTGCTGCCAGGCGAGCAGAAAGGCAAAGGCGAACGCCCCGAGCAGGAGGACGGCACTCACAGCGAAATGCCACTGCGGCCGGCGGCGTTTGATCATCCTGGAAGACGAAGACATGTGAGGTACACTTCACCCCGTTCCGGGAGAAGCGGCGTAAAGTTGGGGGATGGGGGATGACGAGCCGGGCGTGCTCAGCCAGCGGTTTTGAGCGCGGACCAGGAGACCGAAGGGAACAGCGTGGGCCCGGCCTTGGGGGATTCCTCTTCGGGTTCATCGCCTCCGCAGTCGTCGCCGACAAGGGGATCGTCGATCCAGCGCACGATGCGCCAGATTCCGTCGTCACCCTGCCGCAGCTTGAAGGTCATGGTCTGCTTGACGGCGAAGCCGTCGTCGTCGGTTTTCAGCAGCAGGATTTCGACCCGGCCCCGGAAGACCTCCCAGTCCTCTTCCGGATGGCCGTCGGGATCCCCCTCGAAGGCCATCGGATGGTCCCGCCCGAGTTCGGTCTTGCGCTCGATCAGCTGAAATTTCCAATCCACTTTCCGGAACAAGCCGAAAATGCCGTGGCTGCTGCCGTCGCGGGTGCCCATGATCTCCAGCTCTTCTTCGCGGCCGTTCTCCAAGACCAGGTTGCCGAGACAATCCTCCTCCGTGAACAAGTAGCGTACGTCGAGGAGGGTCTCGTACAAATCCTTGTCGCGCTCGTTGAACGCCCGCTCGAGGTTGTCCATCACGATCTGCGGCTCGGTCGCCTTCTCGGCGGGAGGGAGTATGGCTCTGTCGCCAGGATCCACTTCGATTTTTTTAGGAGCGAATGGGTTGCCGCAGGCCGTCAGGAGAACGCTGGCCGCCACTGCCGCTGCGGCAACGGCGGGGTTTCTTAGAGTCGATGCAATCACTGTGAAAACTCGCCTCTCAATTCGGTCCACGACTTCTTGGCCGACGCCTGATCGCGGAAATCCCGCCATCTCGTGATGGTCCACACCGGGTTTTCCTGGCTCGGCGTGGCTATATCGATCTCCATCTGGCCCTTGACGGGGAAAATGGTCGCGCCGATCCCTTCGCGCGGCTGCTCTGTGAACTCGATCTCGTAGTTGAAAATATAACGCTCGACCAGGGGATTGTCCCCGAGGATCCGCTGGTCCCTGGTCGAATCGTACCAGCGCTGGAAGCTGATTCTCTGGAAGCGCTCCTTGTCGAGCACCAAGTTGGCAAAACGGCGCTCCTGGGACCCCGTCCACAGCGTGTCGAGGTCGGCCTCGGGGTTGTAGTCCTCCGGGGGCTGGAACACCTCGAGAAACAGCTGCAGGTCATCGGCGTCCGGGACGAACAGGAACCTCTCCTCCAGCTGGTCGAGGTACTGAACCGGACTGAATCCGCGAAAGCTGTCGCGGATATTGAACAAGACGGCTTCAGGGGTTGTGGGTTCCCGGAGAACGAGCTGGATGCCGCTGGGGCAGTCGGGAGTGCGGCCCACGAAGGGGCTCGACGGGTCGGTGCGCTCGGCTGGGGGATCCGCATCGGCGCACTGCGGAAAGCTCCTGAGGTCCGTTGACTCCGTGCAGCGGCACTCGACCTCGCCGCCTTCCTCCAGGCCGCAACCGGACAGGACCCAGAGCACTGCCGGAACGGCGGCTTGACGAACGGAAACTCGCCTAAACACTGAAAGGTACGGGACTGAAGCAGGAGGCGAAGACGACGAAGCAGAGCACCCCGATACGCCGGCGCCGGCGGTCCAGGGGAATGTTGGGATAAAAAGGCGCCGGATGATCCCTGCCCAGCAGGGCGAGCAGGAGAACGAGGAGAATCCACCCCGGCCACCCCGGCGGCAACTCCAACATTCTCCAGAAGATACCGTGCAGTCCGAGCCCCATCAATAAAACGAAGGTGGCGCGGGCGATGTAGCGGTGCCAGGGACCGAAAACGGCGTACGAAACATGGCCGCCGTCCAGCTGGCCGACAGGAAACAGGTTGAAAGCCGTGATGAACAGGCCCACCCAGCCGGCAAAGGCGACCGGGCTGAGAAGCACCATGTCGCCGGGCTCGGTCACCGGCGTCAGCCAGGCGGAGAGGATGGCGAAGATCGGCGGGGCACCAAGCTGCCAGAACGGCTCTGGATTTGCGAACGGGAGCTGCTCGAAATAACCGGCGTCGACGACGCGCGACTGCGGCAGACCGACGACGCAGGCTGCGAGAGCCACGGCGAAGCCGGCCAGCGGTCCGGAAGCGCCGATATCGAGAAGGGCTCTCTTGTGAGGTATGGGGGACCTGATGCGAATCACCGCTCCAAGGGTGCCGAGGAAGGATATGTACGGCAGCGGGATGAAGTACGGCAGCGAGGCTTTTACCCCCCAGCGGCGGGCGGCGAAATAATGGCCGAACTCGTGGACCGTGAGGATTCCCAGCAAGGTCGCTGCGAAGGGAATGCCCTCGACGAGGTGCACGAGCCGCTCGGGGCCGAAAAAGGGGTTCACCCCTCTCTGTATCGCTCCGGCCGCGGTCATCGAGAAGAGGGTCAAAAGGAACAGGGCGGCGTGCAGGAGGGGACTGGTGGCAGGGCCCCCGTTCCTCGGCCCGACGGCGAACACGGAAGACTCACCGGCGCTTCGTTCCCGCACTTTTTCTGATTCGAGGTTGTCATGCCGCGAAGTCGGACGCGGGGCCGGAAGCCGCTTGCGCCAGAGCTGCATCACGGCATCTGTAAGGCGGGAGCGCTCGCTGGCGTCCGCCCGCGGTACAGACTGAGGCGATGCGCCTGACCGAGGCCGGATGCAAACGGCACGTAGGCGTAATCGAGGCGCCAGGACCGCACCTGCAACCCGAAGCCGGCCGACAACGAACGGCGGGACCCGGTTTGGTAGCCCCCCCGCAGCAGAAGGGTGGCCGACAGCGGCAACTCGACACCGCCGTGAAAGCTGGAACCGTACCCCTGTGCCAGCTGGACTTCGAGCAGGGCAATCCGGCTTGCCATCGGTTCGAAGGGTCTCCCGAAGCAGCTGCAGGCGAGGGCGAGGCGCAGCTGGCCCGGCAGCTTCGTGGAATCGTTCGCAAGGGGATTCAAGGCGCCGAAATTCCGCACCGAGCTGCCGACGCGAAGGTGGTCACCCAGCCGATACAGAAACCCGAAATCGACGGCCGCACCTAGCGCCGATTCGGTATGAATCGATTGCCGAATCAGTTTCCCGGCTGCTCCTATCTGCAGGTTTTCCGTCGATCGCCGGCCGTACCCCAGGCCGAGGGCCCACTCGTACACCCCGAATTCACCGAGCGACTCGCTGCTGGGCCCCACGCGTCGCTCCAGCCCCCCGGTCTGCGAAAGCGACAGCTGGACCGACAGAATACCGGCGCCAAGCGGCTGCAGGGCGGTTGCGTACTCGTGCCGTACGTCCTGAATCCAGCTGCTGTGCGTCACCCCGAGGCGACCACGCGCGGCGCTGACTGCGGCGGGGTTGGCCGCGGCGGCATCGATGTCGGCAAGTGCCGCGGCGGCTTCCCCGAGGGCGGTCGCGCGGGCCCCGGAGCCGAGCAGCAGGAAAGGCAGCCCGGATGCCCCGGCGCCCGCAGTCCAGGAAAGCAGAAGGGCGGCGACCGCAATGCGCGCGTTCGCCGTCGCGGGAGCCATCAGAACGCGGCTCCCACCCCGAACAGGGTGCGCGGGCCGGCATCGAGGTTATCGCCGACGTAGGCGTAATGAAACTGCACGGCGTCGATTCTCATCGGCCGCAGGGTCAGCCCGAATGCCGGCGCCCCTACGATGCCGGCCTCCCCGATCCGCGCCAGCCCCGCCCTCACCGTCAACAGCGGGTTCACGTTCCACTCGCCCCCCAGACCGGCGAAAGGCGCGATCGTATCGAAGCGGAAATCCGCGGCTATCAATACCCCCTCGACGGGCATGTGGGCCGCCCCCAGCGACAAGCTGGCCGGGAGATCCTCGGTGCTTCGATTCTTCTGGTCGGAGGCCTTCAGCACGGTCCACCGCAGTCTGGAACCGAGTCCTTTCAAGCCGGCTGCCAGCGCTGTTTTCTCCGACAGGGAATAGTGCAGGTGAAGATCGAGCCCCCTTCCCGTAGCCGTCGAGGCGCCCGTTTGCGGCACCTCGATTCGATGCCGGAGGATCTTCACACCGGCCCCGGCGGAGAGCTTTTCGCCGAGGGGAAAACCCAGGGCGAAGAAGAAGGCGTTCTCGCTGTCGTCGATGTCGCCGAAAGGATCGCCAGCCCCGGTGCGCGCTTCCAGATTGCCAACCGAGGCATGTATCCAGGCCAGGCCGAAAGCGAGCCCGCCCCGGCTGTTGAAGGCTGCCGCCAGGCTGTTCCGCTCGCGGCCGAGGCTCAGGCGGTGCAGCGAAGCGGAGGCGGTGAGCCCGAGGTTGCGGGTGAGTCGCGCCGCGTTCCAATAGATCGCGGATTCGTCGTCGACGACCGCGGAGAATGCATTCCCCATACCCGGGCCGCGGGTGCCGAGCCCGCCCTCGAGATAGGCTCCAGCGTATTCACCCGATGTGGGGGAGCAGATTGCGGCCAGGATGGCCGCGGTTGCCGCCAGCGGAGGCAGGAGATCGCGCACGTACGTCAATCCAGCACCACCACCTTGCCGAAGGCCAGGTCGCCGTTATCCGTGCTCAGGCGATAGAAGTAGACGCCGTTGGCCACGAGGTCGCCGTCGTCGTCCCGTCCATCCCAGTTGATGTAGTGATAGCTCTGTCCTGAACGCGGTTCCCTCACGGCGAGTTCGCGCACCAGGCGGCTGGCGAAATCGTAGAGGGAGATCGAGACCGCCGCGGGGTTGCGCAGACCGAAGACGATGCGGGTGTGCCCGTCGCGCGAAGGAGCAAACGGGCTCGGAGCGGCGTAGGTGACGGCGCTGTCGGGATCGGCAACGCCCCCCTGGCCGATGAAGTCTCCCGAATCGAGGGCCCGCGTTTTCAGGGGAAACGCCAGAATCCGCCATTCAATGACGGCGACGGATTCGCCGTCCGGGGTGGCGATTGCGGCCTGGGCGAGACCGTTCTCAGCCCCGACCCAGAGCGTCTTCCCTCCCTCTGTGTTCGGCGAAATTTCCACGCCGACGAAGGGCTCGCGCAGCTGGTCTCGCGACTGAAGGTCCTCGACTGCGACCGTTTCCCATGTGAAGCCGGCGTCGCCGCTGCGGAGCAGACCGTCGTTGCTGGCCGCCCAGACCGCGTCCTCGGCGAAGGCGAATCCCCATGCAAACGTCGGCCCGCCCGACTGCCAGGATTCGCCGTCGTCCGCGGTGAAGTTGATGGCAGCAGTTTCCAGGTTCGTCGGCCCCAGGTTCGCCCCGGCCCAGACGACGCTGCCACCGGGGCGCCGCTGCCTGGCGAGGGCAACCACCCAATTGGCGCTCAGACTGCCGGCCAGCCGCTCTCCGAACTCGTCGAAGGCGGCCCGGGAGTGCCTCCAGGTGGTTCCTCCATCGAGGCTGCGGGCGACGCCGGCGGAGGTTCCGATCCAGACCGTGTCGCCGTATGCGAGGGCCGAGAAGGTGCGATGTACGTACAATTGCCGGCCGAGGCTGTCCGCCGCGGCACGGGCTTCCCGTATCCGTTCGTCGTCGTTGCCGCTGTTGGCCAGGCTGTCGGCGAGGATGCGAAACAACTCCGCGTCGTTGTCTCCTTTGCGGTACACGATTTCACCGGCGCCGTCGGGAAGGACCCTTTCCCAGGTGCGGCCGGCGTCGCGGGAGCGCACTGAAGAGCCGGCGAAGAAAGCCGCCCATACTGTGTCGCCGTCGAGTGCGAGCCCGAAACAGGCGTTGTCGACAGGAGTAGCAGGGTCGAGCGCGAAGGAGGGGCGCGAAGGATCGAAGATGGTTTCGTTCGGGATGTGCCGCCACGACATGCCGCCGTCGATGCTGAAACTGAGGCCGCTGCCCACCTGCGGGGATCTGTCCCGCCCGGCGATTGTCGTGTCGAAGAGGGTGGCTGCCCAGACCGTGTCGCCGGTGGCGGCCAGGGCGCTCACCCCCCCGCGTCCGAGTCCGTGGGCTTCCGTGAAGGTCACCCAGTCGCTGTCGCGGCTGCCGTTGCTGAGAGCGGGGTCGAGGCGCGCCAGCCCGCGCTCGGTGGCGATCCACAGGTAGCGGCCGCTCCAGACAATGTCGCCGATTTCGGTGCCGAGAAGGCCGGGAACAGGAGGAACTGCTTCCTGATGCGGGGTTTGCGGAAGGAGACTGGGTGCTGCCTGAAGGGTAAGCGCCCAGGCCGAAGCGACCGCCAGAGCCGGCAGCAGACTACGCATACTCGGAGGCGCGCGCTTCGAGGGCTGCGATTGCCTCGCAGCCTATCCCACAGTCTCCTATACGCGGTCCCGACTCTTCCCCGTGGCTGTCAGAGCCGCCTGTCGGCAAGAGTCCGTAGCGCTTCCCAAGTTGTGAACAATGTTCGATCTGGGCGGGCAGGTGCGACGGATGGAACACCTCGATGCCATCGAGTCCAGAGTCGACAAGCCTTGTAAGAATCGCCAATGGGCAGTTGTTGCCGGGATGCGCCAGGACGGCGACGCCCCCCAGGCGGTGGACCATGGCAATCACGTCGGAGGCGGGGGACCGCGGTTTCGGCACCGCGGCCGGCCGGCGATCGCCGATGTAGCGATTGAAGGCCTCTTCCTTCGAGGCAACGGCCCCGCTTCCCACCATCGCCGCGGCGATATGAGGTCTTCCCAGGAGCCCCCGCGTCGCGTGGCGCATCACCTCGTCGACGGTGATGGCGACCCCGAGCTCGTTGAGCCGTTCGACCATGGCGACCCCGCGCTCGTGACGGCGCCGGCGAAGCAGACCGACGTAATCAGTCAGGACCGGGTGCCTGCGGTGGATGAAGTAGGAGAGCAGATGAACCTCGCGGTCGTCGACATGGGCGCTCAGCTCGATTCCGGGAATTACCCGGACCCCCGAACGCAGGCCGGCTTCCACGGCTTCTTCGACACCCTCGACGGTATCGTGGTCGGTCAGGCTGATGGCGCGGACACCGGCTTGTTGCGCCTCCCCGACCGCCTCCGCCGGGGTGCGCAGTCCGTCGGAGCACAGCGAGTGCATGTGGAGGTCGGCGAGGTTGTAGCTCACGGCAGGAAAACGAGGGTGGTGGACCGGCCGGCGTTGCCCGGCGGTCCCGGAAAAGGATCGAAGTCGAGTGGGAAGATAGCGAAATCGAGGGTCGGTTGCCCGTCAGTTGGGCGCGAAGATCCAGGTAACTGCTGCCGGCTTTCCCCGTGAACGAGGGGCTGCCGTAGGCACCATGCCGCCGGGACCGGTGTTCTGGTTGCCGGCGTACATGTAACGTCATGGACGTGCAGAGGGGCGCCGGGTTCCAACGGGGGCCGGAAACCGCACGGGATGGTATGGCCCTTGGGAAGGTGATCAGAGATAGTTGAGCCCAAGCTCCGCAACGAGATCGCGGGTGCCGCCATCGAGCAATGCACAGATCAGAGCGAAACCGAAATCCCTCTCCAGCTCATTGGCGTACTTCATCTGCTCGTCGCGAAAGTTGAGCCGCTGAAATCCGAGAACCGTGTCTTTGAAGCGATCTGGAGATTCGTAGATGACAACCTGGGCAAGCTCGGTGTTGGCGAGCGCATCGCTAACGAATTCGACGCCGAAAATCTCCTCGAGGGCAGAGCGCAGTTGACGGTGGAGCATGCCGGGATATCTGTGAAAAACAACACCTAGAATGGGTAGACTTCATCGAGCTTTCGGCGCAATCGGATGGCGGTCTCCGAAGCCCGGTTCAGCACGATCTCGATCACGGGGCGCCGCAACCAGATCAAGACGATCAAACCCGTATCAAGAGGAACCTGCCGTGTTTCCAGGCGCAGCACCAAGGCCGCTGAGATAAGGTTCTTTATCAAGATCAAGGGTGCCGGGCGGGAAACACTAGTTCGCGAAATAGGGGGTGATCGCCTGTTCAATGCGGTCCCTGATCGGCGCGGAACTGGTCTCGGCCGCGAATGGCTGGCCAGTAACGCGCTCGAAAAGATCGATGTAGCGCTCGGCGACCTGCACCCTGATGTCGTTGTCCAGGTCGGGAATGTTGTCGTCGCAGATACCCTTTTCCTTGAGCCACAGCCGTAGGAACTCCTTGTCGAGGCTCTCCGGTTCCTCGCCGCGCTGGTGACGCTCTGGGTAGGTTTCGGCGATCCAGTAGCGAGACGAATCGGGAGTATGGATTTCGTCCGCCACTGCGATATCACCCCTGGAATTGAACCCTAGCTCGTATTTCGTGTCGACGAGAATCAGCCCTTGCTCCGCGGCCAGCTTGGAGCCGCGGGCGAAGAGGGCGAGGGCGATGCGCTCGATCTCCCGCCAGGTGTCGGGCTCGACGAGACCGCGTTGGACGATCTGCTCGGGGGAGATGGACTCGTCGTGATCCTCGGACTTCGTTGTCGGCGTGATGATCGGCGCTTCGAAAGGCTGGTTTTTCACCATCCCGTCGGGAAGGCGCAAACCGCAAAAGTCGCGGACTCCTCTGTTGTAGTGCGTCCAGACGGAGGTTTCCGTGCTGCCTGTAAGGTAGGCTCGCACCACCACTTCGACCGGAATCATCGCCAGCTCTTCGGCCACGGTGACGTTGTCGTCGGGAACGTCGATCACCTGATTCGGCGCGATGTCGCTAGTCCGGTCGAACCAGTGTTTGGCGATGCGATTCAGCACCTGCCCCTTGAGCGGAATGGTGCCGAGAACATGATCGAATGCGCTCTGGCGATCCGTGGTGATCAGAATGCGTTTGTCCTCGAGCAGGTACATGTCGCGGACCTTGCCCTGCTTGTAACAGGATTCCCAGCGTTCGAAGCGGGCGTCCTGAAGGCAGTTGTCGAGCTGATCGTACAGTTTCTCGCGGGGGATCATCGGTGTGAGCTCCGCCATGGGAGGGCTTGGGATCGAGTTTGACGGCGGGAAGGTGCGGCGAACGGCTGCCTTGGGTGGGTGACAGCCTCAAGGCAGATGAAAGGTACTGATACCGCAAATAGCGTCAAACCCGCTCGGGAGACTTGCCCGGCCCAATCGCTATCTTGATTTTAGTCCTGATCAGGCGTACGTTACGGCCGAAATTTGCTGACTGACGGGTGTTCGACAGCTGTTGGACCCGGTCGGAGAGTGCGCGCGGCTGCGCGCGTGTTTCGCCTCATACTATGAATACCTCAACCGGGAGGTTGCCGATGTTTCGGGGGCTAGCGGCATGCGCATTGGTTCTGGGTCTTTGGGGATGCAGTGACGAGGCTCAAATCGCGGAGTTGACGACGTACGTCAAGGCGATCCAGAAGTTCCATCCATACAACGAGAAGGTTCAGTATTTTCTCTCCAACCTGGACGACCCCTCATTCGATCTCAACGAACAGCACGTCGTTGATGCCCGCCAGCTGCTCGAGGATTACGCGGCCGTAGTGAACAGCGTGGAAGATCCCGACGATAACACCCTGCGCCACTCACACGGTCTGTACAAACGTTCGTTCAACGACGCGCGGCGGTTGGCGCAGGATCGCACCGGTGACCTCAGGAGGCAGGCTCATTCGGTCGCCATCGGCTTCCGAAACTTGCGTCGCGACATCGCTGATCGCTTCTACCCTTCGATCGAAGTGCTGCTGGCGCGCAAGGGTCTGGATCACGAGGACGAATACGCCTTGGTCTGGCCGTTCCCGAATAATTAGAATCGGAGGACGCTGGCCGAGCCGCTCAAGCGGCCTCGCAGCAGCGGCATGACGGAGTCGGCGGCGGGGTTTGTTTACTCGGGCCTTCGTTCCTGAGCGATCACGATCGGGATCGCTCAGGAACGAAGGCCTTTTTGTATAATCCATGGCTGCAGCGCCGACAGAATTCCCGTGTAAAGGAACCCGGTCTGAAACAGTAGCAGAAAGGGAATTCCGAAGTACAGGCCGACGGTCCACGCCTCCTGAAGGATGGAGGCAAAGTAGACGGCCATCGACATTTCGAGGCCTGCCATCAACGTCTTTGCCCCGACGTATTTTCCTCCCGGGGTCCGCTTTTTCTCGACGCCGTATTTGGGAGTGCGCCGGAAAGAGCTCTGGTGTCCGACCAGGGCCTCCAGTACCGCGCGTGCGTTGTTGATGCAGAGGCTGATTCCGACCGCCATGAGCGCCGGCAAGAACTTTATCTGCTTTTTCCAGTCGACGTACAGCGCTTTCTGCGAGACCAGGTAAAACCCGGAGATCGCCATGGTCGCCATCGAAAACAAAGGCAGGTCGATGATGAACATGCGATGGCGCCAGTCGAGTTCGGCGCGAATCTCGAACACAGGCAGCATCAGGACGGCCATCGCCAGCATCAGCAGGTAGGTGCTGTTGGCGGTAAGGTGAAAGGTGGCCTCGATCTTGACGGCGAGAGGAAAGGGACTGCGCCAGACCCGGGGCAGGATTTTTCTCGCCGTCTGCACTGCCCCCTTGGTCCAGCGGTGCTGCTGGGACTTGAAGGCATTGATCTCGACGGGGAGCTCCGCGGGAACCTCGACTTCGGGCAGGAACAGGAACTTCCACCCCGCCAGCTGGGCGCGATAGCTCAGGTCGAGGTCCTCAGTCAGCGTGTCGTGCTCCCAGCCTCCTGCATCGAGGATGCTGCGCTTTCTCCAGATTCCGGCGGTGCCGTTGAAATTGAAGAAGCGGCCCGAGCGATTGCGGGCGGTGTGCTCGATGACGAGGTGGCCGTCGAGAAAGATCGACTGGATCCGGGTAAGCAGGGAGTATTCGCGGTTCAAATGCCCCCAGCGCATCTGAACCATGCCGATCTCCTGGTCGGTGAAGTAGTGTATGGTGCGCTGCAGCAGGTCCGGCCCGGGGACGAAGTCGGCGTCGAGAACGAGGATGAAGTCGTACTCGGTGCGCTCGAGACCGGCGGCGAGGGCTCCTGCCTTGAATCCTGCCCGAGAATCCCGGTGGAGGTATTCGATATTCAACCCCCCGGCGGCCAACTGCTCCACCGCCCGGCGGGCGCGCTCCTGGGTTTCGTCGATGGAGTCGTCGAGAACCTGGACCTGCAGCCTGTCCCGGGGATAGTCGAGTTGTCCGACCGCGGTGAGCAGGCGGTCGACGACGTGGTACTCGTTGTAGAGCGGCAGCTGTACGGTCACACCGGGAAGCTCTGAAAAACGGGAGGGCGGCGCTGTGGAATCGCCGCGATGCTTGAAGTACAGCCTGAGCATGAACCAGCGGTGAAAGCCGTAGAGGCTGAGCACTGCCACGATGAGGCAATAAAGGGAGAGGCAGGCAATCTGCCAGCTGTCGAGGCTCATATGGCGGCGGGAAATGGAGGAATCAAGCGCGGCCGTGACAGTGTTTGAACTTTTTCCCGCTGCCGCAAGGGCAGGGTGAGTTCCGCCCGACCTTGGGGCCGGTGCGTACCGGTGCCTGCTTGGCCGAATCGGTGCCTTCGCTGCCGGCGGCGACCAGTCCGCGTCCTCGGGGAGACCCGGCCGGCCTGCCCAGCATGCCGATTTCAGGTTGATCTCCGTCCGGGGGAGTCGGTGCCGCACCCTGGAACCCGAGGTTGGTCGCTTCCCTGTGGATCGAGCTGTAGCGCCCCCCCCGCATCGGCGACCTGAACTCCGGGGCCTCGGAGTCGATGCGCAGGCGGAAAAGGTTCTGCATCGTCTCGGAGTCGATCTTGGCGATCAGGCTCTCGAACATCTCGAAGGCACCCTTTTTGTACTCGATCAGCGGGTTCTTGCCTCCGATGCCGACGAATCCGACACCTTCCTTCAATTCGTCCATCGCGTAGAGATGTTCCTGCCAGGAGGTGTCGACCGTGTGCAGCAGGATGGCTTTCTCGACTTCGCGGAAGGTTTCGTCGCCGACCAGGTCCAGGCGCTGGTCGTAGGCGCTGCGCACGCTTCCGACGAGGCGCTCCCGGGCTCCCTCGACGCTGATACCGATCCGTTCCTCCGGTTCGATGGGAAAGCCGGAGAAGAAGGTGCTGCCGTAATCGCGGGCCATGTCCTCCCAGAGCCACTCCTCGGGGTAGGCATCTTCCGGGGCATGGGCGGCCAACAGGGAGTCGACCGTTTCCTCGATGATCTCGTAGACGCGGTCGCGCACAGAATCGCGGTCGAGCAGGTCGCGACGGCGGTTGTAGATGACCTGCCGCTGCTGGTTCATCACGTCGTCGTACTCGAGCAGGTGCTTGCGCATCTCGAAGTTGCGCGCCTCGACCTTCTTCTGAGCCCTTTCGATCGAGCGGGTTACCATACGGTGCTCGATCACCTCGCCTTCTTCCGCCCCGAGGCGATCCATGACCGCGGCTATCCGCTCGGATCCGAAAAGCCGCATCAGGTCGTCTTCCAGGGACAGGTAGAACCGCGACGATCCCGGGTCGCCCTGGCGACCGGCGCGGCCGCGCAGCTGGCGGTCGATGCGGCGCGCCTCGTGCCGCTCGGTGCCGATGACCTGCAGTCCCGACGGCTCCTCGGTCAACACCTCGCGCAGCGTCCCGCTCCCCGAGTGGCGGCCATCCAGCGTCATGTCCGAGTCGATGACGCTCCGGTCGATCCGGATCACCTCGGGGTTGAGCTTTATGTCGGTGCCGCGACCGGCCATGTTGGTGGCAATCGTCACCGTCCCCGGCTGCCCGGCCTCGGCTATGATCTGCGCCTCCTTTTCGTGGTAGCGCGCGTTGAGCAGCTGATGGCGGATGCCCCTGCGGGTCAGCATGCGGCTGAGAAGCTCGGAAACCTCCACCGAAACCGTGCCTACCAGCACCGGCAGTCTTCTTTCGTGCAACTCGGCGACTTCTTCGATGATGGCGGTGTACTTTTCCCGCTTGGTGCGGAAGATCTGGTCGTCGTGATCGACGCGGCGGACCGGTCGGTTGGTCGGCACGACGACGACGTCGAGCTTGTAGATCTCCCAGAGCTCGGAGGCCTCGGTCTCGGCGGTGCCGGTCATGCCGGCCAGCTTGCGGTACATCCGGAACAGGTTCTGCAGCGTGATGGTGGCGACCGTCTGCGTCTCCTGCTCGACCTTGACTCCCTCTTTCGCCTCCAGGGCCTGGTGGAGTCCGTCGGCAAAACGCCGGCCGGGCTGCGGCCGTCCGGTCGACTCGTCGACGATGACGACTTTCATGTCTTCGGTGACGAGGTACTGGACATCCTTTTCGAACAGGGTGTACGCCCGCATCAGCTGGTTGATGTTGTGCACCGCCTCGGTCTGATGTGCGTGCTCGCGAAAGGCTTGCTCTTCCTGCTCGCGGCGCACCTGTTCGTCGATGTCGGTGTTCCTGCGGATCGCGTCGACGTTCTCGCTGAGGTCGGGAAGGACGAACAGGGCCTGCTCGTTGGGTGACAGGAGGTCGCGCCCCTTGTCGGTGAGGTCTATGGTGTGGCCCTTCTCGTCGACGACGTAGAAAAGCGCCTCGTCGATCTCGCTAAGCCGCTTGTCGCGCATGAAATCTGCTTCGACGCGGTTGATGAGCCGCTTGATGCCTTCTTCCTGGAGGAGCTTCATGAGGCGCTTGTTCTTCGGGCTGCCGCGCGTCGCCTTCAACAGCTCGACACCGACGTCGTACTGCTCCTCCTCCTCCCCGTCCTTCAGCATCTTTTCGGCGCGCGATACCATGGTTCCGACCAGCGACGTCTGCGCCCGCAGCAGTTTCTCGACGAGCGGCTTGAACTCGGCGTAGCGATTCGTCGATTCGGGGACCGGGCCTGAAATGATCAGCGGGGTGCGGGCGTCGTCGATGAGGTTGCTGTCTGCCTCGTCGACGATGGCGTAGTGGAACTCTCGCTGCACCATGTCCTGCCGGCGGGTCGCCATGTTGTCGTAGAGATAATCGAACCCCACCTGATCCTTGGTGCCGTACATGACGTCGGCGGCGTAGGCCTCCTGCCGGCGCACCCCCTGCCATTTGAAATCGGACGGCACCTCTTCGGTGGCGGGCAGCAGGTAGGCCTCGGCTCCCCCGGTTTGGCGGGCGTCCTGGATGACCCCCACGGAAAGGCCGAGGAAGTTGAAAATCCCCCCCATCCACATGGCGTCCCGCTTGGCGAGGTAGTTATTGTGGGTGATCAGGTGCACGCCGTGCCCGGTCAGCGCATTGAGATACAGGGGCATCGTGGCGACCAGCGTCTTGCCTTCGCCCGTGGCCATCTCGGCGATTTTGCCCTTGTGCAGGACCATGGCCCCGAACAGCTGCACGTCGTAGGGCATCATGAACCACTCTTCCTTGCCGGCAACACCCTCCCAGCTGCGTCCGACCAGCCGCCGGCAGGCCTCCTTCACGAGCCCGAATGCCTGAGGCATGACTTCGTCGAGGAAAGCGGCTTCAATGGCGCGGATCTGGTTGTCGATCTCTTCGAGGCGGTCGCTGAGCCGCTCCCGCTTCTCCGGCTCGAGATCGCCCCGCAAAGGAGCATCCGTCTTTTCAAGACGGGCCTGCAGCTCCTCGACGCGCACTTCGAACTCGCCGCGAAGTTCCGCTGTTTTGCCATGCAACTCGGCTTCGGAGAGCGACATGAACTCGCTGGCGTAGCGATTGATTTCAGCCAGCGTTTCCTTGGCCTTCTTGAACTCGCGGTCGGACTGCGAACCGAAGGTTTTCTTGAAAAGAGAGTTCAGCATGGAACAGATAATCAGGTGTGCCGATCAGGGGAGGCCGGAATATGGTGCGCCGTGCGTCCGGGTCAGGCCCCCCGGGTCCGACGTTTGCGCAATATGGCGTCCCGTTCGCCTTGGCGGAACAGGTATGAAAAGTACGTCAGATCCCGAAGCCCGCCACGGCCCGCGGCTGGCGGTGAGATCAGCAGCAGGTCTCGGATGTTGTAACAGGGCGGGGGTACGGTCCTCGACGCAGCCGGAAGCAGCGGCTCCTGCGGACAGCTGAAATGCCGGGGACGTGAATGGAGCGTGAGGGGACAGTGGTTGGTAAAACAGCTGGGGTCCTGTTCCCGGAGTCGCGCGGATTCAGGCCTCCCGGTTCAGCTGCCGGACGATTGCGTCCAAAACCCCGTTGACGAATGCGTAGGAGCGCTCGGAACCGTAGGCCTTTGCCAGCTCGACAGCCTCGTCGATCGACACTTTTTCCGGAATGTCGTCGAAGTGGATGATCTCGGCCGCGGCCTGCCTGAGAATGAGGGCGTCCAGTCGCGCAAGTCGCTTAAGGCTCCAGTTGGTCGCCGTGGCGGCGATCAGGCCGTCGAGCTCTCCCCGGTGACTCAGCGAGGTGCGCACCAGGGCCGCGGCGAAATCGAGATTGCCTCCGGCGATCCCACGCCGGGGTCCGAGATCGGCCAAGGCCCTCTCGGCGTCGCCGGGGGAGCTGGCTTCCCAGTATTGAACCTGCAGAGCCAGTTGCCGGGCGCCGTTACGGGTGTCGGCCAGCGGCTTGTCGGTCCAGGAGGGCTCTTCGTGCTCCGGGAAAAGGATGGCCGCCTCGCGGAACTCGCCGCCATCGGGGGTACGGGTGTTCACGGGATTCGTAAACCCGGAAGGCACTGGCGGCCGGATTCACGCGGAAACGGGCGCGCAGGCACTACGACAGCTCTGCCATCAGTGCCGCCATTTCGATGGCGTTCAGCGCCGCATCCCACCCCCGGTTTCCAGCGCGGCCCCCTGCCCGTGCCACCGCCTGGTCGACGTTGTCGGTAGTCAGGACCCCGAAGGTGACCGGGACGCCGGTATCGAGACCGACGCGGGAGATCCCGCGGGCGGTTTCCGCGGCTACGAAGTCGAAGTGGGGTGTATCCGAGCGTATGACGGCGCCGAGACAGATCACGACGTCGAACTTTCCGCTGCGCGCCAGTTTTTGCGCGACGATGGGCAGCTCGAACGAGCCCGGGACCCAGAAGACCTCGATTTCCCCCTCGTCGCAGCCGTAGCGCTTCAACCCGCCGAGCGCGCCGTCGAGCAAGCGGCTGGTGATGGAGAGGTTGAAGCGGCTGACGACAACGGCGAAGGTGCGCCCCATGGCGTCGAGCCGTGGTTCATCCACCGCCGGCATTTCCGGTCTCCTCTTGGGAGTCGCTGCCCTCCATCGGTTTCCGCAGGATGGTGATGTGGCCCAGTTTGTCGCGCTTGGTCTGCAGGTAGTGGATGTTGTGCGGGTTGGGCGACACGGAGATCGGCACCTGCTCTACGACGGTCAATCCGTAGCCCTCGAGACCGACCCGCTTGCGCGGGTTGTTGGTCAGGAAGCGGACGCGACGAAGGCCGAGGTCGAACAGAACCTGCGCGCCGACCCCGTAATCGCGCGCGTCGGCAGGGAGTCCAAGGGCGTGGTTGGCCTCGATGGTATCCAGCCCCTCCGCCTGCTGCAGCTCGTAGGCTTTCAGCTTGTGAATGAGACCGATACCGCGGCCCTCGTGGCTCTGGATGTAGACGATGACGCCCCGCCCCTCGGCGGCGATCATCTCGAAGGATCGCTCCAGCTGTTCGCCGCAGTCGCACAGGTAAGAGCCGAGGGCGTCTCCAGTCACACAGCAGGAGTGCATGCGCACCAGCGTATCCTCTTCGTCGAGCTCTCCCATCGCCAGCGCCAGGTAGGGCGAGCCGTCGACGAGGCTGCGGTAGGCGTAGGCCGTGAATTCTCCGTGCCGGGTCGGCAACCGGGCGCGCGCTTCGAGGGCGATCAGCTTCTCGGTGCGTCTGCGGTAGGCGATCAGGTCGCGGATCGTGGCGATCTTGAAGCC
The DNA here is from genome assembly GCA_965206595.1 of Candidatus Latescibacterota bacterium. Lineage (GTDB taxonomy): Bacteria > Latescibacterota > UBA2968 > UBA8231 > UBA8231 > CBDCXV01. Next base: position 5,412,673 of record OZ242214.1, read on the forward strand.
GTGGCGCTCCGCGAAGGAAAGCAGGTAGGGGGTGGGCGCCAGCTCTCCGTCGTCGTCGAGAATGGCAGCTATCAGGGCGACGGGCTGGCAATCGGCCATGGTCGCCAGGTCGACGGAAGCCTCGGTGTGTCCGGCCCGCCGCAAAATCCCCCCCGGTTGAGCCCGCAGCGGCGTGACGTGGCCTGGTTGCACGAAGTCGCCTGGTTGGGACCGCGGATCGGAAAGCCTGGCGACAGTCTTTGCGCGGTCTTGTGCGGAGACTCCGGTGCCCTGGACGTCCGCGGCGTTAACCGGGGTCATGATCGCCGCGCCGCGAGGCCCGGGGCCTCCGGTGTGGAACGTGTCGATCCCCAGCACCTCGAGGCGCTCCTGTCCCGCGGTGACGTACAGGGGACCGCCGCTGTGCCGGGCCATGAAGTTGATGGCTTCCGCGTCGGCGAGCTCGGCGACCATCACCAGCTCCCCCTCGCCCACCAGCTCGGCCCCGTCGATATCGGTGGCGCGCTCGTCGACAAGGACGATCATTCGCCCCGCCTGGAGCTCCTCCACTACTTCTTCGATGGTGTTGAAATCGGACACGACGCTGTCAGGGGGATTGCAGGTGCCGCTGGGAAGGACAGGTCAAAGGATCGGCATCGAACCTCTCGGGCCGGCCATCTTAGGACTTCAGAAGGCGCGCCACGTAACGCGCCAAGACGTCGATTTCCAGGTTGACGGCATCTCCGGCTCGCCGCCTCGAAAGGTTCGTATGCCGAAAGGTATGGGGTATGATAGCGGCAGTAAAGGTGGTTCCGGAGACCTCGACGACCGTCAGGCTGATGCCGTCGACGGCGATCGATCCCTTGCCGGCGACGAAGCGGCGAAGTCCGGTGGGCATCTCGACTTCGAGGATTCGGTTCTCGCCGTCGCGCTCGAAACGGTGCAGCGATCCGACGCCGTCCACATGTCCCAGGACCACGTGACCCCCGAGCCGGCCGTCGGCCCTCATCGAGCGCTCGAGATTGACGGCATCCCCCGGATCCAGGGAGCCGAGGTTGGTGCGCCGCAGGGTCTCCTCAACGGATTCGACCCGGAAGCTGTCCTCCGCGCGCGCGACGACCGTCTGGCATGCCCCGTTTATGCTGATGCTGTCGCCGACCGCGATGCCATCGAGAGGGAGTTTCGAGGCGATTTCCAGGCGTTGGAAGGCCGTTTGGCGTTCCACGCTCCGAACCGTGCCGACTTCTTCGATCAGCCCTGTGAACATGGATAGAGCACTTTTCCCGAGATGAGCGCATCGTCGCCGAGCCGTTTCATTACCATTCGTTCGAGGGTGATTCCCTTGTCGACCAGTTCGATCCCCAGGTCCCCCACGCCGCTGATCCCGGCGCCCAGCAGGCGCGGCGCCACGTAGAGCATCAACTCGTCGACGATCCGGTCGGCGAGCGCGGCGGTGGCCAGATCCCGGCCCCCTTCGATCAGCAGGCTGATCATGCCGCGCTTCCCGGCGGCTCGGACCAGACGGCGGAGGTCGACGCGGCCCGATTCGGCGGGGAAAGTCCAGATCTCCGCACCTGCGGCCTCGAACTCGCGCCGGCGCTCCTCCGGGATGGAGTCCGCGGTGATCAGCACTGCGGTCCCCCGCCTGAAGAGGGCCGCCCGCGGCGAGACCCGGAGTCTTCCGTCGACTACCATCGGCCGGGGGTCGAGGCCGGGCACGTGGCGAACCGTAAGCTCGGGATCGTCGGAAAGAACAGTCCCGGCCCCCACGACGACGCCGTCGACCCAGGAACGCCAGCGATGGGCGTGGCGGCGGGCCTGCTTGCCGGTGATCCAGCGTGAGGCGCCGGTTCTCGTGGCAATGCGCCCGTCGAGGCTCTGCGCCAACTTGAGGACGACCCACGGCTTTCCGGTCCGGCGGTGGGTCAGGAAAGCGGCGTTGTCCCGTTCCGCATCGGCGGCCAGGAGTCCTGACTGGACGTCGATTCCCCCATCGCGAAGGCGCGCGAACCCGCGTCCGCTCACCCGTTCGTCGGGATCTTCCAGGGCGCAGACGACGCGGCTGATCCCCGAAGCAACTACGGCCTCGGCACAAGGGGGGGTGGTTCCGTGATGGGCGCACGGCTCCAGGGTGACGTAGAGGGTGGCGTCCCGGCAGCGTTCTCCGGCCGCGGCCAGCGCCTCCGCCTCGGCGTGGGGTCCGCCCCGGTGGCGGTACGCCCCTTCCCCGATCACCTCACCGTCCCGCACGACCACCGCCCCGACCAGGGCTCCCGGACTGACCCGCCCCCGCCCTCGCCTCGCCAGGGAAAGGGCGCGGCGCATGTGGAGCTGGTCCTCTTTCACTCGACCTTCACGATCACCTGCCGGGATCCGATGTTGTCGAGCCGGTCCCAGGCCTGCACCGCGATCACGTGCTCGCCGGGTGTCAGGTTTTCCAGGGTGAAGCGGGCGTTCTCGCGGGGAGAGTCGAACATGCCGTCGGCCGGCTCTATCTGGTACACCGTTTCACCGTAATCAATGGAATACTGGGCGCGCCGGACTTCGCTGACGCGGTCGGTGATTTCCACCTCGACCTCCGGGGTGCGCTTACCCACGGCCCTCAGCTCGACCACCGGAGGGCTGTTGTCCAGAAGGAATGGGTCGCTGGTGCGCTCGTGCTGCAGGGCGCTTCCGGCCGGGTTGTCGGGGTGGTCGGAGACGACAAGCTTCAACTGCGTGCGTCCCTCGGGCATGTGCTCCGTGTCCCAGAGGAGGGAGTTCTGGACCGTGTTCTCCTTGACCAGCTTCCACTCCGACTGCCCGTCTCCGCGCAGGAAGATGTCATAGGCAAGCTTGTCCCCGTTGGGATCGCGGGCCTGCCAGCGGACCATGCGCAGACTCTTGCGCTGCGCCGGCCGCCGCGGCTCCCTGCCCTGGCTCCCGGCCCTGGTCGCGTTCTGGTCGGAGGAGCCGTTGCCGCCGGACTGGCGCGGCCGGAACGGGAACGTCAGCAGCTCGACGATTCGCGGCGCCAGGTTGGTCTGCTGGGCGCTGAAGGCGACGCGCCGGATTTCCGGACTGGCGCCGCGGCCGGCGTGGAGGATGAGGCGGTACTGCAGGTAGCGCGCCGGCGGGCTGGTAATGGCGGTCCCCGTGCCTAGCTCCGGCGACCACTCGCTCCAGGTCGGGTCGGGATCGGCGCTGTTTCCCGAACGGGTCTGCACAGAAAGCCCGGTACCCGGCGGTGTTTCGGCGTCCCACTCGATGCGGCCCCACCGGGAGTTGAGCTCGAGGTCCTCCACCTGCGAGAGGAACTCCCCCTCATCGGCGAAATGCGGCGACAGCCTCCAGATGTCGCCCGACTGCGCCGCGCCGACGAACACGCCTCGCTCGCTTGCCAGGAGCCGGTTCGGGGACAGCGAATCGAGACGCGCCACAACCTCGAACTCACCTCGATCCGGGAACAGCCGCACCAGCTGACCGTCGCCACCGGCCGCGGCGAGGAAGCTGCCTGCCGCTTCCGGCTGCAAATCGAAAATCGGGGCGCTGGTCTGCCAGAGGGTCGTCAGGGCGCCGGTTGCGTGAACGAGCAGAACCGCCGACCGGGTCTTCTCCGCATCGGGTCCCGGGCTCTCGGAAAGGGCGCTGATCAGCAGCCGGCCCTCCTCGGCGGCGGCGATGCGGTTGACCTCGTCGAATGCGGTCTCGCAAACCAGGCGATGTTGGCTTGGTTCGGGCCCCAGCTCGTAGAGCCTGCCGGCATGGACGTCGCCGCCGGCGTTCGTTTCCCCCCCGTTTTTTTCCGCGTCCTGGCGGGGTCCGGCGGTGGCGGCAAACAGGCGGTCTCCTCGGTGCAGTAACGCCATCACATGCCGTTCGGAGCTGCTCCACAGGCTGTCGAGCCGGCCGTTGGCCGCGACCCGGACCACTCCGCCGGGCTCTCCGACCGCGGCAAGAACCCGCCCCTTTTCATCCAGGGCGAGATCCCACACGTAGCGGCTTCCGGTCTCGGCGGTAAGGACAGGGGCGCCGTCTTCGTCGAGCCGGTAGACGAGACCGCCGGGGGAGGTGCCGATTAACAGGTTTCCGCGGCGGTCGAAGAGGACGGCGTGAACGGCGACCTCCGGGGAGTCGTAAACCAGCTCGGCTTCCCCGGAGTCGCGGACGCGCACCACTTGGCCCCCGTCGCCGGTTCCGGCGTAGAGAAAGCCGTCGGGGCCGGCGGCCAGGGCCCATATCCGCTCGGCATCGAGGCCGGCCAATCGAACCAGGGCCGGCGCGGCGCGCAGCACGCCCTCCGAGTCGATGCCGACTCCCCGTGCCCTGCCCGCGACAAAGTCCTCGAAGCTGCTGTGCGCCAGGTGCCGGGGGAGCACGGCGCCGGCGGTCGGGGGCAACAGCAGAGCCGCGGCAAGAGCGCAGATCAAAAAGCGGCGACGGGCAAGGGCGGGAGATCGTGTCACTGATACCTCTCAAGGTTGGAGCGTCGCTTCTTTCCGCCGATCCATCCTGTTCCGGGCGGCGGCTGACATCTTTCCGGATTTGGTTTCATAAATACCGTTCTCATTCGGCTGCGCGGCGTCCGATCTCCAGCGGCAGACTCCGTTCCCCGACAAGCGCGTACCGGGTGCGAATCTGGCTCCGCGCCACGACCCGCCCGCTGACCGCAGCCACGCGGCCACTCCCGGTGTCTGCAGACAACACGGCGTGAACCGACGGCGGTAGTCCCGGCAGCTCGCGGCCATCGACGCTCATCGCCGCCTCGGGGCGAAACAGCTCGACCACCAGATCGTCGTGGCGGGCGCTGCGGTTGAGCAACCGGACAAGCTGCTCGTTGTTGCGCGGTCGGAACCCGTCGGGCCGCCGTGCCATCTCCCAGGCCCGGGCACTGCGGCCGCTGCCGATCCGCACCTCGACAGGGCCGGAAACAGCGGTCCGCGGGACGCGTACTTCCAACACCCGTTCTTCTTCTGGTTGCCTGTGAGGGCGCAGCATCACGCGCACCGAAACCACGTCCCCCGGCGAGGCGGCGGACGCCGAAAGGAAGCGCGCTTCGACGATTTCGGCGCGCCGGGATTCCTCTGCGACCTCGACGGTGAGATCGAGCGAATCGACGCCGATGCGCTCGAAGGGGCCGCCTAGCGCCAGGCGCAACGGTTCGGCCAACTCGCGGGCGGCGTCGAACACCGCGGCGCGGCCGGAGTACAGATCGGCGCGCTCGACGCGGGCACCGTTTTCGAGATACAGGGTCGCCCCTGAGATCAGGCTGGATTCCCCGGTCAGACTGGCAGCGGGTTCGAGAGCCGAGAGGATGACGACGCGTGCGAGAAAGGGGGTGAGCAGGTCGTGCCGCAGCAGCTCGAACGAAAAGCGCTCGCCCCCGGTTGTGCCGGATAGTTCGAGTGCCAGGGGCAACACCGCCGCCCGGGCGCCGGCAACGCCGGCAATGCCCGACCAGCGATCCTGGCGCACCGCCCCGATTGGGGCGCCGGCGGCACCCAGCTTGAACGAGGCGAACCGGCTCGCCATCACGCCGTGGATGCGGGCGCCGGAGAGCGGCAGGTCGACGGCCCCAAGCTCGAGGAGGGGGTGTCCGAGACCGACGAGGCGGTCGCCGTCGCGGTGGGTGAGGGTGCCGATGGCGACGGCGCTGAAATCGCCGGTAACGAACGGAACGCCCAACGCCGCCCCCGGTTGCAGAGGGCCGGCATCAACGGCCCCGGACTGTCCCCCCGCGGCCTGCCCGGAGGCGGTTGTGAAGCCGAAATCAGCCATGAATTCGTCGAGCATCCGCGCCGCAGAAGGCGAGAAGCCGCTCAGCGAGAGGGGAGTCGCCAGCGGCTCGAAGCCCTCCTGCCGTGCCTGCCGGTCGTCGGGCCCAGTCCCTTTCTCGACAGTATCCGGCTCCCCATTCCCCTTCCCGGTCTCGAGGCTGCGCCCCATCACCGCCAGCATGTCGGCGATAGGGGTGATGCCACAAATCGGCTCCTTTGAAAACGCCCAGCCGAACGACACCGCTCCCAGCAGCCGGCCGTCGATGTACACGGGGCTGCCGCTCATGCCGCGAATAACCCCGGTCTCCTCGAGTCCCGCCCCAGACAAGCGCGCGAGGATGAGGTTTTTCCCGGGACGGAGGCGGTTGCGCTCAAGACCGATGATCTCCACCCCGAAGGTGTCGATGGCGGTTCCGTGAAAGACGGATTTGCCGATCCCGGAGAGACCGGGGCGCACCTCATCCTGGGGATAAAACTCGACAGGCGAAGCGGCGCCCGCGCCCGCAAGGAACCAGAGGACAAGCGTTGCCGCCCGTCGGGTGGATAGCTGTAACTCTTTGTGCGGCAACTCAGTACAGTTTCATTTAGGGAAAGTGAAAAATCTAGCCGCCGGTCCGAAAACCGTCAAGCTCCGCGAATGGGGATGTACCATCGCCATGGAAGCCGACCGACTTCCCCGAGAGGCACCGGGATACTTGACGCGAAGAATCAGGAGGTGGTACGCTTGCGGCTCACCCCGGGTTTGTGACTTCTCCACGGGCGCTCTCCCATTCCAACGGATCGCCCTGCAGGCATTCTCCAAGCCTGAAGGCCGCATTTGCCGAGTCTGCGCGACCGCTTTCGCAGCGGTCTTTCCAAAACGCGATCCCTGCTCCTCGACGGCATCACTGCCGCGATTTCGAGGGGGCCGGTCGACGAAGAATCTCTCGAGGAGATCGAGGCGATCCTGATCCAGGCGGACGTCGGGGTGGAGACAGCGACGGATATCGTCGACACCCTGCGCGCCCGGCTGCGCTCGCAAGGGGGGGCTGGAGAGCTGTTTTCCGAGTTGCGGCAACAGCTCACGGCGATCGCGGCCGGCTCCGGTGCGGGGACCTGCTCCCCGGCAGTCAGGCCTCACGTCATCCTCGTCGCCGGGGTCAACGGCGCCGGCAAGACGACGACCATCGGCAAGCTGGCGGCGCGCCACAGGGCCGAAGGCCGTTCGGTGCTGCTGGCGGCCTGCGACACCTTCCGCGCGGCCGCGGTGCCGCAGTTGGAGATTTGGGCCGAGCGCTCCGGGGCGGAAATCGTGCGCTCGCAGCAGGGGGCCGATCCCGCGGCCGTAGCTTTCGACGCCGCGGCTGCGGCCGCGGCGCGGGCGATCGACGTGCTGATCGTCGACACCGCCGGCCGCTTGCACACCAAGGTCAACCTGATGGAAGAGCTGAAGAAAGTGAAGCGCTCCCTCGGCAGGCAGCTGTCCGGCGCTCCCCACGAAACCCTGCTGGTGCTGGACGCCACCACCGGGCAGAACGCCCTCACCCAGGCGCGCGAGTTTCACGGCGCCGTCGGGGTCGACGGGATCGTGATCACCAAGCTCGACGGGACGGCCAAGGGGGGAATCGTTTTTGCCCTGAGGCGCGAGCTCGGCCTGCCGATTCGGATGATCGGTGTGGGTGAGCAGCTTGAGGATTTGCATCCGTTCGACGGCGAGGCCTTCGTGGAAGCGCTCCTTCCCGATTCCGCAGCGGGGTAGTTTCCTGCGCGCAACTCGGCGCGTGAACCCGGCCCCGGTTGGATTGGATGGCAGTTCATCCACCAGGCCGTGCGTGTGGGTATCCTCCCAAAGTCTGGAGTCTTGCGGCGTTTTCCAGGTCGACGCGCACCCCTGTTGATTGACTCGATCGGGGCCCGGTGAACCGGGCTCCTGGGGGAAGGATTGGGGTGGCCAATCTCCGCGACAGGAGCCCGGCAAGCCGGCGACTCGGAGCTCCCTGCACGCAGGAACAGGCACTATTTCTCCTGCCGGGGCTCGCGACAGCTGCTCAACGCCTCGGCCAGTTCCTCCCGGACGCCGGCGTCCTCCTCTTCAGCCAGGGAGTTCTGCAAGGCGTTCTCCGCTTCGGGGCCGCGCAGCTGTCCCAGGGCCCAGGCGACGTGTCCGCGCACCAGGGGCTCTTCGTGCTTCAGCGCCGGAATCAGTACCCCGACCGCCTCGGGCCTGCCCGAGTTGCCCAGGGCGACGGCGACGTTGCGCAGGAAGCCGGCTCGTTTGGGCCTCTTGACCGGGCTGTTCCTGAAAAGGCGGTTGAACCCCTCGGCGTCGAGCTTCATCAACTCCTCCAGGTCGGGCCGCTCCAGTCCCGGTCGCGGCGTGAAGGCGGTCTCGCCAGCCGTCGCCGCCTTGCGGTTCCACGGGCAGACCTCCTGGCAGACGTCGCACCCGAACAGCCAGTCGCCCATGCCGGGGCGGAGCGCGGCCGGTATGGAGGTTCGCAGCTCGATGGTCAGGTAGGAGATGCAGCGGCGGGAATCGAGGACGTACGGTTCCGGGAAGGCATCGGTGGGGCAGGCGTCGAGGCACCGGGTGCAGGTTCCGCAGTGGTCGACAGCGGGCTCGTCGTACTGAAGCTCCAGGTCGGTGACGATTTCCCCCAGGAAGAACCAGGAACCCCGCCGCTTGTTGATCAGGCAGGTGTTCTTCCCCCACCACCCCAGGCCGGCGCGCTGGGCAAGCTCCCGCTCGAGCACCGGGGCGGTATCGACGTACCAGCGGCCCCGGACCGGCCTGCCGGCTTCCTCCTCGATGAAGCGCCACAGCTCGGCGAGGCGCTCTTTCACCACCTCGTGGTAGTCGTCGCCGCGCGCGTACGCCGAAATCTGCCCGCCGAGTCGGGGGGAATCGTCCCGTCCTGCGGGTGCTGTCTCCTGCGGGCCGGGGTGGTAGTCCATGCCAACGCAGATGACGCTGGCCGCGCCCGGTACCAGCAGGCGCGGGTCGCCGCGCTTTTGGAGGTTGCGCTCGAGGTACTCCATCTCCCCGGCGTACCCCAGGGCGACCCAGCGGGCGTAGAAATCGCTGCCGGGAAGCGGCTCGGCCGGGGTTACCCCGAACAGGCCGAACCCGAGGGAACGGCCGTGCCCGCGGATCGACGCGGTCAGCTTCGCCAGCTCATCGCCGGAGCTTTCTGTTGTTGGCCTGCGGTTCATGGCAAGGGTAGAGGGCGCCGTTGCGCGCCGGCGAAGGCGGCCGGGTTACTGGAACAGCTCGACGATATAGGGAAAGACCAGCCGGTTGAGGTCGTTGAACGTCACCAGGATCATCAGCCCGAGGATCAGGGCCAGGCCGACCTGCTGGCAGAACTCCCTTTTGCGCAGCGACAGGGGCCGGCGCATCACCGCCTCGAGGGTGAGGAAGACGAGGTGTCCACCGTCGAGGGCGGGAATCGGCATGAGGTTGAGGATGGCGAGGTTCACACTCAGCAGGGAGAGGAAATAGATGAAATGTTCGAGCCCCCGTTCCGCGGTGTCGTCCGCCATCTTGGCGATAAGGATCGGGCCGCCGAGCTCCTTGTAGCGGTCTTCCTCGAAGATGTTGCCGATGAAGTCGAGGATGAGACCGGCTGAATTGACCAGGCCGGCGGCGCTCAGGGACGCCGCCTCCCGGAACGAGACGTCCGCGGTCGACATGTGCGGGCCGATGCCGATCTGGCCGATGGTGCCCCCTCCCTCGGGGCGCGCCTCCGGGGTTATCGGCGTCGTTATCGACTCGCCGTCGCGGAGCCAGGAGATTTCGATCTCCTCTCCCGGATGGCGGCTTATCTGCTGCCGCATCTCGTCCCAGGTTCTCACTTCGGCCCCGGCGACGCTGGTGATGCGGTCCCCCTCCTTCAGCCCGACTCCTTCCGCCGGCATACCCTCCACTACCCCGCCGACGACGGTGGGATACAGCAGCGACAGGCCGTACGGCATGCCGGAGGACTTTACCTCCCGGCCGGCGGCCGTCTCCCGCGGCAGGTCGAAGGCCAGGATGCGGCCGTCGCGCTCGGCGTCGACGGTAACGGCTCCCCCGGCCGCACTTTCGAACTCCCGCCGGAGCTCGTGGTAGTTGGCCACCGACTGGTCGCCGACGCGGACGACGACGTCGCCGTAGCGCAGGCCGGCGAGGGCTGCAGGGGACCCCTCGAGGGGATCGACCGCCGTCGAATCGACGCTGGGGACCCCGTAGGCCGAAAACAGGAACAGGAAGGCGGCGTACGCGAACAGCAGGTTCATCGCCGGTCCCGCGGCGATGACGGCCATGCGGACCCAGATCGGTTTCGAGGGGAATTCCCAGTCCGCTCCCGATGACTCCTCCGCGCCGACGTCGGCCATGCCGGCAACCTTCACGTAGCCGCCGAACGGTATCCACGACAGACAGTAGTCGGTCTCCTTCCACTTGAAACCGATCATCCTCGGCGGGTATCCGAGGGAGAAGCGTTCGACGCGAATGCCGGCGCGCTTGGCGACGAGGAAATGACCCAGCTCGTGCACGAAGATGAGAATGCCGAGGGCGATCAGGAAGTAGAGCATGGCGTCAGGTCAGCCGGAGCCCGGGGGAGTCAGTTGCTGCAGGAGCAGGAGGTAGGCGTAGGCGAGAGGAAAGCAGAAGAAATAGGAATCGAAACGGTCGAGCAAACCGCCGTGGCCCGGTATGAGCGCGGGGGCGTCCTTGACTCCGTAGTCCCGTTTGAGCGCCGACTGCACGAGATCTCCGATCTGTGCGCTGGCCGCAACCACCAGAAACAACCCGGCCAGTTCCCAATAAGAGAATACCGGGACGAATGGCTGCAACAGGGCCGGAAGCAGCCCGGCCAGCAACCCGGCGACAGCTCCTGTCACGGTCTTGTTCGGGCTTATTCCGGGAACGAGCCTTTGCCTTCCCCAAAGGCGTCCGGCACCGTAGGCCGCGGTATCGGTGATCCAAAGGCTGACGAAGATCAGTCCCAGCAGCACCCCGGGCTCGCCGCTGCGCAGCAGATCGCGGTCGGCCGCCAGCAGGAGCGGGGCGCTGCCCAGCAGTCCGGTGTAGAGAACGCCTGCCAGGGTCAGGGCCGCGCTGACCGCAAACCCGGCCGTTCCCCCCCGCAACGCCGCGGCGAAAACGACCGCCGCTGAGAGCATCATCGCCAGCGGCAGGTGGGCGGTTCCGGCGAGGTGCAGAAAGGCGCACAGCCCCAGGCTGAGAAGTATCCCCAACGATTTCAGGGGTCTGTACCCGGCGTTGCCCGCCAAGTGGTAGAACTCCCAGCTCGACCTGCCGACGATGGCGGCGACCAGGGCGAACAGGGCCCAGCCGCCTGCCCAGGTCAGGGCGAGAATCCCGGGCACGAGAACGCAGGCCGAGGCGGTTCTGCGCGCGAAGTTCCGCCCGGGACCTTCCATGTGCATGACTCCCGGACACTCTCAGGCGCCGCCGAACCGTCGTTGGCGCTGCTGGAAATCGCGGATCGCCTGGTAGAGGTGGTGGCGCCGGAAGTCGGGCCAGTACACGGGGGTGAACCAGATCTCGGTGTAGATCATCTGCCAAGGGAGAAAGTTGCTCAGCCGCATCTCGCCGCTGCAGCGAATCAGCAGGTCCGGGTCGGAGATGCCTCCGGTGTAGAGAGCGGCGCTGATGTCCTCCTCGTCGATGTCGCAGGGGTTGATGACTCCGTCCCGCGCCCTGGCGGCCAGCGTCCGGCAGGCGTCGACCAGCTCGCCGCGACCGCCGTAGTTCAGCGCGAGGTTGAGCAGCAGGCCGTCGTTCGGGGCGGTGTCCCGCAGTGCCTTGTCGAGGGCAAACCGCACCGCCTTCGGCAGGCCCTCGAGGCGGCCGATGGCGTTGAGGCGCACGTTGTTCCGGTGCAGCTCCGGGGTTTCGTCACGGAGCGACTCGCGCAGCCACCTCATCAGCGTGGTGACTTCCTTTCTCGGCCGGCTCCAGTTCTCGGTGGAGAAGGTGTAGAGGGTCAGCGCCTCGGTGCCGAGCTGGCCGCAGGCGCGCACGATGTCGCGAACCGAGTCGCGGCCGTGCCGGTGGCCTTCGGTCACAGCCAGACTCTGCTCTTTCGCCCAGCGGCGGTCGCCGTCCATGATGATGGCGATGTGCCGGGGCAGGTTGCCGTGCTCCTTCAGCTTCGCCTGGACGCGGACATCCTCTTCGTCGTGCCGCGGATCTGTGATCTCTTCTTTCACGAGAGTGGATCGGTGAGTGGGGGTGGCGAACCCGCGGCCCAAAGGCAAACCGCGGGCGGGCGAAACAATCCAATCTACCGGCTGCGGTTCCGCCCCGCAATTGAAGGCGGCTGACCACAGTGACGACGGAATACCCTGTCGTATTATTACTGGGGGCACGGAAAAAACAGGGCGAGGAGCCGGCCTGCGGTCTGCCGGTTCTGCGCGGAGAGTTGCCCGCCGGAACGGGCAGCTTCCTTGACACTCGAATACCCCGGGGGGATTGTACCGGCGATGACGGCAGGCGCCAAAATCGACAAGGCGCGGATGCGGACCGCGTGCCTGCAACGGCGCCGTGCGATGAGTGCCGAGCGGGCCTCCGGGCTCAGCCGCAGGATCGCCGCCCGGGTTCTCGACCTGGAGGAGGTGTCCGCGGCCGCGGCCATTCACACCTACGTCGGCAGCCTGCCGAACGAAGTGGCGACCCGCGGACTGATCGCCGCCCTGCTCGGCCTGGGGAAACGGATCGTGGTCCCGGTAGTCCCCGGCCCCGGGCAACCGCTGCGGCACGCCGAGATCGGCAGCCTCGACGAATTGAAGCGCGGACCGCTCGGCATCCTGCAGCCCCCCGCCGGCGCGGAGCTGCCCGCCATCGACGCGGTTCTCGTGCCTGCGGTCGCCTGCGACCGGAAGGGAAACCGCCTCGGCATGGGGGGCGGCCACTACGACCGCATGTTGCGCCCGCTACGGGTTCCCGCGGTGGCACTGGTCTACGAAGAGTTCGTCGTCGGCGCCGTGCCTGCCGAGCCGCACGATACCCCCGTCGACACGGTGTTGACGGAACGGAACACCTACCGAACCCGATCGAAAGGAGAAGAGCCGTGATCTACGAGCTGAGGATCTACCGCCTGCATCCGGGAACGAAGAGAGATTTCCTGCGCGAGTTCCGGAAGGCGCGAAAGTTCATGGAGAAGTACGGCGTCACCTTCGTCGACGCCTGGGAAAACGAGGACCGCGAGGATGAGTTCGTCTGGATGCGCTCGTTCGCGAACCACAAGGCCCGGGACAAGGCGATAGAGGCCTACTACAGCTCCCCGGAGTGGATGAAGATCGTCGACGCCATTCGCGCCACCATACGCCGGCGCGAGGTGCGCATCATGAAACAGGTCAGGGCCGCGGGCAGCTGACGGCGCCCGGCGATCGATGGGCGGCTCCCTCTCCTTCGGCACGATCCGCGTTTCCCCGGGCCTGCTGCTGGCGCCGATGGAGGACGTTTCCGACCTGCCGTTTCGCGTCATCTGCAGACGCCTCGGGGCCGACATGGTCTACACCGAGTTCGTCAACGCCGAGGGGCTGGTGCGCGAGTTGGAGAGCGGCCGGCGGCGCACCCACGGGAAGCTGAAGTTCCTGCCGGAAGAGCGGCCCTTCGGCATCCAGATCTACGGCGCCTCGGAGCTGTCGATGGAGAAGGCGGCGGAGATCGCCACTGCCGCCGGTCCCGATCTCATCGACGTCAACTGCGGCTGCTGGGTGAGCAACGTCGCCCTGCGCGGCGCCGGCGCCGGCCTGCTGCGCGATCTGCCGCGCATGAAGGAGGTGGTGGCGCGGGTGCAGTCGGCTACCCACCTGCCGGTCACGGTGAAGACGCGGCTCGGCTGGGACGCCGAAACGATTCGCATCGTCGAGGTGGCGCGCATGCTCGAGCAGATCGGCGTGCAGGCCCTGGCCGTGCACTGCCGCACCCGGGCCCAGGGGCACAAGGGGGATGTCGACTACGGCTACATTCCCAGGATCAGGGAGGCGGTCTCCATTCCCGTCATTCTAAACGGGGACCTGACGCGGGCGGAGGAGGTCGCCGCGGCGTTCGCCGACACCGGGTGCGACGCCGTGATGATCGGCCGCGGTGCCATCCGCCACCCCTGGGTGTTCCGCGAGTCGCGGCATTTCCTCGCCACCGGCCGCCACCTGCCTTCCCCGTCCGGGCGCGAGCGCAGCGAGGTCTGCCTCGAGCACCTGCGCCTCGCCGTCAGGGAGCGCGGCGAGCGTCAGGCCGTGATCTCCCTGCGGCGCCACTACAGCGGCTACTTCCGCGGCCTGCGCCAGGCCTCGCGGTTGCGCGCCGAGTTGTCGCAATACCGGGAGGCAGCCGCCATCGAGGACCGCCTCGAAGAGCTGGCCCGCGTGCTGCCGGAGCCGGAGGAGGCATCCGGGCCGGCGGTTTCCGCGGCCGCCGTCTGATTTCCCCCGCAGCCATGGTGCAGCCGGGGTCCCTCCATTCCGGTGTCGTTCGCTACGTCCCCGAGGTCCCCTTTCCGCGCTACCGTCACCTTCCCGGAGAAACGCCCCACCCGCACAGGGATCCGCAGGGCCACCGCTTCCGCTGCCCCTTCGACGGCGGCGTCCCCGATGGCGCCGGCTGGCGCGGCAACAAGGCCTACCTGCTCGGGGTAGACCTCTACAACCACGGTTTCTGGTGGGAAGCGCACGAGCAGTGGGAGCCGCTGTGGCTGGGCGCCGGGCCGCGGACGGCCGCGGGACTATTCCTGCAGGGGCTGATTCAGCTCGCCGCTGCGGCGATAAAGCAGCACCAGGGCAACGGGCGCGGTTTCCGGCTTCTGTCGGAGCAGGGTCTGCAAAAACTGGAGGAAGTGTCGAACCGCTGCGGGACCCGCTTCCTGGGGCTGGACATCGAGGGCTTCGCCGCTTCCTGGGGCGCGTTCCGCGGCCAGGGGGTATCTCGCGGCTCCGGATGCGTTCCCACGATCCGGCTCGGCCCCTGCGTTTGAAGACTGTCCCGAAATTGGCCGCGAAGGTCCGGTCGGGGACTCGACTCGACCCCGGGAGCCGACGCCTGCTTCTCCCGGCTCAGCCGCTGGCGCCGCCAGCCGCGGGGGACTGGCTCTCCCGCCACGGTTCGAGCTTGCCGAAGCGGTCGGCGACGGCGTCGAGGAGGCTGCGGATCGCCGGGCCGAAGTAGCGCCCCTTTCTCCACGCCAGGCCGATCTCGCGCTCGAAGCGCAGCTCTGGGGCCGGCACCACGCACAAGGTTCCGGCGGCCAGCGACTCGGCCACCGTCATGCGCGGCAGGAACGAGATCCCCATGCCCGACTCGACGAGCTTGCGCATCGCTTCCGGCGAGCGCATCTCCATGGCGACCCGCGGCGTGATCCCCAGCTCGGCGAAACGCTCGTCGACGATGCGGCGCGACACCGACTCGGAGTGAAACAGGATCAGGGGCTCGGCGGCGATCTCGGCGGCGGCCGCGGCGCGGCCGGCTAGCCGGTGGCCGGCGCCGGCGACGAGCGGCATCTCGTCCCGGACGAGGGAGAGCGTCGCTATGCGCGGGTGCTCGAACGGCAGGGTGATGACGGCGAACTCCGAGCGGTTCATCAGCAGGTCTTCCACCAGGTAGCGCGAAGAGGCGACCTGCGTCGACAGCTCGACGTGGGGATGGGCGTCCCGGTAGGACTGCAGGATATCGGGAAGCAGGTAGATGACCGCGGCGTCGATGGCGCCGAAGCGGAACCCCTGCTCGGTGAGGACATTCCCTTTGCGCACCCGCTCGACCGCTTCGTCGACTAGGTCCTCGATCTGCAGCGCGTAGGTCAGCAGGGCCCGGCCCTCCAGGGTGAGATCGACTCGACGCCCCGCGCGGTTGAACAACCGCGTCCCGAGGAGTCGTTCCAACTCGGCAATCCCGCTGCTCACGGTCGGCTGGGTGACGTGGAGGTCCCTGGCGGCCCGGGTGAAACCGCCCGCCCTGACGATCGCCAGGAAATAGCGGAGGTGTTGGAGGTTCATGGCGTTGCGGAGATCATAGAGAAAATCTATTGATAATATAGTTATTATCAATTTGTCTTATGATCGGCGTTCCGTAGGTTCGAACATTCTCAACGAACCCAGGAGGACCGAAGGCATGAACAAACCAGAAAACATCGCTGCCCCGGAGGGGAAGCTCGGCGTGCTGATCCCGGGGATGGGCGCCGTCGCCACCACCTTCATCGCCGGTGTGGAGGCGATCAAGGCCGGCCTCGGCGAACCGGTCGGATCGCTGACCCAGATGGGCGCCATCCGCCTCGGCAAGCGCACCGACGATCGCTCCCCCCTCATCAGGGAGTTCGTCCCGCTCGCGGGCCTGGAAGACCTCGTCTTCGGCGGCTGGGACGTCTTTCCCGACGACGCCTACGAGGCGGCGACCCACGCCGGGGTGATCGAGCAGAAGACACTCGACCAGCTGCGGGATCCACTGGCGGCCCTCGCCCCGATGAAGGCGGTTTTCGACCGCGATTACGTGAAGCGGCTCGAGGGCTCGCACGTGAAGCAGGGCAAGAACAAGTGGGACATGGCCCTGCAGGTGCGTGAGGACATCCAGCGCTTCAAGAGCGACAACGGCCTCGAGCGGGCGGTGATGATCTGGTGCGGAAGCACCGAGATCTTCCTCGAAGAGGGCAAGGCGCACGCCAGCGTCGAGGCGTTCGAGAAGGGGATGCGCGAGAACGACCCGTCGATCGCGCCGAGCATGATCTACGCGTACGCGGCGTTGAGCGAGGGGGTGCCCTACCTCAACGGAGCGCCGAACCTCACCGTCGACATTCCCGCGATGGTCGAGCTGGCGAAGGCCAACCGGGTGCCGATCGCCGGCAAGGACTTCAAGACCGGCCAGACCCTGATGAAGACGCTGCTGGCCCCCGGCCTCAAGGCGCGGATGCTGGGAGTGCGCGGCTGGTTCTCCACCAACATCCTCGGCAACCGGGACGGCGAGGTGCTCGACGACCCGGATTCCTTCAAGACGAAGGAGGAGTCGAAGCTCGGCGTCCTCGACTACATCCTGCAGCCCCACCTGTACCCGTCGCTCTACGGCGAGCTGTACCACAAGGTGCGCATCAACTACTACCCGCCCCGCGGCGACGAAAAGGAGGGGTGGGACAACATCGACATCTTCGGCTGGCTCGGGTACCCGATGCAGATCAAGGTCGACCTGCTCTGCCGCGACAGCATCCTGGCGGCGCCGCTGGTGCTCGATCTCGTGCTCTTCGCCGACCTCGCCCAGCGCGCCCGGATGCACGGCGTCCAGGAGTGGCTGTCGTTCTATTTCAAGAGCCCGCAGACGGCGCCGGGGTTGTATCCGGAGCACGATCTATTCATTCAGTTGATGAAGCTGAAGAACACGCTGCGCTACCTGCAGGGTGAGGAACTGATCACCCATCTGGGGCAGGAGTACTACGACTGACCGAGGACCGGGCGGCAAGCAGGAGATGCGGAGCCCGGGGACATGCCCCCATTCCTGGATGCTGCGCCCGACGAGCCCCCGCTTCCTGAAGACGAACGGAAGGGGTAGGAAGCGTTCGGGGTAGTGCAGCCCGAAGCCCCGGTAGTTCCTTCCGGTTCTACTTCTCCCGGTCGTCCTGCAGCGGCACCAGGCACCCTTCCATCCGGTTCCGTCGCAGCAGCACGTTCCGGCATCCTGCGTCGACCAGTATCCCGAGGTCGGAGTTCTCCACCCGGTTCCCCTCGACCACCACGTTCTCCGTCGCCCCGTCGCTGTTCGCGCCGACAACCACTTCGATCTGCGCGTTGTTGTGGAGGTGGTTGTTGCGCAGGACGGAGCCGAAGTGCAGGCTCGGCAGGGTGCCCTCGACGCTGAGGCGCGCCGGATAAACCAGGGGATCCTCGAAACGGTAGCAGTTGCCCTCGCGGATCTCGTTGCCGAGGAACTGGAGATAGAGGTTGGGCTGGACTCCTCCCGTGTAGGAGAACCCGTAGGCGCGGAACCCGTCGCTGCGCCAGCTGCGGTTGTTGGCGACGATGTGCTCGGTGGCGGTGCCGTAGAACTGGATGGCGATGCCGGCGTCGCGGGTCTCGTTGTCGTAGAAGATGTAACGCCGGTGGGTCATGGTGACGGTGACGCGCGAGGTCTCGTCCAGCGGGACCACGAACGGCCGGTCGAGCTGCACCCGCCTCCCGTCCCATGACTTCACGGAGCGGTACTGGCCGCGCCCGCGTCCGGCGATGACGGCGACGAGGGTGTTTGTCCAGTGCCGGTGATGCCACTTCGGGTCGTCCGCCAGCAGGATCCAGTCACCCTCGACCTCGGCCACGGGGCCGAAGTACGCCCCGCCGCCGGCGTCGGAGGTGAATGCCTCCCGGTCCCAGCCGTTCATGTTCTCGTAGCTGTTGTGGGCGGTGTAGATGTTGCGGGAGACCCCCCGGGTGAAGCAGGCGTAGCCGCCTCCGGTCGCCATCAGGTCGGCGCCGGCGATGCGGTTGTGTTCGAAGACGATGTTCTCACAGCCGTTGAAATTCATCCAACCCGAGCGCCCGTTGTAGAAGATGTTGTTGGCCACCAGGGCCCCGACCGCGTAATGGAGGTAGATGGAGCGCTCGGAGCCGTACACGTCGCAGTCCGTTATGCGGATGTCGGGGCCGCTCAGGCGGATGGTGTCGCGCGGCCCGGGAGTGCGGGCGCGCTCCTCCTGCTTGTCCGGCGAATGGTGGCCCCTGAAGGAGTCCGCCCGCACCCGCACCCGGGTCAGGCGCACGTGGCCGGCGGTCTCCGGGTCCTCTATGGGGGCGGCCGGGGTGTGGACGGCCGCGGCCGTGTTGTTGGAGATGACGTGGTAGTGGTGGTTGCAGTAGAAGGTGAGATCCTCGATGGCGAAGTGGTGGGATCCTTCGATCCAGGCGTCGGGGGGATCGTCGGTGTCCGCCATGCAGAGGGCGGTCAGCTCGCGCCCGGCGCCGCGCAGGGTGACGTGCGGCGGGATCACCAGCTTCTCGCTGACGACGAAGCGGCCCCTGGGTATCAGCACGACAGCCCCGCCGCGTTCACCAGCCTCCTTCAGCGCCGCCTTGATGGCCGCGGTGTCGTCCTCCTTGTCGTCCCCGGCGGCCCCGAAAGCGGCCACGTCGAGCAGGGGTTGGTCCTTCTCGTCTTCCCGGTGAAGGACCGCGATGTCGAGCGGCTCGCTCCAGGCCTGCTCGCCGCCGTGGCCGTTGTGCACGAACAGCTCGTAGCGGCCCGGGGTCAGCTCTTCCGGCACCGTCACCGCCAGGGAGAAAGGCTCGGCTTTCTCCGGTTGCAGCAGCGTCACGCGCCCGTCATCGGAGCGGAGGGCGACGGCCGGCTCCCTCTCACCCAGCTTCAGACAGCGCCCGACGATGCGCAGGCCGCCCCCGGCATGGACGGCGCCGTCCTCGAGGCGCCACTCGCCGAAAGGGGTGCGGTCGGTGACGGCGTCGCCGAGCGTCCACCAGGGCACCGGCAGGTTGATGCGCCCGGAGCCCGCGGTTCCGGCTCCGGAATGCAGGGCGTAGAAGAACACGCCCTGCTCATCCGCGGGCAGCTCGAACATCAGGGCGGTCTCGCTCGCCTGCAGCGGCTTCACCGCTTCGGGCAGGTCCCGGTCCGCGGGGAGCTTCCAGGGCCGGCCCGAAGGCTCGCCGGGTTTCTGGTCCGGAAGCCGCTCCAGCGCAACCTCCAGGTCGTCGGGCTGCGGGAAAAAGCCGCACATCATGACGGTCTCCCCGGGCTGAACCGGGGCCGAGACCCAGTAGACCGCGGGATCTTCGGCGAGCGCCGCGGAGCCGGCCAGGGCGGAGGCAACTACGGCTGACGGGAGATACGAGGGAATCATTCAGGCCATCCTTTCATTCGGTAACAGCCGGGCGTCGGCGCCCGGCTGGAAACCGGAGAGCTGCGGTGGGTATCGAGGCAGGTTCGGCGAAATTGAGATCGGCCGCTCCCTGCTACCGGTTACAGAAGGTCCCTGGTACCGAACCGCCAGAACGCCAGCAGAAGGAAAATAACCGCGACATCGAGTGCGCAGAGCGTCAGCATCGTGCTTCCGATCCAGAGGGAAGCGCCGGAGCACGGGATAACCATATGTGAAAATCCGGATGGAAACGACAGGCCAGGACAACCCTTCGAATTTGTTGCAACAACAAGACTATACTGGCATTTTACTGCCATGAAATTTACGCGATTGCTCGATATCGTCGGCCACGAACCGGTCTTTGAGACCGGCCTGCTACTCTGCGGCGACGTCGATCCGGTGGATGTGCGCCGCCAGCTGTCGCGCTGGACCCGGAACGGGCAGCTCCACAAGCTGCGCCGGGGGCTGTACGCCCTGGCGCCGCCCTTCCGGAAGGTGAAACCCCATCCCTTTGTGGTTGCCAACCGCCTGGTGAGCGGTTCCTACGTGAGCTGCCAGGCGGCCCTGACCCACCACCACCTGATTCCGGAGTTCACGCCGGTGGTCACCAGCGTCTGCACCGGAAGGCCCGGCCGCCGGATTACTCCCCTGGTCCGGTGCGAATTTCGCCACCTCGGGCATCGCCTCCTGTACGGCTACCACCAAGTCGACCTCGGAGACGGACAACAGGCTTTCGTGGCCAGCCCGGAGAAAGCCCTGCTGGACCTCGTTCACCTGCAACCCGGGGGGGACGGGACCTCCTACCTGCAGGGATTGCGCCTGCAGAATCTTCACCTGCTGGATGCGGGTGAACTGCAGCGTCTCGCACGCCGTGTGGGAAGTCCCAAGCTCATGCGGGCGGCGGCCAACGTGGTTTCGCTGATGGAGAAGGAAGCCCTGGAGGAGTACGAGACCCTGTGAAGGAGTACCTGGTCCAGCGCGTGGCCAGCGCGCGAACCGCCGTCCACGGCCGCAACCTGGTGCGCGAGTACCTGCAGGCTCGCATCCTCGGCAGTCTCCAGCGCGCCGGAGCCATGATTTCGCTGGCCTTCCAGGGCGGCACCTCGCTGCGTTTTCTCTACTCCATTCCGCGCTACTCGGAGGACCTGGACTTCGCGCTGGAGCGCCCGCAGGCCCTCTACGATCTACGAGGGTACATGCGAGGTATCCGGACAGAGCTGGCAGCGGAAGGGTACGCCGTGGAACTGAAGGTGAACGACAGCAAGGCGGTGCATTCCGGTATCGTCCGTTTTGCCGGGCTGCTGCACGAGTTGGGGCTGTCGCCTCACCCGGGGGAGGTGCTCTCCATTCGCATCGAGGTGGACACCCGTCCTCCGGCCGGGGCCGTGCTGGCCACCACGTTGATCCGGCGCCACGTCACCCTGCGGCTGCAGCACCATGATCGGGCCTCGCTTCTTGCGGGGAAGCTGCACGCCGTGCTGCAGCGGCCTTACCCCAAGGGGCGCGACTTCTACGATCTTCTCTGGTACCTGAGCGATCCCGGCTGGCCGCAGCCCAACCTCGTGTTGCTCGGCAACGCCCTGGAACAGAGCGGGTGGAAGGGAAGCCTTCCGGCGGAACGCACCTGGCGGGGAATCCTCCGCGACCGGTTGAAGGCACTGGACTGGGGGAGATTGACGGCCGATGTCGGGCCGTTCCTCGAGCCGGGCACCGGGACCGAGCTGATGAAAAGGGAAAACCTGGAGCTTGTCCTGGGCGCGGAGCCGTGAAGAAGCCGTTGCCGGCCCGTCGAGTGCAGGTTGTAAGTCTGACAGCACACGACTACGGAGACCATGGAAGGATCGGTTCCAACTGAACCGGTCATCGAAACGCCGCACCGGGCTCCAGGCCAAGTATTGCCAGGCACCTCTGTGCCAGCTCATCCACACTGGCTGCATTTACATCCATACTGACCAGTCCATGCCGCCCGACTGCTTCCATCATTTGCGCGTTGTAGAGCAGGCTGCGTGCCAGAAACTTGTCCACCAGGATCCTTTCGCTGCGGGGCGGAGGCTTGTGTACGCCACCGTTCCGAGTGCAATTAACCGGATTGGTCATCGCGGCCCTCCGCGCGTGGACGGGTCAGTTGCCGACGAGGTGCACGCTGCCGGAGCCGGTGTCGATGACGATCCTGCCCCGGCCGTCGCCGATCAGACCGCGCAAATGGTTCCGGCTCACGGACCGGACCCGGACCGGTATGTCCGAATCGATGCCTCCGCTGCCAGTGTCGATCTCGATGGCCGCGCCGAAATCGGCAGGAACTGATACTGTGACCGACCCGGAACCGGTATCAACACCGAGCGTATCGACGTCGGTGAGGAGTTCGAGCTCGACCGACCCGGAGCCGGTGTCAACCGCAATGTCGGGGGACGCAACGCCCTTCAGTTTTACGCTCCCGGAGCCAGTGTCGACGATCAAACGCCGGGCCTCTACCGCGCGGGCGCTCACGCCCCCGGATCCGGTATCGAGCTCGACTTTGGCGCCTGCGGTCAGGTTCTCCACGTCGATGCTTCCCGATCCGGTATCGACGCTCAAGTTTCCGCCCATGCCGCTGACGCGCACCTTCCCGGCGCCTGTATCGATCGCAAGGGCGCCTGACATGGCGGTGGCAGTCACGGATCCTGCTCCCATGTCGAGGTCCAGGCGGCCGTCGACCCCGCGCGCCTCGATGGCGCCTGCGCCGAGATACACCGCGGCGCGCTGCCCGACAGGCACCTCGATCACAAGGTCCGCCCAAGCCTCGATCCCATCTCCGGAACCCCAAATGGTGACGCGGTCTCCGCCCCAACCGAGCAAAGCGAAAAGGGCGGAAACCGCGTCGGGAAAGGTTCCGTCGGCGGCTACGATCAGGTTTTTGCGGGAGCCCCCGAACCCCGGATAGACGATCTCGTCTCCTGGATAAACGACCCGCAGCGTCTGGCGGCCGCGGATCTCGCCGGTCTCGACGCGCAGTCGTCCGGCGTCATTGCCGCCACGACTTACGCGAACCACGACATCGGCGCCCTCTCCGCGCACGATCTCCATGCGGCCGGCCAGGTTGTAGACAGCGACCTCCGACCCGCGGAGCCGCTCGACTTCCTGCGCCGCCAGTACCCGCGGCGGCGGCGCGAGCGCCAGCACCCCCAGCATCGTCCACAACCTCCACTTTTTCGTCGTCATCGTTTTCCTCCTTTGCGGCCGGTAGCCTGGACTCACTCGTAGCGCAGACTGTCGGCCGGCGACCTCAGCGCCGCTCCGGCCGATTGCAAAGCGACCAGTAGCAGGGTCAGTGTCATTACAACACCTGTGGCGAGAAGAAAAACCCACGGAGCCAGTTCGATTCGATAGGCGAAGCCCTCGAGCCAGCTCTGCAACGCCATGTAGCTCAGCGGCCAGCTGACGGCGCTTGCCAAGCCGAGAAGAACCGTCGATTCCGCCGCCATCAGCTTCACGACCTGAGCGGCCGTTGCCCCCAGCACCTTGCGGATCCCGATCTCCCTGGTGCGCCGGGTCACCGCCATGGTCACCTGCCCCAACAGACCAAGACAGGTTATCACGACCACAAACCCGGCCGAAAGACCGACGATTCTCGTCCAGCGTTCTTCCTCCCTGTACTGCGCTTCCAGGTTTGCATCGAGAAAAGACCATTCGAACGGATCTTCGGGAACCACACTGCTCCAGGCCTCCTCGAGTTCGCGCAGCACCTGCTTTACGGTCCCGGGCTGGATGCGCACGAACACATGGTACAATCCGTGATAGGCCGGGTTCTGTGTAAGGAACAGCGGTTGAATCCTCCGATGCAGCGGGTCGAAATGGAAGTCTTTCACAACGCCGATCACGGTCGGTTGCAGCGCTTCGTTGACTTTCGAGACCGGCAGGGTGCGGCCTACTGGATCGGACCATCCCAGGATGTCCGCGAGGTGTTCATTGATGATGGCCATTTCCTCGGCGTCCGCTGCGCGCTCTGCGTCGAAGTTCCTTCCTGAGACCAGTTCCATCCCGAGGGTAGGCAGGTAGCCCGGGTCCACGCGGACAACTCTGACATGTTGAGTTGTGCCCCCATCTGCGTTCTCCAGCCCGATCGATTGGCTCCCGCTGGTGAAAGAGAGGTCACTCGCTCCTGTGCTCACTACGGAACCCAGCCCGTTGGCCGCAACCTGGAAACGCGTTGCCACATCCTCGTCCGGCACCGGCACGACGACTACGTGTTCGCGGTCGAAACCCAATTCCCTGGTGCGCAGGAATCCCACTGGCGCACTACCATCACCGAGCTGGCAATCAGCCCGATGGCCAAGCCGTACTGGAGCACCAGCATGCCCTGCATGAAACGCCAACGCCGCGGCCTGCCGTCTTGCCCCTTCAGTACCGCTACTGCTGGAGGCCGGGACAGCACCATCGCCGGATACCACCCGGCGGCCGCGCCCGTCGCCAGGAGCATCCCCAGCAGGAACGCTGGACCGCGCCAGCCTTCCAGTTGCGACATCGACAGTGGCTTCTCGACCAGCGCGGCGAAAGCAGGCAACACCATGCCTGCCACAGCGATTCCAGAAACAGCCGCCCCGAATACCAGTACCAGCGCCTCGCCCCAGAACTGTTGTATCAATTGCTTCCGCCTCGCCCCCATGACCTTGCGGATACCGATTTCCAGCGCACGACCGGCCGACGAGGCGATCGACAGGGTGGTGAAATTGATGCACGCCACCAGCAGCACCAGCACCCCCATCCCCGACAGCAAATAGGCGTAGGTCGCACTCCCCAACTCGACATAGCGGCTGCCGACACCGAGGTCGAAATGCATCTTCCCAAGAGGCTGCAAGAGGATGGTATACGTCCCCAGACGCTCGTCGGTGAAGTGGGCCTTCAATTGCCTCGACACCTCTGAGAGGACCTCGGGGGGCACAGAGGAGGGGATTCCGCTTTGAATGAGCGCAAGAAGCTGTGCCCGAATCAGCTCGGTCATTGCATTCTCGACGCCTTGGACATCGGTTCCTTCCTCGAGTTCGACGAAGATCGAGGTCTCTCCAACGTTGTTGCGGTCGAGGAAGTAACCCGAACGATTCTCATAGGAGACGAGATAGTCGAAGCGCAGGCTCGAAGGCGCCGGAACATCCTCGACAACGCCGGTAACGACGTGGTCTCTTCCTTGCACAGAGATGGTTCGGCCGATGACGCCGGCGAGTCCAGCTCCATGCTCGCCGAAAAGTCGCGCCGCTGCGGTTCTGCTGATCACGACTGCATCCCGGCGCTCGATCACTGTAGCCGGATCACCGTGCAGGAGCGGAAAGCTGAAAACTTCGAGAAAATCCGGGCTGACCAGACCGATCTACTCGTCCAGCACCGAGTCCTTCCAGCGCACCCGCGCCGTGGAGCGAAGAAACGCCGCCACCCTGCTCACGCCGGCTACGTTCTCGGCAACTGCGGGCGTCATCGCACCAGGAAGCAGCGTGCCGGTTTTCTTTTCGCTCCCGTCCTCGAGCAGAAGCCTGTAGATCCGTTCGCCCTTCTCGTGAAAGGCGTCGTGGCGCAACTCGTGATCGACGTACAGGTAGATCAGCGTGCAGCAGGCGACCCCGATGCTCAGTCCGAACAGGTTGATGAAACTGTAGCTCTTGTGCCGCAACAGCGTGCGGAGGGCAACGAGCAGATAGATGCGCAGCATCCTGAATCTCCTTCGTCTAGGTTGCGTTACTCTCGAGCATGACTATTCGTAGCGCAGGGCGTAGACGGGGTCGGCATTGGCGGCCCTGTAGGCCTGATGGCCGGAGCTGATCAAAACGGCGACGAGTGCAAACGCAGCGCCAGCGGTAAAATGCCACGCCGACAGGTCGATGCGTAATGCGAAGCCGTTCAGCCAATCGCGCATCCACCACCAGGACAGGGGCCACGCCACCGCGGAGCCAATCAGGGCGAGAAATGCAAACTCGCGGGTCATCAGCCCGGTGAGGCCGAGGACGCTGGCACCGAGGGCCTTGCGGATGCCGATTTCCCTGGTGCGGCGACCGGCGGCGAGGGCGGTGAGCGCAAAGGCACCAAGGGCGGAGATGAGCACGGCGCCGGCGGCCGCCCAGGTGATGAGTCGCCGCCAGCGCAGTTCGTCGCGGTAGGCCGCCTTCAGGTCCTGTTGCAGGAAGGAGAAGTGGAAGTCCGCGTGATCGACGATTCGGGTCCACGTCTCTTCCATGTAGCGGATGACCTCCTGCAGGTCTCCCGGCTTCACGCGCACGAGCATGAGGTCGGCTTCGTACATGTCCGGCCCCAGGTAGGGGTTGAGCAGCAGCAGGCCCGGCGGGCCCTCCTCGTAGCCCGACTCGAAGGTGAAGTCCTTGACGACGCCGATGATCCGGAACTGCCCCCGGGAGTGGCGTTCCGAGCGCGATGCGCGCACTAGCTCGATCGTCTCTCCCAAGGGGTCGGCGAGTCCCAGACGCGCCGCGGCGCTCTCGGATATAAGGGCGAGATGCGACTTGTCTCCCTGGTCCACCGAGAAGTCGCGGCCTCGCAGCAGCTCCAGGTCCATGGTCTGCACGAAGTGGTGGTCCACCACGTAGTGACGGACCTTCGTCTCGCGGCCGCTCCCGGCCACGGCCAGGCGGTCGCTCCGGTGCCGATCCTGCAGGAAGTCGTCGTCCACCAGGGTGACCGAGGCGATGCGGTGATGCCGCAGAAAGTCCTCCACGAGGGCGGGATGGTCGGGGTACATGTCGTAGAGAGCGTCCGTGTGCACGGCGATGACCCGCTCCTGGTCCATCCCCACGTCTCGCGCCATGACGTGCTCGAGCTGGTGGTACATGACCACGGTGCAGGTGATCAGGCCCGCGGAGATGGCCAGCTGCGCACAGACGAGCACGCGGCTGAACCGCGGCGTTCCGGCCATGGAGACGCTTCGCCGGATCGCGCTCAGGGGCGCCAGCCGGGAGAGGACGAGGGCCGGATACCAGCCGGCCCCCAGGCTGACGAGCAGCAGCAGCGCCGCCAGCGCGGCCAGCATGCCCGGTTCGAGCAGGCCGAGGGAAAGCTCCTGGGCAAAGGTGGCGTTGAAGGCCGGCAGCAGCAGCGCCGCCAGCACGCACCCGGCACCGAGTCCGAGGACGGAGAGCACCCAAGACTCGCCGATGAACTGGCGGATCAGTTGGTCCCGTCCGGCGCCCACGGCCTTGCGCACGCCCACCTCGGGGGCCCGCTGAGAGGCGCGGCCGATGGCGAGGTTGACGAAGTTGATGCACCCCATCAGCAGGACCGCCAGGGCGATGCCGCCGAGCACGTAGGAGACGTACGGGTCCCTCGGTTCCACGACGCCGTGCCCGACCCATCGAAGCAGGCCCGTGTCCGAGCGCAGGTCGGTGAGGGGCTGCAGATGGAAGAGGGAGAAGTCCTCCGGGCTCTCCCCTCCTCCGGGCGGGAACAGGTTCCGGGTCACCTGCGCCAGGGCGGGCGCCACGTCGGCGGGGTCGGCGCCGGCCGCGAGCAGGACATAGGCATTGCAGGAGCCTTCCCACGCGTCCGGGGAGTCGTGGTAGAGAAGCTCCGTGTTGTCGAAGGGCAGCAGCATGTTGAAGCGGATCGACGAGGTCCGCGGGACCGGCGCGGCCACCCCGGTGACGATGAAGTCCTCCACATCGGCGGTGGCCATCGAGGCGATCGTCAGGCTCCGCCCCAGCGGATCGGCGTCACCGAAGAGGCGTTGAGCCATCTCGTGTCCCAGGACGACGGAGTTGCGCTCGGCCAGGGCCGTGGAGGCGTTCCCCCGCAGCAGCGGGAAGTCGAAGACCTCGAAGAACGAGGGATCGACGAGGAGGAATTCCTCGTCCCGGGAGCTGCCCGCGAAGGTCGTGCGCACCACGCGGTCGTCCCTGTCGCTCCCTCTGCCCGCGCTGAGACGCACCGTGCGCTCCACGTGTGGGGAGAGGGCCTCCAGTTCGGGCGCGAAAGCAAATTCAATCGCGTCGGCTATGCGCGGCACTCCCTCCTCCGGATTCATTGACTCGACATAAACGCGAGAGATCCGGTCCGCTTTGCTGTGGAAGCGATCGTACGACCACTCCTGAGAGGCAAAGCGCCAGGCGAGCAAGCAGAAAGCCATGCCCAGGCCCAGCCCGGCGAGGTTGACGGCGGTATGCAGTCGATGGCGCATCAGGTTGCGCCAGGCGACGATCAGATTGTTGCGCAGCATCCGGGCCGGGCCTGAAGAAGGTTACTCGGAACGAAGGGCATTCGCCGGATTGGCTTGCGCTGCTCTGAGCGTGTGATACGAGGCGGTGAGCCAGGCGGTCGCAAGCGCCACAAGACCACCGGCAACTAACAGCCCCACTCCCGGTTCAATGCGATAGGCAAAATCCTGCAGCCAGTGGTCGGCGGCGAAGAAGACGACAGGCCAGGCGATCAGGTTGGCCAGCAGGATCAAGCGCGTGAACTCCTTCGACAGCAGAACGACCACGGACAGGCTGGTCGCACCCAACACCTTGCGGATGCCTATCTCCTTGGTGCGCTGCTGCACAGTGAAAGCCGTCAGACCGAAGAGGCCCAGGCAGGCGAGGAACACGGCGAGCCCGGAGAAGACGGCGAAGATGCGGCCCATGCGTTCCTCCGAGTCATACAGGGCGTCGAGCCGCTCGTCGACAAAGTGATAGTCGAAAGGGAAGGGGTCGTTGTGTGATCGCAGGGTTTGGCGGATGAATTCAATCCCCTCCCGTGGATCCCCCGGGGCCAGGCGCAGTACCGAATAGGTAAGGCTGCTGCGGTTCACTGCGTTTTCCGGCATGGCGATCAACAGCGGCTCGATCGGTTGGTGCAGGGAACCGAAGTGGAAGTCGGCGACGACGCCGACGACCGTCGCCGCATCGGTATCACCATGGCTTCCCAGTTGGATACCGACTGCGGACTCCTGACCGAGCAGGCGCGCCATCGTTTCGTTGACCAGGAAAGCGTGCCGAGGATCGTCGGCGTGCTCTCTCGAGAACGAACGGCCTTCGAGCACCCGCATGCCCATGGCATCGACGAAGTCGTAGTCCACCCAGAGCATCGTGACTTGCAGCGTCTCCGATACCGGCCCCGTCGTTTGGACGTCGGACTTGTTTACCACGTAGCCGGGTTCCTGTGAACAGCGTCCAACGGCAGTGACGAGTGGGCTCGCAAGGAGGTCTTGGCGGACAGGCTCGAACTGCCGCCGGATGGGGTCGGACCGGGTGGTGAAGACGAGAAGGTGCTCCTTGTCGAAACCGAGGGATTTGGAGCGCAGGAAGTCGAGCTGTTGGCCGATGACGAGGGTCGCCGCCAGCAAGCCGATGGAAACGGTGAACTGGGTCACTACCAGGATGCTTCGCAGTCCGATCGACCGGCCGGACCGATCGATCATCCGCTTGAGTGCCTGAACCGGCGTAAAAGCCGACAGCTGAAGGGCGGGATAGAAGCCGGCGCAGAGCCCGGTAACGAGCGCCATTCCAGCCATCGCCAAAAGAATCTGCGGGTTCTCCGGCAGGTGCAGCGCAAGCTTCATTCCGGTCAGCTCGTTGAACCACGGCGTCACCACCTTCATAAGGATCAGCGCAACGCCCAGCGAAACGAAGCTCAGAAGGATCGCCTCCCCGAGGAACTGACGGGTAAGCTGGCCGCGGTGCGCTCCGATCGCTTTGCGCACGCCAACCTCCAGCGCGCGCCCCGAGGACTGTGCTGTCGCGAGATTGGTAAAATTGATGATCGCCAGAAGCAAAAGGAATGGAGTTGCCCCCGTTTGGTGGACATCCCCGATATTTTGACACAAGGAGGATGTCTCATGCCACAGTCTCATCGGTCGTATCCGCCTGAGTTCCGCCAGCAGATAGTCGAGCTGGTGAGAGCCGGGCGGGCCCCCGAGGAGTTGAGCCGGGAGTTCGAGCCCTCGTCCCAGACGATCCGCAACTGGGTGCGCCAGGCGGATCGGGACGAGGGGCGACGAGCCGACGGAGTCACCAGCGCCGAGCGGGACGAGTTGCGGCGCCTGCGCCGAGAGAACAAGCGCCTGCGCACGGAGCGGGAGATTCTGTCAAAAGCCGCCACCTGGTTCGCTCGGGAGGCCGATTCGAGATCGTCGAGGTCTTCGGATTCGTGAGCGCTCACCAGGATGAGTATCCCATCGCCACCATGTGCCGCGTCCTGGGCGTCTCCTCCAGCGGGTACTATGCGTGGCGCCACCGTCAGCCCTCGGCGCGCTCCGTGTCCGATGCCCCGCTGGCGGCCCTCATCGCTCAGATCCACAGGTGGTCGCGAGGCACTTACGGGGTGCCGCGTATGGTCCGCGAGTTGAGCG
Source organism: Candidatus Latescibacterota bacterium (assembly GCA_965206595.1). GTDB lineage: Bacteria > Latescibacterota > UBA2968 > UBA8231 > UBA8231 > CBDCXV01. Next base: position 5,442,537 of record OZ242214.1, read on the forward strand.
ATCGCGGCCACCCCGTCAACCCCAAGCGCGTGGCTCGCCTGATGCGCGAGGCCGGCTTGCAGGGCGTCAGCCGCCGCAAGTCGACGCGCACCACCCGTCGCGACGGGTGGTGCGCCGGCGGCGCCCGACCTGGTCGACCGCGACTTCGCCGCATCCGGTCCGGACGCGTTGTGGGTGGCGGATATCACCTACGTGCCGACGTGGTCTGGATTCCTGTATCTGGCCGTGGTCCTGGACGCCTGGAGCCGGCGCGTGGTGGGGTGGGCCATGGCTGGTCATCTGCGCACGGAGCTGGTCGTGCAGGCCTTGGACATGGCCCTCGGGCAGCGTCGTCCCGAGGGGGTGATTCATCACTCGGACCAGGGGGGCCAGTATTCGTCGCTGGCCTTCGGGCGTCGTTGCCGGGAGGCCGGGGTGCGGCCGTCGAGGGGCTCGGTGGGCGACTGCTTCGACAACGCCCTGTGCGAGAGCTTCTTCGCCACCCTTGAGTGTGAGCTGCTCGACCGTCGCTGCTTCCCGACCCATGCGGTGGCCCGCCGCGAGATTTTCGACTACATCGAGTCTTGGTACAACCGCCATCGCCGTCACTCGGCCCTCAATTACGAATCGCCGATGAACTTCGAGCGCGCCCATGTCCAGCAGCAGGTTGTCTGATGCGGGACCTGTGCGCCATGAAGCGGGCCCTCCCGGGCCCTCCCGGGGCCAGCCGGTGCTCTCCCGCCCACCCGGGCTCTCGCACCGGGCCTGGGCGCCCGACCGGTGCCCCGTGCTCCACCCGGGCCCCTGGGCTGGGGTACTCCCACTCTACAACGGCCCCATTCGGCCCTACCTGCCGAAAGCACTTAACCGTCCACCGTACGGGGGTAGCTCCAATAACCTCGTCCCCCCGTTTGGAGTTGAGGTTGCCCGTGGGCTCGTCTGCGAGGATCAGCGCCGGCCGGCCGATCAGGGCGCGGGCGACGCCGACGCGCTGCTGCTCGCCGCCGGAGAGCTGGTGCGGGAACAGGTCCTTCTTGGCCACCATCCGGAAGCGGTCGAGCAGCTCGCTCACCCGCGCCCTGCGCTCGGACCTCTTCACCTGCTGGTAGAGCAGCGGCATCTCCAGGTTTTCGTACACCGTCTGCTCGTCGATCAGGTGATAGGCCTGAAAGACGAAGCCGATGTGCCGCCGGTGCACCTCGGTGCGCTCCTTCTCGCTCAGCCCGGCCACCTGTTTGCCGAGAAACCGGTACTCGCCGGCAGTCGGCTCGTCGAGCATGCCCATGATGTGCAGCAGCGTCGACTTGCCGGCGCCGCTCGGCCCCATGATCGACAGGAATTCCCCCTTATCGACATCGAGGTTCACGTGGCGCAGCACGTAGGTCTTGAGGGAGCCGGACCGGTGGTACTTCTCGATGTCGCGCATCTCGATCACGGCGTTCACCTCGTCGCGGTTACTGCGTGTGCAGGGTCTCTACGGGGTTGGTCAGGGCAGCTCGCATCGCCTGGTGGCCCACCGTCAGCCCGGCGATGACGAAAGACAGAGCGCCCGACACCAGGAACAGGCCCACGCCGATTTCCACGCGATAGGCGAACTCCTGCAGCCAGTGGTCGGCCAACCCGTAAGCGATTGGCACACTGAGGAGGAAGGCGATGGCAACGGGTTTGGCGAAGTCGCCCATCAGCATGGCAGTGATGCCGCCTGGTGAGCCACCGAACACCTTGCGGATGCCGATTTCTTTGGTGCGCGCTTGAGCGGCGTGGGCTGCCAGTCCGAAGAGCCCTACCGAGGCTACGGCGATGGCCGAAAAAAGAAGGAGGGTGAGTGTGCGTCCCACCTTCTGTTCGTCGGAGTGGAGTTTGGCGACGACCTCTTCCAGGGAATGGCGCTGGATGGGGAGGTAGGGAGCGGCGGCGGACCACTTGTCGTCAATCACTTTGAGGGCTTCTTCGAGGTGACCGGATTGCACCCGCACGATAATGACTCCCACCCTTTCATCGAGTTGTGCTATGACCAGGGGTTCAACCTTGTAGCGCGGACCCTGGAAGTGGAAATCCTCGATCACCCCCACGACGCGCCTCTCCAGGCCGTGGACATGGCCATCGGGGCCGGGAAGGAAGCCGCCGGGACGGAGGAAGCCGCCGGGGATCGTCTTTCCCAGGGGTTCTTCCAATTCCAGCCAGCGCACGGCGGTCTCATTTATCACGACCGCTCTGGCGTCGGCCGGTTCGTCGGTCAGGGGGCGTCCCTGGACCATTCGCAATCCCATGATTTCAACGAAGTCGCCATCTGCTTGATACTCGCTTGTCGATTTTTCCCCCTCCTCTCTGCTGTAGGTGATGTACCTCCATCCCGAACCCTGACCAGGGACTGCCACAGAGAGACTCACCGCGGCGATACGGCTGTCTTGAAGCAACTCAGCTTTGAGAGTTCGAGCCTGGTCTGCGGTAAGGCCGCCGTTCCGGCCGTTGTAGACGATGACAACCTGTTCCGGCTCCAACCCCAGGACGGAGTTTTCCCGAAGCATGTTCTGGATGAAACTGATCTGGTGCCATATCAGCAGGGTCATCGTCATCAACGCCGCAGTAACGGTGAACTGCGCCACTACCAGACCCCGGCGCAGGCGCGCCCCGCCGATGCGCCCCCCGCGCTCCAGGACCGCCGGCTGAAAGCGTGCCACGACCCATGCCGGGTAGGCGCCCGCGGCCAGTCCGACCGCTACCGCCAGAAGCGCAGCCCCGGCGCAGGTCGAAATTGTCCACCGGGGTGACCATTCAAAATCGATTCCTCCAATCGCAGGCAGGAACGGAGTCACTATTTCTGCCATGGCAACGCCAAGCAACGTGGCTCCGACGCTCAGCAGTACCGACTCGCCCAGGAGTTGGCGAATAAGCTGGCCGCGATGGGCGCCGAGGGCCTTGCGCACGCCTATTTCGTGCATCCGTCCCTGCGCACGCGCCGTCGCCAGGTTCACGTAGTTGAACCCGGCGATCGTCAGGAGCACCATTGCCAGGGTGGCGAACAGAGCGAGGTGCATGGGGTTGCCACTCGGGCCGATGCCGTTGGGAAATTCCGTGTCGAAGTAGATCGATTTCAAAGGTTGCAGCGCGTAGGAATCGGTAGCTTCGGGCAACCCCCTAGCTTCCTGAACGATATCTGAAATCCGCTCGGCTACCGTAGCGGCATCTGCATTGGGATTCAGCTGCACGAAGGTCTCGTAGGCATGAGTCTTCCAGCCCAAATCCTCTTCCCTTTGCGTGTGCTGCACAGTGGCCAAGGAGAGTAGGGCCGAGAACTGCAGCAATGAGTTGGAGGGCAGTTGGCCGACGACGCCGGTAACCGTGCAATCGATGGCTTCGTTGTAGCGGACGACCTGGCCAATGGGATCGCTCTCTCCAAAGAGCCGACGGGCCAATGGTTCGGTCAGCACCATGGTGTAGGGGCGCGACAAAGCGGTCTTGGGGTCGCCACGCAGGAGAGACAAGCTGAACATTTCGAAAACACTGGATTCCGTCCGACGAATCCCGCTCACACGAATCCCATTCTTGTCTCCGGCTCTGAGAAGAGGCGGCGCCTCCCCGGCGATGCGGACTGTTTCCTCGACTTCGGGCATTCGCTCCTTCAGGGTCGGCCCAAGAGGTAGCGGCAGAGTTGGCGAGCGCAATCCCAAATCAGCCGGCCAATCGCGCGGGTCCTGTTTCTCGATGACGCGGAAAACCCTGTTCTTTTCCTCGTGGAAGTCGCCGACGGAGAGCTGGTAGGCGGCCAACTGGATGACCAGCAGGCAGAGGGCCAGGCCGACGGCCAGTCCGAAGAGGTTGATCGCCGCGTATCCGCGCTCTCGCCACAGGTGGCGCAATGCCGTGATCAGGTAGTTGCCCAGCATGAGGGCTCCTTTCGTCGCGGTCCCTTCATCCTGCGTCGGGGCTTGGGCTTTGCGCGGCGGTTCCCTTCCGGAAGGGGGCCCTGTCCAGGTTTCCGTTCCAGCACCTTCGAGAAATACCCGGCCACGAGCCTGACCACTACTCGTATCTCAGCGCATCCGCCGGGTTGGTCCGCGCCGCCAGCCAGGTCTGTCCGCTGACTGTGGCCAGGGCGACGGCGAGGACGCCGGCGCCGGCCAGCGCGAACCATTCCGGGCTTTGGTCGATGCGGTAGGCGTAGAAGGCGAGCCAGCGGTCGAGGACGAAAAAGGCGACGGGCCAGGCGATGGCGTTGGCGGCCACCACGAGCCACCCGAACTCGTGCGACATCAGCAGCAGGACGCTGCCGGTGGTAGCCCCGAGGACCTTGCGGATGCCGATTTCCCGGGTGCGCCGGGCCGCGGCGAGGGCGGCCAAGCCGACGAGCCCCATGCAGGAGATGACGAGGGCGATCGCGCTCATCCACCCCATGACAAGACCGACGCGCCGCTCGGTTTCGTATTTCGCTGCGAAGGCGTCGTCGAGGAAGCGCACTTCCCGTAATTCGTGCTCCGGCAACACCCGCTTCCACAACGTCCTCACCTCCTCGACCGCAGCAGGAATGTCGCGGTGGTCGAGGCGGAACAGGGTGGTGAGGAAACTGTCTTTTCCATGCCACCATGGCACGGTCGTCGTCAGGAAGGCCGGCCCCACGGTATGGCGCATGTCCTCGTAGTGAAAATCTTCGACAATACCGATCACCTGCACATCGCCGAGCTCACCATCTCCCAGCATTATTTTTTGGTCCAAAAAAAACGGGGGAACGGTCAGGGTGCGGCCGATCAGGTCTTCTGGTCCCAATAGGCGGGCGGCGGTCTCGTTGACCAGGATACCGCGAGGCTGACCAGGATCTTCGCTCGGCCCGAAACCTCGACCGGAGAGGATCTCGATTCCCATTACGCGCAGGAAGTCCGGACTTACATGAAATGGTGTGGCATGGAACGTGTCGTTTCCGAGCTGAATTGCTTGGGGGCCTATTCCTTTGGCAACGAGTGCCGGCGAGACGCCCGCGACTCCCTCGACCAGTCCCGGCCGGGAATCGATCTCGCTGGCGAGACGTTCGATCTGCAATGTGCTGGGAACTCCTTTGAAGTAAGCCGTCACTATCTGGTCGCCGTCGAACCCAAGATCCTTGGTGCGCATGAAGTCGAGCTGCCGCTCCATGGTGATGGTCACGACGACGAGGAAGGTCGACAAACCGAACTGCAGGAGGATCAAACCGCGGCCAAGGTGTCCGCGGCCGAGTTGTGGGGCTTTTCTGGAAAGGGCCCGGACCGGGTGGAGCCGGGCGATGACCTGGGCCGGATACAGGCCCGAGAGAACGCCGACCAACAAGGCCAGGGTCAGGGCGCCTATGCCGGTTTCGACCGACAACCACTCGAGATCGAGCTGTCGATGCACGACCTCGTTGAACGCCGGCAGCAGTAATTCGGCTAGGGCCATGCCCCCGGCGACGGCGATCAGGCTGACGACGATGGCCTCGGCGAGGAACTGAATGGAGAGCTGGGGGCGGGTGGCGCCGATCGCCTTGCGGAGTCCGACCTCGAGGGTGCGCGTCATGGCGCGGCCCAGGGCGAGATTGACGAAGTTGATGGCGGCGATCAGCAGTACGACCGCGGCCAGCCCCACCAGCAGGTAGCAGTGCTCGATCTTGCCTTCCCCGATGCGGACGGGGTCCCATAATATCGGGGGTCCGAAATAAGCCCCCTGTAGGTCCATCAGCTCGAGTTCGGGCTTAGAAAATTGTGTGGAAGCAAGGGGCGCGAGCCGCGCTTCCATCTCGGCCGGGTCCACGCCTTCTTCGAGTTCGATAAAGAGCCCGGGTATTCCATGCAATCCCAGCTCTTCGGTCGTTACAATGGGCACCAGTACATCCAAGCGATGCAGTATGGTAGGCCCCGACAGGGGGGCCAGTACCCCCGAAATGGTGAGGTCCAGGTCGATAGGGGGAGGGGACGTTGGAAAGCCCCCGCGGACGACGTGCAGCCGGATGTGCTCCCCAAGCATGGCGTGGGCGGGAGCATCGGGACCGAAGTACTTCTGCGCCGTCTCCTGGCCGAGGACGACACTACGGGGATCGTCGAGAGCGGTAGCCGAGTCACCGGCGGCCAGCGGGAGGGTGAAGAGGGTGAGGAAGGCCGGATCTACAGCGAGAAAGGACTCCTCGAAGGATATCTCGCCGTACGAAACCGTTCCCTCTCCCGTCTTCAGGTAGACCGATTCGCGAATACCAGCGACCGTAGTGCGCACCGCCTCGCGAAACTTAGGAGTTACCTGGGCGAGGCTGATTGCGAAGCGGCCAAAATCAGCCGCACGGTCCGGATCTTCTAAATGGATGTAGAAGATCCGGTCCCCCTTTTCGTGCCATGAGTCGTAGGAGGTCTCGTGCCGCACGAACAGCAGACACAGCACCACCACCGCCAGGGCCGCGGACAGTCCCACCACATTTATCAGCGAGATCGTCCTGTTGCGTCCCAGCACGCGCAGGGCAATGATCAGGTTGCTCTTCCACATGGTCTCGTTCCTTGCAGTTCTCCCGGTAGCCCCCTTCAGCGCTCCCTGGCGATGTTCTCGGTCACGACCCTGCCGTCGAACAGGTGGATGACCCGGTGGGCGAAGTCGGCGTAGGCCGGCGAGTGCGTCACCATCACCACCGTGGTGCCGCTCCGGTTCATCTCGGTCAGCATCTCCATGACCTCGTCCCCGTGGCGCGAGTCGAGGTTGCCCGTCGGCTCGTCGGCGAGCACCAGCTTCGGCTCGGAGACCAGGGCCCTCGCCACCGCCACGCGCTGCTGCTGGCCGCCGGACAACTGCTGCGGAAAGTGCTTGCCGCGGTGGGTGATCTGCATCTGGTCGAGGATGGACGTCACCCGTTCCCTGCGCTCCCGGCCCGGCAGGCCCATGTAGAGCAGGGGCAGCTCGACGTTCTCGTGGACGGTCAGCTCGTTGATCAGGTTGTAGGACTGGAAGACGAAGCCGATCGTCCCCTTGCGCAGGTTCGCCCGCAGGCGCTCGGAGTAGGTGGATACTTCTTCCTCCAGCAGCCAGTATTCCCCCCCGGTCGGGTTGTCGAGCAGGCCGAGCAGGTTGAGCAGCGTCGACTTGCCGCAGCCGGACGGCCCCATGATGGCGGCGAACTCCCCGTCGGCGATCTCGAGGTTGACGTTGTCGAGGGCGGTCGTCTCCACCTCCTCGGTGGTGTAGACCTTGCGCAGCCCCACGGTGCGGATCAGCGCCGTATTGCCGTTTCCGGTGTGCGCCGCGTTCTCGGTCATCTTTCCTCTCCTTGTTCAGGGTGTGCTCACCGCAACACCAGCACGTCCATGTTTTGGCCGAAGCTCTCGTAGCTCGAGGTGATCACCTGCTCCCCCGGTTCGAGTCCCTCCAGCACCTCGTAGACTCGGGGGTTCTGGCGCCCGAGGGAGATGGGGTGCCTCGTCGCCTGATCGCCGGAGGCGTCGAGCACGTAGGCCCAGTGACCCCCGGTCGACTGGTAGAATCCGCCGCGCGCCACCTGCACTGCCTCCTCGAGGTTGCCCAGCTCCAGGCGGATGTGCAGGCTCTGGCCGCGCCGGATGCCCTCGGGCGCTTCCCCCTCGAAGACCAGATCCACCTCGAAACGGCCCTCCCTGACCTCCGGGTATACCTTGCGGATCACCAGGCCGTACGGCTCGCCGCCGCTGTCGAAGCTGCCCCGCTGACCCCGGCCGACGCGGCCGATGTAATGCTCGTCTATGGCGGCGCGCACCTTGAAGCCGCCGGTCATGTCGATCTGTCCCAGGCGCACCCCGGCCCCCTTGCTCTCTCCAACCTCCGCCTTGAGCGTGGTCAACTGCCCGGCCACCGGGGCTCGCACCGTCAGGTTGTCCAGCCGCCGCCGGACGATTTCGAGGTTGCGCCCGGTGCGCTCCACCGCCGAGACCAGCTGCGCCACCTTGCTCGCCGCCAGCAACGAGTCCTGGGTCAGGGTCTCCCGGGTCAGGGCCATGCGGCGGGCGCTGTACTCGTACTCGTCGCGCAGCCGCTCGTACTCCTGGCGCGACATGATGGCGGCCAGGTCCTCCGCGGGCAGGTCTTGGTAGCGCTCGAAGTTGCGCTTGTCCACCGCGAGCCGGTACTCGATCTCCATCAGCCCCTTCCGCGAGGCCAGCAGGTTCTGCTCCATGGTCAGCCGGCCGTTGAGCAGCGCCTCCCTGCTGCGCTCCAGCCCGGCCTCCTGCTGCAGGATGGTCAGCTCGAGGTCGGGATTGGCGAGGCGCAGCAGCGGGTCGCCCTCCGCCACCAGGGCCCCTTCTTCGGCGAACACCTGCACCACCTGGCCGCTCTCCAGGGCATCGAGGTACACGGTGTTCAGCGGCAGCACGGTACCGCGCACCGGGATGTACTCCAAGAACGGGGCGAGCTCGACCGCCGACAGGGTCAGCCTTTCGCGCTGGACGTTCAGCCTGCGCACCCCGAAATCGGCGAGCAGGGCGTATGCACACAGCCCTGCCAGCAGCAGAACAGCAGCGCCCAGGGCGATGCGCCGCGGCGTGAAGCGCCGCTTCTCGATTCTGCGGTCCATGCCGAGGCCGCCGCCGGGACGGGTGATGCCGGGCTCGGATTCGAAGGGCTCGGCGCGCTCTTTGGGGAAGATCCGGATATTCGCAGGCATGATATTTTCAGCTTTATCTTGACGCAGTCCTTAATGCCGCCAAAGCAAGATGCGTGCTATGTCACCTAACTCTTTGGAAAACAACGGGATGAAAAAAACAGCCCTGGTGACGGGCGGGCCGCGGCCGTCCGCTGGCGATACACCGGGTGTCCGCTGGCGTACACCTGGAACCCTCAAACCGGGACCCCTCTTCCATGCCTGAAGCCGACCCTCTCATCCTCGTAGTCGACGACGACCCGGACGTCCTCGTCGCCGCCCGCCTGCTGCTCAAGCAGGAGGGCTACCGGGTGCGAACCGAGAGCGATCCCCGGGAAATCCCCGAGGCCCTGGAAAAGGAAGCGCCCGCGGTCGTCCTCCTCGACATGAACTTCAACCAGGAGGCGACCAGCGGCAGGGAGGGGTTCTACTGGCTGCGGCAGATACGGGAGCAGGACCCGGCCGCCGTCGTCCTGCTGGTCACGGCGTACGGGGACGTCGAGATGGCGGTGCGCGCCATCAAGGAGGGGGCGGTCGATTTCGCGCTCAAACCCTGGCAGAACGAAAAGCTGCTCGCCACCGTGTCCGCGGCCGTCGAGCTGCACCGCTCGCGCCGGGAGGCGGGGCGCCTGCGCTCCCGGCAGCAGCGGCTGTCAGCCGACCTCGACCGGCCGTTCGCCGAAATCATCGGCGAGGCCCCGGTCCTGCAGGAGGTTTTCCGCACGGTCGCCAAGGTGGCCGCCACCGACGCCAGCGTCCTCATCCTCGGCGAGAACGGTTCCGGAAAGGAGCTGGTGGCGCGCGAGATCCACCGCCGTTCGCAGCGCGCCGGCGAGGTCTTCATCGCCGTCGACATGGGCTCCCTGAGCGAAACCCTGTTCGAGAGCGAGCTGTTCGGCCACGTCAAGGGGGCCTTCACCGACGCCCGCAGCGACCGCGCCGGCCGCTTCGAGATCGCCTCCGGGGGCACCTTGTTCCTCGACGAGATCGGCAACCTTTCCCTGCCGCTGCAGGTCAAGCTGCTCGCCGCCCTGGAGAACCGGCGGATCGTCCGCGTCGGCGCCAACCACCCGGTGCCGGTGGACGTGCGCCTCATCTGCGCCACCAACAGGCCGGTTGGCGAGATGGCCGCGGCCGGCAGCTTTCGCCAGGACCTCCTCTACCGCATCAACACAGTGGAGATCTCCCTGCCCCCGCTGCGCGAGCGCCCGGCTGATATCCCGCTGCTCGCCCGCCACTTTCTCGACCGGTACCGGGCAAAGTACAGGAAGACTCTGAACGAGCTGACCGCCGAGGCGCTCGCCCACCTGCGGGCCTACGCCTGGCCGGGGAACGTGCGGGAGCTGCAGCACGCGGTGGAGCGCGCCGTCATCATGAGCGAAGGGGAGCGGCTGACCGCGGCGGACTTCCCGCTGACCGCGGCCCCGCCCCCCGGGGAGAGCCTCGCCTTCGACAGCTACAACCTCGAGGAGGTGGAGCGCGAGGTGATCGCGCGGGTGCTGCGCAGGCACCAGGGCAACGTCAGCAGGGCCGCGCGCGAGCTCGGACTGACCCGCACCGCCCTCTACCGCCGCATGGAGAAGCATGGCCTCTGAAGCCCGGGACCTGACGAACCTGCCGCGCCGCCTGATTCAGGGCTGCCGCTCCTTCCGCGCGCGGATCGTGCTCCGCGTCCTTCTTATCGGCGCAACCCTGTGGCTGCTGTTCCACACGACGGCGGGAGGATGGAGCTACCCGGCCGTAACCGTCGCCGCCGCCCTTCTCCTGCTCTACCAGATCTACGGCCTCGTCCATTTCGTCGACCGCACCAACCGCGATCTGGCGCGCTTTCTAGCCGCCATCCGCTACGCCGACTTCTCTCAGACCTTCGTCTCCGGCGGTCTCGGCTCCTCCTTCGACGAGCTCAAGACGGCGTTCAACGAGGTGCTCGACGCCTTCCGTCTGGCGCGGGCGGAAAAGGAGGAACAGGCGCGCTACCTGCAGACCGTGGTGCAGCACATCGGCGTCGGCCTGCTCGTGTTCGACGGCGGCGGCAGGGTGTCGCTGATCAACAACGCCGCCAAACGCCTTCTGGGGGTTCCCCGGTTGGGGAACATCGCCGACCTCGACCGCGTAAGTCCCGGCCTGGCCGCGGCCCTGAAAAACTCGGGCCCCGGGGCCGCGACCTGGTGCGCTTGGAGGAGATCCAGCTCGCCCTGCACGCCTCGGTGTTCCGCACGGGCGACCGCGAGCACACCCTGGTGGCGCTTCAGGACATCGGTCCCGACCTCGACGAAAAGGAGACGGAGGCCTGGCAGAACCTGATCCGCGTGCTGACCCACGAGATCATGAACTCCATCACCCCGATCGCCTCGCTGGCGGCCACCGCGGACGGCATGCTGAAGGAAGGGGACCTCGACGGGGAGACCGCCGGGGACATCCGCACTGCGGTCGGCACCATCCAGCGCCGCAGCGAGGGCCTTTTGCAGTTCGTCGAGACCTACCGCGGGCTCACCCGGGTGCCGGCGCCTTCGTTCGAGGTTGTCCCCGTGGCCGGCCTTTTCGCCCGGGTCGAGCAGCTGCTGCGGCCGCAGTTCGCCGAGTCAGGGGTAGAGTTGCACACACGGGTCGATCCCCCCGGCCTCGAGCTCACGGCGGATCCCGGCCAGGTCGAGCAGGTCCTGATCAACCTGCTGAGCAACGCTCGCGAAGCCACCGAGGGCGGCGCCGGGGCGCGCGTCGACCTGAGCGCTCACCTGGCGCGGGGGAAGGTCGTCGTCGAGGTCGCGGACAACGGGCCGGGTATCGTCGAGGAGGCGCTCGGCAAGCTCTTCATCCCCTTCTTCACGACCAGGCAGAACGGCTCGGGAATCGGACTGAGCCTGTGCCGCCAGATCATGAGGCTGCACCGCGGCTCCATCTCGGTGCGCTCGCAACCGGGGGTGCGGACGGTGTTCTCGCTGCGGTTCTGAGGTGATCAGATCAGACTCAGATCGGATCAGCGGTCAGGGAGGGGAGCAAGCAAAGACGGCGGTAGTGAGGGGCGATGGCCAAGCCGCCATTTTTGTGATGTGGATGTATGGTGGGTTGCCTCCAAAGCATGGCATCGTTTTGCAGCTGGACCCTTGCTCCGGGGGGTTCACAATTTACCAGGTTCGTTTGGTGCTGCCGGAGCTGTGCAAATGCAGCGCCCGGGTAGCTGAGGACAGGCTACGACGCTGCTGCAGGCTCGAAGCTGATTCGCAGCCTGGTGCCGGTACTCTGCGCAATCTTTTCCAGTGTCCTGGTGGAGGGGTGAACGCGCCCGCTCTCGAGCCGCGCGACGACCGATTGCGTCGTCTCCATGCGCTCGGCGAGCTGAGCCTGGGTGAGCCCGGCACCGATGCGGGCCTCGATCATCGAGCGGGCCAGCTCGAATTCCGGTCCAAGCTCGTTATAGGTCGTCAGGTAGTCGGGGTCCCGACTCCATTTTTCGTGCAAGTCGATTACCTTGCTCATTCCAGCACCTCCCTGGCGCGTTGCAACGCTATGTCAATCTCCCGGCGGGGCGTCCTGCGTGTCTTCTTGACAAAGACGCGCACCACCACGAGACGTTTGTCCCGGACGGTGACATACAGCGCACGCGATATACCATCCCTGCCGTTCATGCGCATTTCCCAGAGCGGGCCGGTCAAGTGCCTGATATGCGGTGCCCCAACGCGGTCCAATCCTACCGCCGCGATTAACTCACTGATGCGCACGAACCGTGCGCGCATGTCGTTGGGCAGAGCGTCAAGCTCTTTGTCCACCCTCGCATTCAGGGTCTCGACGGACTAGTTCCATGACCATCCCAATATAGCATATTTGATATACTCGCGGCAACGATGTGTTTCTGGAAATCGCCGGCGCGTCACCTTGATACCCGGTCAAAGCAGACGGTCATCCGGTTCCGGCGGTTGGCCTCCGGCCCGCCGAAGAATGCACCGTGCCGCCCCGAGATCGGCCTCGGCTCCGCGTGCGGCGAAGAATTCGGCGGTTCATGGCGGAGATTTTTCGGCGACTGCCGTCGTTACGAACTGGTTGATGCTCGTCCGTCTTCCTTGCTGATCTCGGCGGAGGCCGCCTTCAGAGAAGCGGGCAGCCGCAACGGGAAAGTGCTGGTTCGTTTCTTCATTCCGATATCCTCCTCAATTCCTCCCGGGGCGAAAACACCGCGATCCCGAAGCGTGCGGGGCCATCGCCGAAATCCCGCCGGTTGAAGGTGACCAACGCATCGGCGTTGCCGTTGATGGCGGCCTCGAGCACCATCTCATCGGCAGGATCGCGAACCTGCGGACGCCACAGGAATCGTGTTTCAACGGGCTCCGCGACCAGGCAAAGCGCGGAGATGACCATGCATGACATCATATACGATGTCTGCAATGATACAGAGGGTCACGGCCGGAGGTGCCGGCCGACTGGGTCGGGTATTCCTCGGTTTTTTGGAGTGAGACAGCAGCGAAGTCGAGACAGCGCTAAGGCTTCGGCCTGATCTTCCGATTCATCGCCCAGCGCGGGTAGTAGTCGTACACCTCGGCGTCCGGCAGCGGCGAGCCGAGCATCTGCGGCGGGATCCTGAAGGGCCCTTCCATCGTTACGGAGGTCGTGAAGGCATAGCGCAGGCCGACCGCCCGCAGGGTCCGCACCGAGGGCACGTTGAACGGCCCGACGGTGGCCATGGGAATGCCGCCGTTCCCGATGATCCAGTTGGCGGCGGCGGCGACGACGGCGCGGCCGAGGCCGCGGCCCTTGGCTTCGGGGATCACGTCCATGCCGATTTCCCACACCGGGTCGCCGCGGTCGGTTACCACGGCCAGCGCCGCGAGCCGGCCTTCCTCGGCGATGCCGAAGCCGACGACCGCTTCGGGCGCGCAGTGCCAGAAGAGGTCGTAGTCGAGGCCGCGCAGGTCGTCCGCGGTGAAGCGGCGGGGGCGCTCGTCGTCGCACGGTCCCACCGTTGATCCGTCGCCGAACAGGTACCACGTCGGGCCCCAGATGCCGTAGCCGTGCGGCAGGGTTACCCGCGCGAGCTCGGCGCAGCCGAAGGGGGAGAAGATCATCTCCATCGGCAGGCGGCCGGCAAGTGAACGCAGTTCCTCCAACCAGTCGGCCCGGGCCGCCAGGGCGCAGCGTCCGTCCAGCTTGAGCGCCACCAGGGGGCCGCAGGCCGCCCCAGGTTCGATTTCCACCACCGGAACCGGGTCGTCGCCGAGGGCCGCCAGGGGCAACCCCAGGTGGTGTTCCGTCCAGGAGCGGAGCGGGTTGTTGAAAACGTCGGGCTGGTTCACGGCAGCTTCTCCGCCAGCTCTTCGGCCGGGTAGGTGACGATTTCGGCAAGCGTCGGATGGTAGTGGGGGATGTTCATCAGGTCGCGGACGGTGCCGCGGAAGTACATCACCGCGATCAGCTCGTGGATCAGCTCCCCGGCCTCGGGCCCGACGATGTGGCCGCCGAGCAGCTCGCCGCTGCGCGGATCGCAGATCAGCTTTACGTGACCGTGGGTCGCCCCCATGGTCATCGACTTGCCGTGGTCCCCGAACGGGTAGGAGGCGACGAGATGGGGAATCCCTTCGGCGCGGCACTCCTTTTCCGCGCGGCCGACGCCGGCGACCGCCGGATCGGTGAAGACGACCTGGGTGCTCAGCCGCGAATCCATGCGCTTCGCCGGGCGCTCGCCGCACACGGCGTTGTGGCCGGCGGTCTCCCCCTGCTGAACGGCGATGTGGACGATTTCGTGTTCGCCGTTGACGTCTCCGACGGCGAAGATGTGCGGCTGACTGGTGCGCATCTCCTCGTCGACGGTTATGGCGCGGCCGGTTTCGACCCCTGCGGCCTCCAGCCCGAGGCCGTCGGTGTTGGGCCGCCGCCCCAGGGCCTGAAACACCAGCTGCGCCGCCGCGGTGCGCTCCTGCCCCTGGTGGGAGAAATGGGCGACAATGGCCTTTCCTTCCGAGCTGAAGCGGTGCAGCCGCGTGCCGGTGAACAGCTCCATTCCGTCCTCGCGGAAGGAGTCCTCCACCGGCCGCGCCAGGTCCTCGTCCCCCTTCGACAGGATGTGGCCGCTGCGCTGCAGGAGGGTGACCTGGGTGCCGATGCGCTGGAAGAACTGCGCCAGCTCGACGGCGACGGGGCCGCCCCCGAGAACGAGAAGCGATTGCGGCTGCTCGCGCAGCTCGAGCAGCTCGTCGCTTGTCAGGTAGCCGGCCTCGTCGAGCCCGGGGATCTCTGGCCGGGTCGCTACAGATCCGGTGGCGATGATGAAGCTGGCGGCCTTGAGGATGTGGTCCCCGGCCCGCAGCCGGTGGGGGTCCTCGAAAACGGCGCGTTCCTCGTAGAGGGTGAATCCAGGGCGGCCCAGCTGCTCGATGCGGTAGTCGGCGAAGGAGCGCACCAGGCGCTCCTTGCGGCCGATGATCGCCGCCAGGTCGGCGCCCGCCTCGACGGGCAGCAGCCCGAACTCCGGGGCCCGGCGCATCAGCGCCATGATATCGGAGGAGCGCAGGATGGTCTTGCTCGGCATGCAGCCGCGCAGGATGCACAGGCCCCCGAGGGGGCCGTGATCGACGATGGCGACGTCGGCGCCGGCGTCGCGCGCGGTGGCCGCGGCGGCGTATCCCGCGGAGCCGCCGCCGAGGACGACTACGTCGTGGGTTCGTTCAGACATGTCTGCCGTGGTGAGGTGAAGGTTGAGTTGAAGTGGAAATGGTGAAGTTCGAAATGAGGTTATACTTGCCGGTGCACCATGAACGGCCCCGGAACGACCCGCCGCAATTCCCGAAACCAGACCGCATGCCGCGCACTCCGTTCGCCCTTTGCCTGACGGCCGTTGCCCTGCTGCTCCTGGCTCAGGGCGCAACTGCCGAGAAGGGGTTCGCGCCGCCGACGCTGACGATGCGGGTGTACGACGAGCGCGTGCAGCGCGGCGTCGATCTCATCTACAATCTCCGCTTCGAGGAAGCGGACCGCTACTTCGACGACCTCGTCGCTTCCTACCCGGATAATCCTCTCGGCTACTTTTTCAGGGCGATGGTTGCCTGGTGGCGGGTGTTGATCGACCTCGACGACACTTCGCACGACGAGGCATTCTACCGGCGCATCGAGGAGTGCATCGAGATCTGCGATGCGCGCCTGCGGGTCGACGCGGACGACTTCGACGCCATCCTCTTCAAGGGAGGGGCCATCGGCTTTCGCGGGCGCCTGCGCGGCGACCGCCGCCAGATGCTGCGCGCGGCCCGGGACGGGCTCCGCTGCCTGCCGTTGCTCGAGCGCAGCCGCAGCATGGAGCCGACCAACAAGGACATCCTTTTCGGACAGGGGATCTACAACTACTTCCGCGAGGTGATCCCGCAGAAGTACCCGATCGTGCGCGCCGTCACCTGGATGCTGGAGGACGGAGACCGCGAAACCGGGCTGCGCCAGCTGCGGGAAGTCGCCGCCGGGGGTCGCTACGCCAGGGCGGAGGCGAAGTACTTCCTGGCGCAGATCTACCGCCTCTTCGAGGAAGAGGAGGCCGAAGCCCTGCCCTATCTCGAGGAGCTGCGATCCCGCTACCCCGCCAACTCGATCTTCCACCGCTACACCGCCAGGACCTACGCGTCCCTCAACCGGTGGGAGCGCGCCCTCCCCCTGTACCGCGAGGTCGTCGAACGCAGCGAAGCGGGCGCGAGGGGGTACCACCGCCGCGCCCATATCGAGGCTCTCTACTACCAGGGCTATTTCGCCTTCATCCGCAACCGGCTCGCCGAAGTGGTGCCGCCGCTGGCGGCGGCCGACAGTCTCAGCCGCGGTCTGGGCGAGCGTCCGGATGACCAGGAAGTGGGCGGCTACGTGGCGCTGTCCAACCTCTTCCTCGGCATGGCCCTCGACGGTCTGGGGCGCCGCGAGGAAGCGATGGCGCGCTACGCCCGCGTCCGCGAGCTGCCCGGTCACGGGAACAGCCACGAGCTCGCCGCGGGCCACGAGGCGAAACCGTACCGCCTGCCGCAATAGTCCGCATTCCGCCGGGTTCCGGACCCAGGTTCAGGAAAGCTCCTCCCACTGTCTCAGGATCTCGAAAAGCACCACCGCGCAGGCGCTGGCGACGTTGAGCGAGTTCTTGAAGCCGAAGACCGGTATCTCGACGAGCTCGTCGCAGGCGCGCAGCACCTCCTCGCCGACGCCGAGGGCCTCGTTGCCGAGGACCAGGGCGACGGGACGGGGGTACTTCACCGAGGTGTGGGTCCGGCTTCGGGACGTCGTCTCCAGGGCCCAGACCGGGGTTCCCGCCCGCTGCAGTTCCTCGACGGCCAGAAGCGCCGAGTCGCGGTGCGAGGTCTCGACGTAGCCGAGGGTGCCCAGCGCGGTTTTCTCCAGCCTCGGGTGCGGCGGATGGGCGGTATAGCCGCAGGTGATGACGCGCTCGATGCGGGCGGTGTCGGCGGTGCGGAAGATCGAGCCGACGTTGAAGGCGCTGCGCAGGTTGTCGAGGACGAGGGTGACGGGAAACTTCGGCAGCCGCCGGTACTCCTCCAGCGGCAGCTGCGAGTCGCGGCTGCGGACCTCGAACCGCGTTTCCTCCCAACCGTCTTCCCGGCGCCGCAACCCGGCCTCTCAGGAAAGGGTGACCGCTTCTCCCCGGGCCGCGGACCGGGCCGCGGCTTCGAGGACGCGCACCACATCGTGGACGCTTTCGCAGGTGACCGCCGGTTCCTCCCGCCCGAGGATGGCCGCGGCGACGTTCTCGTAGTAGCTGCGCCAGCGGCCAGGGACCGGCTCGACCGCGGTCTGCCGGGTCTCGCCGCCGTCGTCGCGGAAGAGGCTGGCGCCGTCGCGCGGCGAGGGGCGGGCGGCGTCGATGTCGCCGGCCTTCATCGCCTCTTCCTGGGGATCGAAGCCGCGCTGGATCAGGGTGCCCTCGCTGCCGGTGAGGAACCAGCGCCGTTTCGGCACCCTGGCGACCGAGGAGGTGGTCACCTGCGCCAGAACCCCGTTGGCGAAGGTCAGCAGGCAGTGGGCGTGATCCTCGACGTCGTTGTCGTGGACACCGGAGCAGAACTGGGCGTACACCCGCACGACCGGGGCGCCGGCCAGCTGCAGGGCCTGGTCGACGAGGTGGGAGCCGAGGTCGATCCAGCGCCCGCCCCCGCGGGCAGCCTCGCTGCGCCAGGTGCGTGGTTTTCTCGGGTCGTTCCAGGAGGTTTCGAGGGAGATCGGCTCGCCGACCGCTCCCTCGGCGAGCGCTTTCTGTATGGTGAGGAAGTCCCGGTCCCAGCGCCGATTCTGGAAACAGGTCAGGAGCCGGCCGCTGTCCCTGGCCGCGGCGATCATGCTGTGCGACTCGCCGGCGTTGAGGGCCATCGGCTTGTCGGTGACGACGTGCTTGCCCGCGGCGAGGGCAGCGAGCGCCTGCGGGGCGTGCAGGTCGTTGGGTGTCGCCAGCACCACGAGGTCGACCCGCTCGTCGGCGAGGGCTTCCTCGAGACGGGCGAAACGGCGGGCTCCCATCTCTTCGATCTCGCGCCCTGCCTCGGGTCGGCTGCTGACGACCCCGTAGAGATGGAGCTCCGGGACGAGGCCGATCAGATAGCAGTGGAAAAGCCGCCCGGCGACTCCGAAGCCGACGACGACTGTGTTGATGGAGGAAGGGGATGGGGGCATGGGGGCCGTGGTTTTATTGCATTGGCCGCGAAAAGCGGCAATGTTACGCGCCGTGATGGCAGCCGGCAAGCGGATGACGCCCTCCCTGGTCCGAAGCCGCCTGTCGCCTCGCGAAGTTCAACCGGGCTCGCTTGCGGGAACATCCGCGGAGGAAGGGGCATCCTACTTTGAGCAGCGACCGGCCCCCCCGGCTCCCGCCGGGACCGCGCAGACCGCCTTGATTCATAATAAGAGAACCGTTCGCCTCAACGCGCTCATAATCTGTTTCGCCGCTCTCCTCGAGACCGGCTGCGGCGCCGCCTATTCCGGCTTCATGAAGGCGCCCCTGAAGCGGCTGGAAGGGCGCGACTACGAGGGGGCCCTGGCCAATCTGGAAAAACCGGCCGGGGACACGGACATGCTCCTGTACCGGCTGGAGCGCGGGCTCATCCTTCACTACCAGGGGGAGTACGAAGCATCGGACCGGCAGTTCGAGAAGGCGGAGCGGCTGATCGACAAGCATTACACGCGCTCCGTGGTGCGGGAGGTGGGAGCCTTCCTTACCAACGACGCGATCCGCGCCTACAGCGGCGAGGAGTACGAGCGCGCCCTGATTCATTACTACCGCGCCCTCAACAGCCTGAATCTCGGAGACACGGAGAACGCTCTGATCGAATGCCGCAAGGTCAATCTCAGGCTGCAGGACTTCGCCGCCGAAGCGGAGTACGAGCTCACCTACAGGAACGACGCCTTCCTGCAGTACCTGACCGGTCTCCTGTACGAGGCGGAAGGGGAGTGGAACGACGCCTACATCTCCTACCGGGACGCACTAAAGGGATACAGGGCGTACCGCGAGATGTTCGGGACAAGGATGCCCTCGGCCCTGCAGCGGGACATCACCGAGCTGGCCATGGCGCTGGGGTACGAAGAGGACGTCGAGGAGTACAGCGAGCGCTTTGACTTGCAGCCCGAGGATCTGCGGCAACCGCAGGGGGTCGAGATCATCGTTTTCGCGGAAAGCGGATTCATCGCCCGCAAGCACCAGCGCGAGATCTCGATGCCGATCCTCGAGGATGACGACGGCCCTGTGTGGGAGGTTTCGAAAAGGGCCGTACATCGCTACCATCACCCCCGCCGCTACCGCAAGGTCGACTACTGGCTTCGCGTTGCCCTGCCGGAGTACGTGCCGATTCGCTCCCAGGTAGCCGGGGTCAGGCTGTCCGGGGCGGGAAGCATGGCGCAGGGGGTGCTGATGGAGGACCTGGACGCCATCGCGATCAAGAGCTTCGAGGAGAAGGAGAGGTCGGTGCTGCTGCGGACCGCCGCCCGCGCCCTTGCCAAATACCTGGCCGTCAAGAAGATAGAAGAGGAAAGCTCGGTTCTGGGGGCGATCTTCAACCTCTTCGGATCTTCGGTCGAAGCGGCCGACACCCGCGGCTGGCTGTCCCTGCCGAAAACCATATGGATGGTGCGCGTGTGGTTGCCGCCGGGAACCGCTGACCTCGATCTGGAGTTTCTCAATGCTGGGGGGCGAGTCGTCGACAGCCATCGCTTCGAGCGGATCGAGCTTCAAGGCAGCGGTCCGGTGGTGCTCAGCCACCGCAGCTTTCAGTGAGAAGGACGAGATCATGAGAAGACGTTCCGCAGTTTTCGCGCTGGTTGCCGGAGCCGTCTCCGCGGCTTCATCCACCGAACCGGGGGCCGCTCTGCAGGGAGCCGCCGCCCGCGTTCTCGACGAAGGGGCGGTCTACAACATCATCGACTGGGACGGCGGATCCCTGCCGCCGATCTACGAGCGCTCCGACCAGCTGCCGATCACGCTCGAGGACGTGCGCAAACTGGTCGCCGGCAAGTTCAGCGACGCCGCCATCGTCAAGATGCTGCAGCAGCGGCGATGCGCCTGCGACGCCTCCGTCGATGCCCTGATCGAGCTCCGCGAAACAGGTGTGTCCGAGACTGTGCTGGAGGCCCTGTCGCTGCACGCCCTGCCCCCGAACCGCTACGTCGATCTGACCATAGTCCTCGATTTCGAGGGGCTCGGCGGGGAAAAGGCGGTGTCGGCGCAGGCACGCCGGGGATACCTCTACCTCATCGTTCCGGACGGCGGGCGGGAGCGTGTCTTTATCGGTAACTTGCAGGCGATTCTCGCCGGCAGCTGGCAGCGGGACGAGCTCGTCGACCGCACCGATCTGCTGCTGCCGAAAAAGGTGCGCCGCGTGACCTTCACCGCGCGCGTGCCGCTCAAGAAGCACGAGACCAAGAAGGCGCTCGTGTTCGCCTCGACCAAGCCGGACATCTACACATCCACCGACATTCCGGCCGCGGATCGGAAACAGGCGATGGAATTCACCTTCGACTACCCGTCGAGCTCGCTGCAGCAGTCGTGCCGCTTGCAGGTGCTGTACCGGCAGGACGCCATGCTGTCGGACCGCTGGCACCTGCAGCGGTCGCACTTCGACTGCGAGTGGGACTGAAAGACAAGAGGAGCTAACAGATGAGTCGCTGGATGAAAACAGGCCTCGCCCTGGCGGGCCTTGCCGCAATGCTGTCGGCCTGCGCCGGGCCGCGCGCCTTCACCCGGGGAGAATACGGCGATCCCGAAGAGATCAGCATGCTCGACGACCGCTGGAACCAGAACGACATGCAGCTGGTCGCCAAGACCGTGATCAACTCGCTCGAGGTGTGGGAAAAGACCGCGGGAATGGAGGGCAAGCCGCTCATCATTCTGGAAAGGCCCAAGAACCGCACCAGCGAGCGTATCGACATAGGGGCGCTCTACGATCACGTCAAAACAGCGCTGATCCAGAGCGGCCGCTTCGGGTTCCTCGACAAGGGGGCCCGGCACGAGATCGCCGAGGAGTACGAGTACCAGCAGTCGGGGTACGTCGACTCCGACGAGGCCAAAGGTCCGGGGAACCAGAAGGCCGCCGGGTTCCTGCTAGGGGGCGTGATCACCTCCAACGTGCAGCAGGTCGGGCCCAACAAGGCGGTCTACTACAAGGCGACCTTCGAGCTGACCGACATCGAGACCTCGGAGATCCTGTGGACGGATCACAAGGAAATCGTCAAGCACTTCAAGAAGAAGAGCATCGGACTGTGAGGGCGCCGCGACTCACGGCCTCCGTTGCCGGAAGGGGACCTACCATGCAGAGGCATGTGCCATTCTCACAACGCGCCGTCCCGGCGCGCGTCCTGATCGGCCTGGCGCTGGCCTGCCTCCTGGGCGCCGGGGCTGCTTCGGCGGGGCCGGAACCGGGGCGCACCGACGGAGAAGAGGGGAGCGAATACGGCCGTGGGGGCTACCCGTACTACGGCCGCATGGGGCAGTTCTACGCCGAGGGATTCTTCGGTGCCGCCATGGTCGACATCGATCCGGAGGACGAGGAGGCGGACGAGGTCTCCAGCACCGACCTGATGTCCGGTCTCTACCTCGGCTACAAGACCGAGGAGTGGCTGTCTTTCCAGGTCGGATACGGCCGCATCGCCGGCGACTCGGCGACCGACCTGTTCAGCGCCGGGATGCGGAACTCCCTCGACCTGAGGCCGTTCAACTACTTCTTCTCCCTCGACGCCGAGCTCTACTCCCCCTCCGGGGGGGACGTCAAGTTCGGCGTTGTGCCCGGGGCCGGGGCCGAGATGTTCATCGGCGACCGCGTGCAGGTGGGGCTGCGCTACCAGCGCGACTTCATCTTTGCCGACGACGACATCTCCATCAACCGCTTTTCCGCGCGGGTGCAGGTCAACTTCTGAGCTGCCGGCAGGCTTCGAGACAAAAAGGGGGGATCCGGAATACCGGATCCCCCCTTTCGTTTTGCAGCGAGGCAGGCCGGCTCAGCCGGCGACCATGCCGGCGAAATAGCGGTGGACTGCCCTGTCCTGGGTGAGCTCGGGATGGAAGCTCGCGGCGAGCACGTTGCCGCTGCGGGCCATGACGACCTCGCCGCGGCAATGGGCAAGGGGCGCGACTTCTGCTCCCAGGCGCAGGATCCGCGGCGCGCGGATGAAGACCATCGGCAGGTCGTGGTCGCGGCCGTTGGCGGCGAAGGTGCCGGCCGCCTCGAAGCTCTCGCGCTGGCGGCCGTAGCTGTTGCGCTCGACGGTCACGTCGATGGCGGCGAGCGATTTCTGAGCGGGGTTGACGACCTCGGCGGCGAGCAGGATGAGTCCGGCGCAGGTGCCGAACACGGGGCGACCGGAGTCGATGAAGGCGCGCAGCGGCTCCCAGAAGCCCCATGCATCCATCAGCTTGATCAGGGTCGTGCTTTCCCCGCCGGGAAGGATCAGGCCGTCGACGGCGTCGAGCTGCGATGGCTGCTTGACGATGGCGGAATCGGCGCCGACGTCGCCGAGGGCGCATGCGTGTGCGGCGAAATCCCCCTGCAGCCCGAGGACGCCGATCGGCCCCCGGCTGCGCAGATCAGGTGCTTTCCCCATCCGGGTCGCGGCCGGTTGCAGGCCGCGGCCACCGAGGTCCGGTTCGGCTACCACCCGCGCGTCTGCAGCAGCTGCCCGTCTTCCAGCGAGCCGATCTCGATACCGGGCATGGCCTCGCCGAGCTCCTCCGAGACCCGCGCCAGCACATGCGGATCGAGGTAGTGCGTCGTCGCCTCGACGATCGCCTTGGCTCGCTTGGGCGGGTCGCTCGATTTGAAGACACCGGAGCCGACGAAGATGGACTCGGCGCCGAGCTGCATCATCAGCGACGCGTCCGCGGGGGTGGCGACGCCGCCTGCGGCGAAGTTGGGGACCGGCAGCTTGCCGTCCGCGGCGACCATACGGACGAGCTCGTACGGCGCCCCGAGCTCCTTGGCCGCGGCCATCAGCTCCTCAGGCCCCAGGGTCGTCAGGCGGCGCATCTCGCCGACGACGGAGCGCATGTGGCGGACGGCCTCGACGATGTTGCCGGAGCCGGCCTCCCCCTTGGTGCGGATCATGGCCGCCCCCTCGCCGATGCGGCGCAGGGCTTCTCCGAGGTTGCGGGCTCCGCAGACGAAGGGGACCTCGAAGGCGAACTTGTCGACGTGGAAATACTCGTCGGCGGGGGTCAGGACCTCGCTTTCGTCGATGTAGTCGACGCCGACCGACTGCAGCACCTGGGCTTCGGCGAAATGGCCGATGCGCACCTTGGCCATGACCGGAATCGTTACCGTCTCCATGATCTCGCGGATCTTGCGGATGCTCGCCATGCGCGCGACGCCTCCCTCCTTGCGGATATCGGCGGGGACGCGCTCCAGGGCCATCACCGATGTCGCGCCTGCGTCCTCGGCGATGCGGGCCTGGTCGGCGTTGGTGACATCCATGATGACGCCCCCCTTGAGCATTTCGGCGAGGCCCGTCTTGAGGCGGAGGGTTCCCGATGCCGGCTGTCCGTTGGTATTGCCTTCCATTGCTGAAATCCCCTTAAGTGACTGCGAGAGTGTAGTTCACGACTTCCTGGAAGAACGGGCGAAGAAGGTACTCCACACCCCTGAGAGGCGCAAAATCCCGGCCGCTACTGCAGCTGCGGGGGATCCTCCCGCCCCCCGGTGCCGGCGGGCTTTCCGGAAGAGCGGCCGCGGGCGGTGCGCCAAAGATTGCGGCACAGCTCCCAGGCCAGCAGCCGCATCCCGATCAGCGTGGCCGCGAGCCAGGCCAGGGCCCCTGCGGCACAGACGGTCAGTGCGTCGCCGGTTGCGAAATTGCGCACCACCACCAGGACTGCCAGAACCAGGACCGTGACTCCTGCCGGCCGCGCCAGGGAACCGATGAAGTCGGCGAAGGTCAGACCGATCAGGCGGTTCGTCAGGTGCTGCGACAGGAGGAGGAAGAGGAAAGCGGTTCCGGCGATGGCCGCGGCCGCCCAGGCGACGCCGTGGGAGACGCACAGGAAGAGCACCGGAAGCAGGACCGCGAGACTGAAGAGCGACCAGTACAGCAGCCAGTTGGACCTTCCCTTGGCGAGGAATATCGAGCCGGCCGCGGAGCCTGCCGCTTTCAACAGGGCGGCGCCGGCTAGCAGTTGCAGCGGCAGGGCTGCGGGACCGAGATCGCGTCCGTCCACCCTCCTCAGCAGCTCGAGCGCCTCGGGAGCGAAGACGAAGGTCGTCAGCAGCGGCCAGAAGAAGAGGGCGATCGACTGCATCGCGCGCAGATAGGCGCGCCGCAGCAGCGCATCGTCTTCCTGGATGGCGGAGAAGGTGGGAAAGAAGACGCGCATGACGACGGCGGATATCCGTACCAGGGGCATCAGGGTGAGCCGATGGGCGAAGCGGTAGTACCCCAACGCGGTTTCCCCGAGAAGGGGGAAGATGACGAACCCCGCGAGGTTGTGGCCGGCGTAGTTGAGGCAGCGAGAGCCGGTCAGGTTGATCCCGAAGCGCAGCAGGTCGCGGAGGGCGGCCAGTCGGAAGCGGAGCCTCGGCGTCCAGGAGCTCGCGCGCCACAATCCCGCCAGCAGAGCCAGTTCGCGCACCACGGCGCTGATAACGGCGCTCATGACACCGTACTGGCGCAGCAGGAGGATGGCGGCCGCGGTATAGATAAGGATGGAGAACGCCTCGGCCGCGGCCATCTGACGGAAGCGGAAGTCTTTTTGCAGCCGGCCGCGAAAGACGCCTGAGACCGCGGCGAACGGCACCAGCAGAACCAGGACCCGGGTGACGCGGGCGAACTGCCCGGGGTCCGCGGCGCCGCTCAGGAGCGCCAGTTGCGGGGCCGTGGCGGCGACTGCCGCGGTCAGGGCCGCACCGGCGGCGAGGGTGGTCCAGAAGGCGGAATCGAAATGCTCTTCGGAGGCGCCGCGGTGCTGCACCAGCGCCGACCCCAGGCCCAGGTCGGCGACGAGCGCGAGAACCATCACGACAATCAGGGCGTACTCGAAGCGCCCCATCTCCTCGGTCGGGATGAAGGCGTAGAACAGCACCCCGATGAACAGCTGCAGGGCGAAGGGGCTGGCCGTCCACAACACTCCGCGCAGGGCGCGCGTCGACAGGGGTCCCTCGCGGCCGGACTCTACAGGCACCCGCGGGCGAATTCGATATTGCGCAACGTGTTCGACTCCCTTGGGGTCAGCCTTTCGTCGACCAGGCCGAACGCGTCGTGCAGTTCGTCCGTGTGCGTCTCGACAACGACAAAGCCGTCGTATCCGTCTCCCCTCAAGGCCCGCAGCTGGGCACCCCAGTCGATGTCGGGTCCCTCCAGCAAACCCCATGTTCCGGTCGCAGAGACGTAGTTCTTGAGGTGCACGCAGCCGACCGTGACCCCGCTGGAGTCGCGCAATTCTTCGTATTCATCCGGGTAAGGACTGGCGGAACCGGCACGGGCGGCATTCCCCGGGTCCCAGCACATGCCGAGACGATCCTCACCGACTCGGCGGATGATTCCAGCCGCCAGGCGGCCGCTACCGCCCCAACACCCCGCCTCGTTCTCCAGCAGCAGCCGGCAGCCGGCGCGCCCGGCCGCCTCGCACATCCCGGCGAGCCGATCGACGACTTCGTCCGGCATATGCGTGTCTCCGGCAGGGCGGAAGGCAAAACAGGAAACCCGGTCGCTACCCCAGCGCCGCGCCCACTCGCAGGCGCGCGGGAGGGTTTCGGTCATGTCCTGGTCGACGGACGGGTCGTCCAACCGGCACTTGAACATGCCCGGCGAGACGCCGGACACCGCGAGGCCGGCATCTTCGAAACGGCGCTGGAAATCCTGAAGTTCGGCATCCCCCAGGCGAGGGAAACGAACCCCATCGATAGCGCGCACCTCGACATGGGAGACGCCCCACGCCGCAGCCAGCTCCACGGCGCGAGCCGAGGAAGGGGAGATCTCGTCGGTGAATACCGATAGTTTCATGGGAAGTAGGGGCGCTTGTCGTCGGAACACGGAGATGACATGCTGAATGAGGCAGGTATCTTAACCAGATACTTTTACAAGGTACAGAGCCCGTAGCAAAAGTCCATTGATCCGCGGACTGCTTTCACCACAGTCGACCGCGGAACAGTCCAACTTCCCCCAAACTGAAGAACCCTCATGACAGAACTGATTGTCGCCGTCGCCGCCGCGGTGCTGATTTCGGCGATGTGCTCCCTGTTCGAGGCCGTGCTCTACTCGGTGCCTGTGGGGTACATCGAATCGCTGGCGAATGCCGATCGCAAGGCCGGGCGCATCCTGCGGCGCCTGCGTGGAAACGTCGACCGTCCGATCGCCGCCATCCTGTCGCTCAACACCATCGCCAACACCGCCGGCGCCGCGGTCGCCGGCGCCGCGGCCCACAGTGTCTTCGGCGAGGCCTGGGTGGGCTATTTCTCGGCCGCATTCACTCTGGCCATCCTGATGTTCTCCGAGGTGATTCCCAAAACCGCCGGGGTGGTCTACAGCCGGCCCCTGGCCGCGGTGATCGCGGGTCCCCTTGCCCTTCTGGTGTGGCTCTTCCACCCCCTGATCTGGCTGTGCGGAATGGCGACCCGCATGGTGTCGCGAGGCCGCAAGCCGGAGCACGTGTCGGGAGAGGAGATCCTCGGCCTGGCGCGCATGGGGCAGCAGACCGGCGCCCTCGAGGCCGACCACGCCGCGGTGATCGCCAACATCCTCACCCTGCATGACAAGTCGGTGCGCGACATCATGACTCCGCGCACGGTGGTGTTCACGCTGCCTGCCTCCACCACCGTGGAGGAGGTGTGCGCGCGCGGGAGAACCCTGGACAACAGCCGCATCCCCGTGTTCGACAAGAACGCCGACGACGTGGTGGGTATCGTGCTGGGCCGGGAGGTTCTCGCGGCAATGGTCGGAGGTTCGGGGGAAGTCCGGCTCGAGGAGATGATGCGGCCGGTCGACTTCGTCGCCGAATCGGTAACGCTCGACAGGCTGCTTCGCATTTTCATGGAACGGCGCCAGCACCTGCTGATGGTCCTCGAGGAGTTCGGCGGGCTCGCAGGACTGGTTACTCTCGAGGACGTGATCGAGGAGATCCTCGGACAGGAGATCGTCGACGAGTTCGACAAGGTGGCCGACCTGCGCGCGCTTGCCCGCAGCCGCCGCGAGCGCACCCTGGGCGGCTGAGGCAAGAAAAAAGCCCCCGGAGCATCGATCCGGAGGCTTTTGTTCTGGTGCTCCCACGGAGAGTCGAACTCCGGTTACAGGGATGAAAACCCTGGGTCCTGACCGCTAGACGATGGGAGCAATAATCGCGGGTTTTCGATTTTCGCAGCGGCTGAATATAGAGGGGGGGGCCGGCAGTGGCAACAAGCACGGAAAAGCGTGTAAGCACGGTCCTGATCTGCAGTTAGCCCGTGCCGTCCCCGACGGCCGGCGGCCGTTATCGGTGGCCGGAACCGGTATCGACCGGGGGCTCGGGTCGGCACGCCGCATCCATGGCTCCAGGCAGCCCTCCAGCTCCGATCTGCCGTCCCGACGCTAGTCGAACAGCTCGACCTCCGGGTGCTGGAGGTGCCACTCGGTGGCGTCCTCGAAGGCGCGCGCCAGCCTTAGAATCCGGCCCTCTTCGTAGGGTTTGCCGATGAGCTGCAGACCCACCGGCAGTCCGCCGTGCGTCAGCCCGCACGGCAGCGACACCGCGCACAGCCCCAGCTGATTGACCGGGAGGGTATTGCGCAGGGCCATCAGGTTCACCGGGGTGTAGTTCTCGTCGGTGTCGGTCTCTTCAAGGGTGGGCGCGGCAATCGCCGTGGTCGGCGCCAGCAGGGCGTCGATACCGTCGAGCCGCCGCAGGGCGGACCGCCGCAGCTCCTGGCGGCGCCGCTGCATGTGGAGGTAGTCGTACGCCGTCATGTCCCGTCCGGCGAGCATGCGGCCGGCAACGATCGGGTCGAAGGCTCCGGGATCGTCGTTCAGGTAGTCGCGGAAGTTGAGGTAGGTTTCGACCGAGGTCATGCGGCCCGGTTGCAGCTCGGCCAGCTCGTCGAGCTCCTCCATCGAAATCTCGTCGACGTCGACCCCCTGTTCGGCGAAGACCTGCACGCAGGCGCGCACCGCTGCTTCGACCTCGGGGTCGACATCCTCCCAGAAGTACTCCCGCGGCAGGCAGACGCGCATGCCTCCCACGTCCCCTTCCAGTTCGTCGAAGACCGCGTCAACCGGTTGTTCCCAGGTGTCCGGGTCCGCGGGATCCGGCCCGGCCAGGACGCGGTACAGCAGTGCCGCGTCGCGCACGCAGCGGGTCATCGGCCCGACCGAATCGAGGGCGCTGTCGAGTGGGAGGGCTCCGGCGTTGCTGAGGCGGCCGAAGGTCGGCTTGAGCCCGACGATGCCGCTGAACGAGGCCGGGATGCGCACCGAGCCCCCGGTGTCGCTGCCGATAGCGGCCGGCGCCAGGTCGGCGGCAACGGCGACCCCGGAACCGCTGCTCGATCCGCCCGGAAGGCGGTGAACTTCGGCGTCCCACGGATTCCACGGGGTTCCGTAATGGTGGTTGACCCCGGTGCCGCCGAAGGCGAACTCGACCATGTGCGTCTTGCCCAGCAACACCGCCCCGGCCTCCCACAGCCTGCGGGCGCAGGTCGAGTCCCGGGCCGCCACTTTGTCCCGGAAAAGCAGCGACCCCCCTGTAGTCGGCAGTCCTGAAATATCGATCAGGTCCTTGATGGCGAGCGGGATTCCGTGAAGGGGTCCGATGTAATGCCCGCCCCGGATCGCCGTCTCCGCGGCGCGCGCCGCGGCCAGGGCGCGGTCCGCGGTGACGCACAGGTAGGCGTTGAGCACCTCGTTGCGGGAGCCGATGCGGTCGAGGTAGTACTCGGCGATTTCGACCGGGGAGAGCTTGCCCTTCTCGACGGCAGGGGCCAGGCTGGTGATGGTCGGAAAAGGTTCGAAGGCCCGGGTCACGTGGAAGTCCCGACGGGAAGGGGGTTCTCGAACGGCGCCAGCGAACGCAGGTAGGCGGCGCTGCGCTGCGCGGCTTCCGCGGGCCCGCGCAGTCCGGCGAAGGCCTGGTGGATGGTGACAAAGCCGTCGTAGCCGATCCCCTGCAGGGCGGCGAAAATCCCGGGAAAGTCCATGCCGCCCGGCTCCCATACCGGGAGGTGGTCGAAGTGGACGGGGCCCCGGCACCAGGTGTCGAGCACCCCCTCCCCATGGGGGTTCTCGACGTGGTTCTGCAGGTAGACGTTGAAGATGTGGGGGGCGAACCGCTCTATGGTCTCGCGCCCGTAGTCCTGGCCGCAGGCATCGAGGTTCACCGGCTCGTAGATGATGCCGAAGTTGGGCCGACAGACCTGCCGCACCACCTCGAGCGCGCGTTCGACCTCCTCGAACAGGCTGCAGGTGTGGCACTGGTGGGCGAGGCGCATGCCGCGCTCCGCGGCCTCGTCGCAGGCGTTGCGGGCAGGCGCGATGTCCGCCTCCGTTTTCATGCAGATGCGCAGCAGGTCCGCGCCCAGCCTCTCGGCGAGGTCGAGGTAGGGGGTGATGTTGCGCAGCGCCAGCGGCCCCTCGGCGTCGCTGTTCTGCGGAATCGGGAAATCGCCGGTGAGCATCGACACGGCGAGGCCGTGCCCGTTCAGCATGGCGCGGGCGGCGCGCACCTCATCCGCCCCGGAGTGGATCCCCAGCTGCGAGGCGCGCATGCAGAGGGTGTGGTACCCGTGGGCGAGGGCGAGGTCCGCCAGCCCCTCCAGCGTCATGTCGGCCCTGGTCTTGTCGCCGAAGCTCTCGGCGACGCGCACGGACAGGCTCAGCTTCACGTTGCAGGCTCCCTGTGAGAAAGGATTACAGCGCTCCCTGGTGGCCGCGCAGGATCGCCTCGCACAGGCGCATCGTGTGCACGGCGTCCTCCAGCGTCGACCAGGGTTCCCTGTCGGCGAGGATGCAGTCGGCGAAGTGGGTGGTTTCGTTGAAGCCGGGTCCGACCACCGCCTCGACCTCCTCCATGGGCCCGCCCGTGAGCTGCCCATTCCCGGAGCGGGCCTCGTACAGCTCGATGCGGGGACCCCGCGTCATGTCGAGGTAGGCGGAAAAATCCTCGGCGTGGACCTCCGCGCGCTGAATGCGCAAGCCGACGCCGTAATGGCTCATCATCACCCCGATGGCCCCGGTGTCGAAGTGGACGACGGCGTTGTGGCGGTCGCAGCCGTCGCGGGGGCCGTGGTTGGTCGAGGCGTGCACGGCGGTCGGAACCGCGGCGCTCTCCGGGGTGGCGCCGGCGAGCCAGCGGATCAGGTCGACGTGATGGATGGCGTCGCAGACCAGGGCCCGCGGGGTGGTCGCAGCCATGTCGCCGTAGCCGAGCCGGGTCACCGGCTTGTTGTAGGTTCCGGAGCAGTGAACGGCCCCGCCCCGTTCTTGAACCAGACGGCGCACGGCGAGCACCTCGGGGAAATAGCGGCGGTTGAAGGAGACGATCGCCTTGCCGCTGGAGGCCCGCGCCGCCGTGGCCATGGCCTCGGTTTCGGCGCTGCTCATGCCCGGGGATTTCTCCACGGAGACATGGAGGCCGCGTTCGAGGCAGTCGCTGACGATCGGCAGCAGGTGGCCCGGCATGGTGACGGCGTAGACGACGTCGAGGTCGCACTCGTCGAGCATCCGCCGGTAGTCTGAAAAGGACGCTTCGGGACCGTGCTCTTCGTTGGCCCGGCGCAGCCGCTCGGGGTCGATCTCGGCGATCGCCTTCAGGTGCAGCCGCGGTTCGCCGCCGATCATGCGGAAGTGACTCTGGGCGTGGCCGCCGCAGCCGATCACCGCGGCATTCAAAAGAGAGGGGGATGGCATGTTTTTCTTCTCGCTAAAAAGGGTCTTGAAAGGGTCTTGGAAGCCCGCTGTTCCCGGGCGTCCGGCAGGGCTTGGCTTCGGGAGTCGGCCGTGGCAGGGGGCCATGCCCGGCCAGAAGGCGCGGTTGGTGGTGGTCGATGAATGAACAGCATCTGGACGACGGCATATCTTAACGTATCCGGAAGGCCGGACTCAAGAACGAAGCGGGTGCCCGGAAGGACTGCGATGCGCCCTCGACTGTTTTCAGGCTCTCGAAAGCGGAAAGGAAACACGGTGCTGAAAGCCGGGATATTTCTCGATATGGACAACCTGAGCCGCTGCGGCGGCTACGCCCTCCAGTTTCGCCAGGTCAAGGCCCTGGTGGAGGGTCAGGGGGGGCTGGTTCTGCGGGCGAACGCCTACATGGCGATCAACAGCGAGCGCGAAAGCGCGGACCTGGAGTACCAGCAGAAAAGAGAGGATTACCGCACCTGGATGCGGCGGGAAGGGTATCACCTGGTGCTCAAGGAGATGAAGCAGTACCGCGATCCGGAGGGCCAGGTCATCGTCAAAGCGAACGCCGATCTCGAGCTGGCCATAGACGCCCTGCTGCAATCGGCCAACCTCGACTACGTGCTTCTGGGCAGCGGCGACGGCGACTTCGTGCGCCTGGTGCGGGCCTTGCAAAACAGGGGCAAACGGGTCGATCTGCTGTCGTTCATGAACACCAGCAAGGAGCTGCGCCAGGAAGTGGACAACCATTTCTCGGGCTACCTGGTGCCCGGCATCCTGCCCGATGAACGCGGCGCGGCCGGGCGCATCAGGGGGATCCTGCACGCGGTCAACGAGGAGAAGGGGTACGGCTTCCTTACGGTTCGGATCGGCATGGAGCTCGACAGCGTGCGCGAGGACATCTTCCTGCACATCTCCGACCTGCAGACCGTGAAGGGCGGCGCCGTGACCAACGCCCTGTTCGCCCAGTTCAAGACGCGGGGTACCATCATCGAGTTCGAGCTGACCGAAGAGGACGGCAGGGCCAAGGCGGTCAAGGCGGTGGAGTTTCTGCCCGAGCTGTGGGGGACGAACTGAGATACGGGACTGGGAAGACCCATATGCTGCTACGGGAACGAAAGGGCGGTCACTGGGAAGGATTTTTAGCGCCATCGTACGACCACGCTTCATCATTGGGGCGTGAGCTTCAGGATACGCGGCGCCATAAGCTGATGAAAGAAAACCGGATCGGGGACTATGCCGAAAAAGGACGCGGCGCGATTTACTGGTCGGAGGAAGATCCGCACGGTCCCAGTCCCTTGGAGTTGGTACGACGGGCTGCTCGCAGCTATCCGAATCTATTCCTTCCCGCCCTGGGAAAAGTTGCAAAATTGGGGAAGGGATCCCTGGACGACCTGGTAAACCGCGTGCCCAGTGGCTGGATGTCTGCATCAGCCAAGGATTTTGCGGTTTCTTTGATGCACTACAAATTTGAGCAGTTACAGGAGTTAATTCCATGAGCGAGAGGACCTTGTTTTTGGCTTGGCAGGACAACCAGTTGAGCAGGGCATGGTTTCCGGTGGGGCGGCTGGATGCCGACGTTGAACGTCCTCTGTATCGCTTCCGCTACATCGGTGGCGCGGAGAAAGCGCAACAGCAGGTAGGGTTTCCTCTGCTGATCGAGTTTCCCGAATTGAAAGAGGACTATCAATCTTCGGAGCTGTTTCCCCTGTTCCGGAATCGGGTTATGAATCGGGCGAGGCCGGACTTGGACAAATATTTGCGCAGTCTTGATCTGACCTCGGAAGCTGACCCTATTGAGATCTTGTCGGCAAACGGAGGCCGTCGGGTGACGGACGCTTACGAAGTCTTCCCGAAACTCGACAAGCAGGCAGATGGAAGCTTCACTTGCCGGTTTTTTCTGCACGGCTGGCGACATACCAACAAAGCCGCCAAGGATCGAATCAGCTCCCTGAAGCCAGGAGAAGAACTGTACGTCACCCTGGAGCTGACCAATCCGGCGACCGTCATGGCCTGGAACCTGCACGAACCAATGAGCAATGCTGATTTCCAGCCTTTGGTCCCTTGATGGGAGCTGCGCGGCTGGTTTGTCCTCGCCGGAAGCAGGTGTTCTCCGGTAGACAGTAGATACAGACCTGTCGTCAGTCCGGGGAACGTGCACTCTCTCCTTGCGATCCGCCGCCTTAGCAGGCTGGTCTCTGTTGCAAAGCCCTCCGAGCATGGCGTCCGGGTCGAGTTGACGGTCCTGTCGTCCATCGCACCTTGCTGATCCCGTTTTTGATCAGTTCCTGCCCCAATCGGCCTCCCCGCACCCGGCTATTCAACAAATCGGTTGACAACCATTTCGTCGAACCCGATGTTATTCAACAAATCGGTTGACAACTATTCTGTTGAATGAGTGAAAAGCCATGAGATCATCGACCGGCCGCTGGGTAAGGGGCGGGGATTTTTTCGACCGCGAGTCCGAGTTGCAGGTACTGGAGACGCGGATTCGGGACGGCAACCACATGCTCCTGACGGGACAGCGGCGCATGGGCAAGACCAGTATTGCCCGGGAGCTGGGGCGCCGGCTCGAGGCAGAAGGTTGGGTCTTCCTTTTCGCTGATGTCGAGGGAGCGACCTGCGCGGAGGACGCGATCGCGGATATCGCACGGGCCGTGCATCCGGTTCGCCCGATCATGTCGCGGGTTGCGCGTGCTGGTACCGCGATGAAACGCTTGTTCGGCAGTGTCGAGGAAATCGGCGCCCACGAGTTTCGGGTGAAGTTCCGTGCCGATCTGAATGCCGGAAACTGGCGACACCAAGGGGAGCAATTGCTCCGTGCATGCGCCGGGCAGGACAAGCCGGTGCTCCTCGTCATCGACGAGCTGCCGATATTCCTCAAGCGTGTGCTTCGCGGTGAAGATGGCGTCCACCGGGTCGACGAGTTCCTGAGCTGGTTGCGCGGTGTTCTTCAGGCTCTCGGAGGCGGCTCCCCGGTCCTCATCGTTTCCGGCAGCATCGGGCTCGCACCTCTCGTAAAGCGGCTGGGCATACCCGACCGCATCAATCATCTCGAACCATTCCGTTTGGGGCCGTGGGACCGGGATACCAGTGTCGAGTGTTTCCAACGTCTTGCGGAGAGCTGCGGACTGCGGGTCGAGGACGGCGTGGCAAACGCGGTGTACGAGGCGCTGGGCGTCGGCATTCCCCACCTTGTGCAGTCCTTCTTCGCACGGTTGCGGGACCACGCCACCATGGAGGGGCGGGACCGAGTGATGGTGGAGGATGTGGAGGAGGTCTATCGCACGGAGCTTCTCGGCCCTTCGGGCCAGAACGATCTCGTCCACTACGAGACGCGGCTCAAGGAGGCCCTGGAAGATGAGAGCCACACCATCGCCATGGAGATCCTCGCCGAGGCAGCTACCCAGGCGGTATTCACATCAAGCGCTCGGCGTAGCCTCGAAAAGCTCTACTCCCCGGTGGTCGACGATGCGCCCGGCCGTATTGCGGACACCCTCGAGATCCTGATGCACGACGGTTATCTCGAAGCCGGCGAGGATGGCCATCGCTTCCCGTCCCGCTTGCTCAAGGACTGGTGGTCGGCTCGCTTCCGCGACCACCACAGACCCCTCGAAGGCCGCCGTTCCGGAGGCGAATCGCCGGGGGAAGTGCAATGACCATAGGCGATCGGCGGATTCGCAAGTTCAATCCGGGGACGTTCCAGTCCGACGAGGAGGTGATCGAGCAGTTCGTGGTCAGGGAACGCGAACTCGATATCGTGCTGGAGGTTCTCCGTGGGAACACCGATTCACCATCGTGCCAGCACGTTCTGGTCGTCGCCCCTCGCGGGCGGGGAAAGACCATGCTGCTGGCTCGGGTTGCGGCGCAGGTGAATACCGACGACCACCTCTCCGAGAGTCTTTTGCCGGTCCGGTTCATGGAGGAGAGCCACGAGATATTCAATCTCGCCGATTTCTGGCTCGACACCTTGCTCTACCTTGCGCGTGAGAGCGCCAGGCACGATTCCGGGCTCGCTGAGGAGTTGCGGCAAACGCACGACGACCTGGCCAATCGCTGGCACGAGGAGTCACTCGCGGATCGCGCCCATGCGGCTGTCCTGGAAGCGGCGGACCGGCTGGGCAAGAAACTCCTCCTCATGGTCGAGAACCTGCAGGCGCTGTGCGGAAACGTGGACAAAGATTTCGGTTGGAAGCTGCGCGCGGTGCTGCAATCGGAACCCCAGATCATGCTGGTCGCCACCGCCACGAGCCGTTTCGAAGGTCTGGACGACGCGGAGCAGCCGTTCTTCGAACTGTTCCGCATCGTCGCTCTGGAACCGCTGGCCACGGAAGAGTGCCGTCGTCTGTGGCAGGTCGTCAGCGGGGATGAGGTTAGCAAGCGGGAGATCAGGCCGCTCGAGATCCTGACCGGCGGCAGCCCCCGCCTCCTGGTCATCGTCGCCGCGTTCGCGCAGCACCGCTCCTTGCGCCAGTTGATGGAAGAGTTGGTGGAGTTGATTGACGAGCACACCGAATACTTCCGCGGTCACCTCGAGGTACTGGCCAAGGGGGAACGCCGCGTGTATATCGCGGTGATCGACCTGTGGCGACCGTCGCGCACGGGCGAGATCGCGGCGCGGGCGCGAATGGACGTCCGAACCGTATCGACCCTGCTCGGGCGGCTCGTCATACGGGGTGCGGTCATCGTTGAGGGGAGCGGCAAGAAGCGGATGTACGCCGCTGCGGAGCGCCTCTACAGCATCTACTACAAGCTGCGGCGCGAGCGGGACGAGGCGGCCATAGTTGCAAACCTGATCCATTTCCTAGTGGCGTTCTACGAGATAGGCGAATTGTACCAGATGTCCGAAAAGCTGATTACGGAAGCGGAGGAGTCGAAGGTCATTCGCGAGGGAATCGAGCGAGCGGTAGCAGAAACCCCTCAAATTGCGAATGCTTTCTCGAAGGAGGCGTTGTCAAGTATCGGTCACGATATCGCCCCGGTCGGGGAGATTAGCGGAAAAGTAAGAAGACTGCTGACAGAGATTGTAGATGCGTTAGAGGCTGATGCATTCGAAAAAGCAGTTGAGTTAGTTGATCGAGCAATCATTTGGAGAAAAACAAGTGTTGTAGAACTCTCGGAGCCAGGTATAGCTGCCCTTCTTGTTGTGAAAGGGATTGCCCAACAGTCTCGCGGAAACTTTGAAGCGGCGATTGCTACTTACGAGAAAATTGTCGAGCACTACGGCGCTAAGGAAGATCCACAGATCCAAGGTTCTATTGCGGTTGCGCTGGTCAACAAAGGATGTGTGTTAGGCAAGCTTGGGGAATTAGATGGTTCGATTTCGACTTTTGAGGAAGTGGTCGCGCGTTTTAGCACCAATTGCCAACCAGACCTCCAATCGAGGGTGGTCGGGGCGCAGTTAAAAAAAGGAAATACACTAGAAAAATTAACCAAATTTCCTGAGGCAATCGCTACCTACGACGAGGTAATCGAAAGATTCGGTGACAGTAAGGCACCACACCTTCAGATTCCCATCGCCAGGGCCTTATCTGCGAAAATAGATTTGAAAAGACAACTCGGTGAATATGCGGCGGCAATCGATGCTTGCGAGGAGCTTGTCGCACGCCATGGTACCGATAGCGCATCAGACCTCCAGGTTCTCGTTGCCTACGCGTTGTCTAGAAAGGGAGAAATGCTGAGAAAACGCGACGAATTGGATAAGGCAATTGCGACCTACGACGAGGTAGTCGAACGTTTTGGGATCAGCGGTGCACCAGAGCTGCAGCTTCCGGTTGCTTCAGCGCTGGATATAAAGGGAGACATTCAAAGGCTGCAAAAAAATTTCCTTGGCGCGATGACGTCCTACAACAAAGTAGTCGTTCTTTATGGGGACAGCGATGCACCGGAACTCCAGATTTCTATCGCCGGGGCCCTGTCCAAAAAGGGAGATACACTCAGGCAAGAAGGTGACTTTGCGGACGCAATTTCGGTTTACGAGGAAGTGGTCGCCCGGTATGGGGACAGCGAAGTGCCAGAACTTCAAGTGAATGTCGCTTGGGCCTTGGTGTACAAAGGAGATGCGCAGAGACTACAAGGCGATCCCATTCTTGCGATAACGACTAATGACGAGCTAGTCGCACGCTTCGGCGCTAGCGATCTATCGGATCTTCAGCTGCTTATAGCCTGGGCCTTGTTCAACAAAGGTGATACACGGATACAGCTCGGGGATTTTCCAGGAGCAATTGCGGCTTGTGACGAGATAATCGATCGTTTCGGGTCTAGTGACGTACCAACGCTTCAGTATCCAATCAGGTTGGCGTTGTCCCTGAAAAGTATGCGGCAAATCAAGATTGGCCGTGCCCGAGAAGCTCTAAATACCTGTGGGGAGCTTGAACTAAGACTCCGCGCCTTGAGCGAGAACGAGAAGAACGAGTTCACATGGAGAACGGCGTGTGTGGGGGCGCTGGCGTTGATGGTCCAGAAAAACCCTCGGGCCGCTATGGAAACGTTCCGCTCTGCTTATTCTGTCTTCGTACCTAGCGACAAAACGATGATGCACGAGATGCTAAGGATTGTGCCTGACCTGATCGCAAGCGGTGCCTCGGCGCATGACCTTGTCGAGATCCTGTCGGGCGACGGGAACAAATCCGGCGCATTGGTTCCCCTGGTCGTCGCCCTCCGCCAGCATGTGGGCGAAGCGGTTCCCGCGCCTGCGGAAGTGCTGGAGGTCGCCGCGGATATCCGCAAGCGCATCGAGGCAACAGCGGCTAAAGCTGTTTCCGTGGCACACTGATCTGCGATTTCACAGGGGTCCTGACTGGCCCTGTCTCATCGCCTGGTTCGACCTGGTGTCCTCCCGGGGGCCGAGCACTGCTTTCGTGAAACTCAATCCAGGCGCCTGAAGCCTCCGTACCCGAACCGGTCCTCCTCCCCCTCGACGCCCCCCTCGGGGAAGTACTCGTCCCAGCGGGAGGTAACCCGCCGCGTGACCTCCTCGTCGGCCGTCAGCTCGTCCGGGAAACCCGGCTTCAGCCGGCAATCGAAAACCACGGGAGCGGTGAAGCAGGGGTGGTGCCGGTGCAGGCGGACCTGGGCTGCGCAGATGTCGGCGGCCGGCTCGAAGCGGGTGAACGCCGTCCACAGAAAGCGGACGTTGCTGGCGGCGATCCCGGAGTCGTCGGCGAGGAAGATCAGCGGCCATTCCGAAACCGCGGGATCGGCTGCCAGCCTTTGCCCGTAGTCCGGGTCGGCGGCATACCCGGGGCCGGCGACCACCAGGCATCCGGCGCAGTAAGGCCGGGCTTCCGCGGCCCCGGCAGGCAGCGGTCCGGTGAACTCGGCGGGGAGGGTGCGATGCGGCTCCCCGACGCCGAGCAGGATCCCCTTGCTGCCTTCGTTCACGGCCGGGCCGGAGTAGTCGAGGGTGTCCATGGCGAGGTTGGCGATGACGAACAGATCGGTCTCGAAGCGCGTCCGCGCCAGCACGTGCTCCAGCACCTGGCGGAAGTCCCGCAGCTCGACCCCGGCGCCGTCGAGCACGACCAGGAACTTGGTCAGCGCCAGCTGCCCGCCGTCCTCGCCGAAAATGCGGAAGGCGAACTTCATGGCCTCGCGGGGATAGCGCTCTTCCACGCAGATGCTCGACAGGCAGTGGTACCCGGTCTCGCCGTAGCTCCAGATCCCCTTGATCGCCGGCATGACCAGGCTGGTCAGCGGCTCCATCAGTTTCTGGATGTAGTTGCCGAGGTAGAGGTCCTCCTGCGGCGGCTTGCCGACCACGGTGGCCGGGAAGACGGCGTCGCGCCGGTGGTAGACGTCCCTGACCTCGAGGACGGGGTAGTCGTGGCGCAGCGAGTAGTACCCGTAATGGTCGCCGAACGGCCCCTCGGGCAGGCGCCTGTGCGGCGGCACGCTGCCGGTGATGGCGAACTCCGCCTGGGCGAGCAGGGGCAGCGGACCGCCGGGGTCGCGCACCCGCTGGAGCTTGCTGCCCTGCAGCAGGGAGGCGAGCACCAGCTCCGGCATCCCCTCGGGCAGCGGCGCGATGGCGGCAAGGATCAGGGCCGGAGGCCCGCCGACGAAGATCGCCAGCGGCAGAGCCTCGCGGCGCTGCTCGGCGACGTGGTAGTGGAATCCGCCCCCCTTCTGGATCTGCCAGTGCACGCCGAGGGTGTGCGGATCGTGACGCTGGATGCGGTATATGCCGAGGTTGTGCTGGCCGCTGTCCGGGTGCTCGGTGTAGACGAGCGGCAGGGTGATGAAGTGGCCGCCGTCCTCCGGCCAGGTCTTGATAAGCGGCAGGCGCCGCAGGTCGGGGGAGGACTGCCGGCACTCGAGAACCGGGCCGCGGCGGACGGTGCGCAGCCCCAGCCGCATCCCTTCCCGCGCCAGCCCACGGTAGCCCCAGAGCTTGCGCGGCGCCAGCGAGGAGAGCTGGTGCGCCACCTCGACCAGCTCTTTAAGGAAGCGCTCCGGCCGCGGTCCGAACGCCAGGTCGACCCGGCGGGAGGTGCCGAAAAGGTTGGTGGCCGCGGGGAAGTCCGCCCCTTCGACGCGTTCGAACAGCAGCGCCGGTCCGCCCGCGGCGATGACGCGTCGGTGGATTTCGGCCAGCTCGAGATCGGAGTCGACCGGGGCTTTGACCCGCGCCAGTTCCCCTTCTTTTTCGAGCAGCTGGAGGAAGGATCGGAGGTTGTTCACGAGCGGCGTCCCATCGCTGCAACAGTAGGCAAATCCTCCCTGGCGGCAACGGCTGGCGGGCGCTTCGGGAGGGATTTGCCCGGAACCAGGGCGGATAGAATTCAGTATCGCTGAATGACTATCGCAGTCTTTTCGTTGCCCCCGGGGAGAATCCGGGAACGGGCCCGCATACCTGGAGCTGCCACCGAGGGGACATGGAGGGGTGGCATCGTGTGATTTACATCTTTCTCCCCGCACTCGACACGATGAATGAAGAAAAGTGCAAGCTGCAAGCCTGGCCGCAGAAAAACATGCGAGAAGGGTTTCTGGATGGCAGTGGGAATACCGTGGTCGAACAGGGTGGGAACCGGTGCGGAAAAACCCGCTTTGCGGCCTTGATGAGTCACTGCCGGTATCCTACCATCGATAGTTCCCGATCGTCCTGAGCGGGGCCTTCGACTCCCTCACTTCCGCACACCATTGAACTCCGGCAGCATGTCTCCCTTCCGCACCGCTGCGTTCATCCGGCCCGCCTCGCGGCTCCTGCAGGAATGTCCCTCAAGCTGATCCGGCAGGCCCTGAACCGGGGCCGGCCGGCGGGGCGCATGTGGCGGTCCTGCGACCTCGAGCACCGCTACGACGTCGTCATCATCGGCGGCGGCGCCCACGGTCTGGCCTGTGCCTACTACCTGGCCAAGGAGCACGGGATCACCGACGTCGCGGTGCTGGAGAAGGGCTACATCGGCTCCGGCGGCAGCGGCCGCAACACCGCCATCATCCGCTCGAACTACCTGACCTCGGAAGGGGTGCGCTTCTACGACCGGAGTGTGAAGCTGTACGAGAAGCTGTCGGTGGAGCTCGATTTCAACGTCATGTTCTCGCAGCGCGGCCACCTGACCCTCGCCCACAACGACGGCTCGGTGCGGACGATGCGGCGGCGGGCCGAGGTCAACCGCCTCGAGGGGGTCGACTCCCGTCTCGTCTGGCCGGACGAGCTCGCCAGGCTCTGCCCCCAGCTCGATCTCAGCGACCATCCGCGCTTCCCGATACTCGCCGCCCTCTACCATCCGCCGGGCGGCATCATACGCCACGACGCCGTGGTCTGGGGGTTCGCCCACCAGGCCGACAGGCGCGGCGTGCACATTCACCAGCAGACCGAGGTGACCGGCATCGAGGTGCGCGGGGGAGCGGTCGCCGGGGTGCACACCAACCGCGGTTTCGTCGAGGCGGAAACGGTGCTCAACGCCACCGCGGGCTGGGGCTCCAACATCGCCCGCATGGTCGGGCTCGAGCTGCCGATGGAGACCTTCCCCCTGCAGGCCTGCGTGACCGAGCCGCTGAAACCGTTTCTCGACGTCGTCGTCGTCTCCGGGAGCCTGCACGTGTACGTCAGCCAGTCCGACCGCGGCGAGCTGGTGATGGGGGCCAGCATCGACCCGTTCACCTCCTACTCCCTCGACTCCTCCCTCGATTTCCTCGAGGGGATCGCCGGCCATGTGCTGGAGCTGTTCCCGTTCCTCGGCGACGTCAAGATTCTGCGCCAGTGGGCGGGGCTGTGCGAGATGCCGCCCGACTTCAGCCCCCTGATGGGGATCACCCCGGTCGGCGGCTTTCTCCTCGACGTCGGCTGGGGGAGCTACGGCTTCAAGGCCTCCCCGATCTGCGGCAGGACCATGGCAGAGCTGATCGCGACGAAGCGCACCCCGGAGCTGATCGCGGCGTTCCGGCTGTCCCGCTTCGCCGAGTTCGACCAGGTCAGCGAGAAAGGGGCGGCCGCGGTAGGCCATTGACGCGATGCTGCTGATCCCCTGTCCCAACTGCGGCGAGCGCAACGCCAGCGAGTTCCGCTACGGCGGCGAGAGCCGCCAGCGCCCGTCCCGGCCCGAGGAGATCCCCGAGGATGAGTGGATCCGCTATCTCTATCTGCGCGCCAACCCCCTGGGTCCGCAGACCGAGTGGTGGCTGCACGCGTCCGGGTGCGGCCTGTGGTTCCTCCTCGAGCGCGACCGCCAGAGCAACGAGGTGATCCGTGCCTGGGAATGGCAGCCTTCGGAGGGTGAGGATGGCTGATCCCCTGCCCACCGGCGGCTGGCCCCTGCGGCAGCCGGAGGCCCGTTCCGGCGAGGTGATTGACCGTTCCGGGCTGGTCGAGTTCACCTTCGACGGGGTGAACTACCGCGCCCATCCCGGCGACACCATCGGCTCGGCGCTGGCCGCCGCGGGGGTGAAGACGCTCAGCCGCTCGTTCAAGTACCACCGCCCACGCGGCCTGCTCTGCTGCGCCGGCCACTGCCCGAACTGCCTGGTGCAGATCGCCGGCGAGCCCAACGTGCGCGCCTGCCGGCGGCCGGTCGAGGCGGGAATGGAGGTGCGCTCCCAGAACGCCTGGCCCTCGCTCGACCGCGACCTCATGTCACTCGCCGCGTTCGCGGCGCCCCTCATGCCGGCCGGGTTCTACTACAAGACCTTCATCAGGCCGGCGTGGATGTGGCCGCTCTACGAGCGGGTGCTGCGCAACGCCGCCGGGCTCGGTACGGCGGACACGGAGGCGGAGCCCGGAGAGAGCGACAAGCAGTACCTGCACACCGACGTCGCGGTAGTCGGCGCCGGTCCCGCGGGAATCGCCGCGGCGGCGGCCGCCGCCGCGGAGGGGGCGCGGGTGTTGCTGTTCGACGAGAACCCCGAAGCGGGCGGGCACCTGCGCTACCGCCGCGGGGGAGTGCCCGGCGACGGTGCGGTGCGGACCGCGCTTTTGGAGCTCGAGCGCGCCGAAAATGCCGCCCTCCACCTCGACACCGCGGTCGTCGGCTGGTACCAGGACAACTGGCTGGCGGCCTTCCGGGGAAACCGCCTGCTGAAGATCCGCGCCCGCGCCATCGTCGTCGCCGCCGGCGCGGTGGAATCTCCGCCGGTTTTCGCCAACAACGACCTCCCCGGCATCCTGCTCGCCGCCGGCGCACAGCGGCTGCTGCATCTGCACGGGGTGCTTCCCGGCAGGCGGACCGTCGTCGAGGCGGGGGACGACGAGGGCTGGCGGCTGGCCGCGGAGCTGCGCGCGGCCGGCGTCGAGATCGCCGCCCTCGTCGACGAGAGGGAGGCCGTGGCCAACGAGTTCGAGTCGGCCCTGCGGGCCGCGGGGGTCGCCGTTCACCTCGGCAGCCGGATCACCGGGGCGCGCGGCCGCGGATCGGTGCAGGCCGCCCTGGTTGGGCCGGCCGCGGCCGCGGCAGCCGGAGCCGGGGCGGTTGAAGCAGCCGCCGGGCCAGCCGAAGCAGCCGATCCGGTCGCTTCCGGAGCTGCCCAAGGGGCCGCCACCGGGGACGGCCCGACGATCGCAGTGGCCTGCGATTCCATCCTTCTCAGGGGCCGCGCCGCCCCTGCCAACGAACTGCTGTTCATGGCCGGTGCCCGCGGCCGTTTCGACGACGAGGCGGGGGAATTTCGCCTCGGAGAGCTGTCCGCCGGCCTCTTCAACGCCGGCCGCTGCCGCGGGGTCGAGGGCGCCGAAGCCCAGGTCGCGGACGGGGCCGCCGCGGGACGGGCGGCCGCGGCATATGCCCGCACTCCTGAAGGCGCCGGTTCGCCGCCCTGGCAGGGGTCGGCAACGCCGCCCCCGACAGCTCCCGCAAAGACTCCGGCCCCGCTGCCTCCCTGCGCCGGCAAGCGCTTCGTCTGCCTGTGCGAGGACGTCACCGACGAAGACGTCGCCACCGCTATCGCCGAAGGCTACGACAGCGTCGAGTTGCTGAAGCGCTACACCACCGTGTCGATGGGCCCCTGCCAGGGGAAGATGTGCGCCCTCAACAGTCTCGAGCAGGCCGGGCGGGAGCTCGGCCGTGCCGTCGCCGATCTAGGCAGGACGACCTCGCGGCCGCCGGTGGTCCCGGTGTCCCTCGGCGCTCTCGCCGGGCAGCGGATGGAGCCGGTGCAGGTGTCGCCGCTGCACGAGTGGCATCTCGACAACGGCGCCCGAATGATGGTGGCCGGGCTGTGGCTGCGTCCCGAGCAGTACGGAGACCCGGTGGAGGAGGTGCGCGCCGTGCGGGAGCGCGCCGGACTCATCGACGTCAGTCCGCTCGGCAAGCTGCAGCTCTCCGGCCCCGGGGTGCCCGGGCTTCTCGACCGGCTCTACGTCAACCAGTGGCGGGACCTGCGCCGTGGCCGGGTGCGCTACGGC
Organism: Candidatus Latescibacterota bacterium; assembly: GCA_965206595.1. Taxonomy (GTDB): domain Bacteria; phylum Latescibacterota; class UBA2968; order UBA8231; family UBA8231; genus CBDCXV01. The sequence continues at coordinate 5,486,240 of OZ242214.1, forward strand.
ATCATGTGCAACGACGAGGGGGTCGTCATCGACGACGGGGTCTGCGCCCGCCTCTCCGAGGAGGAGTGGTACATGAGCACGACCTCGGCCGGGGCGGGAAACGTGCTGGAGTGGATCGAGTGGTGGCGCCAGTCCGGGTGGGGAGAAGGGGTGCAGGTCGCCGACTTGACCGAAACCAACGCCGCCTTCAATCTTGCCGGTCCGCGCTCGCGGGAGCTGCTTTCCCGGCTCACCGAACGCGACCTCCGCAACGACAGATTTCCCTACATGCGGGGGCGCCGCGCCGAGGTAGCCGGGGTGCCCTGCCTGCTGTTGCGCATCGGCTTCACCGGGGAGCTGTCGTACGAGATTCACTGTCCTGCGGGGTTTGCGCGCTACCTGTGGGAACGGCTCCTGGAACAAGGGAAAGAGCTCGGCATCCGGCCCTTCGGCGTCGAGGCCCAGCGCGTCCTGCGTCTCGAAAAGGGGCACCTCATCGTCGGCCAGGATACCGATGCCCTGTCGGACCCGATCGCCGCGGACGCCGGCTGGGCGGTCAAGCTGGAGAAGCCGGATTTCCTCGGAAAGCGGGCCTTGGCGCGGGTCGCCGCGGAGGGACCGCGGCAACGGCTCACCGGCTTCGTGATGAAGGAGCGCAACCCCGTGCCGGAAGAAGGGATGCAGATCGTCGAGAGCAACGGCCGCGGCCGTCCGGAGATCATCGGCTGGGTGACCTCCTGCCGCGTCAGCCCCACCCTCGGGGATACCATCGGCCTCTGCTGGCTGCCGGCGGCGCTTGCCGCCCGCGAGGGGGAGACGTTCAGCATCGACTGCGGCGGCAGGCTGGCGGAAGCCCGCGTCCACCACGGCTCGTTCTACGACCCGGCCGGCGAGCGGCTGAGGAGCTGATCATGGCCGCAACCGCCCTTTTACCCCTGCATTCCCGCCTGCAGTCGCTCGACGCGGAATTCGCCGAGCGCGACGGCTGGCAGGTGGCCGAGCGCTTCCCGGAAGCGGCGCCGGATACCGCCGCCCTGGGGGTGGCGATCGCCGACGAGTCGGCCAACGGCAAGCTCCAGGTTCAGGGTGAGGACGCCGAAGGATTGGTTCGCAGCGCCTTTGAGACCCCGGCGCCTGCGGTGGGGAAGAGCGCATCCATCGAGGCCTTGGGGCCGGGCCGCGTCTGCCGCCTGCGCCGCGACCTGTTCTTCATCGGCAGCGCCCCCGCGGCGGCCGCGACGGCGCTGGATCGCCTGCGGGAACTGCGTGTCGCGGAAAAAGCAGGGGCGGCGCTGACCGATCTCACCCACGGCCGCAGCGAGCTGCGCCTGGTGGGACCGGCCGCCCCGGAGCTGTTGTCCAAGGTCTGCGGGCTCGACTTCGACCCGGGGCGCTTCCTCGACGGCGACGCCCGCCAGGGCAGTGTCGCCAAAACGAGGCAGCTGATCGTTCGCGGCGACATCGGCGGCCTGCCCTCGTACTCCCTGATCGGAGGGAGGTCCCTCGGCCCCTACCTCTGGGACACGCTGATGCAGGCGGGGGCGGAGTTCGCGCTAGCACCCCTCGGCCTGCGGGACTTGCAGGCGCTGAGCCCGCTTTGACCGGCGAGGTCCTGGATGCGGGAGCAAGGGGGGGGGCCGCGGCGCAAATGGACTTTGTCGCGGGAACCTGGAGACGCACAAGTTTAAATCATCAAAAAACAAACATGGGAGATCGTCATGACCGTTGATGAAGTGCGCGCACTGACAGCCGACAGGGGGATCGAGTTCTTCCTCTGTTCCTTCGTCGAGATGGGCGGAGCCCCCAAGGCGAAGCTCGTGCCGGTTTCCAACCTTGACGAGATGGCCTCGGAAGGGGCGGGGTTCGCCGGCTTCGCGGTCGGCAACATGAACCAGGGCCCGCACAGCCCGGAGATGGCCAACATCCCCGACTTCGACTCGCTGACCGTGCTGCCCTGGCGCCGGGAGATGGCCTGGGTCGCCGGCAACATCCAGGTCGAAGGGGAGCCGTACGACTACTGCCCGCGCACGATTCTGCAGCGCCAGCTCGAGCGCGCCCGCGAGCGCGGGCTGCTGTTCAACGTCGGCGTCGAGGCGGAGTTCCTGCTGCTGGCGCGGGACGAGGACGGCACCTGCCGCCCGTACGATCCCCTCGACGTGCTCGACAAGCCCTGCTACGACCTGATGACCCTGAACCGCAACTTCGACTTCATGACCACCCTGATCCGCCACCTGCAGGAGCTGGGCTGGGGGCCGTACGCGAACGACCACGAGGACGCCAACTGCCAGTTCGAGATCAACTGGGAGTACGCGACGGCGATGGAAACCGCCGACCGCCACATCTTCTACCGCTGGATGGTCAAGGTGCTCGCCGAGGAGCAGGGCTTGCTGGCGACCTTCATGCCCAAGCCCTTCTCCCACCTGACCGGCTCGGGCGCCCATTACCACATGAGTCTCTGGGACCTCGACAACAGCACCAACCTGTTCGAGGACCTGAACGACCGGGCCGGCCTGTCGCAGATGGCCTACCACTTCATGGGCGGCATCCTCGCCCATGCCCGCGCCCTGGCCGCGGTCGGCGCTCCCCTGGTCAACAGCTACAAGCGGCTGGTGCGCAACCACCCGCGCTCGGGCGCCTCCTGGGCCCCGGTCTACGTCACCTACGGCGGCTCCAACCGCACCCAGATGATCCGCATACCCGGACCGGGGCGCATCGAGAACCGCTTCGTCGACGGCGCCGCCAACCCCTACCTCGCCTGCGCCGCGATGCTGGCGGCCGGGCTCGACGGCATCGACAACGGAACCGACCCGGGGGAGCGCAACGAGGACAACCTCTACGAGGTTCCTGAGGCGGAGCTGCGGGAACGGGGCATCGATTTCCTGCCCGCGACCTTGAGCGAGGCCTGCGACTGCCTCGAGCAGGACGACGTCGTCAGGCAGGCGCTCGGCACGGACTACGCCGACTACTACATCGAGTGCAAGCGGGAGGAGTGGCGGGAGTACCACGACTTCGTCAGCCAGTGGGAACGCGACCGCTACCTGCCGGTGCACTGAAGCGGCCGGCGGCGTTTCCGCGGCTTTTCGGCCGCGGCGAGGGAGGACCACCATGACAGATGAGCACAACGTATTCGGGGCCCGCGCCAGCCTGCCGGGAGGGGAAGGGGCCTTCTACCGGATAGGGAAACTGGAAGAGGACGGCGTGGCCCCGGTGAGCCGGTTGCCGTACTCGATCAGGATCCTGCTCGAGGCGGCCCTGAGGCAGTGCGACGGCTTCGAGATCACCCGCGACGATGTCGAGCGCATCGCCCGCTGGAGCCCGGAGACCGCCGGCAGGGAGGAGATCCCCTTCAAGCCTGCCCGCGTCGTCATGCAGGACTTCACCGGCGTTCCCGCGGTCGTCGACCTCGCCGCCATGCGCGACGCCATGGCCGATCTCGGCGGCGACCCGAAGGCCGTCAACCCCCGGATACCGGTCGACCTGGTGATCGACCACTCCGTCCAGGTCGACTACTACGGCCTGCGCCGCGCCCTCGAGCTCAACGCCGAGCGCGAGTTCGGCCGCAACCGCGAGCGCTACGAGTTCCTGCGCTGGGGCCAGGAGGCGTTCGACAACTTCCGCGTCGTCCCGCCGGCGACCGGGATCGTCCACCAGGTCAACCTCGAGTACCTCGCCTCCGTGGTGCAGGCGCGGCCGGAAACCGGAGGCGGAGAGCTGCTGGTGCCGGACAGCCTCGTCGGCACCGACAGCCATACAACAATGATCAACGGCCTCGGGGTGGTCGGCTGGGGGGCCGGCGGCATCGAAGCGGAGGCGGTCATGCTGGGGCAGCCGATCTACATGCTGCTGCCCGAGGTCCTCGGTTTTCGCCTCGAGGGGGAGCTGCCTCCGGGAACCACCGCCACCGATCTCGTGCTCACGGTGACGCAGATGCTGCGCGCCCACGGAGTGGTCGGCAAGTTCGTCGAGTTCTTCGGCCCCGGCCTCGGCAGGCTCTCGTTGGCCGACCGCGCCACCATCGCCAACATGGCCCCCGAGTACGGAGCCACCGTGGGGCTGTTCCCGGTGGACGAGGAGACCCTGGCGTACCTGCGCCAGACCGGGCGCAAGCCCGCGGCCGTCGACCGCGTCCGCGCCTACATGGAAGCGCAGGGGATGTTCTACCGGCCCGGTTCCCCGGATCCCGTGTTCAGCGAGGTCCTTTCCCTCGACATGGGGGAGGTCGAGCCGAGCCTTGCCGGCCCGACGCGGCCCCAGGACCGCGTGCCCCTGCGCGAGATGAAGCCGGCCCTGAAAGCGGCGATGGCGGACACCTTCGGCCGCGACCCCGGCGACGACGGGCGCGTCGCCGTCGACCTCGGCGAGAAGGGGAGGAGCGAGCTGTTCCACGGCGCCGTCGTGGTCGCCGCCATCACCTCCTGCACCAACACCAGCAACCCCGGGGTCATGCTCGCCGCCGGCCTGCTGGCCCGCAACGCCGCCCGCAAGGGGCTCTCGGTGCCCCCCCACGTGAAGACCAGCCTCGCCCCCGGGTCGCGGGTGGTGACCCGCTACCTGGAGGCCGCGGGATTGACGGAGCCTCTCGAGGCCCTCGGTTTCCACACCGTCGGCTACGGCTGCACCACCTGCATCGGCAACTCGGGGCCCCTCGACGAGCCGGTGGAGAAGGCGATCGTTGCCGCCGACCTCGTGGTCTGCAGCGTCCTCAGCGGCAACCGCAACTTCGAGGGCCGCGTGCATCCGCTGACGCGCGCCAACTTCCTCGCCTCCCCCCCGCTCGTCGTCGCCTACGCCCTGGCCGGCCGCGCCGGCATCGACTTCGAGAGCGAGCCGCTGGGAGAGGGGGAAGGCGGCCCGGTCTTCCTGCGCGACATCTGGCCCGGCCAGGAGGAGATCCGCGCCGAGCTGGCGCGCTCGGTGCAGCCGAAGATGTTCGAGGAGGAGTACGCCAACGTCTTCAGGGGGAACGAAACCTGGAACGGAATCGCCGTGCCGGCAGGGGAGAGGTACGCATGGCAAGACGACAGCACCTACATCCGCAAGCCGACCTTCTTCGAGGAGCTCGGCCGCGAGGCTGCCCCGATTCAGCCGATCGCCGGGGCGCGGGTGCTGGCCAGGCTGGGGGATTCGGTGTCCACCGACCACATCTCCCCGGCCGGCTCCATCGCCCCGGGAAGCCCGGCGGCCCTCTACCTCGAGAGCCGCGGCGTCGAGCGCCCCGAGTGGAACAGCTACGGCTCCCGCCGCGGCAACCACGAGGTCATGGTGCGCGGCACCTTCGCCAACATCCGCATCCGCAACGAGCTGCTCCCCGGGGTCGAGGGGGGCTACACCCGCCACCTGCCGTCGAACGAGCAGATGACGATCTACGAGGCCGCGGAGCGCTACCTGGGGGAAGGGGTGCCGACCATCGTCCTGGCCGGGAAGGAGTACGGCACCGGCTCGAGCCGCGACTGGGCGGCGAAGGGGCCGTTCCTGCAGGGACTGCGCGCCGCCATCGCCGAGAGCTTCGAGCGCATCCACCGCTCCAACCTGATCGGCATGGGCGTGCTGCCGCTGCAGTTCCTGGAGGGGGAGGGGCGGGAGCAGCTCGGGCTCAGCGGCGAGGAGGTGTACGACGTCGAGGGGCTCGACGACAGCCTTCAGCCCGGGCAGGATCTCGAAGTCGCCGCCCGCGGCGATTCCGGGGAGAAGCGGTTCACCGTCCTCTGCCGCATCGACACCCCCGTGGAGATCGACTACTACCGGAACGGCGGCATTCTAAACACGGTGCTGCGCCGCATGGCTGGCTGACCCCCGGCATCGGCCTTCGCCGTAACCGGCCCCGAGGGGTCACCCGCTTCCATGTCGGGAAGGAGCAACCCATGCAGCGGGAAAGACTCGAAGAAGCAGAGTCGCTCTATCGTGGCCTGTTCGAGGAATCGCACGACGCCCTTCTCATCACCGAGCGGGACGGGACCATCGTCGCCGCCAACGCCGCGGCCGCTGCCCTGTTCGGCTATGAGGGCGCCGAGCTGACCGGCTTCGACATCCGCAGGCTCTACCTGAATCCCGACGACCGCGCGCGCTTCCAGGAAGCGATCGAGGGCGCCGGGTTCGTGCGCGACTTCGAGGTCGCCTTCCGCGCCCGCGACGGCCGCCGCCTCGACTGCCTGTTGACGACTGCGGTCCGGCGAGGCGCGGACGGCACCGTAACCGGCTACCAGGGCATCATCCACGACGTCACCGAACGCCGGCGCATGGAGAAGCGGCTGCGCGATTACCAACGCAGGCTGCGCTCGCTCACGCTCGAGCTCTCCATGAACGCGGAACGGGAGCGGGCGCGCATCGCCGCAGGCCTCCACGACGGCGTCCTGCAGCAGGTGGTGGCGGCGCAATTCAAGCTCAAGGCACTGCAGCGCAGCGGGGACCGCGAGGAAGGCCTGATCGCCGACCTGCGGGACCTGCTCGATCAGATGGCTCACGACCTCCGCTCCATGACCTTCGACCTCAGTCCCCCGGTGCTCCGCAGGCTCGGCCTGGTACCCGGCCTGCAGTGGCTCGGCGAACAGATCGAGGACCTGCACGGGCTGGCGGTGGACCTGGCGGCCGAAGGGGACTGCGCGGTTCCCGACCCCGACATGCGTGCGCTTGCGTTCCGGTGCATCCGCGAGCTGCTCCGCAATGTGGCGAGGCACGCCGATACGGACCGGGCGCGCGTCTTCCTGCGTGGCGACGAGACGCATCTGCAGGTGGCGGTAGAGGATGAGGGGGAGGGCTTCGACAGCGGACACGATTTCGCCGCAGGCAGCCACTTCGGCCTGTTCAGCATAAGGGAACGGGTGACCCTTGTCGGCGGCTGTTTCAAAATCGAGGCGGCGCCGGGGAAAGGGACGCGCTGTCTGCTGGCGATCCCGTTCTCCCCGTCCAGACAGGAGGACGGTGCTCAATGACTGCGAAAGTTCTGTTGGTCGACGATCACAAGATCGTGCGCGAAGGGCTGCGTGCGCTGCTTGAAGGAGAAAGCGACCTCGAGGTGGTGGGGGAGGCCGGGGACGGCCTGGAGGCCATCGGCTTGGTCTCCGACCTCCGGCCCGACATCGTGGTCATGGACATCAGCATGCCCGGTCTGGACGGCGTCGAGGCGACGCGCCGGATACGGGCCGGGGAGCCGGACGTGAAGGTGGTGGCCCTGTCGGTCCACGGGGAGAAGCAGTTCGTGACCGGCATGTTGCGGGCGGGGGCCTCGGGTTACCTGCTGAAAACGGAGGCCGCCTACAACCTGGTGCAGGCCATCCGGACGGTACGGGCAGGCGGCCGGTACGTAAGCCCGGAATTGATCGACCCCGGCGTTGAGGATTTCGTGCAGCAGCCCATCGACGAGGGGGAGCAGCCCGTACTGACTCCGCGCGAGCGAGAAGTGCTGCGACTCATCGCCGAAGGGAAGAAGAACCGTCAAATAGCCGGTGAACTGTATGTGAGCGAGAAAACCGTCGACAACCATCGCCAGCACATCATGCAGAAACTCAACCTGCACAACACGGCCGACCTCACCCGGTACGCCATCAGGGAGGGGATTTCGTTTCTCGATTCGTGAGTTCCCGCCCAGCGAAGTTTTTTCCGGAAGCAAAAAAGACTCTGGAACCCGGAAAAATGAGGAGTTTACCCCATAGGACACCCCTGGATCCCTGGCTACCTTGGGTGGCGAAAGGATACTTGGGATTTGAAATCCTTCGCACTCACACCAGTACTCAGAATGGTCGCGGCCATTGCGGTAGGAACGACCGCAGGCTACGGGATGTTGCACCTGCATAAAGCTCCCCCGGTCAAGAAACCACCGCTCCAGGAAATAATGTTCCAAGAACAGGACGACGGGCTCAGTCACTTGGTGGGAAAGGATCTCGCCCCTTACTGGGGGGAGACACGCACCGCTGACCCAAGCTTTCAGGGGATACGTGACGGCGTTCTGCTGTTCGTCGACCCGGCGTGTGATGCATGCGATCCGGTGTACCCGGTGGCTCTTCAGGTTCAGGAGGAGTTGCCGGTCTTTCTCGCCGTCGATCATCCGCCGTCGGCGGATCTGGACAATTACCTCGCTTATTTTGGCGCCGGCGACCTGCCGGTACTGCACGAGACCCTGGAACTGCGTCGGGGGCTTCCTGTCGACTACTGGCCGACTGCCGTTCTGGTCCGAGACGGGCGAGTGGCAGCAGCTGGCAACGGCAGAGTCACGGTCAGCCATATACTCACCGAGGCGCTGCAGGATTCGGGCCGATCCCATGAACCCCTTAAATAAGGAAAAGTCGTCATGATCCGCATCCTAATGAGCATTCGTCCATCCGAGTTGGTTGTCGCCCTACTCGTCGCAGTTGGGGTGGTCGTCTTCGGCTCCGTGGAAGAGGCGCGGGCGGATTTCAGTTCGACTTGCGCCGAACTGGACTATTACGAATCAAAGTGGATATGCGATTGGGAATATCCGAGGCACTGCAAGAAAAAAAGCATCGGAATCTGTACGTATAAAGTGTGGAGGCAAATAAAGGTTGAAAAGCATCCAATAGGTGGTTGCTATGTAGCGGATACACGCTGTTCGTGGACTTCATGCTTTGAAGTATTTTGTGGTAAACGTTGGTAACCCTACTTAGTAACCGTTCAATTCTCCTGCAAATGTAAAAGAAGGAATTACCAAGCAGGTTATAGGGTTCGTCGATGTCTTTAGGGATTGGTTGTGAGGTGCTCCGATTGGTTAATCGTTTTCGACCTACGGGCACCTGCAGTCAGGTCTGCTGGGCTCACCAGCGGCGCACCCTTGAGAACTTTGTGGTGCGAGACGGAGAGGCCGAGCGCGTTTGTCACCATCTGTCGGACTTTAGCGAGCAGGCTGTTTTCTTGGTGGCATTAAGTCCCCATAGCGGAACCTCCGTCCCGGGCTGACTTCCAGAACTATATCGATATTTTTCGAGCTATCGAAAAGGAGTGGAGCCAACCAACAACGAGACCCGAACGAGCGCTTCCCCATGGAGTGTTGTGGCGCGCCCAGCTTCGGTACCCACAGTGCCCAAGAAAGCCGCTTCTTAGCGGCCTCTGCTCACGGTGAGTATACTCTGCGCCAGCAACAACGGCTCTATTGTGAGTCTGGAGAATGCCGTGCAGAGAGCTAAAATAGCAGTGAACCGAATCGTCCCCCTTTTTTTGATTTTTGCACTTTCACGGGTGCTACAGGCTGTTGAATTTCCAGGTAAGGTTTTTCTGGGGCCTCAGCTGAAGCTTGTTTTAAACAGTTCCCCTCAGACTTTCAGAGTACCGGGGGCGAAAGCCGTCGAACAGTTGCCAATCTACGTTGTGTTGCAGGCCGATCCTGTCCGGCTCCAAGCCGCCGTCGTTGCATGCGGGGGTAGCCTCGGCACGGTTATCGACGACATCGCCACCGCCTTCCTTCCCCCGGGGGACTTGGTTCGGCTCGCGCGGGAGGCGGGAGTTTCCCGTATAGAGTTGGTTGGGCAAGCCACACCCCACCTAGAGCGCTTCAAAACCCATGCTTATCTCAGCGACCCTCGAAAACAACAGTCCGGCGGCAGGTCCTTCCTTGGAGAGGAGGTCCTTCCCGAACTGCCGGACGCAACGGCCTTGCACTATGAGATCCCACCCCTCGACCATGCCTACACTGGAAAGGGGGTGGTGATCGGTTTCTTCGACAGCGGGATCAACTTCCATCATCTTGATTTTCGTGACCCCGGTGATCCAAGCAAAAGTCGGATTCTGTCCATCTGGGACCCGCAGGATTCCCGGGGACCTTCTCCACCCGGACGCAGGGGTACCGAGTGGACAAGGGAGCAGATCGAAGCAACCCTGAATGGAGATTCAAACTCTCCTTCGGGAGATCAAAACGGTCACGGAACCGCGGTAGCCGGGACTGCCACTGGTAATGGGACAGGAACAGGAAGTTATGCCGGAGTGGCGCCCGAGGCGGATATCGTTATGGTGATCAGTCGCGGATTATCATACTTAGAAGCTGCAGACTACATCTATCAGAAAGCGGCGGAAATCGGCAAACCCGCGGTGGTCAATTTCAGTAAATTGGGAAGTGTCATTCCTGGCTCCCTCGAGGAGAAAGGATTGGAGAAGCTTGTTCGGGCCGCCCCGGGTCGTGCCTTTGTCGCAAGTGCCGGGAATGGAGGAAACTACATTGGACACTGGGGTGGATTTTCCCTGCAACAGGAACCCCTATGGACATACTACAAAGTTTTCGCCGACTCATCTGTTTTGGATGAGCCTGAGAATGGTTTCATTTGGCTCGAGGGCATCGTGCTTGGAACTTCGAATGGAAGCGGGTTTCTTGCCCTAGCCCTGGAAGAGGAACCGGAAGGACAAGACATTCAAGGAACCCAGATTACAAGGAGCGCTTGGATCAACCTGTCGGAGCTTGCCGCAGATTCCTTTGTCAATGCCAGCAGCGATACTATGAAATCTGAGAGCGGAGATATTTTGGGTATAGTTAACTTGGCGGCTTCTCAATTGGAAAGCCGGAGCATCAGTTTTTCAATCCATGCATTTCAGTTTCCCAAAATTCGGAACAATGCTCCTGTTGTGTGGCGATTTATGGCTAAAGGGCAGGGCATCATCCACGTTTGGACCCATTTTGGGGAGCCCGTCACCAGGAGTGATCTAAGCTCCGAAACCGGATATCGCCCGTTGGACAATCGTTACATGGTCCCTTCCCCGGCTGCCTCCGGGGAGGTAATCGCGGCAGGAGCCTACGCCAATATTCAGCCCCCAGTTCTCCCCCGCGTGGATCAGGGTGATTTGCTGCCACTCTCGAGCAGGGGGCCGACCATTCACGAACGGATCAAACCCGATCTCGTAGCCCCCGGAGTCTTATATACCAGTTCCCATGTCGGGATCGATAAGCGCGTCGGTGTTTACGGCACCAGCTTTTCTGCCCCGGTGGTCGCCGGTGCCGTTGCCCTCTACTTCGAGCGCTTTCCGCAGGCCACCAACCGGGACGTCTGGCGCGCCCTCACCGAATCAGCCGCTTCCGACGAGTTCACTGGGGTGACCCCCAACTTCGACTGGGGGTACGGCAAGCTCGATGTCGCCGCGCTTCTGCAGGAACCGCCCACCGTGGTTGCCGCCGAGACGGGGGAGGTTCGCCCCGCTGGCTTTGCCCTTGAGCAGAACTACCCCAACCCGTTCAACGGGCGCACCTCGATCAGCTACCAGCTTCCAGGCCCTGGTGCGGTCGAGTTGATCCTCTATGGCCTGCTGGGCCAGCCGGTGCGGCGCCTGGTGTCCGAGTACCAGGGCGCCGGGTTTCACCGTGTCGCGTGGGACGGAACCGATGACGGGGGGCATCCGGTCGCCAGCGGGGTATATCTGTACCGGCTGAAGGCGGGTGACCAACTGCTTTCGCGCCGTCTCGTTCTCGTTCGCTGAACCTGCCGACATTGGATTTTCGCGGGGGAGTCAAGATGAAGCTCACCATTCTGAGTTTCCTTTCCCTGCTCACGCAGGTGCCCCTCACAGCGGCCGAAGTCCCCGCAACTTCTGGAACCTCACCTCCCCTGAACAGGTTGTCTTTCCGTTCCCTGGGTGGTGCGGTAGAAGGAGAACCCTCCGGCACTCTCCTCGAATCCCTGTCCGGGGTGACGGCCACCGGCAAGGGGGTGATCGTCGGCATCATTGACTCCGGGATCGACTGGCGCCACCCCGATTTTCGCGATCCGGCAGACAGCCTGCACAGCCGCATCCTCAGCATCTGGGACACGAAACTTTACCTGTCGATGGAAGAAGGTCCGCCTCCGCCGGGGTTCGATTACGGCCGGGAGTGGACGCGGAAGGAAATCGAGGCCGCGCTGCGCGGCGAGAGACGCGGTCCGCCGCGCGATCCGGTTCTCGATCACGGGACCTATGTCGCCGGCATCGCCGCCGGCAACGGCAACGCCGATCCCCGATACCGGGGCATGGCACCCGATGCCGAAATCGTCGTGGTCACTGTTGGTGCGGAATTGACTCTGCCGGACGCTCTCAGTTACATCTTTGGAGTTGCGGAGCGCGAAGGCCTGCCGTCAGTGGTGAATTATAGCGGGGGATTGGCTTGGGGCTACCGGGAAGGAAACCTGGAAGAGTTCTTGCGCGAGCAACCGGGCAGGGCCCTCGTAGCCTCAGCGGGAAATGTGGGCAACCAGCGGCATGTCCGCTTTGAATTGGAGGAGGAGACCTCCTTTTACACGATTTTTCAGACCCTTGAGTGGGTCCCTCCGTTCTGGAGGTCGGTGGAAGTACGCGCAAGTGATTTCCGCTGGCTTGTCGCCTACCACCAGGGTCCGGGCGAGGCTTGGGTAGGAACAGGACCTTCGGCTGAAGAGATGGTCTGGCGTTCCTCCAATCAGCTTGCCGATCTGGGGGGAGAACCGGAAAGGCATCCATTCCTCGTTGAGGAACCCGAATACGAGATTGACAGTCCCGTAAATGCCGACGGAGATACCTTGGGGCGCGTCGCTTGGTCGGGCCATCGCGTCGGGGAAAACAAGTGGCTGGAGATCATGGTCGAGAACTGGGTGCCGGAAGTGTCGGATTGGCGGCTTGTGGCGAAGGGGAGCGGAGTGCTCCATGTCTGGATGCTGGCAGATGCTCCGCAGCAGGTTACGAATTCCCGGTCGAACCATGACCCGTATTTCCACCCCCACGACAACCTCTACACCCTCTCCTATCCCTCTACGTCGCCGGAAGTGATTTCGGTCGGCGCCTTCGCCAACCGGGTGCCGGATGCTTACGAGAACCTGCAGGCAGGCGACCTGATGCCGTTCTCTTCAAGGGGACCTTCCCTGGACGGCCTGCTGAAGCCTGACCTGGTTGCTCCCAGTGTTCTGACCGCGGCGCGCAGCGGCGACTCGACGAGATACCGCGACGGCTTCGGTCCGCGAGGGGGGGGGACCAGCGCCGCGTCCCCGGTCGTTGCAGGGGCAGTGGCCCTGTATTTCGAGCGGTTTCCCCGGGCCACCAACCGCGAGGTCTGGCGGGCTCTCACCGAATCGGCGGTTTCCGACGAGTTTACCGGGGAGACCCCCAATTTCGACTGGGGGTACGGCAAGCTCGACGTCGCCGCCTTTCTGCAGGAACCGCCCACGGTGGTCGCTGCCGAGGCCAGGGAGGTTCGCCCCGCCGGCCTTTCGCTCGAGCAGAACTACCCCAACCCGTTCAACGGGCGCACCTCGATTAGCTACGGATTACCGAAGCCCGGAGCGGTGGAGCTGACCCTCTACGATCTGCTGGGCCAACCGGTGCGACGGCTGGTGTCGGAGTACCAGGGCGCCGGGTCTTACCGTATCGCCTGGGACGGAGCGGATGATGAGGGGAACCAAGTCGCCAGCGGCGTGTATCTGTACCGGCTGAAAGCGGGGCACCAGCAGCGGGCCCGGCGGCTCGTTCTCGCTCGTTAATCTTCGCGAATCTGTTGCGGCTTCTGGGGGTTGCATGGGAAGGTCAGAATGAAGCTCATCACCTTGAGCTTTCTTTCCCTGTCCCTGCACGGTTACCTCGCCGCTTTTGTAATCCCCGCATCCACCATTTCCGGTTCCTCCCTGAAAGACTGGTCCCTGCAATCTCTATCAGGCTCCGATGAGGGTGAGCTCTCCGGCAGCCTGCTAGAATCCCTTTCCGGGGTGACGGCCACCGGCAAGGGGGTGATCGTCGGCATCATCGACACTGGAATCGACTGGCGTCACCCCGACTTCCGCGACCCCGCCGACAGCCTGCGCAGCCGTATTCTCAGCATCTGGGACAGGGAGAGTTCCCTGGAGGAGGAGAGCCCGCCCCCGGAGGGATTTGACTACGGCCGGGTGTGGACGCGTGATGAAATCGAAGCGGCGCTACGCGACGAGGCAGTCGGACCGCCGCGAGATCCCCACCGTCATGGGACCTTTGTCTCCGGCATCGCCGTGGGGAACGGCAACGCCGACCCGCGCTACCGGGGGATGGCGCCCGAGGCGGAGATCGTCGTCGTCACTCTCCCTGTATTGGAGGGCGTCCGCTACATCTTCGATATGGCAGGGAGAAAGGGCCGCCCGGCGGTGGTGAACTACAGCGGCGGAACTTTCCTTTCGCATAGTGAGCGGAAAGAGTTGGAGGGTCTTTTGCGGGAAAAACCGGGCCGGGCGCTGGTCGCCTCTGCAGGAAACGGGGGACAGGGTCTTCGCCACGCCCGTTTCGACCTGACCGAGGACGTTTCCTTTACGATTTACCGGACGAGCCCAAGGGAGGAGGAGCCAGGGAGTGAGTTGATGGTCCAAGCGTATCATCAGGGTCCGGGGGAAGCCTGGATCGGGGCAGGGTTGTCCGAGGATGTAATGGTCTGGCGCTCCCTTGAGGAGATAGCGGAAAGCGAATTCGAAGATGTAACTGACAGCCTGGGGACCGCGAAGGTCGTCTGGGAGGGCAGCTTTGACGAGAAGGATTTCACGCTGTTAATCCACGTCGAGGACTCCAATCCAGAGTTGTCGGAATGGCGGGTGGCGGCGAAAGGGAGGGGGGTATTCCACACTTGGCTCTGGTCCGGCGGACCGGGAGACGAACCTGTGCAGGAACCGCTGGACGACCCGCAATACCGCCCCCGCGACAACTACTACACCCTCTTGTCCCCTTCCACGTCTCCGGAGGTCATCGCGGTCGGAGCCATCGCCAACCGGGATCTGGAGTTTCTTGCCGATACCGAAAAAGACCTGTTCGAGGACCTGAAGACCGGCGATCTGCTGCCGTTCTCATCTCGAGGCCCTGCCTTGGATGGCCTGCTCAAGCCCGACCTTGTGGCTCCGGGGGTGCTGACCTCGGCCTGGAGCGGCGATTCCACGAACTACCGGACCGCGGCGGGCACAAGCGTTTCGGCACCGGTCGTGGCCGGCGCCGTGGCCCTCTACTTCGAGCGCTTTCCTCAGGCCACCAACCGCGAGGTCTGGCGCGCCCTGACGGAATCTGCCGCTTCCGACGAGTTTACCGGGGAGACCCCCAACCTCGACTGGGGGTACGGCAAGCTCGACGTCGCCGCCTTTCTGCAGGAGTCGCCCACCCTGGTTGCCGCCGAGCCCGGGGAAGCTCTTCCCTCAGGCTTCTCCCTGGCGCAGAACTACCCGAACCCGTTCAACGGGCGCACGACGATCACCTACGAACTGCCGAAGCCTGAGGGGGTGGAGCTGACTCTCTACGATCTGCTGGGCCAACCGGTGCGGCGCCTGGTGTCCGAATACCAGGGCGCCGGGTCTTACCGTATCGCCTGGGACGGGGCCGATGACGAGGGGAACCAGGTCGCCAGCGGAGTGTATCTATACCGGCTGAAAGCAGGGAGCCGGCAGCGGGCGCGGAGGCTTGTGTTGGTCCGCTGACCCTGAATCACTTTCCCGATCGAAGGAGCCTGGACATCCGGGCTACTTCACCAGCCGGGCGATCTCCCTGAACCCGGGGTTGCCGGCCTCGCGCAGCAGCTCGAACAGGGCCGTTTCCACCGACGTTACCCCGGCGCCGGCGGCCCTCATCTTTTCCATGCCCACCCGCTTGTTGGCCAGGGTTCGGGACGACACCGCATCCTCGACGACCTCGACCTCGAAGCCGCGCTCGCGCAGGTCGCGGGCGGTCTGGTAGACGCAGATGTGGGTTTCTATTCCGGCGAGCAGGACCTGCTTCCTGCCGCTTTCCTCCAGCCGGCGCAGGAACTCCGGCTGCCCGCAGGCGCTGAAGCAGGTCTTGGCCAGCGGCTCCCGGCCCTCGAGCAGCTCGGCGACCTCGGGAATGGTCGGCCCCAGGCCCACGGGGTACTGCTCCAGCCAGAGGACAGGAAGATCAAGGGCCGTTGCCCCCTGCACGAGGATGCGCAGGTTGCGGTAGAGCTTCTCCTTCTCGTGCATGAGGCGGGCGAGCTTGCCCTGGACGTCGATGATCGCCAGCGCCGTATCGGAAGCTTCAAGCATCGCGAGCTCCTTCTACTGCCGGTTCTTTGCTGCATGCGGTCCCATTCATAAGAGTTGATCCATTCGGGGCACGGCGGGACTGATGCGCGGTCTTCCCGCCTGTTCGGCTCTTCCTCGGGCTCTCTATCCGATTCGCCTTACCCGTTCGCCTTCTGATGCCAGCGCCGATTCTGCCCGCCTGCCTCAAGGCGTCTCTGCCTTGAGAAGGCATCCTCAGATGTACCCGGTCGAGCCGTCGGGGCGCACCGGGCAGGTCCGCTGCCAGTGGATGTACTGGTCGCCGGAGACCGCCTCCTCGTCGACCTCGACTCCGAGTCCCGGGCGGTCCCTCAGTTCCAGATAGCCGTCCTTCGCCAGGTAGGGCTCGTCGACCCAGTCGTTCCACTCCGAACCCCGGGGATCTATGTACTCGAGGATCATGAAGTTGGCCGAGGCCGCGGCGAAGTGGACGTTGACCGCGGTTGCCAGCGGCCCCATCGGGTTGTGCGGCGCGACGCTGACGTAGTGCGCCTCGGCGATGGCGGCGATCTTGCGCATTTCGAGGAGCCCGCCGCAGATGCAGACGTCCGGCTGGATGATGTCGGCCCCCTGGGCGGCGAGCAGGTCGAGGAACTCGAAGCGCCCGTAGAGCGATTCTCCGGTGGCCAGCGGCACCCGCATCTGGGCGCGCAGGCGCGCCCACTGGGGTATGTGCTCGGGCCGCAGCGGCTCCTCGTAGAAGAACGGGTCGTACGGGGCCAGGGCGTCGGCGAGCTGCAGGGCGCGGATCGGCTCGAAGATCTTGGCGTGTGGATCGAAGGCGAACTCGAAGCCGTCCGGGGTGTTGAGGCGCAGCTCCTCGAAGAACTTCGCCGCCTCGGAGCAGACGCGGCCCCAGCGGTCGGCGTCCGGGTCCAGGCGGTAGGGGCTGAGCTTGAAGGCGGTGAAGCCCCCCTCCTCGTGATGCCGCAGCGCCTGCTCGGCGGCCTCCTTGCCGCTGGCGCCGCCGATGCCGTGGTAGACCCGCACGCGGTCGCGCACGGCGCCGCCGAGAAGCATGTATACCGGCAGGCCCGCGGCCTTGCCGCTGATGTCCCACAGGGCGTGGTCGAGAGCGGAGATCGCCGGGTAGCCGACGCCTCCCGGGGGAAAGCGGAACTGCTGGTGCAGCTTCATCATGATGTACTCGACGCGCCGCGGGTCCTCTCCCTCGATCATCTCGAACAGGTAGTCGGCCACCGGCTCGACGGAGAGGTCGGGGCCGGTCGAATACGCCTCCCCCCAGCCGTGCAGGCCCTCGTCGGTCTCGACCTTGAGCAGGGCCCGCGGACGGTTGCCGAAGCGGGCGATGAACGTCCTGATGGCAGTGATCTTCACCTTCGTGGCTCCTTCAGAAAAACACCGGGTAGGGTCCGCCCCCGGCTTCGCGCCGGATCAGCAGCGCCAGCTCGAGGAGGTGGTAGTCCCCCCACATCGAGGACTCGCCGCAGGGGATGAGCCGGCCCGGAGGGACGTGGTCCCAGCCGTTGGGCCGGTGGTAGATCGAGTGCAGCAGCAGCCCCTGGTGGGACGGGTCCGCAGACAGGTACGGTTCCGACAGCAGGGCGGCGGCTATGGTGAAGGCGGCGCCGCGGTAGCGGCCCCAGCGCTCCTGGTCTCCCCGGGACAGGCAGTAGTTCCCCAGGCGCAGGTACCCCTGCGCGCAGATCGCCGCCGCGGAGCTGTCGAGCGGCTCGACGTCGTTGTGGGGATCCGACGGCTGTTCGGCGATGTCGCCGAATTCCGCCACTCCCGGGGCGCCGGTATCCCAGAAGGGAACGCCGTCGGCGAAGCTGTTGCGGACGTGGAACTCCGCGGTCGCCAGGGCTGCCCGCTCGATGGCGGCCACCACCTCCCGCCCGCCGAAGGGCCCCAGGGCGGGGGCAGGCAGCGTCTCGAAGTACTCGAGGAGCTCGGCGCAGCCGCACAGGATCCAGGCGAGGCCGCGGGTCCAGGTGGAGAACGGGGAATACCCCTGCTGCGTGCTGGGGCAGCGGTAGTTGCCGTCGCGGGTGTTGAAGATCGACTCGTGGGCGACGCGGCCGTCGACGTCGAAGGCGTCGCGCCCCTCGCCGTAGTAGACGTTGAATTCGCAGGTGGTGAGGGCGTGGTCGACGGCGCGCCCGAGAAGGCCGATGCGCCGGTCTCCCTCGCCCATCAGCACGTGGCCGAGGCGGTCGGCGAGGCAGAGGATGCGCAGCGAGCGCATGGTGTCGGAGAACAGCGAGTGCGGCCCGTTGAAGGAGTGGATGAACCCCCTGCCTGCGGCCGTCTCCGTCCAGCGCGCCGCCTGCACCGCCCCGGAAAGCTTGACGGCGAGCTCGTAGAGAGAAAGCTCGCTCCGGTCCATCGCCAGGCGTCCCTCGAGCATCAGGCGCCGCAGGTTGCCGTAGGTCGACAGGTTGTTGAAGCCGTGGTCGTGGACGCCGACGTGGGAGACGTGCGGCGCCATCCTGGCGATGGTGGCGCCGCGGCCGATGTCGAGAAACTCCTCCTCGCCGGTCATGTCGTACTGGAGGATGGCGCATCCGTAATGGAAGCCCTGGGTCCACTCCGTCCAGCCGCGCGTCGTGTAGCGGCCCTCCTGTGTGAAGACCGGGGTGCCGCGGCCGGCGTCCCAGGTGCGGTCGAGGTCGCGGATCTTGGCGGCCGCCAGATTGAGCAGCCGGTCGGTGGCCGGCAGCAGGGCGGAGGGGGTCCGGGTGGGGTCGATTTTCATTTGTTACGGGGAACCGTTCGGGAAAGGAACGAACAATGGTAGGTACAGCCCGCTGGAACAGTCCACTCCGATTCCGGATCGAAGCAGGCATCCAACCGGGAGCGGTGGCGGCGTGCGTTCACCCTTCCTGCGGTGGGCGCAGAATGCGTTTCAGCTCGCCCCTAATGTGCCGCTGAACCGTTCTGACGAACCTTTCGGTGCTGATTCCCTGGCGCCGGGTTTCCAGGCCGAAGGGTCCGAAACCGAACAGGACTTTGTCGGCTGCGTGCTGCTCCGGGTCGTCGAAATAGCGAGGCGCGGTTCCGCGCAGGGCAGCCGGAAGATCATCTCCTTCCGTGCGGTACACGATCGGATTGGCCAGGATCGCAAGAGGGCGATCGCCAGCCAGCCTCGTCGGATTTCGGGGCATCGGTTCGTCCCCCATCTGCACGACCTCCTTCGATTCCGGCGCCCAGGACGCGATCCGGTAGGTTGGGCCGGGAGTGACCCATTCCTCGATGAATTCCCGGGCCGCGGCATATTCGTGCCACTTCTTCAAAGCCAGCAGGTAACTCTCCGGAAATCCCGTTTCCTCCCGGGATTCGTCGGCTCTGCCTCGGAGGCGCAGATCGTTGAAGACCACGAACCAGTGGGCGAAAGCCCGCAACCCCCTGGAGAGGGGAATCACGTCATCCCGGGCCGGGGCGTGGCACCCGTCGACGACCACTATGTGAGGCATTTCACGACTGAGCCCGGCGACCGTCGTTTTCGGAAGCGGAGAGGGGACGCTCATACGCGTCGATGTCCCGGAGCGCACGCGGTGATACTCTATGGAGAACCCGTCCTGAAGGTATTCCTCGAGCGGTTCGACAAACCACTGGCGCCCGAACCGATCGTTGCCGATCACCAGTATTTCGCGGGAGGTTCGAGCCCTGAAATCCTGCAGAAAATCCAGGAAACCGGCGGCCTCGAAGGCAGCGCGCCCGACTTCCACACGCTGGCGTTCGTCCAGACGACACTCCTCTTCCACCTGATCCGAAAGCTCTCCGAGCTCGTTGAAAATCCGGTAGATCTCCATGGTGGAGAGCGGGGCGGGATAACGGCCCTGCAGCTCGTAGGTGAGGGGTTCGACAACCCGGGTGTACTCGTATTCGAAGCGACGGAATTCGAGGTCTCTTTGCAAGGTATCGCTCAGCTCGAAACGTCCGTTGCGGGTCTCGTCGCGCAGGTGGCTCAAGTGATCGAGCAGGGGTTCGAAATCGGATTTCCGGGAGAGATACCGGGTCAGTGCCGGGGTGAGAACGGTTCCGTCGTGGTTGGTTTTGTGGTATCGACCGATCCACTCTTCCAGTGTGTCGAAGCGACGGGCAACCTCGTCCCGCTGGTAGTGGGCGCAGAGCTGCTCGAGGTGCGCGCTCGCGAGTTCGTCATCCACGTATCTGGTGAGATTACCCTGCATCGGTGCTTCCTCCTGATAGTAAAATCAGGAAGACGGTCCGCGCTGGAAAAGCCGTTTCAGGTGCGGCGCATCGGTTCCGGAGAACGGCACAGCGCCGGACGCCGGCAAAGGGTGCACGGCAAAGGCCCTGATCGCGGGTTTGATCGGTGCGGTCTGCCTCGGTCTCGGGTCGACCTACAACGACATGGTCATCCGGGGCACCTTTCTCGCCACCTGGAACCTGACGCAGGCGGCCACCTTCCTCTTCTTCGTGCTGGTCGCCGGCGTCAATGTCATCCTGCGGCTGATCCATCCCAGGCTGGTCCTCGAGCGGGGCGAACTGGCCGTTGCCTACTTCCTCATACTGATGCCAACACCCTGACCGGCCGCGCCTTCTCGGCCATGGTCCTGCCGGTGATCACGGGGGCGTATTACTACGACACACCCAGCGCACGCCATCCTCGGACAGGGCGTAGCACATGCACGATTTGTCATCCGGTCCGTAACAGGCGCCGCCCTGGTACCACGCCCTGAGCAGCCCCTCGCCTTCATCGAAAATCACGATTCCGGTATCAACGAAGGCGGCGTCCCGTTCCCACGGACGGTCGGCGTGAATCACCGGATTGCCCGCGTGTGGCTCTGCCTGCTGAAACCGGCGGGTCAGGCCGTTCATTTCAGCGATGAAGCGATCGTCGATGAACAGCTCCTTGCGCATGACCTTTCCTTCCACCGCATTGAATGGAACCACTCCGGCCCCGAAGGACTCACGCCTCCAAGGCGGTCTTCACTCAGTGTACTTCAATGTGAGCTGCCCGAGGTCGGTCAGGCCAGCCGCGCCGTGCCCGGACACTTGGCCTCTCCCCGTTGGAATCGAGCTGGGCGCGGAGATGGAGGTGTTCTCGCCGAACGGTGGTTGCCGTTCCCCCCCGGTTCACGGTCGGGGCCGCCGCTGCCACTGCGGCCAACTCACCATCCTGCGTTCGAAATCGTCCGGGGCGCTGAACGGCAGATCATACAGATGCACGGCGTACGGCGCGAAGGAATCTTCGATGACTCCGTCGGCAACGTCGACGAGCCGGTACTCGGAACGGACCGCTGCCCGCGTCGCGATGCCTTCCACGGGAATCCGGATGCGGGCTTTTACCGGCGAGTCGAACCCGTTGACGGCGATCAGCAGGTACCCGCGCTCGGCCTTGCGCAGCGACAGGTGCAACGCCGTGTAGCCGAAGTGGGAGGGTTCAGCGGACCCTTCGACGATCTCCGCCGCGACGGAAACCGGCTCTTCCCCGGCGACGAGATAGGGCGCCAGACCGCGCAGTTCGGCCGTCAGGTCGAGAAACTGCGCATAGTAGGCCGGCTCCGACTCCCGCGGCCACCAATCGAGGGCGTGGTAGGCGAAATGGAGGACGCCGACGATGCCGTGGGCGATGGACAGGTAGGTCATGCAGCGGACCTCTTCCATGTTCGGAGCGCGCTCCTGGTCCGCGCTCTGCATCGACATCTGTATGTACATCCAGCCGGGCTTGCCCGCGGCGCCGTTTACGACTGCCTCGGAATTTTGCGCGACGTGGGTCAGGGGATAGTCGGGAACCGGGTAGACGTCGTCGGAGTGGATGTCCGCCACATCCCGGTATTCCCGGTGGTCCTTTTCGTACCCGTAGGCCAGGTTGAGCCAGACCGGGTGATCGGGATCGAGCCGTTTGATCAGATCGTACACCGGCTTGAAGTCTTCCGGGGGCATCTTGTAGGGGAGGTCGAGGTGGGGCGTTCCCTCCGGTCCGGCGGTGCGGATGTTGGGCTCGTCCTCCAGCTCCCAGACCAGCAGACCGGGGGCGTCGCGGCAGGCCAGGACGATCTGCTCGGTCGTCTCGAGATCTTTCCAGATTCCATTGCTGAGTGAAGCCAGCGAGTACAGGCCGTTGGCCCAGGCGTCGTCGATGTCCATGCGGAAGGACTGCGGGTTTTCTCTCAGGCCGTGGGTGACGACGGCGTTGAAACCCATCTCCGCGGCCTCGGGCAGCGAAAAGTGGTTGTGGGCGACGTGGCTCGTGCCGACCAGGAAGAACGGCTCCCCGTTCACGTATACATTGCCGTCGCGGACTGCGACTCTTTCCACCGGCGGAGGTTGTTTCGCCCACGAAGGCATGCCGCTAAGAATCACGGCGCACAGGATGGCGTGCACTGGTCTCATATGGTTCCCCTGCGGAATACTGAACGACACCGGGCGTTCGGCCGCGGTACCATCCGCACGTACGAGCCGTCATTGGTCGGAA
Organism: Candidatus Latescibacterota bacterium; assembly: GCA_965206595.1. GTDB lineage: Bacteria > Latescibacterota > UBA2968 > UBA8231 > UBA8231 > CBDCXV01. The sequence continues at coordinate 5,508,575 of OZ242214.1, forward strand.
GCAGCCGAGGTGGCGCTCGCGATGCGCCAGCGTCCCTCGAGATCACAGGCTTCATAGAACATGCGGAAGCGGCCGTCGGCAAGGTCGATCACACATGGCTCCGAAGCCTTGGCGGCGTCCCAGCGCCCGCCGTTGTCGAGGCAGATACCGGGGTCTTTCCGCCAGTGCAGCCCGTCGTCGGAGAGGGCGCTGAAGATTCTGCCGTGGAATTTCGATCCTGCCGGTACTTCTGGGGCGGACACCCAGCCGGCATAATACATCCGGTAGCCGCCAGTGCCCAGGTGCAGGACTTCGGGTGCGTAGACCTCGTATGCTTCCAGCTTTTTCTCCCGGGCAATGCGAAACCCAGGCTCCATTTCGAAATGCAGGCCGTCGTCGGACACGGCGCTGACGATATGGTGATCGCCGAAATCGCTGGCGTAGAGGCGGTACCGGGGGCCGTCTGCGCCCGGACCCGGGTCGAGATACAGGCACCGCGGGGCCCCGTAGGAGCCGATGCCGGCCCCCAGCCGAACGCCCGCTTCCTTTTCCCAGACGAGACCGTCAGGCGACACGGCGCTGACGATGGCGCTCCTGACTTCTCCTCCGCCGGCCTCCTCGGTCTTGCCCTCGTAATACATCCTGTAGCTGCCATCCTCCAGGGGAATCACGTCGGGGCTCCAGATGTAATGCTCTGCTCCCTCCCCCCCTGCATCCATCCTGACCCCGGGCTCCTTCTCCCATTGTTGGGCGTCTCTGGAAAAGGCACTGAGGACATACCCCTTCGATTCGGCGTTCGGACGCTGCGGCCCGAAGCCGTGGTAGTACATCCGGTAGCCGTTTTCCATCCTGACCACGTTCGGCGTGAGAGTCCGGACTGAATCCAGAGGGCCGTCGGAATCGATGGCGATGCCGGGATCCTTGATCCACCCGGCCCCGGGATCCACTTCCTGGTAATGGACTGATTTTACCGCGGTATCGATTTCCATCGCCGTCCTTTCAAATCAGGGAGCAGCCCTGCCCGGGCATTCACTGCAAGCCGCCGTGGAGTTAAAGAAAACCGTATCCCGCCAGGATCGCGAAGTCAGGGGAATCGTTTCGGGAGGGGGGCCGCAGGGCTCAGGCCAGCGAGGTCCGCACTACGTGCGCTCCTTCGTTGATGGCATCGAAGAAGTTGCGCACCTGCACACAGTCTCCCGCCATCAACAACTCGCATCCCAGGCCGGCTTCCTCGATGGCGCGCTTGAGTTCCCGGCGCGGCCGGTAGCCTCTGCTGACGATCAGCTTGTCGACGGGGTGGGCCTGCTCGCGGCCATCGGCCCCTTCGAGGATTGCGGTACCGTCTTCGACGGCCGTGAGCTCGCTCGAAGCCAGCACCCTTACTCCGGATTCCCGCGTGCCCTTGATCAGCAGGGCGAGGTTGGTTCCGTGTTCCTCCAGGTTGCCGACTTCGTTTTCGCTGCGGCGGGAAACCATGGTGACGGATCTGCCCTGGGCAGCGGCGTGCCAGGCCGTTTCGTATCCGACCAGGCCGGCGCCGAGCACCATGACCCGTTCCCCGATGTCGAGCTCATCCCAGCGCACGAGCGCGTCGATCGCCGTCACCACACAGTCGTCGTCGATGCCAGGCACATCGGGAAGGATTGCCTCTCCCCCCGTAGCCAGGACCACGGCATCGGCGCCCTCTTCCCCTAGGGTATCGACGGTCACCTCGGCGCCGAGCCGTACATCGAGTCCCGTCCTTTCCACCTCGACTTCGTAATACTCGAGCAGTCGCTTGATGTCCCACTTGAACTCCGGTATCGATGCGGAGATCATCTCGCCCCCGAGAACATCGCGTCTCTCGAAAACGACCACGTCGTGACCCATCTCCCTGGCGCGCAGACCTGCCTCGAGCCCGGTCGGACCCGCTCCGACGACCACGACCCTCCTGGCGCGAGCCGCCTTTTCGAAGGAGACGGTATTCTCGCGGCCGACCATGGGATTGGTAGTGCACTGGATTCCCCCGCGGTCCATCACGACGAAGGTGTGGCAGAAGTTGCAGCGGATGCAGGGAGCGATGTTCTCGCCGAGCCGCGCCTTTCTCGCCCAGTGCCCGTCGGCTATGAGGGTGCGCCCCAGGGCGACCATGTCGGCATGGCCCTCGGCGATGATCTGCTCCGCATCGACGGGATCGGTGATGCCGCCCGTGGCGATCACCGGCACCCGGGCACCGCTGTTCTTCACCTCGGCGGCGAGGTCGACGAGCGTGTTCGGCTTTATGTAGAGCGGCGGGACCGAGGGGTGGGTGCACTCGACGAACCCCTTCACTTTCATGATCGTCGACGACGTGGTGGCCACGTGCAGGTAGGCGACCCCGATATCCTCCATGTACTTCGCTACCTGCAGGTGGTCGTCGTCCGTTTCGCCGACGTCGTAGCGATCGTTGACCCCACCGTGCAGATGCTCGTGGGCGCTGAACTTGAAGCCGATGGGGAAGCCGTCGCCGCAGACTTGGCGGATTCCGGCGATGACGTCGGTAGAGAACTTCATCCGCCGCTGGAAATCGCCGCCGTACTCGTCGTCGCGGCGATTGGTGTGGGGCGAGATGAACTGGCCGCCGAGGTAGGAGTGCGCGCAGTGGTACTCGACCCCGTCGAAACCGGCCCTCTGCGCCCGCTCCGCCCCGCGCACGAAGCATTCGACCATTTGTTCGATCTCGGAGACCGTCATCTCCCGCGGCACCTGCTCGTACAGCTCGCTTTCGACCGCTGACGGTGCGAACGGCTCCACGTAGGACTTCCCCCCGAGGGCGGCTATCTGCATGAAGACCGGAGCCCCGGCCGCGTGCACGGCTTCGGAAATACGCGAGAGGCCGGGTATGAACCTGTCGTCCCAGACAGAGGTGGTGATCACCCTCTTTTCCGGCACCACCGAGGTGAACTCGGTGATCAGCAGCCCCGTCTCTCCCCGGGCCCTGTCCACCAGAAAGTCGATGTAGCGATCGGTCACCTCGCCATTCGGGCCGTGCAGCCCGACGTCGAGCGGGGCCAGAACCACGCGGTTCTTCACCTCCAGCGAGCCGACCCGGATGGGCGTGAACAGATGATGCAGAGCCATGCCTGATTCCCCTCGGGCGAACCCGTTTTAACCGACGAGTTCCACGTCGTCGTCCCCGGCAGGGACGATCTCTTCGGTCGGTCTGTCGGTTTCCGTGCGCCACACGAGTCGGATCACCCAGATCGCCAGCAACATTTCAGCGAGAATGGTGAGCCATGCCAGTGCCGTCATGCCGCCTCCGTTGCGTTTTTTGAGCCGAACAACTGCGCTTCGGGTGTGGTGCCTTTTGCGAGGGCGGTCCTCATCCACACGTAGTAGATCAGACCGGCGGCGGACATCGAGCACAGCAGACCGCTGAAGATCTCGTTGCCGCCGACGTAGAACCCGGTGACGAAACCGACGATCCAGGCGGCGAATGCCGCCGGGTTGAGGTTCATGTCGGCGCCGTCAACGCGCTCGTAGAGCAGCCGGCGAGCCGGAAAGGCCCAGTAGTCGAGGATGACGGTGATGGCGATCGGGCCGACGACCCAGGAGAGGAACTGCACCCACCACAGCGCGATCTGGTCGAGCCCGAGGTAGCTGCCGATGAAGCCGACGACCCCGACGCCGACGGTCGCTAGGCGCCGCATGAACTCCTGGCTTCGGACCATCGGAATCGGCGGCGCCGAAAATGCAAGGCCGGAAGCATACGTGCCTCCCTGGACCGTGGACTGGGCGCCGAACCAGAGCGCCAGCCAAGCGAGAATGCCCAATCCCAGCGAGTTGGCGATCAGGAACAGGTTCCATTCACCTGTATGGGCGGCGCTGATGGCGCCCCCCCAGTACTGGATCGTCACCAGGCCGACGTACGCCGTCACGATGCCGATAATTGCGTGCTTTGCGTTTTTCCAGAATCTCGCCAGGTCGGCGATGATGGTGACGCCGACGAGCCAGCCGCCCGCGGCCATGTCGAATCCGATGAATACCGGCTTGGAGGGGTCGGACCATTTGTTCCACAGGGCGCCGAACCCGCCTGCATCGGTCAGCGTGGTCGTCAGCACCAGCAGGAAAATCGCCAGGAACCCCGGCACGGCGAACCAGTCGACGTAGGCGATCCAGCGAATGCGAATCGCCGCGGGAATAATGAACAGCGCTCCGATGGCGACGGTCGACCACAGCCACAGGGCGCCGCCGTTCTCGGCGCCGTAATGGGCTACCAACCCGTCCCGGGTGATGTTGAGGATGAGGGCGAACCAGCCCATGTTGGTCAGTCCCATCAGGACGTTGGGCAGGATCACCCCCTTGCGGCCGAAGGTGTAGCGATACAGAAGGGCGCTGGAATACCCCGTGCGCGCGGCCGCCGACCCGATGAGGACCCCGACGATGGCATTGCACAGGGTGCCGAAGAAAATGATCGGCATCGCCATCTTCAGGGGGAACGTCTTGCCCACCATGCCCCCCACCAGGAAACTGGACAGCACCAGGACCCAGCCCCAGAGGACGACGCAGTTGGTCCAGAAACCCAGGCGATGAGACAGAGGAACCTTTGATCGAGCGGCGTCGCCCACAGCGACCGCGCTGGATCCGGTTTTGTTCTCGGTCACTTGATCTTCCCGGTCCGGTGTGAGTGAGGGAGAAATTCGGTAAGTGGTTTAAAGTGGTTTAAAAAATCGGGTGGTCTCGAGCATCTCCGGGCTTGAGGCCCTCGGTGCCGAACGCGAGATCGGTCGTCCCCTCGGAGCGGAAGATGTTTCGGCCTCGGCCAGGCTGACCAGTTCCCGCATCGGAAAGTGGCGTCAGGCCAGCCGTATCCGCCAGTACCAGCCATCGACTTGGCAGAACAGGACCTTCGGCTCGACCTCGATGATCGTGGAGTAGCAGGAGCCCATCCCGGCGCCGATCTGCGCCACCCGCCAGGACTCCCCGGTGCCGTCATCGTCGATCGCCAGGAGCATGAGGCCGTGTCCGGGGTATTTGAAGCGGTCGCCGTCGCCTCGCGCGTGCGACCAGCCCTCCGGGTATCGCCTTCCGTAGCTGACCGCCAGGCGGCCGTCGCGCAGCTTGAGAAGACAGGGATCGCAGCCGCGCTCGAGGCCCGTGTACAGCGGCACCGTCCAGCTCTCGCCGCCGTCCTCGCTCCAGCAGGCGTACATCGGCGTGTAGTGGCCTGACCGCATAAGGCAGAACAAGCGGCCATCATCCAGTTGAATCATGGTGGGCTCACCGAAGCCCTCGCCGATCGGATCGCCCTCCTCGGCTGCGGCTATGGTAGACAGGTAATCCCAGGTGCGCCCCTCGTCCACGGAGATGACGACGATCGATCGGCCCTGGTAGCGCGACTCGGTGCGGCTCCATTTGTCCGCTGGGGCCAACGTGTCATCCGCCATGGTCCCCTCGACCGTGCACAGCAGGGCGCCGTCCTCCCTGCGCAGTATGGTCCGGTGGATGTGGAGGCCATACCACTCACCGGGAAAATCCTCTTTCGGGCGGGGACCATTCTCTATGTTGAAGATGACCACCTCCTCGTCACCTGCGCTGGCGGGGGTTGCGCCACGCCATGCCCGCACACTGTAGCGCCCCGGTTCCTCGAAAGTCACGAAGGACTCGAGGCCCAGAAACAGCCCGGGCTCGCAGAAAACGGCTCCTTCCGGCACGGCGAGAACCTCATTGAAGATCCATCTGTCGCGCTTGACGACGGTCCGGCCGCCGTCGGTCGAAACGGTCCCGTTGTGTAGGTAGATCGTCCCTTCCGTGTCTGCGAAGCAGGTCACCCAGCGATTGAGGCGCTGTCTGTCCTCCATCGATACGTGATCATAGTGCAGTTCACCCTGGGGATCGTACTGACGGACTTCACCGATCCCGGCGACGATGGAGTTGTCTGTCTGGATCATCGATTGCCTCTCCCGGTTGGGATCGAGCTGTGCGCGGAAATTGAGGTATTCTCGCGGAACGGTGGTTGCCGTTCCCCCACATTCACGGTCAAAGGCCGCCGCTGCCATTGCGGCCAACTCACCTTTCTGCGTTCGAAATCATCCAGGGCGCTGAAGGGCAAATTTTACAGATGCACGGCGTACGGGGCGAAGGAGTCTTCGATGACTCCGTCCGTGACGTCGGCGAGCCGGATCTCGCAGAAACTCGAACGTACACAAAAAGCTTGTGCTCCCCGCCGCAAGCAATTGCCTTTTAGGGAGGAAATCGGTCACATTGCGCCAACATGAGTAGGACGACCATGAAGCACAGCAGCCCGACGGTAAACGGACCAGCCGAACCCGGTGTTGAAGGGGGGGACTCGATCGCCCCGCGCGGCGCCCGGCGTATCCACTTCGTCAGCGACCCGTCCAGCATCGCCGCGAACGTTCTCCCGGACCCGGTGGAGGCGGATGATCTTCGCCGCTGGGTGGATATGCTCGCCGACAGCGGCGTCGACAGTTTCCAGCAGGACGTCTACAACAAGGGGTGCACGGCCTACTGGCGCTCGGAGGAGTTCCAGTACGACCCGCGCCGGCAGCACCGGCGCTTCCTGCCGATGCTGGAAGCGGGCATCCAGCCACTGCAGGTGCTCCTCGACCACAGTCACGGCCGCGGCATGACCTTGGTGGCCGGGTTTCGCATGAACGACACCCACGGGGGGGATCACTTTGCCGAGCGTGCCGACTTCGTCGAATCCCATCCGCAATGGCAACTGAAGGACGATCGCCAAGGTGTGGGCTACCACCAGGGATTTCCTCTCGATTTTTCCTTCGACGAGGTGCGCGACTTTGTCTTCAGGGTGATGCGGGAAGTCGTAGGCCGCTTCGATGTGGACGGTATCGAGATGACCTTTCGGGATCCTTTGTATTTTCCGTTTTCCGAAGGTCGCCAACGCGCCTGCCTGATGACGGCTCTTGTGAGTCGCCTGCGCGACATGCTGGACGCGCAAGGCGAGATCCGGAACCGGCGGATTCAGCTGGGGGCCAGGGTGTTCTCCACCCTCGAAGAATGCCTGGACATGGGTCTCGATGTGCCGACCTGGATCGCCGAAGGCCTGCTGGATTACGTCAGCCCGATGGACACGATGTTCTGCGACTTCAATTCCCCGTACGAAGAATTCGGCGCCCTGACCCGGAACAGCAGCTGTATGTTGTATCCGACGCTGAACCAGTGGACGAGCCACCGCATGCGGATGAGTGGAGGAGGCATGACCCCGTCCAACTGCAGGGCTCTGGCCCACACCTTCTACGGGGCAGGCGCCGACGGCTTGACGATCTACGCGCCCGTCGCCGGGTTCATGAGGTCGCCCCCTTTCTTCCCGCAGACGCTGCAGGTGCTTCACGAACTGCGGGACCCGGACAGAATCGCCCGCGGTGACAGGCACTACATCTTCGATCCTACCTGGGAGGGGTTGAAGGATTTCGGCCAGGACCGCTGCACGACAGGAGTGGTAAAGGCGCCGCGGGTCGTCCTCGAGCGCAGCGCCCCGAAATCGTCCGGGGAGTATCCGTTCCGGCTGTACGAGCGCGTGAGCTGCCTGCAACAGGCGACACTGCTGCTGCGGGGAAACCCGACCGGGCGAGACGAACTGGAGGTGTCCCTCAATGGAGCGCCTCTGGCCCCCGGGCCCCTGGGCCGTCCGAACCCCAGGTTTCTCGAAATGGTCCCCGACGTCCGCTGGTTCCCCGTGCCGACCGCCGCGCTGGTTTACGGGGAGAATCGGCTCGCCATTTCACTTGCCAAAGCCGACCCTCAAACCAGAGGAGATCTCGTCATTGACGAACTGGAAATCTGGGTGCAGCCCAAATAGCCTCGTTCGGCGTCAATTCCGTCTCGCCCCTGGCATCCTCCGAACCCCCCGCAAATCGGTTCGAGGAGCTCACCCATGAAGGTTCTCAGCACCCGCCGTATCACCAACGACCGCCGGCACAACGCCTTTACCGGGGCCTGCTGGTTCAAGGGAGATCTCTACGTGGGCTATCGCCAGGGCGATATCCACTGGCAGGACGATTCCGGCCGAATCGTCGTGCTGCGCAGCCGCGATGCCGGAATCACCTGGGACACCGTGGCGGTGTTGCGCGGCGACGACGACACGCGCGACGCCCACCTCTACACGGACGGAAGCAGGTTGTACTGCACCTGTCAGGTGGTGCCCAACGACAGGCACCCGGTCCTGTCGGGACATGGAGTCACCGAAGACGGTGATCGCTGGACGCCGTTCGAGCCGTTTGAAGGGACCCGGAACTTCGTGATGTGGCGGCCGCTATGGCATCGGGGCAAACACTACTGTGCCGGGTACCATCACACGCCTCCCTACGGGGCCCACTGGTTCGAGAGCGAGGACGGCCGCAACTGGGTCGACGTGCGGACCATCAACGATTCGCAGGAGGATCAAGCGGACGAATGCTACCTGGAAATCCTCCCCGACGGCACGGCCACCATGCTCATGCGGTGCGAGGGGGGACTGCAGAAACCCAAGCTGTGCCGCAGCCGCTACCCGTTCGAGAAATGGGACATGCAGCAACTGGACGTGCGCCTGACCGGACCGGCATGCTGGACCGTCGACGGCCACATCTACATCTCCGGCCGCTGGGACCCGATCGACATCCGCATACACGCAGAAGAGGACCACGCCGCCCACACGGGCGTCTTCAGGGTCATCGACGGCGAATGCTTTCTGATATGCGTGCTGCCTTCCGGACCGCACCCCGACAATTCGTACATGGGGGTAGCCCGCTGGCCGCACAACAGGCACCGCTTCTCCCTCAGCTTTTACAGCAACGCCGTCGCCAACGAGGACCCGGCCCTCGATCAGTGGATAAAACCTGACATCTACGTGGCCGACGTGCTCTTCGGCGCCGACTTCATCGATGAGATGCTGGTCAGCGATTTCGTGGAGACCGGCCGCGGCCTCGAGGCGGCAGCGCTGCCCGTCCCCGAGGCGGGCGTCCTGAAGTTCCGCCCGGTGCGCATACCGGAGGAGGGCACTCCCTACACTCCGGGCCAGAATTTTCTCGATGCCTCGAAGGTCATCGGCGGCCGCGGCGGACTCGTCTACTTCGTCAAGGACATCGAAGTCGGTCCGTGGAACCACGTCGACGTCCACCTCGGCTACGACGGTCCGGTGAGGGTGTGGTGGAACGGAGAGGAGGTTTTCGAGGGCCCAGGCAGCAGTCCTGCGGTACAGGACGCGACGTCGCTGCGCCTGGAATCCAGGCACGGCACGAATCGCCTGGCCGTCGCCCTCGATACGAGGGGGGGACGAGCCTGCGGTATCTACGCGAGGTGGGAACGGACCTGGGAGTCGTAAGGCCGGGGAGTCTTCAGCTCCCCGGTCGACGGCGGCACTGGCCCTGCATCGTGAGCTTGACCCTCGACAGCCGAAGCAATAAGGTGCTGTCCACATGGCCACTTGTTGCCGGAAACAGACAGAAGTTCTCTCCCATCCGATAACCCTTCGGTTATCCCCATGAACGGTGCCGACCTCCTGGCGCAGACGCTGGCGAGCCTGCGCGTCGAGTGGATCTCCACCCTGTGCGGCCACGGCCTCAACGAGGTGTACGCCTCCTGCGGCCGCGCCGGCATCCGCCTGATCGACACCCGCAACGAGCAGACCGCGGCCTACATGGCGGAGAGCTGGGGCCGCATGAGCAGGGAGGTGGGGGTGTGCGCGGTCAGCAGCGGCGTCGCCCATGCCAACGCCCTGACGGGGGTCGTCAACGCCCACTTCGACGGCGCCCCGATGTTGCTTCTCACCGGCGCCGGGCCTTTGGGCAGCGCGGGGATGGGGCATTTCCAGGACTTCGAGCAGGTGGCCCTGGCCGCCCCGGTCTGCAAGTACGCTCGCGTTCTCGACATACCCGAACGCATCCCCGAGCTGGTGCGCGAGGCCTTCGAGATCGCCCGCAGCGGACGCCCCGGACCGGTGCACCTCACCTTCCCGATGGACGTCCAGGAGGCCGAGGTCGAGGCCGCGCCACCGGCGCAGCCGAGCCGCTTCGAGTACCGGCCGCAGGCCTGCGAGGCCGGCGTGGCCAGGGCGGTGAAGATGCTGGCCGCGGCCGAGCGCCCTCTCCTGGTAGCCGGCAGCGGAGCCTGGTACTCCGGCGCCGGGGAGGTCCTCGCCGACTTCTGCACCACCTTCGCCATTCCGTTCGTCGTGCCGATCTGGGACCGCGGCTGCGTCGTCGGCAGGCGGGCGGAGTTCCTCGGGGTGATCGGCGCCGCCAGCGGCGGACCGGACCTTCTCGGGGAAGCGGACCTCCTGCTGCTGGTAGGGGCGGCCGCCGACTACCGGGTCGGCTTCCTGCAGCCCCCGGCGATATTCAGGGATACGACCGTCATCCGCATCGACATCGACCCCGGGCGGCTGCACCATCTGCAGTCGAACGGGCTGACGATCCTCGCCGATCCCGCCGCGACCCTGGAACAGCTCGACCAAGTCTGCACGGAGCGACAGATCCGGAGATTCGAGGGCTGGCTCGCCGAGACCCGATCCCGCGTCGATGCCCACCGCAGCGAGATAACCAGGACCGTGGACCGGTCCGGCAGACTGCACTCCCTCGATGTCGTCGAAGCCCTCGCCGCCGCCGCGGGTGAGGAGGCGGTCCTCGTCGTCGACGGCGGCAACATCGGGCAGTGGTTTCACCAGAGCGCCGGACGGGAGCGCTACTCCGGGCTGACGGTGACCTGCGGCGCCAGCGGCGTCGTCGGCTACGGCATCGGGGCGGCCATGGCGGCGCGCGCCGGCTTCCCGCAGCGTCCGGTGGCGCTGCTGTCCGGGGACGGCGCCGCCACCTTCAACCTGACCGACCTCGAGTGCGCCGCCCGCCAGAAGCTCCCCTTCCTGATGGTGGTAGCCGACGACGAGAGCTGGGGGATCACCGAGGCCGGCCACTTGCAGGCCTACGGGGAAGCGATGAGCAGTCACCTCGGGCCGGTCGACTTCGCCGCCGCGGCGCGCGCCTTCGGCGCCCTCGGCACCCGCGTCGAGGACCGCGAGGAGCTGCCGAAGGCCTTGGCTGACGGTCTCGCCGCCGAGGTACCGGCGCTCGTCCACGTTCCGGTCGCCGGCGGCATCCCCGGCGGTTGAGGGAGGAAAGGCAGCCCCGTGAAGATCACCCGCATCGAGACCGCGGTCGTCGACGCCGGCTGGCGGCCCTGGCTGTTCGTCAAGGTCGAAACCGATACCGGCGTCACCGGCTACGGCGAGTGCAGCGACGGCAAGAACCCCCTGGGTGTGGCCGGGGCCATCGAAGACCTGAAACCGCTTCTCCTGGGAGCAGACCCGCGAGCCTACGAGACGCGTTTCCAGGACATGATCCGGGGCTCGCGGCAGAGCCCGGGAGGCCTGGCCGCCAAGGCGATCGCCGGCATCGAGCTCGCCCTCGTCGACGTCAAGGCGCGCGCCCTCGGCATTGCCGTCACCGAGCTGTTCGGCGGTCCCACTCGTGACCGGGTGCGCCTCTACTGGTCGCATTGCGGCACTTCGCGGGCGCTGAACCACGAGCTGCTGGGGGCGCCTCCGCTGCGCTCGCTCGACGACATCGCCGCTCTCGGCAGGGAGGTGGTCGCGAAAGGGTATACCGCCCTCAAGACCAACATCGTATTTCCGGGGGAACCGGCGTCCCTCTACTTCCCCTGCTTCGGACAGGGGGAGACCACCGACCAGACGGTGAGCCGCGAGCTGATCGACCACGTCGCCGCCCAGATAGGGGCCTTCAGGGAGGGGACCGGGGCCGCCGCCGAGATAGCCCTCGACCTCAACTTCAACTTCAAGCCGGAAGCCAGCGTACGCCTCGCCCGCGCCCTCGAGCCCTTCGACCTGATGTGGCTGGAGATCGACCTCTACGACTGCGAGGCGATTCGCCATGTCCGCGAGAACACGAGCATCCCGGTCTGCACCGGAGAGAACCTCTACTACATGCGGGACTACCTTCCGTACTTCCGGGCAAAGGCCGCGGACGTGTACATGATCGACGTCCCCTGGAACGGCTTCTCGCAAGCGAAGAAGATCGGCGATCTCGCCGAAACCTTTCAGCACAACATCGCCCCGCACAACTACTACAGTCACCTGGCGACCTTCATCGGCGCCAGCTTGTGCGCGGTGCTGCCGAACGTTCACATCATGGAGATCGACGTCGACGACGTGCCGTGGAAGGACGACCTGGTGACGAACCTGCCGGAGATCGAGGCGGGAGCGATGATGACGCCGGCCGGAATCGGGTGGGGCACCGAGCTCGACTGGGACGAGGTGCTGCGGCACCCTTGGACCGGCAAGTCCTTCTGGTAGACCCGGCGCCGCGCAGGGGCTAAGGGCATGCTGGGAAAGCGGATTGAGTGGGAGGCCAGCCCCCGCCGGTCAGGCCGAACCGCGGAGGCTCAGTAGAGAAGCCGGTACAGCCGCTGGGGGTAGTCGTCGACGACCGGGTGGCGGCGGCCAAGAAGGTGAAAGATCGACGCCATCGCCTCCTTGACGGCCCCCTGGCCGTAGTTGCCGTTTTTCTGGAGCACCTGAAACCACTCCTGTAAAGCAGTGGCGTAGTCCCCGTCCACCGCGGCGCAGCAGCCGAGCCGGTAGCGGGCTTCGAGGTCCGAGGCGTCGGCGAGCAGGCGCCCGGCGCAGGCCTGGCGTCCCCCGGCCTCCTCGCACAGGCGGTGGAAATCCAGCTGCTTGAGCAGGGCCTGGCCCTGGTCGTACTCGCTGGTTCCCTGCTCGATCCTTCCCACCAGCTCGCGCACTTCGTCGAAGCGGTCCTCCAGCAGGCGCACGCGGGCAAGCCCCACCCAGGCGGCGCCGTTGTCTTCGTCGCCTCGCAGGGCCTGTTCGAACAGGGATGCGGCCCCGGCCAGGTCGCCGGCGTCGATGCGCGCCCTGCCGGCCTCGACGAGGTCGCCGGCGACTTCTTCTTCGCTCGGCGGGGCTTCGGGAACGTGGCGTTTGAGCACTTCCTCGACCTGCTGGCGCGGCAGCGCCCCGGTGAACTCGTCCACGAGCTGGCCGTCCTTGACGATCTTGACCGCGGGGATTCCCTGGACGCGAAACGTCATCGCCAGATCCTGGTTGTCGTCGACGTTGACCTTGGCAAGCGCCACCCCGGGCCCGAGCGCGGTGACCACCTCCTCGAGCATCGGTCCCAGGGTCTTGCAGGGCCCGCACCAGGGAGCCCAGAAGTCGACGACGACGACCCGCTCCTGCGAGCCTTGGAGGACGACCTCTTCGAAGTTGCCGGAATCTACATCGATAACCCGGGATGTCATTTCCATTGCGCTCGCCATCCTTCGTCTTGGTTACTGCGCCCTGCCGCGGCCGGCGACCTCCCAGACCTCCTCGACCTCGCCGTTGCGCACCGCGTAAATACGGTTGTGGAGGTTGGTGGTCATGCCGCCGTGCAGCGGGATGAACGACAGCATGTCGCCCACAGCAAATGTATGGGAGGACCCGGCGATGTCTACGTGGCCGTGCTCCACCGACATCCCCTTGAAGGCGATTTCCGGGTGCTCGATGCAGTAGCCGTACGGGGTCGGCGGGTAGCTGGTGAACACCTTCATCCCGGCATCGACGATGATCTGGCCGCGAACCGAGGTGCTCACAACCGTCACCACCATGCGCAGGGGACAGCGCACCGGATCGAGGTCCTCCCGTTTTCCCACCCGCGTCATGCCCTCGTACGCGTACGAGCCGATGCGCGTCTCCGTGCAGCCGAGCGACTTCGATATCTCCTCGCTGCCGGTGCCGCCGCCGCTGACGATCTCCAGGGGCAGCCCCGCGGCCGAGGTCAGGGATCTCACCTCATCGAGGAACGGTCTCGCCCGCTCGCTGCTCGGATAGGTCATGACGCCGCAGAAACGCAGTCCGGGCAGCCGCTCGATGGTCCGGGAGAGGGCGAGGGTCTCCGCGGGGGACTGCACCCCGACGCGCCCGCCGCCGGTGTCCATTTCGATGACGACGCGGAAGCTGCAGCCGTGGCGCGCAGCCTGCGCCGACAGGCCTTCCACCGTGGCTGCCGAATCGGCCGCCACCGTTATGGTCGCTGTTCCCGACCGCACCAGGCGGGACAGGCGCTCGAGCTTCGGCCTGCCGACGATGTTGTAGGGAATGAGGATGTCCTCGATGCCGGCGGCCGCCATCGCCTCGGCCTCCCCCAGCTTCTGGCTGACGATGCCGATCGCCCCGGCAGCCACCTGCCGGTGGGCGATCGCCGGGGTCTTGTGGGTCTTGGTGTGTACGCGCAGGGCGATGCCGAGCCGGTCGCACGCCTGCTGCAGCTGGGCGATGTTGCGTTCGAGGCCGTCGAGGTCGACGGTCAGGACCGGGGTGTCGAGGTCGGAAACACGCACGAAAAAAGCTCCTTCCGTTTACGGGGAATTGCCGGCGAAGATCCCGGCGTACTCGCGGGCGCTGTTGTCCCATCCGTACTCGCGCAGCACGTACTGCCTGGCCTCGCTACCCAGCTCGGCGCGCCGGGATTCGGCGAGCGAAAAGAACTCGTGAATGCGGGCGGCGAAGGCGGCGTAGTCGCCTGCGGGGACGAGCCAGCCTCCCTTGCGGATGCTCTCGACCAGGGCGTCGACGGCGAAGGCGACTACGGGTGTTCCCGCATGCATGCTCTCCAGCGGGGTGATGCCGTAGCCCTCGACGTCGTCGGCCCTCGATACGTTCGGCATCACGAAGAGACCGGCGCTGCGCCGCAGCATGGCGGCGTCGTCGTCGTCCGGGGCGTCGACGAGTACGATGCGGGAAGCGATCTCGGGGCGGGATGCAAACTCGCGCAGCCGCGGCATGTCGGGGCCGGCGCCGGCGATGACGAGGCGGATGTCCCGATCCAGTAGCGGAAGCCCCTGCTCGACGAAGGGGACCATCCCCTTGCGGCGAACCTGCCGGCCGATGTTCAGCAGCACTTTCTCCGCATCGAACCGCACTCCGTAGCGCTCCTCGAATTCGCGCCGCAGCTGCGCGCAGCGCTCCGCCGAGGGTTCGGCAGGCTCGACCCCGACGTAGACGACCTGCAGCCGCTCCGCGGGCAGGCCCCAACCCAAGGCGAGACTCCGCGTGTGCTCGCTGATGAGGACGATCCGCTCGCAGCAGCGGCAGCCCCGTTTCATCAGCCCCCGGGCCAACGCGCTCCGGTAGGTCATTTCCAGGCCGTAGACGGTGACGACGAAGCGGGCCCTGCCCTTGAACGGGTGCAGCAGCGGGGCCAGGGCGCAGACCACCCCGTCGGCGAAGTACACGGCATCGGCGCGGCGCAGGAGGAGGGAGGCCAGGGTGCGAACCGCGACCCAGGGAAGGAACCAGGCAAGATGCAGCAGCGAGTCCCTGCCGAGCGCTACCAGGGTGACGGGGTACTGCCGGCTGAGCCGGCTGAAGAGCTTGTGACAGTGGGTCTGAATGCCGCCTACCGAAGGCGGGTAACGGCGCGCCAGGAACAGCAGGCGCATCCGGTCTTCAGGGTCGTCTGCGGCCGGCATCGGCTCGAGGCAGGGTTCGAATCGGAAGGGGTGAGGGGTGGCGACCGGCGAAATATACGTCGCGCAAAAAACGGGCGTAAGCACCGGGACGAGGAGCTTGACCCGGCTTCGCGGTCAGGTCGAGTTTCAACTCCGGTCCCGGCCCTGCCAGGAATCCCTGCCGACCGCCTCCCCCAACAACAGCAACATGGGTTCATGGATTTCAAGGTGTTTGCAGCCGAAGTCTTCGGCACCTTTCTCCTCATCTTCATCGGCGCCGGAGCGGTCGCCGTCGGGGTCGGCGGACTGATCGGGGCCGCCTTTGCCCACGGTTTCGTCGTGATCGCCTACCCATACGGGTACGGCTCCCTGAGCGGCAGCCACCTCAACCCGGCGGTCAGCTTCGGGCGCTTCGTCGCGGGCGAAATGAAGCCGGGGAAGATGGCCGCGTACTGGGTTGCCCAGGCGGCCGGCGGCATCGCCGGGGCGGCGCTGCTCTACTTCCTGCTCGGTGCGGAGTCTTCACTCGGCGCCACCGTCCTGGACGAGGGTGTCTCGACCGGGCAGGGGCTGATCCTCGAAGCGGTTCTGACCTTCATTCTGGTCAACGCCATTCTCGCTGTCCCCGCCAGCGGCAAAGCGGGGAACCTGGCGCCGATCGTCGTCGGCTTCACCCTCATCTTCTGCATCCTGATGGGGGGACCGCTGACGGGGGCTTCCCTGAATCCGGCGCGCACCCTGGGACCGGCGCTGTTCACGGATACCCTGAGCCTTTTCTGGATCTACTTCTCCGGCACCTTCGCCGGGGCCGCGGCGGCGGGGCTGCTTCACCGGGTTACACGAACCCGTAGCCCGGCCGGAGCAGGAGTGGGCAGCTTCTTTTGACGGAAAGCGACGAAGATGCCTGAAAGAGTGCTCTTCCTGTGCACCGGCAACTCCTGCCGCAGCCAGATGGCCGAGGGCCTGCTGCGCTCGCTGGGCGGCCGCGCCTACGAGGCGTTCAGCGCCGGCACCGAACCGCACGGACTCAACCCGATGGCGGTCGAGGCGATGGGGGAGATCGGCATCGACATCAGCAGTCAGCAGCCGGAGTCCGTCGAGGCCTATCGCGGCAACGCTTTCGATCACGTCATCACGGTGTGCGACTACGCCCGCGAGACCTGTCCGGTGCTGCCCGGCGGCCGGCAGCACCACTGGAGCTTCGACGACCCTGCGGCGGCCACCGGTTCGCGCGACGAGCGCATGGCGGTCTTTCGCCGGGTGCGCGACGAAATCGCGGCGCGGCTGCGGCAGTTCGCAGGCGGCTCCACCGATTGACCGCCCCCGGGGTCTCGCTACCTTAGCAGCCCGTTGAGAACTTGGCCCGCAGAGCCATTCCCACGGGCTGTCAGCGCGGCAGCTCCACTTTTTCAACCTCCCTCCCACATCGCAGGAGTCAGCATGACGCTCGCAATAGGATTGATAGGCGCCGGGGCGAACACCAGGCTCAAGCATATCCCCGGATTCCAGGAGATAGACGGGGTCGAGGTGGTCGCCGTCTGCAACCGCAGCCGTGAATCGGCGCGGAAGGTTGCCGCCGACTTCGGCATCCCCCACGTCGTGGAGGACTGGAAGGAGCTGGTTCACCGCGACGACGTCGATGCCGTATGCGTCGGCACCTGGCCGTACGTGCACTGCGAGGTCGCCCTCGAGGCGCTGAGAGCGGGCAAGCACCTACTCACCGAGGCGCGCATGGCGATGGATCTCGAGGAAGCCAGGCGGATGTACGCGGCTTCCCAGGCCTCGGACAAGGTCGCCATGATCGTCCCCGGGCAGATTCACCCCGAGTCGGAGGCGACGACGCTGGAGATGATCGCCGAAGGCTGCTTCGGCGACTGGCTCGAGATCCGGGTCAGCTCCCTGGGCGGGGGCTACGACCCGCAAGCGCCGCTGCACTGGCGCCAGCGCCGCGTCCTGTCGGGCAACAACATCATGGCCATGGGGATCTTCAACGAGAACGTGCACCGCTACGCCGGATTCGAGAAGTCCCTCGTCGCCCACGCGGCGTCGTTCACGACCAGGCGGTTGAACGAGGAGACCGGCGAGATGGAGGACGCCGACGTTCCCGAGTCGATCGGCATCGTCGCCGAAATGGAGTCGGGGGCCACCGCGGTCTACCACCTCTCCAACGTGGCGCGGCTCGGAGGCAGCGGCGCCGAGTTCGAGCTGCACGGGACCAAGGGGGCCTTCAAGTTGGAGGAGGGCACCGCCTGGGTGGCGGGAGAGGGGGACAGCGAGTTCCGCAGGCTGGAGATCCCGCCCGAAAAGCGGGGCGAGTGGCGCGTCGAGAGGGAGTTCGTCGACGCCATTCGCGAAGGCGCCCCGGTGACCCACACCAACTTCGGCGACGGCGTGAGGTACATGGAGTTCACCGAGGCGGTCCACATCAGCCTCCGGGAGGGCCGGCGCGCCGACTTTCCGCTGTAGGGGATTTCCCTCGGCCGGCCGGTCGTTCCCGGCAGCGACAAGGACCGCGAGCCCGGGCAGGTGGTCTCGAGGGCCGGGACAGTAAAAGCCGCTCCCTCATCTGGAAAAGGGGCGGCTTTTCTGTATCAGATTTCCGGAACGTTGCGGCCTGTCCGACGGGGGAGATCCGGGCCCATCTCCAGGCGCGCCAGCTGGGAGCCGGACCTTCCCGGCGCCTGCGAGTCGTACCTCAGGGCCGGTCCCACGGCAGCGAGTAGGTCTTGACCCAGGTCATCGCCTTCATCGTTTCGAGCACCCCTTCCTTGTATCCCAGCCCCGATGACTTGATGCCGCCGAACGGAGTGGTCTCGAGGCGGTAGCTCGGCGCCTCGTTTACGTTCACCGTTCCCGCTTCGAGCTCTCCGATCACCCGCTGAATCGAGGGCCAGTGATCGCTGACCACGCCCGAGGACAGTCCGTAGGGGGTGTCGTTGCCGATGCGGACCGCCTCGTCGAGGGAGGAGACGCGGATGATCGGGGCCACTGGGCCGAAGGTCTCCCGCGCCCCCAGCTCGCACGCGGGATCGACCCGGTCGAGGGCGGTCGGGAAATAGAGCGCGCCTTCCCGCCGGTGGCCTGCCAGCAGCTCGGCGCCGCGGCCGAGGCAGTCCTCCACCCGCGCCTCGATGCCGCGGGCGGCTTCTTCGGAAATCACCGTGCCGACATCGGTTTCCTCCTCATACGGATCGCCGCAGCTCAGGCGCGAAACCGCCTCGGCCAGGGCCGCGGAAAAGCGGTCGGCAATCCCCTCGTCGACGAGGATGCGGCGGATCGCCGTGCAGCGCTGCCCGCTGTTTTTGAAGATGCCGGCGACGGCGATTCCAGCCGCGGTTTCAGGGTCGGCATCGGCGAGCACGAGCAGCGGTGAGCTGCCGCCCAGCTCGAGCACCAGCCGCTTGTACCCGGCGAGGGCGGCGATGCGGCGGCCGGTGGCGCTGCTGCCGGTGAAGGTCACCATGTCGACGAGGTCGTGGGCGACCAGGCGCTCCGCCACCCCGCTGACCGGGCCGTTGAAGACCGCCAGGGACTGCGGCGGCAGCCCGCACTCGAACGCCAGCTCGGCCAGGTAGTAGGCCGACAGCGGCGTTTTCTCCGACGGCTTCAGCAGCACCGTGTTATTGGTCGCGATCGCCGGCGCGATCTTGTGGGCGACCTGGTTCATCGGATGGTTGAACGGGGTGACCGCAGCGATCGCGCGGAATGGGTAGCGGGAAGTGTAGATACGACGCGGGCGCCCTTGGGCGGAGACGTCGCACGGAAACACCTCGGAATCGTCCTGGAGCGCCGCCATCGCCGAGAAACGCAGCACCTCGCAGACCCGCAGCGCTTCGTAGCGGGTGTCCTTCAGGGACAGCCCGGACTCGTCCGTTATCATGCGGCTGATCACATCGCTGCGCTCTTCGACAGCGGCCGCCATCCGCATCAGAACGTCGCTGCGCTCTCGCCTGCTCAGGCGCACCTCGGCGGCGTGGACCTGCTCGACGATGGCGTCGACGCGCCCGGGATCGAGAGAGGCGACTCTTCCGACCTGCTCCGAGGTATACGGGTTGCGTACGTCGATCCACTCGCGGCCCGGTTGCTGCTGCCCGCCGATGATGCTGCCGTATTCACGCATGGGTTCTACCCCGGAAAAGCCCGCCGCGGGGCAGGTCCCGCGCTCCGACCACGGGGTCTGCGGGTCCTCTTTTCGACGGGTCCCTGGTCTCGCCTGGAATGGCGGCGTTGCCAATGGGTTGACAGCGGCAGTCCCGCGAAAAGCCAGGACGCCCCTCGCCGGGACACCTCGGGCTGCTTGAGGGGCACGCCCGCCAAATGCCGCCCGTAGGGTCCATCCCGCTCCTTGCAGGCCAGATGCCTCTGCCCCTTCGATTTTGCAAGCTCATGGGGCGGAGCTAGTCCTCGACACCGTTACAGAGGGCGTCGAAGAGGTCGAAGTTGCGCATCCGGTTGCCGGCGAGGCGCTCGCGGTAGCGGCTCTTCAGAGGGCGGTTGACAATGAATGGAACGGTCGCTTCGTGCAGCCCTCCGTGCGACCGGAGCCCCGTCCCGACGCTGGACAAATCGTGCCACTCCGGGGTCTTGCCGAGCACGGTGCCGCGGTCCGCCAGCAGCACGAGATCGCCGATGAGGTCGGGGGGCAGCGCGAACTCCGCGGCTGCCTCCTGTTTCGCCAGCACCCGCTCGACTCCCGGCACCTGCTCGAGCAGCGCGCGCGCGCGGGGGAGGTCCGCGGCCCCGAGATAAACCGTCGCGTACGACCCCAGGGCGCCGTGGTGGACGACGTAGGGGTCGGTGACCGGCAGGATTACCCGCGCCTCGATTCCGGCGGCTTCGAGAAGGCTCCCGAGGTATTGCACGTTCGGCGAGCCGTCGGCCCTGGTCTTGTCGTTCATGCCGTGGTCCGCGGTGATGCCGACGATGGCGCCGCAGTCGTGCAGCTCCCCGAGGAAGACGTCGAGCCGTCCGTAGAAATCGGCCGCCGCGGGCGCCCCCGGCACGAACTTGTGCTGCACGAAGTCCGTCGTCGACAGGTACATCAGGTCGATTTCCCCCCGCTGCAGCAGGCGCGCGCCCGCTTCGAGGCAGAAGACGCTCGCCTCGGGATCGTAGATGCCGGGGTTTTCGCGCCCCACCAGACCGAGGACGTCGCCGATGCCGTTTTCCTCCTCGGTGACCGCTTCGGCGCACTCGACCGAGAAGCTGATTCCGCGCAGGTCGTGGCCGAGAAAACGACGCAGCTTCTCCTTGGTGGTGATCGCCGCCACCCTGGCGCCCGCCTCGCTGAACGCCGCCGTAATGGTCTGGGCTCGCAGGTCCTGCGGGTCGTCCATCATGACCTCGCGTCCGCTGGCCTCGTCGTAGTAGTAGTTGCCGCAGATGCCGTTGACGTCCGGGGTCGTTCCGGTGAGGATGGCGACGTTGTTAGGGTTGGTGTAGGAGGGAATGACCGCCTGCGCCAGGCCGGAGCAGCCGGCAGCGGTCAGCTCCTGCAGGTTCGGCATGGAAGCCGCGGCGGCCTCGAGGTATGTCGGGTCGCAGCCGTCGATGCAGATGCCGACGACCGGCGCTGCCGGCAGATTGTAGTCGCGGCCGTTTACTGTGGGCATTTCAGCACTCCTCGGCGCGCACCGCGATCCGGTGCCAGGCCCGGGATTCCGCCGCGGCAAACGCTTCATCGAGCCGCGACAGCGGATAGGGGGAGGGGTCGACGAGCCGCTCGTACGGATGGGTGGCAGCGGTCGCTTCGAGGAACCGCAGCGCTTCATGGAGATGGCGGGGGCTGTAGTTGTGGACGCCGCGCAGGGTCAGGCACTTGCGGATGATCTGCTCCCCGGTCAGCTGCAGGGCGCTGCGCGGGTGCACCATGCCGGCGAGAAGCAGCCATCCCCCGGTGCGCACGAGGTCAACGCCTTCCGGCAGAAGCGAGGGGTCGCCCGCGGCCTCGATGACGGCGTCGGGGCCGTGCGGGCAGCGGTCGCGGACTGTGGCCTCTCTCTCCTCCGGGTCCGCCCCGAGAGGGGTGGCGCCGAAGGATGGGGCCAGCGCCAGTCGACCGGGGTCGGCGTCGAAGCAGAACAGGTGGCGGACGCCGCGCTGCCGCAGCAGGGCGCACAGGTACAGACCGAGGAGGCCGGCCCCTTGGACGACGGCGCTTTCGCAGGACCCGGGCAGCTGCGAAACGACGTTCACCGCGGTTGCCAGGACGCAGTTGGCCGGCGCCACCGCGGCGTCGCTGAGCGATCCCGGCACCGCTGCTACCTCGGTGCCCGGGCGCAGCAGGATGTGGGAGGCGTAGCAGCCGCTCGCGCTCCCCTCGGCGAGCGAGGCGTGCCCGTACTTGAACAGGGATTCGCACTTCTCGGGCAGTCCGTACCCGGTGCAGAAGGCGCAGGAGCCGCAGCGGTCGACCAGGGACCAGGTCACGCGCGTCCCGGCCTCGAGGTCCCGGCCGCGCCCGGAGGCGGCGACCGTGCCGACCCCTTCGTGCCCGAGCACCGCCGGGACCGGCTGGGAGCGGATGCCGCGCACAGTGTGCAGGTCGGAGCCGCAGATGGTCGCGAGATCGAGCCGCACCATGACCTCGCCCGCGGCCGGTTCCGGCAACTGCAGGCGGCGCAGCTCGAAGCCGGTCCCCGGTCCGTGGAACACCTGCATCACAGCTTCAGTCGAAGGCACGGTCAGGGGCCCCTTTGCTGGATTCCGGGTTTCCGGCTGCCTCCGGCGCGGATGGGGAAGCGCCGGTTACGGCTTGCGCCAGTCCTCCGCGGCCGGCTGCGGCCCTGGATCGGAGATGTGCACGATTGTCTCGATGCCGCTCACCAGGCGATCGGTGGCGCTGCCGTGCCGGCTGCCGGCGTTGGTAACCAGGACCTTCAACGGGGCGGACACTACAGGATCTGCTGGTCGATGTTCATCGGCACCATGTCGTGGATGTCGCTGTCGTCGAGAGCGGTCGGGGACTGCATCTCGACCTGCGCCGACCGGTGCAACTCGCGAATGGAGCGGCAGCCCGCGGTGGCCAGGGTCGAGCGCAGGATCTGCAGCACCAGGGGAAGCTTCTCGTAGATCGAGCCTAGGTGGGGGACGTACCCGGTGATTCCCTCTTCGAAGAAGAGGTCCCGCAGCTGCGCGTAGCGCCGGTGATTGCGCGCCTTGCTGCTGCCCTCCATCCAGTACTCCTTGACTATCTCGCCGCCGGCGTTGCGGACCAGGTTGCCCGCGCTTTCGGTGTAGCGGGCGAAGAAGTTGCCCATCATCAGCGCGTCCGCTCCCAGCGCCAGCGCCACCGACATCTCCGCGGGGCCGCTGATGCCGCCGTCGGCGATCAGCGGAATGTAGCGTCCTTCCTTTTCGAACAGGGCGTCGCGCACCGGGGCGATGTCCATCAGCGTCGTGGCCTGCCCGCGGCCGGTCGCCTTGACCTCCATCGTCGTGCATCCCGAGCCGATCCCCATCCCGACCTTGACGGCGTCGGCCCCGGCGCCGACGAGAAACTCGAACCCCTTGGCGGTGATCACGTTGCCGGCGATCACCGGGA
This sequence comes from Candidatus Latescibacterota bacterium, assembly GCA_965206595.1. Taxonomy (GTDB): domain Bacteria; phylum Latescibacterota; class UBA2968; order UBA8231; family UBA8231; genus CBDCXV01. The sequence continues at coordinate 5,531,535 of OZ242214.1, forward strand.
CGTCGTAGCTGCTTTTGATCCACTCGAGCATCTGGCGCTGGAAATGCGTGTGCCCGTCCGAGGCGTCGATGACGAGGGCGTCGACCTCGCGCTCGACGAGACTCTGCACCCGCTCCCGGTCCTCGGGGTGGGTGGAGACCGCGGCCCCGACGAGCAGGCGTTTCTTGCTGTCGATCGACTCGTTGGGGTGCTCGAGGTGCTTGTCGAGGTCCTTCTTGAAGACCACGGACTGCAGGATGCCGTCGTTGTCGATGATCGGCAGGAAGCCGCGGCCGTACTCGATCATCAGCTCATTCGCTTCCTTGAGGTCGGCGATGTCCACCCCTGCCTGGACGTCCCGGCGCATCCGCTCCCCCACGGTGCAGGCGTGGTCGCCGCGCACGTCGAAGTCCTTGTCCGTGATGATGCCGAGGAGGCGGCCGTGAAAGGCGCCGCTGTCCGTTACGGGAAAGGTCGAGTACCCGGTGTCCCGGATGATCTCGATGACGTCGGCTATCACGTGCCGGGGGGACAAGGTCATGATGTTGGTCTGAAAGCCGGCCTTGAAGCGCTTGACCACGTCGATCTTTCCGCTCTGCTCCTCCATCGTCTGGCTCACCGGCAGGATGCCGATGCCGCCGAGCTGCGAGATCGCGATCGCCATCTCGGCGCCGGTCACGGCCTGCATGGCGGCGCTGAGGAACGGCGTCTTCAGCTTGAGGAAGCCGTCGTCGCGGGCGCACAGGCGCGTTCCGAGATCGACGTTGAGGGCATTGCCGTCCGGCGGCGTGTACCCGGGCAGTATGCGGAACTCTCTGAGGCTGTGGGAGGGGCGGTTGAGAATCTGCGCCATCGGCGGCCTCTCGGTGGTGGACGCGCGGGGGCGTGCGGTGGGGCGGGATGGCGGACCCGAAAGCGGCTCCGCGACAACAGGTAAGGGGCAGAAAATAGAGGGGGGAACCGCTTTGTTCAAATGGGGTTCCGCCGTTATGTTCTGAAAGACAACGGCTCGAGGCGCGCTGGCGGATCGCGACTTTCCGAGGATCCTTTCAGTCGCCGCAGAGTCGTACTCGAGAAGGAGGAAAAGCGAATGTTCTACAGTCGATACTATCCCGGGAACAGCTCCGGGGGCCGCCTGACCGGTTTCGTCATCGGATGCTGCGCCGGATTCGTGATCGGCAGCGCCCTCGGGGTGCTGCTGGCGCCCCACAGGGGGGACATCACCCGCCGCAAGATTTCCCGCCGCGCCGAAGAGACGAAGGATCAGGTCGTGGAAAAGGTGGAAGACCTGATGGTGCACCGCAAAGAGGAAGAAGCCGATGACGAGGAAGAGGCAAATAGCTGACGCCCTTCGGGAGCGCCTCGCCGGGGCGGCCGAGCGCGGCCGCGTTCTCGGTCAGGCGCTGAAGGTCCGCGCCGACATCGCCGCCTCCCGGCGCCAGCTGAAGACCACCTTCGGCGAGCTGGGAAAGCACGTGTACTCCAGCATCAAGGCCGGCGATCTGCCGGCCGCGGCCGGTGCCGAAGGGGACGAGGTGCTGCTGGCGTACACTCAGCGGATCGACGGGTGCAAGGCCGACATCCGCTTGAAGGAGGCGGAGTTGCGGGAGATCCTGCGCTCCGGAGGGCGGGAGAACGGCGAGCCGGAGAGCTGAATGCGAACCCCGTACGACAAGGAGGGCTAGAGGTGCGCTTCCTTTGCGGCCTGACGATCGGTTTCTGCCTCGGCCTGATGCTGCTCAGCTGCCTGCTCGAGTGCCTGGAGTGCGACCGGGCGGACTGAGCAGCCTGTCACGGCCGCGGCGGCGACCCTCCATTCGCGCCCTGGCTCAAACCTGAACCAGGGCCGCACCGGACGACCCCAGCTCGGGGAAAACCTCCGGCAAGCGCCCGCGCAAGGCCGCCAGGGCCCGGGTGCGGTGGCTGATCCGGTTCTTTTCGTCCGCGGACAGCTCCGCCATGGTCCTGCCTTCCCGCGGCAGGTAGAAGACCGGGTCGTATCCGAACCCGCCGGCGCCGGCGGCCTCCGTGGCGATCCGGCCTTCGCAGGTCCCCTCCCCGAAGCAGGAGCGGCCGTCGGGAGCGGCGACCACTGCGCAGCAGACGAAGCGGGCGGAGCGTTCGGCCGGCTCGCCGACATGAGTGAGGTTCGACAGCAGCAGGCGGCACCTGCCGGCGTCGTCGAGGGCAGGGCCGCCGTAGCGCGCCGAAAAAATGCCGGGCTCGCCGCCGAGGGCGTCGACCTCAAGACCGGAGTCGTCGGCGATGCAGAGCCGCCCGGAAACGGCAGCTCCTGCCCGCGCCTTGATGGCGGCGTTCTCGCGGAAGCTGTCGCCGTCTTCGGCCACCTCCAGCCGGAGGCCGAGAGTTTCAGGAGAAACGAGGCGGAACTCGGGAAGGAGCAGGCGAAGCTCTTTCAGCTTGCCGGCATTGGAGGTCGCGGCAAGCAGCCCGGGCCCTGAGCGGCGGGCTGTGCCGCCGCTCAGGGCTGCCGGTTCAGTTCCTGCAGCTGCTGCTCGCACCAATCCCTGAAACGGTTGTCCTGTTTGGCCTTGTTGTACCAGGTCCGCGCTTCGGAGACCCGGCCGAGCTTGCTGTAGGAATCGGCGACCACGACTTCGGCGGCGTGGTGGTTGCGCTGAAGCCGCGCCGCCTTGAGGCCGGCGTCGAGCGCCTTCTTCCATTCTCCGGTCCCGTAGTAGGCTTCGCCCAGCCCGTAGTGGGCCTCGACGTGTTTGCTGTCGACTTCAATGGACCGCCGCAGCGGCTCGATCGCTTCGTGGTGGCGCCCTTTCAGGCTCAAGGTTTTACCGATCAGGCAGAACCCTTCGGTAAACTCGGGATCGATGGAGACCGCCGGGCGCAGGGTGGCCAGGGCGCCGTCGAAGTCCTCGCGGGCGATCTGAATCCTGGCGAGGGCGCTGTACGCCTTCGTGTAGGTGGAGTCGAGCGAAATGGCCAGGCGGTAGGTCTCGGCGGCGATCCGCAGATTGCCCTGCCGCCGTTGCAGGTCGGCGAGCGACTTGTGGGCTTTCACGTAGGTGGAATCGGCATCGATGGCATCCTGAAACGCCTTGGATGCGGCGGAGTCTTCCCGGAGGGCCTTGTAGCAGTGGCCGAGGAGATAGAACAGATCCGCGTCGCCGGGCTTGAATTCCAGCGCTTTCTCGAACCTGCCGATCGCCTCGCGGTACCTCTTCTGCTTGAAAGACTGCACCGCGGCTTTCTTGTAGATGTCGGCAAGCTGGGCGGGTATCCGCGAGCGCGCGCGCTCGGAGGAAACGCCGTGGCGGGCGGACGCCTCGAAGGCGCGGATGGCGCGGTCGAACTGGTTGAGGACCTTGTAGGCCTTCGCCAGCGCGTAGCGGGCGTCCCCGTAGGTGGAGTCGACCTCCACTGCCTGCTCCAGAGAGATGGCGGCGCCGCGGAAGTCGCGGTTTTTGAGCAGCTCGATGCCCCTGCTGTAATGCTGGACAGCGGCGGGGTCCGGTTTCTGGGCGGCGGGATCCGGCTCCTGCGCAACGAGCGCCGAGGCCGACAGGATCGCCGTCAGTGCCGGCAGGAGGATGCAGATCCAGATGCGATCGCTCGACATGGCAGTAACTGTCGTCCTGTGTTTTCAAGGTGGGAAGAGGAGTGTCGAAGGGGGTATCGACAGACTGTACAGGGGCGGAACATACATGGCAGGGGGCATTTGTCAAAGCCTGAAGGGCCGATACACTTCTACAATATTATGATGTCTCCGTCCGGGGAAGCCGCCGCCGCTGCAGTTGATTCTCGCGTCGGAGGGCCGCATCGAGCTAGTCGATCGGCAGGAGCTGCCCGAATCGCGCGATACCACCCGCAGCGCGGGCGCCTCGAGGAAGCGGAGTGGCCCCTGCGCCGGATGCTGAACCAGGGCCCCGAGGAGACGGCCACGGCACCTGCCTGGTTCCATCTCGGGCGGACGGCCGAAGCCCGGGAAGACTGGGAGGGGGCCGCCGAGCTGTACGGAAGACTTGTCGACCGTTACCCGGCCGCGGAACTCGCGGACGACGCGCTCGGCTCGCTGGCGGCGCTGACGGAGAAACGGTTCGGGTGCCGGCGGGCGCGGCCCTGCTACCAGCGGTTGGTGGAGGAGTACAGCCGTTCGGGGTGGGCGGCCGTCGCCGGGGCCGTGTCGCTCGAAGGAACGGCTGCTGGAGGAGCGGGAGCGGTGAGCACAAATAGTTACCCGAGTTGGGCTGCGGTTGAAAACCCAGAAGTGCATATGAAGAGGATTCCAGACGTGGGTATTGTCGCGGTTTATTTGCTGGGTGTTGCCGTGTACACATTCCCACTGGTTCTCGATTTTACACGGCCGTTCTCCGAACCCGGGGACTACCTCCTCACCGTTTATAGATTAAGCTGGCAGATGCATGCGTTGCTAACCCAGCCGTGGGACTTTTTTCAAGCAAATATTATGCATCCTACCGCTTCGTCTCTAGCGGTTGCCACGCCGCTCAATACGTCACAACTGCTTTTCTTTGCCCGCAAAAGTGTTCTCGGGTGATCCCATTTTCGCGATCAACTGTGTTTACGTGGGCAACATTCTCGCCTCGGCTGTCTCAACATTCGCAGTCATGCGGCACGCCGGGGTTGGACGCAATCCCGCCTTTATCGCCGGCTGGAGTTTCGGTTTCACCGTCGCCAAGATGCACCAGAATTTCCAGTTTCCCTACTCCTGGTTGGTGTGGACATGCTACGCATGGTACTGTTTTCCCACCACGAGAAAGCGATCGCCCTCAGGACCCACCTGCTGTTTACGCCTATCTGGCAGCCAACGACATTGACGGCGGTATCATCGAGTTACCGACATTCAAGGGTTCTATGGAGAAGGCCGATCCCATATACGGCGACCGCCGAATTGATTATCGCCACCGAGAGTACCTCTACATGTACTACAGCACGTTTCACTGGCGGCCGATCTACAACGGTTTTGGCGCATTCGCCTGACCACATCAGTTTGCGGTGCGCGACGCGATCGAAAAGTTGCCGGCCGCGGGGGCTATAGAGTCGCTGCACACGCTATGATTGGAAAATTTGGTGTTGCATACCTACTGGTTCGAGGAAGAGGACGCGGAATTCTGGTCGCGGGAGGAGGTTATGCAGGTAATGGAGCCGATTGCAGAAGTCAGCGGAGCCTACGTCTACCGGCTATCGGGTGGAGGAGGGTGCAGTTTGGAAAGAAAGAGTCAGGAAGGTAGGGGGCGGCAGAGAGGATTGTAGACGGTTTATCCGGGGCATCAAAGGCGACTCCGAACAAATGAGCGGATATTTGGGGGGGTCCTATACCAGATTTTTTCTAAAAACCCCCGAAAAATGTGGTTTCGGGCGATGCGCCTTACAAAACCCCTGCTTAGCAGTTTTGGGTTTATTCCGTCCAGGAACATTTCTTCCTGTAAGGCATCTGCGTAGGCCCGGTTTTTCTCATGCCTGTTTCGGCTATACGAGGGATAAATGGATCGAATCATCTTTCTGCCTTGGCCGTCCCCGATTCCGTGCCGGAATAAGCAAAACCGGATGGATTTATAGAGCATGAAATCGACGGCGATTGGAGAAGGTGTGGAAATTTCTTCATCGACGAAATGCCAATTCCCCTTCTCATCTTGAATTATATTTGTGAAAATAGCGTCTAAAGCCTCCGGTCTGAGGAGAGGAAACCCTTCCGGATCAGTTTCTCCTTTACAAAAGTGATCTTTGAGTTCGTTATGGTATCTGCGAATCAGGCCCTTGACGTATTCAGGGAAATTTCTTGCCAGGGCGGCTCGTTCGATGTGGTAGGTGAGCAAGTTGCCTTGGTGCCATTCAGCTTTTCCCATTTGCTGTTGTACCCCGGCGTTTGAATCCCCAGGAACAGTCGCTGGCGAGTGCAATGATGTCTTTTGAACAAACGGCTGAGGGTGCAGGAAAAGGGTTGTAAAATTCCGAAAAGGTTCCTTACGCCTCATGTTGTATTTTTTTACGACCCAGTCCGGGTCGGGAGGATCCTGGGTTGATGCTACAACCAGAAAAGCGTTGGCAAATTCCCTAAGGATGCCTGACTCGGAAAGTGTTTTAGCGGCAAGAGGCTTGTTAAATGTCGGGTTTTTTGGATTCGTGGGAGAATCATGAGGGAAATCTACCCAGTTGTGGAGAAAACATTCCTTCTCGTTTCCGATCGAACTGAAGACTGTTCTGGTAAAGGAGTAGTCTGGAAAACAAAAATAGAATGCCGTACGTGGAAATCCAGCGTCGTTTAACAGCCTTTCCAATTCCGGCTTCGTAAACGTAACCTGGGACTCAACGTTTGGATACTCGTGAATACCGTCGTAAGGTCTTCCCGTATGGTTCTCTGGAGCCCCGGCCCAGTAGTCCAAGCCGATCCTATTCTCTATTGCAAGGACCAAGCAACCATCGGTTGCAAGCGCGGATTTTCCCAGCTTCAATAGCTTCAAACAGGCAGTCCTTCTATCCTCTTCAGGATAGATATAGACGGGAGCGTGTTCCAAAACTCCAACGATGACCACAATATCGAATTCGGGAAGAAAACTTTCATCCCCAAGGTCCTTACATACGACCGATACATTTCCCAGGTCCCTGCATCGTTCGCGGGCGATTTCAGCGCGAATAGGGTTTTTCTCTATGGCACGTACTGAGGTAAAGGTTTCCCCCAAAGTCCGGGTAATTGCTCCACATCCCGCCCCCAATTCTAAAACCCGGCTGTTTTCGGGTAGGTCAAGGCACCTCAAGATCGCTGAGCGTCCTACTCCCAAATGGTAGTAGGATGGGATATCCTTTACCATCCCCATTAACTCTTCCGATTCGAGGCTCACGTCTTTGGCATTTTTCACCGCCGAAAGCATGTCCTTTTCGGCGGACAATCCGTCGGTAAACCCAATTTTTTGATTTTCGGATTTCCTATTCACCATTACAGTTTTCCTCCTTCATCTGAGCCGTCGAGATTGGCCCGCTCGATTTTATCGGTGCTGTAGTCGGTCCAGTGGGTCTTGCCGGCCTTTACATCCAAGGCCAGTCCTTCAGGACTGCTCAATCCGGCCCTTTGCCGGAGTGCGCATGGGTGTTTCGTCGTTACGAATGATTGACCCCTGGACCCAGAATCTGGAAAGAATGAACAGACCAGTTCGGAGATAAATGTGGAATCATGGACTGCCGGTCAGTGAAATATCCAAGGCGATCCCTATGGGTGTTACCACCCGACGGATGTCTTGTACATGGGATCCGTCCAGGTTGGCGCTCTTGATACTGTCCGTGCCATTGTCGGCCCAGTAAATCTTTCCCCCGGCCAAATCCAAGGCCAGCCCCCTTGGTTCTCTAAGTCCGGTAGTAACGAGGTCTTCGATATGGGAGCCGTCGTAGTTGGCGCGTTGAATCCGGTCCGTGGTGGAATCCGCCCAGTAGATCTTTCTCCCCGCCACATCCAGGGTCAGCCCTACGGGTTCTCTCAATTCGGTGATGAGGTCTTCAATTTGGGAGCCATCGAGGTTTGCGCGTTGAATTTTTTTTGCGCTCCTGTCGGTCCAGTACATTTTGCCCCCGGCCAAATCCAAGGCCAGCCCCCTTGGTTCTCTAAGTCCGGTAGTAACGAGGTCTTCGATATGGGAGCCGTCGAGGTCGGCCCGTTGGATCTTATCCGTGGTAGCGTCCGCCCAGTAAATCTTTCCTCCAGCCAAATCCAAGGCCACCCGCCTGGGTTCTCTCAGTCCGGTGACAAGGTCCTCGACATTGGAGCCGTCGAGGTCAGCTCGGTGAATAATATCCGTGCCTTTGTCGGTCCAGTACATTTTGCCCCCGGCAACATCCAGGGCAATCCCCAAAGGCAGATTCAATCCAGTAACGAGGTCTTCGACATTGGAGCCGTCGAGATTTGCCCGCTGAATTTTGCGCGAGTCCGCGTCGATCCAGTACATCTTCACCGCCCCCGACACGTTGAAGGTATAGGTCCTGAGGACCGCCTGGTCTAAGACCCTCCGCAGCTCCAATGCCGCCTGACCAGGACCGCATCCGGCCAAGTAGACCGTCTGGCCGTTCTGGCGCGTCATCCTGTCTTCCGGTTCCGCCGGGCACTCGTTGAAGGAACTGCTTGATTCGGCGACCAGAATCCTGGGAGTGGTCCCTGTGGGGTTGGCCACCACGTCGATCGCCTCGCTGGCCTGGACAGTAAACCGGTGCTTGCTGCCGTCCCTGGAAAACGTCACGGAGAATGGATCCGGAGTCAGTGAGGCGACGGGGGAATCAAGCGCCAGCCCCAAGGGGGCTCTCAATTCGCTGGTAAGGAGGTCTTCGACATCGGTGCCATCGAGGTCGCCCCGTTGGATTTTATTTGAGCCGGAGTCCGTCCAATAGATCTTGCCTGCCTCTACATCCAGGGCGAGTCCTTTCGGAATACTCAACCCGGTGGTGACGAGGTCCTCGACATCGGTGCCGTCCAGATTGGCCCTCTGAATTTTATCGGTGCTGTAGTCGGCCCAGTAGATCTTGCCGGCCTTTACATCCAGGGCAAGTCCCTCGGGACTGCTCAATCCGGTGGTGACCAAGTCTTCGACCTGGGAGCCGTCGAGGTTGCCCCGCTGAATTTTATTGGTGCCGTAGTCGGTCCAGTAGATCTTGCCCCGGATCAATTGCGTTTTGTGGTCCAGCCAGTAGATCTTTCCTGTCGACACGTCCAGGGCGAGGCTCAAGGGGTGAAGCAATCCGGTGGTGACGAGGTCTTCGACGTTTGACCCGTCGAGGTTTGCCCGCTCGAGCTTGTCGGTTCCCCGGTCCAGCCAGTACATCTTTCCACCTGCCACATCAAGGGCCAACCCCCTGGGATTGATCAAACCGGAAGTGACGAGGTCTTCGACGTTGGATCCGTCGAGGTTTGCCCGTTGAATCCTGGGCGGCCCTTCCGCCGTCCAGTACATCTTCCCGCTCGGGGTCACCGGTGAACCTGTCTCCGGCAACACGTAGTTGGTGAGGATAAGCCACAAGTCGGTGGCATCGATCCGGCCGTCGCTGTTTACATCCCCGCGGGATATATCGCCGTTGTTCGGAATGGCGATGGAGCTGTCGAGGATGTACAGGACCACCAGCAGCGCGTCGACGACATCGACCCGGCCGTTGTTGTCCACGTCGCCCGGCAGCCCGGTCGCCGCAACCTTCCCACGAGGGAGCCCAGCCTGTTTGACCACGAAGTCAACCGGCCCCATGCCTGCCTCGACCCGAAAGGCCGGGTCCACATAGGTGACCAGCCCCGGTCCCGAGACGGTCAGGCCGTGGACCGGGGAGATTTTCTGCTTTTTCCCCTCGTCTTCTTGTGGAATACCTCCCGCGGATACTCCAGGGGCAGGAATTCCCGCTTGTCCGTCGATCAGCACCATGCGAAGGGTTGCACTCATCCCGCCGCCTTGCAGCCGGTAGAGATACACCCCGGCTCCTACGGCGCGACCGGCGGCATCCGTTCCGTCCCAACGCGCCGTGTGGGAACCGGCCGGAAGTTCTTGGTCTACCAGGGTCACTACCCGCTGGCCCAGCAGGTTGAACACCTTCAGCCGTACATGGGTGGAGGCCGGCAGTTGATACGGGATGATGGTGGAAGGATTGAACGGATTGGGATAGTTCTGGCCCAGATGAAATCGTTTTGGAAAGGACGACCCCTGGTCTTCCGGAGACAGCGCGAACCAGCCGTTTTCATCCGTGGTCGCAGCGGCCGTTTGACGCAGGTCCGTCAGGTCGAAGAGCATGACCTGGACCCCTGCCGCCGGCTGCCCGGAGGGCAGCCGCACCTGGCCTTCGAGCAGCGGCTCGGCCCAAGAGGGCAGGCAGGATCCAAGCCCGATGACAGCCAGACAAGGGAAAATGCGCTTCATGAATGGGGTCTGCACAACGTTCCCTCTTTGAATGTCATCCTGTCCGAAGTATCAGATTTTTTTGAACTTGCGGTTCGCAAGATGAACCATTTTCCTCATCCAAGTAGGACATTCATCTCAGGACTGATACCAAATTCAGGGCAACTGTTTTTTCTGAAGAACCGCACGGAGCGTTCGTAGTTCGTTCAGTAGTGTTCGGCGTTCCAGAACCAGTAGGGCCGCGCCGTAGGTAACTATGAAAAGGGCGATACCCATGGTCAAAGCCGCGGGTGTCGAAAGGCCTTCGACGAACGGGTCGGCGTGGAGACGCAGGGCGGAGGCTACGGCTGCGGATAGCAGGGGAGGTAGAAAGCTGCGCATCCATGGGACCTCGACGTAACGAGTGCTGCGCCACAGTCCCAGGATCGTCCCGACAAAACCAGTAAGGCTCATTGCCACAGCTGTGCCTTCAATTGCGAATGCGCGGGTAAGCAGGGGAGCTGCAACCAGGAGGACGCTGGCCTGGATCGCGACGAGAGCTGCGAATCCTCTCGGATCTCCGATGCTTCTCAGCAGGGTATGAACCGCCTCGAGAACAGGGCGGCATACGGAATAAAGGAGGAGGCAGCGCAGAATTGGTGCCATCGGCAGCCAGTCCTCGCCTAAGAGGAGTCGTATGATAGCGGGGATCTCGATAGCGAGCAGAACGGATAAAGGGACCGCGCACCGCAGGATCCACCGGAGGGTACGGCGAAAAGCCCCCGAAAGCTGTTGCTGGTCCTGTTGATAACGCGCAAAGACGGCAACCAGGATGCCGATGAGGGCATGGGTCAGGACCCCGGTGGGCAATTGCGCGAAGATGTGGGCCCGGTCGTAAAACCCGAGGGTACTGTCGCCGAGAAGGCTTCCCGCGACGAGCCGGTCGAAATTGAGCAGGAAGGTTTGAAAGATTCCCCCGATCCAGATCCAAACGCCATATCGGAACAGTCGGCGCGCTTCTCCAAGGTCGAAATCCGCGAGACGGAAGCGGAAGGGGGATCGACGGCGCCAGACCAGGGCGCAATAAACAACGACGTAACCGATTCCGTAGATGGAGTGACTGAGGATCAGGGCCCAGATTCCGCCACCCAAGTAAACCATAGCGATGCCTGCAGCCGCGGCGGCGATCAGGGCAAGGCCATGGGCGCCCGCCAGTGAGCCGAACTCGAGGTCTCGTCTGAGTTGGGTTTCGGCAGTCAGAACGGTGGCACGGAAAAAATCGAAGACAGCAAAGACTCCGAGGATCGTGGCCACGCTGCGGCCGTACTGATCGTCGACGAAAAGAACCGCCAGGCCGATGGCTGCGAGGGTCCCGAGCGCGCTGATGCAGGTGTTGAGAATGAAATGGGTAGGAGCGACTTGGTCGACCCGGTTGTATTGGTGCAGAAGGGCATTGTGGAGACCGAAACTGCGCAGGGAAATCACGAAGGCGAGCAGAGAGGCGGCCAGAGCGACGTGCCCGAAGTCCTCCGGGGCGAGCTCGCGGGTCAGGACGACCACGGCGATCCAATTGACGCACCGTCCCGCGTAGGCGCTGCTCAGGGTGTGGACCGCACCCCGTGCAATCCGCCGGAGCGCCATCTCCTCGCTGTGCTCTACGGGCTTCAAGTTTTCCGCCTGCTCTTCTTCATTTGGGCGCCTTGGACCGGAACCGCCGCCGTTATAAATTATAAGCCCATATAGATAATAAAGTTACGGCACTTCCTGGATTTTCTGGACTTGGTGTAACGGGCGGCGTTTCGGAAGGTGAAAAAACATGGGCAAGGTTCTGGTGACCGGCGGGGCAGGTTTCATCGGCACCCACCTGGTACGTCAGTTGAGCTCTGCGGGCGGCGATGTCCGCATTCTCGACAACTTCGACCCCCAGGTCCACGGGGAACGCAAACACCGCTACGGCACCGAGACAGCCGAGTACGTCACTGGCGACGTGCGCGATCCGGACAGGGTGGCGAAATGTCTCGACGGCGTCGACCGCGTCGTTCACCTGGCGGCCGCTGTCGGGGTCGGCCAGTCGATGTACGAGGTCAAGTACTACGTCGACGTCAACTGCAACGGGACCGCGGTCCTCTGGGAGGAGATCCTCAAGCTCCGCGACCGCATCGAAAAAGTGGTGGTGGCCTCCTCCATGTCGATATACGGGGAGGGGGATCCCGGCTTCACCGGGGAGAACCACCCGCTTCGACCGACGTCCGTGTACGCCGTCACCAAGCGGGACCAGGAGGAGGTCTCCCTTTCCCTCGGCCGCGCCTACGGCATTCCGACCGTCGCCCTCAGGTTTTTCAACGTCTACGGCCCCGGGCAGTCCCTGAACAATCCCTACACCGGTGTGGCGGCGATCTTCGCCTCGCAGCTGTTGAACGGTCAGGCCCCCGTCATCTTCGGCGACGGCACGCAAACCCGCGATTTCGTCCACGTCCGCGACATCGTCCAGGGGATTACCCTTGCCCTCGACAGCTGCTGCCCCAGCGACTCCTACAACGTCGGAACCGGGGCCGCGACCTCGATCCTCGAACTTGCAGGACGCCTCGCCGGGGCGCTCGGTTTTACCGGTGAGATCGGACCGAGCGGCCGCGTCCGCGCCGGCGACGTCATCCACTGCGTCGCCGACATCGGCAAGATCCAGAAAGCCCTCGGCTTCGCGCCGCAGGTAACACTCGACTCGGGATCGCGGGATCTCATCGCCTGGGCAGGTGCACAGCAGGCGGAGGACCGCGTCGCCGGCGCCGTGGGCGAGCTCGAATCGCGTGGACTTCTCGAGTAGCGGATGAGCCGGATGCCGGAAGTCTCCATCGTCATCGTCAACACCAATACAAGGGAGTACGTGCGGCAGTGTCTGACGTCGATCCGCGATAACGACGATGTCGACGCCGAGGTCATCGTGATCGAGAACGCCTCGGAGGACGGCAGCGGAGAAATGTTGCGGCAGTTTCCCGAGGCCAAGGTGATCGTCAACGAGGAGAGGCTCGGGTTCAGCCGGAACAACAACCTCGGTGCCGAGATCGGCACTGCGCCCCTTCTGCTGTTCCTCAACCCGGATACCGAGGCTCCCCCGGGCAGTCTGCGGGCGATGTTGGACCTCATCGCCTCCGAGCCGGAAGTCGCCGTGCTCGGCGGCCGCTGCCTCGACGCGGACGGCGAGACCGAGCGCTCCACCGGGCGGGACCCCACCTTGACAAGCCTTGCGCTCGACCGCCTTCTCACCTCGGCGCCGCCGCTGCAGCCGCTGCTGCAGCGGTTCTCCCAGAGACACTACCGGGGCTACGAACGGGACCGCGACGTCGATTGGGTGACCGGGGCGTACCTGTGGATCAGGACCGAGGTCTTCCACCGGATCGGGGGCTGGGACAGCTCCATTACCCTGTACTACGAAGACACCGACCTCTGCCGGCGGGCCCGCGACGCCGGGTTCCGGGTGCGCTACACCAGCGCCTCGACGATCAACCACTACCACAACAAAACCCCGATGATGAGCGTCCACCGCAAGAAGTTGATGCGAAACGGATTGTATATCTTCATACACAAGCATTACGGGCCCTTCCGGCGCTGGCTGTACCCGCGCCTTCTCGGACTGCCGCCGGTCGCGGATTGACCGCCGTGACCGCCACCCCACGCGGAACCGTAACCAACGGGTGTTCCGCTGCCATTATATATTGATTTAGGCGACAAAGGATACAGTTCTGGCTCCTCCATTGGTGAACCGCCGCCCATGACAGCTCCTCCCAAAACCGACCCCCCCCGCTTCCCGCGGCCCCTTCCGTTGCCGCGGGGGCTGTCCTGCTCGCGGTCCTGCTTCTCTGGGGCGGGACTGTCGCCGGCTGCTCGAAACCGTCGCCGGAGCCGTACATCCATCTCCTGAAAAGCCAGCAGAGCAAGCAGCGGGAGAAGGCCGCGGCCAAGCTGCTGCTCTACGGCGACGAGATCGTGCCGAGGCTGATGGAGGAGGCGGATTCCGAGTTCATCCGGGTGCGCTTCGAAGTGGTCCGGCTCCTCGGCCGCCTCAGGAACCCCGAGGCCGCCCCGGCGCTGATCGCCGCCCTCGAGGACAAGTCCGCCATGGTGGCCGCGGTCGCCGCCTGGAGCCTCGGCGAGCTGCAGGCGGCGACCGCGGTCGAGCCGCTGCTGCGCTACGCCGGCGAGGCCTCGAAGGAGGTCCGCAAGGAGGTGGTGAGAGCCCTCGGCCGCTGCTACAGCGATTCCCTGGAGCCGGCGGTCAGGGACTCGGCCTACCGGGTGGTGTTCCACGCCCTCAAGGACCCGACCCCCAAGGTCAGGGTGAACGCCCTGCTGGGGATCCGCGAGTTCGGCTACCGCGGCTCCGCCGAGGAGATCATCCGCATGACCCGCGACCCCTCGGCCAAGGTGCGGCACGTGGCGGTTCAGGCGCTCGGCCAGCTGGCCTCGGGCAGGGCCCCGAGGTCCAGGCCGATATCGGCGCGAACCCGGGAGAACGTCGTCGAGGCGCTGGTCGTCTCGCTGGAGGAGCCGATGCAGACGATCAGAACCAAGGCGATCCGCTCGCTCGAGATGATCGGCGCGCCGCGGGCGGCGCCGCACCTGCGGCCCCTGGCCGAGTCCGGCACCGCGGAAGACCGGCGCGAGGCCGGCAGGGTGTTGGAGAATCTGCAGGAGCTGCAGGCGCAGGCACGAAAATCCGGGGAGATATGAGCACGCAGAGCAGACTCGAGCTGGGGTTGCCCTCCGGCAGCCTGCGCGACGCCACCGTCAACCTGCTGGGGCGGGCGGGCTACCGGCTGGGCCTGGCCTCGCGGTCGTACCAGCCTGAGATCGACGATCCCGAAATCGGCGTGACCCTGTTCCGCGCCCAGGAGATCGCCCATTTCGTCGAGCGCGGCGTCGCCGACGCCGGCATCACCGGCAGGGACTGGGTCGAGGAGAACGACGCCGACGTCGTCGAGGTCGGCGAGCTCCTCTACAGCAAGGCGACCTCGCGGCCCTACCGCTGGGTGATCGCCGTCCCGGAGGAATCTCCCATCCGCACCGTGAAGGACCTCGAGGGCAAGCGCATCGCCAGCGAGCTGGTCGGCGTCACCCGCCGCTTCCTCGCCGAACGGGGAGTCGAGGCCGAGGTGGAGTTCTCGTGGGGAGCGACGGAGGTGAAAGCCGGAATTCCGGGCGTAGCCGACGCCATCGTCGACGGCACCGAGACCGGCTCCTCCCTGCGCGCCAACCGGCTGCGCATCGTCGAGACCATGCTCGAGTCGACCACCCGCCTGATCGCCAACAGGGATTCCTGGAGCGACCCCTGGAAGCGGCAGAAGATCCGGAACCTGTTCACCCTGATGACGGGAGCCCTCGAGGCGGAGTCGAAGGTGGGCCTGAAGATGAACGTGCCGCGGGCGCAGCTCGACGCCGTGATGGAGCTGCTGCCGGCGCTGCACACGCCGACGATCTCCAGCCAGGTCGACGGCGACTGGGTCGCGGTCGAGACCATTGCGGACGAGAAGATCGTCCGCGACCTGATCCCGCGGCTGAAACGGAGCGGCGCCGAGGGGATCATCGAGTATCCCCTGAACAAGGTGGTCTACTGATGCTCGACATCCAGCGCTGCTCCGACGCCGGCGCCCCCGCCACCGGCAAGCTGGCCGCGATCCTGAACCGCAAGGCCGGGTTCCCCGCGGAGATCGTCGAGGCCGTCGCCGAAATCCTGCGCCGCGTCGAGGCCGAGGGGGACGCCGCGGTCGCAGAGTACACCGGGAAGTTCGACGGCGTCGCCCTGGCCCCCGGCGGATTCCGCGTTCCGCGCAAGGCGCTCGACGACGCACGAGCGGCCATGGATCCGGAGCTCGAGGAAGCGGTCGCCGGCGCGGCCGCGAACATCCGGTCGTTTCACCGCCGCCAGCTGCGCGACTCCTGGTTCCTCGAGGACGGGGACGGCGTCGTCCTGGGGAAGCGGGTCCTGCCGTTGCGCCGCGTCGGCCTCTGCGTCCCCGGAGGGCAGACCCCGCTGCTGTCGACGCTGCTGATGACCGCGGTGCCGGCGCAGGTTGCCGGCGTCGAGGAGATCTGCGTCGTCACTCCGCCGCGCTCCGGAGGCCTGCCGCACCCGGTGATTCTCGCCACCGCGGCCAGGATGGGAATCGACGAAGTCTACGCCATCGGCGGCGCCCAGGCGGTCGCCGCCCTCGCCTTCGGCACCGGAACCATCAGGCCGGTCGACAAGATCGCCGGCCCCGGCGGCCCCTACACCGTCGCCGCCAAGCAGCAGGTCTTCGGCCGCGTCGGCATCGACACCGTCGCCGGCCCCTCCGAAATCGTCGTGCTCGCCGACGAGAGCGCCAACCCCCGGTACGTCGCCGCCGACCTGCTGTCGCAGGCCGAGCACGGCAGCGGCTTCGAGGCCGCGGTCTGCATCACCCCGTCCGCAGCGCTCGCCGCCCAGGTGCAGGCCGAGGCGGAAAAACAGCTCGCCACCCTGCCGCGGCGCCGGGAGATCGCCGCCGCCCTGAAAGCCTTCGGCCTCGTCGTCACCGTGCCCGACCTCGCCGTAGGAGCCCGCCTCGTCGACCGCATCGCCCCGGAGCACGTCGAGCTGCTGGTCGCCGACCCGTGGCGCTGGCTCGGCGAGATCCGCAACGCCGGCGCGGTCTTTCTCGGCGCGGCCTCCAGCGAGCCGGTCGGCGACTATTTCGCCGGCACCAACCACGTGCTGCCCACGAACGGGGCCGCCCGCTTCTCCTCCGCCCTCGGCGTCGACGACTTCACAAGGACCACCAGCGTTCTCGGCTACAGCGAGCAGCGCCTCCGGCAGACCGGGCGGAAGATCATGCGCATGGCCAGGGCCGAAGAGCTCGAGGCTCACGCGCGGGCCATCGAGGTGCGCCTCGAAGAATACGGGAGGGACAGCTGATGACGGCAGCGCAAGCCCGGACCGCCCGCGTCCGGCGCCAGACTTCCGAGACCGACATCGACCTCGAGCTCGGCCTCGACGGCAGCGGCCGCTGCGCCGTCGACACCGGCATCGGCTTCTTCGACCACATGCTCGACGCCTGCGCCCGGCACGGGCTGTTCGACCTGGAGCTGCGCTGCCGCGGCGACCTGGAGGTCGACCCGCACCACTCGGTCGAGGATGTCGGCATCTGCCTCGGGCAGGCCCTCGACCAGGCCCTCGGGGACCGCGCCGGGATCCAGCGTTTCGCCCACAGCTACGTGCCCATGGACGAAGCCCTGGCCCGGGTCGTCATCGACCTTTCGGGCCGTTCCTACCTCTGCGCCGCCCCGGATTTCCGCGACCCGGAGGTGGGGGGCTTTCCCGTCTCCCTGGTCACCGAGTTCTTTCGCGCCCTCTCCGACCACGGCAGGTTCAACCTCCACGTCGACCTGCTGCGCTCGGGCAACGACCACCACGGCATCGAGGCGATATTCAAGGCCTTCGCCCAGGCCCTCGACCGGGCGACTCGGCTGACAGGCCGCAGCGACTCCATCCCCTCGACCAAGGGACGGCTGTAGCATCCTGTCCGCTCGGCTCGGCCCCGGGAACAGCGGCCCCCGGGGAATCCCGGCGCCGCGCCCGGCCCGTGAAACAGCATGAAGATCTGCCACCTCATCTACGACGACGTCGACAACCCCTGGCTCGGCGGCGGCGGCGCTTACCGTGCCCGCCAGATCTACCGGCGCCTCGCCGGGCGCCACGAGATCACCCTGGTCACCGGCACCTTTCCCGGCGCCGAACCCGTGCAGCTGATCGACGGCCTGCGCCTGCTGCGGGTCGGCTCCCCGCGCAGCTACGCGATCAGCCGCCTCACCTACGCCAGCCGCGCCGTCGCTGCCCTCCGGCGCCTGCAGTGGGACATCTGGGTCAACGAGTTCTCCGCGTACGCGCCGCTGCGGGTGCCGGCGCAGGTGCGCCGCCGCGGGCTCCTGTTCTTCCACCATTTCATGGGCCGCCACGCCGTCCTCAAGCATCCCCTGGCCGGGTGGGCTGCCCTCCTGGCCGAGCGCCGCGTCCTCCACGCCTACCCCCACATCCTGACCGGCGCCCCGAGCGTGCAGGAGCGCATCCGCAGCCGCGTCAGCGCAACCCTGCCGGTCGACTGCGTCTACAACGGCGTCGACGACGGCTATTTCGGAAGCGCCGCCACCGAGGAGCCCTACCTCCTCTACCTCGGGCGCATCGACGTGCACACCAAGGGGATCGACACCCTGCTGGAGGCGTTCGCGCGCATCGCCCCGGAGCGCCCCGGCCTGGCGCTGAAGATCGCCGGGGGAGGTGAGAAGGGTCAGGTGCGGCGGCTCGAGAAGCTGGTGGAGCAGGCGCGGCTCGGCGCCAGGGTGGAGCTGCTCGGAAGGGTGTCGGAAACCGGGAAACGCGAGCTGCTGGCGTCGGCCCTGTTTTTCTGCATGCCCTCCCGCTACGAGGGCTGGGGCATGGCCGCGGTCGAGGCCGGGGCCAGCGGCAAGGCCGTGGTCGCCACCGCCATCGACGGCCTGCGCGACGCCGTCCTCGACAACGTCACCGGCCTGCTGGTGCCGAGCGGGGACGGCAAAGCCCTGGCCGCGGCCATGCGCCGGCTCCTCGACGAACCCGGGCTGCGGAAGTCGCTCGGCGAGCAGGGGCGGGAGCACTCCCGCCGCTTCGGCTGGGACCAGCTCGCCCGCCGCCAGGAAGAGGTGATGATCGCCGCCGCGGAGCGTCTCCCATGAGCAGGAAGAAACGCCGCACCACCGGAGCGCCGGAAGCGCGGCCGGCCCCCGTCCAGGCCCCGAAAGCAGACAGGTTCCGCTTCCGCCTCGCCTCCCCCTGGACGGTTCCGGCCATCCTCGCGCTCCTGACCCTCCTCTATTTCTACGACTTCCCCCTCAGCGGCCAGGTCGTCTACGGAAGCGACACCGGCACCGATTTCCACCGCGGCAAGGAGCCCTTCGCCGAGAAGCTCGCGAACTACGGCCCCGGGGCCTGGAAGCCCACCCTCGGGGGATACCCGGCTTCCGAGGAGATCCGCCCCGACTTCTTCCCGGCCAGCCTGCTGAAGCTGTTCACCACCCATCAGCGCCACCTCGGCTGGCGCTACCTGCTCACCGTCTTCCTCGCCGGCTGGGGGATGTACCGCTTCCTGCGCGCCCTCTCCCTGGCCCGCTGGCCCTGCCTGTGGGGCGGCGTCGCCTTCATGTTCGCGCCGACCTTCCTGTCCTTCACCTTCGCCGGCCACTACGCCAAGATGGCCGTCATCGCCCTGCTGCCCTGGATGTACCTCTGCCTTCACCGCGGCATGCAGGAGGGGAAGCTCTCGCGCTTCCTCTGGCTGGCCCTGCTGATCGGCCTCGGCGCCTACACCCCGCACGTGCAGATGCTCCAGTACGCCCTCGTCGCCGTCGGCCTCTACTTCCTGTTCCAGCTCTACCTCCTCTACCGGGAGCGCCGTGAAAAGCGGGTGCTGCTGGCCAGGACCGGGCTCTTCACCCTCGCCGTCGCCCTCGGAATCGGCATCGGTTCGGAAGGGCTGTTTCCCCCTTACCTGCACGCCACCCGCGAGTCGAAGCGCTCCGAGGCCGCCACCGCCGCAAGGACCGGGGACGAGCTGGCCCTGGCGCGCAGCTGGTCCCTGCACCCGGAGGAAGTAGGGTCGCTGCTGGTCCCGGAGTTCGCCGGCTTCTACAACCCCCAGAGCAACCGCGACCACTACTGGGGCCGCAATCCCGGCAAGTACAACTCCGAGTACTTCGGCATCGTCGTGCTGCTGCTGGCGCTCCCCGCCCTGTGGTCGTGGCGGCGCAACCCCACCGTGGCCTTCATGGGCTTGCTGTTCGCCCTCGCCCTCGCCTTCACCCTCGGCGGGCACACCCCCGTGCACTGGCTCGCCGCCCACCTGCTGCCCGGGGGCAAGGTGCTGCGCTCCGTCGGCATGGCCGCCTTCCTGTTCGCCTTTCCCGCCATCGTGCTCGCCGCCACCGGCCTGCATCAGGCCGTCACCGCCGGGGAACCGGACAGACAGCTCATCCGCAAGCGCCTGCTGATCGCCGCCGCCGCTCTCGCCGCAATCGCCGCCCTCGCCGCTGCCGTCCCGCACACCGTCCTGGAAATCTGGACCGCCCTCCTCTACGACGGGATCTCCGCGGCCAAACGCCGGATCATGCTCTCCGGGGCCCCCGGGCTTGCCCGCGGCGGACTCCTCGCCACCCTGCTCTGCGCCGGGGCCGCCGCCCTCGTCTGGGCCCTGCTGCGCCGGAAGCTCTCGGCCGCGACCGCCTGCGCCGGGCTGATCGCCCTGACCCTGGCCGATACCTGGCGCATCGACCGCCTCTTCCTGGTATACGAGGATCCCGCCCGCTGGCCGGACATTCGCCGCGACAACCGCCGCACCCTGAAGTTCCTCGAGGCCTCCGGCGAGCGCTTCCGCGTCTTCCCGATCCCCTCCTGGCAGCTGCTGCGCTCTCCGGGCCATCACCTCTACGGCGCCGACCCGGTCACCGGCTTCAGCGACTTCACCATCCGCCGCTACGACCGCCTCGCGCGCGAGTTCGACCCGGCCCTGTCCCTGTTCCAGGCCCGCTTCGGCGGCCGCGAGATTCCCTACGGCGACGACGACCTGCTGCTCTCCATGCGCCCCCTGCTCAACCTCGTCAACGCCCGCTACCTCGTGACCCCGAAGTCCCTGCCGCTGCAAACGACCCTGTTCCCGGAAGTGTTCTCGGAGGAGAGGCTCCGTCTCTACGAGAACAGCGAGGCCCTGCCCTGGTACTACCTCGCTCCCTCGTACAAGCTGGAAACCGAAGAAGACGAGATCCTGGCGCTGCTGCGGGAAGGCCGCGCCGACCCCCGGCTCACCCCGGTGCTGGAGCGGCAGCCCCCCGGCCCGCTGCCAACCACCGCGGCCGCCAGCGATCTCACCGGCGACCGCCTCGATCTCGAGGAGCGCGCCGACGACGGCAGCCGCATCAGCCTCGCCACCGGCTCGAAGGAGCCGCGGCTGCTGGTCGTCTCGGAGAACTACTACCCCAACTGGCGCGCCTTCATCGACGGGGAAGAAGCCCCGGTCCTGCGCGCCAACTACGTCTGGAAGGCCGTTTACCTGCCGCCGGGGGATCACCGCGTCGAGTTCCGCTACCGCTCGCCGACCGTGCTGATGACGCGAGCGGTCACCCTGCTTTCGCTCGGAGCGGTGCTGATTCTCGGAATCGTCGAGAGCCGCCGGAGATCGGTGCCGGCAGCCGGGAAACCATAGAGGAGAGGGGGTTCCCCGGAAGCGAACTCGGCCTGCCCGGGGTTTCTGCGGAAAGCGGGATTTTAAGGCGTAGTCAGGTCTGAATTGATTTCAAATATCGCCGCCAAGCGGTATATTACCGGCATTTCGAAGAAGACTTTCCCATGACTCCTACTCCTGAAACAATCGCCATCATCGCCACCGGCGTGACCTTGGCGGCGCTGATCTTGCAGCAGATGCGCAGCCTTGGCGCCCGGTTCGACCGGCTGGAAGCCCGTATCGCTCGTCTTGAAGCGGGCCAACAGGCGCTGGTCGAGCGCGTGACTCGTCTGGAAGCGGGCCAGCAGGCCCTGGAGCGTGAAGTGACAGCGCTGAGGGTCGAGGTAAAGTCGTTGGCGCGCGACTTGGCGGCGCTGAGCGAGCGCACCGCGCGCATCGAAGGCGCCGTCATCGGCCCCTGGCGGCCGGAGGAAGCCGGCACCGGCAAGAGCTGATGCTCCAAGCCTGTGCCGCCCATGCCCCTAACCCCGGTTTTACGGGGAAAATCTCCTTGACATTCCTGCGTTTCCGCCGTTATGCTTGTCTTACCGGTCGTCGACCACATCCCCTTTGATGAAGTCGCGGCAGGGCTCCCCTTTTGCCCTTGGTTCCGCTGCAAGCTGCCGCTTTTTCGACGAGTTGCGGCAGCAGCGAGGTTACCCAAAATCAGCCTTGACATTCCCACAGCGCAGTCATATTATTGGACGCCACCCAAGTTCCGGGAAGGACCAGGGGTGGATATTAAATTCTCGTCTCAACTACCTCGATCAATGCGAAATCCGCAGCAAAACCCAAAATTCAACCGCTGCATAATCCCCCCGGAGTTTTTATGTTAACTCACTCTCCCGAACTCTCGAAAAATCCCTTGTTTTTCGCGTATTCTTCACAACGGGGAAAAGCATCCCTGAGGAGGAAAGACATGCATTTTAGCAGAAAACTGATTCTTCTCACCGCGTTCATGGTGGGCTTGGGCTTCGTCGGAAGCGGCGAGGTGCACGCCGCGGCGCTGGTCAAGAGCGTGCAGATCACCTCGCCGGACAGCGGCGCCCTGCTCGGAATCGACGGGAAGTTCCAGGTTCGCGTCTCGGTGGAGGACTTCCTGGAGCAGGACGACCTCAGGGTCTACATCTTCCTGGCCAAGGAACGGCCGATTGACCCCCGGGGCAAACTGTTGACGAAGACGAGTCCCTGATCCGAGAACCGAGGTGCAGTTGCCCGACAACATCAACGGAGACCTCTCAACTTCGGAAATGATAGCAGGGAATACTTGCGGGGGGACCTCGAGGCATGACTAACTTCCGTGCCGGGGTTCGGCGTTGAAGGGAGCCAAGAACCGGACGGCTCATCCTTTCCGACAGGGGCAGAACGATGGGGCTGCAGACCGGAGGATTACCCGATGGCGGTCGACGGCGATTCGCTGGTCCTGGTAAGCACAAGCGGACGACACACGGTGTTCGTCTGGTACGGAAAGGTGCCACACTCATCCGGTACGAGGAGGCCAAGGTAATCAGGGCCGCGGCTTTCGTCATGACGACCCCGACTGACCCGGGATTCCGTGTTGCCTATTCGAAGGAGACGATCAGCATCGACGCCGACCGTACGCCAAGCCCCGCACCCGACATCCAATGGAGACCTTCCGTTTATAACCCGATGGGCTCGGACTTTTTGGGATTTGGACGGCCCAGAGATTTCAGTTACATCGGCCAGGAGATGGACTGGATCGGGACGACAATGGCGATGGCACTAACGGCGACTTTTACACCAGGACAGGAAGTGGATACGAACTGGACATGGATGTTGGGAGGTTCGGTGCCGTAAACAGGCATGTCGGCACCTCCAGCTTGAATACCGATCACGGGGTTCTGGGCATCGGGGATACCCTCAAGCTCTGAATGTCCTTGGGAACCTCGGACGCCTACCGGGGCACGGATGACTACAACAAGCTCATTCTCGATATCTTCGGCAAGGAGAGGCTCGTCTACCAGAGGGACGTTTCCAGTCTCCGCGCAACGGGGATGTCGTGACCTATAACTTCGGTCTCAAGGAAGGAGGATTTCGACGACTTCAGCGAGGGCAAGGAATCACGATTCCGATGGCAGCCAGGACGACCGGGAAGCCGACGCTATCCCTCACGCGCCAACCCCCGACGGTATTACCGATACCTTGCATTCTTTTTTGTCGACAAGGCCGGCAATCGCAGCAAGGGCCAGCTAGCGCTGAAAGGAGACGAGCGATCAGGATGAGGCCGGGGGACTCCGGTTGGAGCCGCCGCCATAACGAAGCTGCTTTTCGACGCCAAGAAGCCGGTGCTCGACTCCGTCAACGGCGACACCATCCTTCCGGTCAGCGTCGATACCATCAGCGACGGCAGCCGCAAGGCCGAGCGCGGCCGTCGCATCGGGTGCGGACGACAACCCGGATGACCTATAAGTTGAACAGCACTCTCGACTCGCTGGTCGTCAAGTTCGACGGGGCCGAGCAAGACAACCCTTCCGATAGAGCAGGCCGGTCTCGCGATCAACGGCGATGATCTTCTTGAGGGCACTCAGGGTTCTCCACTGAAAAACACTCCGAGTACACGGTCGATTTCACCCAGTTCGGCGAGACGGAGCCGCAGTTGGAAGGTGAAGACGCAACGGGCAGTCAGATACTCGTGTGGGTTTCCAAAAAGGGGATAAGCTCGTTAGACCATTTCGAGGTGGATTACGGCCAAAAGGAAGAGGTCGGCTGAAGACCGGCATGTACACGATCAAGTTTCACCGGGACCGATGTCGCCGGTAACGTAGGCCCGACGCTGACCCGCGAGAACGTCTACGTCGACGTCGACGAACATCGATTTCATCCGCTCCTTCCCGTTTGGCGAAGGAGCCGAGGAATCCGGTCTCGACACCATTGAGGCGAAGACTGCGGTGGTCGTCTTTCGCTGAGTGAGCCTGCCGACTCCGTATCGATCGAAGTACAAGGGGATCGCCTCGGGAGCGGACGCGGATTCAAACGAGGTGGACAGCAGTCGCGGACCTACCAGCTCGTCGGTGGCCAGCTGACCAACACCACCTCCCAGCAGAAGTTCCCGATCCCCGGGCTCCAGCACGACAACCAGTACATCCTGCAGGTCCGCTCGCGATCTGAACGGCAACTGGTTCGAGTCGGGCGGATACCTTCTGGTACAACACCGACCTTCGTAGTTCCGCAGGCCGCCAAGTTTGCCGTCAAGGTCACGGTGCCGGACTGAATCGGGCAACGGGCGATGCAAAACCGCTCTCGATAAGGATATTGAGACGGGTGAGATCGGTAACTCTGTCGGCCTTGGCGGTCACCGACGGAAATGACGCCGTCACCTACGACCAGCCTGCAACCCTGACGATCGCCGGCAGTGAAGGTATTGATTTGATCGAAGACAAGAGCGTCGGTGCCACCGACAACGGAGATGGAACCATTTCGTTGAACGGTGAGGACTGGGTAATCGGTCGCGCGACATCGTTTTTTCCGGATACCGTTACGTCGGGGAGACCCTCACTATCAGCATTGAAGCGGATGACGATTCCACCCTGGTTGGGGAAGCGGACTCGGTGACGGTTATCATCCCGACGCTTACAACCAGATCCTCGTGTAAGCCCCGGACACGGTCACGCAGGGCGAAAACTTCATGGTTGATGTCGTGATCGCCGACAAGTTTGGTAACCAGCGGGTGGAGGACAACCGCTTCGTGGCCGTAAGCACCAACACGATCGGGGTCCAGGTTCCGCCGGAGAGGCGTTTCACATTTCCAAGGGCGCCGGCAGCTTTCATGGTCAACAGTTCCGGCTGGTCCGGTGGCGATCTGACTCTTACTGTCCGGGATATCGCTGCCCAATTGAAAAGAGCGACCTGAAAAGGCTGTTGAGACTTTGGTCGCCAACAGGCTCGGCACGGAACGGCCACTGTATATGTCAAGGCCTCCGGAGAGCCTGCTCCTCCTGATCCGGACGCCGAGATCGACGCCCCGGATCAGCTGGTTGCCGAGGATTACCGCGGCGCCAGTGGCGAGGGCGACCAGGGCGGTTTCGTTCTGCTGACCTGGGACGCGTCCGACGATCACGATACCCTCGACAAGTACCGCATCTACCGCGAGATCGCAGTGACCACTGACGCGGACTCTACCGGTGCTCTGGTTACCTTGGAAGAGCCCGCAGCCGCGGCCGTCCACTGGGGCACGGTCGATGCCATTCCAGGCGCGGATGTCATGCGCGTCGTCGTGGCCACCCTCGATTCGGATGCCGCGCGTTTCGCGGTGGCAGCCGAACGGGATGGTCAGAGCACCCTCAAGCAGGCCTTCGGGTTCGGCGAGGGTGTTGCCAATCAATACGAGCTGATGGCTCAGACCATGTCCAGGAGCAAGGAAGCGGCAGCTCCGGTTTCCGATGCTCCGGTTTTCGCTACCCTGAGCCCGGAAGCCCTGGCTTTCCAGGCCAAGGGGATCGTTCCGCTGCTGAAGGGCATCGAGAACGACGTGCTCCTGTCTGCGATGACCTATTCGGAAGTGGTCAAGGCCATCGACAATATTCCGCCGGGTGCGGTTCCTTACCTGAAGGTGCTCGACACTCCGGTCGATGCCGGCGGCAGCATCACCGTTGCCTGGACCAGGTCTCCTGACGATCGCATCCTGACCACCACGGTCGGAAATGCTGTCGGCAGCAGCCAGGTTTACACGGTCGCCGGCGTCGAGGGCTACAACGTCTATCGCAAGATCGGCGACGCGGCCTTCGAGCTGATCGGCCAGGCTGGGGCGGGCGAGGATTCCTTCGCTGACGCCACTGTCTTCAACGGCGTGCGCTACACCTACCAGGTGAAGCCCTACGACATGGACAACATCACCGAGAGCGAGTTCGAGGGGACGGCGATGGCGATCCGTAACCGGGTTCATGACGCCAACGGCAACCCCGTTCTCGGACTATTCGGGAGTGACAATCAGGTCGGTTTTGACGACTTCTTCATCCTCGCGGACCAGTTCGGTATGACCGTTGAGGACGCGTCTTTCGAGCCGGCTTTCGACCTCAGTCCCAACAACAAGATTGATCTCAACGACTTCTTCACTTTTGCCGATTTCTTCGGCAGGACGGCGGAAGGCGCTGGGAAGGCGTTGCCGATCTCGATGGCTGGTCTGAACAGCGACGCTCGCTTCTACCTCGACGCCGGCAGCGAGTTGCCGAGGGTCGGAGAGGAGTTGGCGCTACTGGTCAGCTTGCAGGACTTCGTCGAGCTCCAGGGCTACGGGTTGGGCGTAAGCTACGATCCGCAGGTTCTGACCTACGTGGGTGCAAGGGTGGAGAACGGCATCCTGGGCGCCGGCGACTTTGCTGAAGGTCAGCTGGTGTCCCGGAAGGACGGGCTCCTGTCGCTCGCCGCTTTTGGCGACGTGGCCACCGAAGGCGATCTCGGTCTCAGCCTCGTCTTCCGCTCTCTGAGGGAGATCGAGGACAGCTACATCGACATCGTTGACGCCGAGGTCAGAGACGGCAACTACGGCTTGAACACGCTGGCCACTCCGGTTTCGGTACGGATTCAGACACGTCCCGAAGTCTACGCGCTTCGGAACAACTACCCGAATCCGTTCAACCCGGAGACCACGCTCAAGTACGACTTGCCGGATGCTGGTGACGTGAAGCTGGAAGTTTACAATATGCTGGGGCAGGTGGTCAGGACTCTGGTCAATGAGCACCAGACCGCCGGCCGTTACGCGATCCAGTGGGACGCCACCAACGAACACGGTCAGAACATGTCTTCGGGGATCTACTTCTACCGCGTCCAGGTAGGAGGCGAGTTCACCGACGTCAAGAAGATGCTGCTGCTCAAGTAGTCGGAGGGCAAGGCAGCGAAATTGAGACGGGACCCTGCCCTCGCGGGGTCCCGTACTCATATTAGACGGAAACTATGAGAGCAGAAGCTGAACGCAGTTCAATCGGGATGGCCAACTTGGGTAACGTATCATTGATCAGGAGAGAGGAAATGCTCAACCGCGTGCGAAAGGCCGCGCCATTTGCCCTCGCCTTCGTAATCGTTCTGGCTGGTGTAGCTTTCGCAGGTGACAATGAAAATGTCACCTTTTCTACTACCAGTGATACGGAGGTGGCCGGGATAGGTGCTGGGGGAACGGTTTCCCTCAACGTCACCGGATCGGGTATGGTCGGCGTATCCCAGTATGACATGACAATTACAGTCACCCCCGCCGACGCCTTCGACATGGCGGCAACGGCGTTCACCCCTGCACCCGACTTTATCGCTCCGGGAACGGAGGTGGATGAAGGTTGGGTGAAAGTCGGTGCGGCAAATTTCAGCGGGTCAATCGATGGGGATTCTCCTCTTGGGGATTTCGTTCTGACCGCTTCGGAGTCCTTTGATGTGGCTACGGAAGCGACCATAACCGTTTCCATGGTGTCCGTCGGCCCTTCTTCCACTGACCGCGATGAGTTCGATGCCGATGCGGTCGGCATTTCAATCACGGTGAACCCCCCGATTACCGAGCCCAGGTTGTCAGCCGTTGGCGCCACCGACCTCAGTCTTGATTTTTCGGCGATGGTCGGTGAGGGAGGTACTGCTGACGGCAGCTCCGGAGAGGTGACCCTCGGGGTCAACTTCATGGACGCGACCGGGGCGGCAATGGAGAACCAGGAGGTCACCTGGTCGATAACCAACAACGGCGCCGAGTCTGTTTTTCTGCTTGGGGACGACCTCCGGGAGATAACGGCTAACACTGCGGACGTGGCGGTGACTTCCACCACCGGTGCCGATGGCTTGGCCTCTATTACCCTGGACTGCGAAGGGGACGACGATTCCGGGAGCACCAGTGTCACCCTTTCCGCCAGCACCAGCGCCCTCAATTCCGTAGGGGAGTCGCTCGATCTAAGTGTGGGGTTCAGCATCACTTGGGACGTTCCGGTTCCGGCAGAGTTGGCGAGCTTCGCCGCGGAAGTTACCGGTGACCGCGAGGTCTTGCTGAGGTGGGGGGTTGTTTCCCAGACCAGCAACCTTGGCTGGGAGATATTCCGCAGCACCGATGATTCCGTTTACGAGCGGATCGGCGATTTGGTTCCGGGAGAGGGTACGATCGATGTTTTCACGACCTACGATTTCATTGATTCCAACCCACCCCTTTCCGAGGTAGTCTACTACTATCTCAAGCAAATAGACCTCGATGGCTCTTCAACGCGTTCGCAGGTGATTTCGGTCTTTTTCGGTTCCACCGTTATCGACCTCGATCTGGTCCCGACCGTTACTGCTTTGGGCCAGAATTTCCCCAACCCGTTCAACCCCGAAACGACCATAAGCTTCGACTTGGCCGCACAAGCCCAGGTCACGCTGACCGTTTACGATGCCACCGGCCAGACCGTTCGGACGCTGGTTAACGGCGAGTATTTTTCAGCTGGAAACTACCGGCGGGTCTGGAACGGGCTGAACCGGAACGGGGAGGCTGTAGGTTCGGGGGTGTACTTCTACGAGTTGAATGCAGGGGAGTTCACCTCGATGAAGAAGATGACCTTGGTCAGATAATTTCAGAATCGCGGCGAACCGCCGGCTCGATCGGTGGTCTGCCAGGGAGTAGGCCGCCGGGTGTGTTTTCCCTCGGCGGCCTTTTTCTTTTCCCCGCCTTGCCGGTTTAGCCGGCGTGACCCTCCTATGCGAATAAAGCTTCTGCTGTTTGCCGGTTGCCGGGAGGCGGTCGGTACAAAGGAACTGGAGATCGAGTTGCCGGAGGCAGCCTCGACGGTAGAGAAAGCCTTGGAGGAAATTCTCGACAGGTTCCCGCAATTGCGGGGAATCGCGAAATCGGTTGCCATTGCCAGGAATGCCGAGTACGTGGCCGGGGACACTCCGGTTGCGGACGGGGATGAGCTGGCGATCATCCCGCCGGTGAGCGGAGGATGAAGGGACAGGCAGGTATTCGATGCTCTTCAGGATAACTGACGGCCCCATTGCTCCGGATGCCCTGCACGACGAGGTCCGGGCGAACGGGGACGGAGCCGTGGTGACTTTCGCCGGTGTGGTTCGAGATCACGGCAACGGCAAGCGCACCGATCACCTGGTTTATGAGGCATATGGGCCAATGGCCGAGCAGGAAATGGCGAAAATCGGTGAGGAGGCGGCTTCGAGCTGGAATATCGACGACATCGCCATTATGCATCGAGTCGGGCGTCTCGAGATAGGAGAGATCAGCGTTTTGGTAGCGGTGTCCAGCCCCCATCGCGCCGAGGGTTTTTCCGCATGTCAGTTCGCCATCGACCGCCTGAAGCAGACCGTGCCTGTCTGGAAGAAGGAGATGTCCGAGGACGGCGAGTACTGGGTGGAGGGGCCGGGAATGCACAAGCCGAACGCTGCGGCGGCAAGGTGTTCAACTTCAGCTGGGTAGTTCCGGGAAAGCTGGCGGCCAGCGGCATGTTGGGCGGCCCCTATGAGAGCTTCTTCAACGGGTCCCAAACTTTGTCGGAAGACCTGGAATTTGCCGCCCTGCAGGAGATCGGGGCGCTCGTTTCCCTGACCGAATCCGCTTTGGATAGGGGAAAAATCAGTGCCTTCGGGTTCGAATATCTCCACCTGCCGGTGGAGGACATGAAGGCCCCCCCGGTCGAGGATTGCCGCCGTTTCGTCGAGTTCGTCGCCGACAGGATCGATCGGGGCGTTGCCGTCCTCGTCCACTGCATCGCCGGCAGGGGGCGCACCGGAACCATGCTGGCCTGCTTCTTCGTTCAACAGGGTCGCGGTCCGCTGGAGGCGTTGGAGCTGGTCCGCAAGCTCCGCCCCGGTTCGGTGGAAACAGAGGCCCAGGAGGCCGCCGTCCTGGAGTTCGCCGCATGGTACAAGGGTCGCGGCTGAGAACAGTATCCCCTCGCGCCGGACGCGCGAGGTCACCAACCTTGCTATAGGTAATCAACCTCAACAGGATATTGGGAGGGGAGGTTCCGGATGGAAACCAGTTTTCCGGCATGCCATAGGTGCGACAAAGGTGTCCTGGTTCCGCTTTCCGACTACGGAAGGGACGGGGCGTCGATTCATTACAAGGCCTGGGTCTGCACCAACCCCGAGTGCGGATTCCACATCCGCATCGACAATGGCGAGCTGAGCGTCGGCAAGGAATTGAAAGAGGCCTACAAGTAGGGGCGGTTTCTTTTCACTGGAGGCAGCCCTTTCTTCACCTCCGGGCACGGGGGTCCGGAGTGCAGCAACGGCAACAGGCATTGGACAGACAGAAATCCGGCGAACTCGGAGTGAGGTTCGGAGCAGTTCTCCTGGCATGCCTGGTCTGGTTGTACGCCGCCACGGAGCTGACCTACCGCACCGAACTCGACATCCGGTTGCAGGTTGCCGATCCGCCCCCGGCCAGGGACGGGACCCCGATCGTCGTCGCCAACCCCGTTCCTGAGTGGGTGTCCGTAGTGGTATCGGGACGCGGAAAGGACATCCTGCTGCTGGAAGAGGATGCCTTCCTGCTCCGCGTCAAGCCGCCGGTGGGTCGCCCGGGTGTGAGGCGCAAGTTCCGACTGATGCCGGAGCAGGTGGTCAGCAAGACCGAGCTGCCGGTCCGCGTCGAGGAGATCGTGGCGCCGAAAGAGGTCGAGGTGGTATTGGACAAGCTGGTGGAGGCGAACTTGCCGGTACGGGCGCAGACCGACGTCCAGGTCGCCGAATCCTACATCCAGGTCGGACCGGTGGAAGTGATCCCCGGGACGATTCTGGTTTCGGGGCCCGCCTCCCAGGTCCGCGCGCTCTACGTGCTTCACACCGATTCCCTGGCTCAATCCGGGGTCAGGCGGGATATCGCCGCCAGGCTTCCGCTACTGCTGCCCGAGGGCACCCGCCTCGAGATGAGTTCCGACCATGTGACCGTTCGGGTCGACGTCCAGGAGCTGGCCGAGTACGACATCGCCAACGTCCCGGTGAGAATACCCGGGG
This sequence comes from Candidatus Latescibacterota bacterium, assembly GCA_965206595.1. Lineage (GTDB taxonomy): Bacteria > Latescibacterota > UBA2968 > UBA8231 > UBA8231 > CBDCXV01. The sequence goes on from OZ242214.1 coordinate 5,562,523, forward strand.
CCGGGGTTTCCTCCCTGGCTGCCAGGCCGTCGCGCGTCACCGTCCGCGTGCGGGGAGGCGCCGACGTCATCGGCCGGCTGGATCCGGAATCGGAAATCGATCTCTTCGCCGACATCCAGGGCGGGTCCGGGGTGGCGGGAGCGGAGGTCCGGATCGCCCCGGGGCCGGCCCGGAATTTCGAGATCAGGGAGATCACCCCGGAGTTCGTGACCCTCGTCAGGCGCTGACCGACCATGCTCGTTCTCGGCATCGAAACCTCCTGTGACGAGACCTCGGCCGCGGTGGTCGACGATTCGTCGATCCGCTCCAACGTGATCTGGTCGCAGCAGGACCACGCACGCTACGGGGGGGTAGTACCCGAGCTGGCCTCGCGCGCCCACGTTCGCGCCATCGTCCCCGTCATCAAAACGGCGCTGCGGGAAGCCAATGTGGCTTTGGCCGACATCGACGGGATAGCCGTTACCAGGGGTCCGGGCCTCATCGGCTCGCTGATCGTCGGGGTTAACGCCGCCAAGGGATTGGCGATTTCCCTGGGCAAGCCGTTCGTCGGGGTGAACCACCTGGAAGGGCACATCTTCTCGAACCTGGTCGAGCGGAGAATCGAGGTGCCGTTCCTCACCCTCCTCGTTTCCGGAGGGCATACCGAGCTGGTTCTCGTCGAGCGGCTCGGGCAGTACGAGCTGCTGGGCCGGACCCTGGACGACGCCGCGGGCGAGGCCTTCGACAAGGTCGCCAGGCTGCTCGATCTGCTGCCGCCGGACAGGATGGTCATGGGCGGCCGCGCCGTCGCCGAAGCGGCCGAGAGCGGAGATCCGCAAGCCATCCCGTTCCCAAGGGCGCTCGCCTCGCGGCAGACCTGGGATTTCAGTTTCAGCGGCCTGAAGACCGCCGTCCTCGTCCACGTCCGCCAGCTTCAGCGCTCGAGCCCCGACATCGGCGCCGCGGTTCCCGACATCGCCGCCAGCTTCCAGGCCGCGGTCGTCGAGGTCCTGGTGGAGCGCACGGTGCGGGCCATGAAGGAGCTGCAGGTCCCCCGGGTGGCGGTTGCCGGCGGCGTCGCCGCCAACGCCTCGCTGCGCGCCAACTTGCAGGCGCGGGTCGCAGAGCTTGGCGGCGAGTTCCGCTGCCCGGCGCCGGTTCTGTGCACGGACAACGCCGCAATGATTGCCGCTGCCGGGCTCTTCCACCTTCGCCGCGGAGAACGCGGCGGTCCCGACCTCGACGCCGAAGCACGCCTGCCGCTGACCGCCGCTCGCACCTCTCGATGAGCGAGTGGTTGGATATCGATGCCGGCTGGAGCGGTAGCAGGCTCGTCCTCCTCGCCGCGCCGCCGCTGTTGGCGTTCGCGTACTGGGTCTACTCCCGGACGCTGCCTGCCCCGCCGAGAGGCAGAGCGTGGCTTCTCCGCATTCTCAGGGGGATCGTTCTCCTCACCTGCCTGCTGCTGATCGCCGATCCGTTCCTCGAGATCGCGCGCCAACAGGCTGTGCGTCCGGTCCTGGCTACCCTGCTCGACAGGAGCCGCAGCATGGCGGTCGCCGCTGGGGGGGACTCGAGAATCTCGAGAGCCCTAGACCTGCTGCGCGACGACGGGTTTTCCAGGCTCCGGAGCACCATGAGGGTCGAGCCCTTCGCCTTCTCCGGGGATGCGGAGCCGGTCTCCCTCGATACGGTCGCCGCCACGCGCGGGGATGCTACCGATATCTCCCGGGCCTTGACCGCGGCCGTCGAGGGCCGCACCGGCCCGGACGAGGTTTCCGCGATTCTGCTGCTGTCCGACGGTGCGCACAATTCCGGGGCCGATCCGGTCGCCGTTGCGGAAGAGCTGGGGGTGCCCGTGTACGCGGTAGGTATCGGCGCGCAGTCGGAGCAGCCCCGGGATATCCAGGTGCTGTCCGCGGAGGCTCCCGCCGCGGCCTTCGTCGGCCAGCCGTTCCCGGTCCGCGTCGAGGTCCGCGGCTGGGGTGCCGGAGAACCGGTGACCCTGAGATTGAGCGAGAACGGCCGGGAGCTGGCCGCCGTAGAGGCCTCCATCCCTCCCGGCGGACAGCCCGGGTCCTTCGAGCTCCAACATGTCCCAGAGGCGGCCGGACCCAGGCTTTACGAGGTCTCCCTGCCGGCGCTGGCGGGTGAGTTCACGCGCGCCAACAACCGCCTTCTGCTGCCGGTGACCGTGCAGCGGGACCGGGTTCGCGTGGAGATCCTCGCGGGGGCCCCGGGACCGCAGCTGACCTTTCCCCTGCGTGCCCTGCAGGCGGACTCGACGCTGGCCGTGAACGCCGCGGTCCTCAGGAACGAGAGCGAGTTCTACGAGATCGGTTCCTTCGCAGCCATGGCCGAGAGGATCGCCGCCGCGGATGTCCTCTTCCTGGTGGATCCCCCGCGGCTGCTCCTCGATCGCCTCGCGGGGGCGATCGCGCGGCACCTGGAAGGCGGGAGCGGCCTGCTGATGGTGGTGGGCCCCGAGAGCCTCGAGGGCTGGGACGGCGGCTCACCGGCGGCTCGCTGGCTGCCCCTGTCGGTCCCGCGCGGGGCGGCATTGGCGGCCGTGCCCGCGGCAGTTGCGGTGACCTCAGCCGGGAGCAATCACCCGGTTCTGCTGGTGGGGTCCGGCGCCCTCGGAGCGAACCGTTCCGAACCTCGGGACCTTTCCGCTTCGACATGGCCGCGACTGCCGCCCATCGCCGGCCTCGTTCCCGGCCTGAAGCCGAAGCCGGGAAGCGAGGTGCTCCTCCATTCCGGCGGCATCCCGGTGGTCGCCTGGGGAATGCACGCCGGAGGCAGGGTGATCGCCGCCTGCGGCAGCGGCTTCTGGAGGCTGGACTTCGCCGCCGCGGGTGCGGGCGAAACCCCGGAGACGATCCGGGAGTTCTGGAGAAACGCGGTGAAGTGGCTGGCCGAGGCGGGGACGGGCGGCAGGGTGCGCGTGGCGCCGGAGAGGCCGGTATACCGCAGCGGAGAGGAGGTCGCAGTGTATGTGACCGTATTCGACGAGCTGATGCGGCCCCTGCCCGGCGCCGAGGTCACCGCCGCGGTCGCAGGGCGATCGCCGCAGGCCCTGCAACCGCAGGGGGACGGGCGCCATCGCGGGGCCTGGACCGGACTCGGGGTCGGCCCACATACAGTAACCGCCGCGGCCCGCTGGAACGGGGAAACGGTCGGCAGAGATTCGGTGAGGTTCGTCGTCGACGCCTACTCGCTGGAGTCTTCCGACGTTCGCCCCGACCACCACCTGTTGCGCCGGGTGGCCGCGGCGAGCGGAGGGGAATTCCTCACAGCGGAGGACTGGAACGCCGCGCTCGAGCGCCTGGAGACGCCGCCGCGTCTGATCTCGGAGACAACGAGGTTCGAGCCCTGGGGCAGGTCCTGGGTACTGGCAGTCCTGGTCGCCGCGCTCGCGGCCGAGTGGGTGCTGCGCAAGCGCGGTGGCATGCTGTGACTCCCGCCCCCTCCCGGGTGCGAACATCGGCGGTTCTGCTTACCTTTCGGGTGCCGCAGAACCCCTTGTTTCCCATCCCCCGGAGACCCGCGGCGCAACCCCCCCGACATTGCGTCTTCCGCCAGGTTCTCCCCCCGTTCCGGCGCGAGGAATTCGCACTCCCCACACCCGACCTTCATCGACGGAGTAGTGTGGAATGGCCACAACCGCGGATCGCTTTGTCTCCGGAAAAAAGCGAGCCCATGTCAGCGGCGTTCTGCTGGCGGCCCTCGGCATCTTCCTGCTGATCAGCCTGGCGACCCATTCGGATTTCGACCCCCCGACCTCCAGCCGGGAACGGGTGGAGAGCTTCAACTGGGGGGGCAGAATCGGCGCCTGGTTCTCCTACGCAACACTCAACGCCGTCGGCTACGCCGCCTACGTGCTGCCGGTCCTGGGTCTGCTGTGGGGTTGGCACCAGTCCACGGGGCTGCCTCTGCGCACCGCGCTGATGCGTTCGGGGGGCCTGCTGGGGTTGGGGCTGATCGCCAGCGTCGCTTCCGGCCTGCCCCACTACTCGCGCTACACGGCATTCGAAATCGGCGGATGGTTCGGAACCGAGATCAGCGCCCGTCTGCTCATCCCCTACATCGGCCGCCCCGGCTCCGTCGTGCTGCTGTCGGGGCTTCTGGTCGCTTCCCTACTGGTCGCCACCGACATCAGGAGGCGTCACTGCCTGGCCCCGTTCAAGGCCCTGGGGACTGCGCTGAAAACCATTGCCAGGTGGTTGTCGCGCCGCTCGACCCGCCGTCCGCCCGCTTACGCGAAGGTCGAGACCGCCCCCGTGCCGGAGAACCGGCAGCTGCCCGAACCCATGCCCCGGGTGACCCGGGAAAAGAGCGGGGCCGGCGAAGACTCCGTGCCGCTGCAGGCTCCGGTCCGGGAGCGCGCCCCCGAGCCGCTCGGGGAGAGCGCCGTGGAGCCGGTTCCCGAGCCCCCCTCCGAGCCGCTCGTCGTCGAGCCCGCGGCCTCGTCCAACGGCGAGGGCCGCCAATCCGGGGGCGGCGGGAGATCGGGGGAGGTCGCCTCGAACGGCGACGGAGCCGCCCGGCTTGCCGCTGGAAAGGGGTCCGGCAAGGCCCCGGCTCCGCAGCCGGCAAAGAGCGCCCCGGTGGTGGCCGGAAAGTCGGATTCCCCATCGAAGGGGGGCGATGCCTACCGGATTCCGTCCATCGACCTGCTCGATCCGACGCCGCGCGAGCGCGGCGGCATGGAGCGCGACCAGTTTCTGGAGAACGCCAAGCTGCTCGAAGAGGCAATGGGGAACTTCGACGTCACCGGGAAGGTCACTCAGGTCAGTCCCGGGCCGGTGGTCACCCGCTACGAGGTGGAGCCGGCTCCGGGAGTCAAGGTCAACCGCATCGTCACCCTGTCCGACGACCTCGCCCGCGTCATGAGCGCCAAGGGGATCCGCATTCAGGCCCCCGTGCCCGGCAGATCGGTGGTCGGCGTGGAGATCGCAAACCAGAAGCAGGAGACCGTCTACCTGCGGGAAATCGTCGAGTCGGAGGAGTTCCGCAACTGCACAGCCACGCTCCCCATGGCTCTGGGCAAGACCATTTCCGGGGAGCCCCTGATCGCCGATCTCGCGCGCATGCCCCACCTGCTGGTCGCCGGCGCCACCGGGTCCGGCAAGAGCGTCTGCATCAACAGCCTGATTTCGAGCATCCTCTTCAAGGCCACGCCGGACCAGGTGCGCCTGCTGATGGTGGACCCGAAGGTCGTCGAGCTCACCGTGTACAACGACATCCCGCACCTCCTTGTCCCGGTGGTGACCGAGCCGAAGAAAGCCTCCGAGGCGCTCAAGTGGGCGGTCGCCGAAATGGAGTCGCGCTACCAGCTCCTGGCCAAGCTGGGCGTGCGTCACCTCGACGACTACAACCGCAAGGTGGAGAACCTGAGCGACGACGACGTCCCCCCGGACGACCGGCCCAGGACCCTGCCCTATATCGTCGTCGTCGTCGACGAGTTCGCGGACCTGATGATCACGGCGCCGGCCGACGTCGAGACGTCGCTGATGAGCCTGGCGCAGAAATCGAGAGCCGTAGGTATCCACATCATCCTGGCGACCCAGCGCCCCTCGGTAAACGTGATCACCGGAGTCATCAAGGCGAACTTCCCGTCGCGCATCGGCTTCCAGGTGGCATCGAAAACCGACTCGCGCACCATTCTCGACATGAACGGCGCCGAGCGTCTGCTGGGAAGGGGGGACATGCTCTTCCTGCCCGGGGGACAGGGGGAACCGATACGGATTCACGGCGCCTTCATTTCCGGGGAGGAGACCGAGCGGCTGGTCGCCTCGATCCAGTCCTGCCAGTACGAGGCGGAGGAAGTCGCGATCTTCTTCGGCCGTTCCGATTTCGAGGCCGAAGCCGACGACCGGGACGAGCTGTTCGACGAGGCGGTGCGCACCGTCATCGTGCACCAGCAGGCCTCGACCTCCTTTTTGCAGCGGCGCATGAAAATCGGATACTCACGGGCAGCCCGCCTGATGGACGAGCTGGAGGCCGCAGGCATAGTCGGGGCCGCCTCGGGAGCCAGGCCGCGCCAGATTCTGGTCGAGGACCAGGGGCCGAGCGTCGCCGAAGCGGCCGCCGCCCTGGACGAAGAGGAGGCGGCAGGATAGCCGCGGCCATGTTCCTTCCTGCGCTGCTGGCCGGCCTTCTGGCGCTGTCCGCCGCCGTTCCGGCCGCCGCCGTTACCGGGGCGGAAGTCATCGAGCGCATGCAGGAGCGGCTGGCGAAATCGAAGAGTTTCTCCGCCCGCTTCGAGAAACGCTTCTACTGGGCGGTTCTCGACAAGAGGCTCACCCAGAGCGGCCGCATCTACACGCGCAAGCCGGGGAAGTTCCGCGTCGAGGTGGGTGAGGACGTCGTCGTCGCCGACGGGCGCTCGATCTGGGCCTACACCGAGCAGAACAAACAGGTGATCGTCAGCGATTACGCCGCCGACCTGCAGACGCCGTGGAAGATTCTCGTCGACTACACCGAGAGCTTCGCTCCGGTTTCGATCTCGGAGACCGAGGTTTCGGGGCGCTCCTGCTACGCCGTCGTGCTGCAGCCGCTGCGCCAGGGGGCCGCGGGGGAAGGCGGGAGCATCCAAAGGATGGAAGTCTGGGTGGATAAAAGGCGGTGGCAGCTGCTGCAGATCGAGCAGCTCGAGGAGAACGGCGACCTGCGCAGCTACGTCCTTGAGGACCACAAGACCAACAAGAAGCTCGACGACGACCTGTTTCTCTTCGAGACCCCACCCGGTGTCGACGTGGTGGATCGCCGAACCCCCGGGACAGCGGCACCCTGACCGGGTGTCCTGTCCCAACAGACGCCATTCATCCTTCGATCCATTGAGGGCAAATCGCGGTTCACGCCATGTACTCTTCGTGGGATTCCTTCCCTCTATCCCTGGCGGCGTTGCCTTTGCTCGCCGTACACCAACGCTCTCCTGACCCAGGCGCCTTGCGAGCCGGGCGCCGCGGCGGCGGAATTCCGGTAACCTGTTTCCCGGGCCGGAAACCAGGTCCTGCGGCAGGGCCGCACGGACCGGCGAGCGGAATGCACCTTCTCCTCAACGCCCGGCGGTCGCTGCTCCTCTTCTTGACGGCCCTGCTGGTGCCGCCGGTGGCGGTCTATGGCGATTCCGTCCCGCCCGTCGAAAGCGTATGGGTGTTCCTGCGCGACAAGCCCGCGGGCGACCGGCGTCTCGAGTGGCCCCGCCCGGAGGCGCTGTTGTCCTCGGCGCGGCTCGATCTCGACGTCGACGGCGAGTACATCGACGCCATTCGGGCGACCGGCGCGGCCATCCGCACCTGCTCGCGCTGGTTCAACGCCGTCAGCGTCGACGCCACCCCGGAACAGATGGAGCGCCTCGTCGCCCTTCCCTTCATGCGCGAAACAGCACCGGTGCGCCGAGCGGGGCGTGACCTGCTGCCCGGGCAGGGTGCGCCCCGGGCCTCGGCCAAAGCCGCCGCAAACGGGTACGGCCCGGGATTCGAGCAGCTCTCCAGCATCGGGGTCGTGGCCCTGCACAACCAGGGATTCACCGGAGAGGGGATCCGCATAGCCCTGCTCGACGCCGGCTTCCCCAACCGCGATCACAGGGCTTTCGCGCATCTCGACGTCGTTGCCGAACGCGATTTCGTCAACGGTGCTGCCGGGGAGACGGGCCCTTTCCCGCCCGGGAGAAATCACGGTACGCAGGTGCTATCGGTGCTGGCCGCCCGGGATCCGGGGCACCTGGTCGGCGCCGCCCCCGACGCCCGCTACCTGCTGGCGACGACGGAGGAAATCGAGCGGGAGCTGCCCCTTGAGGAGGACCTCTGGGTCGCCGGGGTCGAGTGGGCGGACAGCCTCGGCGCCGACGTCGTCAACTCCTCGGTGGGGTACAACCAGTTCGAGGACGGCACCGGGTACAGTTACGAAGAGCTCGACGGCCGTACCGCCTTGGCCACGATCGCGGCCGAGATCGCCGTCTCCCGGGGCATCGTCGTCGTCGCCGCGGCCGGCAACGAGGGGAACAAGCCCTGGCGCTACGTCACCGTGCCCGCGGACGGGCCTAACGTGATCGCCGTCGGCGCCGTCGGCCTCGTGCAGAAGGAGATCGCCCCTTTCAGCTCCAGGGGCCCGACCGCGGACGGCCGCATCAAGCCGGACGTCGTCGCTCCCGGCATCAGCATCGTCGTCGTCGATACTTCGCAGCCGGAGCCGGAGGAATCCTTCAGTGGCTACCGGCGCGCTCGCGGGACCTCCTTCGCCACACCCCTGGTCAGCGGAGCGGCCGCCCTCCTCAGGCAGATCCATCCGGCCTGGACGCCTGCCGATGTCGCCGCGGCGCTCAAGGGAACCGCACTCGACCTGGGGGTGAGCGGCCCCGACACCACCTACGGCTGGGGAATGGTGAACGCCCTGGCGGCCAGCGGAGTCGAAATCGAGCTGCCGCGGCGCAGCCTCGCCCTCGCCCCGTTTCCCAACCCCCTGCGCTTCGGAAGGGCGCCTGAGGCGACATTGTTCTTTCCGCTCGAGCTCGCTTCGGCTGACGAAGTCGAAATCAGCATTTTCACCGCTGCGGGACAGCTCGTCGGCGTTGCGAGCCAACGCCTGGAAGCGGGCCGCTTCACCCGCAAGGAGCAGGCCCTGCGCTGGCGCGCACCTGCGCATCTGGCGAGTGGAATCTATCTTTACAGGCTGCAGGGAGGAGGGGTGTTGCAGAGGGGGAAGATCGCCCTGATCAGGTAGCGCGCGCATGAGAACAGACATGACCAAGGAGAGCCGGAACACCGTCCGGCGCTCGCGGTTCCGAACCCTCAACCGTGTCGTGCTGATGTCGTGCGCCGTCTTCCTGCCCCTCTACCTGGCGATTCGCCTCACGGGTGGATCCGTGCACAAGCTCGAGCTGCTGCCCGACCTGCTGGGGCGGGTGAAGAACCCGATCGTGTTGGAGGTTTTACCCGACGGAGTTCGCTACCTCCACTATTTCCAGGGGGAGCCGCAAGAGGGCCACAAATTCGTCCTTGTGACCTTCCGCATGGAAGCGAGAATGAAAATCGGGTATGCGATCGTGCCGCGCTGTTTCAGACTTTCGGACAACGCCGGTACCCTGCATTACCCGCTGTCGAGATCGCCCGTTTTCATCGAACGGGGGAACGAGTTCCGCCTGGATCAGGACGACGCCATCGAGGGGGAGCTGTTGTTCGAAATCCCGCGCGACCGCGACTCCGAGAGGCTCCTGTACGACCGCTACCAGGAATAGGCGGCCTGCCGTGGCGTCCGAGTCCCGGGGCGCGCTGGCCGTACCCGATTAAAAGAATTTTCACTCCGAGGGGAACCGCCCGCCAGGACCGGCTTTCCGGTTACGGGTTTTCCCCCATTCACACGGGAGAAGCGACATGTCTGGATTGGAGGAAATCCTGACTGAGAGCAGGAAACGGATGGAACGGCTGCGGGGGTATCTTTGACTTTGACAACAAGAAAAAACAGCTCGTCGTAATCGAAGCGGAGATGTCTCGCGGCGACTTCTGGAGCGACAGAAAGAAGGCCGAGGCCATCACCAGGCAGTCGCGCGATCTCGAAGATCGGCTCAAGCCGTGGGAGGAGCTTGACCGGCAGCTGAGCGACCTCTCCGAGCTGCACGAGCTGGCCGCGGGCGAAGGGGACGGCGAGGCCCTGGCGGAATTCGAGCAGGAGGGGGAAGCCCTGCTGGTCCGGCTCGAGAACCTCGAGCTGCGCAACATGCTCGACGACCCGGACGATTCCAAGGACGCCATCGTCGTCGTGCACTCGGGGGCCGGGGGCACCGAGGCCTCGGACTGGGCGGAGATGCTGATGCGGATGTACAACCGGTGGATCGAGCGCAGCGGCTTCCGCAGCCAGATCATGGACCTGCAGCCGGCGGAGGAGGCCGGCATCAAGGGGGCGACCCTCGAGGTCACAGGCAAAAACGCCTACGGGTACCTCAAGGCGGAGGCGGGCGTGCACCGTCTCGTGCGCATTTCCCCGTTCGACGCCAACAAGCGCCGGCACACCTCGTTCGCGTCGATCTTCGTCTATCCCGAGGTGGACGAGATCCCCAACGTCGAGTTCAAGGAGGACGAGCTCCAGTACGAGACCTTCAGGGCGGGGGGAGCCGGCGGCCAGCACGTAAACAAGACCTCCTCCGCGGTGCGGCTCACCCACCTCCCGACCGGGATCTCCGTCCAGTGCCAGAACGAGCGCTCGCAGTTCAAGAACAAGGCGACCGCCCTGAAGGTGCTGACGGCGCGGGTCTACCAGCACTTCAAGGAGGAGGAGGCGAGGAAACAGGAAGCGGTCGAGAGCACCAAGAAGAGCATCGAGTTCGGCAGCCAGATCCGCAGCTACGTCCTCCACCCCTACAACCTCGTCAAGGACCACCGCACCGGACATGAAACCGGCAACGTGCAGGCGGTGATGGACGGCCAGCTCGACGATTTCATCAGGGCGTTTTTGATGGAAAAATCTCGCTTGGGTTCAAATTGACAAATCTTCGAAAATCCGATTTGGAAGGCGCGCGGTTTTTCCCGTCAAACCTGGCGCAGTCGTGGGAATCGTGATCGCCCTGGACGCAGGTACCGGATGTCGTACGAGTTCTTCATAGCGAAGCGCTACCTCCAGTCCAAGCAGCACACCGGGTTCATATCGGTGGTCGCCTTCATCGCCGTGGGCGGCGTCATCCTCGGGGTGGCCGCCCTCGTCATCATGCTCTCGGTCACCAACGGTTTCTCCGGGGAGGTCCGAAACCGGCTGATCGGGATGAACGCGCATGTGTCCATTCACCGCTTCTACGGAGAGCCCATTCCCGCATTCGAGGAGGTGATCGAACGCGCCTCGGCCGAGGCAGGGGTGGTCGCCGCGGCCCCGGTTGTCGAGGGCAAGGTGGTGGTCGCCGGGGACCACAAGGAGATGGACGGGCTCTTCGTCTGGGGGGTCGATCCGGAGAGCTTCGCCCGTGTCTCCGACCTCACCGAGCATCTGTACGACAGCCGCGGCGAGTTGCGTCTCGGCGTTCTGCCGGGAAACAAGCACCCCGGCATCGTCCTGGGACGCCACCTCGCGGCGCGCCTGCGGGTGGGGATCGGCGACCAGGTGCTGCTGATGACGGTCAAGGGAATGGAGCGGGACGACCTGCTGCGCGGCATCACGCCGCGCCTCGACCCCTTCGTGGTGACCGACCTGTTCGAGAGCGGCATGTACCACTACGACGACAACTTCGGGTTCATCTCCCTCGACGAGGCGCGGCGCATCCTCGATCTCGGTGAAGCGGTGACCAACGTGCACCTGCGCGTCGCCGATCTCGACGAAGCGAGCGGGGTTCGCAGCCGCCTCGAACGGGAGCTCGGCTACCCCTACCGGCTGACGGACTGGACGCAGCGCTTTCCCGAGCTTTTCGAGTGGATGGAGCTCGAGAAGTGGGTGATCTTCATCGCCCTCAGCCTGATCATCGTCGTTGCCGCTTTCAACATCATGTCGATTCTCAGCATGTCGATTCTGATAAAGACCCCGGAGATCGGAATCCTCCGCGCCATGGGAGCGAGGGCCGGGGGCATTCGCCGCATCTTCGTCTTCCAGGGCGCCGTCATTGGCGGCTTCGGCACCGCGCTCGGATGCCTGTGCGGCTTCGCCGTCTGCTGGGTGCAGGCGCGCTTCGAGATTATCTCCATCCCGAGCGACATTTACATCATCAGCTCGCTTCCGGTCGACATGCAGTGGTCCGACTTCGTCGTGGTGTCGGCGGTCAGCCTCGGCATCTGCCTGCTGGCCTCCGCGTTCCCGGCTCGCCGGGCGGCATCCCTGCAGCCGGTCGACGCCATTCGCCATATCGCCTGAAGCCATGGACGTTTCCGCCAGAGAGGTAGCCCTGTGCGCTCGCGGCATCCGCAAGAACTTCGTTTCCGGCGGCGGCGAGCTGCAGGTGCTGAAGGAGATCGATCTCGAGGTTGCGCGCGGAGAGATGCTGGCGATCACGGGAGCCTCCGGCGTCGGCAAGAGCACTCTGCTCCACATCCTCGGAACGCTGGACTGGCCCACAGCGGGAGAGCTGGAGATCGAGTCCGTCGACGTCCTGCGACTCGGCGACCGGGAGCTGTCCGACTTCCGCAACCGCAACATCGGGTTCGTGTTCCAGTTCCACAATCTGCTGCCCGAGTTCACCGCCCTCGAGAACGTGATGCTGCCCGCGATGATCGCCGTTAAGCCGGAACCGGGGGCGCGGGACCGCGCCGTCGCCCTGCTCGGTCAGGTAGGGCTCGAGCAGCGACTGCACCACCGGCCGGGAGAGCTGTCCGGCGGCGAATGCCAGCGGGTTGCCGTCGCCCGCGCGCTGATCCGCACGCCCTCGGTAGTGCTGGCCGACGAGCCGTCGGGAAATCTCGACACGGCCGCGAGCGAAACCCTGCACGGGATGATGAGAGAACTGGCTCGCGCCGAGCGCCAGACCTTCGTGGTCATGACCCACGACCAGCGCCTTGCCGGCGCCCTGGACCGCCGAGGCTGCATCGAGGGCGGGATCCTCCATCTGAACTGATCCCGGGAAGCGAGATCGTGAACCCTGTCTGTGAATCCTGCAAGGAGCGCGAGGCGACGATTCTGTTCAGGCATATTCGCGGCAACGAGAAACGCACCCTCCGTCTGTGCTCTTGGTGCGTTTCGCAGAGGGCCCGGGAGTCCGAGGGAGAGTCCCCGGCACCTGCAGCCTCCGGCGCCGAGGGGCCGGAGACTCCGCCGAAGAAGCCGGCGGCCAAACAGATCAACGTGGTCGTCGGCCACTTGTCGCTGTCGGAGCCGGCCGAGCAGGTGGAATGCAGCGAGTGCGGAATGACCTACAAGGAGTTCCGCAAGGTCGGCCGCCTCGGGTGCAGCCGCTGCTACTCGGCTTTTTCCGCACAGCTCGAGCGCCTGTTCAAGCGCATCCACGGTGCCGCGCGCCACGAGGGGAAAGGGCCGCGGCCCTCCTCCCCCGAGTTCGGGGATGAATGGCAGAAGCTGAGAGAGGCATTGCGCAAAGCGGTCGCCGAGGAGGCGTACGAGAAGGCGGCCGCCATCAGGGACCGGATCGCCCAGCTGGAGGCGTCGGGAGGAACGGGGGCCTCGGGTGGGGATGCCGGCAGGTCGGAACCGTGAACTTCGACGCGCTCATCCAGTCGATGCCGGTCTGGCAGAGCGGCGCCGGCGACGAGGACGGAATCGTCGTCAGCTGCCGGGCCAGGCTGGCCCGCAATCTCGCCGGTTTCCCCTTCGAGACGAAGATCACCGATGCGGGGCGTGACGGGGTGATCGAGAAGGTCCTGGCGGCTGCCAAGAACTGCCCGCAGATGGACGGTTCCACCTTCTACGACATGAGCGCCCTCGACGGCAACGAGCGCAGAGTGCTGGTGGAAAGGCACCTGATAAGCCCGGCCCTCGCCGGCGGCAAGGGGCAGCGGGGGGTTCTGTTCAACACCGAGGAATCGCTCAGTGTCATGATGAACGAGGAAGATCACCTGCGCTTGCAGGCGATCTTCCCCGGGCTCGACGCGACCGGCGCCTGGTCCGCGGCGAACACTCTCGACGACGAGCTCTGCCGCGTGCTCGAGTACGTCTATTCGCCGGAGCTCGGCTTCCTCACCGCCTGCCCCACGAATACGGGGACGGGACTTCGCATGTCAGTGCTGGTTCACCTTCCCGGACTGGTGCTGACCGAGGACATGGAGAAGGTGGTCCAGGGACTTAACCAGTTGTCCTTCGCGGTCCGGGGAGTGTACGGGGAAGGCAGCAATCCCGCCGGCAACCTGTTCCAGCTCTCCAACCAGTCGACGCTGGGCCCGGGGGAGGGGAAGATCGTCGAGGTGCTGCTGCGGCTGGCCGGGCAGGTGGTCGAGTTCGAACGCAACGCCCAGAAAACGCTGCTCCACGAAGCACGCTCCCGGATCGAGGACAAGGTGTGGCGGGCATACGGTTTGCTGTCGCAGGCACGGGTGCTGAGCAGCCAGGAGTTCATGAACCTGCTGTCCGCGGTGCGGCTCGGCTACAGCACCGGCCTGATCCGAAAGGTGACGCCGAGGTTTCTGAATCAACTGATGGTGGTCACCCAGCCCTCCCACCTGCAGGCGGCTGCTGGAAGGGCCCTGGAGCCGGAAGAGAGGGATGTTCGGCGCGCCGAAATGGTCCGTCAAAAACTGTCGGAATCCGCAGCCGAACAGCCGTAGAGAGGGGAGCAACCCTGCTTGACAGGCAAATGTGGGAAGGCTAGGTTCGGAAAACAACGAAAGGGCGTAGGAGGTTGTAAATGAATAACATGTTTACAGATGGCGTAAAAAGGGTGATGCAGTATGCCCGCGAAGAATCGGCGCGGCTGGGACACAATTACATAGGTACCGAACACCTGCTTCTGGGCATCATCAAGGAAGGCAAGGGCAAGGCGGTAACGGTTCTCGCCAACCTCGGGTTGAACCTCGATACGGTAAAGCAGTCTGTAGAGGATTACGTCGCCACCTCAGGCGGCACGATGACGATCGGCGAGGTGCCCTTTACCCCCAGGGCCAAACAGATACTCGAAGTGGCCGCCAACGAGGCGAAGGAGATGAAGACGCAGTTCGTCGACATCGAGCATCTCCTGCTTGCGCTCCTGAAAGACAAGGAGGGGGTGGCGGCCCAGATACTCGCGGCCTTCGGAGTGGACTTCAAGACCGCCATGGAAGAGACCGTTGCGGTGCTCGAAGGCAAGTCCAGCAGCCAGAAAGAGAAGGGGAAGAAGAGCAAGACCCCCTTCCTCGACCACTTCGGCCGCGACCTGACGCAGCTCGCCCGGGAGGGCAAGCTCGACCCCGTCATCGGCCGCGAAAAGGAGATCGAGCGCGTCACCCAGATCCTCAGCCGCCGCAAGAAGAACAACCCCATTCTCATCGGCGACCCCGGGGTCGGCAAGACCGCCATCGTCGAGGGCCTGGCCCAGCGCATCGTCGAAAAGCGGGTTCCCCAGATTCTGCTCGACAAGCGCCTGGTCACCCTCGATATGGGCGGCGTCGTCGCCGGGACCAAGTACCGGGGCCAGTTCGAGGAGCGCATCAAGGCGGTGCTCAACGAGCTGCATCAGAATCACGACGTGGTGATCTTCATCGACGAGCTGCACACCATAGTCGGCGCCGGCAGCGCCGAGGGCACGCTCGATGCCTCCAACATGTTCAAACCCGCCCTGTCCCGGGGAGAGCTGCAGTGCATCGGGGCCACCACTCTCGATGAGTACCGCAAGTACATCGAGAAGGACGGCGCCCTCGAACGTCGCTTTCAGAGCATCATGGTCGATCCCCCGTCCATGGAGGACACCGTGGAGATCGTCAAGGGATTGCGGTCGAACTACGAAGCCCACCATCACGTCAAGTTCTCCGACGACGTCATCGCCTTCGCCGTTCGTCAGGCCGACCGCTACATATCGGACCGCTACCTGCCGGACAAGGCGATCGATGTCATCGACGAGACAGGGTCGCGGGTGCACCTTGCCCGGCTCAGTCCTCCCGAGGAGATCGGCAAGCTCGAAGCGGAGATCCAGGAAATCGAGCGCAGCAAGCTGGAGTGTTCCGAGAAGCAGGAGTTCGAGGAGGCTGCGCGCCTCCGCGACGAAGCCCACCGCCTTCGCGAATCTCTGCAGCAGAAACGGCGGGCCTGGGAAGAGGAGGTGAGAAGCGAGGTCGTCGAGGTCAGCGAAGACGATATCGCCGAAGTGGTTTCCAGCGTCTCAGGAGTCCCGATCCAGAGGCTGGCGGCAAGCGAGAGCGAGCGGCTTCTGGCCATGGAGGACGAGCTCAGGAAGGTGGTGGTGGGGCAGGAGCAGGCGATCGCCACGATCTCGAAGGCGATCCGCAGAAGTCGCGCCGGCCTTCAGGATCCCAAGCGCCCCATCGGTTCGTTCATTTTTCTGGGTCCCACGGGGGTGGGCAAGACCTATCTGGCCGCCAAGCTCGCCGAGTTCCTGTTCGGCGACGAAGAGGCCCTGATCGCCGTCGACATGTCCGAGTACATGGAGAAGTTCTCGGTGTCGAGGCTGATCGGCGCGCCTCCCGGCTACGTCGGGTTCGACGAGGGGGGACAGCTGACCGAGCGTGTGCGGCGGCGCCCGTATTCGGTGGTGCTGCTCGACGAGATCGAGAAGGCCCATCCGGACGTCTTCAACATCCTCCTGCAGATCCTCGACGAGGGGCGCCTGACCGACAGCACGGGTCGCAGGGTGGATTTCCGCAACACCGTGATGATCATGACCTCCAACGTCGGCAGTCGCGAAGTCGGCAGCGGCGGCGTGCTGGGCTTCCAGAAGGCGGATGCGGACAGCTACCAGCAGGTGATGGAAAACAAGATTACCGACGCGATGAAGAAGACCTTCAACCCGGAGTTCCTGAATCGCATCGACGACGCCGTCGTTTTCCACGCCCTGCGCAAGGAGGACATCGCCGCCATCGTCGACATCACCCTCGGTGAGTTCAAGGAGCGCCTGGGGCATCGCGGCATCGCGGTGAGGATCACCCCGGGGGCCAAGAACCTGATCGCCGAAAAAGGGTTCGATCTGGCATTCGGCGCACGTTACCTCAAGCGCACTGTCCAGAAGCTGCTCGAGGACCCGCTTGCGGAGGAGATCCTCCAGGGCCGCTTCAGCGAGGGTAGCCGAATCAGGGTCACCAAGAAGGGTGAGGAGCTCGTATTCGACGACGAACGGGAAAACGCCGAGGTCGTCGAACCGGGGAGCAGGTCCGCTGGCAAAGAGGGGTAGCAGTAAAAGACCGCACTGTTGACGGCCGCGCTGCGGCTTGCGCCATTCGATAAGCCGTTTTGTCCAGAGGCGAACATCCTGGATAGAACGGCTTTTTGGATTCCGGCGCTCTTTCTTCGGAGGGTTCCATGTATCCCATTCTCACATTCATGCGTTTCGGTCCGGCTGTCGCTGCGTTTTTCGCCGCGGCCTGGGTCGGGACCGCAAGCGCGCAAAACGTGATCTCGGAGGTCGAGATTCGGGGCGAGTTGCGCCGCGTCGCCCCATCCCTGATCCGTTCCACCCTGGGACTGGCGGAAGGAGTTGAGCTCTCGCAGGAGAACGTCCAGGAGGCGATCCGGGCGCTGCAGGGCCTCAACGTATTCGAAGACATCCAGGTGTGGGGCCAGGAAGCCGCGGAGGGGGTGAAGGTCATCGTCGTGGTGACGGAGTACCCCGCCCTCGAGGGAATTCGCTTCAAAGGGCAAAAGGAGCTGAAGGAGAAAGAGATGAAGGAGGCCCTCGGCCTCGTCATCGGCCAGGTCATGGCGCCGAGGGACATCGCCCGGGGGCGTCAGAAAATCCTCGATTTGTACAAGGACAAGGGGTATCTCCGGGCCGAAGTGGAGGGCCAGATATTCGACGCCGACGAGGAGGGCAAGGTCTACCTTCATTACGATATCGACGAAGGGGACAAGGTGAGGATCCAGACCATCACCTTCACCGGCAACGAGGCGCTCGGCGACGGCAAGTTGAAGAAACAGATGGAGACCAAGGAAAACCGCTGGTGGCGCAAGGGGGAGTTCAAACCGGAGGTCTTCGAGGAGGACAAGCAGAAGCTGGTCGCCTATTTCCGCAGCGAGGGGTATCAGCAGGCGCACATCGTGCGCGACACGGTCTACTACGACGACACGCGCAAGAACCTGTTCATCGATCTCGAGGTGGAGGAGGGGGAGAAGTACCGGGTCGGAGCCATCACCTGGAACGGCAACGAGCTCTTCGACGAACCCGAGCTCAGCGGCCACCTCGGCCTGGGCGAGGGGGATATCTTCAGCATGCCCTCGCCTCAGCTCGCCTTCAACGTCAAGAACGCCTACTTCGAGAAGGGCTACCTCGACACCGAGGTCATACCGAGCGAGATCACTCGGGGCGACAGCATCGACGTGCATTTCCAGATCTACGAGGGGGAGCCGTTCAAGGTTCGCCGCATCGACATCAGGGGGAACGTCAGAACGCGCGAGAAGGTGCTGCGCCGTGAGTTGCAGCTGCACCCGGGAGCGGTCTACAAGCAGAGCGCCATGCAGGAGAGCCAGCGGCGCCTCTACATGCTGGGATACTTCAAGGATGTCCAGGTTCGCGATCAGGTCAGCCCGATCGCAGGGGACCGGACCATCGATCTCGCCTTCGAGGTGGAGGAACAGCGCACCGGGGCCGCCTCGATGGGCGCCGGGTACAGCGGCCGCGACAAGCTGGTCGGAACCATAGGGCTGCAAGTCCCCAATTTCCGCGGCAAGGGTCAGAACCTCGATTTCAGCTGGGAGTTCGGGTACCGGCGAGAGCAGTTCCTCGTCGGCTTCACCGAGCCGTGGCTGCTCGATACGCCCACCAGCTTCTCGTTCCGCGTGTACACGCTGAAGCAACAGTATTACAACGACTTCAGTTTCAAGCGCAACTCCGTCAGCATGCGGGTCGGAAGGCGCCTCGAGCGTCCGTCGAATTCCTCGGTCAGCTTGGGATACCAGCTCAGGGACGAGAAGTACAGCGACTTCGGCGAATCCTTCGACGAGGATCTGCGCAGCTCCGGCCGCTACGCGCCGCGGACCACGAGCAGCATCGAGCTGAGCTTCCGGCGCGACACCCGCGACTTTCCGCAGTTTCCGACCTCGGGAAGCGTCGTCAGCTACACCCCGGAGGTCGCTTCCTCCTGGATCGCCGGCGACGTCGACTTCCACCGCCACGAGGTGGCCTGGAACTACTACCGACCGCACTGGTGGAAGTTCGTCATTGCCCTCGAGTCGAAGGTCGCCTTCGTCGACGGCTTCTCCGACTGGGACGACAGCAACCTGTCGTTCTGGGATCGCTTCACCCCGGGCGGGGTCGACTTGTGGGACGGCCAGGTGCGCGGCTATCGCGACGCCTCTCTCGGCCCCCGGGAGAACGGCACCAACGCCGGCGGGCGGTCGATGATGATCCTCAACCTCGAGTACCGGTTCCCGATTACGGAGCGCCAGGTCATCGGCCTGTTGTTCGCTGATGCCGGAAACTCATGGTTGGCAGTCACCGACCTCAACCCCACCGACCTCAAGCGCTCCATCGGCATCGGTTTCCGGGTCATGACACCGATGCTCGGGATGATCGGTTTCGACTTCGCCTACGGTTTCGACCGCCAAAGCGTCGACGGTGAGAGACCGGGCCTCCAGACGCACTTCCAGTTCGGTCCCAGGTTCTTTTAACCGCTCGAGAGGAGAGCATGAACAAGCTCGCGTTCCCATTACTGGCGCTGACGCTCCTGTGCGCCGCGGCAGCCGGCGCCGCCCAGAACATCGGTTACATCGACTCGGAAGTCCTGCGCGAGAAAATACCGGAGTTCAAGGACATGCAGAGGCAACTCGACCGCCTGAGGCAGCAGTACGAGCAGGAGGCGATGGACAAGCAGAGCAAGCTGGTGAAGCTGCAGGAGGACTTCCGCAAGCAGGAGCTGCTGCTGAGCGACGCCAAAAAAGCGGAGATGCAGTCGCAGTTCGAGGAGAGCACGATGCAGCTTCAGGAGTTCTCCAAGGCGAAGTTCGGACCCGCCGGCGAGCTGTTCCGCAAGAACGTCGAGCTGGCCGACCCGATCTTCACAAAGATCAACACCGCAATAGCGGAGATCGCCAAGGAGGAGGGCTTTGACTTCATTTTCGACGCCGCCACCAGCGGCGCCATCGTCTACGCCGATCCGGAGCGCTACAACCTGACCGACAAGCTGCTTGAAAGGCTGGAGAAACAGCGCGAGGAAAAGGAGACGGGGAAGCAGTGACGTCGCATGAGGAAAACGGCGCCCTCGATCTCGTAGCGATAAAGGAGCTCCTTCCACACCGCTACCCCTTTTTGCTGGTAGACCGGGTGCTGGAATGCGAGCCGGGCAACCGCCTCGTCGGGATCAAGAACGTCACCGCCGGGGAGCCGTTCTTCCAGGGGCACTTTCCCGAGTTCCCCGTCATGCCCGGCGTCCTGGTGATCGAGTCCCTGGCGCAGGCGGGAACCGTGATGATGCTGCAGGATGCTTCCGACCGGGGCATCCTCTTTCTCGCCGGCCTCGACAAGGTCAGGTTTCGCCGGCCGGTGGTGCCGGGGGACCAGCTTCGGCTCGAGCTCCAGGTCCTGCAGAAACGTCCCGGCTCCTGCCGCCTGGCGGGCAAGGCATTCGTCGGGGAAGAGCTGGCCGCCCAGGCGGAGATCTTCGCTGTCCTGAAGCCGACCGCGTCGTAGCTGCCGCCGCTTCCGGGATGCCCAGACTCAATCACGTAATCGAAGCCCAGCAGTTCGACCGCCAGCTCATGGGCGAGATCTTCACCATCGCTCGCGAGATGGAAGACGTCGTCCAGCACTACGGGTCGAACATCCTGACCCGGCGCGTTATGGCCACCCTGTTCTACGAGCCGAGCACGCGCACGCGGCTCTCGTTCGAGTCGGCGATGCGGCGCCTGGGAGGCGGGGTCCTGACTACCGAGTCCGCCCAGCAGTTCTCCTCCGCGGCCAAGGGTGAAACCCTCGAGGACACGATCCGGATCGTCGCAGGGTATGCCGACGTCATTGTGTTGCGCCATTTCGAAAGCGGGGCGAGCAGGCGGGCTGCCGGGGTCTCGCCGGTTCCCGTTCTGAACGCCGGGGACGGCGCGGGCCAGCATCCGACGCAGGCCCTCCTCGACATGTACACGATCAACCGCGAGCTCGGCAGGATGGACGGACTAGCGGTGGCGATGGTGGGAGATCTCGCCAACGGGCGCACGGTGCGCTCTCTCTGCTACCTGCTGGCCAAGTTCGATTCGCCGAGGATCTGGTTCGTCGCTCCCCCGGTCGTCCGCATGGGGGACGATATCAAGAGCTACCTGACCCGGCACAACGTCGCTTTCGAGGAGGCGGAAGACCTCGCCTCGGTGGCCGCCGAAGTCGATGTCATCTACCAGACCAGGATACAACGGGAGCGGTTCGGCGACCGCATCGGGGACTACGAACAGGCCCGCGGGCAGTACGTCATCGATTCCTCCATACTCGAGTGCATGAAGAAGGATGCCATCGTCATGCATCCCTTGCCACGGGTAGATGAAATCACCCAGGAGGTCGATGCCGACCCCAGGGCGGCCTATTTCCGCCAGGCGCACAACGGCCTTTACGTGCGCATGGCCTTGCTGCGCATGGTGCTGTCGGATTGAGCCGGATCGGCGGCTTGACCGTTGGCTGCGCGCCGTTATATTCGGCCCCTTCGTTCGCAGGTCAACCGGGAGAGCAGTCGATGTCATCGAGCAAGGGCAGAGAGAGAGAGAAGGAGCTGAGGCGCCGCCGCAAACGCCGGGAGGAGCGTATCAAGAACCGGGTAAGGAAGGCAAAGGCGGCAAGCAGGAAATAGTCACAAGGCCGCGGAAACCCACATCGGTTCATCGCGGCGCGATGTTTCAAGAGAGCGGACAGCTGTCTCTGTCCGCTCTCTTTCTGTTTGCAGGGAACCGTTCGTCCGTATCGGGGAGGCCATGACTCTCAGAGTTGCGGTAGCCGGGGCAACCGGCATCGGAAAGCACCACGCCAAGTGGTACCATCGCTGGGGATGCGACGTCGTGGGGTTTCTCGGCAGCTCGGAGGAAAGCTGTTCGCGAACGGAAGCGGCCCTGCGCGAGATCTTCCCTTTTGCCGGGCGCGGCTACACGAGCCTGGCGGCTCTGCTCGATTCCGAAGAGCCGGATCTCGTCGACGTCTGCACTCCGAACGGGATGCACTTCGAACATGCCTCCGCAGCCCTCGACGCCGGTTGCCACGTCCTCTGCGAAAAGCCGTTGGTATGGGACGACTCCTCGGTGACCCTGCTGTCGCGGGCTCGCGAGCTCCTGCAGCGTGCGCGGGCGGCCAACCGGGTTTTGGCCGTCTGCACCCAGTACGCCTCCGCCCTGCCGCGATACGAGGAGCTGTACCGGGCAGAGCGCGTAAAGCCGCCGCCCGCGTCGCGGTTTTTCGCCGCGATGGAGACCGTTGCCCGCGGCCGCAAACGGGACACCCGGGAGATCTGGATCGACATGGGGCCGCACCCGATCAGCCTGCTTCTTGCCTGGTATCCGCGGGGGGAGGTGGTTCCCGGAACCCTGCGGACGCATTTCCATGACCGCGAGGCGAGGGCGGAGTTCGAGTTCTCCACGGCTTCCGGCCGCTGCCTGGTCGACATCGCGGTTCGCGACCGTGTCGAGGGCCCTCCGGTTCGCCGTTTCGGGGTTGACGGGTTCATCCTGGAGTGCACGGGGCGGCCCGACGAGACCGGCGTCTACCGCTCCGTGCTGTCGAGCGGCCTTCGCGAGACCGTCGGAGAGGATTTCATGTCCCTGCTTATCGGGAACGTGTGCGATGTAGTCCGCGGCTCGGCTCCTCGGCTGATCGTTCCCGGCGAGCTGGGGCTGCGCAACCTCGAGCTGCAACTGCAGGTGCTGCAGTCGGCCGGCTGATCGGGAGGAGATGGACCGCAGCGTTGCGGGGTGGCTGACGGTCATCCTTGCAGTGGGCTTCTGCCTGCGTCTGCTGGGAATCGATTTCGGTCTGCCCAACCCCAACTGCCGGCCGGACGAAGGGGTGCTCGTAAAAAAAGCGCTCGCCGTCGCCGGGGGCGATCTCAATCCCCACTTCTTCCACTACCCAAGCTTTCACATCTACACCCTTGCGGCCCTCTTCGGCGCCTGCTACGCGGGCGGCTGGCTCGCCGGCCTTTTTTCCACGCCGCAGGATTTCCTTCTGCAGTATTTCCTCGACCCCTCCGGCCTCTACCTGGCCGGCCGCATGTTCGGGGCGCTCCTGGGCACGGCCTCCGTTTACCTCGTGTACCTTGTCGGCAGACAGGCTGGCGGTGATCGGGCCGGGCTCACGAGCGCAGCCTTCTTGTCGGTCGCCTTTCTGCACGTGCGGGATTCGCACTACCTCACGGTCGATGTCCCGGCCACCTTCTACATTCTCCTCGCTGCGGTTCTGCTGCAGCGGTTTCTGCAAACGGGAGGAGCAGGATGGCTGGCGACTTCCGCCCTGTTTTCCGGGATCGCGATTTCGACGAAGTACAACGCCGCGATCATCATGGCGGCGTTCGCGGGCTATCTCTGCGCCAGGGCGCTCGCCCATCGCAGGTCCAGTCAACAGCCCGGCGACCGTTCCCGCCCTCCCGTCTCGTTTCGGCACGCCGCCGCTTTCGCGGCCGTGACAGCCGGTGCCGCGGCGCTGGGCACCCCCTACGCCTTCCTCGATTTCTACAGCTTTGCAGCCGACGTCATGGCGGAGAGGGAGCACTTCGCCACAGGTCACGGGCTGGATCTCGGTCGCGGCTGGACCTACCACGCGGCGACCACGCTGCCGGCTGCTCTCGGATGGCCCCTGTACGTGGCCGCTCTCGCAGGCTGTGTCGCGCTCCTTCGGGCCGGAGGGGCGCCCGCCATGCTCGTAGTGGCGGCGGTTCTCTACTACGCCGTCGCCGGCGCCGGAAAGACCGTGTTCTTCCGTTACATGCTGCCGCTGGTTCCGTTCCTGTGCGTGGCCGCGGCCTGTGGCCTCGAGCGGCTGTTCGCGGTCGTGCGGATGCGCGCACTCTGGAGAACCGCAGTCCTTCTCCTCCTCGCGGCGCCCTCGCTGTACGCCTCGGTCTGGCTGGGTATCCTGCTGCAGCGGACGGACACCCGCCTGCTCGCTGCCGAATGGATCGAGGCTCATGTTCCTGCCGGCAGTAGGATCGCCCTGGTGGGAAGCGACTTCGGGTACCCGCGCCTGCATCCCGGCAGGGAGTGGCTGCGGCAGCAGCACGAGGATCTCCGCCGCGCCGGGCTGCCGGCGAAGTCACTGGCTCTGCAACTGCAGTACGGGTTGTATCCTCCCAGTCCGAGCTACCACCTGCTCTCCGTTCTACCCGAGGACCCGCTTTCGCTGAGAAACAGGCTCGTCGATGCCTCTCCCGCGCAGCTGCTCGATTCGGGGGTGAACTGGGTCGTGACGCAGCGCCACCCGCTGCCCATTTCCCAGGTCGATCCGGAATTCGCCGAGCAGTTGCGGCGGCATGGGGAGGCAGTAGCGCATTTCACCTCCATGCGGGACAGCTCCCGGATGGCATTCGAAAGGACGGACGCGTTCTTCGTTCCTTACGCGGGGTTCGACCAAGTCGACCGTCCCGGACCGGAGCTGACCATCCACAAGCTGGGCACGGCAGCCGATTGAACGGCGCCGGGGAACAAGCCGGCGCTCTTTGATTGATCGTGAATTCCCTTCGGGGCGATGGAATACCAGCTGCCGGCAGGTTGTTTCAGGGGAAGCCGGAGCGCACTTTTCCCGGGTATGAGCGATCGTTCTGAAACGAGCTGGACTCCCGCGATGCCGGACGTCGATTCGGTGTTCGCACAGTACCCCGATCCGTTGCGCGCCCTTTCAGAAGCGGAGATTCCCGCCATTCTGCTGCCCCGGGTGTATCCCCGGGAGGAGTGCGACGGTCTGATCGGGCGATTTGTCGAGCGCAACCTGATGAAGGGCCCGGACGATTTCCGGCCGGGTGACCGGACGCGCATCGACATCGGTACCAGCCTCGGCAATCGGGGCAACGACCGCGAAGGGTTCCTCGCCAGCTCGGCGGCCACTCACGAGCTGTTCTCCACCCTGTTCGACGGCTTCGATAACCCGGTACAGCTGATTTACGATTACCTGCAGCGGCTCGGCCGCGGCAAGAAGGTGATGACCGCCCGGGAGCCGGACGGGAGGCGCTACGGGCCGGCGATCTTCCGCATTCACTACGAATCGCACAGCTACAAACCCCACATCGATCACGTCACCCTGCGTGAAAAGCGGTTCGACTACGCCGTTACCCGCTTCGAGCACCAGTTCGCCGGCGTGCTCTGCCTGCAGAATGCAACGCGCGCTGCGCAAACCACTCAGGCGCTGCTGCACCGCTGTCTCTGGAGCGGGGAGGTGCAGCCGCACATCGAGCAGGGAACCTTCCCCGAGTACGCCGCGGTCCACCGGGTGCAGAACTACCGGGTCGATCTCGGTGCGGGAGACCTGTACTTCTTCAACACCCGCTGCATCCACGAGGTCCCGCCCGTGGTCGGCAGCGATCCGCGCATCGTCCTCGCCGTGTTCATCGGCTACTCCCCGGACGATCCCGAGATCTTCGTCTGGTCCTAAGCCCAGTGGGGCAATCCCGGCGCCCGGGCGGCGGTAGTCCGGCATGCCAATTTCTGGGACAGAACGCACGTCGTTTTATTCTAAGACGCATAAAAAACAGCAGTTTGCGGTGCCCTTCCGAACAACCCCCGGTAACGCTGCTGCGGTTGCCGGGTGCGGAGAGGCTGCCTATCTTTGGTGACTCTGAACGCTTGGCCGCGGGCAGATAGCCTTGGTGCGAGCGCTCCAAACATGACGGAGAACAGGTTCCGATGCCCAATTTCAGCGTCGAAATTCATGACGACGAGCATTTCGAAAAGGCGCTGCGGCGCTTTACGGTCAAGACCAAGAAGTGCGGCCTGATGCGCGATCTGAAGCGCAAACGGTACTATACCAAACCGTCGGCGCAGAAGAAGATCGATCGCCAGAAGAACATCAGGAGGCAGAAGAAGGCCGAAAGGTTGGCTGAGCTGGCAGCTGCCGGGATCGACCGTCGCAGCATGCGGGGTGGCCGGGGAAGGGGCCGAGGCGGTTATGGCAGTGGCAGCGGCGGCGGGTATGGCAGTGGCAGCGGTGGCGGGTATGGCAGTGGCAGTGGCGGCGGGTATGGCAGTGGCGGCGGCGGCGGGTATGGCAGTGGCAGTGGCGGCGGGTATGGCAGTGGCGGCGGCGGCGGGTATGGCGGCGGTGGAGGCCGCGGTCGTTAGGCCGGCTCTCCGCTGATCAGGGACATCAGCTCCACCCCGATAAACCGGTTCCGCCAGCCGCGCAGCAGCGCGTGCCGTTCTTCAGTCGCCTGCTCGCCATCCCTGACCAGCGCCCTTACTTCCGAGCGCGTCGCCACCAGCGCGTGATCGATCCCCTTGTCGGCGCTCCGCTTTTCCAGAAGTTCGATCACGGCTTTGCTGCGCGCGGCGAAGGTTTTTTCGTAACGCGACCGCGGGTTCCCGTCGGGCAGCTCTTCCTCAGGAATCTCCAGTCCCGCTTTCACTGCGTCGACAACGGCTGTTCCGTGGCGGTGCAGGCGTTTGTCCCTGAACCGCAACAGTTCCCCGGTGCCGGCCGGCTTGCACTGCGCAAGCAGTAGCAGCGTCCGGTCGGACATCACCCATCCTCGCGGCCGGTTGACTGCCCGCGCCTCGCACTCCCTCCAGGCAGTCAGCTCCCGCAGGACCGCAAGCTCTCGGCGCGAAAGCCGCCCCCGTCCCTTGATCCGCTCGAACTGACCGCGGGGCTCGCGTTCCTCGTAAAGGCTCTCGTCGTCGAGGGCTGCCATATCCTCGCACATCCAGCTCTCGACGCCGCGCTCCCGCGCCCGGCGCAGGAGTTCCCGGTGCGCCGCGTGCAGAAAACGCACATCGTCGAGGGCGTAGCCGATCTGGGTTTCGCTCAGCGGCCGGCGCAGCCAGTCGGTCCGCGTCTCGGTCTTGTGCAGGTCGACCTCGACCAGCTCGACGAGCAGGTCGCGCAGTGAGATCGTCGAGGAGAGGCCGGCGAAACCTGCGGCGACGCGGGTGTCGAAGATGTTGCGCGGCGACACGCCGCTGGCGCGCCTGAGTATCGACAGGTCCTGGACGGCGTCGTGCAGGATTTTCGTGACCTTCGCATCCTCCAGCAGCTGTCCGAGGGCAGCGAGGTCGACGGCCGTGGCGTCGATCAGGTGAAGGTCGCTGTCAGAAAGGGCGAGCTGGACGATTCCGAGGTGTGGGTAGTAGGTGCGTTCCCAGACCAGTTCGGTGTCGAGCGCGACCAGGGGTTGCCGCCCGGCACGATCGACGAGTGCCGCCAGTTCCGCTTGCGAATCGATGAGCGCTGACAAAGTTTGAGTTGGCGGCTAGTTCGCTGTTTCCCGAAGCCGTCCCGCGTCGTCCAGCTCGGGACGGTCGAGGCGCCTGTGGTAGGGGGGCTCGAGAATGGCCCGCTGTTCCGGTGTCATTCCCTCCAGCATCTGCTCGGGCCAGGGCATGTACCCCGTCGCGTAGGCGAGGTTGGCGGGGGTGTAGCGGTACAACAGGGAGCGGCGCTCGCGCTCGGAGCGCCAGGGCAGGGTGCCGTGGGTCACCGCTTCGGTGAAGATGACGATGTCGCCGGCGCCGCAGCTGATCGGACGCACGATTTCCCGGCGACGGTGCCACAGCTTGATCGGCCGCGGGCAGGCGAAGTTGGCCTTGTGACTGCCGGGGATGAGGCAGAGTCCGCCGTCCCCTTCCTCGACGTCCGACAACTGCCAGGCAACGACCGTCAGGCCGTTGTGCATCTGCCCGTCGCGGTAGATGTAGTACTGATTGGGGTCGAAATGCGGGCCGGAGGAACCGTGCAAGGTGTGCCCCTCGGCTCCCTTGCGCATGGTGATGAGGCCGGGGCTGTGATCCATGCGGAACCCGGGACCGACGATCTGGTTGAGATAGGGCACGATGCGAGGGTGGGACAGCATGTGGCGAAACACGTTGCGCCAAGGTTCCTCCCAGCCCAGCATGCCGCCGAGATCGCCGCGGCCCGTCGTTCCCTTGAGGCTCGTCGATTCACCCGACAGCGACAGGTCCCCGAGGCGGATGTTGATGGCGTCCGCGTGGTGGTCGATCGCGGTGTTGGCGGCGGCTACTTCGGCAGCCGTCAGCACCTGCTCCACTACGAGGTAGCCGTTGAGATCGAACAGGTACAGCTCTTCTTCGTTCATGGCGGCTCGGTTCCCGACCGACAAGATATCCCCCTGCCCTTCAGGCGGCCAGGGGGAACCGGTCTGCCTGCCAGCCGTCAAGGTGCCGGTCAATTACTACCTGAGGGTCAGGGATGCGGCATGGCGAAATCAGGCTGCACCCCGGCATCGCCTACCTCGAGATCAATACCCCGCCGAACCTGCTGCAGGCGCAGGAACCCCCGGGGGAGATGAGGAAGCTCCTGGATCCGGAATGACCCTGGGCCGGATCTGCTGCCGACGGAGAAACCGGACTGATCCAGAGGCCTGTCAGCCTTCCAGGGAGCGGAACGGCGCCTTGTTGACGTACTCCTCGACGACCTTGCCCCCCACGAGGTGCTCGGTGATGATGCGCTCGAGCTTCTCCACGGTCATGCCGTAGTACCACACACCTTCCGGATAGACCACCACCGTGGGGCCGCGTTCGCAGACGCGCAGGCAGTCCGCCTTGGTGCGGTGGATTCCCCCATTTCGCGGGTCGCCGAGACCGAGCTCCCGCAGCCGTGTCTTGAGGTAGTCCCAGCACTTTGCGCCGGTGTCGTCGGAGTGGCACTTCGGCTTGGTCGGGGTCGCGCACAGGAAAATGTGGTGCTTGATCTCGACCTGTTCGACTTCGGGTAGTTGGGTCGGCTCGCTCATCCGGTCCTTCCGTTTCCGTCGGTTTTCAGCGCGTATGAAGTTGCTCTGCAGGCGGTAGCCCGAGTGAACTTTTCAACGGGCTGTTATGGTTTCCACTCTTCATGCAGGGGGCGGTGCGTGAACCTTCGCCCCTTGCCTTCGTAATCGTCGACGATCTGCCCGTTTCCTTCGAGGATGTACTTGTAGGAGGTCAGCCCTTCCAGCCCGACCGGGCCGCGGCTGTGCAGCCGCCCGGTGCTGATCCCGATCTCGGCGCCCAGGCCGTACCGGAAGCCGTCGGCAAAGCGGGTGGAGGCGTTGCGGCAGACCGAGGCGGAGTCGACGCTGCTCAGAAACAGGCGGGCCGCTTCGTCGTCCTCGGTGACGATGGCGTCGGTGTGGTGGCTGCCGTATTCGTTGATGTGATCGATCGCCTCGCGTACCGAGTCGACGACTTTCACCGCCAGCACCAGGTCGAGGTACTCCGTCGACCAGTCCGCCTCGGTGGCCGGGGTGACCGCTCCGCTGGCCCCGGCGAGCTCCAGGGTGCGCTCGTCGCCGCGAATCGCCACGCCCGTTTCGATCAGCGCGGGGACCGTGCGCGCGAAGAGGCGCTCGGCAATGCCGGTGTGAACGAGCAGGGTTTCGATGGCGTTGCAGACGGCGACGTACTGGGTTTTCGCGTCGACCGTTATCCGCACCGCCTTGTCGAGATCCGCCGCCCTGTCGACGTAGACGTGGCAGATTCCGTCGGCGTGCCCCATGACCGGGATGTTGGTGTTGTTCATGATGTGCTGAACGAACCGGTTGCTGCCGCGCGGCACGATCAGGTCGATCGACTCCTCCTGGCCGAGCAGCACCGAGACGTCCTCGCGGGTCTCCATCAGGGTGATCCAGCCTTCGGGAATACCGGCGCGGCGGGTGGCGCGCGCGATGCATCGCGCCAGGGCGGCGTTGGTTTCGGCCGCTTCCCGCCCCCCCTTGAGAAGCACGGCGTTGCCCGACTTCAGGCAGAGCGAGGCGATCTGCACCAGGGCGTCCGGCCGCGATTCGAAGATTACCCCGAGGACGCCGATCGGCACGGTGACCCGGAACAGGCGCAGCCCCTCGTCCAGCTCGCAGGCGTTCTGAGTCGCCCCCAGCGGGTCCTGCTGCGCGAGCACGCTGCGAACCATTTCCACGGTGGCGTCGAACTTGCCGCCGCCCAGGCCGAGCCGCTTGAGTAGCGGTTCATCCAGTTCCCCGGCGGCGACCAGCGCCGTCCCGTTCTCCAGGTCGGCGGCATTGGCGGCCAGGATCTGCTCTTTCTCGGCAAGCATCTGCTCGGCGATGGCGGCGATGGCGGCGTCCCGGGTGGGGGCCGAGGTCACGGCCAGGGCACGTGCCGCAACGCGCGCCGCGCGTGCGCGCTCGGCGACGTCGCCGCCGACCACGTCGACAGCGGCCGCTGCCGCGGTCACGGTGACTCCTCCTTCAGCACCGACCCGGTCGCCAGGGTCATCATCTTCTGAATCGTCCCCACCACCCGCTGCGGATCCTCGACGGTGCCCTCGGCGATCAGCACGTAGTCCACCAGGAAGTCCGCCCACTCCCTGAGCTGCTCCGACTCCCGGTGCTTCAGCAGCATTTCCCCCAGGTTGGCGATCGCCGGGTGTCGCGGGTTGATCTCGAGTACCCGCTTGGAGGGGGAGAAGCTGTCGTCGGCCATCTGCATCATCCGCTCCATCGTCTGACTCATCCCGCCCCTGGGGGTGACCAGCACACAGGGGCTGTCGGTCAGGCGCTGCGACTCCTTGACGTCGCCGACGCGGTTCTCCAGCTCCTTCTTGAGGAAGCTGACCAGCTCGATGGTGCGCTCCCTGTTCTCCTCCACTCCTTCGAGCTTCACCTCTTGCGACAGCTCGAGATCCTCGGCGTCGACGGCCTGGAACTTTTTGCCGTCGAACTCCTGCAGCGAGCCCACCACCCACTCGTCGACCGGGTCGGTCGTGTACACGACCTCTAGGTCGCGCTTGCGGAAGGCCTCCAGCAGCGGGCTCTGCTCCACCGCCTCCCGGCTTTCGCCGCTCAGGTAGTAGATCACCTCCTGGTCGGAGGCCATGCGGTCGACGTAGTCCTGCAGGGAGATCAGGCCCTCCCCTTTGTCGTCGCCGTCGGCGAGCTTCTGCGAGAAGCTGCTGAGGTAGCGCGCCAGCTTCGCGATCTGCTCCTTGTTCTCGAAGTCGCGGGCGACGCCCTCCTTCAGCACCATGCCGTAGGATTTCCAGAACGCGAGGTAATCCTCCGGTCTGTTCTTCGCCGTGTTCTCGAGCAGCGCCAGTACGCGGCGCACCAGCGTCTGCCGGATCCGGGCGACGACGGGATTGTTCTGCAGCGACTCGCGGGCGACGTTGAGAGGCAGGTCGTCGCAGTCGACGACGCCGCGGACGAAGCGCAGGTACAGGGGCAGCAGGTCGTTGCAGTCGTCCTGGATGAACACGCGGCGGACGTGCAGGTTGACGGAGACCTTCGGCTCCGGCGCGAACAGCATCTCGAGCGGCGACTGCCTGGGGATGTAGAGGATGGCGTAGAACTGGATCGGCACGTCGACGGCGACGTGCTCCCAGGTGATCGGCTCCTGGTGGTCGCCGGTCAGGTGAGTGTAGAACTCCTTGTACTGCTCGTCGGTGATCTCGCTGCGCGCCCGCGCCCACAGGGCCGAGGCCTCGTTCGCCTGCTTGCCGGCGACCTTGATCGGGTAGGCGACGAAGTCGGAGTGCTTGCGGATCACCGCCTCGAGCCGGTGGGCGTCGAGGTACTCCTCGCAGTCGCCGCGCACGTACACCTTGATTTCGGTGCCGCGGTCCTTCTTGTCCCCCGTGGTGGCGATGGTGTAGCTGCCGCTTCCGGTCGATTCCCAGATCACCGCTTCCGCTTCCGGGTCGGCCGACCGGGTGGTCACCACCACCCGCTCCGCAACCATGAAGACCGAGTAGAAGCCGACGCCGAACTGGCCGATCAGCTGCAGCTTGTCCTTGTCGTCCTCGCTTTCTCCCAGTTCCCTGATTAACTCCGCGGAACCGGAGCGCGCGATGGTGCCGAGGTTGGCGGTGATCTCGTCGCGGGTCATGCCGATGCCGGTATCCCTGATCGTCAGGGTCTTGGCGCCGGTGTCGACCGACAGCTCGATCTGCAGCTCGGCGTCGGCGTCGACGACGGTGCGGTCGGTCAGCGAGCGAAAGCGGATCTTGTCGAGGGCGTCGGAAGCGTTGGAGATCAGCTCCCTGAGGAACACGTCCTTTTCGGTGTACAGGGAGTGGATGAGGATGCGGAGGACCTGTTGCACCTCGGTCTCGAAAGGGCGTTCCTCGACGTTGGCGTCTTGCGCCGATACAGTGCTGTTCTCGGACATTTATTCTATTGGCTCCGTGAAGCTGTTGAGCGGGAATACAGGCTGGCCGTTCGGCTTGGCAAAGAGAAAAAATGTAGGGAAGGGTGACCTCTCCGTAAATGCCGAACTGCTGTATCTCCTTGATCTGCCCGCAGTTAGCGCCGCAGAGAAGTGGGGCTGGGGATCGCCGCCGGGGCGGTCATCTGCGTCGAGGACCTCGAGGAGATGCCTCCGGCTTTTGCAGGAGGCGCCCGACTCAGGGAAACCCGCGAAGACCCAGCTTCAAGGCCGCTGCCCGCGACAGCAGTCCGATCGCCCCGCCGAAGAGGTTGCCCCAGACGATCAGCCAGCCCAGGTGCTCGCGGATCACCTCCTCCATCATCCTTTTCACCGTCTCCGGGCTGAGCTCCTCGAGCTTGGTGCGCAGCAGCTCGTCGACCTTGGCGCGCAGCGCGGGGATGTCGATGCCAGCGCCGATTCTTTCCCGCAACTGCGGCTCGATGTCGGCCAGCAGGCCGGTGGTGAACTGGATGACGATGGTGCGCAGGATGTCGTTGCCCGCCATCCTGATCATCATGCCGAACGGCCCCTCCTTGAGCTTGTCGAGCTCGCGGTCGATCGCCTCCCGTGCCTCTTCCGACTCGACGAACTCGGCGAACCGGGCGGCGAGATCCGGGCCGGCTCCCAGGCCTCCTCCCTGCTCGCTGAAGAACCGGCGCAGGTATTCCTCGTTGAAGAAGTGCGCCATGATGAGGTCCTTGATGGCGGCGCGGATCTCGCGGAAGCGGTTGGGAATGACTCCGGACCCCCACAGCAGGGGCACCTTGTCGAAGAGCATCTTGACGGCCAGCCAGTTGGTGATGCCGCCGGCGAACCCGAACAGCCCCGCCGCCAGGATCCAGGGTCCGAGCGCGGTCCAGGCGGAGGGCCCGGCCCCCGCCGCGGCGTCGCTGCTGGCGACGACGCCGGCGACCAGCAGGGCAAACGATGCGAGGTTGCTTGCCCGCCCTTTCTCGATGCCTCTCCTCATCGCAGGGTGGTCGTGTCCCGCCGGTCCCCGTGGCGCTCCAGGGCCAGCTCGATCAGCCGGTCGATCAGCTCGGAGTAACCGACGCCGCTCGCCTCCCAGAGCTTGGGATACATGCTGATCTCCGTAAAACCTGGCAGGGTGTTGATTTCGTTGACCAGCACCGTTTCCTCGGGGCCGGGAATGAAGAAGTCCACTCTCGCCAGGCCGGAAGCGTCGATAGCCAGGAAGGCCCGCCGCGCCACCTCGCGCACGCGCGCCGCGGTCTCCGGTCTGAGATCGGCCGGGATGATCAGCTCGGAGCCGTCGTCGATGTACTTGGCCTCGTAGTCGTAGAACTCGTTGCCCGGAACGACCTCGCCGATCGCCGAGACCACCGGGTCCTCGTAGCCGAGTACCGAGCACTCGACCTCGCGGCAGTTCTCGATTCCCGCCTCGATGACGATTTTGCGATCGTAGCGGGCCGCCTCCTCCATCGCCGGGGCGAACCCGGCTCCGTCGTGGACCTTCGATATGCCGACGCTCGATCCCATGTTCGCCGGCTTGACGAAAACGGGCCAGGACAACTCCCGTTCGACCTCGGTCCGGACCTTCTCCGGCTGCGAGCGCCAGCGGCTGCGCAACACAGCGACGTATTCACCTTGCGGCAGTCCCTCTGCCCGGAACACCCGCTTCATCATCTCCTTGTCCATGCCGACCGCGGAACCCAGCACGCCGGAGCCGACGTAGGCGATGCCGGCCAGCTCCAGCAGGCCCTGCACGGTGCCGTCCTCACCGTAGGGGCCGTGCAGAATCGGGAAGATGACGTCGACCGCGCCCGCGCTCCCCATGCCGGTCCCGCTGCGCATCATCAGCTCCCCGCCGTCGTGGTGGTCGAGGACGAGCGGGGCCAGGCCGGTCCGGTTCACCGCTCCTTCCTCCAGCACCTTGGCGGCGTCTCCTGCGGCGAGCCAGCGCCCGTCCCGGTCAATGCCGATCATCGTCACGTCGTATTTGCCGCGGTCCAGCGCCTCGAGAACCGAGCGGGCCGAGCGCACCGACACCTCGTGCTCTGCCGAGCGTCCCCCGAACAGAATTCCGACGCGGATTTTGTCGTCCAACCGTAGCTTCCTTTCCTTCTTTCGACCGGGTCGGACACAGGTGCCCGGCCGACTTTCCAAATATAGGGGAACGGCGTTTTTCCCTGCCGCGGCGGATCCGCTCCGCGGCGGTCTCCAGCCGGAGGTTTGTCACCGTCATGGCCGCGTGCCTGTTCTGCGATATTGTCGCCGGCCGGCTCGATGCCGAGGTCGTCTACGAGGACGAGGCCGCCATCGCCTTCCTCGACCACCGGCCGCTGTTCCCGGGCCACGTGCTGGTGTCGCCGCGCCAACACTGCGAGACGCTGCCCGACCTGCCGGCGATCCGCCTCGCCCCGATCTTCGCCGCGGTGCAGCTGCTGGCGCGCGCCGTGGAACGCGGCCTCGACGCCGGCGGCAGCTTCGTGGCCATCAACAACAAGGTCAGCCAGAGCGTGCCCCACCTGCACGTGCACGTGGTGCCCCGTACCCGGGGAGACGGCCTGCGCGGCTTCTTCTGGCCGCGCCGTCCCTACGACGATGACGAACACGCCGCGGCCGTGGCCGCGCGTCTGCGGGAGGCCGTCGCCGAACTGCAGGCGGAAACCGAAAGGGAAGGGGCAGGATGATCCGCTACAGCTACATGATCGTCGATCCGGTCTCGGCGTTTGCCGATGAGGAGCTTCCCCGGCTCTTCGACTTCGTGCGTGCCTGCGGGTACGAGGGGGTCGAGCTCAACTATTCCAGGGAGCTGGGGGCGGCGCTCGACCGCGTCCGCGGCCATGCCGTGGAATCGGGTCTCGCGATTCCGTCGATCCTGACCGGCAGGGGGTACGGAGAGGGGTTCTGCCTGTGCCATCCTGACGCCGGGGTCCGCGGCGCCGCGGTCGCCTACCTGGTCGAGCTGCTCGACGTCGCCGTCGAGTGCGGCTCGATCCTGGTGATAGGCCTGCTCCAGGGTCTGCGCAGCGACGAGCCCGACCCGGAAGTCGCCCAGGTCCGTATCGCCGGCTGCCTGCGGGAAGTCGCCGCGGCGGCCGAAGAGAAGGGCGTCGAGCTGGTAATCGAGCCGATCAACCACCTTCAGGTCGGCTTCAACAACTCGGTCGCCGAGGTCTGCGCCCTCGCCGCGGAGGTCGCCTCGCCGGCGCTCGGTCCGATGGTCGACACGATCCACATGAACATCGAGGATTCCTCCCTGACGCAGCCGATCCGCGACTGCGGCGCCGACCTCAGGCACGTCCATCTCTGCGAGAGCAACGGCGGCCTGTTCGGAAGCGGCAACATCGACTTCGGGCCGGTTCTGAAGGCGCTCGGCGAGATCGGCTACGGCCGTTTCGCCTCGGTCAAGGTCTATCGCAACGCCACCCACCGGGAGGCGGCGCGAACCAGCATCGAATACTTGCGCCGGCTCGGCGACTGAGCCCGGTGGGGGCCGCCGCGGCAGTGGTGTGAGCCGTCCGAATCGGTTACTGTTGTGCCTTCCCGCTTGGCGCCGGTTTCCCGCAATACGATGCCGGCCGCGGGAAGCGGCGACGGCTCGCATGCTGCCCGGTTTCGTCCGGCTCCGGCCGGCAGCCCTACCACGGAGCTCGAAATAACCAGGAGTGAGAAAGAATGGCCCGGGATTGGCTCCTTTTCGCCGGCACCTACACCGAAAACACCGACAGCAAGGGGATCTACACCTACCGCTTCGACGAAGAGAGCGGCGCCGTCGAGGCCACCGGGGAGGTCGCCGAGGTGGTCAACCCCTCTTTTCTGGCGCTCGATCCGCAGTGCCGCTGCCTCTACGCGATCGCCGAAGTCAGCGAGTACGAAGGTACCCCCGGCGGCGGGGCGCTCGCCTATTCCATCGACCCGGGCTCCGGCGCCCTGACCCCGATCAACCACCAGTCCACCGTCGGCCCCGGCCCCTGCCACCTCGTCGTCGAGGCCAGCGGCCGCTATGTGCTCGCCGCCAACTACGGGGGCGGCAGCGTGTCGATGCTGCCGATACGGGAGGACGGCGGTCTCGGACCGGCCTCCGACTTCGTGCAGCACGAGGGCTCCAGCATCGACCCCGAGCGGCAGCAGGAGCCGCACGCGCACTCGATCTTCAACGACCCGGGCAACGCCCACGCGTACGTCTCCGACCTCGGCATCGACAAGGTGCTCGTCTACGATCTCGACCTCGACGCCGGGCGCCTGGTCCCCGGCGGCCACCACGGCGCCGTCCCCCCGGGGTCCGGGCCGCGGCACTTCGACTTCCACCCCAACGGCAGGTTCGCGTACGCGATCAACGAGCTGACCAACACCGTCACCGTCTACGACTACGACGCCGGCAGCGGCCGCATCGACGCGGTCGAGACGGTATCGACCCTGCCCGGCGACTTCACCGGCACCAGCCATACCGCCGACGTCCACGTCACCGCCTCTGGCCGCTTCCTCTACGGCTCCAACCGCGGCCACGACAGCCTGGCGATGTTCGCCATCGACCAGGAGAGCGGCCGGCTCGAGTTCATCGGAACCGAGCCGACCCAGGGGCCCAACCCGCGCAACTTCGCCATCGATCCGACCGACCGCTTCGTCCTGGCCGCCAACCACAACGGCGACAACATCGTCACCTTCCGCATAGACCAGCAGTCGGGAAGGCTCGAGCCGACCGGGGATTCGGCCTATGCCCCGGCCCCTGTCTGCCTGAAATTCATGCCGGTGTAGACGATCCCGCTACAGGAGGCCGACCCCATGGCACACACCTATGACGAGCTGCCATCAAGAGGCAGATCAGGGCGCTGAAGGTCGAGCGGGACGCCGCCATGCAGGCCAGGGACAAGAAGAAGCTGAAGGAAGTGCGCAGGGAAATTCATCGACTCAAGCACAGGATTCACAAAGCCACAGTCTGATCCGCCGCAAGCGGACGTATCGAGGAGAGCGACCCATCAGACCGAACAAGCTCCGCCAGCTGCTCAACGAGGACAAACCTTCCCTCGGCACCCACATCCATTCGACCTGGCCGTCGATCGTCGAAGCGGTCGGCCACGCCGGGCACTACGACTACGTCGAATTCGTCGCCGAGTACGGCCCCTTCGATCTCTACGCCTTCGACGATCTCGCCCGCGCCGCCGAGCTCCACGGCCTCGACAGCATGGTCAAGGTCGACCAGGAGCCGCGCGGGTTCATCGCCCAGCGCGCCATCGGCTCCGGGTTCGGATCGGTGCTTTTCGCCGACTGCCAGAACACCGACGACGTCAGGGAGTGCGTGAAGATCGCGCGCCCCGACACCCCCGAGGACAAGGGCAGCTACGGCGTCGCCACCCGGCGCTTCTCCTACATGGGGTACGGCGGCGGCCCGGAATACGTCGAGGCTCTGCGGCAGATCGTCGTCGTCATCATGATCGAGAAGGCCGGCACCGTCGCCAATCTCGAGGAGGCGCTCTCCGTGGAGGGGGTCGACATGATCCAGTGGGGCGGCGGGGACTACTCGATGAGCGTCGGCAAGGCGGGCGAGCGGGGCTCGCCGGAGATCATGGCGACCGAGAAGAGGGTGTTCGAGACGGCGCTGCAGATGGGGGTGCCCCCGCGCGCCGAGGTCAACAGCATCGACCACGCCAGGTACTACCTCGACATGGGCGTCAAGCACTTCTGCATCGGCACCGACATCGCCATCCTCCACGACTGGTGGAAGAAGAACGGCGACGACTTCCGCAAGGCCATCGGAAGCTGAGCATCATTCCATCGCACCGGGGCGGCTTCTGAAGTGGGGGCCGCCCCCGGTGCGTTCCCCGGAGATCCCGGCAGGTCTCCAACCCTGCGGCGCCTCAGTCCAGCAGCTCGATTTTCCCCGAGGCGCCGTCTCTCAGCACGCAGAGCAGCAGCTCCCCCGAGCCGACCACGATTTCCACCGGGTTGGCGACCACCTCGTTCGAGATGCCGCCGCGTTTTCCGGGAACCAGGTCCTCCCCCTGCAGCGGCCACTTCAGCCCGGAGGTCGAGACTAGATTGGCCGGGCCGTCGAGCGGGCACAGCGAAATCTTCTGGCCCGCGCGCGCCCGGAAACGGATGCGCGATCCGACCCTTCGCAGTTCGCAGTGCTCGTCGACGAAACGCAGGTCCATCGTTGCTCCATACCGCTTGAGCAGACTGAGGTTCCAGAGCGTGTGATCGGTGCGGCGGCCGGTGAACCCGAGCAGCGCCGCGGCCTTCACGCCCAGGGCCCGGGCATGCTCGAGCACTTTCTGCAGGTCCGTAGTCTCCTGCTCGGCGATGGCGATAACCCGCTCGCCGGGGAGCGCCGCCCGCGCTGCCGGGCTCACCGAATCGAGGTCCCCCACCAGGAAATCCGGCTCGAAGCCGGCTTCAACGGCGGCGTCGGCGCCGCTGTCCGCGCACAGCAGCAGCGGCCGCGGCCGCCTGTCCATCTCCGCCTCGACTAGCGCCCGCGAAGGGGGTTCTCCCCCTCCGACGATGACGGCGTGGGCTGCCTCAGTCATGGGCTTCGCCCCCGGCCGGGGGAAAGCACTGGTCCCGTCTCTGGATCCCGGCGCGGATTCGCGGCCTGCCGTTCTTCGCAACAGCTGCTTGGGCGCTTGCGGCCCCTCTGGAGAGGAGCCTGCCGAAGCTGTCTCTCGTCGTGGGGCGTATCCCACCGCTGCCGGCTGGCCGCGGGCCGGCTGGCGTCGTGACGACGCCAGAATCCCTTCGATTTATTGGAGGACACTCGTCTTCAGGGTGACACCGAACTGCACCGGGTCGCCGTAGCTGAGGTAGAGGGTGTCTTCGTAGTCGGGCGGTTCCAGGCCGAAATTGAAGCCGCGCACCGCGTAGCGCTGATCGAGCAGGTTTCGCCCCCACAGGAGGAGGCTCCAGGATCCAGCCGCGTACTCGAGGCTGCCGTTGAGGAGCTGGTACGGCTCCGACTTCTGCTCATGGCTGTCGGAAAAGTAGAACTCGCTCATCGCCGACAGCTCGAGCCGTCCCCTCAGACCGGTGCGGTGGCGGTAGTCGCCGCCGATGCGCCAGGTCCGCGTCGGGGCGTGGGCGGCGGCCCGGTCCCCCAGCGTCACCTCCCCGTCTTCTGTGGGGAAAGCGTACTCGTCGACGTGGGTGACGAGCAGGCCCAGGGAGCCGCTCAGACGCAGGGACGGCGTCACCCGGAGGTTGTGCTCCAGCTCAAGGCCGCTGTTGCGCCCGGAGACGGCGTTGGCCGTGAAATAGAAGAAGCTGTTGGGGTCTCCCGGATCCTGCTGGCTCGACAGCTCGACCTGCTGGTCGGAACGCAGGGTATTGAAAAGGGTCAGGGCCGTGGTCGCGCGCCTCCCCGAGGAGCGGTACCCCAACTCCCAGTTGAGCACGTACTCCGGACCGAAGAGGCGGCTCGAGGCGGCCAGCCGCGGGTGCTGGTTGACCCCGCCGGCGCGGAACCCCCGCGAGACCGCGGCGTACAGGTTCCGCTTCGGCGCCAGAGTGTACGTCAGCGCCAGCTTGCCCCCGGGCAGCCACTGGGTGACCTCGAACTCCACCTGCTCGTCCCCGGAGTTGGTAGTTCCCTCGTAGGCGGTGGCGTTGCGGTCGACGCGGGCGTTGAGCGTCAGCCGCCAGCCGCGGGAAAGCTCGCGGACGTACTGGCTGTAGAAGGCGAGGTCGGCGATGTCGAAACGGCTCTGCAGGTCGGTGGCCTCGCCGCCGAACAGGTAGCCTCCGGCATCGTCGTTCTCCCGCAGGGACTTCAGGTAGGCGCCGGCGACCACGTCGCCGCTTCCGCCGCGGTCTTCCTTCAGCAGCCTGACCTCCTGCGTGAAGGTGGTCCGGTCCCGGAGGTTGCGGTCGAAGAAGTCGTAGCTCCATCCCTGCTCGTCCGGGTCAAAGCCGTACGGCTCCTGCTTCCAGAACTCGTCGTTGCCCCAGTCGCCGTCGTAGCTGTGTTCGAGCTCGGTGCGCCCCCAGGAGGTGATCGAGACCAGCTCGGCGCCGGCGCCCGCCATCGGCAGGCGGCCACGCAGGGAAGCGGCGTTTGTCGTCTGGCTGTCCACGCCCGGATTGTCGGAGTAGGTGACGAGGTCTTCGTTGTTGTCGGGCACCCAGGCGTCGTAGCCGTTGTCGAGGTCGGCGCGAAAAACCGTGGCGACGAGCGTCGCACCGGCGTCGTTCTCGTAGCGCAGCTTCGCCCGCAACAGGGTTTCGCGGCGCCGGTTCGAGTCGTCGATTCCGAGGTGCCGGTTCTCCCGGAAGCCGTTCGACCGCCCCCAGCTGCCCCCGACCCGCAGGGCCATCTCTTTCCCTGCCGGAAGGTTGAGGGTCGGGGCGAAGCGCAGCAGGCCGTCGCTGCCGGCCGAGACGGCTCCCCCCAGGCTCATGGACCGGGTGGGATCCGCAGACTTGAGGTTGATCAGGCCGGCCATCGCGTTCGGCCCGAAGATAGTCGACTGGGGCCCCTTGAAGACCTCGGCCTGATCGAGGTCGTGCAGCATCCCGGCCATGCCGAGGCCGCTCAGGTCGACGTCGTCCATCACGAAGCCGACCGAAAAGCTCGGCGGCCCTTCTCCGGCGTAGTGGCTGCGCTCGCCGATGCCGCGAATCTGGAAATAGCGCGGGCGCGAGGTTCCACCCGCCCAGTTGAGATTGGGAACCGCGGGAATCAGCTCGTGCAGGTGGGCGCCTCCGGCAGCGTCGATGCGCCCCCGGTCGAGCACGGTCACCGCCGAGGGGATCTCCCCGAGCGCCTGTTCGGTGAGCCCGCCGGTGACGACCGTTTCCGCTACGGGCAGGGCCACCGGGAGCAGCCGTACGGTGATCGGCCTTGGGGCTCCCGGCAGCGCGCGAACGACCCCCGGCTCGTACCCGACGTGGCTGACCGCGGCCGAGTCCCCCGCTGCCAGCGGCAGCTCGAAGCGTCCGTCTGCGTCCGTGGCGACAGCGAGGTTTTTCGTAGTGAGGTTGGCGCCCGCCAGGGGTTGGCCGGTCGTCGCGTCTACGACCGTGCCTCGCACCGTTTCAGGAGCAGTGTAAGCGGTGGACGCCGCGATCAGGAGGGCGATCAAGGCCGGAAGGGCGGGGAACGGACTCGAGTGGCGCATACTGAAAAAGCCGCTTTCTCCAGGTACGGGGAAAACGGCTTTTTCAGGTGCTCGTCCGTTTTCCCTACGCTGGCATGATCCAGGTCAGGTTCGAAGGGTTCTGATCTCAGGCCGGATGATCGGCCGCCCCCAACGGATGTTACGATGTTTCCCAAGGTAGACGACGGGGCAGGCGCGGGCAATGGGAGGTATTTTCGAGTATGAGGGAGGCATAGAAATGACATCCACCCCCCGGACTGTCTGTCCGTTAACGGCCATGAGCAAGTTGAGATGGGGAGTATGACGGAACCCGAGGAGTCCCGTCGCAACCAGCCCTCAAC
Source organism: Candidatus Latescibacterota bacterium (assembly GCA_965206595.1). Lineage (GTDB taxonomy): Bacteria > Latescibacterota > UBA2968 > UBA8231 > UBA8231 > CBDCXV01. The sequence continues at coordinate 5,603,729 of OZ242214.1, forward strand.
GAGGAGCATGTGAATGAAGATCACCGACGTGCGCACGCTCTGCCTCAGCCGCAAGCACGAACCCGACCACATCTGGTTCAGCAGCGAGTTCCGCGTCTTCAAGGCGGACTGCCCTGTCGTCGTCATCGAAACCGACGCCGGCATCCAGGGTATCAGCGAACCATCGACCTACGGGTATCCGCCGGCCCTGAGGGAGCGCGCCGAAGCGTTGAAATACAAGCTGATCGGCGAGGACCCGGAGGATCCGGCGCTGGTCCCGGAGAACACCGGGGACCGCCTGGGCGACATCTTCAACGCCGGCATCGAGCTGGCGCTGTGGGACCTTCGCGGCAAGATCGCCGGCAGGCGGGTGGCCGACCTCATCCTCGACGAGCTTCCCGGCTCGCCGCCGCATCCGCGCGCGCGGATGCGGCTCTACGCCTCGGCCGGGGTCCAGTACGACTGGGACGACAACCCGGAGTCGGTGATCGACGAAGCGGTCTCCCTCGCCGACCGCGGCTACACCGCCTACAAGATGCGGCTGGGCACGGCGTGGAGCTGGTCGGGGGTGACGGTCGAACGCTTTCTCGAGCTGGCCCAGGCCGTCACCGACGCGGTCGGCAGCCGCATGGAGCTGATGCTGGAGGGGAACTCCCGCCTCGACGAGGAGCAGGCGCTGCAGACAGGGCGCTGGCTCGACGAGCGCGGGTGGACCTGGTTCGAGGAGCCGCTGCCCAAGGAGGAGGTCGACGGGTACGCGCGGTTGAACCGGGCGCTCTCGATCCCGATCACCGGAGGGGAATCGAACAGCCGGCTGGCGGATTTTGAGCCTTTCTTCCAGAAGGGGGCCTATGCAAAGGGGCAACTCGACGTCGGGGTCTGCACCCTCAGGGAGGCTTTGCGCATCTGCCGCAGGGGTGGCGAATACGGAATCCCCGTTTTCACGCAGAACTGGCACAACGGCTTGCTGACGGTGGCCAACGCCCACCTGCTCGCCGCTCTTCCCGAGGAGCACGTGCTCGAGCAGTTCGTCGGGCAGGGTCCGCTGCAGTGGGGGATCATCGAGGGGGATCCGGTAGCGGACGGCTGGTTCACCCTGCCGTCGGGCCCGGGTTGGGGCGTGGAGCTGGCCGCGGACCTCGAGGCGAAGTTTCCGTGGATTCCCGGCCGCTGGGGAGAGCATGAAGAGCGTCCGGCGAGTCGGGGCTGAAGCAGAAATGCCGGCGACTCCGGGGTTCCGCCGGAATTGGGGGCAGCCGCTGGTTCCGGTTTCCGGCAGCTTGCGGGTACGGCGCAGGCAGCGAAGACCGGGTCGAGGTGCGCGGCTGTCGGGCCGCAGCGGTCCGACAATCAAAAACCATTCGACAAGGAGCACTTCCGAAAGGTCCCGATCATGAGCGCGAGACAGGCAATTCCCGCAGCACTCATCGCCGCGGCCGCGAGCGCATTCGCTGAAGATGAAGCTGACGATCTGAAGGTCTACGTAGTCGAGGAGGTCGCCGTCACCGGCTCCCGCATCAAGAGCGTGGAGAGCCTGTCGCCGGCGCCGATCGTCGTCATGTCGACGGAGGAGATCAGGGCGCAGGGCCTGGCTTCCATCGGGGACGTGCTGCAGACGCTCGTCGTGCAGTCCAATGCCATCAACACCCAGGCCAACAACGGCGGGGACGGCTCCACCCGCGTCAACCTGCGCGGGCTCGGTACCCAGCGCACCCTGGTGCTGGTCAACGGCCGCCGCTTCGTGCCGGGCGGGACCGGAGCCGATGCATCCGTCGACCTGAACGCCATTCCCGCTTCCGTCATCGAGCGGGTCGAGGTGCTCAAGGACGGGGCCTCGGCCGTCTACGGATCGGACGCCGTCGGCGGCGTCGTCAACATCATCACCCGGACCGGGATGGAGGGGATCGAGATCGATTGGTTCGGGGGGACCGCCGGCGCCGGGGACGGCGAGGCCTTCGATATCGGCCTGACTGCCGGCCTGCGGGGGGACAAGGGCCGGCTCCTGTTTTCGGTCGGTTACCACAACCAGCGGCCGGTCTGGACCGGCGACCGCAGCTTCAGCACCTCGAACAAGAGCTACGACTGGGAACTGAACGACGGCACCTTTTTCAAGAACGGCAGCTCCGCCACCCCGGAAGGCCACGTCATCGACCGCTCCGACGAAGAGGGGAACGATGCCTGGCAGGCGGTCGTGGCCGCGGCCGGCGACGAGGCCGGGGACTACCACCGCGACCCGGAAACCGGCTGGCGCCCCTTCAACCGGGCGGGGATCTCATCGGACGGGAGCGGCGACACCTACAACTACCAGCCGGAGAACTATCTCTACACCCCGCAGACGCGCTACAGCTCCTTTGTCAGCGGCTCCCGCGCCGTCGCCGCGGAAGCGGTGGCTTACTTCGAGGTGCTCTACACCAACCGCCAGTCCGACCAGAAGCTGGCGCCGACGCCGCTGTTCACTCTTACCGACGGCATCGTGGTGGCGGCAGCAAACCGCTTCAACGAGTTCGGCCGCGATTTCATCGACGTCCGCCGGCGCTTCGTCGAGGCGGGGAATCGCAACTTCCTCCAGGACATCGACACCTACCGCATGGTCCTGGGGCTCGACCACCGGCTCATGGGCTTCGACTCCGACCTCTCCTTCTCCTACGGCCGCAGCGAGGGCACCAACGTCAACGAGGGCAGGTTCATCCTCCATCACCTGAGGCATGCGCTCGGGCCCGAGGAGGACTGCGTCGGCGACTGCGTCCAGCTCGACCTCCTGCACGGCGCCGGCACCATCACCCAGCCGATGCTGGACTACATCCAGTATACCGGCATCGCCCGAGGGTATTCACGGCAGCAGATCCTGCAGTGGAACCTGACCGGTGAGGTGGCGCGCCTGCCCGCCGGTCCGCTGGCGGTTGCGGCCGGTCTCTCCTCGCGCCGGGAGGCGGGGGCTTACCTGCCCGATCCCATGACCGCATCGGGTAATACCACCGGCAGCAAAGCGTTCCCCACCGAGGGCTCGTACTCGGTCAGGGAGCTGTACGCGGAGACGCGGCTGCCGATCTACGAAGCGGGAGCCGTCAGCCTCGATGCGACCGCGGCGGGACGCACCTTCCACTACGACTCGTTCGGCTGGGGGTTCACCCATGAAGCGGGAAGCCGCCTGCAGCTCCCGCGGGGCCTGGCTTTCCGGGCCACCTCCTCCAACGCCTTCCGCGCCCCCGGCATCAGCGAAATGTTTCTCGGCGCCAGCGATGCCTTCCCCCTGGTCAGCGATCCCTGCAGCCGGGTGGACGAAGCGGGCAATGCCCGGGAGCTGACCGCCCAGCAGGAGCGCAACTGCGCCGCCGGGGGCGTCCCGGAGGACTTCGAGGACTCGCGGGCACAGCTGCTGGCCAGGCTCGGCGGCTCGACGGACATCGATCCGGAAAAGGCTGCGATGCTCACCGCGGGCGTGGTGTATCAGCCCGACTTCCTCGAGGGGTTCGACCTCACCGTGGACTACTACACCACCGCGATCGAGGACGAGATCGGCACCCTGCCTGCCGGCCTCATCCTGAGTAACTGCTACTCGCAGGACGCGCCCTCCAACTGCGACCAAGTCGTGCGCGATCCGGACACCCACCTGATCAGCCGCATACTGGCGACCAATGCCAATATCGGGGAGACGGAAACCAGCGGCGTGGATTTCGGGCTCGGGTACGTGACGGGCACTCCCATCGGCATCGTCTCGGCGCAGCTGGAGAGCAACATGCTGGTCGAGTACGACCAGACCCTGCCTTCAGCCGCCGGCCCCGAGCTGGTCAAGGGCAAGGGGTACTACGACCTGGGGGTGTTCCCCACGTGGCGTCACGCCGCTTCGGTCGGGCTGGCGAAGGGGCGTTTCTCCGCAGGGCTGACCTGGCGCTACGCCGGCGGCTTCGAGGAGTGCGAGGACGACGACTGCAAGGGCAAGTACCGCCAGGATGTGGAGGAAGAGCCGCCTAGCCGCAAGGTCGATTCGAACAGCACCTTCAACCTGCGTGGATCGTACGAGCTGGGGACCGCCTTGGGGCGCTCGGTGGTGACCGTCGGCGTCAACAACCTGTTCGATCAGCCGCCGGCGGTGATCTTCAACGGGTTCCTCGGTACCTCCGACGCCGGCACCTACGACTTCCTGGGCCGGTATCTGTACGTGCGCCTGACCCAGTTCCGGTAGGTCTCGCTCGTTGCGCTGCCCGCGGGATCGCCATTCAGCGCGTCATTTTCCCGATCACCGACTGAAGTCGGCCTTGATGCGCCCCCAAGTATCGGGTGTCAGTATCTTGCCGGCGCCGCAGTCGCCGAAGAGATGGTCGATCCAGCGCACTAGACGCCAGATTCCGTCGTCGCCCTCGGAGGCCTCGGGGCGGACCCGTCACAAACCCGCTGCCGGGTCGACGACCTGAACCCACCAGGGAACCCCTCCGGTTTCATACCACCGCACCGGCTCGAGGGTTCCTGTATTCCCGTCGATGAGGTACTGCGCCAGCCGGTCGGCGCTCTCTCCCGCGGCGTACAGGAAGCGCCCGCCCGGCTCGATGTCGAAGGAGCGGGGCGTCTCCGGCGTCGCCGCGTGCCCGCGCGGCGCCAGCTCCCCCGTGGTTTCCGAGATCGAGAAGCAGGCGATGCTGTCGTGGCCCCTGTTGGCGGCGTAGAGGAAGCGGCCTCCGGGATGGATCAGCATGCGGGCGGTGGCGCCGCCGCTGAAACCGGGGGGCAGCGTGGTCGTCGTCCGCAGCGGACCCAGGGTGCCGCTGGCTTCGTCGAAGCGGTACTGGGTGACGCTGTTGCCCTGCTCGTTGCCGGCGTAGAAGCCAGCGCCCGTTGGGGTGGAAGTGCACGTGCCGCGGCCCCAGTTGCGCCCCTGCCGTCACCTTGGCAGGGGCGTTCGTCTCGAGCATCCCGCCGGCGAACCGCAGCTGGAAGATCGCGTTGGCCGGGCAGGTATGGGGGACGAAGAGGAACCGGTTCCCCGGATCGAGCGCCAGGCCGTGGGCATGCAGGTCGGTGTCGACGACCCATGAGAGGGGTTCGCGCGCGGCCCCGTCCTCGCCGACCGGGTAGACGGTGACCTTTCCCGAGACGTAGTAGGGGGTCAGGAGCCAGCGCCCGCCGCGGTCGGTCAGCAGGTAACCTGGGTCCTCGAGGCCGGTGTCGATGGTGTGGAGATGGGCGAGCCGGCCGCTGGCCGCGTCGATGCGGAAGCTGAGCAGTCGCCCGTTCGAGCGCATGGCCGCGTACAGGACCGGAAGGCGGCAGTGACGCCCCTGGACGCTCGGCGCCCCGGGGACCGGCTCGTTGCGCAGGTGCTCGAGGTCCCCGGTTTCGCGGTCGACGCGATAGCAGGCGAGCTTCTCCTCACCGGCGAGGGAGAGGTAGAGGAAGCTCATCGCCGGCCTTCAGCTCCGCTGCGGAGGACGGTGCGGCACCAGGGGCTGCAAGATCTCGCGCCGCTCCGGGGTCAGCCGCTGCAGCAGCTCCGGCGACGGCTCGTACCCGAAGCGGTGGCGGTACATGTCCGGCAGGTAGCGGAACACCAGTGACCGGCGCCGGCCCTCGTTGCTGCGCGCCGCCGACCCGTGAATCAGCATGTCGTTGATCAGCAGCGCATCCCCGGCCTCGAGATGCATTTCCGCGGTGCCCTTGATCTCCTCTCCCGGGACGGGGGTGATGCTGGTCCCCGAGGACTGCTGCGGGTGCTGGAACGCCGACTTGTGGCTTCCGGGTATGAGCACGGTGGCCCCGTCCCCGGTCCCGATGTCGTCGAGGGCGGCGATCAGGGTCAGGTACTGGATGCACCACCTGCCGCCGTCGACGCCGCTGCGCACGCGCCCGTCCCCGAGCTTCCAGCCCCCCGAGTGCACCCCGATATAACCCCCTTTTCCGCGCAGGTTGAGGAAACACTCGTGGATGAAGGGGCCCCAGGATTCTCCGAGGTAGTGGCGCACCAGGCCGATCCAGGCCGGGTGGTCGATCAGGCGTTCGAAAGGCTCTCCCGCCTCGATGATGTTCTGCAGGTTGAAGCCATCGATGCTGCCGTAGGTGTGGGCTTCCATGTTGCCGAGCCACTCGCAATTCTCCAGCTCCGGCAGGCCGTCCGCCCAGTCGTTTAGCTCCTTCAGGTGATCGGCGTCGAGCGCCTTGGGCAGGATGCAGTACCCTCGCAGGTCGAAGAAGAACTCCTCCATCTGGGTGGGGGCGGGCATGATGTCGATCTCCTGGGCGGGGGAGCGGTGTCCGGTCGGCACTACAGCGCCGCGCGGTTCCGCGATCGCGCGTCCCTGACCAGCGTGCCGCTGTGCAGCACCCCGCGCATGCAGCGGTCCCGCCAGTGGGCGGAGGCGTCCACCAGCTTCTCGCGGGTGTCGATCTCCGTGATCAGCACCGCGGGCCGGTGCCCACGCGCCTTGTTGACGATCATGCCTTCGGCGTTGACGACGAAGCTCGGCCAGGCGTAGCCGCGGGTGCCGTTGTTGGCGCTGACCGGGAAGTAGTTGCTCGCCGCGGCGGCCTGGAGGGTCGCGGGAACGCTGACCTTGTACTTCTCGCAGGCTTCCTGCGTCATGCCGGCATTGTGGAAGGAGACCAGCATCAGGTCGACCCCTTTCCGCTTGTACTCGCGAAAGAGCTCGGGATAGCGGAAATCGTGGCAGATCAGCAGTCCGCAGGTGAGGCCGCGCATCTGGAAGGTGACCAGCGACTCCCCGGGGCTGTAGTGGGCGAGGTCCCCTTCCTTGGCGCTGCCGCCGGTGCAGAACATCTTGTCGTAGCGCGTGACGAGGCGGCCGCGGCTGTCGATGACGTAGAGGGAGTTGTGCGGCTTGTGCCTGCCCGTGAGGCGGTGATTGCAGCCGATGACGACCCAGACGTGGTGGCGCCTCGCCGCGGCCATCACCTCCTGCATCGCCGCGGCGATGCGTTCCCAGTCGCCGCCATCATGGGAGTCGACCTCGACGCCGAGGTAGCCGGAGAGACAAGCCTCGGAGAAATGCACGAGTTGGGCCCCCCGGGCCCTGGCGGACTCGAGCTGGCTGAGGGCGGAGCGCAGATTCCGCTCGGGCTGCTTGTGGACGTGGAACTGGCAGGTCGCCAGGACTAGCTTTGCCAAGGAAAGCCTCCTAAGGAATCGGATCCGATCTCAGTTGGTCTGCTCGACCTGCGGGGCCTCCGCGGGCCGCAGGTCGACGGCGACGATCTCGTTCTCGTCGCGCACGTAGAGCCTGCCGTCGGACAGGGAGGGAACCGTCCAGCAGCGCCCCTTCAGCAGCGCCACGTTGGCCTTCTCGACGAAGCGCTCCGGGTTGGCCTCTGCAAGCCCCAGGTTCCCCTGCTCCCCGAGGAGGATGAGGTGGCCTGCGGCCAGGATCAGGGAGCCCTTTGCGTACCCGCGCGCCTGCCATTGCGTCGTTCCGTCCGCCGCGTCGATGCACTTCAGTATCGATTGGTCGAATCCGTACAGGTGCCCTTCGCGATATACGGAGGTGCCGAAATGGTTCTGCATTTCGCCGTTCCTCCAGATCTCCTCGACCCCCTCTCTGCCAACGCGCAGGACGGCCCCCTTGTCGCCGGAGGAGATGAAGATCCGGTCCGGAGGGATGAAGAGGGGGGTGGCGGCGCTGACGTCATAGCGGGTCTTCCAGGGAAAGCGCCACAGCTCCGTTCCCCTGTCCGGGGACAACCCGACCAGCGCATAGGCGTTGATGAAAGCGGCCTGCCGCATCCCGTCCACCGAGTAGGAGACCGGCGACGAGTAGCTCATCTTGTCGTCGAGGGCGGTCCAGACCGTCTGCCCCGTTCTCCGGTCGAGGGCGACCGCGGTGGCCGGTGCGGTGCGGTCGATCACCATGTCGACGAGAAAGCTGCCTTCGGCACCGCCGGCTTCGACCAGCAGCAGTTCCCCTTCGACGAGCGGTGAAGTGCTGAATCCCCACCTGGGGACCTGGCCGCCGAACTCGGCAACCAGGTCCTTCTTCCAGATCATCTCGCCGCTTTCGGTCATCAGCGCGAACAGTCCGCCCTCGGCCCCCAGGACGTAGACCACCTCCCCGTCGACGGTCGGAGTCGAGCGCGGGCCGTCGCCCCCCTGCTTCTCCTCGTAGTATTTCCCGGTGCGCACCCGCCACAGCTCCCGGCCGCTGGCCGCTTCAAGGCAGACGGCGTGCTCCCCCAGGGAGTCGGCGTACATCGTGAACAGGCGGCCGCCGGCCACGGACACCGCGGAGAAGCCGCGGCCGAAAGGTTTCCGCCAGATCACTTCCGGACCGGAGTCGGGCCATTCCAAAAGGAGCTTCTCTTCGCTGGAGGTGCCGTTGCGCATTGGGCCGAGCCACTGCGGCCACTCCGCCGCGGTCGCGGCGACGGCGCTGGTTAGAAGGACGGTCCAGAGGGCTGGAATCGCTGATTTGCTGGTGAACAAGGCGTTTCTCCGTTTCCGTGGGTTCGAACCGGGGGCGGCGTGCCGGGGAACGCCGCACGGATGGAATATACGGGGATCGGGCTATATAGAGCCGGGTGACAGGGAGAAACGCGGGCCTGACAGCGCTGCTGAACTGGCTCTGCAGGCGAGGCCGAGTCATGGCGCCCCGGGGGCCGAAGGCCAGGGGCAGTTCAGGGCCTTCGAGCCCCAGCGCGACGACCTGTTCGGGACTGGGAGCGCCTCCATGCGGCCGCTCTACGCACAGAAACGGTTCGAGATCGGCAGCCATACCCTCGAAGCCAGCCCCGCGGTCGGTCTCAGGCTCGACCTCGAATAGCCCTGCCCGGCGGGTTCACCTGTATATTTTCCAGCCTCGCAAGTTCGCCCCAATCGCACGAGAGCAGGACGATGTCCGAGCTACAGCAGAAAAAACGCAGGATTCCCTGGCACCGTACCCGCATCGACCGCCGGCTCCTCGCCGAGCTCAACCGCCGCAGCGACCTCCTCGGGTTCGCCCAGACCCTGGGCTACCTCGCCACCCTGACGGCGACGGGGGCCTTCGCCTGGTGGGTCTCCATCCACTTCTCCTGGTACTGGTTCGCCGCCGCGGTCTTCCTCCACGGAACCTGCTTCGCCTTCAGCGTCAACGGGTTTCACGAGCTCTGCCACAACTCCGTCTTCCGCACGCGGTCCCTCAACGTCTTCTTCCTTCACGTGCTCAGCTTCAGCGGCTGGCACAACCCGGTGCTGTTCTGGGCAAGCCACTCCGAGCACCACAAGTACACCCTCTACCCCCCCGAGGACGGCGAGGTGGTGCTGCCGGTCGAGATGACCCTGAAGGGGTACCTGCGCGGCGCCTTCGTCGACTTCCGGGGCTTCCACCAGAAGATCAGGATGACGTTCCTGAGGGCCTTTTTCCACAGGCTCAACCCCGGCTGGCACACCGTGCTGTTTCCGCCGCAGAACGTCGAGGAACGCCGCCGCCTGTTTCGCTGGGACCGCGTCCTCATCTCCGGGCATGCCGCCATCGCCGCGGCCGCGCTCTGGCTGGGCTGGTGGCAGGTGCTGCCGCTCTTCACCTTCGCCACCTTGTCCGGCCGCTGGCTGTTCCTGCTGTGCAACACCAGCCAGCACGTGGGGCTCACCGACGAGGTGCCGGACTTCCGCCAGAACTCGCGCACCTTCCACCTCAATCCGGTGGTGCGCTTCCTCTACTGGCACATGAACTACCACATCGAGCACCACATGTTCGCGGCGGTGCCCTGCTACCGGTTGGGCAGGCTGCACCGGGCGATCCGCCACGAGCTGCCCCACTGCCACAGGGGACTGGTGCCGATGTGGCGCGAGATCGCCGGGATACTGCGGCGCCAGAAGCGGGAGCCCGGCTTCCGGTTCATTCCCGAGCTGCCGGAGAATCCCGAGGCCTCCGCCGCGGCTGGCACCTGAGGCCGGGGCGGCAGAAGGTTTCGCCCCCGAACCTCCTCCAAAGCAGTTACCCTGTCGCCACCGGTTTTTTCAGGTCGGCGAGGCGGTTCATTCTGTTTTGGAGGACCCATCCAACCAGTCGAGGCGTATCCTGCACCTTGCGCGAACAGGGACAACCGGGAGCGGCCAGCGAGGTCCCTGCCTTCAGTCAATTCATCTGACGGTGGTGCTTCAAGCCGCGGTCTTCATGGCATGAAACCGCTCGTGCCTTGACCAGTCCCAAGTCATGACATGACATGCGGAACTGTCGATCATCCCGGATCCCGCCAGGTCAGCACGATTCCGAGCGCCTTGTCCCGCTCCTCGCGCAGCAACCGGTAGGCTTTCTGCGCCTCGCCGCACGGCATGCGGTGGGTGGTCAGGCACTCGACGTCGAGCTCGCCGCGCGCAATCATCCTGAGGATCTGGCGGCGGTTGTACTGCTGGGTCCAGGGGAAGGCGGGGGTGGCCGTGGTCGGGCACTTGGGCTGATGGCAGCCCACCAGGGTGAGCTCCTTTTCGTGGAAGCTCATGAAGTCGATCTCGACGGTGCGGTGCCATATCGAGCCGAGCAGCACGATGCGCCCGCCGATGCGCGCCAGGTCGAAGGCCCCGGGCAGGACCTCCGGGTAGCCGGAAGCCTCGATGATCACGTCCAGGCCGCGGCCGCCGGTGATCGATTCCATCTCCGCCCGCAGGTCGACGCGCGCCGGATCGAGCAGGTGGGTCGCCCCTCGTGCCCCGGCGATCTCCAGGCGCTCGGGGACCGGATCGACGGCGGCGAGGAGCTCGCAGCCCGACCTCGCGGCCAGCTGCAGCGCCAGCTGTCCGACCAGCCCCATGCCGATCACAGCGGCGAACTCCCCCAGCTCGATGTTGGCCTTGCGGACCCCGTGCATGGAGACCGATCCGAGAACCCCGAAGGTGCCCGCGTCGAAGGAGACGCCGTCCGGCAGCTTCGCCAGCGACTGCGGCGCCGCGCGCACCGTGACGTGGGAGGAATGGGATCCGAGCGACAGAACGCCGTCCCCGACCTCGTACTCCTCCACCCCTTCGCCGAGGGCGGCGATCACCCCGGTGTTGGAGTAACCGGGTTTCAGGTCGTGCCCTCGCCGCTGCTCCTGGGAACCCAGCTCGGTGCCGGCGCTGATCAGGGTGCTGACTGTCTCGATCAGCACCTCGCCCCGTCCCGGCGGGCGTACCTCGAAGGCCTCGACGGCGACGCTGTTGTCGGGGCGGACGACCGCCCTGCGCCCCGTCGCCGGCAGCGGGCTCATCCGAGCGCCTGGTATGCTTCGTCAAGCCAGACCACCATCTCGGCCGTGGCGTCGTTGCTCGGAGTCCCTCCCGTCCCGGTCATCGCCCACCAGCCGTCGGGGTGCTGCTGCTCGACGATGTGGCCTGCGGCCTTGAGCGCCATGTCGCGGTACAGGCTCTCCCGGGTCAGGGTCCACAGCACCGCCGCCGCCCACATGACCTTACCGGAACGCAGCAACCGGTAGAGGTTGTCGGTCGCGGTTTCCGCAAAGCGCATGTACTCCCTGGCCAAGGCGAGCCAGCGCCCCTCCCCGGTGGCCTGGTAGAGGCGGGCGAGAAAGCCGCCGGCGATGCCCGGGTGGAAGAAGTACTGGTCCCCCTCGGCGGCGTTGACCAGGAGGTAGCGGATCGGGTCGGCGGGGTCGACGCCGGTCACCAGCCCCTCTGCGGGGGTCATGACCGTGTACAGCTCCTCCGGGTAGTTCGGCTGCTCCTCCATCATCCGCTGCATCCAGCCTCCGACGCCGCGGGCGACGTCGAGGCGGCCGGTGTAGAGAGCCGCCTGACCGCAGCCGCTGGTAACCCACAGGTCCTGCAGGGTGTGCGGCAGGCGCTCGGCCGGGTCGGAGTAGAAGCCGCCGCTGCCGTCGTGGAATCCCATCAGGAAGTCCATGCCCTTCTGCGCCAGGTCGAACTGGCCGAGCCGGGCGGCGCCGATGACGACCCAGGTGTTGAAGTAGGCGTAGTAGTAGCCGTCGGTGAATTCCGTTCTCGGGCCGAAGTCGCCTTCCGCGGTCATGCCGTTGCGGCGCACCCAGTCGAGGAGGCGGTTGGCGGCGTGCGTCTCGGCGCATGCCTGGAAGGCCGCCGGCACCTTGTAATACTCGGCGACGGTGCCGTCGCCGAAGCTGCCGTCTGCGTGCAGGTGCTGCAGCAGGTACTCGCAGCCTCTGTCCCGGGCGTGGCGCAAAGCCTTCATCGCACGTTTTCCTTTCTGCCGCGTCGGCTCACGGCCCCATTTCGCAGGATTGACAATGCGGCCGGATCCGCGCTCCTGCAAAGCGCATACCGGACAAGCCCCGGGCATCGCGGCTCCAGGGAGAAGAGCCTTCGCCGCTCAGGGGTGGTCAGCTTGTCGGTGATGGCGGCCCATTTGTCCGGGTGCCCTCCTCGGCGTCTCCCACCCCGTAGGCGAGGATGATCGATCTTCTCGGCCTGTCCGTTCTGTTGATCATCGAGGTGTGCCAGCCGTAGGTGTTGAACAGGATCGCGGTGCCGGCCGGGCCGGGAAAAACCTTGTGGCCCGGCATGGTCTCCAACCCGCCGGTGAGTTCGTAGGGACCTGAACCCGGTTTGTGGCTGCCGGGAACGAACGCAAAAGGGCCTCCGTCGGCGGCTACGTCGTCGACGGAGATCTGGACCTTGATCTGCTGCGGCTGGTCGAACGGGATGTCGGGGTGCCAGCCGACGTAACTGACCGGGCTCACGGGCAGGGTCCGAACCTGCGCCCCCTTGAAGACGAGGTCTTCCCCGAGAAGGTCGACGAGCAGGCCGAAATACCCTGGGTGGCGGGCGAGGCCGATGAAGGCATCGTCCTTCTCCAGCGGCCTGGGTATGTCGAAGAATCCACCTGGCTGCGTAGCGGCGGCCACACCCTCCAACCACCCGGGCTTGGCCTCGGCGGCGCAGCGGTCGAACGCCGTTCGCAGCCGCTGCAGGTCGTCGCCCGCGTAGGCCCCCGCGACCACCAGGTACCCCTCTTGGTCCCATTGGTCCCGCTGCGCTTCCGTCAACATTTCTCACCTTCTCTCGTCGTGCATGGATGCGATCACTGCCGTGGCAGGCCGGGAAACTTCAGAAGCCGCCCGGCCGTGCCTCCCATGATGCCGGACAGTTCCGCTTCCGACAACTCCGGCAGCAGTTCCCCGACGACGCGGACCACCCTGTCATAGCCCGGATCTTCCGCGATCCAGGGAAAATCGGAGCCCCACATGAGGCGACCGGCTCCAAACCCCTGTTTCCTCCTTCTGGGAGCATGCAGGCGTTCGTGCCACTCCGTCAGGTCCCGGTAGGGCCACTCCTCGTTGCTGAAGGCGTACTGGCCGGACAGGAGCACGTTCGCGTTTCCGTACTGGTGCAGCCCCATGGTCGAGTACCGGGTCAGCGGGGGGAACTGGGAGAACAGGACGCGTGGCCGGCCCTTCTCGTCGGTGCCGGTGTTGCCCGCCCCCGGGCAGGCCAGCATGTGGTTGAAGACCACGCGAACGTCGGGAAACGCATCGATCAGGAAGGGAACCGTGTGGGCGTCGACTGCACGCGGGCAGAGCCAGAGAACGTAGTCCTTCTCGGCAGCGTGTTTCCAGATCGGGTAGGTGGCAAAGGTGCGGACGTCCATCGTCGCCAGTGGATCCGCCGGCCCCCCCAGTGACGACAACCGGAACCCGATCACGTCCCCGTCCGCCGCCAGCCGGTCCATGTGATCGTTCTGCTCCCGCGGCGAGACCTCGCCGGCCGGAATCAGCCCGATGCCGAGGAAGCGGCCCGGGTACCGCCGCAAACAGTGACGCAGGTAGGCGTGGTGTTCCAGCGCCCTGCCGCCGATCTGCACCAGCACCGCCCGATCCACCCGGCTTCCGGCCATCGCTTCCAGCAACTTCTCAACCGGCTCCTGGCGATCGGCGGGGAGTCTGTGCCCCGCCTGGCGCGGAAACTCCCGCGAGAGTCTGGCGAACACCTGCGCGTGGGCGTCTATGCGGAGCATGGTTCCAGATTGCAGGATAGCTGCGAAACGCGGAGGCCAGGGGCAGTCGCTGCGCCTCCGCCGGGGAAACCGGCCGCGTCGACCCCGGCCGGGAAGCGCGGAGCCTCTACCCCCCGGCGCTCGCCGGGAGCTCCGGGATGAACTGGTAACCCGGGTCCACACGCTGCCTTCTCAAGGTCGCAATGATCTCGCGGTAGGTCTCGATGAGGCCGCGCGGGCAATGGGGAAGTTCGTGGCGGATGAGCTCGTGCAGCTTTCCCAGGTTGTAACACGGCACCGCGGCATACATGTGGTGCTCGATGTGGAAGTTCATGTGGTAGTAGAGAAAGCGCGTGAACGGGTTGAGGATGACGGTGCGCGTGCACAGGCGGTAGTCGGGGACGTCGTCCTGCAGCCCGGTGTGCTGGGTCTGGTTGCACAGGAAGCGCAGCCAGCCGCCGTAGAAGACCCCAAGGGTCGTCAGCACCGGAAGCAGCCAGAGCCCCGTGTAGATCGAGACCCCGGCGATGGCGGCATGTCCGGCGAGCAGCAGGCGCGCCCAGTTGCGAAGGCGGCGGTTCTTCTCCCTGTCTTCGCGGGGAAACAGGTGCTCCTCCCATTCCCCTTCCAGGCGCCCGATGCTGTGCATCAGGGTCTTCCTGAGGTTGAGGTAGAGGGTCCACGGATCGAAGAAGGTGATGCGCAGGAACTCGAGGGCGGTCAGCTTTTTCGGCAGCACGACCTCGAGGTCGTCCGGCGGGTGCAGGGTGTACTTGTGGTGGGCGGAGTGGCTGGCCCAGAACAGGACGTGGTTGCGCCAGCCGAGGAAGCTGAACAGGCGCAGGAAGAACCCATTGAGGAACCTGCTTTTGAAGACGGTGTTGTGGGACAGCTCGTGGGTGGCGTTGAGCAGGAAGACGTAGAAGGTCCCGTAGGCGAAGAGGACCGGCAGCAGCAGGTACCAGGTTTCCTGCACGGACCAGGCCAGCGCCCCGGTCGCGGCGATCAGGCCGATGTGGGCCCCGACCTGCAGCAGCCCCTTCCAGTCGCTACGCTGGTTGAGGGCTCTCATGGTCTCGCGGTCGACCGGAGTCCGGTACCAACCGATCGTGCGGGTAGTGGCAGCCACCGTCATGCGCAAGAAGATAACGCGCCCGGGTTCGAGGCACACCCCGGCACCGGAGTCTGCCGGGGGGACTACTCCACTTCGGGTCCGATCCTCAGGGAGTGCGTTTTCACCAGGCAGAAGACCTCCTGCCCGGGGGCGATGCCGAGCTCGGCGACCGCCTCCGGAGTGACCTTGGCGGCCAGGCGGCGGCCCACGTCGACATAGACGAGGCGCGTGGCTCCGACGGCGCTGACCTCGGTCACCGTTCCCCGGAGGGCGTTGCGCACGCTCAACCCCTGGGGCCGGCCGCGGGCGAGAATGACGTCGTCGGCGCGCAGGCCGACGAAGAGGCGGGTTCCCGGCGGGCGGCCGCAATGCGGAATGCGCAGCAGCTGCCCGCCGCAGCGGGCGAGGCAGGCGTCTCCGGTGCCTTCTCCGGGGAGGATCTCGACGGGCAGCACGTTCTCAAAGCCGAACTCGTCGACGAGGCGGAGCACCCGGGGGTCGCAGGCGACGCGGAAGAAATCGCCGTGGGCGACGACGCGGCCGCTGTCGAGGACGATCACCTGGCCGGTCAGCTCGAGGATCTCCGCGGCGGAATGGCTGACGTAGAGGATGGGGATGCCGAGATCGGAGCGCACGTGGCGCAGGTAGGGGATGATGCGGCTCTTCAGTCCCCTGTCGAGCGAGGCCAGCGGTTCGTCCATCAGCAGCAGGCGCGGCGAGGACAACAGGGCGCGCCCCAGGGCGACGCGCTGGCGCTCCCCGCCGGACAGGGTGGCCGGGAGGCGGTCGAGGAGGGCGCCGATTTCCAGCAGCTCGCAGATTCGGTCCGGCTCGAAGCGGCGCTCTCCCTGGCGCAGCAAGTCGTACCCGAAGCGGAGGTTGTCGCCGGCGCTCAGGTGCGGGAACAGCAGGTCCTCCTGGAAGACGTACCCCAGCCGGCGCGCTTCGGGGGGCCTGTCGATCCCGGCGGCGTCATCGAACAGCACCTCTCCATCGAGCTCGATGCGGCCTGCGTCCGGTCGCATGAGCCCGGCCACCATGTTCAGGAGCGACGTCTTCCCCGCCCCGGAAGGGCCGTAGATGGCGGTCGCCGGGTAGCGGCATTCTACCTCGACCTCGAGGTCGAATGCGGCCAGCCCGCGGTTCAGGCGCAGGGACAGCATCTCTCTCACCCTCGCCGGGCGCGCCGCGCCGCCCACTCGCTGGCCAGCAGCGCTCCCAGCGATACGGCGATGGAGATCCACACCAGGCGCATGGCCGGCCCTTCCCCCCCGGGCTGGTTGAGGTAGGTGTAAATGGCGGACGGAATCGTCCGCGTCTGCCCGGCGATGTTGGCGGCGAAGGTGATGGTCGCCCCGAACTCCCCGAGGCTGCGGGCGAAGGCGAGCAGGGCGCCGACCCACAGTCCCGGCGCCGCCAGACGCAGGGTGACGGTGAAGAACACCCGCAACGGCCCGGCGCCGAGGGTGCGGGCGACTCCCTCCAGACGCGGCTCGACGTTCTCGATGGCGAGGCGTACGGCGCGCAGCGCCAGCGGGAAGCCGACAACCGCCGAGGCCAGGGCCGCCCCCTTCCAGTCGAACGCCAGGCTCACCCCGGCGACTTCGAGCAGCGGCCCGAAGAGGCCGCGGCGGCCGAACAGCAGGAGAAGCAGGTACCCGGTCACCACCGGCGGCAGCACCAGGGGCAGGTGGCAGAGCCCGTCGACGAGCAGCTTGCCGCGGAAGTCGCGGCGCGCCAGCAGCCACCCGAGGGCGGTGGCCGGCGGCAGGGTCAGGGCGACGCAGGCGAGGGCGACGCGCAGGGACAGCCCCAGGACCTGCAGTTCCTCCGGCTGGAGCATCGCCGTTACTCCGGGCGGGAGGTGACCCGCCGCGGCCGCGGCAGGACGGTGAAGCCGTGGTCCCGGAAGATCCGGGCCGCGGCCGGCGACAGCAGGCGGGCCATCGCGGCGCGCACCTGCGGGGAATCCCTGTCTGCGACGACGGCGGCCGGGTAGAGGATCGGGGCGTGCAGGCTGTCGGGGATCTCCGCGGCGACCTCGATGCGGTCGCTGGCCGCCGCGTCGGTGGCGTAGACGATGCCGGCGGAACAGGCGCCGCGCTCGACGAAGACCAGGGCCGCGCGCGCGTCGGGGGCCGGTACCAGCCGCGGCTCGAGCCGGGACCACCAGCCGAGCCGGACGAGGGCCTGCTTCGCGTACATCCCGGCCGGGACGTGGTCGGGGTCGCCGAGGGCCAGGCGGCCGGCGAAGCTGCCGGGGAAATCGAAATTCCCGGCGATCTCGACGTCGAGGCCGGATCCCGCCGGGGCGACGACGGCCAGGCGGTTGGCGAGCAGATCGACGCGGGTCGCCGTATCGATGCGGCCGCGCTGCTCGAGGAAATCCATCCAGGAGCTGTTGGCCGACAGGAACAGGTCGGCGGGAGCGCCGGCGTCGATCTGGCGCGCCAGCACGGAGGAAGCGGCGAAGGAGAGGCTGACTTCGGGTGAGCCCTCGTCCTCGAAGACTTCGCCCGCGGCTGCGGTCAGGCTCGCCGCGGCGAAGACGGTGACCTCGGCGGCGGCAGGGGAGAGGGAAGCCAGGACGGCAGCCACCGCGAAGGAACCCCACCGGCCCGGTGCCGGCACCGCCTTTCCGATGCGCACGTCTGTCCCGGACCGGGGTCCGCCTGAACAGCCTGCCGGCTGCGCTCCCTCCCTCCGGAGTGGCATATCAGCTCCTTTGATCCGGTTGTGGGGATGCCGTTGCAACCACCGGCTGGGCCGGGACTGCCTGTTCGACTAGAACAACGGCCGGTGTGCGTGGTAGAGTTAGATTGAAACACCCGCCCTGACAAGCCGGCCAGCGGTTCGAATGGCTTGCTCCGCAGCGCGCCCGCCGGGGAATCTCCTGACATCGGTTCCATCCGCGTTCATACTGTAGATCAGGTTTTCCTGTAGATCAGGTTTTCGCCGTCACGATCTGACGAGAACGCGATTTCACGGCCGTTCGGACCCCATGCCGGATTCCAATCCTTGCCTGAATAATCCGTCAGGCGGATTATCTCCCCGCTGACGACATTCACTACACAGATATTCAGGTAACCAAAGCGCCCGCTCTCGAAGGCGATCCGGGTTCCGTCCGGCGACCACGAAGCATGAGCGTCGAAATCGTCGTGATTGGTCAGGTTACGCAGGCGTCCTTCATGGTCCACAAGATAAATCTCCGGATTGCCGTCCCGGTTTGTAGTGAAGGCCAGCGCCTCCCCGTCAGGAGACCAAGCAGGCAGGATTCCGTCAGGTACGATCAGCTTGGCATGTCCTTCGGGGTCCAGGTTGTAAATCTCAAATGACTCCCCTTGGCTTGCTGCGAAGGTGATCTCGCCGTTGGGATGCCAGGACAAACCTCCTGTAGCCGTCAGAGGTTGCGGTAGGGGTATGGTCTGCAACAGCTCTCCGGCAGGCGTTATGAGATGGAACAAACTCCCATCGGCAGTATGAAGGACATAGAAGATGTACCGGCCATCCGGAGCCCATATCGGGGTAACCGCTCCGGAGTCAGATAACCGGCGAGCCTCACCGTCCTCAGAGCAGTATACGCTGCCGTCCAGATCGTGTGCACTGACCTGAGTGAGTAGTAGCAGAAGCGTGATGAAGGTCACTGTTGCACCGACGCTTTGATGCGTCCCCAGGTGATGGATTCGACGGCCGTGCTCCGGGCTGGAAGCAGCAGCCCATCGAGGAAGATGTCCGCTATCTGCATGCCCCTACCCGAATCTGCAAGACTTTCAACGTCCAAATCAGCAGGAAACCATTCAGCGACTGGACAGGGATCACAAGGATTATGGTCCCGGTCCTGGTCGAAAATAGTGATGTCGAAGCCCACGATCCGGTTTGCAGACAGTTCGCTGAATTCGGTTTGATCCATGGCATCCCAGGCACCCCACCAATCATAGGGGGTCACATACATCTCGATCACGCTCACAGTAGGTTGTTCTCCGGCTGCTGCCCCTCCCGCATCTCCATATGGAGGAGAGACTTTCCAGGAGGTGGGTTTTCCAGTAGAACCGATTTTACCCTCCCTAATATGGTTTTCCAGAGTAGGGCCACGTATTGTTTCAGCTATAACGGAATAGCTCTGCGTTCTTCCTCCAATACTTATGAGTATGGGGTCATCGATATTTTTTACTCCTTGGCGTAGTCCCTCTCCTCCACTATGATCGCCATCAATAGAGAATTGGACGCTGTCGAACACATGCATATATGGGTCCCAACCCTCTCCCCTACGTGCCAATATAGAGTGAGACATTTTCGCATCGGAGTTTAGAGTAGTCAGGAGGGCGGAAAGGAGAGCATTGCGGATGGCTTCCCGTACTGGAAAGGCGGAGCGAGTTTCGTTGCCTGTGGAAGAGTCCACCCCCGAGGTTCCTCGTCTCGATCCGGAAGTGCCAGACAGAGCCAAGCGTCGGTATTTCAGTGCCCAGTATAAGCTGCGGGTACTGGAAGAAGCCGATGTCTGCCGGGCTCCCGGGGAGGTCGGTGCCTTACTGCGCCGCGAGGGCCTGTACTCCTCGCAGCTGACCGCCTGGCGGCGGGCGCGGCGGGAAGGCTCGTTGCAGGCGTTGGCCACGCCGCGGGGTCCCCAAGGCCGTCGTCGGGACCCGGTGGCCAGCGACAACGAGCGCTTGCGCATGGAGAACGCCCGTCTGCGGCGGCGTCTGGAGCAGGCCCAAGTGATTCTCGAGATCCAAAAAAAAGCCTCCGAGATCCTGGGGATCCCCCTGAACCGGCCCGCCAACGGCGACGACGCATGAGCGCGGCGGTCGAACAGTTGGCGACCACGGTCGGGGTGGCCCCGGCTTGCCGCGCCCTGGGGGTGGCCCGCGCTTCGGTCTATCGCCACCGCACCCCCCCGCTGCCGCGCCGGGACGCGGCGCCTTTGCCGTTCGCCTCGTGCCCTGGCCCCGGAAGAGCGCGCCCACGTACTGGCTACCCTGCACGAAGACCGTTTCGTCGACCAGGCCCCGGCCGCCGTATACGCGAATCTGCTGGAGGAAGGACGCTACCTGTGTTCCCAACGCACGATGTATCGTCTGCTGCACGGCGCCGGCGAGGTGCGGGAACGCCGCCGCCAGCGCCGCCACCCTCGGGCCGAGCCGCCGCGGCTGGTGGCCAGGGCCCCCAACCAGGTCTGGACATGGGACATTACCCGTCTGGCGGGCCCGCGTACAGGGGGGACGTATCCGCTTTACGTGGTGCTCGACCTGTTTTCGCGTTACGTCGTCGCCTGGATGGTGGCCACCCGGGAAAGCGCCGGCAGCGCACGGCGCCTGATCCGGACCGCCTGCCGCAAGCAAGCCATCGAGCCGGGGCAGCTGACCCTGCACCAGGACCGGGGCGCCCCGATGACGGCCAAGACCTTTTCGCAGCTGCTGGTCGATCTCGAGATCCTGGCCAGCTACAGCCGCCCGCGAACCGCCGACGACAACCCCTATTCGGAGAGCCAGTTCAAAACCGTCAAATACGCGCCCACCTACCCGGGCCGCTTTGCCGACCCGGAGCAGGCGCGGGCGTATTTTCGCTCGTTCTTTCTCTGGTACAACACCCGCCATCGCCATAGCGGATTGGGCCTGCTGACCCCGGAGGCGGTACATCACGGGCGCGCCGAGGAGCTCCAGGCAGCGCGCCAATCCATCCTCGATGACGCCCATGCACGACATCCCGAGCGCTTCGTAAAGGGGCCGCCCCAAGCACCGAAAATACCAGCCGAGGTGTGGATCAACCCACCCCCGACCATCATCGAATGCGCACGAACAGGACAGTAAACTTTCACGCGAAGTGTCTCATTTCCATTGACACGTTCCGCTCCATGGTAGTTGTGTGTGTTATAGTATTTATCATCTACGACAACAAAGGCTGCGAAAATCCGATTCGATTCATCATGCCAGGCTAGCCAGATACGTACGTCCAGATTGGATGGATGGGGCGAATCGAATTGAAAGCTTCTGAAATCCAGGATGGTCATACAGGGTTCGCCTATCTCGTACCATTCTTCGATCAGTCCATCGTGAATGTCGATCTTTTGCAGCATTTCATCGGTAATCTCATAGAAGGGAAATACCCTGCTCCCGCTGTGCGCTGAGGCTGCTGCGGAGGATATGATCAGAACGATCAGACAGATGGTCATGAATTACCTGTACCTTTCAAAAAACAGGCGGACAAGGCTCTAAGAGCCTTGTCCGCCTGAAAGTGAGGCCGATTTCTCAGTCCTCGCAACGGTCACCCTGATCGCAGCATTCGCATGTTCCTTGCATTGGGGTAGTCCATTGGGAGTGATTATGCCCCTTGAGGATGCAACTGTACTCACACACGCCCTCTGAAGCACTAGGGTAATGTTCGTGCCCCCAGTTGAAACACGAATTCGGATTGCCGCCAGGGCTGTGAGCGTCCACAAACGACGTGCCAGCCAGAAGGACCCCACCAGCCAGCATGAGAACGGCTACGATTTGCTTCGTAAAGCGTGGCATTCCAATCTCCCTTCCGCCCCGGTCGGTTCGGAAAGGCTGGTACGACCCACCGGGAAAGGTCATACCGGCCATGACACTCCATCACAGCAGACTCCAAAAAAAAAAGCAACGGAGAAAGTCAATAGGGGACATTCTGTTCAGAGTCTAGGAACAGCCAACCGTCTGCGCGGCCGAACCGTTCCGTTGCGGGGAGCCTGGCATCGCCGCCGGATCTCCTCCAACCTCTGCAGAGCGGCCAGATACCCGGCTCCCTGCCCTTCGTTTACAAAGGGGCTTTCACCACGGGCTGTCTCCTCTGGTGCGGCGCACCACGTAGAGGTTGCTCGCCAGGATGACCGCCGCTCCTGCCAGGGTCCAGGCGTCGGGGAAGTCGCCGAAACCGATGAAGCCGACGACGACCGCCCACAGGAAAAGGGAGTAGCCGAACGGCTGCAGGGCCGAGGCCTCGGCGTAACGCAATGCCTTGATCATCGAGAAATGGGCGGTTGCGCTGAGCGCGGCCACCAGCGCCAGCAGGCCCCAGTCCCCGGGAGCCGGCGGCAGCCAGTAGAAAGGGCCCGGCAGACTGAGGACGACCGCCCCGGCGATCCCGGCGTACAGCAGCGACGTCTCCGGCCGGTCGGTGCGGCCGGCGAGGCGGGTGAGCATCTGGTAGACCGCCCACAGCAGGGCCGCCAGCAGCGGGATGGCGGCCTCGGCACTCATGGTCGCGGTTCCGGGACGGAGGATCAGCAGCACCCCGGTGAATCCGGCGGCGACCGCAAGGAGCCGGTACAGGGAGACGTGTTCGCGCAGGAGCGGGGCCGACAGCAGGGTTACGATCAGGGGGGAGACTGCGGCCAGGGCGTGCACGTCGGCCAAGGGCAGGTGGATGAAGGCGATCACGAACGTGGCCTGCTCGGCGACGAGAACGAGGGAGCGCGCCACCTGAATGCCGGTCTGCCGGGAGGCTAGCGCCCTGCGGATCCCCATCCCCCGGGAGGCCAGGGCGGCGACGGCGACGAGCAGCAGGTAGCGGACCCAGAGGATCTGCACGAAGGAGTAGGTCTTCGCCAGGTGCTTGTTGAGCCCGTCCATGACGGCGAAGAGCAGCATCGCCAGCAGCACGAGGGCGATCCCCCGCAGCGCCATCCTGGGTTCGGTCTCCGGCGTCACGGTTGTTTACCGCTCCTCAGGCAGGTCCGGCAGCGCCAACGCAATCCATCGTAGGGTTGCCGCCGCGGCTCCTTCCGTCCTGCTGCGAACGGGGGACGCAGCGTGGTGCCCGGTGTGTGGGCGACCGTGGGTCACCGCATCTTCCCGCCCGGCGCGGGGTCACTGCCGGCCGCGGTCGGATAGAAGGGCAGGAAGTCGGTGTTCGGTGTGATTCCGGTGACGTCGTCACCGCGCCACTCGATCCGGTATTCGACGCCGTCGGTCGTTTCGCTGATGGTTCTGGCGGGCAGGTCGTATTCCATTTGAATCGCCGCTCCCGCCTTCGCTTCGCCGGCGAAGCGAAGCACCCGGTTCTGTCGAATCGGGCCGGCTGCCCTCCGGCCTTCACGGCGACGGAACCTGCCGGCGCCCACCCGGGCACGCGGATGAACAGCGGGGCCGCTTCCTTGAGAAGGACCTCGAGGCACCCCTTTTCCCGGCGCCGGGTGGTCACGCGGACCCTCTCGTCTTCGTAGTCGAGGTGGAAGTTGATCCTCGTGCCCGCCGCGGTTTGCTCGGCGACGTGGCGATAGACGTCGCACAGGGTGTGCAGGCAGGCGGCGGTGATGTCGGTGGTCGGCAGAGTCCCGCCGTGCGGGTGGCGATGCATGCTCCCGAAAGCACCGAGCACTCTTTCCTCGCGCCGCCTGCGCGCTGTCGAAGGGAAATTCCGAAAGCTCAGTAGGCGACGGAGAGGGTGCCGCTGCTGCTCTCGCGCTGGGACTGCAGCTCGATCCTCAGCCGGTACAGGTAAACCCCGGGCGGGACCAGCCTGCCGGAGTCGTCGGTGCCGTCCCAGTCGTGGGAGTACTCGCCGAGGGGATCCTCTCCGCTGTACAGATTCCTCACCAGCCTGGCCGACAGGTCGAAGATCGCGATGGAGACCGGCGCCGCGGAGGTCAGCCGCAGGACCTTGTACGAGATCGTCGCCAGATCGTTGACGCCGTCCCCGTTCGGGGTAAACGGGTCGGGCTCGGCCCGGGCCGAGAACAGCAACGAGCTGCTCAGAGACGTGGTCACCGACAGGCGCTCGCTCTCTACCTCGACGGCGGCATTGCCGGGGATGAGCCGCTGGCGCACCTCGAGCGGCCGCGTGGTGTCGAACACCCTGCCGTCGAACAGGGTCCCCACTTCCCTGAGCACCGGGGCGCTGAACACGACCTCGACCAGGGCGCCGCTGTCCGACGCCTCCAGCTTGCGCGGCAGCAGCACTTCGAACCCGAGCCCGTCGCCGCGGATGCGCCTTTCGAAAATCTCCTGACCGACACCGGCGATGCGCAGCGAGTCGACCGACACGATCCCGGAAGGGGTCGAGATCTCCACGCCGTCGAAGCTGCCGTCCCCGGGGCGGATGGTCGGGCGGATGTAATAGGTGAATTGCGTCGGCTCGCCGATCCTCGTCTCGGTCGGATGGATCTCGGCCACCAGCCCGCGCACCGCGGGAGGGACCGAGGCTTTGAACTCCAGGTAGTCGAGCTTGCCGCCGTCATCGGTGGTCGAGAAGAAATCCGTCCGTATCTGGAAGAACCGCCGCGGCCCCGGAGAGACGACGGAGACCTCCGGTGTCTCGAAGGGGTAGGGGCTCGACCAGAAGCTCCAGTTTTCGGCGTCGAGGCTCACCTGATCGGCGGGGTTTACCGGTTTGAGAACGTCGGACAGCCTTTCGTACTGCCTCTTGTATTCAATCAGGTCGAGGCTGCCGCCGCCGCCGCGAAAGCGGATGCTGTCCTGCTGCTCGGGGCGGGCTTCCCAGAAGATCACCGGGTGCGGGTCGGAGCCGGAGCGGGTGCGGATGTCGACGCGGGCGAGCGGGTCCTGGCGGCCCGACCAGCGGATCTTCCCCCAGCTGGCGATATCCTCCATTTCGATCACCCCGGACTCGTACGCGGCCCTGGCGACGAAGCCGCCGCCGTAGAGCTCGAAGTCGGCGAGACCGACCTCCTTGGTCGTCTGCCGGAAAATCCGCAGCTGGATCGCCCGGGTGGTCACCGGCGGGTCGAGAAGCACCGAGACTTCCGGTTCGGTGTTCTCCTTCACCTCGGCTACGATCTCCCTGAAGTGGAGGATGCGGTTCGAATCGAAGCCCTCGGCGATGCCGATGGTGAAGCGCTCGAGGAAGTGCTCCGGGTGGTCGGCCAGGGTGCGGAATCTCACCTCCCGTATCAGGAACCGCCCCCCGACGTCGAAGGTGACGCGCTCCCAGATTTCGCGGTTGAAGCTCTCGGCGGCAAGCACCGGGTAGACGTGGGCGGTGGTCCGGTCCTGGTCGATCAGCAGCTCGCCGTCGAGGTTGTTGCAGGCATGGGAGTAGCTGGTGTTGATGACGCACGCTTTCCCCCCCCTGCTCAACAGGGTGGAGGCGATATCGTCGTCGGCGGCGAAGAAATGCGGCTGCACCGACTCGGACTGCAGCGAATCGAGGTGGAGGGCCTCCTGCAGCTGGGAGGGGGACCAGCCGATCTCGGTGAAATCGACGCCGAGGCTCGACAGGCTGTCCTTTTCGGCCGCAGTGAAGGGGGCACCGATCCGGTAAACGATCACGCAGAAGCCGTCTCTCGGGTACGGTGCGAGGACCAGGAAAGCGAGCGCAATCAGTCTACGCAGCGGCATGGCGGGCCTCCTTTTGCACGCCGGACTGGCGAAGCCGGTTTTTCTCAGCCTATCTGCTTTGCAGTACCGGCAGCAGATAGGCGAGGAGGACGCTGACTACCAGGCCGGCGGTGATTTTTCCGAAGTCGGTCAGCACCAGCCGGGACACCTCTTGACGGCTGCGGTGCTTCTCGTTCCAGGCGATGGCGATCTCGCGCCCTGCGAGGAGGCCGACGAAGACCCAGGTCGTGCTCATCGGAAGGTGGCTCACCTCCTTGAACAGGAACAGCACGATGCCGTAGATCAGGTCGACGAAGGTCGCCGAGCGGATGTCGGTGGTGTTCGTCTTCGTCAGCACCACTTTCTGTATGGCGCCGCCGTGGGTGTAAAGGATGATGGCGAGCAAGGCCAGCATGACGACGATGCTTGCCGTGAACCATCCCGCGGACAGTTCGCGCGGCAGGAAAACATAGATGTTCGCCAAGTCCTGTATCAGCCACTGGCTCCAGAGGAAACCGGTCGAACACCACTGAGCCACAATCCACCAAGGGCTCGTCGGCCCCTCCGTCCGGTTGAAGCGGGACTCAAGACCTCGGGTGACCAGTCTGTAAATGAGAATAGCGGCCACGAAGGCGGTCGCGTACCCCGACAACGACTTGATCAGCATGCTCGGCAGCGCCTTGGGGGCGAAGATCGTCAGGGTCAAGAAGGTGGTGCTGACCGGGATGCCCCGGCGGGTCAGCAAGAGCAGAACGAAAGGCGGGACGCAGTAAATCCAGCTGAAGTGCTCCGGCACCGGGATCGTCTGCAGCCTGCCGTAGGAGACATCGCCGTGAGCCATCCACCCATACACGAGGATCACTGTCAGGATGCTGCCGGCAAAGAGCCAGAGCACCCACCACGGACGGTGGTCGTTGGAACTGAGAAAGGTCCCCAGCGTCTGGATGGCGTCGTTGCCGACGATGGAATACGCGCCGAGCAAGAAGCCGATGACCATCAGGGCTTCCTGGGTCATTTACAATCCTTTCCGGGAGGTTCGGACGACACTCCCAATAGATGCCGTTTTTTCGAACAGGTTCGAAAATGGCACCTCATTCCGTACGGCGCCATCTACGCGTTGAAATCGAGGCTTACGACAGGACCATCCGCGCTTTCATCCCCGCTTACGAGGAGATGCTCGAAAGGACCGCGGAGGCCGTTGCCGAGGCGGGACCGGGAACGGTGACCGACCTCGGCGCCGGCACGGGCGCCCTGGCGCAGGCGGTGTTGCGGAGATGCGAGGGAGCGAGGGTCCTCCTGATCGACGCCGATCCCGAGATGCTCGCCCAGGCGCAGGTGCGGCTGGCCCCTTTTGCCGCCCGGGTGCAGTACGCCGAGCGCCCTTTCCAGGGCCCGCTGCCGCCCTGCGACCTCGCGGTCGCTTCCCTGGCGCTGCACCACGTTTCCACCCTGGCCGAGAAACGGAAGATCCTCGGCGCGATTCACGCCGCGCTGCCGCCGCGCGGGGTTTTCGTGAACGCGGATGTGACCATTCCTGCCGAGCCGTCGGCTCGCCGGGCGGAATACGAGGCCTGGGCCGCCCACCTCGTCTCCTGCGGCATCGAGAAGGAGCAGGCGTACCAACACTTCCGGGAGTGGTCCGGCGAGGACACCTACTTCCCGCTGGAGGAGGAGCTGGCCGCCCTGGACGAGGCCGGCTTCGAGGCCGCCTGCCTGTGGCGGGTGGTGCCGCTGGCGGTGGTGAGGGCCGTCAAGCGGCCTTAGGGCCGCGACACCACCACGAAGCCCACCGAATCGACCGACGCCGAGGCGAAGAAGCCCATCCCTCCCTCCACCGGGAAGAGGGGCCGCTCGAAATTGTCTCCCGCCAGGCCGCCGGCCCATCCCCCCTGCTCCTGCTGGTCGGCGCTAGTGCGGGCGTAATCGAACCAGTTGCGGTCCAGCGCAAAGACCTTCACGATGGAGCGCCCGGTGTAGTACACGGCGAACCACGGCCAGCGCAGGATCCCCTCCCGGACCGCCAGAGGAGGCGACTGGTTCCTGCTCGGGTCCTCGTCCTCATCGTAGAACTGTTCCAGCTCCTCGTCGACGACGGCCGGGCTCTCGTCCAGGGAGAAGATCGCCGCCTGGTAGGCCTCCGCCTCCACCGCCTCCAGGTGGATCTCGAGCAGTCCTTCCGGGTAGAGAAGCTGGTTCTCCGGCGCATCGTACACCCCGTTCCCGGCCTCGGCAAAGGACTTGAGGGTTTGCAGGATCTCGCCGGTCTCCCAGTCGAGGAGCACCGCCCGCCGCACCCGCAGCCTGCCGGGCGTGGTCGTGCGCCCCCCCACGCGCTGCCCTCCCACCTCGACTTCGAGCTGATACTCGGTCCGGGGTTCGACCCGGGGCGGGTCCGGCGGCGGCAGGTAGCGGCCGGGGTCGTCAGGATCGGCGGCGTACTCGAAGACCCGGTCGCCCTGGAGGATGCGGACCCGGGCGTCGGACACTCCCGCCGCCTCGCGGTCGTAAGGGCGGTCGGGGGCCAGGCTGCGCCGCACGAACAGGTCGGGCAGGGTCTGGTCGACCAGCAGCACGGCGTCGACCACCAGCTCGCTGTCCTCCTCCGCCGAGCCGAAGAGACTCCCCGGCTGGCGCTCGGCGGAGCACGCCGCCAGGCACAGAAGAAGCAGGAGGCAGAGCCCGGCGGGCGTTATCGGCCTGCCGAGCCGTGACGAGAAGGATTCAGGGGTCATCGGTCGATCCGCTCAGAAGACGAAGTTGAGGCCCAGGGTCGGCACGATGGGCAGCTGCTTGACCACTTCCGCCTTGGTCTCGGACTCGCTGGTGTCGTACAGCACAAACCACTCGTTGCGCCGGCTGTAGAGGTTGAAGACCTGCAGGTAGAGCTCGGATTCCAGGCCCAGCAGCATCAGGTCGCGGGTGGCGCTGACGTCGAGGCGGTGGTAGGGCAGCAGGCGGGCGCTGTTGCGCCGGGACGGCAGGACGTAGTCATGCACGACCCCGGTGGTCGGCTCCCGCAGTGAGTAGCGCACCGAGGCGGGGGTGAAGGCCTGCCCCGTGGCGTACACGAGGTTGGAGCCCAGGCGCCATCTCCCAACCCGGTAGGAGAGCACGAAGGAGAGGTCGTGGCGGCGGTCGTACTTGGGCGGAAAGGCGCGCCCCTGGTTCAGCTCCGGGAAGGTGCGCCGCGTCCAACCCAGGGTGTAGCCCACCCAGCCGGTGAGAGCTCCCGAGCGCCGCTGCAGGAAGAGCTCGACTCCGCTGGCCCAGCCGGTACCGCCGCTGACGAAGATGTCTTCGGAGCGCGCGGCTTCGCTGTCGGCGGCCACGGCGGTGTCGAGCACCAAGAGGTTCGCCAAGTCCGTGTAGTAGCCCTCCACCGTGAACTGGTACCGCCGCGACGGGTTCCACTCGGCGCCTGCCACCCCCTGCCAGGAGCGCCCCGGCTCGACGCTGTCGTCCAGGGGCACCCAGAGGTCGCCGCCGCTGAAAGTCTCCGTGGTGATCAGCTGCAGGTACTGGCGGTACATCCCCCCGGCGAGCTTGAGGCGGACCTTCTCGGTGAGGGCCCGGCTGAGGGAGAGGCGCGGGCTGAAGTGCAGGCGGTTGCCGACGCTGAACCAGGTGGACCGCCCCCCGAGCCGCAGCCGCGTGACCGGATCGGCCTGCCACTCGTCCTGCAGGTAGGCCGAGACCAGCCGCGAGCCCTGGCGCAGGTCGTCCTGCTCCTCCCGGTTGAAGGTCTGGGAGAATCGGAACCTGAACAGGGTGGCCAGGAAGCCGAGGGAGAGGGTGTGGTCGCGGTGGGCGAAGTAGTCGAGGTCGCCCTTGAGCGACAGGTCCCGAATGCTGTTCTCGATGGCGACGGGCGTGTTGAAGACGCTGAAGTCCATGGCGCTCCGGTAGTACGAGCCGGCGGCCATGAAGTGACCGAAGAGATCGGGCGAGAACACCCGCGTCCAGCGTGCGGTCAGGGCGCGGTTGCCCCAGCGCATGTCGACGAAGGAGTCCTCCGCTTCTTCCTGGCCGGTGCCCACCGTGTCAACGCTGGACTCCTCTCCCCCGAAGAGGTCGGCCCAAAGGTCGTCCTGGCCCCAGTAGGTGCTCAGCGTGAAGGTGTCGTCGCCGCGCCGTTGGTTGATCTTGCCGTTGAAGTCGTAGAAGTAGTACCTGAGGGGGATGTCGACGTCGAATGCGCGGATGGTGCCGAAGACGGGCTCCAGGTAGGTGCGGCGGCCGGCCGCCATCCACGAGCCGTCCTCCACCGGCCCCTCGGCCAGCAGGCGGCTGGAGATGAGACTGATGCCGCCGCGGCCGCTGAAGCGCTGCCGGTTGCCCTCGCGGTTGCTCACGTCGAGGACGGCCCCGAGGGTGCGGCCGTACGGCGCCGGGTAGGCCCCCTTGTAGAGTTGCACGTCCTTGATGGCATCGGGGTTGAAGGTGGAGAAGAACCCGAAGAAGTGGGAGGGGTTGTACAGGGGGATGTGGTCGAGGAGGATGGCCGTCTGGTCAGGCCCGCCGCCGCGCACGTAGAGGCCGCTGCTGAGGTCGGAGGCCGACTGGATGCCGGGCAGCAGCTGCAGGCTGCGCAGCAAGTCGGCCTCGCCCATGGCCGGCATCCGCTGCAGGGGCTCGACCGGCAGACTGAGAAAGCTGCCCTGGGTGGCCTGCTCGAGCTCCATGCGCTCCGCCTCGACCACGATCTCCTCTTCGAGGGCCAGGGGCCGGGGCGCCAGGGCCCAGTCGCGGCGCAGTTCCCCCGTCTCCTCGAAGCGCAATGTGTCGCGTCCGGTATCGTAGCCTATGTAGGACACGGACACCGCGTAGGTGCCGGCCGGGATATCCTTTACGGCGTAGTAGCCGCTGCTGTTGCTCACCGCCCCGAGCCGGATATCCTCGATTGCGATGGTTGCAAGAGGCAGGGACTCGCCGTTTTCGGCGTCGGTCACGAAGCCGCCGAGGGTGGCCGCACGGGCGCTTGCCGCGGCCAGCAGCAGCCATGCCGGCAACCGCCCGGCTCTTCTGATTCTTCGGGTTGGCATTTCTGAAGCGGAAGACTCACGGCGGCTTGCCCGGTTTCGTATCGGGACTGGTTTCCTCACAGGGCAACCAAATTACCGATCCTCCCGGTCAATGCGAACCAAGGCTTCGTGTTGGAGGTGGACCGACCGAGGCCCCGGCATTCCGCCCCCAGGCCACGTTGGCGGAGATAACGGGCGCCTCGGGGGCGCGGCCTGCATGCGCTGCCGGTGGGCAGGCGGCGTTCCTTCGTTAACGCCCGACGCGTTCTTTCTCAAATGGATCGGGTTTCGCCAGGCCGTGCATCAGAATCCGGAAGGAGGCTCCCCGCAAATGGGACAAAAGCACTCGATACCCCGCCGGACCGGGTTTGAGCAGGCGCGGGCAGTTGTACAGATTACCACCGAGGAGGCACAGACAGCATGCAGATCGTTCTGAATTCCAAGTTTTTTTCCGGCCTTTCGGTTCCCGAGCTGGGGGACAAGGCGCTCGAGCTGGGGTACGACGGCATCGACGTCTGCGTCCGCCCGGGCCACCCGGTCCACCCCGGCAACGCCGCGGCCGAGCTTCCCGGGGCGGTGGCCTCCTGGCGCCGGCAGGGGCTTTCCTGTCCGTTGGCGACCGCGGCGACGGACTTCATCGATCCGGCCGCTCCCGGCGCGGAAAGCCTGTACGCCGCCTGCGCCGAGGCCGGCGTCCCGCGGCTGAAGATCGGCTTCTGGCGGCATTCCCCTGGGAACGACTACTGGCAGGCAGTCGATGCGGCGCGCAGAGACTTGGAGGGCTTCGCCAGGCACAGCGAGAAGCACGGCGTGCAGACCTGCTACCAGGTCCACAGCGGGGCCTGCATCGGCTCGAACTGCGCCGGGTTGATGCATCTGATCCGGGGGTTCGACCCGCGTCACGTCGGGGCGTATCCCGATTTCGGCCACCTTGCCCTCGACGGCGAGGACTGGGATATGGGGTTGGCGATGGTCCGCCCGTACCTCTCTGTGGTGGGGGTCAAGGACGCTCTGTACCGCCACGAACCGGAGAGGAAGCCCCCCTGGAACCCCTGTTTCGTCAAGGTGGGGGAGGGGTGCGTCGACTGGGACAGATGCCTCGGAATCCTGAGCGGCTTCGGTTTCGACGGACCGCTGACCGTGCATACCGAGTACAGCTTCGACGAAGCGATCATCCGGCAGGTGGGCTGGGCCGACAGCTCGCCGCCGAACCTGGAGGAATGGGCCCGGGCGGACGCGGCGTACCTGCGGCAGGCGCTGGCCGCTCTCCGTCCGTCCGCCGCGGACAAACAGTGAATCGAGGCGACATGCGGCTGAACGAACAGCAGCTGCGGCACTTCCACACCTTCGGATACCTGATCGTCCGCAAGCTCCTTTCCCCGGCGGAAGTCGAGTGGGTCACCGAGGAGTTCGAGTGGTCGATCCGGAATCGCGGCGGCGGCAACGGGCACGACGGCAGCCGCCGCACCATGTTCGGCGGCCCGATCGAGCACACCCGGAAGATGTGCACCCTTCTCGACCACCCGGGGGTTCGAGGCCTGATCGGAGGGGTGATCGGAGAGGACTTCAACTACTGCAGCGGGGACGGCAACTACTACGCCGGCGACACCCACTGGCATCCGGACGGCAACTGGGGGCAGCTGTGGGCGACCAAGACCGCCTTCTACCTCGACGAGCTGAGGGCGGACAGCGGCTGTCTTCGGTTGATTCCGGGCAGCCATCGCCCCGACCACTTCGTCCGCAGGGAGGGGATCAACCCGAACGATTCCGAGGAGCTGTTCGGAATGCCGAGGAGTGAGTTCCCCGGCAACGTCGCCATCGAAACCGATGCGGGGGACGTGGTCCTCTTCAACCACGACCTCTACCACGCCTCCTTCGGCGGCGGCGGCCGCAGGCGCATGTTCACCATGAACTGCACCCGCCACGCCCGCACTCCGGAGGAGCACGACCTCGCCCGCCAGTACCTCTCAGTGCACTCACCCGGGAGGAACAAGGTCGACACCGGCGCCGGCATGTTCTATCCCACCATGGTCGACACCGCCGACGAAAGCCGCATGGTCCATCTGCGGCAGGCGGCGGAGATCCACGACGAGCTGTTCCCGGAATTCGCCCGCGGGTAGTGTCCCGGCACAAATATGTCGCCATAAAGACGCCGATCCATCCCGGCTCCCGGCGTTGCCTTCACTCGCTGTACGCCCTCGGTACGACTCGCTCAGGCGCTTTGTCAGCGGGGGGCCTCGGCGCCAGGTTCGCGGTCGGCCCGGGTCAAGCGGTGGGCACTTACGGGGGCAGGGAGCCGAATCCGGTTCAGAGCCCTGCCCCTCTCCTTCAAATCAAATAGCGGCTTTCACCAAGGCTCGCGCACCGCAGTCTGGGGGCGCTTCGGCAGCACAGGCTCACAGGGCAACCCCCGTGCCGCTCGCAGGAATCGGGCCGGGACCTCTGCTCCCCTCTCATCAGGCAGGATTCTGTCAGACCTACCCGGAGTACGGCGCCAGGTCGAGACCCGGGAACAGCACCTCGAGGTTCGCCAGGGTGTTGCCGTCGTAGTACGGGGTGCCCGGGAGGCGGCCATCCGAACAAGGTCCGCACCCGCGGCGTGGTGCTTTCCCAGAACGGCTTGACGTGCTCCCGCTCGGGACCGGCCCAGGGGTTGGCGAGCTTCGTCCAGCGGCTGTTGTCGGCGCGGCACATCGACAGGGTCCAGAAGGCGCGCTGCCTGCGCCGGTTCCGGAAGGGGACGGCGGCGTGCACGAGATAGGACGAGACGAACAGCGCCGACCCGGCCCTGGCGGTGGTCGGCACCGGCGCGGCGAACTCCGGCACCTTGCGAATGTCCCCTACGCTGCCCGAGGTGAGGTTGCCCTCGGCGCCAAGCCTCGGGAACAGCTCGACGACCTGGTGGTGGGATCCGGGAATCACGTGCATCGGCGCGCCGTTCTCCGCGACGTCGTGGAGGTAGACGCCGCTGTTGACGTAGTCGAAGGCGCCGACGCCGTGGCTCGGGGGCAGGAAGCAGTTGGTGTAGTGATCGATGTGGTATCCCTGCCAGGGATGCTCGGCGTGGCGCTCGTCGGTGGGGCCGGAGCGCATGAACAGATGGGCGTTGCAGTAGCTGGCTTCCGCCCCCAGGCACTGCTCGAAGACGTCGAGGTACTCGTCGTTCTCGATCAGCCTGTCGAGGGCATCCGCCCCGGTCGGAAACTGGGCGCGCCCGTGCTCGGTGTTGCCGTAATGGGGTACCGCGACCGTGGGGACCGGCTCGACCGAGTCGGCCTTCGCCCCGGCGTCGAGGTCGGCGAGGTGGTCGTCGAAGCTCTTGCCGTAGAAGATCTTCTCCATCTCCTCGAGGGCCGCCCCGACCGCGGCGGGGGAGAACAGGCCGGGCACCAGGATGTAGCCGTCGCGACGGAAGTCGGCGAGCTGGCTTTCTGTCAGTGGCATGGGATTTCTCTCGCTGGGGTATCCGCAGAGCGGAGTGGGCAAGGGGCCAAGGCGGCTTCCGTATTTCTTGTGAAAACGGCGACAAGGTACGGGACCGCGGCGGGATATCAACCTCGTCGCGGCGATGGGTTCCGGCCCCGTTGTCGTGCCGTTGCTCGGCGGCCGTCGCCACCGGCAGCATCGGGAGAGCGGTCCGCATCGAGGGTAAACCGCTGGTCCTGCCGCGGCGCGAGGCCGAAGAAGGCGGCCATGATCGCGCCGCTGGCAATCCGCGCTGCTCCGGCCAGGCCGAAGGAAACCCAGTACCCGTGCTCGAGGATCAGCATCCCTCCGAGAATGCTGCCGGCGAAGCTGAAGATCTGGAACCCGCAGACGCGGAAACCCTGGATCCGGGCCCAGTAGCGCCGCGGCAGAACCCGGGTGGAGAAGTGCTGGTCGGAGGGGTTGTCGATCACCTCCCCGGCGCGCACGAGCAGGAACATCGCCACCGCCACGGGCAGGCTGATGACGGCGCCCATGACGCCGACGGCGCTGCCGCCGACGGTGCGGGCGCAGAGGATCGCCGCGGTCGCCCCCAGCCGGCGCACCAGGAAGGGCGCCCCGAAGGTGACGGGCAGGCTCACGAGCTGGCTGAGAAAGAAAATCGCCCCGATCGCCGCGGGCCCGACCTGCAGCTCCTCTTCGAAGAAGACGTTGAAGAACGGATAGGTCAGCCCCATCGAGAAGCCGCGGCTGGCGCTCAGGGCGGCGATGGCGGTATAGACGCGCCAGGGCGGGTCGCCCTCGGTGCCGGGTTCTTCCGGCGGCGCATAGGCGGGAAGCGGGTGAGCGGTCCTCCCCTCGACCGCCAGCAGGGGCAGCGCCGCGGCCAGCGAGAAGAAAGCCCCGAGCAGCAACGAGTAGCGGAACGGCTCGGGCATTTCCGTGGAGGCGCCGAGGAACCAGGCCAGGGCTCCGGGCATGACGCCCCCCGCCATGCTGAGAAGCATGCGGATCACCACCTGCAGGGCGGTCCAGATCACCAGCGCCTCGGCGCGCCGCGAGGGGTGGGCGTTGTCGGAGAGGAAGGGGACGTGGTTGACCCAGATGCAGGCCGAGCCCAGGCCGCCGACGAAGGAGAAGGCCAGCAGGGCTCCGGGGGCGCCGGCGAAGCAGAGCCCCAGCTGGGATACGGTCAGCAGCAGACTCGAACCCACCAGGAACGCCTTGCGGCCGAAGCGGTCGCTCAGCATGCCGACAGGGAGAGCGAGAAGCCCGGTGGCCAGCGGCGCCATGCCGGCGACCTGACCGATGAAGTCCTCCTGGTATCCCAGGCGCAGCAGGTAGAGGTTGTAGAGCAGCGAGAACAGCGCCATGCCGGCGTTGATCGAGATGCCGTAGAGGAAGAAGAGCCGGACGTTGCGGTTGAACTCGCGCAGGCGGAATCCGCTGAGGGTGGCGGGGATCGATATGGGCATCTGTTATCGGAGGTGGGGGGCGGGGCTCACGTTTTTTTCAGGCTGCGCCGGCAATGGCCCGCCCGGGGCGCAAAGGAGCAGGGCCGGCCGCGAAGTACCCGGTGCCTGAGGCGCTCTCCTGCGGAGGAAGGTCCCGGGGGAGGACTGCCTCCTCCGGCTGCCGGAAGTCCGGGGGAAATCCAATCGGGAGGAGGAGACAGGCGGGCGACAGGCTGGCCGCCCCGCTTTCTTCACGAGTCGGAGCCTGCTCTCACCCTGTCAGGATCTGGGAGAGCAGGCCCGGCTCGACGTTGCCGCCGCTGACGACGGCCACCGCGGTTTCCCCGGCCGGCAGGCGGTCGCGCCGGAACATCCACGCCGCCGCGGCGACGGCGCCGCTCGGCTCGGCCACCAGGCGGGCGTCGAGAACGATGCGCCGCATCGCTGCGGCGATCTCCTCCTCGCTGACGCTGACGACGTCGTCGACGAACGCCGTCATGTGCTCGAAAGTGATGGCGCCGACGCGGGTGGCGCGAAGGCCGTCGGCCATGGTGCGGCGCGTCTGCGCGAGCTCGAACTCGACGATTTCGCCGCGCTCGAAGCTCGCCCTCGCGTCTCCTGCCAGCTCCGGCTCGACCCCGACGACCCTGACGCCGCAGCCGCGGAGCTTGATGGCCGCGGCCACGCCGCTCAGCAGTCCGCCGCCGCCGATGGGGGCGAGCACGAGGTCCGCCTGCGGAAGATCCTCGCAGATCTCGAGGCCCGTGGTTCCCGCCCCGGCGATGATGGTCTCGTCGTCGAAGGGAGGCACCATCGCGTACCCGTGTTCCGCGGCCATTTCCTCGGCGGCGAGGCGCCAGTCTTCCTCGGACCCCTCGGCCAGCTCGACGACCTCGGCACCGAGTTTCCGCGTCTTCCGTTTCTTGACCTCCGGGGCGATCGCCGGCATGGCGATCGTCGCCTTTATTCCGAGGGCGCGCGCCGCGTAGGCGACCCCCTGGGCGTGGTTGCCGCTGGAGAAGGCGATCACGCCGCGCCCTTTCTCTTCCGCGGTCAGCGAGGCGATCTTGTTGTACGCCCCGCGCAGCTTGAAAGCCCCTACCGGCTGCAGGTTCTCCGCCTTCAGGTACAGAGGCCCTGACGTCGAGCCGTCATGGAGGGGGACAAGCGGGGTGCGTAGCACCACGCCTTCGATACGGTTTCTGGCTTCCTGGAGATCGGCGAGGGTAATCATCGGTCGTGTGACAGAAGGTTTGTCGGTAGTGTGACAGGAGGTTTGTCGCGGCTGCCGAATATCGTAGCATTGTCCTTCAGGGAGAAGAAGAATGCGAATTTCGGTCGGACACGACCCCGGGCTTTCCGAAGGCTATCTGCGCAAGATGTGCCAGCTCGGGGTCGATTGCATCGATTTCGGCAGCGGGGACTGGTTTCCGGGGGTGAAGGAACAGGGCTACCCCGATCTGGACGGGTTGATCCGCATCCGCCGCAGGCTGCAGTCCTGGGGGATGGACTGGAACCGGGTCACCCTGCCGGACATGACCGAGGCGTTCTTTCTCGACCGCGACGGGGCCGAGCGCGAGCTCGAAAACAGCGCCGCGGCGCTTGCCGTCTTCGCCGAGGCCGGGGCCCCGATCGCCCGCCAGCGTTGCGAGGGGGACACCTTCAACCACCTGCTCCGCCACTATCGCTCCGTGCACCGCGGCGGCTATCTCGGCGCCGGCGACACGGTGTTGCAAGGAGGCGCGCTGCAGCTATCCGAGCAGGAGCTGAGGAGCCGTAGGGTGCACGTCTGGGACGGCGCGAGCACGGAACCGCCCGGCAGGGAGGCCCTCGACGACTGGTGGGACCACTTCTGCCGCATCTACAGGGAGCTCGTCCCGATCGCCGACGAAACCGGCATCCGGCTCGTCATGCACCCCAGCGACATCCCCATGCCGGACACCCCGTTCGGAGGGCTCGGCTTCCACCGCATCAGCGACTGCTTTCCCAGCAGACAGGTCGGCTACCTCTACTGCTGCGGCACCCGCGCCGAGGCAGGCGGCCTGCCGCTGGTGCTCGACGAGGTCGAGAACTACGGGCGCAAGGGGCGCATCTTCACCGTGCACTTCCGCAACGTCCGGGCGTCGCTGGCCACGGCGCAGGCGTATGAGGAGGTGGCCCTCGACGACGGCGACATGAACATGTTCAGGATCCTGCTCGCCCTGGACCGGGTCGGGTTCGACGGCTGCGTCAACCCCGACCACATGCCGATCGTCGAGGGGGATTGGGCCGACAACATGAACCCTGCGAGCAGGCAGGTTTCGCACCAGGCGCTGGCGTACGCCATCGGCTATATCAAAGCCCTGTTGGCGGCCTTGGCGGAGCTCAAGGGAAGGGGATAGCCGCACATGGCGAAAACATTCAGGATCGCAATCGTCGGGCACACCGGGCGCGGCAGCTACGGGCACGGACTCGACATGGGGTTCGTCGGCGTAGAAGGGGCGCATATAGCCGCCCTCGCCGATCCCGACGAGGAGGGGCGGGCGGCGGCGCTCGCGAAGACCGGGGCCGAAGCGGGCTACGCCGAGTACCGGGAGATGCTCCCCAGGGAAAAGCCCGACATAGCGGTCCTCGCCTCGCGCGAGATCGGCGACCATTGCCAGCTCGTGCTCGACGCCGCCGAAGCCGGCTGCAATATCTACCTCGAAAAGCCGGTGGCCGCCTCTCCCGCCGAGGTCGACCGGATGATGGCCGCCTGCGAAAAGGCAGGGGTGCTCTGCGTCGTCGCTCACCCCTGGCGCGGCCACCCGCCGATTCAGCGCGTCGCCATCCCGATGATCCGGGCCGGCGACAAGATCGGCGAGCCGCGGCTGTGCCGCGTCTACGGCATGAACGGCCACCACGGCGGCGACCAGCTCTTCCTCGACCTCTACCCCCACTTCTTCGATTTCCTCTGGCAGCTGTTCGGCGCGCCCCTGTGGTGCCACGCCCATCTGACGGAAGGCGGGCGGGACGCGGTGCCCGCCGATCTCGAGCCGGGCGCCGAGGGCATGGGCCTGGTTGCCGGCGACGGCATCAGGGCCTACTACCAGTTCCCGTCGGGGGTGGCCGCGGACTTCGAGTCGTACCGGGGCGACTCCGGCGAGATGCCCTACCGCATCGACATCCACGGCACCACGGGAACCCTGTCGATCCCGGGGCCGATGTCGAGCCAGCCCGACATCTACTACCACCCGCAGGTCAGCCCGAAGCTGTTCGGCGACGACCGCTGGGAGGTGGTCCCCTCCGAGCCGCCGCCGGACGCGGAGAAATGGGTGCAGGCCCACCATCGCATGGCGCGCTCGATGATGGACATGCTGGAGGGGAAGGAACCGGAGTGGGAACTGGTACAGCTGGGGAATGCGCGGCTGTATCTCGAGATGGCGATGATTGCCCACGCCTCGCACATGGCGGGCTCGCGGGTGTCGCTGCCGCTGGCGACCGCGGACAACCCGTTCGACGACTGGGAGTAAAAGCGGGGCGGGCGCGCTGACCGGGGGGGACCCTCAGCTACTCGACCGGGGCTCCGGCCTCGACCCAGGCTTCGACCAGAGCGATCTCCTCCGGCTCGAGAGCCCTCGCCGGGGGCATGCGGTCGCCGGCGATCCTTTCGTCTCCCCGGACCTTCATCAACAGGTACGAGTTCACCGGGTCGCCCGGTGCGATGAGCTGGTAGTCCGGCCTGGCGGCGCTGGAGACGCTGACGATCTGCGCGATATCCTCGCCCCGGAGCGACAGGTTGGCGGCAGGGTTGTTCCCCCCGTGGCAGCCGGAAGTGGCGCATTGCGGGGTGAAGATCTCATCGCTCAGGCGGGCAAGGGTCACTGGCTGATCGCCGTCGCCGCCAGATGACTCCCCATCGGTGGTGCCGTTCGGACCTACGGAGGAGTCCTCCCCCGAGCACCCCCAGGCCAGCAGTACCGCGGCGAGGCCGCGGTGTAGGAGGGAAACTGCGTGCCTTGTTCCGGATTTCATCTGGTTTCCCCATCTGGTGAAGCAGGGCCGTGTCGTCAGGACATCCCCTCCGGTGCGAATCACAACGGGTGAAGGCGGAAGAAAGCCTCGCCGGCAGTTGCTGACGCTCTTTCGAGTACCAGAAGCGAAATCAATTTCCTTCTCTCACTTCTCGGTCTCCTTCGGCTGCGCCGACTTCCACCCGCGCCTGGGACCTTTGGGCCTGGTGCGCTCGTAGCGCTGCCGGATCTCGGTGAACTCCTGCCACTCGCTCACTACCGACTCGGGGTGGGCCCGGCTCTGGAGGACGAAATCGGCCTCGGGCGGGTAGCAGGCGATCTGTTCGTTCTGCCTGCCGGGATCGAAATCCGCGGGCAGCTCGCCGACGTTGTTGGGCACCCTGGCCGACTGGTAGCGGACGTCGACCGCCCAGCGCACGATATCGACGTTGTGCTGCGTCGATGAGTGGGGGGTCAGGTTGGTGAGAAACAGGACGCCTCCGACAGGCACAGGCACGGTCACCGGTTCCGCTGGCGGCAGGTCGGGATCGGTGATGACGAGGTAGCCTCCCGGACCGTTGGTGTGGTGGCGGGACACGCCGCGTCGGTGGCAGCGCGGCAGCACCCGCAGGCAGCCGTTCTCGGGGGTCGCGTCGACCAGCGGAATCCAGCAGGTGACGATCAGCTCGCCGTCGCAGTGGGGGCTGAAGTATCCCGAGTCCTGGTGCCAGGGGACGGCCCCCCGGTTCCATTCCGGTATCTTGGGGCGGATCCGGTAGACGGAGGAACCGACGATCTCCTTGCCGACCAGCGATTCGATCTTCGCCAGGATCCTGGGATTGCGCACGAAGTCGAAGAACGCCGGACCGCTGTGGCCGCCGCCCCCCTTGCCCATGATCGCGCCAATGATTTCCGGCGCCTCCCTGAACACCCGGGTGAGCCGGCGTTCGAACGGCTCTTCCTCGTACAGGCGGCTGAGCTTTCCCTCGGCCTGCAGCTCGAGCGCCCTGGCGTGGATGACCTCGGTGAGCTCGTCGCGGAGGGGCTGGATGTCCTCCGGGGCGAACACGTCGGGAACCATGACGTACCCTTCGTCGAGGTACTGCTCGACCTGTGCTTTCGTGAGACCTTGCATCAGTTTCCTTATCTCCGGGAATGAATTGCCTCAAAATAACCGGGGCGGAGCCGTGCCGGCAACCGGGAAAAACCGCTTGCCCGGGTATCGCATCGAGTCTCTTTTTTGTCCTCCGGTTCGGCGCGGTGGACCGGCTTGGAAATCTGCAACCCGTACCTCGGCGAACGAAATGGCGATGAACAGCAGACAAGCGGAACTGACCGAGACTCTCGTGGGCAACCTGAAGAACGGCGCCTTGACCGAAGAGGGTCTGCGCGCCGGCATCGCCGCGGTCGCAGCGGCCAACGGAACCCGCCAGGACCTCCTCTACCTGCACTGCGGATCGACTTCGCCGAGTTCACCCGTGCAGGGGATCTCCCTTTTCGAAGGGGGGCGCCAGCAGGAGTTGAGCGCCGACCCGGAGGAGTGGCCGTACGAGTCGGTGCTCGACGCAATCGCCAAGGGCTGGCGGGTGATCTCCTTCCCCGACATGTCCCTTCTCACCCTGAGTGCCGATGAGTTCCACGGCCTCGGGTTCCTCTTCGTCCTCGAACGGTGGAGTCAGTGAGGGCAGCAACCGGCGGCAGGACCCACGACTGCGAGCCGACCCTGACCGACTCGCAGATCCTCGAGTTCTGCAAGAACGGGTACCTCCT
Source organism: Candidatus Latescibacterota bacterium (assembly GCA_965206595.1). GTDB lineage: Bacteria > Latescibacterota > UBA2968 > UBA8231 > UBA8231 > CBDCXV01. Next base: position 5,644,639 of record OZ242214.1, read on the forward strand.
CCTCGAAGGGGTGGTGCCCGGGGAAGTCAACCGGAGGGTGAGGGAGTACCTCGAAGCCGATACCTACTACGAGCCGACAGGGATTCTAGGCGAGGACTGGTTCCTCGAGGGGGTGATCTGCAACCGGGAGGCGGCCGGTGCGGTGCGCTCCCTGCTCGGCGCCGGCTTCCACGTCCCGGTGCTGATGAGCAACCACAGGGTGACCGGGCCGTATCCGGCGACCAGCGGCTGGCACGTCGACGGCAACTCCTTCTGGGGCCCGGAGCTCAACTACCTTCAGGTCTTCTATTACCCGCAGGACACCCCGGCCGAGGCGGGGCCGACCGAGGTGCTGCCCGGCTCCCACCTCATCCACAACAAGGCCCGCTTCATGGGCCACTTGAACGCCATCCGCGGCGCCGTGTCCACCACCGCCCCGGAGGGTTCGATTTTCCTGACAGCGTACCAGATCTGGCACCGCCGCGGCGGTTCGACGACGAATAGGCTGCGCAACATGCTGAAGTACTTCTACTGGCGCACCGCATCTCCGAAGCGCGACTGGATCCGCGAGCCCGGCTTCGATTTCTCCACCGCCGGCTACGGGGGTCCTTCAAGCCAGTTCGTCGAACAGTTCCGCGGCGACTGCAAGACCGCGGAGATGTTCCTGTGGCTGTGCGGCTGCCACGAGTTCTACCGGAATCTCGGCGGCCAGAGCTGGCCGCTGCCGGGCAATCGCAACGAATTGCCGTACGGATTCCCGGATGAACTTGCGGCGCGCTGATCCGGGGGTGCCTTCCCAATGACCGACATCGCCGGCTACAACCTGCCCTTCGACAGCCGCGGCGCCCCGGCTCACCGCGGCCGCGCCACCGTCCTCAACACGGCCAACCGCTTCGAGCCGCTGCATGTCGAGCTCGATCCGGTCGAGCCCGACAGCGAGGAGGCCGAACGGCCTGCGGCGCGCACCCGGTACTTCGTCGACAGCAGCCGCTCTGCCCTTTCCGCCAACGACAGTCCCGACCTCGGCTTCCGCTTCAGCATCAACCCCTACCGCGGCTGCGAGCACGGCTGCATCTACTGCTACGCCCGCCCGAGCCACGAGTACCTCGGATTTTCCGCGGGCCTCGACTTCGAGACGAAGATTCTGGTCAAGGAGAACCTGCCCGGGCTGCTGGCCGCGGAGTTCCGCCGCAAGTCCTGGCAGCCCCAGACCGTAGCCCTGTCGGGCAACACCGACTGCTACCAGCCGGTCGAGCGCAAGCTCGGGATCACGCGCCGCTGCCTGCAGACCTTCCTCGAGTTTCGCAACCCGGTCACCATCATCACCAAGAACCACCTGGTCACCCGCGACCTCGACCTCCTCGTCGAGCTGGCGGCCCTCGACCTCGTGCACGTCACCCTGTCGATAACCAGCCTGCGGCCCGAGCTCACCAACATCATGGAGCCGCGCACCTCGCGGCCGCAGCGGCGCCTGCGGGCCATCGAGCAGCTCGCCGCGGCCGGAGTGCCGGTCGGAGTCAACGTCGCCCCGCTGATACCGGGGCTCACCGACCACGAGGCGCCGGAAATCCTGAAGGAAGTGGCAGCTTGCGGAGGCCGCTGGGCAGGTTTCCAGATCGTCCGCCTGCCGGGTGCAGTCGCCCCCCTCTTCCTCGACTGGCTGAAGCGGAATTTTCCCGGGCAGGCGGAAAAAGTGGCCGGCAGGATCGAGAAAATCCGCGGCGGCCGCATCAGCGATTCCCGCTTCGGCACCCGCTTCACCGGGGAGGGGGAGCTCGCCGACCTGACCAGGAGCCTGTTCGAGATGGCCCGGCGCAAGCACGGGCTCGACGGCGACGACCACCGGCTGACCACCGGCCACTTCCGCCGCGGCGGCGGCGACCAGTTGGAGTTGTTCTGAGACCAGGGGTAGCTGCGTATCCAGGAAGTGCACGATCAATACAACGGTCCGTTGAACAAACGCATGGTCGAAGAGGGTGACGAGCTGATTTGGGAGAAGGCCGGGGTCTGTGAATTCCGGATGAACGAAAAGCGAGGTCATTCCAAAAACGGAAGCCCGGCAACACGAGTCGTTGAGAAGCGGATTTACGTGCCCTTGGCCTCAGGCCAGGGATGGGGAGCGGTAAATAGATGAGGCCAATTCCCTTCAAGGATGGTGTCAATTTTCAAATGACTTCCGTACTATGTGAGCCCCCATGACGATTGGAAAGGGTTTCATGACCGATACCGACGTGGAGGCCGTCGCCGGCCTCGCGGCGACCCGCGCCGAGCTGCTGGAGGAGATCGGCAAGGTGATCATCGGGCAGCGGGAGGTGGTCGAGCAGTTGCTGGTCGCCCTCCTCGCCGGCGGCCACTGCCTGCTGGTCGGGGTTCCCGGGCTCGCCAAGACCCTGCTGATCCGCACCCTGGCGCGGACGCTGGACCTGAGCTTCGGGCGCATTCAGTTCACCCCCGACCTGATGCCGGCCGACATAACCGGCACCGAGGTCCTCGAGGAGGATCCGGACACCAACCGCAAGCAGTTCCGCTTCGTCCGCGGCCCCGTCTTCGCCAACGTCATCCTGGCCGACGAAATCAACCGCACCCCCCCGAAAACGCAGGCAGCCCTGCTCGAGGCGATGCAGGAACACGCCGTGACCGCGGCGGGGCAGACGATGAAGCTGAGCGAGCCGTTTTTCGTGCTGGCGACCCAGAACCCGATCGAGCAGGAGGGCACCTACCCGCTTCCCGAGGCCCAGCTCGACCGCTTTCTCTTCGAGCTGCGCATCGACTACCCCAGCGCCGCCGAGGAGGAGGAGATCGCGCGCGTCACCACCAGCCTGCCGCCGGTAGAGGTCGAACCGCTCCTGCACGGCCAACAGATAGTCGCCCTGCAGCAGTTGACCCGGCGCGTGCCGGTCTCCGATCACCTGATCCGGAGCGCCGTGGAGCTGGTGCGCAGCTCGCGGCCGGCCGACGCCGCGGCCCCGGAGTACGTGCGCGAGATGGTCAGCTGGGGAGCCGGCCCCAGGGCGTCCCAGTACCTGGTGTTGGGCAGCAAGGCGAGGGCAATCCTGCACGGTCGCCACGCCGCCTCCGTCGAGGACCTGCTGGCCGTCGCCCTGCCGGTGCTGCGCCACCGCATCGTCGTCAACTTCCACGCCGAAGCGCAGAACGTCGACGGCAGCGGGGTGGTCGAGCGGCTGCTGGCCGAGGACCGCCTGCGCGAGCAGCTCGGGATATAAGGCCTCCGATGCATCTCGAGGGGAAACAATCGCGGTCCCAACCCAAACCGGTCATCTGGGCGTTTTTCCCCCTCGATCCCTACTCGGTGCCCTCCTCTGGCGCGAGAAGCCTTGCGGGAAAGCACCAGGACTGAACGATGACCACGGCGACCGCCGGCAGGGCGGACTCCTTTCTCGATCCCGAAACCGTGTCCGGACTGGGACGTCTCGACCTGATCGCCCGTCTCGTCGTCGAGGGGTTCATCACCGGCCTGCACCGGTCTCCCTACCACGGGTTCTCGGTCGAGTTCTCCGAGCACCGGCCGTACATGCCGGGCGACCCGATCCGCGATCTCGACTGGAAGGCCCTGGCCAAGACCGACCGCCTGTACGTCAAGCGCTACGAGGAAGAGACCAACCTCAAGGCCTATCTCCTCGTCGACGCCAGCGGCTCGATGGCCTTCCGGGGGGCCGGGGCGATCAGCAAGTTCCGCTACGGCTGCTGCCTGGCAGCGGCCCTTGCCTACCTGATGCTGCGGCAGCGCGACGCCGTCGGCCTGACCCTGTTTCGCGACCGCGCCCTGGCGCACGTGCCGCCGCGGTCGGTGCAGAGCCACCTCCACGTAATGCTGACCCAGCTTGCCCGCGCCGAGCCCGAGGCCGACACCCGCACCGCCCCGGTACTGCACGACCTCGCCGAGCGCCTCTCGCGGCGGGGGCTGGTCATCCTGATATCCGACCTCCTCGACGACCCCGAGGAGATCCTCGGCGGCCTGCGCCACTTCTGCCACCGCGGCCACGAGGTGATCGTCTTTCACCTGCTCGACCCCCGCGAGCGGGACCTCGACTTCCGCCGCGGCGACACCCGCTTCGTCGACCTCGAGGATCCTGAGCAGCAGTTGCGAACGCAGCCCTGGCACATGCAGGCGGATTACCAGGAGATGATGAACCGGCTGCTCGACCGCTACCGACGCGGTTGCGCCGAAGCCGGCGTCGACTACGCCCTCATCGACACGGCGACCCCCTTCGACGCCGCCCTGTCCCGCTACCTGGTGCGCCGGAAACGCCTCGGATAGCGTCCCGTCCCGACGATATCCACCCTCGGTCCGACTCTTTCAGGGGGGCGGCTCCTTAATCTTGACATTTTTTTCAAGATTCTTAGGTTCACAAGCCGTAACTCGCCGATTTACAGAAACTAACGTCCCCTTTACAGGCAGCGCCGCGGGGGTTGTCCGCCCCCCGGAGGCGGCCAGAGGATGGTCATGAGCGAATCGATTGCCGGCGCCGTTGCGCAGACGGACACCGAGGTCCTCGAGGAATTCGCGCGCCGCGAGTACCAGCACGGCTTCGTCACCGACATAGAAGCCGACTCAGCCCCTCCCGGCCTCGACGAGGAGATCATCGCCTTCATCTCCGGCAAGAAGGAGGAGCCGGAGTGGTTGCTGGAGTGGCGCCTCAAGGCGTACCGCAACTGGCAGGGCATGCAGGATCCGACGCGGGGCAAGCCCAGCGAGCGCTGGGCCATGGTCGACTACCCGGAAATCGACTACCAGGCGATCAGCTACTACTCGGCCCCGAAACAGAAGCCGCAGCTCGAGAGCCTCGACGAGGTCGATCCCGAGCTGCTGGCGACGTACGAAAAGCTCGGCATCCCCCTCGCAGAGCAGAAGATGCTCACCGGGGTCGCCGTCGACGCGGTGTTCGACAGCGTCTCGGTGGCGACGACCTTCAAGGACAAGCTCGCCGAGCTCGGCATCATCTTCTGCTCCTTCACCGAAGCGGTCCACAACCACCCCGAGCTGGTGCGCAAGTACCTCGGTTCGGTGGTGCCCTACAACGACAACTACTTCGCCGCCCTCAACTCCGCGGTCTTCACCGATGGCTCCTTCGTCTACATCCCGGAAGGGGTGCGCTGCCCGATGGAGCTGTCGACCTACTTCCGCATCAACGCCGCCAACACCGGGCAGTTCGAGCGCACCCTGATCGTCGCCGACAAGGGGAGCTACGTCAGCTACCTCGAGGGCTGCACGGCGCCGATGCGCGACGAGAACCAGCTGCACGCCGCAGTGGTCGAGCTGGTGGCGCTCGAGGAGGCGCAGATCAAGTACTCGACGATCCAGAACTGGTACCCCGGAGACGGCGAGGGCCGCGGCGGCATCTACAACTTCGTCACCAAGCGCGGCGCCTGCCGCGGGCGCGCCTCGAAGATCTCCTGGACCCAGGTCGAGACCGGCTCGGCGATCACCTGGAAGTACCCCAGCTGCATCCTGCAGGGGGACGACTCGGTCGGGGAGTTCTACTCCGTCGCCGTCACCTCGGGGATGCAGCAGGCCGACACCGGCACGCACATGATTCACATCGGCAGGAACACCCGGAGCACGGTGGTCTCCAAGGGGATTTCCGCCATGCGCGGGCAGAATACCTACCGCGGCGAGGTGAAGATCCTCAAGAAGGCGGCGCAGGCGCGGAACTTCACCCAGTGCGACAGCATGCTGATCGGCGACCGCTGCGGCGCCCACACCTTTCCCTACATCTTCGTGCGCAACCCGACGGCGGTTGTCGAGCACGAGGCGTCGACCTCGAAGATCGGCGAGGACCAGATCTTCTACTGCAACCAGCGCGGCCTCTCCACCGAGGACGCCGTGTCGCTGATCGTCAACGGCTTCTGCAAGGAGGTGCTCGGCGAGCTGCCGATGGAGTTCGCCGTCGAGGCTCAGAAGCTGCTGGGAATCAGCCTCGAGGGGAGTGTGGGATGACGGCGATGCTCGCAATCGAGAACCTGCACGCCAGCGTCGCCGGCACCGAGATCCTGAAAGGGGTCGACCTCGAAGTCGCCGCCGGGGAGATCCACGCCATCATGGGGCCGAACGGCTCCGGCAAGTCGACCCTGGCCCAGGTGCTGGCCGGCCGCGAGGAGTACGAGGTGACCGAAGGTTCGGTCACCTACTGCGGCAGCGACCTCCTGGAGATGGAGCCGGAGGAACGCGCCCGCGAGGGGCTGTTCATGGCTTTTCAGTACCCGGTGGAAATCCCCGGGGTCAACTCCGCCTACTTCCTGCGCACCGGGCTCAACGAGATCCGCAAGCACCGCGGCGAGCAGGAAATCGACGCCATCGACTTCCTGACCCTGGTCAGGGAGAAGCTCGAGCTCGTCGAAATGGACGAGAGCTTTCTCAGGCGCCCGGTCAACGAGGGGTTCTCCGGAGGGGAGAAGAAGCGCCACGAGATCCTGCAGCTCGCCGTCCTCGAGCCGAAGCTGGCAGTGCTGGACGAGACCGATTCCGGCCTCGACATCGACGCCCTGCGAGTCGTCGCCGACGGCGTCAACAGGCTGCACGCCCCCGAAAAGAGCGTCGTCCTCGTCACCCACTACCAGCGGCTGCTGCAATACATAGTGCCCGACGTCGTGCACGTGCTGATCGACGGCCGCATCGCCCGTTCCGGGGGCAAGGAGCTCGCCCTCGAGCTCGAGCGGAAGGGGTACGAGTGGGTGCGCAAAGAGACCGCCGAGGCCGGGGCATGAGCCGGGCGAAACGGCAGCCCCAGGATCGCCGTGAGTGGTACCTCGACTGCTTCCGGGAGTTCGAACAACGGCTCAACGGCGGTGTCCAAACCCCCTTGCACGCTCTGCGCCGGGAGGCGGCCGCCCACCTCGCCGAGCACGGGCTGCCGACCAGCAGGGACGAGAGCTGGCGTCACTCCAACCCGCAGCTGGTGACGCGGGTTCCATTCTCTCCCAGCGCCGCCGCGGGAACGGTGCGCCCGGCCGATATCGAGCCGCACGTGCTGGAAGGGGCCGCGGCGCGGCTGGTTTTCGCCGACGGCCGCTTCGTTCCCGGGCTGTCGCACACCGACCGGCTGCCCCCGGGGGTGCAGGCAGTGAGCATCGCCGAGTCCATGCGCGGCGGCGGCAGCGGCTTCGCCGCGGAGATCGCCCGCCACGCCGGCAACGGCGTCTCCGGGTTCGCCGCCCTCAACACCGCCTTCGTCGAGGACGGAGCGTCCCTGCGTATCCCGGCGCGCACCGGGATCGAGGGCCCTGTTCAGATCCTCTACGTGTCGACCGGCGCAGGGGACGGCCCGGTGGCCTCCTTCCCCCGCACCCTCGTCGTCGCCGAAGAGGGAAGCAGCGCGGCCGTCGTCGAGTCGTTCGTCGGCAGCGGAACCGTTTCCGGCAGCGCTTCCCGTCTCACCAACGCCGTGTGCGAAATTCTGCTGGAACGCGGCAGCAGCGTCGAGCACTGCACCCTCCAGCAGGAGGGGGACCAGGCGAGCCACGTCGGCCTCCTGCACGTTACCGAGAGCCGGGACAGCCGCTTCACCTCGACCAGCGCCTCCCTGTCGGGCCGCTTCCTGCGCCGGGACGTCGTCACCCTGCTCAACGGGGAGGGAGTCGAATCGACGCTCAACGGGCTCTACCTCGGCGCCGGCAGCGAGCATATCGACAACTTTACCACGGTGGAACACGCGCGGCCCGACTGTGTCAGTCACGAGCTCTACAAGGGGGTTCTCGGGGATTCCTCCACGGGTGTGTTTCGCGGCAGGATTTTCGTGCATCGAAGCGCCCAGAACACCGACGCCTACCAGTCGAACCAGAACCTGCTGCTGTCGGACGACGCCGACGTCACCTCGCAGCCGCAGCTCGAGATCTACGCCGACGACGTGCGCTGCAGCCACGGTTCGACCGCCGGCGAGCTGGACGAAGATGCCCTGTTCTACCTGCAGGCGCGCGCCATTCCTCGAGCCGAGGCGGTCAGCGTGCTGGCGCGGGCATTCTGCGGCGACGTGGTCGACCGCGTCGGCCCGGATCAGCTGCGGGCGCACCTGCGCGCCCTCGCCGACGCCAAGGTCGAACGCCTGATTTCCGGGGGATAGAGGGATGGTCATTCAGGCGACGGTAGCCAGCGATCAGCTCAACGTCGAAGCGGTGCGGCGCGACTTCCCCATCCTCGCGCGGCGCGTGCGGCACAAGCCCCTCGTCTATCTCGACAACGCCGCGACGTCGCAGAAGCCGCGCTCCGTCATCGCCGCGGTGTCGCGCTACTACGAGGAGGAGAACTCCAACATCCACCGCGGCGTCCACCGCCTGTCCCAGGAGGCGACCTTCGCGTACGAACGCGCCCGCGGGCGCATCGCGCAGTTCCTCAACGCCGGAAGCAGCGAGGAAATCGTCTTCGTTCGCGGCACCACCGAGGGGATCAACCTCGTGGCATCGAGCTTCGGGCGCGCCCGGATCGGGGCCGGCGACGAGGTGCTGATCACCCAAATGGAGCACCATTCCAACATCGTGCCGTGGCAGATGGCCTGCAGCGAGCGCCAGGCGACTCTCAAGGCCGCCCCCATCGACGACTCCGGTCGCCTCGACATGGATGCCTTCGCGAACCTGCTCTCGGAGCGCACCCGCATGGTGGCGGTCGCCCACGCCTCGAACGTGCTCGGGACGATCAACCCTGTCGCCGAGATCGCCCGCCTCGCCCACGAGCGCGGGGCCGTCCTGCTCGTCGACGGTGCCCAGGGCGCACCCCACCTTCCCGTGGACGTGCGCGACCTCGACTGCGACTTCTACCTGTTTTCCGGCCACAAGCTCTTCGGTCCGACCGGCGTCGGGGTGCTCTACGGCAAGCGGGAGCTGCTCGAGGCCATGCCCCCTTGGGAAGGTGGCGGCTCGATGATCGAGTCGGTCAGCTTCGAGGAGACAACCTTCGCCGAGCCGCCGGCCAGGTTCGAGGCCGGGACCCCGAACATCGCCGGCGCCCTGGGGCTCGAAGCGGCCATCGACTACGTCAACGAAGTCGGCGCCGAACGGATCGACCAGTACGAGAGGAGCCTGCTCGCCTACGCCACCGAGAAGCTGGCGGATGTCGAGGGGCTGCGGATCTTCGGAACCGCGCCCGACAAGGTCGCTGTCATTGCGTTCGAGCTGGCCGGGGTTCACCCCCACGACACAGGCACGATCCTCGACCTCGAGGGGGTGGCCATACGCACCGGCCACCATTGCGCGCAGCCGCTGATGGCCCGCTTCGGGGTACCGGCGATGGCGCGCGCCTCGCTGGCCTTCTACAACACCCGCGAGGAAGTCGACGTGCTGGCCGGGGCCCTCGCGTCGGTGCGCTCGGTGCTGGCATGATGGAAGAGCTAAGGGAGCTGTACCAGCAGGTCATCCTCGACCACAACCGCAACCCGCGGAACTTCGGCCGGATCGCCGGCGCCAATCGCCGGCAGGAGGGGTACAACCCGCTGTGCGGCGATCACCTGCACCTTCACCTCCAGGTCGCCGAAGGGGAGGGCGGGGACGCCGTGATCGAGGACATCTCTTTCGAGGGCTCCGGCTGCGCCATTTCGAAGGCGTCGGCGTCGCTGATGACGGAAGCCCTGAAAGGCAGCTCCGCGGCCGCGGCGAAGCAGCTGTTCGAGCGCTTCCACAACCTGGTCACGTCCGACCCCGAGACCGCCGTCGATACCGGCGGCGTCGGCAAGCTGGCTGTGTTCGCCGGGGTGCGGGAGTTTCCGATGCGGGTGAAGTGCGCGACCCTGGCCTGGCACGCGATGATGGCCGCCCTCGAGGGCCGCGGCTCCCGGGAAGACCGGGCGCCGGTCAAGCGATAACTACGGAGTGAGTGAAAAATGCAGAAGGAATACCCGACCGACAGCGTCGAGGAGAAAGTGGTCGCCGTCCTCAAGACCTGCTACGACCCGGAGATCCCGGTCGACATCTACGAGCTGGGTCTGATCTACGACATCAGCGCCGACGAGGCCGCCAAGGTCCACGTGACCATGACCCTGACCTCGCCGGCCTGCCCGGTTGCCGGAACCCTGCCTCCCGAGGTGCAGCAGAAGATCGCGGACAGGGTCGACGAAGCCTCGGGCGCCGAGGTCGAGGTCGTCTGGGATCCTCCCTGGAACACCGACATGATGTCCGACGCGGCCAAGCTGGAACTGGGCATGTTCTAACCAGGAGAGCGGCGATGAAGCTGAGTGCACAGGAAGAGTACGGACTGCGCTGCCTGCTGACTCTCGCGCGCAACCCGGCGGGCAGCCTGACGATACCCGAGATCGCCCAGGCCGAGGGAATCACCTCCCACAGCGCCGCCAAGTACCTGCGCATCCTGCGCCAGGCCGGCATCATCGAGAGCGAGCGCGGCCAGCACGGAGGCTATTCCCTGGCCAGGGACGCCTCCCTGATCCCGGTCGCCGAGGTGCTGACCGCCCTCGGCGGGCGCCTCTACGACTCCGGCTTCTGCGACCACTTCACCGGCATGGAGGAGGCCTGCCAGCACTCCTCCGTCGACTGCTCGATCCGCGGCCTGTGGATGCGGGTGCAGCGCGCCGTCGACGGTGTGCTGAGCAGCACTACCCTGCACGATCTGCTCACCGCGGTCGAGGGCAGCGCCAGCGGCGGGGAGAAGGAGTTGCTGCAGGTCAGTCCGAGCGGATAGCGTCAAGGATCAAGAGAGGATGCGATCCGCGTGAATTCTCAACTCAGGACGGACATGCTCCCCCAGCGTTCCCAGATGGACGGGTAACCCTTCTCTTCTCGCCACCTTGAGTGCGGGGACCAAGTCCGAGTCTCCGCCTCAAGATGACAACAGTGGGTACGTGGCCAGGTCAAGGCCGATGCACATGTCGACCCCTTTAGCTGAATATTGGGAGCAAGATCCTCAGCTTCAATTTTGTTCCGGGAACCTTTGCTAACCAGCTAGGGACATTCGAATGTCCTGCCGAAACCGCCATCAGCTGTCTGGTTCCTATGGCGGTTTTTTCCTCCTGCATTGAAACTGCGCACAGTCAGGCCGTTATCCTGGCCTCAGTCGGGTGGGCAGAATCCAATTTTACTATTGGCCAGTACATCCCTCGGTCTGCGTACCAGGCGGAGGAGCCGCCACCCTTCCCATTTCCTACCTGAGGGGCCACCGGCCCCCGCGCGACGTACACCCGTCCCGAAACCGCCCCGAGACCCCACAAATGGCGGGACCCCGACTGAAAGCAGATCACGACCCCATCGGGGACCTCAACTCTCGCGCACCGGGTTTGCGTTCGCTACTCATTGGCGCTGCGGGAGCCATCGTTATCGGCGCCGGCCTGTCGTACGGCAACATGGTGCTGAAGGGGTCCAACATTGCCTCTTACTACAACACCCCCGCCGCCCTCATACTCTTTTTCTTCCTGGTCCAAGTCGCCAATTTCCTGGCAGGACTGGCGCGCCGGTTCCGGATGCTCAGCCGGTCCGAACTGGGTCTCATCTACATCATGTGGATCGTCGCTACCGCCCTTCCCGAATGGGGGTTGACTCCCTTTCTGGTGCCCCACCTGACCAGCGCCATTTACTGGGCAACTCCGGAGAATAACTGGAGCGAGATACTGCTGCCGCTCATCCCGGATTGGATCATCGTCCATCACGGCTTCTCCCAGATCAAGGATTTCTTCGAAGGCGCCCCGGAGGGACGGGGCGTTCCCTGGGAACTGTGGCTGCGCCCTCTGGCCTACTGGGTCCCCTTCCTCCTGGCACTCTGCCTGGCCATGGTCTCGATAATGGCCATGCTGCGAAAACAGTGGATCGAGCACGAACGGTTCATCTTCCCCCTTGTGCAGACGCCGCTGGCCATGGTTCAGGACGACGGTGGCCGGCAGTCCGTGATCCACCCATTCTTCCGGAACCGGCTGATGTGGGGGGGATTCGCCGTGCCGGCCATTTTCCACAGTTTCAACGGACTGCACCACTACTTCCCCTTCATTCCCCGGATCATGCCGGACAGCTTTTCGATTCCGCTGCCGTTTTTTGAAGGTGTGGGGATCGGGATTATTCTCAACTTTCAGATGCTCGGGTTCTGCTATTTCATCAGCAGGGAGATCGCCGCGGGTCTGTGCTTCTTCCACCTCATCAATCTCGTTCAGCAGGGGACGTTCAACCTTTTGGGGATCCAGCGCCTGGATTCCCTCTTCGGTGCCTACAGCTACTACACCAACTCCATTGTTTCCCTGCAGTGTTTCGGCGCGATTGTCGTCCTGGTGCTCTTCGGCCTGTGGACCGGCCGTGGCCATCTGATCCAGGTCTGGCGCAAGGCCGTCCGGGGAGATGTCACGATCGACGACAGCGGTGAGATCATGTCCTACCGGGCGGCGCTCTTCACGCTGGCCGGCAGCCTCCTCTTCATGGGCCTGTGGATGGCGGAATCCGGCCTGCCGCAGTGGATTGCGCCGATCTACCTGCTCTTTGCTTTCGTCCTCTTCCTGGGCGTGACCCGGGTGGTGTGCGAAGGTGGACTGGCCTTCATCTTCGTGCCGATGACGGCCTCGGACTTCGTCACGGCCGGTTTTGGCACCCGGGCGTTGGGGTCTTCCGGAATCATTGCTCTTTCGTTCACGGCCATCTGGGCCAGCGACATTCTGACCAGCGTGATGGCCTCCTGCGCCAACGGGCTCAAGGTGGTCGAGGAGACTATTACGAAGGGGCGGCGCCTGGTTTTCTGGGGCATCATGATCGCCGTCGTGGTGACGTTGTGCAGTTCGATCTGGGCGATACTGGACATAGCCTACCGCTACGGCGGCATCAACACCGATTCCTACTTCTACGGTCAGGGTTCCCGCTACACGTTTGAGGATGCCGCCAGGCGCCTGCAGGACCTGGAGGGGCCCCACTGGGAGAACTGGGGCTACACGGCGATCGGGGCCGCGGCCATGGGATTGCTGATGGTCGCCCGCCAGCGCCTCCTGTGGTGGCCCTTCCACCCGCTGGGTTTTCCCATCAGCGCGGTATTCGGTGCGATGTTCTCCTCCGTCCTTCTTGCCTGGCTGGTAAAGACGGCGGTACTGAAGTACGGTGGGGTTATCACTCTACATGAAGACCCGGCCCTTTTTCATGGGCCTGATCCTGGGCCAGTTCGTCACGGCCGGCGTCTGGTACGTGGTCGACTTTGAACCTATCTCAAAATTGAGATTGTTTAAGTAAAATCAAAATGGATGCAAGTTGGACGAAGCCAAGAAAATTCTCCGGATACAATTCCCAGCGAGTGATCACTCGACGCTGCCATTGAAGCCAAGCAAAGAATCTCTCAACCATCCAACGCCGCACATAACGCCGCAATCGCCGTCCGTCCTGAGTCTTTTTCTTGGTCCGATTCTGGCGATGCGGGGCGATCATCTCGATCCCGTCTTTCTTAAGCTCTTCATCCAACGAATCGCTGTCGTACGCTTTGTCACCGATCAAGTTGTCAGGTTGGTCTTCGATGAGGTAAAAGTCAAAGGTCAACTGAACCAGCGTCACTTCATGATGGTTCGCTGCATGCGTGCTCACCGACAAGGGAAGCCCATTGCCGTCCACGATCCCCATGACCCGCACCCCCTTACCTCGCCTGGTGTGGCCGATATCGGCACCTCCACCCTTGGCCGCCGAGAACATGCCATCGATGAAAGCCTCCGATTCGTCCAGGCCCCCTTGCTCGTGAAGGGTCTGGGCCAGGTCCATGAGAACTTCGCGTACCACCCCTTGACGACACCCGTTTTGAAAACGGCGATGCACGGTTTTGTAGTTCGGATAGCACGGCGGCAACATAGGCCATTGAGCCCCGGTGTTTAGAATCCAAAGAACGGCTTCAAAAACATCACGGGTGCAAACCGGTTTGCGACCCGGATGGCTCTTGGGACGAAGTTCTTCAGGAAAGTGATGGCGGATTCGTTGCCATTGCATGTCGGTCAGATTGACCATACACCAATGGTACATCACTGTCATTTCGAAAACAAGTTTAAGTTTGCCTATTTTGAGATAGGTTCCGAGTTCCATCGAATTCGCGCTACCCTCTATCCTTGCCGATTATTCAGGAATTCTGCCTTTTGCAAAAGTCCAGTTTTGAGATAGGTTCTTGTTACCGGCACCAGCGGCAATGTCGTGATGAGTTGGTAGACATTCGCCGCTAATGCACGACCCCGCCCAGCACGTTATTCTGCGTGCCGGTGAAGTAGTCGATGACCACCCAGATTCCCCCCACCGCGGCCGAGCCCAGAACCAGTCCAACAAAAAACGGCTTCAAGCGGTTGAAGAGGTTCACGCCCCCGTATCTGAGTACCATGGTTTTGCATAGCCAGGCGACGAAGACGCTGAAGAACATGGACCTGAAGCCGACGCTGATCGGATAGCCGAGCGGGTGGAACGGCAACCAGGCAAAACGACGCTGCACCATCATCAGCACCGTCATAACCGAGGCGCCAATGCCCTTGTGAATCCAGCCGTTCAGATTCGGCCCCTCGGGCATATGGATATTCTTCTCCATGAAAATGTACGGCAGCCAGGCGACATATCTGAAGTAGAACGGCTCCAGATTGATGCCTCCGTACTGGTAGCCCAGATAGATGTTCAGTGCAATGGAGACGGCCGGAGTCAGAATGATCACCGCGACAATGCCCCAGAACAGCCGCCGCCGGTTGGCCGGCCCCACCTCGGTCATCAGCTTCAGCCCGTTGGCGCAGGCGCTCATGAACAGAATCAGCGTATCCACGTTCCAGGGGTAGCTCAACGCCAGCCCGGCCAGGCCGTGCCGCCCCAGGTTGGTAGCTCCGACCGCGGAGACCACGAAGTCCGGTCCACACGTCGGCGGATAGATGGCGGCCACACCTCCCTGCGCCACCACCCGCGTAATGGTTATGAATACTACGAAGCCTCCGAACAACAACAGGGGCACGTACAGCAAGGGAATTCCCGACTGCCACAACCACGCCCCCATCACCGTGAAACTCAGCAAGGTGCCCAGAACGGCATTACGGTAGGAGATGATCTCGTCGGAATCATCCACTTCCGGATTCCCCTGCACGGCCTTGCTCCACACCGCTTTGAGATGACTCCGACCGACGTACAGGGTACCCAGAACCAGCACGATCATGGCGCCCATGGACTGGTGGATGATCATGGGGTCGGCGTACATGCTGTATTCGCCCATTGCCGTTTCCTGCGTCTGCCACCCGAAAACATGCTGGAACCCTTGTTGCACCTGATTCAGGAACCAGAAGAAACCGAAACCGGCCGCCACGTTCTGCGGGATGAAGTAGGAAAAACCGACAATCGACGGGCTGAAGTTAAAGCCGATCCCCTCCATGCCCCGGAACATGGGAATGTGACCCAGGGACATCTCGATTGTGGGGATGAACTCGAAGTAGTTGTGAAGTCCCTTTATGCAGCCCAGCACAAATGGCACGGAAAAGCCCATCCACATCAGGCCGCTCCGGAACAGCGGCCTGATGATCGATCCGCTCCCGTTGTCGGCGATCATGGCCAGCGGCACTTGCACCATCGGGTATGACAGGCGCTCGTAATCCACCCACTGCCGCCGCACGATCACCATGATGCAGAACATGGCCAGAAACAGCGCGAAGGCGAATACCAGCCAGTGGAACAGGGGCAGGAGCCAGGCTTCCCAGGGCACCTGGCCAGTGGCGTTGCCCTCGTAGAAGCCCCAGACGACATCGTGTCCCTGCGGAATGGGCCAGTCCGGCAGATAGGGCTGGACCACCTCCTTCCAGTTATTCTCCGGGGTGGCGTAGTAGTAGGCCCCGGTGATAACCGGCAGCACCATGGCCGAAAAAGCACGCCCGGTCAGGGTGTTGCCCAGCAGGATCAGAAAGTAGACCACCGCCAGCTCGCCCCGCCGCAGCGCCAGACGCGGATGGAGTTGCCGAAGGACCACATTGACGACGGCCACCAGCAGGAAGAACAGGAAGAAGGCGGCCGGCGTCAGGTTCCAGTTGGCCATTCTGGAACCTTTGATGATCATGTCGTTGTAGGTCGAGCCAAAGCCGATGAAGACGGCCCCGCACACGCCCACGATCAGAGCTCTAAGGGTGCATCCCCGGTCTCCGATGAAAATTGCTCCTTGTTGTACCCCGGGTCCGTTACTTCTTGAAGTAAATCCTGCCGAACATCCAGGTGGCGTGGAATTCGCCCGAATAGGGAGGGCGAAGGCGGCGAGAAAGATTGCCTTCGCTCGCCGTTCCCCCCTGGTACGACTCGCTCAGGCGCCTTGCGAGCCGGGTGCCTCGGCGGCACACTAGGGCATCACGGTGACGTCGATCTCGTCGATGACGATATCGCCGCCGGAGCCGTTCTCCGGCTCTGCCAGCCTTACGCCGAGTGTATTGTCCCCGTCGAGCATGTAGTCCGTGCTGAGGTCGAACACGAGGGTCGAGTAGGCTGGGAGCGGACGCCCGATGTTGGTAGAGCGGCCGTCTGCGTGCCACATTCGACGGACGCTCTCGTCAGGGATCGCCATCCCGTTCACGTCGAAAACCAGACGCTCTTCGGGCCGAAGGTTCCGGGCACGGACCGCCATGTAGGCGTGGCCGACTTCGTCCCACTGCTCGCACAGACGCAGCCGGTACTCCTGACGGACGCCCGGCGCCTCACGGCTCAAGACGATCTTGTCGTCCTTAATGGCGCCGGTCGAAGCCATGCCAGGCGCGCCGTGGTAGTCCACACCTCCGAACATCGACCGGAACAGGTATGTGCGGTGGCGTGCCTTGATGGCTTCGGGGTCCTTGAGCTCCTTGAGCAGGGCCAATTCCCCGGGGAAGCCGCCAATGAGGTTCCCCGTGTACTGCTCTTGGAAGTTGAAGCTCGAAACGCCGTCGGCCCCGGCTCCGTACATGTTGTTAGCGAGAGCGCGATAGTTGTCCGAGGCCATCGGACGCAGGTAGACCCGGGACTGAAACGCCATATGGTCCGTCGTGCCGCTTTCGCCGGTATCCGGCCGGAGCGCCCAGGGGACTGTGTCGCTCCGTGCGTCGGTTGCCGAGCAGAACGGCAGGACTCCCGGAAGCAGGCGGCAGGCGGTCCCTTCCGTGAGCCTGGAAAACTCCTCCCATCGCGCGTTGTGGTTCGAGTACATGGTGTTGCCTGGGCTCGCGTAGTCGAGAATACCCGTTGTGATCCACTCCGGAAGGTCAAGGCCGCAATCGTGGCACTCGTCGACGGTCTCGGGAACACGAACGCCAAGAAGCAGTTCCCTGCCCTTCCTGCGCGCCTCATCGTCCAGCATGTCGCGGATGCGTTGCATCAGTTCGGTCATCAGGTGCTGTCGTTCACGAGAAATCGAGCGGGGGTAAGGGAAGTGATTGTCGCTGCGGAAGGTTATCTCGATGCCGTCCACGTCGAAACGGCGCGCGATCTCCTCAATCGCCCCGAAATGGAAGTCCCTCACCTCGCGGAACGAGAAATCGAGCGTGTTGCCCGGCTTGCTAAGCGGCCCCGGCGGGAGGTCTCTCAAGATGAACTCCGGGTGATCGAATATCCACCGGGCGCCCTGTGTGGGCGCGCCGTGGTCGTCGCCGAACCGCGCCCCCGCGACGAACTTCATCCCGCGCTGGTGCGCTCGTTCACAGAACACCTCGATGGGATTAATACCCCGGTCCAGCATGGGCATCCAGCGGCGATGCTGTGGCCGCTGATCGTACTCGTAAGTGTCGGAGTAGAAATGCAGCACCCACCCCTGTCCGAAGACCTCCTGCCCAAGCGCGTCCGCCCCACTCAGAGCGAAGTGGTCGACGAGCTTGCGGATCTGCTCGGGAGTTGCCGGATCGCCAACGAACGGTTCCCGCGCGTGACTCGAAAGGTCGGCGACGAACAGCAGGCGGATGTCGCCCTCAGGCTTGATCGGTCTCGGTCCCGGCGGTGTCGAAGTCATTGGTCGTCGTTCTCCTGAGGACGAGCCCCCCCGGTCCAAGGGCGCCGATCAGCAGCCTGCTTACTCATCGAAAAACGGGTATGGCTCCCCCGCCTCCTCAAGCCTCTGTAGCAAACTCGAGTACTTCAACACTTCCGTGAGCCGGCTGCGCCAATATGGGGAGTAAAAATCGACAAATTCCCGAAAGAACGTCCGGGCATGCTCGTTCACGCCATCGAAATATTGCGGCATCAAGAACCATGGCTGGTCGCAGCCGTAATCCAGTCCCCGCTGGCGGATCGAGAACTGGGCGGCGGCTCGTTTTTTCACCGAGATCATCATCGTGCGTCTGAGTTTGTCCGTGTGATAGCGGCCGCGATGAATGCACAACTGGGTAAACATCGCCGCGTCACCGGGTTCCAGGTGGAGGCGAACGGCTCCCGGCATATCATTTGAGCGATTGTGAATCTCGCCGTCGGCGACACAGATTGCGTGCTCTTCGGGGGAATAGTCACGCAAGTGTGACCCCGGCACCAATTCGAGATCGTCGGTAGGAACCAACGCAATCTGCATCTGCAATCCTGCGCCGGTTTCCCTGATCCGGGATACGTCCGCTTCTTCGCCGATTTTGTCCTTGTGCCAGAACCCGTCCTGACTCTCGAACGCCGGATTGAAGTAGAGGCTGGTCATGGCGAACAGGTACTCTTCCTCCAGTGCCGTGCTCAGTGGTTCGACAACCTGGGGGGCTCCTATGGCATTGAGCAGAAAGGCGAGATCGTCGGGATGATCGCGGTGGTATTCCGGGTCGTTCAGGTGCCTCATATAATTCGCCCGGGGGCTGACAGGGGGATTGTCGGAGCGCGGCCCCCGCCGCCACTGTTCCAGCACTCGCTCACAGATCCCGCGCAGTCGCTCCGTTGTTGCGGCGTCGAATAATCCACGCACGACGGCATAACTGTACTCGCGTAGCTGCGCTGGTCCTGGTTCGATGCCCACTGTCATTTTCGTCCTTTCGCGTTGTCGTTGAGAAAGCCCGAGGCCATGGGACGCAGGTAGATCCTGGACTGAAACGCCATATGGTCCGTCGTGCCGCTTTCCCCGGTACCTAGCTTGAGCGCCCTCAGTTCGGTCATCAAGTGCTGTCGTTAACGAGAAATTGAGCGGGGGTAAGGGAAGTGATTGTCGCTGCGGAAGGTTATCTCGATGCCGTCCACGTCGAAACGGCGCGCGATTTCCTCAATCGCCCCGAAATGGAAGTCCCTCACCTCGCGGAACGAGAAATCGAGCGTGTTGCCCGGCTTGCTCAACGGCCCCGGCGGGAGGTCTATCAGAATGAACTCCGGGTGATCGAATATCCACCGGGCTCCCCTGTGTGGGCGCGCCGTGGTCGTCGCCGAACCGTGCCCTGCGATGAACTTTCCCGCGCTGGTGCGCCTGTTCACTGAATACCTCAATGGGATTAATGCCGCAATTGTTGGCTCGAACCTGGGGCCCACTTTGGTCGGTGAACCGGGAAAACTACCCTCCATGCCCGATTCTCTCTCTTAATGCTTTAAGGTCTTCGGTGTCCTTCTCCAAGCCCCCAATTGTTTCATCGGTCAACCTGATGCGAAATTCATACCGTT
The DNA here is from genome assembly GCA_965206595.1 of Candidatus Latescibacterota bacterium. GTDB lineage: Bacteria > Latescibacterota > UBA2968 > UBA8231 > UBA8231 > CBDCXV01. Next base: position 5,664,088 of record OZ242214.1, read on the forward strand.
TGGTAGGAACGCTCAGAGGCTGTTGGCTGGTGACGTCCCAGGAATCCGTGTCCACCGGCTGGTATCCGCTGGTACCTGCCCATTGAACTTCGCGCCCTGCCCTCCTCAATTCTTCGAGGGGTCGCCAGACCCAACGTATTTCGTATCCTTGTCCATCTTCCGGGAAAAGGATTGCCATAAAGTATTCATCGGTCGATCCTTCAAACCCAAGGGCTTTTCCGCATTGTAGACCGGACCAATGGAACGTGCCTGGACGGCGAGCTGCGTGCTTGACTTCAATGTGGATCCTGGGGGAACCGAAAATTACGAAGTCACTCTCCCTGTTCTCGTCATCCCTGTCGTGACGCACCACAGAGCCGGGAAAGGCTCTCTTAAGCTTTTCTGCGAGCCAATCCTCCGCTGCAAGACCCGCCTCAGGTCGGGGTCTTGGCCCTGCACTCGTGGGGTTACTATCCTGCCTCGAGTCACTCCCAGACGGCTCCAACGGCTCGACTTGGCCACCAGTTTGCGGCGATCGGAGATCCTGCTCTTCTACTCTCTCTGAAGGTGTATCGTCGCTGCTGGACGACTGTTCTTCAGAGGGCGGAGCCTCTTCCCAGGTCCTCCCGGCGTCTAGGATGTCATCTTCGGTTACTCCTTCCTGTCGCAGACGATCCAGATACTCTTCCATATCAGACTCACGCAGGAGGTTCTCAAACATGGAGGCACGATCATCCTCTTGTGCGATCCAAACGGCCAACCCATGCCCCAAGGCCCTCCATTTGTCCTTATCAAGGTTGACGAGCAACCGATGGTCCTCAGTCAGCCATGACAGGACGTCGACATCAGTCACAGGAAAACCGTTCCTATCGAGCCGCAGCCGCAGCCCCTTTACGGCCTCGAGGTCCAATTCATCCGGCAACTGTTCCGCGAGATTTGCAGCCAAACTCAAGCCCTTGCGTCGGTCGCGGTAGCGTTGAAAAACAACCGCTTCTCATAATGGTCTGAAGTCTCGTGGACGGGCTCCGCTTGGAGAACATCGGAGAGGGGCTTAATCCCAAGTCGCTTGGGCGCCCGTTCGCCCGCGCTCAACCTGATGATGAAAATCCTGTATCCTTCCCGGAGAATCTTGTCCCGAACCTCGTCGAAATGTGGTTGGTCTACATGAAAGACTTGGCAGGGGGGCGCGAACTCCAATTCCCCAGATCCGTCCTTCCAGACAATGCATGGGATGTCGATGTCCTCAGGTAATTCCTCTACCAGTTCAAGCTGCAGGTATCTTCGATAGAGAGCTTCACAAATCCTCTCAGGGAAATCATCCACCCGCCGGAACAATTCGGGGAGTTTTCGCATCCAAGAGTGCCAATCCACGGGGTCGGCCGGCAGCTGATCACGTACTGCAAGAAAACGCAATGCAGGGTCAATCTGCTGATACCACTCTTCGTTTTCGAAACCGCCTCTATCAACCTCTGGAAGAAGGCCCCTCAGGCCTCTACCCGGTAGGAATGTCTTGCGCGGAGCAACCCACCGGCCATCATGAAACAAAGCCTCTTTGCAAGGCAACCACTCCTCATTACGAAGCTGGTGAGCCGCGAAGGATTCGTCCGCCCAGTGCCTCTCCCCTTTCTTCTCAAAGTAGCGACTCCTGTAGTACCTGGCCCTCTTCTGCTCCAAGGCCCCGACGAGGGGAAGCATCGTTCTGATGACAATGGCTGGTGTACCTTCATGCCACTGGAGGAGACAGTCAGGAAAGCATTCAATTCTCCAATCGACCAGCCATCTATAGTAACTGGGAATCTGATCCCTGTAGCTCTCTAGGAGATGGTTATCAGGCAGGCCCCTTACATGGCGAACTTTGGGTTCCCATGACACGCCAGACCAGCGCAGAAATCCCATCCATTGGTCCTGATCGGCTTCACCTCCTTTGATACTCGCCGGCCAGTCCTTGAAGGAACGTAGGACTCCTCTGTCTCTGATTCCTGCAAAATACCGGTCGAACGCCCGAGGACCCGACCATGCTTCACCGGCGTAGCAGTCAGCGGCTGGCAGCCATCCCTTGTCCGTGGGGAGGCGTAGGGTTTTGGCCGTTTGGTCCCGTAGTATCTCCCCCTTGTTCTTTCTCCCGTCTGGATCGTCGATCCATGGTGCCGTTGCCCCGAACTCGTGCCTCTGGGACCAGCGTAGAACCTGGCGCAATGCTGCCCATCCGCGGACCTCCCACTGTGGCAATTCCCAAGTGGCGATGAATGGCAACAGGGCGTATTCGAGAAATTCCCTTTGCCCCCGGAGTACTCGCGCCGCAAGCAGCTCCCGCCAGAATGGAGCGGTCTCCTTGTCAGAGGTCTCTTCCTCCCACTGGTTCAACTCCTCCCGCATCTTGGGGTGTAACGAATCAGCGGGGAGCCAATTTGGCCAGTCTGGCGGACGCTTGATCAACAAAGGATGGGAGCCGTCCAGGGCACGCACGCCTGTGTCCGTGCACCAACAGGGCACTTGCCGCAGGACCGCAGCGAACTCGCCTGCCCTTTCTAGGGACGACACGAGGACCCGCCAGCTCTCGATACACTCACGGAGCGAGCCATTGCAGCAGAAGCGGAGCAGCCTGACGAAATCTGCTCCATCAAGGTTCCTTCCGTTGAGTTTTCGGAGCACAGGCCTGAGCTTCAGCAGATCAGGCGTGAGCAGCCTCGCTTGGCGCACCTCTTGGGGATCGTGTCGCAGTACCGCTCCCAGTCCATTGTCCCAAATCTGTACCTCCCGGGGCTTGACTCGCTCGCCGCCGATGACAGGAATGAAAGGCGTTTCAAGAAGCTGGGTTCTGATTTGGTTCTGGAGGATGTTCAGGGGAGTGTGGTCATGGTCGGCGACGACTTCACCAAATGCCTCTAGAGCGCATCGCGGCGGAATCTCTTTGAGAACATCTCGGAGCAGTTGGGCGAAGTCCTTGAGAATGTTCTCGTCGTTTTCTCCCTTTCGAGTGCGTTTCCGGTTGTGCTCAAGGTCGAAAGACGCATGAAGGAGAGCGCGTGCGGCGCTGTCCTCCTCAGTTGGGAAAAAGACATGAAGGGGAGTGGGACTATCACATGGAACAGGCAAGCCATGTCTTGTTGGTAGACAGATGCCGACCGTCAACTGCTTGCTGGTCTCGGTTGGAGCCGGTCGTTGGAGGATCCATCGGCGCCAAGATGTGGTCAAAGAATCCCCGCGGACCCTGGAGGAAAGCGTTACCTCACCACTGGCGAACCCAGGGCACGATCTCCTTATCTCGTGGGATGTTTCGGAACCAGATATGTACAGACGGACGCAGACCAATTCCTGGGTGAGGAGCAGGAACTTGTGATCAAGCGCGTTCAACCTGTCGACAGTCGTTATGCGAGCTTCGCTGTTGCGGAAGGGAAGCCGAATGACAGTTGTGTAGCCTGACCCTAGTAGTGTCTGAGTGCGCGAACTTGGCGGGCACTCATGGGGAATCCGGAAGGTCAAGGGAGGTGGGCTGGTGTTTGGGAATCCCTCCCGTAGTAGGCTTTGAGTCTTCTTTGCGGAGAACTGGAAATGAAAGGAGCCGGAGTGGATTTCCGGTGCATCGGTTATTTCCAGCACCGCCTTGAAACCCAACCCTTTTGATCCAATTAGATCATCACTTGAACGCCCGGTGCCCATGGCGTCATCCGCGTTCTGAAGAAGCTCCCAGATGAACCGGCCATCATAATCGTGAGCGGTTTCCTCCTCGTCCCTGAAGTCAGAAGTCATTCGATTGACATCTGTCCGGTAGACTTCCAATTCCTTTTCGAGAATGGCCTCAGTGAGGTGTTCATCACTGGCGTCAAAATGGTCCGTTACATTACCAGAGAGCTTGTCGCTCAGGTGAGACGCGCAGGCGCTGATAACACCTGTTCGGGAGAAAGGGCGCCCGCCGTTAGCTACAAGCAAAGCGTCTTCAGCGACTTCAAAGAGTAGATCCTTGTTTTCTTGCATGCGCTTCCTCTACTCGATGCCAGCGGATCGCCGTTCTTTCAACCGTGCCAAGTCCTTCCGGACGTCCCCGGCGACCTCCTCGACCTCTTTGGGCACACGCGGCTTGCGGCCGAGTTCCAGTTCGAGCGCCGTAGTGAGCGGCAGAAAAAGCTTCGCGGATGGAGATGCCTGGATAATCTCGATCATTGCCTCCGCCCCCAGATCGATGCTGAACTCCATCAATTCGTAGTGGATTTCCGGTAGCGAATCGCCGTCCGGTAGAATCTTCAGGACCTTCTGGATGTCTTTCGCACACCTCTTGGGGTTGCCGCTGCGCAGGCTCGCTTTCGCCCGGATCACGTGCGCACAGCGCAGATTTCCCTGCGATTGCGTGCCTCTGTCATCGATTACCTGGCTAGCGGCATTTGCGGCCGCCTCGTACCGCCGGCACTCCAGCTCTAGTTCGGCTTTTTCGAGGAGGGCGTCCTCTGCCCGTGCACGAAGCTCGGAAGAATCGCTGCCCCGAAATCGCTCTACGGCACCCTCAAGAGCCGCCCGGCTTTCCTCAACCCTGCCCAAGTCCCGGAGTGCCATCCCCTTATAGGTCAAGGCTGCAGCCTGCGCTTCGAGAAGGTCCGGTGTCTGGCTCTCGCCGAATCGCCTGAGCACCTCCTCATAGGCAGCCAATTCTTCCTCTGGTCGGTCCAACTCGCCAAGTGCGGCCCCCTTGTTGACAAGAGCCTTGGCTACCATCTCGAGAGTGTCCGCTGTTTCGCTCTCCTCGAATCGGCGTACTACCTCTTCGTAGACGGCCAGCGATTCCTTGGTTCGGCCCAGTTCCCCTAGTGCGACCCCCTTCCTGAAGAGGGCCCTGGCGAGCAACCCAAGATGGAACTCCGTTTCGCTCTCTCCGAGTCGGCGTTCCACATCGCCATAGGCGGCCAGTGCCTCCTCCGGTCGGTTCAGGGCCGCGAGGGCAACGCCCTTACAGAAGAGGGCTGCGACGACCGATTCAAGAATCTCTGGTGACGGACACTCGCCGAATCGATTCACGACCTCTTGGCAGGCGACCTGCGCCTGCTCCGTCCGGTCGAGCTGGGCGAGTGTGATTCCCTTATTGAGAAGGGCGCTGGCGACCATCTCGACATGAACCTCGGTATCGTCCTCACCGAACCCCCATCCCGCCTCCTCATAAACGGCCAGTGCCTCCTCATAGCCCGCAAGTGCTTCCTCCGGCCTGCCCAGCTCTCCGAGAGCCTCCGCTTTGCAGAAGAGGGCCATGGCGACCAGTTGGAAGACCTCGGGTGACCGAATCTCCCCGAACCGCCGCACCACCTCGTCCCAGGTGGCCAGCGACCCCTCCGGGTCTTGCTCCTGCAACTCGACCGCTCTCAGCAAGAGCGCCCTCGCATCCACCAGCTCTTCGGGTTCCTCCTCGGGAAGGAGCGCAAGCAGCTCTTCTCGATGCCCGGCCAGCGCTGGCAGCTGCACCAGCTGTTCAAGCGCCGTCCGGTGCAACGATCGCATCTCCCCGTCCAAGGTTCGCTCCTCCCGGGCCATGCTTGCTCCAATGTTCCTCAACTCGGAGCGAGAGTAGAAGGCTTCCATGAACTGGATGAGGGCCTGGATCAGGGAGTCCGGTCCGCCGTTGCGGCGCAGCAGGTAGTAAATGTTGTACAGCCGTTCGGTCAGGTAGTACTGCTTGCGCCGGAGGCTGCCGCCTATAACCTGGACGACTCCCCGTTCGGTGAGGCGCGCGAGTTGGGCGCTGCACTTGCTCGTCTCGATCCGGCAGCGCTCCGCGATCTCCCGCGTGGTCGCCGGCTTCCACAAGTCGGCCAGCGCCAGGTAGACCCGCCGCTCCTGGGCTGGGAGGGCCTCTATGTGGCTTTTGAAGTACTCCGTATGCTCGTCCACGAGGTCGAGGAGATCGTCCATCAGCTCGCCGAAGGAGAGCCCCGGGCCGAAGCCTGCCACGATGGCCACGAGGCGGGGGCTGCCGCCGGTGAGAATCTCCAGTGGCCGGATCGTCTGGCGCGGGGGGCGCTGGCCGGAGACCGTTTCCCACAGCACGGCGCACTCCCCGGTATCGAGCGGCTGCAGCGTGCGTACCCGCAACAGGTCGTAGAGGGCGTGTTCCGGGTGGTCGATCTCGGCGAAACGGCTGGTGGCGCTGGCGAGCAGGATGATGCGCGGCTCGGTCTGTAGGATCTTGCGCAGCCGCCAGCCGGCGTCACGGTCCGCCATGTCACGGAACATCATGTTCAGGTTCTCGACCATCAGCACGAGCCGCTTGTCCTCGCGGTCGGAGAAGTCGAGGAGCGCGCCGAGGCAGCGTTCGCCGAGGGTCTGGTCGTCCTTAATGGCGCGCAGGTCCCGGCAGGTGAGGCGCAGGTCCGGAGCGTCGTCCCGGGGCGGCGCCTGGTCCGCCAGCCGGGAGAGGGCTTCGAGCCAGAACTCCCCGGCGCGGGCGACCTCGTAGCTCTCCTCGGCGAAGACAACGGGAAAGAAGCGGGGCGACAGCTCCGGGTCTTGGCGGACCTCTGCCGCCACGCGCAGGAGCAGGATGGTCTTGCCGCTGCCACGCGGACCGATCACGATCTGGTGCGGGTTCGAGGTACCGGTGCATCCGCGCAGCATCTCGACGATGGAGTCGAACTCCACCTTGCGCACGCAGAACGAGGCAGTCAGCTCCTCGTCGGTGAGAAACCCCGGGTTGAATTTCCGGGCGGTCACGGTCATCGCCGTTCGATTGGGGTGAAGTATCCGCCGTGCCGGGCGCGCCACCAGTCTTCGAGGAGCCCGGAAACAAACCGGTAGCCGTCTCCGTGTCGCTCCAGATACCCATCGTGTTCGAGCAGGAGAAGCACCTCCTGGACCGCCACCGGATCACCGCCGGCTTCCTCCCGCTCCTCGAACTCGCGATATCGGGCGATGGCATCGGCCCGCAACCCACCTTCACTCACCGAGGCCTCGGTCAGGATCTCAAGCGCGGTCCGGTAGCCCTCCCTCCCGAGCACCATCTTCAGCCGCCCCTCATAATGCTCCATATCCATCTGTCCGCGGACCCCGAGCATCTCGGAGGTGTACACGCGCTCCACATCTTCCATCGTGGCTTTGCGCCGGCCGGCGCGGCGCAGGTGCTCGTGGAGGTGGTCGAAAAACTGCTGGACGTGGTGGGGGATCTGGCATCGCAGCCTCCGGCACATCTCCAGGCGAACGCCAAGCGGAAGGTCGAGGCCGTAGGACTGCGCCAGAGCCGCAAGGCAGCCCGCCGCCGTCTCGTCGTCCCAGGCCTTCAGATCGAAGGGAGAGTATATATTCGCGTGGGCGCTGAGCCCGGCCTGTACCAGGATCGGCTCCAGACTTACGCTGCCGGCGAGAATCAGGCAGACGCGGCCTCGATGGGCCTGGGCGTTCTTGCGGAGCCAGCCCATGAACTCATCCGCCGCCCGCCGCCGCTCCGAGGTTATGTGGTGGTCACCTCCCTTGAGCAGCCGGTTGACGAGAATCGGGAGCTCGTCGATGGCGAGCACCACCGGCCTGTCGCTTTCGGACAGGGCCGCGAAGACCTCGTCCCCTTTCTGTCGCCAGTTCCCGGCGTCGATCCCGGCCCGGAGCTTGACCAGAACCTCGTCGACGGACACCGAATCGACTCGATCCCGAACCTCTCTCAGGGTGCTGGCGAATCCGGACTTGATCCGCTGCCAAGCGCCGTGTACCGGCCGCGACCGGGCCCCGATCTCGGCGATGGCGTCCGCCGGGGAGGCAGCGTCCTCCAGGTCGACGAAGACCGGTTGGAAGCGCCCCTGTGTGTCCAAGCGGCGCAGCAGCTCCCGGACCAGGCTCGTCTTGCCCATCCGCCGCTGCGCGGTCAGCAAGGTATGGGCGCCGTCCCTGACCCGCTCGGCGAGGGCTTCGAGATCCGCATCCCGGTTGAAGAACCGATCCCCTTCGACCCAGTTGGCTCCGGCTTTCTTGAGTACCATTGGTGCGCCTTTTCGCAACGAATTCGCTGGCAACAATCATGTTGGCAACGAATGTGTTGGCAAACTGGAGGTGTGTCAAGAAGGACCTCCGGTTCAACCTCGATTACGGTCAGCCCGAGTTCCCTGCAGCGCGCGAGACTCAGGTCGTCCACTTCGTCGACAACCTCTCGGACGACGTGAACCGGCGCCAGGTGCTGAACGACAAGGGCGAGAATCGATAGATCCGAATCCCGGTAGTCGATCAGTACGTTCGCGTCCGACAGAAGGACCGCCGGGCGATCAGGCATCTCATGTGGCCCATTCGGCGGCCAACTGACGCATATCCATCAAGGACATGCGGAGGATCTCGGCGCCCCGGCTGAGCGAGATCTCTTCGCTCTCGACCGCGCGGCGGACCAGACGGCGAAGCCGATCGTCCAGACAGTCGGTGTCGGAGAGACGATCCGGTTCCTGGCCCCGTTTTTCGTTGAACTCGTACCCGGTCAACGGCTGAGGTTCGTCGACCTTTTTCAACGTCGAGCCGAACCGCCTTCGGTGCTGCCCCTGGAAAATCCCGAAGACCTCCTTCGAGACCTCTTCCATTTCCACCAAACGGAGCAGCACGGTCTTGTAGCTCACGTGGAAGATCCGCTTGACCTTGAGGACGCGCTCGTAAAGCGGGTGTCCTCTCGATTCCTGCCACTCCCGCTCGAAGGAGCCGCGCGGCATCAGGAAATAGCTTGCGAACTCATCGGCTTGTTTTTCCTCATCTTCGGCTTCTTCCTCCTGCGTGTGGTCGTAAGCGCCGGGGTGCAGCAGCAGGTGCCCGAGCTCGTGCGCCGCCGAAAAAATCCAGCGCTCAACCGAAATCCGATCCCAGGTATTGATGACGATCGCCGGTCCGCCGTCGTCTTCCTTGACGGAAAGGCCGAAGAACGCATCGGTCGCGCGGGGGAAGCGGAGCACCTTGATGCCGCATCTTTCCAGGATCCCGCAGATGTCGTGAATGGGCTGATCATGGAGCTTGAGGTTTTTACGCGCCTTCTCGGCGACAGCGCGTGGATCGTGCCGGCGAGGGCGGAGACCTCGCAGTTGAAAGGACGGAGAATCATCAAACAGGTCCTCGAGGAAGCTGTAGTCGTCGAGCCAGTTGGAAACCTCCACAAGCAACTGCTCCCGCTCCCGGACACGCTTTCGAGCCCGGAAACGCACGGTGTGCAGCCGCCGCACCGGGGTCGCGAGTTCGACGGTCGAGACCTCCAATGCGTGCGCCAACGCCCGCATGGTACCGGCGCGAGGCAGCGTCTGGCCCCGCTCGATCTTGGCCAGACCAAGACGCGACAGCTGCGCCCGATCGGCAAGGGCTTTCTGGGTCATCCCCATTGAGGCACGTAGCCGCACCACGTTGGTGCCGATTACGTTCTTGGCAGACATCGAGGCTTCTCCCTTAATGTGTTTTCACCTGATCGGGGAGGTTGTTCGAAAATTACCTTATTAACAGGTTATCGTCAATAAGCATACTTTCATGTGCGGCCTCGGGGAGGGGCCAGCCCTACCCCTCCAGATAGTTCCGGATCTAGGCGGGATCGGTCAGGGCCGCCACGATCCTCAGGAGACCCCCACACGGCGGGCAGCCGCTGAAGTCGGCGGCACACACCCGGGCGAGCAGCGCCGCCCACCCCAGGCGATGGCGGCAGGGCGGAGCGCTCGAATCGCGGTCCGTCGGGAGAGCATCAGTGGGTCAGGGGAAACAACCGCCGTTGCCCATACCATAGAAACGGAGCACGACTGATGACCGTATCGGAAGTTCAGCAGCCGATCATTAGCCTTTCCAAATATCCGACTACGCTTAACTGAGGCGGTGGCTCAATGAATACGACTGGAAGAGTGGGATCGACAGATCGAAGCGGATCGGACGAAGGAAAGTTGGACTTTCTGTTGGCTCAGGCCACAGAAGCCAAACCACATTGCCCCTTGGAAGACCTGTAGTGGGTCAGCTCTGGCTTCGGTCCACAACCGCCTTCGCCTTTGCCATGCGGCCGCGTTCTCGGGCCCGACCCAGCGCCACCGCAGACTTTGCTACCACTCGGAAGCCATCAGGAGCGGGTCAAATTGTTCTACCCGACGCAGTGGCGGACGAGATTCTTGACGCATTTGTCACACAGGCAGTACTCCCCTCGTCCAAGAAATCGTGGGGCGTTATGTGGGATCGAGTGGTTGCTCTGGATGCTAACACGTTGAGTCGGCAAATGGAATTCCTTACGTACGCGCTAAAACGTCCGGCGAGAGGATTCGTCAAGCAATCGGTCCCGCGTTTTCCTGATTTCTTTAATCACCGAGTCAATCTCCTCGTGGCATCGCCACGCCGGTATCCGCAGGACTGTCCAACCGAGGTTGGACAGGACGCGGTCTCGTGTAATGTCTTGGCGCCGTTGTCGGCCTCTAGCGTCAAGGTGCTGATCGCCGTCAACTTCGATGTTCAGCTTGATCCCCTGTTCCAGTAGGGCGAAGTCCAGCTCGTACCCCTCCACCTCGGGTTTGGCGTAGGGCAACAGGTCCCGGAGTTGCATGGCGTTAAGCAGGAGTTTCTCAGACGTGCTGTCCGTGCGGAACTCGGCGGACGGCGAACCCGTGCCCTCATTCCGGGCGACCTCATCGCGCAGATAGACCCGCAGGGAGGCCAAGGTTGGACTCCCCAAATCTCCCATGAGCGGGTGACCGAGAACGATTAGCACTCGACGGGCGCGGCTGACAGCCACGTTAAGGAGGTTTCTCTCTTTTTCTATCCAGCGGGCGCCGCTCTTGGACATGCCGGGCGAGAGCACGGAAGAAAGAACGATCCCATCACGCTCGTCTCCCTGCAGGCGGTGCGCGGTTCCGCTTACAAAATCGATGTCGTCCAGGAGATCCTGGCCGAATTGCGTTTTGGCTATCTGACCGATGAGCCGCGCCTGCGCGGTGAATGGAGTTACCACGCCGACGGTCTTGTAACCGGATTCGATTACGCCACGAAGTTGTTTCACAGTTTCCTCTGCCTCTGCCTGGTTTAGCCAGCTTCCAGTGGCGGGCCGTACTGCCGCGCCGTCGACATCGCACCAGTAGATGGCACGATCACGCTGGGATGTATCAGAGACATCCGTCAATACGGTGAGTTCACCCTTGTAGAACGTCTTGTTGAACCAACTGGCGATGTGTGGGTGGCAGCGGTAGTGCTCGTTGAGAAGAACTGGTGATTGGGGTCTTGCGGTAAACTCGAACGCCGAGTAAGCCGAACCATCCTTGTGGTGGATGCCCCGGTGGCGTAGATCGTCGTTGTCGAACCCCGTCTGGGTGGCGATCTCCTGTAAGCGTCCATCGCTGAGGGAAACGATCGGATTCAGTTGGTATGGATCCCCCACGACCGCCAAACGTTTTGCACGGTAGGCCAACGGCAGCAGGGCCGCGAGGCTGCACTGGCTGGCCTCGTCGACGATCACGAGGTCAAACAGTCCTGATTCCAAGGGGAAGTTGGAATGCGCTGTTAATGCCGTGCACGCCCAGCCTCGTAAGTGGTGAAGCGAATTGCCAATTGCTCTTTTAAAGCGGTCGCCGTTGGCGGGGATTGTGCCGAAAGCTGCTAGACGGTCAGCACCGGAGGAGACTCGTGTTGCCGTGTCCACGCGAATTGCGTAGAGGCTTGCATCTGCCCATTTCTGGTCTGCTTCGCGCACACTGGTCGACGGGTCGCCCACCGCGGATTTCAGTTGTTGACGTTCAACTCGTCCAATTTCCAACTGGGAGGTCAGCTTTGCTATGCGCCGATCAATCCGAGCCCAGGAGACGAGTTGCTCCAATGGAGCGGTTTCATGGCAACCGAGTCGGCGGCGGAAGCGAAGCGCGCGGAAGCGACGGAACAACCACGTCCTCAACAACCGTTTGGTTCGTCGCTCTATTTCGTGGGAACTGATGGGCAGTTCAGGAGAACTCGCGTTAGTCCAGAGTATTCGCGCCGCCTCTTTCAAGGCTGGCGCGAGTTTCTTTTGCTCCTCTACAAGCTGCAACAGTTTTACATCCAGTTCGTCCAGCCGCGCCAATTTCTCCATTAGCTGGGTGCGCTCAGTGGCGACTCGCTTCAACTGGGCGCGCGCTGCGGCTTGGTTGCCGCGGTGCGCTGCCGCCTGAGTCGACGCCGCGGTAATGCGATCCGGAACCTGCTCGCGCACGTCGCGATTGCCGGTGCGGACTAACAAGCCGCTACTCACGTCCTTTTCCGCACGGTCGACGGCCACGTCAACCGCACCATTGTTGGTCGAGGTCACCAAGACTTTGTCGCCGTCCAGCCACGCGTTCGTGACCGCGTTGACTACGAGTTGCGTCTTGCCGGTCCCGGGTGGACCGGTCACGACCGTCAGAGGTTCTCTGCGGAGACGCTCGAGTGCTTCCTCCTGTGATTGGTTGCATACAAGTGGAGCCGCAAGAGGCCCGGACGGGGGTCGCTTGTTTTCCTTCTGCGCGAAACCGTTGAGGAGAAGATGTGCCGCAGCCGTAGTCGACCAGTCTTCTCGGGTCTGCAGTTGTCGCAGTTCCTCGCGAAGGGTGCTGGTGTATCCAGACCACTCTGCCACAACCGAAATCGCGGCGTTGTAGACGCCCTTTTTGCGACCGATGTTCGATTCGAGGATTCGAGCGTTGAGAGGCGACAAGATCTGGAGTCCGAGCAGGTCGGCCGTTCGTTCGGCGAGGGCACCAAAAGCGTCGGTATCTCCGAATGGCAAGCCGTGACTTAACAGCTCGCTGATGTCTTCGGCGATCGAAGGGTCGAAGATACCGCTTGCCGTGATGGCCAAGTTGAACTCTGGCTCCATAGTAGCGTGAAGTATCCACTGGTAGTTGGGGCCTCGTTCCGGTTCGATCTGGACAGCGAAAAGAGGAGCAACCTTGGGTGTGTGATCGCGGTCGGTTACGACGATAGTCGGCCAGCCGTAGATGATCGACCGTGTGCGAGACCTCAGTTTATCGGGGAGCTCTCCGGGCGCCGGCGTCGAGTCGCTTTGCCCGACCACAAGTTTCTCTTCCCCAAGGTGTAGAAACCACTGAGAATTCTCTTTTACGTACGGGACCAGTGATTTCGCTGCTTCCGCTTCAATGCACCGTTGCGCATAATCGCATAGTTGCTGCCAGGAAGTTTGCGTGCTGTTGGCAACCGGCTGTGACGCGCTCGGACTGCGCGGTGCTTTCGTTGCCCTATCCCGCGAACCGCCCTCTGTGTTATCCGTTGAGACTTGGACCGAGGGACCCGCACCACCTGTGCAGTCTATACACCAGACCCCTTTTGACGATGGTGACCAGTGGGCGCGCTCACCCGCTTTCAGGCTCGTCGCGCACGATCGGCAGCGTCCATCGTACTTCAGTGAGATGAAACGTAGATCTTTGGGTAGTTCCATCACCGGTCCTCAGAGAGAGACTGTTTTAAAGTCCCTCATTCCATTCCTTGCGCGTAAAAAAAGCACCTAGCGCGAGAACATCTCGCCCTATGAAAAGTCCCATTACACAGTGCAACAAAATGGTGGGCTCAGTGGACCATCGCCACAGGCATCCTGGCAAATCTCTGGTCTGGTCGTCCAAGACAATGTTTCGCCAACGCCTGCGGCGGCTCAAAACCAGTCCTCACAAGCCTCACCCATAATTTCCGCTGATTCACCGCAGCGGCCCTTTTCATGCCGGACTCCTTGAAGCCCTCCGGCGGCGCCGGTAGATTACCAACTCTCCCCAACGCCCCGGCCTCCGGCACACCCGTAACCCACTACGGCTCATGAACATACTGCGCCTCCCCGGCCCGAACGCCCTGTCCGATTTTCGCCGGGAGGCGCTGCTGCAGCGCTGCCGGCAGGCCGAGCCCGCGGTCCGGGGGCTGGAGGCGCGCCATTTCTACCTGGTCCGCTGGGAAGGCGGCGACCTCGGCCGACTGGATGCCCTGGTCTTCGCCGCCGCCGCCGGCCCGGACCGCCCCGGCTCCGACCGCCCCAACACCCCCGCAGCCACTTCGATCTGCATCGCCCCGCGGCCCGGGACCATCTCCCCCTGGTCGACCAAGGCGACCGACATCCTGCGCAACTGCGGGCTCACCTCGGTGGCCCGCATCGAGCGCGGCACCGAGTACCGGATCCTCGCCGACGGCCCTTTCTCCGCCGCCTCCCTGCTGCCCCTGCTGCACGACCGCATGACCGAGGCGGTGCTGCATGAAGACGCCGCCCTGTTCTCCGAGGTCGCTCCCCGGCCGCTGCAACGGGTATCCCTCGCGGAAGGGGCCGCGGCCCTGGAGCGCGCCAACGGGGAGATGGGCCTGGCCCTGTCCGCGGACGAGATCCGCTACCTGTTCGACGCCTTCGCCGGCCTCCGGCGCGACCCGACCGACGTCGAGCTGGTGATGTTCGCCAACGTCAATTCCGAGCACTGCCGCCACAAGATCTTCAACGCGGACTGGACCATCGACGGCGCCCGGCGCGAGCGCTCCCTGTTCGCCATGATCCGCAACACCCACGCGCGCTGCCCGCAGGGGACGGTGAAGGCGTACTCCGACAACGCCGGTGTCATCGAGGGCTGGCGGACGCCGTCGTTCCGCCCCGGCTCGGAGGGTCCCTTCGCCTACGGGTACCGCGACGAGCTCAACCACATCCTCTGCAAGGTGGAGACCCACAACCACCCGACGGCGATCTCTCCCTTCCCGGGGGCCTCGACCGGGGTCGGCGGCGAGATCCGCGACGAGGGGGCGACCGGCATCGGCGGCCAGTCCCAGGCGGGGCTCTGCGCCTTCTACACCTCCCACCTGCGCATCCCGGGATTCGCGCAGCCCTGGGAGCGCGACTTCGCCGAGTTCCCGGAGCGCCTGGCGACGCCGCTGCAGATCATGACCGACGGCCCCCTCGGCGGCGCCGCCTTCGGCAACGAGTTCGGCCGCCCCAACATCCTCGGCCTCTTCCGCACTTTCGAGGAGACCGCGGCTGGCCGCTACTGCGGCTACCACAAGCCGATCATGGTGGCCGGCGGGGTCGGCCTGATCGCCGCCGGGCAGGTCGAGAAGAAGCTGCCGCAACCGGGGGACCGGGTGGTGCAGCTCGGGGGGCCGGCGATGCTGATCGGGCTGGGCGGCGGCTACGCCTCGAGCATGGACAGCGGCAGCAACCTCGCCGACCTCGACTTCGCCTCGGTGCAGCGGGACAACCCGGAGATGCAGCGCCGCTGCCAGGAGCTGATCAGCCGCTGCATCTCCCTGGGCGGCGGCAACCCCATCGTCAGCATCCACGACGTCGGCGCCGGGGGGCTGTCGAACGCCTGCCCGGAGCTGGTTGAGGAACAGGGGGCCCGCTTCGACCTGCGCGCGATCCCCAACGACGACCCGGGCATGAGCCCGATGGAGATCTGGTGCAACGAGGCGCAGGAGCGCTTCGTGCTGGTGGTGCGGGCGGAGGACCTCGCGCGCTTCGAGCGCCTCGCGCGCCGCGAGCGCTGCCTCTACGCCGTCATCGGCGAGATCACCGGCGACGGCAACCTCTCCGTATCCGACCCGCTGCTCGGCGGCGACCCGGTGGGAGAGCTGCCGCTCGAGGTCATCCTCGGCAAGCCGCCGCGCATGCACCGCGACGTGAGCCGGGGCCGGAGCAGGCCGGACCCCTTGGACCTTTCCGGGGTTACCATCGCCGAAGCCGTCCAGCGCCTGCTGCGCTTCCCCGCGGTAGCCGACAAGACCTTTCTCATTACAATAGGCGACCGCACCGTCACCGGGCTCGTCGCCCGCGACCAGATGGCCGGCCCCTGGCAGACGCCGATCGCCGACGTCGCCGTGACCGCGGCCTCGTTCCGGGACTTCCGCGGCTCCGCCATGGCCATGGGGGAGCGCGCGCCGCTGGCGCTGATCCACCCGCCGGCCTCGGGGCGCATGGCGATCGCCGAGGCGGTCACCAACATCGCCGCGGCCCGGATCGGCGCCATCGAGAAGGTCAAGCTCTCGGCCAACTGGATGTGCGCCTGCGGCGAGGAAGGGGAGGACGCCGCCCTCTACGACACCGTCGAGGCGGTCGGCATGGAGTTCTGCCCGCGGCTCGGGGTCTCGATTCCGGTCGGCAAGGACTCCCTGTCGATGCGCGCGGCCTGGCGCGACAGCCGCGGCCGCGAGCACTCCATCGCCGCCCCTCTCAGCCTGGTGGTCTCGGCGTTCGCCCCGGTGGCCGACATCCGCGCCACGGTCACCCCGGACCTCAAGCCGGAAGCGGACAGCCGCCTGCTGCTGGTCGACCTGGGGCGCGGCCGCAACCGCCTCGGCGGCTCCTGCCTGGCCCAGGTCTACAGCCAGGTCGGAGACGACGCCCCGGACGTCGAACCCGAGGACGTGCGCCGGCTGTTCGCCGCGGTGCAGGAGCTGATCGCCGAGGGGCTGCTGCTCGCCTACCATGACCGCTCCGACGGCGGCCTCTTCGTCGCCGCCGCGGAGATGGCCTTCGGCGCCCGCACCGGGCTGGAGCTGACCATCGACGGGCTCGGCGAGGATCCGCTGGCGGCGCTGTTCTCCGAGGAAATCGGCGCCCTGCTGCAGGTCCGCGGCGCCGATCTCGAGCGCGTGCTGAAGGTGCTGGCGGCGCACGGGCTGGAGGACTGCGCGCACACCGTCGGCCGTCCGGGCAGCGGGGGGCCCAGCCTCCAGGACAGCGGAGACACCAGCCCGGATAACAGCGGCACCGGTCCGGACAGCAGCGGGGCCGGTCGCCAAAACAGCCGCGACAGGCCAGACCCCTGCGAGATCGCAGTCCGCCGTAACGGCGCCGAGATCTTCCGGGAATCCGCGGCGGAGCTGAAGGCCGCCTGGTCCGAGCTGACCTTCCGCATGCAGGCCCTGCGCGACAACCCGGACTGCGCCGAAGAGGAGCGGGCCTTCAACGCCGACTTCACCGACCCGGGGCCGCGCTACGCAGTGGCTTTCGACCCGGCCTCGACGGCCCCGGACAAATCCGAACCGAAAACGCAGGGGATCGGCCTGACGGCTCCGCGCGCCGCCATCCTCCGCGAGCAGGGCATAAACGGCCAGGTCGAGATGGCCGCGGCCTTCGACGCCGCCGGGTTCGAGGCGGTCGACGTCACCATGACCGACCTCATCGACGGCCGCGCCGACCTCGCGGAATTCCAGGGGCTGGCCGCCTGCGGGGGCTTCAGCTACGGCGACGTGCTCGGAGCCGGCGCCGGGTGGGCGCGCTCGATCCTCTTCAACGAGCCGCTCCGCGGCATGTTTGCCGCCTTCTTCGAGCGCCCCGGCACGGTGACCCTCGGGGTCTGCAACGGCTGCCAGATGCTCGCCCATCTCGCCGCGCTGATTCCCGGCAGCGAGGGCTGGCCGCGCTTCGCCCGCAACCGCAGCGAGCAGTTCGAGGCGCGCCAGGTCACCGTCGAGGTCGAGCCGACGCGTTCGGTGCTGCTGTCCGCCATGGAGGGATCGCGCCTGCCGATCGCCGTCGCCCACGGCGAGGGCCGGGTCGAGTTCCCGGAGGGGGGTTTCGAACGGCTGTCGGCGAACCGCCAGCTCGGCCTGCGCTACGTCGACAACCGCGGGCAGGCCGCCGCCAGCTACCCGTTCAACCCGAACGGCTCGACCGCGGGAGTGGCCGCGGTGACCAGCGCCGACGGACGCGTCACCATCATGATGCCGCACCCGGAGCGGGTCTTCCGCAACGTGCAGCTTTCCTACCGCCCCCGGGACTGGGACGCATCCGCCTTCAGCCCGTGGATCGAGCTGTTTCGCGGGGCGTATCGCTTTGTTGTGTGATTGAATTGTCCGGCGCCTTTCGGGGCGCCGTTTTCCGGGCGCCGAGCGCGGCGCCGAGCCTGGAGGGATTCGCTATGACCGACGGACAGCAGATCGACATGACCCCGCTCGACTACGGGCGCTCGTTCCTGATCGGGAAGGGGGCCGCCAACGAGGTGCGCTTCTGGATCGAGTCGCGCACCCGCATCGTCGACGACGTGGAAGGTGTCTGCGAGGATTTCTACCAGACCGCCTCCTGCAAGAGCGAGAACACCTTCGGCGAGAAGGACCTGTTCCTGCGGGACAACTACGACTTCCTGCCGATCTTCAGCGCCCGCCACGGCCTGATCTTCCGGCGCCACGCCTACCTCAGCGACCGCTACCGGGACACGCGGCCCTACGAGGAGATGTTCGGCGGCTACGACCTGCACCTGGTGGAAGGGCCGTCGGTTCGCGAGCTGCCCTCGAACTCCGCGGTCCGCGAGGAGACCTACCGTTTCGCCCCGCTGGTGTCGCAGACCGGGATCGGCAACGGCGACACCGGCCTGCGGGCCCTGATCGAGTGCCCGGTGAAGACGATGAACACCCGCCGCGAGGACGACATCTACCAGGTCGACACCGGTCCGCTCGCCTTCCCCGACCTGTCGCAGCGGCGCGAGCGGCTCGTCGACTGCCTGGCGCTCGCCTTCGTCGCCTTCAACACCCCCCACTTCGCCGACTTCGTGATCGAGGCGCCGACCGTGATCGACGCGGGGCACCCCGACCTTCAGGTCCGGCATTTCTCGGAGATCGTCAGCCTGCCGGCGCGCAACCGGCTGTTCGCGGTCGAGTAGGGCTCAGCGGTCCCAGCCAAGGTCAGCGCCCGGCCAGATCCTCAGCGGTCCGGCCATTCGTAGGCCGCCTTCGCGTTCTTCCAGAAGAACTTCTCCGCGGCTTCGGCCCCCTTCCCGTCGAAGTACTCGCGCACGATGCCGAAGCCGGTCGCGTAGGTCGCGGCCCGCTCGCACACCGGCCAGTTGCTGCCGTAGAACAGCCGCGCCTCGCCGAAGGCGTTCCACATCGCCTCGAGGGTCGGCCGGTAGTAGTCGAGTTCGGCTGGGGCGGGTTGCACGGCGCTGCTCTCCGTATACGCCGACACCTTCATGTAAACCTTGGGATTGGCGCCAGCCGCCTGAATGAAGTCGACCCATTCCTGATCGGGGGGGCCGCCGTCGATCGCCACGTGGGCGACGTGCTCGATCACCAGGGTGAGGTCCGGCAGCTCGCGGGCGAGCCGCAGGAAGCCGGCGCGCGCCTCGCCGTCACCCGGCATGCAGTCGAGCACGAGGTTCTTCTCGGCCAGCAGCTTCGTCTCGTCGAGGAAGCCGCCGTCGAGGTCGCCCCAGGCGCGGATGCCGCGGAAGACCGGATGGGCCGAGAAGCGCTCGACCTGGTCCGCGAATTGGGGGGTGCCGCTTTCGAGCCTGCCCACGTAGCCGACGATGACGGGGTCGCGGTCGGCCATGTCGAGGATCCACTGGTTGTCCTCGACGGTGCAGGCCGCCTCGACCACCACGGTCCCGGTCACCCCGTGCGGGGACGCCTCCGCCATGAAGTGCTCGGGCAGCACGGTGCGGTAGAGCAGCTCGTTGTCCGGCGGCGGCCAGGGCACGCCTTCGGGCCGGGTGGGATCGTAGAAGTGGGTGTGGGTGTCGATGATCATGGCGGCTCCTCTGAGGTTATCGGGTGAAACGGGTTGGTTATGCGAGGGCTTCCCGAACTACTTGCCCTGCCCAGTCCTCAGCCGGCGCCACTTCGAGCAGGGCGGCAATGGTCGCCGGGTTGTCGATGATGCTCACCGGCTCCCGCAGGCTCCGTCCGGGGGATACCGGAGGGCCGGCAATCACCCACGGGATGGTCATGTCCTCGTCCATTTCCGTGCCGTGGGTGCGCTCGTGCCCACCGTGGTCGCTGGTGACGATGACCACGGTCTCTTCCTGGTCGACCGCCTCCAGCACCGCGCCAATGGCCTCGTCGGCCCTCCCGATGGCAGCGAGATATTCGGCCGACATCCAGCCGTGATCGTGCCCGGCTATATCCGTGCAGCCGAGGTAGACAAAGGCGAAATCGGGAGTCCATTCCCGCAGCGTCGCCGCGGCCAGGCCGGCCAATTCCCGATCCCCGTCCGGATCGTTGCAGTTGTTCATGAAATAGGAGCGATCCAGCGAGCCAGGATCGGCCAGGTCGCGCAACGCCTCCCAGTTGTAGAAAAAGGCGGTGCTCTTGCCGGCCTGGTGCAGCACGTCGACCAGGCTGGGCACGGGCCTGACCTGGGGGACCCAGGTGTTGGTGGTGATGCCGTGCCGTTGCGGGGTAACGCCGCGAAACATGGAGGTGTGGCAGGGCAAGGTGGAGGAGGGCATTACAGTGCGGGCTGTATAGGTGCAGGCACCCTGGCTGATCAAGCGGTCGACCCGGGGGGTGGATGCCTGTTTCAAGCCGTCGGGGCGCAGTCCGTCGAGGACAAAGAGGATGACGCGTTGTGGAGACATGGGGATTCCCTTCTTTGGGAGGGATTATGCGAATGCCGTGATCTGGAGACCAGGCCCGTTCCCTCTGTGATCTGGATCGCAGGGCAGCAAGCCGACATCGCCGTGGAGACGGTAACGAAGTCACTGATATAGTCAGGTTATATATCCGACACAATTGGTTCGGGTACAAGCAGTGGTTTTGAGGCGGCTTAGGCTACCGCATCGACAGACCCCGCCCGGGGTGCCAATCCGTTCCAGCCGTCCGCCATGGCGCTCGGCTGCTTGAAGAGTTGCAAAAGCGGCGTCCACATGGCCTCGCGCGCGGGGCTGCCCGCTTCCATATCGCCGGCCATTAGGGCCTGCTTGAGTTCTTGGCCCCGGTCCTCTTGGATTTGCACGCTCTCCTGTGCTTGGGCCGCCAGGGCACGCACTGCATCGATGTGGCCATCGATCAATTCGGCCACCGGC
This sequence comes from Candidatus Latescibacterota bacterium, assembly GCA_965206595.1. Taxonomy (GTDB): domain Bacteria; phylum Latescibacterota; class UBA2968; order UBA8231; family UBA8231; genus CBDCXV01. The sequence goes on from OZ242214.1 coordinate 5,684,736, forward strand.
GTGGTCGAATCCGTCCAGGTATCGTAATCGCTCGACGGCCTAAAGCGGGGGCCCTGGCGTTCGCCCTTTTCGTCGTAGAACGTATGCGTCGGCTGGATGTGCGGCGTCACTGAGAGGTACATATAAACTGGCTCGTCGCCGATGACTCGCACCGAGTGCGGCTCGTCGGTCAGGGCGTAGCACATTTGCCCCGGTCCAACTTCTTTCACCTCGCCGTTGATTTTAAACTCCACCCGACCCGACAAAATGATGAAGATCTCGTCGCCCAAGTCGTGCGTGTGCCAAGCATCGAGCGAGCCTGTGCCTGGCTCCGGACGGCAGAAGCGGGCGCGGATCTGCGGGCGCACCAAAATGTTGCGGATATCCCGGCGACAATCGTAAACCTCGAATCCCATGGCGTTCTTCTCCTTGAAGGGCAGATGTATAGGCATAATAAGGCACCGATATCGGTCCAGCAGGGTCCCTGAATGAATCGCTGGTCGTCGCACCGAATCGCACGGGACGGCTCTCAGTACCGTTGTAAAGGATGTGGGCGCGCTTCAGGGGTCAACCGGGTACTTGGGGGCGCCCACTGGCGTACCGGGCACCCGGGGCAGCACCTCGTCGACCAGACGCGCCGCCGTATCGGCCCCATACGCCGGCCGCTGCACGAGGGGCAGAACCCCCGCTTCTTGCGGTGCTGGCACACCAAACAAGGGCGCGTTAATGCCGGGACAAGCGGTGTTTTTCGACGGTTGGCTCTACCATTGTGGGGCGGCCATTCAATCGGATGCGAGACGTCGAGTCTGCCTGATGTGTTATCAGGACGCGTGGATGAAGTCGAGAGGATCGGAAGATGGAGTATAGGATTCTTGGCAGCACCGGAATCAAGGTTTCTGCAGTGGGCCTCGGGTGTTCCCAGATACGCGGGACCCTCCCGCCTGGCGAGAAGGGGTGGACAGGGCTGACCGACGAAGAGGCCATCGCGAACATCCGCCACGCGCGGACGGTTGGCGTCAACCTTATCGACACCGCGGAGGTCTACGCCTACGGTCACAGTGAGGAGGTTATCGGCCGAGCGATAGAGGGGCACCGGCACGAGTATGTGGTGGCCACGAAAGTCACGCCCCTGCCCGGCGCTGAGCAGGACCCTTTCTACTCGACCGATCTGAGTGATGCTTCGGTATGCCGACGCATTCTCGAGGGGTGCGAGGGCAGCCTTCGGAGGCTCCGCACCGACCATATAGATGTCTACCAGCTCCACGCCGATCCTCCAGCTGAGACCCTTGCAACCGTGATGGACGCGCTGGCGCGGCTGAAGAAAGAGGGTAAGGTCCGCGCCATCGGAACCTCTACCGGCAACGTGGAGGTCATCCGCAGACTCATCGAGGCCGGCGAGCTGGGAATGGTGCAAACCCAATACTCTCTGCTGAACCGGGATAATGAGGACGTGCTGAACCTGGCGATAGCCGAAAACCTTGGTGTTTTGCTCCGGAACCCCATCGGCTCCGGAGCTCTATCCGGCAAGTATTTCAATACCACACCCAGGCTCGATCCCGCTGACAAGCGCAACGACTGGTTCACCTCAGAGAGCGCGGTCGACGCGTTCAGGAAGCTATCGGAGTTGCTGTTCTTGACCGAGGATTCCGGGCGGACGATGGTACAGGCCTCTTTGCGCTTCGACCTTGACACACCTGGAGTCACATCGCCCATACCTGGCGCGAAAAACCGGCGGCAAGTAGAAGAAAATGCCGGCGCCTCGGATGTAGCTCCGCTTACCTCAGAGGAACGCCGCCGCGCCATGGCAATCGCGGATGAAGCGATGCGGATATGGAAGCGCGAAAGCTAAGGGCTGCCAGCATTTCACGGGCGCGCAGCGCTTCGGAGATATGGAGGTGACAGCCGATGAGAATCGCCGACGTTGAGTGCTTCCCCGTCAGGCGGGGCCTCTGCCTGGTCAAGATCGGGACGGACGACGGTCAATACGGATGGGGAGAAGCGGGTCCGTCGGCTTGGGGGAGGGAGTTGGCCGCCGAGGCGATGGTAACTCACTTCCGCGAGTTGCTGATTGGCCGGGACCCGATGGACATCGGGGCATTGTGGCAGGAAATGTTCAGCAAGGGCTCCGGCCTGGATGGGGGCAGAGTCGAGATGGCGGCCGTATCAGCTGTCGACGTGGCGCTGCACGATCTCGTGGCAAAGAGCCTTGGGGTGCCGGTATACCACCTCCTGGGTGGCAGGCACCGAGATTTTGTCCCCTGTTTCACGCCGACAGTCAATCCCGATGCGCCGGATGCCGTTGAGATCATCAGGAGCATGCTCGATGAAGGATGGGAGGTCTTGCGGCTGTCCATGGGCGGCTGCGAGGCAACCGACCTGTTCGAGCCGAGACACTCCATCGCCGTCACGGCGAGAGGATTGATCGAGCTGCGGGAGGCGGTCGGACCGGATCCCGTGCTTGGTATCGACTACCATACCATGTTCACGGTCGCCGAGGCGGCCTCGTTCTGCCAGAGGCTTCCACCCGGAACGCTCGACTTCATCGAGGACCCGATTCACGAGCGAACACCGGCCGGATATCGAGCATTGAGGCGAATGACGGAGGTGCCTTTCGCCGTCGGAGAAGCCTTTACGAGCAAGTGGGACTGGCTCCCGTACATCGAGGAAGACCTTGTCAACCTGGCGCGAATCGACGTTGCCAACGTGGGAGGTTTCACCGAGGCCATGAAGGTGGCTGCGTTGTGCGAGGCACATTACATCGAGATGATGCCCCACCTCGCCATTTCACCGATTCAGACTGCCACTATCATTCACTTCGCGGCGGCCGTGCCCAACTTCGCCTGGATGGAGGACCGCCACCGTGATTCGCGGGCCCTGGTCGAGGGCAAGCGCAGCTCGTACCGTCCACCAGACTCCAACATGTACCCCGTGCATCTCGAGCCGGACGGGGTCAGATGGCCCGTGCCGACGGGTCCAGGCCTGGGCGTGGAAGTGAACGAAGAGATGCTTGAGGCAACGTATGAGCCGTCACCCGAAACGCCGACGCGGCGCCGGGACGGTTCGTTGACGATATAGGGAGGCCAGCCGCGGTGAAAAGTAGAACCCGATCTTGAGATCGTGCTTCCTGCAGCCTCCAACGAACGGCTCGACGCGTCGGTGATCCCACATACGCGGTGGATTCACTACCAGGAGCACGACGCTGAGACGGTTGACGCGAGCGTCAGCGACAATTGCTCAGGTCGTTAGGTCCAGAGAGCGAATAGCTAAAAGAACAGTCGCTCCGCGGTGCCACGCAGGACTTGGTCACGATCCGACTCGGAGAGGCCGAGCTTGTCGCGGACGACGGAGATCGAGTCCTCCATCGTTTCCTTGACGACCTGGTACGGGGAGTCGCTCCCCCACATGCACCGCTCCGGCCCGAACGCGTCGATGACTCGCCCTATCATGGGAATGAGATCGTCGTGAGGTTGCCCATCACCCAGGGCGTGGAGCCGAGATATCTTGACGTTGGTGTTCGGCAGGGTCGCGATGTCGGTAAGCTGTGCTATGTGATCATCATTGATGGGTTCCATTTCCCCCACGCGTGTCATGTGATCGACCACTACGGTCGTGTCGGGGTGTTTGGCGGCCATTTCCTTGATGGCGGGAGCGCCGACCGGATGCGTGAGTGGACACATCGCCTGACCGGTCCTCGCGGCAGCCTCGAACAGCCTGTCCCACTGCCGCCCGTCGTAGTCTACACCGATGCGGAAGCCGCGCACTCCCTGAGCCTTCAGCGCTTCCATGTCGTCCTGGACATTCTCCTTGGTCTCGTCGACGATTCCTATAACACTGAACACGCCGGGGAAGCGCTTGATGGCGTCGGTTGCGTAGCTGTTGTCGAACTGGTGGTAGCCCGTCTGCACAATGACGACCTTCTCTATTCCCGACGGTCGCGCGTGCCGCAGGTACATCTCCGGCGAAAAGTCGGGTGGGTCGAGATCGGCGGCCGTCTGCTCTCCCGCAAGGGGGTAGCTGCTTGTGTCGGAAGTCCAGAGATGAATATGCGCGTCAATCCAGGCCATTGTTTCTCCTTTGGAAGCTGTTATGAAAGTCCCCTTTCGCATCTCTACCCTGTCGGATGGGAGATGGGAGCGTATTGGGTGTTTATGCTCGCTTGAATACCTGGGAAGCGGTGGCGATTACTCTCCACCACGTATACCCGGTCCTGGTCGTTCACCGTCACAGCAACGGGGCCCCAGAAGTACGGCTCGGTCTGCGACGAGACGTGAAGGAGATGGCTCGGGCCATCCCGACCACGGCGTTTTGAGCGCAAAGGAAGGCGCTCGCTATCGAGGATGCGCAGACGCCCCGACGCCAAGGCCGGTCGGGCAACGTAGCGGCACAGCTGCTCCAGCCCCAGCCGGTCAGGGACCGCGATCCGCGTTGCCGCATGCAGGGAAAACCCCCTCGAAGCAAACACAAAGGGGCCGTTCGAACCCCGGTCGCCGGATCTTTCAGAACGCGTCGCAGGCGCTTATCCGCGCGTGGCCCGGTGGGGATGCTCCCATGCACCGAGGCCGCGGTGAGGGCGGCCAGCACGGGCTCCTCCTCCGTGAGTAGATCGGCTTCGGCGAACAAGCCGCGTTTTATAGCCAAGAAATGGACAAACCGAGATGAGTTCTGACGGTGCCAGCGCGGCGATCGCGGCAGGATCTCAGCGCATCACAAAGGGGTTCGCCATGGGTTCCTCGAAGGTATTGATCCAGACTGTTTTGGTGCGGGTGTAATCGTAAATGACGTCTATCCCGGCTTCACGGCCATAGCCGCTTTGGCCGAAGCCGCCGAAGGGGGTGATCGGAGATATCACCCGGTACGTGTTGATCCAGACGATGCCAGAGTGGATGCACCCATCTGGATGCCCATGGCGTAAAATACCCAAAAGGCCCAACCCCTGGTCAGCGGCAGCGGAGTTTCGCAGACTCTTTTGAAGCCGCTGCAGCGGGTCAAGCAACTGCGGTCGAAAGCGACTCCCGAGTGGAGCCGCACTATTTGGATTGGCCTCCAGGACAGGAAGCGACCACACCGGGATGGAGGGGAAGCGCACCGCCGCCGCCCCTGCCACCGGGAGTGGAGGCCGCCGAACGAGCGGAAAAAGATGACCGATAAAATTCGCTGGGGATTCATCGCCACCGGCTGGATGGCTGAAAAGTTCGCCGAGGGGATGTCCGTGGTGCCGGACGCCGAGATCGCCGCGGTCGGCTCCCGCGCCCTCGACACCGCCGACGCCTTCGGCGACCGCTTCGGGATCCCGCGGCGCTACGGCTCGTACGCCGAGCTCGTCGCCGACCCCGACATCGACATCGTCTACGTCTCCAGTCCCAACCCCTTCCACCGCGAGCACACCCTGCTTGCCCTGGAGGCGGCCAAGCCGGTGCTGTGCGAGAAGCCGTTCGCCCTCAACGCCGGCGAGGCCGAGGAGATGATCGCCGCGGCGCGCTCCCGGCAGCTGTTCCTGATGGAGGCGATGTGGGCGCGCTTCATCCCGGGGATGATCAAGGTGCGGGAATGGCTGGCCGCCGGGGCCATCGGCGAGGTGCGCATGCTCGACGCCGAGTTCGGCTTCCGCTCCCGCTTCGATCCCACGCAACGGCTTTTCAACCCGCTCCTGGGGGGCGGCAGCCTGCTCGACATCGGCATCTACACCCTCGCCTTCGCCTCGATGGTCCTGGGGCCGCACCCCGACCGCGTCGAGGCGATGGCGGAGATGGGGAAGACCGGGGTCGACGACCAGGCTGCGGTGCTCCTCGGGTACGCCGGCGGGCAGATCGCCGTGCTCCGCAGCGCCGTGCGCACCACCTTCCAGGGGCGCGCCCGCATCCACGGCGCCGAGGGCATGATCATCCTGGACCCGCCCTTCCACAAGACCGAGCGCGTCACCCTCGAGTCCGGGGGGCGCACCGAGGGCTACGAATTCCCGCTGCGCCGCAACGGCTACGAGTTCGAGGCGGACGCGGTGGGCGAGTACCTGCGCGCCGGCAAGCTCGAAAGCGAGGCCATCCCCCTGGACGAAACCCTCGCCCTGGTCCGCCTCATGGACCGCATCCGCGATATCTGGGGACTGAAGTACCCAGCCGAAAGGGGCTCGTGACCATGCGCTACGGCGACCTTCCGTTCGCCCCGGTGCGGCCCTCGCGCCTCGTGTTCGGCACGATCCCGCTGAACGAGAAGGAGCTCGAGGCCGGCTTCGAGCTCCTCGACGCCGCCTTCGAGGCGGGGTACAACGCCTTCGACACCGCGGCGCTCTACGGCGGCGGCACCTGCGAGCGCGTGCTCGGCCGCTGGATGGAGGCGCGCGGCAACCGGGACCGGGTCTTCGTCATCGGCAAGGGGGCCCATCACAACGCCGACCGCCGCCGCGTCACCCCTCTCGACATCACCGCCGACTTGTTCGATTCCCTGGGGCGCCAGCGCCACGGCCACATCGACCTGCACCTGCTGCACCGGGACGACCCGGACTGCGACGTCGGCCCGATTGTCGAGATCCTCAACGAGCACCACGCCGCCGGCCGCATCCGCGCCTTCGGCGGCTCCAACTGGACGGCGCGGCGCATCGCCGAGGCCAACGAGTACGCCGAAAAGCACGGGCTGGTTCCGTTCGCAGCGAGCAGCCCCAACCTCAGCCTCGCGGTGCAGGCGCAGCCGCCCTGGGCCGACTGCCTGTCGCTGTCCGGGCCGGACGGGGCCGCGGACCGCGGCTGGTACCGGCGGGAGGGGATGCCGCTGTTCACCTGGTCGAGCCTGGCCGGGGGATTCTTCTCCGGGCGGCTGAAGCGGCAGAACCGGGAGAAGATGGGTGCCGAGCTCGGCCGCTGGTTCACCGACTGCTACTTCACCGAAGAGAACTTCGAGCGCCTCGACCGCGCCCGGGAGCTGGCCGCGGACAAGGGGGTGTCGGTGCCGCAGATCGCCCTGGCCTGGGTCCTGCACCAGAACCTCGACATCTACGCCCTGGTGGCGCCGCGCAACGCGCGCGAGTGCCGGGAGAACGCCGCGGTGTTCGACATCGAGCTCACCGCCGCGGAGCTGGAGTGGCTCGACCTGCAGCGCGACCAGCGGGAGTGAGGTGAGCCCGGCCATGCCCGGAGAAAAGCCCAACATCATTTACATCCTCGCCGACGACATGGGGTACGGCGACATGGGGTGCAACAACCCCGAATCGAAAATCCCCACGCCCCACCTCGACCGCCTCGCCTCCCAGGGGATGCGCTTCACCGACGCCCACGCCTCCTCCAGCGTCTGCTCCCCCAGCCGCTACGCCCTGCTGACCGGGCGCTACTGCTGGCGCACGCCGCTGAAAAGCAGCGTCCTGTGGCCCTGGGATCCGCCCCTGATCGAGCCCGGCCGCCTGACCGCTGCAACGCTCCTTCGCCAGCAGGGCTACCGCACCGCCTGCATCGGCAAGTGGCACCTCGGCTGGGAATGGGCGACCCGGGACGGCAGATCGGCCTGCGGAGACGTTCCCATCGGCCAACACGACCGGGAACAGCGCCTGGCCCTGGAGCGCAACATCGACTACAACCAACCCATCGGCGGCGGTCCCCTGGCCTGCGGCTTCGACCATTACTTCGGCGTCGACGTGCCCAACTTCCCGCCCTACACCTGGTTCGAGCAGGACCGGCTGGCCGCGGCTCCGGCCGCGCAGAAGCCCGAGGAGATGTTCGGCCTGCCCGGTGCCATGAAGCCGGGCTGGAAGCTGGAAGAGATGGTCCCGGAGTTCGTCCGCCGCGCCCGCGACTACATCGCCGCGGCCGGCTCCGACCCCTTCTTCCTCTACCTGCCGCTGACCTCCCCGCACACGCCGATCGTCCCCAACGAGCCCTTCATCGGCCGCAGCGGGACCGGCCTGTACGGCGATTTCGTCTGCGAAGTCGACTGGGTGGTCGGGGAAGTCATGGCCGCCCTCGACGAGCAGGGGCTGGCCGACGACACGCTGCTCATCTTCACCAGCGACAACGGCCCCGAGTGCATCCCGGCCGCGGCCGGCGGCTGCTACGAGCACGCGCGCCTTTTCGGCCACTACAGCATGGCCCACCTGCGCGGCGCCAAGCGCGACACCTGGGAAGGCGGGCACCGGGTGCCCTTCGTCGCCCGCTGGCCCGGGGTCACCCCGGCCGGCTCCGTCTGCGGCCAGCTCACCCTGCTCGGGGATTTCACCGCCACCTGCACCGAGCTGACCGGGGTCCGGCTGCCCCCCGGCGAGGCGGAGGACAGCATCAGCATGCTGCCGCTGCTGCAGGGCCGGACCGACGCTCCGGTGCGCCGCTCCGCCGTGCACCACAGCTGTTCGGGGGGCTTCGCCCTGCGCGAAGACGACTGGGTCTTCATCGACGCCCCCTCCGGCGACGACAACGGCGAGCCGGACTGGTTCAAGAAGGAGCGGGGGTACGAGGACCACGATTTCCCCGGGGAGCTGTTCAATCTCGGGGAGGACATCTCCGAGCGGCGGAACCTGTACGGCCGCCACCCCGAGATCGTGCGCCGGCTGTCGGCCCGCCTCGAGGCCATCAAGGCCGAGGGGGAGGCTGTGGCGGGTCCGCAAGCCGGGGCGCTGGAGGAATCGGAGTAGGTCAGGGAAAGCAGTGCGTCAGTTCGGCCGGTTCGGTGAGGCAACCGCTGGCGTTTGATCCGGGCTTGGCAGCCGGTGCCCGGGCTTCCGCTGGCAACTCGAACCTGGCAGGCACGGCATCGGCTGTCCGGGCTTCACCTCCGTTCTCCCCATCAGCAATTCTTTGCAAAACAGGATTTCGAATCCTAATTTGTAAAGAATGCGCATCCAACGTCAGCTCGGCCCCCAGCTTGAAAAGCTGGCCCAGGTCTATCCCATCCTCTCGGTCTCCGGCCCCCGCCAGTCGGGCAAGACCACCCTCGTGCGGGGCGTCTTCCCTGACTACGCCTACGTCAATCTCGAACGGCTCGACGACCGTGCTGCCGCCGAGGAAGACCCGCGCCGCTTCCTGGAACGGCACGGCGACCGGGGGGTCGTCATCGACGAAGCGCAGAAGGTTCCGGCGCTTTTCTCCTATCTGCAGGCCCTGGTGGACGAGCGCGGAGCCATGGGCCAGTTCGTCCTGACAGGCTCGCAGAACTTCCTGCTGCTCGAGCAGGTCAGCCAGTCGCTTGCCGGCCGCGTCGCCCCGCTGACGCTGCTGCCCTTTTCCCGGCAGGAGCTCGCCGCCGCCACCTCCGCTTCGAGCCTGGAGGAGACGCTGTTCAAAGGGGGCTACCCCGTCCTCTACGACCGCGGCGTGGACCCACCCGACTACTACCCGGCCTACATCCAGACCTACGTCGAACGGGACGTGAGGAGCCTGCGCAACGTCGGGGACCTGAGCGGCTTCCAGCGATTTCTGCGAGTCTGCGCCGGGCGCGTAGGGCAGCTGCTCGATCTGAGCGGCATGGGCAATGACCTGGGTATCAACTACAAGACGGTGAGCGCCTGGATCTCGGTACTGGAAGCCAGCTACATCGCCTTCCTGCTCTATCCGCATCACGAGAACTTCGCCAAGCGGCTCATCAAGTCCCCCAAGCTCTACTTCTACGACACGGGCCTGCTCTGCTCGCTTCTGGGGCTGGAATCGGCCGGCCACCTCGACACCCACTACCTGCGGGGGGCGATCTTCGAGAACTGGGTCATCGCCGAGACAATCAAACAGCACGTCCACGCTGGACGGCGCCCGGACCTCTACTTCTGGCGCGACAACATCGGCAACGAGGTGGACCTGTTATACGAGCGGAAAGGCCGGCGGCAGGTGGTCGAAATCAAGGCGGGCGCGACCGTAGGGACGGACCAGTTCAAGGGCTTGCGCTACTACAGGAAGCTGGCCGCCGCCCTGCCGGTGGAGCAGGAGTACTACCTGGTCTACGGAGGGGAAGGGCGCCAGGACCGGGCGCACGGCATCGTCTTGGGATGGCAGGAGTTCGGGGAACTATCTTTATAAAGAAGGAGGTGAATCATAATCATGACAAAGGTCACCTTGGAATTGCCGGATGAAGCTTTCTCTGCTCTGCGCCGCTCCCCAGAGGAATTCGTCTCTGAATTGCGTCTGGCAGGGGCTATCCACTGGTACGAACGAGGCGTTATCTCTCAAGAAAAAGCCGCCCAGATAGCCGGTCTGGATCGCACCGACTTTCTCAAGGCCCTGGCACGCGAGCAAGTGGATGTCTTCGGAGTGGATACCGACGCATTGGAACGGGAACTAGCGCGTGGCTGAAAAGCCGGCCGTCAATGCTTCGCCGCTCATTTTCCTGGCGCGTGGCGACCTGCTCAGTCTGCTGAAAATCGCAGGTGATGAAGTCGTTGTCCCTGCCGCGGTTGCCGAAGAAATCCAACAGCGCGGGCCTGATGATCCAACAGTCCAGGCCATCGAAAAAACATCCTGGCTGGCCGTCGTTCCTACACACCCATTCATGCACGAATCCAAGCGTGGGATTTAGGTCCAGGCGAATCCTCTGTGCTGACTTGGGGTTATATCCATACAGGCACGGAAGTCGTAATTGACGACTCAGCCCGACGCTGCGCAACCGCATTGGGCATCCCTTTCCGAGGTACACTCGGTCTTGTTTTGGTTGCAAAGAGACGCGGGATGATCCCATCAGCACGGCCCGTAGTTGACCAACTCCGGCAGTCGGGTATGTACCTGTCCGACCATGTCGTGGACAAGGCATTGGCTCTAGTCGGAGAATAGGGCTTGAAACCCTCATTCAGTTGCGCGTTGCGGTTCCGTGGCGATGACCTGGTCGACAAGCCCTACTTGGCGGGCGATCTCCATGATCTGGACGATCTGTGCACGCGCGGCGTCCTCGTCTCCCTGGATGACAATGACAATCGTCTCAGTTTCGGGGTTGTTATGCAGCAGTCTCTTCGCCTGCAATTCCTCTTTGAGGGTCGCAAACGTCACGGATTCGTCGCCGTTCAACTTCATGTTGCCGTCCTGATCCAAGACAATAAATAGGTTCGCCTTTTCGGGGGCCGTGAGCGCGAGAATCCGCGCCTTCAGCTCCTCGGACCATTCGTCCGGATCGGTCGCCATCGCCTCTTGCCAGACCCTGCGACTGCGAATTTCCTCGGAAAATTCATCCAGGTCCCATCCGGCGCGCTCGATGTCGGCGTTCAGATCCTCCGTCCACTCATCCGGTGGGGTGGCCATCGCCCGTACCACCACGACCGCCGCCCGGATTAATGCTTCGGCCGACGCCGGGATTCCGCCCTCCTGGCGCTTTCGGACCGCCTCCGCAATCTCCTCGATGGTGGTGTCCGATTTGAGCGCGAGTGGGGGGCCTTGAGCCAGATGATAGGTCGCCATCGCCATCGCCTCCCCCCGCAGCCTGCGCTGAGGCAGCCGGGCCTTCAGCTCTTCGATGGTGTTGTCCGGTTCGAGGGCGAGAAGCCGGGCTTTCAGCTCTTCGATGGTGTTGTCCGGTTCGAGGGTGAGAAGCCGGGCCTTCAGCTCCACGGACCATTCGTCCGGATCCGTAGCCAGCGCTTCTCGCCAGGCTCCGTCCTGATCCGATTCCGTTGCGGCTTCGGCCATCGCCCGATTGTCCCCCAGGCTGGTGTCCTCACTGCCATAGGAGGGCAGAGTCACGACCATCAGGGGACCAAGCAGTACCGCCGCCAACACGCGGGCTCGCGTGCCCATCCGGCGGGCACCGCCGCCGAGTGACCTGCGGATTCTCAGCGCCAGGTCAGATTCCGCTGCTGCAAAAGCGTTCATCGTGGGGATTCTCCTTACCAAAGGATTGAAGTGGGACGCACGTTCGGCGACGTGGGCAAGGCCACGCGCATAAGCTTTTCCGCGACCGGTGGCGCATACCACGAGATCGTCGCATGCCTGTTCGGCCTCCCGCCGCAGCATGCGGCCGCACAGCCACACCGCAGGATGGAAGAACAATACCGCGGCGACCAGCCGGTGCAGCAGCAGCACGAGGTTGTCGCAGCGGCGCACGTGCGCCAGCTCGTGCATGAGGATCAGGGAGAGTTCGTCGGCGCGAAGCTTGTCCACGAGATCGGCCGGGAAGACGATGATCGGTCTCAGGATGCCCAGGGCCATCGGCGAGCCGATAGAAGGTGAGGTCGCCACCTCCACCCTGGGATAGCAGTCGAACTCCTGACGCGCCTGGCGCAGGGCGTCGAAGAGCGGACCGCCGCGCTGCACCTGTGCCTGCCGCCGCAAGCGCCAGAGGATTCCCTGGCCGATCATAATGCGCCCGATGAGCAGCGCCGCCCCTGCCATCCACAGAATCGCTCCCCAGCCGGCTGCCGTAAGTCCCACGCTGCTTGTGGCGACTATCGGAAAAGCAGCTGCATGCACAGGGGGCTCGACAGGCAGGAATGCGAGGGCTTCCCGACCGGACTCAGCGAGCGGCACCAACGGGGTGAATAGCGTGAATAGCGTAAAGGGCGAGCTGACCGCCACAGCGACGAGCGGCTTGAGCAGCACGACGACCCACAACAAGTGGCGCAAGGCCGGCGATTTGATCGGCAGCAGGCGCCCGGCTGCCAGGACTACCAGGGCCAGCACCGCCAGCTCGATGCTCAGCTGCCCAAACCACCCGAACAGGTCACTACCCAGTCCGTTCAAAACCGCATTCACTGTCGGCCTCCTTTCCTGCGTTCGAGGGCTCGGTCCAGCTCCTCCCGGATCGCCGCCAACTCCTCGTCAGTGAGCGACTGGCCGTCCAGCAGTTGACTGACCAGGGCCTCGGCCGAGCCGGCAAAGAACGAGTCGATCACCTCCCCCAGGGAGCGCCGCCCCATATCCTCGCGCGTGACCACCGGGCGGTAGAGGTCGGACCGGCCTTCCCGCTCCGAGACCAGAAAGCCCTTGTCGCGCAGAATGCGCATGATGGTCAGGACCGTGTTGTAGGCCATCGGCTTGACGGTATTCAGCCGCTCCTGCACCTGCTTGACCGCCGCGGGGGACTCGTCCCACAGAACGTTCATGATCATTGTTTCCAGCGGGGTCAGCTTCCTGTCGGGTTTCTTTCCGTTCGCCACCTGACGTGTCCTTTCAACTAAGAACTTAGTTTCAATGTATCTGGCGATCCCCGGCTTGTCAACTAATTTTTTAGTTGATCTGGGAAAAACGGGAGGGAATAGTCGGCAAATGCGGCCGACTGTGCTTCTTCGCCTGGGAAGGAACTTCAGGAGGTCAGGGGCCTGCCCGCGGGCGGGAGGAGGTCCAGGACGAGCCGGGCGTTGGGGCAGTGCTGCCGGATGGCGCCGATGAAGGTCTCGCTCATATCGCAGCAGGCCCAGCGGATGCGGGCCTTCCGGAAGGCGCTGAGATGGTCCCGGAAGAACGTATCGATCGTTTCGCGGGCCTTGCCCTTGCCGATCCAGACGACACAGGAGCGCTCCAGGTCGTAGACCAGGGTGGCGTATTTATGGCCCTTGGCGTAGGAGATCTCGTCGATGCCGAGGGTCGTCAGCGCGCGGATGCGATGGCCTGTACGCCGGCGCTCGATGAGCCGGTGCACCTGGTCGGACAGGGTCGAAGGAGCCAGGCCCAGCAAGCGCGCGGCGGTGACCTGCGGCATCCACTGGCAGTAGGTCAGCAGCAGGTATTCGAAGCGGTAGCTGACCCGGGCCGAGGGCGCCGCCCAGGGCACCTCCTCGACGTGCCGGCCGTGGGTCGGACAGCGGATCTCTCGAGGGCGGTGGTGCAACCAGACGGTACGGCCGCAAACGCGGACGTCGCGCCAGCGGCGGGGCTCCATGACCCGTACGATCTTGCCGCGGCGCCCACACTGGGGACAGCGGCACCCATTGTTGTGGGGTTGCACCGAGACCACGACGGCCGCTTCCTCCCCGCGTCCTTCGAACCACACGTCGACAGCGCCAAACCCCTTGAACTTGAACAGCTTGGAGACGAACTTCATAGCGGTCATAGGTCGCCTTCCCTTCCCTTTCCTGGGGAGTGCTTGATGGGGATACACCAAGCATAGGGAACGACCTATGGCCTTGTCATGTACTCAGATGAACAGCAAGGGCTCAGGTACTTTCCGTACTTACGTTTCGGCGTTGAAAAACCTGGATAGACCCCATGAAGTCTCTGAAGGGAATGAGTTTGTTACGGAAGGGGATGCCTGTCCCGCCAGATACCCTTACGGAGTCAATTCTGGACAAATCGGAAGAAGAACGGCGCGAAGCCCGTGCCGAGGGTGAAGTTGATATAGTGACTTGGTTTGAGGGCCACAGGTCAATCACCGCATGGGAAGAAATAATCGGACTCGGAGGCTATGGGCGTGTATTGACGATTCTCACATGTCCAGATCTGGTTGATGAAGTCTATTTGGAGGAGGACTATGATTCTGACGAGGTATTGGAGGAGAGTTGGACACCTCGTTTTCGGGGTCTATCCGGGTTTTTCAACGCCGAAACGTAAGTACGGAAAGTACCTGAGCCCTTGCTGTTCATCTGAGTACATGACAAGGCCATAGGTCGTTCCCTATGCTTGGTGTATCCCCATCAAGCACTCCCCAGGAAAGGGAAGGGAAGGCGACCTATGACCGCTATGAAGTTCGTCTCCAAGCTGTTCAAGTTCAAGGGGTTTGGCGCTGTGGGCGTGTGGTTCGAAGGACACGGGGAGGAAGCGGCCGTCGTGGTCGCGGTGAAGCCCCACAACAATGGGTGCCGCTGTCCCCAGTGTGGGCGCCGCGGCAAGATCGTACGGATCATGGAGCCCCGCCGCTGGCGCGACGTCCGCATTTGCGGCCGTACCGTCTGGTTGTACCACCGCCCTCGAGAGATCCGCTGTCCGACCCACGGCCGGCACGTCGAGGAGGTGCCCTGGGCAGCGCCCTCGGCCCGGGTCAGCTACCGCTTCGAATACCTGCTGCTGACCTACTGCCAGTGGATGCCGCAGGTCACCGCCGCGCGCTTGCTGGGCCTGGCTCCTTCGACCCTGTCCGACCAGGTGCACCGGCTCATCGAGCGCCGGCGTACAGGCCATCGCATCCGCGCGCTGACGACCCTCGGCATCGACGAGATCTCCTACGCCAAGGGCCATAAATACGCCACCCTGGTCTACGACCTGGAGCGCTCCTGTGTCGTCTGGATCGGCAAGGGCAAGGCCCGCGAAACGATCGATACGTTCTTCCGGGACCATCTCAGCGCCTTCCGGAAGGCCCGTATCCGCTGGGCCTGCTGCGATATGAGCGAGACCTTCATCGGCGCCATCCGCCAGCACTGCCCCAACGCCCAGCTCGTCCTGGACCGATTCCACGTCGTCAAGGCCCTCAACGAAGCCGTCGACGAGGTGCGCAAGGAACAGTGGCGGCAAGCCTGCGGCGAGGACCGCAAGCTGCTCAAGGGCCTGCGCTGGGTGCTGCTGCATCACTCCGCCCGGCGCTCGCCAAAGGACCGGCGCACGCTCCAAACCCTGGAGAAGGCCAACCGCCGCATCTACCGCGCCTGGCGCCTGAAGGACGAGTTCGAGCACTTCTGGCGCTACAAGGCGCGCTGGGCCGCCGAACGCTTCCTCAAGAAGTGGACGACGGCGGCCCTGCGCAGCCGCCTGGAGCCCCTGCGCAGGTTCGTCAACACGGTGCGCAAGCATGCGGCCGGCATCACGGCCTTCGTCGACACGCACCTGACCAACGCCGCCGCCGAAGGGCTCAATCGAATCATCCGCATGGTCAAGAATCGAGCCAGTGGATTTAAATCTCTGGATGCCTTTGCCGACGGGTGTCTTAGCTGATTGTTACGGTTTCGGTGGTTGTTTTCAGGTTTTCTCGGTACTGCTGAAAGACCCGGTCAAGCGTTCCATTGTACAAGGCGCAGCGCAGGGCCAGAATGGCGTTGCTGTTTTCCTTATACCACCAAGCGCCCGACCGTTTCAGACGAACATGGCCGATGAAGCGATGCGCCGATTCGATCGCCCCCGACCCGATCGGGTATCCCCCCTTGCGATGGCTGCCGAAATCGACTTGGTGCAGTCGCTTTTGCAGGTAGGTCAAGGCCGTGCCGATGGCCTCTCCGGCCTCTTCCGAGAGCGGCTGCATGCGCTGCAGCCCCCAGACCACGCCGGTGCCCTCGCCGCAGAACAGGCAAAGCCAAGGTCGCTTCCAGCCAATGGGCAGCACGCGCCGCATCGGCGCCGTATTGGGCCTCGGCCACCGCGTGCAGGTAGCGGCTGCAATGGGAGTAGTCGAGGATCTGACGGGCGCCGGGGAACAGCTCTTCCACCCCCTTCCAGATCCACGGAGCGCCATCTCCGATGGCACACAAGCGCACCTGATCCTCCGGGATCAGCCCCGCCTCCTTGACCTGGCGCAAGGCCGCGCCGAAGGCCTGTTCGTTGCCCATCTGGTGCCAGGAGATCAGCTGCTCGATGCGCTCATCGTCTATCAGGTAGAAGCGAAAGCCCTTGGCTTCGTGGTATTCCCCCTGCCAACGCCTTCGCCGAGACCGGCTCTTCTTGCGTCCGGGACGGGTGCCTTTGGCGGTCTGGGGACGACGGGGCACGTCGGCCTTAGTCGATGGCCAACACCACGATGGGCCGCCACTTGCGACCGGCGGCGGCGTGCGCAATGCGATCCTGGATGTCGGCCGCGTCCGGACACACCTGCAGCACGTCCAACGACCCGGTCTGTTGCAGCACCTCGTGAATCACACAATCGCTCATCGACGCGTCGGTGAGCTCGTCCAACAGTTCGGCGGCGCGCCGGTGGGGCATCTCCAGCCCCAGCTTGACCCCGGCCTGCTGCACGTCCCACTGCTTGCGCTGCGCCGACAGACCGAGAGCTTCGTCCAGCGGATAGAACCCGTGGTGACAGCCAACGCAGTAGAAATAGGGACGCTCCAAGGTCACCGGCCCGAGCAGCGTCTCCTGCGTGCGCGAGCGAGACGGGCGCGCTCGCAGCAGGCCTTTGCACTTGGGGCAGGCCGCCTCTTCCTGGGCCAGGAAATGGCCGTGGCGGCGTTCGACGAAGGCTTCCACCAAGGCCGCGGGGAGCCCGGAGCGCTCTTGAGACATCGCCGCGGTGATCTCCATCAACGTCGGCGCACAAGATCCGCGCGCGCTCATTTGCGCCTCCACCCGATCCAGCCATTGGTCCAAGGCTTCATGCGCCCGGCTTCGAAAGCGGTCCTGACTCTGCCGCTCCTGAAAAACTTCCAGAGAGAGAATCGCACTCATCGCTCCCCTTCTTTCTGAAATCAGGGGAGCGCGCCGCAGGGGATGCGGCAAAAGAAAGCAACTTACTGTAAAATATACACATACGCCACCTGAATTGCGCTATGACAATTACTTAAGCCTTTGTTATTCATTCAACCCGCGCATAAGCGGACATAGGCGCTTCCGAGACCCCTTTGCTTAGCCTCAGAGGCTTGCGTCCCTTCTATAGTCGGCTTTTTGGGTAGAGCCGTCTCCTTATCTCTACCGACCTTGTTGAAATTGTACACGCCTTCTCGAAGACGCTTGCCTTTGCGAGCCCATCATCCCGACCGACCCGGCCTGCGCTTACGCCATCGCCGCGTCCACCGGTTTGAGCGTGGCCAGAAATCTCCACAGACGATCCCAGGCAGCCGCCGTCCCTTGGGTCAGGATGACGCCCACCCTGCGCCCATGCAAGGTGACGCGGGACGGCAGGCGCAGGTAGCGCCGTCGAAAACTGTCCAGGCTCAGGGCCGTCGTCGAGCGTCCGTATGTGCGGGGCCGCCCGCGTCGGGCCTCGGCGCGTTCGGCGGCCTGGCGGCCCAGGTGAAGCAGGTTGTAGGCCAGCAGGTTCAAGGTCAGAAGCGCCTGGTTGGCAGCGAAGGCATCCCGGGACGGGGTGCGCTGACGCGGCTCTCGACCCCGGTAGTGTTGCTTGCGACGGGTGGTAGAGGAGAGCTGAGGCTGGAGGGTGGAGCTCAACTCGCCGAGCATGCGCTCGAAAAGGCCGCGCTGACGATAAAAGGCGACCAGGTCGCGGCCGCTCATCGTCTGGGGACTCTGGTCGGTGATCAGGAAGAAGTGGCGGGCGATGGGCAGCTCTTCCGTCTCGGAAGGGACCAGGACCAACACCACCCGCCGGGGCTGCGCCCAGGACCTGGCTTGATAGCGCAGCTCGCGACAGCGAAAACCCTCTTCCCGCAGCTCTTCCGGGTGCTGCGCCAGCTCCTGCTGATAGCCTTCCACCCAGGCACGAGCCAGCTCCTCCAGGCGCGCATTCTTCTTGATGCGCGCCACGTACGAGGTGTCGGCCCGCGCTTCCAGCTCACTCAGGAAAGACCCGCTCACCGAGGCCGCGTCGAAGCGCAGGATGAGGCGCCGGGCCAGATGCGACTGAATCCAGTCCAAGCGCTTGCCGAGAGCCTCTGAGGCGCCCTCATGGGCGTGCACGTTGCCCGGCCGCAGCACGGCACCGAAGAAATCGCCCGTCTGCGCCGAGCCGAGGAGCAGGGGATGGTACCCCGAGGCGTGGAAGTAGCCGTTGTATTCGACCCCCGCCTGGTGCCCGTGCGCCGGCATCGGCAGGGCATCCATGTCGACGGCCAACTCCTCGTATTTCATCCGTCCTTCCAGCAGCCGGCAACGAGACCGGGCGCTGCGCAGGACGGCTTCCTCCAACACCTCGCGGTTATAGGCAGTCGAGGCTTGCTCGAGCAGGCGCGACAGCGTCGGCTGACTGGCCAGTCCCTGCGGCCGGTCTTCGTCGCCGCTGCGCAACGGCGCCTGCCCTTTGCGATCGCTGACCGCCAGACGCAGGATCGGATCTTGGCGCAACGCGTCGGCGTCGGCGGCGTGGGTCCAGCCCTGTGCCAGCAGCACGATCTGTGTGCGCAGCAGCTCCGGCAGCGGGTGCGTGATCTGGTCTTGGGTACGGAGATCCTCGAAGTGGGCGTCGAGCCAATCCAGAACCCGGCTGTGTTCGAGCAGTTGACGCAACATCAGCGCACCGGTGTCGCTGCCAAGGTGGGTGGGGCGGGCTTCGATGTGGATGGAGCGGTTGAAAGACGGCTGAATCGGCCCGGCTTGCTCGGACTCGGTGTGTGACGGTAATTCACCCATTGGGTGTCCTACTGTGTGATGGGTTCAAAGGGCGATACTGCCTTGTGTTTCCCTCTGAAATCTAAGCATGGGAGGCACCCAGTACAGCCCTCTCCACTAAAATTCCATGAATAACAAGGGGTCATACCAGGTAGATGGGTGGAGGAATCATGGATTGGATTGTTAAGCGAACGGAAATGCATCGGTCATTCAGTAACGGCACTGCCAGGTTGCTTTTCTAGTGCAGAAATCCAATCTGCATATTCTGCTTTCAGCTTGGGATCCAATTGAAACGCGGTCCGGAAATGGTGCAACGCCTTTGTGGGCTGTTGCAGAAACTTGGCAGTGATCTGTCCCAGGTTCGTGTGCACGCGGGTTTGATCGGCGTCAAGCTGCAACGATTGTTGGAAATACTTCACCGCCTGTTCGTACTCCTTCCCCTCGACGGCGATCTTTCCCAGGCGATTAAAGGCCGGGGGCAGGGGTTGAATCTCGATGGACAGCAACAACACTTCCGCGGCTTCTTTCTTTTGGCCGCGATCATACAGCCTGTCCGCGAGCAAATAGTAGTAGCGGGACATCAGCCCCGCTTCACCGGGGTAGGAGGAGGAAATTTGCCGAACCCCTGATTTGAGAATGGTAACTGCAAGGCCGGGAAGGCCCAATTCAAAGAAACTCATACTTCCCGCCCAGAGAACCAAAGGGGGACTCTGGCCAGTATGGGGTACAGTGACTACCCCCTGGTTCGACCGACCCATTCGGCGATATATCTCGGCCTCCATGAGAGGCGCGATTTTCGACTGGGGAAGTTGGCTTGTCGCTCGCGCCGTGGCCTGCAGACACTCGTTGAGGTTTCCGGTCTGAAGGGCGGAGCTTGCGGCCTCCAGCAGAGGGTCGGGGCAATAGGGGTTTACACGGACCCGTTTCCTCAGGCGCTCCAGGCCCTGTTCGAAGGCACCCTTGTCTTTCTTTTGGAAGATCATGACGGTTGGGTGATCATAGCCGGTAAACGACGGTTCGCTTCCGTCATCCTTGAACTTCATGGCGCCGAGGGAGGGATAGTTTCTGAAACGCTGGACCAGATCAAAGCCAAGCTCACCCTCTACCAACGCCCAGTAGAAAGCCGAACCGCCCGGAACAAGGTCGGGGGCGGCCGTGAACTGCTGGTAGCGATTGACGTCGGTTATAACGAGATAATCCAGATCGTTCACCTTTTCCTGGAGCCAATCGAGTTCCGCATTGCATGTGGCGTAACCCCGAATGTTAAAAAGAGTGACTGCCTGAATTACACGAACGTGATGTTTTCCGGAAGCGATCATTCGCTGCATCGAGAACCCACCCCGCTCGACGCCAATCCGGCTTCTGGCGGGGATATTCCCGTCAATCCAACGAGCGGCCTGTATGCGGCTGTCCTCCCGGGTGTAGAGGCCGGCAAATGCAACGCCGTACACAGCGCTGTACACAAGCACCCCTGCGCACACTCCGACGGCGAGCTTGCGAACTCGGGGAAAGCGGTGGGACCGGACTATCCTGAGGCAGAGATCTCCTGCCAGAAGGGCCATGAACGGAAGCAGCGGCAGAAGATACCGAATAGGCTTGGTGTGGAGTCCCCCAATCACGGCAAAATAAAAACCGATCCAAAGCAGAATCAGACTTTTGTTGAGGTCCAGCTTCCAGAGGCCGTAGAATATCCCAAGGGCAAAGAGAATTGTAAGGGGCCAGCCGACGCCCAGCGGCAAAAGATGGCTCCAGTGATACAGGTAGGGGACGGTGTGCACGTCCCATAGACTCCAGGGTTTGAGGAGTTCCCCGCGAGCCACTTTCATCGAATACCCCAGATCGCTGGGCGAGCCGACCTGGAAAAACAGTTCCCAGTTGGTCAGAAGAAAAGGCTGAAGAGCGAGCAGGCAGAGGACCGCGGCCATGCCCGATATCCAGAGTGGAAGGCTCAGGACTGCTTTGAGTTGGCGGTCGCGGACGACAAGGCCTGCGAGCAGCAGGAGTCCCACCGCCAGGCCGATCATGCGCACGGCGCCGCTGAGTCCTGCCAGTGCCCCCGCCAGTATGAACCATCGCAGGTTGTCCTTCTCCAGTGCATTCAACAAGGAGTAAACAGCCGCCAGAACCAGCAGGGTGAACAACCCGTCGACGGTATAGAAATGGGCGAGCTGAACCGCCAGGGGGGCTATGGCGACAATGAAGACAGCGAGCAGTCCAGTCAGCTCCCCGAACCACCGGGCCCCGAGCAACCAGACCAGGTACAGGGTCAGACAGGAGATCAGTACAGCCAGAAGGCGTGCGGTGATATATACATACCGGACATCATCCGGAGATTCCTGGTTCTTGAAGTCGATGCCCAGGACGATCCGTTTGAATTCCAGGACCCCCCGCAAAAGGTAGACCGGGAGCGTGCCGTAGCTGGTGAGCCCGGGAGCCAAGGGGTCGATGGGACCCAGGGCCGCCTTGATGAGGGTGGTCTCGTCCGGATGGAAATGGTAGAACGCCCTGCTTCCTTCCGATTGGCTTTTTCCCGACACCACGAAGGTGCTGTCTCCCCTGGTCAACCCCCCGAAGCGAAGGGAGAAGCCCGCAACGAGACATGCAATCAAACAAAGGGTGGTGAGCCTGATCCTGTTTGGCGCGTGCACGGTTACCGGAAAAGCAAGCCCACCAGGTTGAGGCCAGCCGGGGGAGGGATCCATCGATTGCTTCGTCTGATTGTCGATGGGAAGCGGCCGGCCGCCTCAGGCGATGCGGTACGGGACCTCGCGGCCTTCGAGCCCGGCGAACAGGTTGTCCACCGACATGCGCGACATCGCATCGCGGGTCTGCCTCGTGGCGCTGCCGAGATGGGGGGCGACCACCAGGTTGCCGAGCGCCAGCAGCGGGTGGTCGCGTGGGAGCGGCTCGGGCTCGGTGACGTCGAGGGCGGCGGCGAAAATGCGCCGATCCGTCAGGGTTTCCAGCAGGGCGTCGTGGTCGAGCACGCCGCCGCGGGCGATGTTGATCAGGACGGCGGTCGGCTTCATCAGCGCCAGCTCGCGCGCCCCGATCATGCCGCGGGTCTCGTCGTTGAGGGGCATGCACAGCATGGTGAAATCCGAGGCCGACAGCAGCTCGTCGAGGGAGACCCGGTGAGCCCCGAAGTCCCGCTCCGCCTTTTCGTTGCGGGTGCGGTTGTGGTAGAGGACGGGCATGTCGAAGGCGACGGCGCGCTTGGCGACCTGGTAGCCGATGCGGCCGAGCCCGACGATCCCCAGGGTCGCCCCGGTCACCATCTGCCCCAGCAGGATGGCCGGGTCGTAGATGGTGAAGTCCGGGCTCCGGGCGTAATGCTCGCCGCCGATGAGGTTGCGGGCAGCGGCCATCATCAGGGTGATCCCCTGGTCCGCGGTTGTGGTGTCGAGCACGCCGGGGGTATTGCCGACCGGCAGGCCGAGCTGCCTGGCCCCTTCGAGGTCTATGTGATCGCACCCGACGCCGAAGTTGCTTATCACCCGCAGCTTCGGCATGCGGGCCATGAGGACGCGGTCGACCCACATGTGGCTGTACACGTAGATCGCCGCGATCGCGTCGAGATCGGTGTCCGGCTCCGGCTCCGGCCGCGTCCACATCTTTATTTCGCAACGGTCGCCGAACAGGGGAATGATCCCCTCGTAGGGCTCGGAGTCCGCCTGGAAAAGAACTTGGTAGGCCATCCTCGAATCTCCCGCGTTACCCCCGCGTCAGGCGCGCGGCCATCGCCTCGGCGTCGACGGAGCCTCGAAGTCGACGGACTTCCCCTTGGCCGAGGCCTCGATGGCGGCGAACATCGCGGCGTTGCTTTAGCTGTTGTCGTCGATGACCGTCGACGGGGGCCTGCCCGGCGCCGATCATCAGGTTGCGTTAGGTTGCGTTTTTTTCGACTCACTCGTTCCAGGCTGAAGGCCGACGAATATAGGTGGGCTACGGGGGCCAGCAAGAAAGAGAAAGCCTGACGGGAGCGACCTGCCGGCGTTGACGGAACCGGGGGACGCGCGCAGTTTGGGGCGGACCCGAAACCTGCCGGACTACCATCGATAATCGCATGCAATGCTGATTCCCAACCTCCAGGGGCGCTACCATTTCCTCAAGGGGATCGCGCCGTACTCGGCCGGGGTGATCGCCGATCCCGGGTTCGAGATCGTCCATGTGACCCTGCGCGACCAGGACGTCGAGTGGAGTAACGGGTTCGACCTCATCGAGGCGCGGCTGCGGGCCGCAGGCGTCGAGCGCTCGGCCCTGTGCGGCGTCGAGCTGCGCTCCCCCGCTCCCTTCACCATGCAGGGGTTCATCTCGTTCAACGAGGGCTACTGTCACGTGCTGAAACAGTGGGGGCTGTACGTCGGCGACCTGAACCCGGTAGCGCGCACCAACGTCGCGCCTTTGTACTCTCCCCCGGAGTCGCCGATCCTGTACGGGTACTCGTACATCATACCCACCGACGAGCCGGTGCCCCCGACCCTGGTGATCGCCGGGGCCGGGGAGCTCCGCGACGGCATTCTCGACGAGCAGGGGATTGTCCGCTCCGGTGATACCGGCCCGGAAGCGATCGCGGAGAAAGCCGCCCTGGTCATGAAGGTGATGGAGGAACGGCTCCACGGACTGGGCGCCCGCTGGGACTTGCTGCATGCGATCAACGTCTACACAGTGCACCCTATCGACGACATCGTCGAACGCGTCATCCTCAACCGGCTCGGCCCTGCCCGCAGCCGCGGCATACACTGGCACCGCAGCCGCCCTCCTGTCGCCGATATCGAGTTCGAGATGGATATGAGAGGGGTTCGGCAGGAACTGTTCAGTCCCTCGGGGTTCGGCCAGTTGCAGTTGAGGGTCCATTCCCCGGCAGCGCAGTCCGAGCCGACGTAACCGCCATCGGCGGGAGCGCGGCCACCTCCAGACCGCGGGGCCACCCCCACCCCGGGTGCGATGCCGGGGTGGGCAGGCGCCTCGTCCTCCGTAGCGAAACCCTCGACGCGGTTCGGATCGGTTACCCGGACCGCCCATCGTTTTCAGGCCGTCGAGGCGGCCCCTATCTTTTTTCATCCAAGGAGAACGAACGATGAGACTGGGTGTCTGCGGCATGGTGCCGGGGGACTTTCGCGAGATCGAAGGCTCGCATCTCGAGGCGATCCGCGCCCTCGACCTGACCGCGGTGGCGTTTCACGGCGACGGCGAGCGCCTGGCGGAAGTGACCCCGGCGGAGTGCCGTCAGGTTCGCAGCGGGATCGCCACGGCCGGCCTTGAGCTGCCGCAGTTCGGCATCGGCTTCGGGGAGTGCCTGTTCGATCCCGACGCCGAGGTCAGGCGGCGGGTGCTGGCCAAGATCGAGCGCGGTATCGAGGTCGGGGTGATGCTGAACGCCCACGCCACCCTGATTCGCACCGGCAGCCTGAACCCGGCCGGCTCCTACAGCCCGGCTCGCGCCAACCACGAGCCCGAGTGCCGGGAGCGCCTCGTCGACACCCTTGGCCGCGTCGCTCGCAAGGCGGAAGCCGAAGGGATGACCATGGTCATCGAGACGCATCTCCTTACCATCATGAACTCTCCCGAGACCAACGCGGAGGTGGTCGAGGCCGTGGGCTCGGACCGCATCCGGGTCGTCATGGACTTCGTCAACCACTTCCAGACCCTGACGCAGGTCTTCGACAGCACCCCGCGGCTCGAGCACATCTTCGACGTCATGGGGGAGATCGCCCCGGTCGGCCACTTCAAGGATATCCGCGCCGACTCCGGCCTCGTGCTGCATCTCAACGAAGAGGTGCCCGGCGACGGCGAGCTCGACCTGGCGACGGCGCTCAGGCGCTGGCACGGGCTGTACCCGGACGGCTACATGCTGCTCGAGCACCTGCCGGCCGAGAAGTACCCGCGTGCCGCGGCGAACGTGCAACGGATCGCCCGCGAAGCCGGGGTTGAAATTCACTGAGATCATCACGGAATAATCGGATCGCGGCGGCGAGGACGTAGAGACCGCGATTCCAGCCGGTGACTCACCTGTCCAGCCGCCTGCCCACACCCTACAGGAGCAGCAATGGTCAAACCTCACGGAGCGGAGACGCTCAATCCGCGCATTGTAGGCGACGCCGACCGCGCCGGCCTGGAAGCGGAGGCCGCGGACCTTCCCTCGGTGGTCGCCGCCTCGGGCACCGCGGCCTCCACGGTCATGCTGGCCTCCGGCTACTTCACCCCCTGCGACGGTTTCATGGACCTCGAGGTCGCCCTGTCCGTCGCCGTGGACATGCGGTTCCCGGAAAACGGGCTGCTGTGGCCGGTTCCCGTCGTCAACATCCTGCCTGCGAGCGAGCTGCCGCAGGGGCTGCAGCCGGGCGGGCGACTGGCCCTGCGCGACCCCAACGTCGACGGCCATCCTGTCCTCGCCGTGCAGGATATCGCGGAGATCAGCGAGCTGTCCGCCGAAGACCGGGCGGTCATGATCGAGCACGTCTTCCGCACCTCAGATCCCGCCCACCCCGGGGTCGCCGCCTTCACGGCGATGGGGGACACCCTGGTCGCCGGGCCGGTCGAGGTCCTCAACTACTCCTACTTCGCCGCCGACTTCCCCGACACCTTCCGCACCGCCGGCCAGATCCGCGCCGGGTTCGAGGAACGGGGCTGGGAGAAGGTGGTCGCCTTCCAGACGCGCAATCCCATGCACCGGGCGCACGAGGAGCTGTGCCGTATGGCCCTGGAAGCGGTCGGGGCCGACAGCCTGCTGATCCACATGCTGCTCGGCAAGCTCAAGCCGGGGGACATTCCGGCCGACGTTAGAGACGCGGCGATCCGCAAGATGGTGGAGCTCTACTTCCCCGCCAACTCGGCGATGGTCAGCGGCTACGGCTTCGACATGCTGTACGCCGGCCCCCGCGAGGCCGTGCTGCACGCCATCTTCCGCCAGAACGCCGGCTGCAGTCACCTGATCGTCGGCCGCGACCACGCCGGCGTCGGCGACTACTACGGCGCCTTCGACGCCCAGACCATCTTCGACGAGATCCCCGGAGACGCCCTGGAGATCGAGATCTTCCGCGGGGACCACACGGTCTGGTGCAACGAGTGCGGCGCCGTCGTGATGATGAGGGACTGCCCCCACGAGTCCGACGCCTACCTCATGCTGTCGGGCACGAAGGTCAGGGAGTTGCTTGCCGCGGGGGAGGCGCTGCCGCCGGAGTTCGCCCGACCCGAGGTGGCCGGGATCCTGGCGGAGTACTACCAACAGGAGCAGGCCGGCTGAGAGCCGTCCGCGGCGGAAGCGGCTACGGTCTCTTCACGGCGCTGTCGCGGCGCTCGTGCATGTTCTTCTCCATGGCCTCCGGGTAGCGGTCCGGCAGGTGGGAGACCGCGTCCAGCCTGTTTTTGGCCTCGGCCTCCAGAGTCCAGCCGGCGGCCTGCACGTTGTCGGCGAACTGCTCGAAGGTGCGCGCCCCGGCGATGACGGAGGTGACGGCCGGCCGCTCGAGGACCCAGCGCAGGGCCACCTGCGAGGGCGTCCTGCCGATAGCGGCGGCGACATCGAGCAGGCCCTGCAGCGACTCGTCGGCGTTGGCGGCGAAGAAATCCTCCGGATAAGCCCAGCCCTCCTCCGACCGCGTTCCCCCCAGGGTGCGTTCGCCCGGGCGGTACTTCCCCGACAGAAACCCGCCTCCCAGCGGGCTCCAGACCACCACCCCGAGCCCCTTGTGCAGGCAGAGCGGGACCAGCTCCTGCTCGATGTCGCGGACCACGAGGCTGTACTGGGGCTGGAAGCACTCGAAGCGGGCCCAGCCGTTGGCGTCGCTGATCCACAGCGCCTCGCACAGGCGCCAGGCCTGGTAGTTGCTGCAGGCGGTGTAGCGGACCTTGCCCTGGTGCACGAGATCGTCGAGGGCGCGCAGCATCTCTTCGAGCGGGGTCTGCGTGTCGACGTGGTGGATGTAGTAGAGATCGACGTGGTCCATGCGCAGGCGGCGCAGGCTCGCTTCGACGGCCTGCATGATGTGCAGCCGCGACATCCCCGAATCGTTGGGGCCGCTTCCCATCGGGTTGAAGAACTTGGTCGCCACCACGGCGTCGTCGCGGCGCCCCTCGAGGGCCTTGCCGAGCAGCACCTCCGACTCGCCCTCCCCGTAGGAGTTGGCGGTGTCGAAAAAGTTGACCCCGGCGCCGATGGCGGCGTCGACGATCCGCCTCGATTCTGCCTCGCCGGTGCCGTGCCCGAAGGTCATGGTGCCGAGGCAGATCTCGGAAACCTTGAGGCCGGTGCGCCCCATTCTCCTGTATTCCATCGCCGAGTCTCCCTGTAAGAATTCCTTCCCCTGACCGTCAGCCGCGGTAACGGGCCTCGTCGTCCGGTTCCGCCGCGGCGCCGGAAAGCTCGACCCCGAGTTTGCGTCCGCACTCCTCCAGTTCCGCCCAGGTAGGCGGCGGAATCTCGATGCCGTGGCGCAGGCGCTCGAGGCGGCTGCGGTGCTCGAAATCCCCGGGCACGATCACCTCGTCGAAGCCGGGGGCCGGCGGCGTCGACTTGATGCGGTCGAGAAATGCCCGCGCCGCCTCCCGGTAGGGGCCCAGCGGCGTCAGGTCGTCGACGTTCATCACCAGCATGACGTGGCCGACGATGCGACCGTCGCCCGCCTCGTTTTCTCCCGACAGCCCGCACAGGAGTCCCACGAGCAGCGACAGGGCGTATCCTTTGTGGCCGCCGAAGCCAAGCAGGTTTCCGCCCTCGAAGTAGGCTTCCGGGTCGACGCTGGGGTTGCCGTCGCGGTCGACGATGCAGCCGGCAGGCAGGGGCAGGCCGCGGCTGCGGGCGAGCAGGGCCTTGCTGATGGCGATCCTGCTGGTTGCGTAATCGAGCACGAAGGGCGGGCCGTGCGAGGTGGGAATCCCCGCGGCGATCGGGTTGGTGCCCAGGGCTCCTTTCGCGCCCCCGTAGGGAAGCGTGCACGAGCCGCTGCCGCCGTAGAGGACGATGCCGATGAACCCCTCCCGGGCGGCCATCTCTGCGTACTCCCCCAGGCGCCCTATGTGCTGGATGCGGCGGAAGCTGGCGCGGCAGAACTCGTTTTCCGCGGCCTTCTCGAGCAGCCTCCTCATGCCCCAGCGGGCGACGTAATGTCCGTGGCCGTCGCGGCCGTCGATGACGAGACTGGCAGCCGTCTCCCTGACGACCGCCGGCTCGGCCGCGGCATCGAGCTGTGCGTCGGCAATCGACTTCAGATACCTCGGCAGATGGAGGACCCCGTGGGAATCGTGGCCCGCGAGGTTGGAGTTCACGAGCACTGCGGCGACTACGTCGGCGATGTGCCGCGGCGTGGCCGCGGCCATCAGCAGTCGGCGGATGAGGCCGTGAAGCCCTGGCGCGGACAGTCTTTTCGGGGGGGACATTCGCAGTGCTCCCATCAGGTATGGAGTTTGACAATCTCTTCCCGCGGGGCGCCCTTGCCAAATCGTGCCGGCAGGTGGGAAGACCTGGCAGGGGGAGGATACAGATGGCCGTGGATCGTGTAGATCCTCCGCGGCGGTCATCTCCGCGCAAGGAAATGAATAACGGACCCGACGATAGCGCCTACGGCACCGCTGAGGGTGAGAACCAGTCCGATCACCTTCCACATTGTTTCAACCCCCATCTTGCCGGTCAACCCGGTGGCGAGAGTCTTGATGTCCTCTGCCTGGCGGTGCAGATCCTCCTGAACGCTGTGCATAAGCAGATCGACGGTTTCCTTGTCCGATTTTTTCTCCATCTCGTGCTCGATGAGCGTCAGACGAGTCTGAATCTCGCGGCGATGATCTTCGAGGATGCCGCGGAACTCGTTGCGCCAAGTGTCGAATGTGTGGGTGAGGAGGCGCTCCCCCTGCTCCCAGTCGAGGTGCGTTGTGGAATGTGGTTTGTCCATCGAGGTCTTTCGTTTGAGTGAAAGGCTGACCAACCGGATAGAAGTCCTGACAGCTGTGGAAGTCCCGCGATTAGGCCACCCCATGCATTAAAAGGGTTACTTACCGGATGACAGGAAAAGGTGTCGGGTGTGGCTGAGGCAAAGTGAAGGCCAAAATCGGTGCGTCGGTCCATGAAAAATCTCAGGCCGGCTCGGAAGAAAAATGGTGGTGGTCCAGACAAAACTGATGACAATAAACTGGCGCAGGTCGCTTTCGGAAATCGCACTCTCAGGAGGTCTTTTCATGGGGGTCGCCGTATCCGGAGAATCTGCAACACACAACCAATCCCGAAAATACCGACAAACCCCAAAACCCGCGTAGGTATTTCTTTATATGCTCAAACTACAACTGCAGGGGACTGAACGGTTACCAATAAAGAAACCAACCGACATTTTCCCAGATTCTTCGGTAAGAATAGGTGAACCTATCTCAAAATTGAAATTGTTTAAGTAAAATCAAAATGGATGCAAGTTGGACGAAGCCAAGAAAATTCTCCGGATACAATTCCCAGCGAGTGATCACCCGACGCTGCCATTGAAGCCAAGCAAAGAATCTCTCAACCATCCAACGCCGCACATATCGCCGCAATCGCCGTCCATCCTGAGTCTTTTTCTTGGTCCGATTCTGGCGATGCGGAGCGATCATCTCGATCCCGTCTTTCTTAACTACTTCATCCAACCAATCGCTGTCGTACGCTTTGTCACCGATCAAGTTGTCAGGTTGGTCTTCGATCAGGTAAAAGTCAAAAGTCAACTGAACCAGCGTCACTTCATGATGGTTCGCTGCATGCGTGCTCACCGACAAGGGAGGCCCATTGCCGTCCACGATCCCCATGACCCGCACCCCCTTACCTCGCTTGGTGTGGCCGATATCGGCACCTCCACCCTTGGCCGCCGAGAACATGCCATCGATGAAAGCCTCCGATTCGTCCAGGCCCCCTTGCTCGTGAAGTGTCTTTGAATAGAAGTTTTGGGATGTGAACGGACTGTATCTCGATCCCCCAGAAAAGGCCCTGGTCCTGTGTTGCGACGAGAAGTGCCCGTGTCAGGCGTTGGAGCGCAGTCAGCCGGGCTTGCCTTTGGGCGTGGGGGAGCTTCGCACCAGGACGCACGACTACAAACGCCACGGGACGATCACCCTGTTTGCCGCGTTGAACTACCTGGACGGCAAGCTCATCGCACGCACCGAGGAGCAGCACACCCACGTGGAGTGGCTGCGCTTCTTGAAACAGATCGACCGAGAAACCCCGAAGGAGTTGGATCTGCACCTGATCGTCGACAACTACAGCACGCACAAAGAAGACAGGGTCAAACAGTGGCTGTCTCGGCACCCGCGCTTTCACCTCCATTTCACTCCGACCGGTTCGTCCTGGTTAAACCTGATCGAACGTTTCTTCGGCGAACTGACGCAGGACGTGATCCGCGATGGCAGCTTCTCCAGCCTCAAAGCGCTGGTGAAAGACATCGAAAGCTATCTGGCCGAGAGGAACCGGAACCCCAAGCCCTACAAGTGGAAGGCGCGAGGCGAGGACATCCTGCGCAAGATCCAACGCGCCCGGCAGGCGCTGGAAGCCGAGCAGGGTTAATTCCTTCTATTTAACGGACACTACATTAGGTTGGTTTTGCCATGCGGTAGCCGACGCGATTCGCAGTGAAGATATACGTGGGATTGCGTGCATCGTCGCCCAGCTTCTGACGAATGTCTTTTACATAGCCCCGTACGGCCTGCGGATCGTCCGAGTGACCCGAACCCCAGACCCGTTCCCCCAATTGACGGTGGGTCAACACCCGCCCGGCGTTGGCGGAAAGCTCGTGTAGCAGCCTGTACTCGGTCGGGGTCAGCTCAACCTGACGGCCGGCAAGGGTCACGGACCGTTCTTCGTAGTCGATCGTCAGGTTTCCGAGCCGATAGAGTGGCGGCATACCAGCCCGCGGCGGTTGTGGATCCTCGACTGTTGATTGAGCGTCCAGCCCCTTTCCCTCACCCCCAAGAACCGGGATGCGATGCCCCTGGCCTTTCTTGTCTGCCACGGGAATGGCGAAGGTGATTCGCGTACTGCCGCCCGTTTCGACGCCCACCGCCCATATCCGGCCGCCATGGGCCTCCACTATGCCCTTGCAGATCGCCAGGCTTAAGAGGCTGGCTCGTACGTCTTGCTCCCGGTTCTCGGAATCTATCCAAGAGAACTTTTCGACCTGATTCGGGAGGTGCACCGCTGAAATTCCCCTGCTCTCGTCTGCTACAGAGATCGCCACGAGGAGATCCGCAGCCCAAGCGGTCACCCTGATGGTAGACCCGTGGGGTGAGTACTTGGAGGCGTTGACGAAGAGCCTGTCCAACACTTGCAGGATGCGCTGTTTTTCCGCCATTACCTGGGGAAGGTTCCCCGGAAGATCGACATCGACGGGGTTTCGGGCTCCACTGAGCAGGAAGGTAGACCTGGCGTGGTCGACCAAGGCGGGGACATCAGTTGGCTCAGTTACAAATGAGAGATCTCCGGCCTCGACTTGGGTCATGTCGAGAAGGTCGTTGATCAGGCTGCGCAGAAGGTTGGCCTGATCGTCGATGATTTGAAATAGATGACGCGTCTCCACAGGGTCGGGTGGAGATGAGGCGGTGAGCGCCATGGTCGTCGAACCCTTGATGGTGGAAAGCGGAACCCGCAGCTTTTGGCTGACCTTGGAGAGGAACTCTGAACGCATCCTTCCAACTCCTTCAGGGGCGTGATCTCATGGATAACGGCAGGAGCCGACAGGACCTACCGTCTTTCGAGTGAATCGGTGTTGTGACGACGAGCGCGGTGATCGGGGTCGTCGTCACGATGGAGGGCCATATGGTGGGTGCGCACGGTCTCGCCTTTGACGAGCCCGCGTTCATATGGTAGTGAGGAGGCTGGCCTCGCTCAGCCGGGAGATTCGAGCTCTACGCGGCTTGTTTTCCTGTGGTTCCCATTCTGGTTCCGGCATGGCTCGGCCTGCCTGCGTTGCGGGAATTAGGCCGTTGGAGGGGCATACTTCTGAACTGCTGCATAGCTCATATAACGGGACAATTTTGGTGCGCGTCAAGAAAAATATGACCCAAATTACCTCACATCCCAAAAAGGTGGGGCAAATAGCGGATATAACTTTGTGTAGTCAATACATGGGCCTCTACGCCTTATCCATGAATGCTATAGTCCCCTATATATGCATCGCCACTATTTCCATATGGAATCCGAATATTTCCTTCCCCCAAATTGGGTGAAATTAGGAGTCGTGATCTTTCGAACAGGGCGCTCTGTAACCTTCTTGAAATAAACCCCATTTGAACCGAGGTTAGGTCAGCCATAGGTTTTTGAAAAGGGAATCGATGGAGGAGGATGGAATGACAGATGGGGTGACGAAGGCGGCCCTGACTCCTGCTAGGCGCCGTCTGGTCGAAATGATGCAGGAGATCAACTTCGGGCGCCTCGAAGGGCTCGAAGTGCGAGATGGGGAACCGTTATTCGATCCACCGCCCTTGGCCGTGCGTCAAGTGGTGTTCGGGAAGAAGAACGGGCCGAAAGATAGTCGGGCCCAGGACGGCTACGCACTGAAGAAGAAGGTGGCGGAGCTGTTCGAGGTCTTCGACCGGGAGCAGATGTTCCGAGTCCTGGAGCTCGTGATCGACGACCGGTTGCCCCTCCGCATGACCGTGGCAGGGGGGTTGGGGAACTGAAATCCGGCCCCGGTCAAAGCCGCGGTCCTTCGCGCAAGACTACCGGTTGCCCGCAGAAGCGGAGGCCTTTGTGGGTGTCGCCGCACCGGTGTCCTCGCAAGGCTTCCGCTTCTGTGTTTGAGGCGGGCCTTCCGGCCCCAGGAAATACAATCGCCCCACCCGGTTGGCTCAGACGTCCGACACTTTTCCCGATTTGCCGGTATGAAACCGTAGCTGAACCGGAACGGAATCAAGGGAACCATGGGATTGAACGGCGTGACCGAAACGGACCAACTGGAATGACCGATGGTATAACCAAGGCGGCCCTGACTCCTGCCAGGCGCCGCCTTGTCGAAATGATGCAGGAGACCAACTTCGGGCGCATCGAAGGGCTCGAAGTGCGCAACGGGGAGCCCGTTCTCGATCCACCGCCCAGGGCGGTGCGCCAGATGGTGTTCGGCAAGAAGAACGGACCGAACGCGGGCCGCTCCAACAGCGGCTGTGCACTCAAGAAGAAAGTGGCGGAATTGTTCGAGGTCTTCGACCGGGAGCAGACGTTCCGGGTCCTGGAACTCGTGATCGACGATGGCCTGCCCGTCCGCATGACCGTGGCGGACGGGGATCGGACCTGAATCCGGCCCCCAGGGAATAGACACGGTCTTTCACACCAGACAACCGGCTGGCCGCAGGAGCGGAGGTCGTTGTGGGTGTCGCCGAGCCGGCGTCCTCACAAGGCTTCCGCTTTTTTGTTTGAGGCGGCCTTGCCGGTCCAGGTCGACCCCTGCGCCCGCTTCTGCCCGGCCCGGAGGAGGCGCAATGAGTTTTGACCCCCGGCAAGGCGGCATCGACCCCTATGCCGCACAGCACATTCGGTTCAAGGCCAGGCAGCTGGCCGGGCGGGCAGGTTTCGGGGCCGGCGAGCGCAAGGACCTGGAACAGGAGCTGTTCCTGGACCTGTTGCAACGGCTTCCCCAGTACGACCCGGAGCGCGCGCGGCGCACCACCTTCATCTCCCGGGTGGTGGCCAACCGGGTCTCGACCCTAATCGAGTCGCAGAAGGCGGGTTTGCGGGATTACCGTCTCCGCGGCGGCTCGTTGAACGAGCGCCTGGAGGACGAGGAAGGGCGTTCGGTGGAGCGCCTGGACACCCTGGATGGGGAGGACTACCTGCTGCGCACCGGGGCGGTGTCGCGGCCGTGGGAGGAGCGGCAGGCCCTGGCCATCGACCTGGCGGCGCTGCTGGAAACCCTGCCGCCGGAGTGGCGCCTGCTGTGCCGCCGTCTGAGGGTGGAGACGGTCTCGGAGATTTCCCGGGATACCGGGATTGCGCGAGGGACGATCTACGAGTGGATCGGGAAGCTGCGGGGGATCTTCGAGGAGGCGGGCCTGAGGGAGTACCTCGAATAGGGGGTACCGATGTCGGGCTCCTAGATTGGAATGAAGGGCTCCGTGGCTCGTGAGTTCTAGTGGGGCGTTCTATTCGAGATGGTTCGAGGAAAAGAGGGAAGGAATCCCGACACATTGCTTCAGATTCCGGTAAGAAACAAGTGCGTTCACCAATCATGGGCTGGGCGGCATGGCAAAAAGATGCTGGGGTTCTCGCTTTCAGCCAGCACAAGAAGAAGATGGCCAAATTTAATTCCACATCCAAGTAACCAAAGGGGGTCATATTCATGAATACACACTGAACGATACATTGAAGCAGGTTGTTTCAATCCGACCACAACGTAGCACACCACTCGAAAAAAAGGGAACCAAAATGAAACTTCTCCACGAGCCTGGAAGTATGAAGGGCCTGAGTATCCAATCTCTGCAGACCTATGGATTCGACACGTACCAGTACGGGGCCACGCCCGACCGAGCCAACAACGTGGACGGTCTGTGGACCGCCATGCAAAGTAACGTTTCCGGCCACTTCCAGGACTGGAACTCTCTGGACATCTACTGGGCTCTCAACCTCGAGGGAGACTCCCATGTGTTTCCCAACGGGTACACTTGGAACGGGATGCAGTTGGAGACGTACGACAGAAACGGGTTTTATGATACTCCCAGCCACCAGTTCTACTCCAACATCCGGCAGATCGTTACCGAGCTGAGAGACTTCTCTCGCGCCGGGACCCGGCTGAAGGGAATACGGTGGAATCACGAATACGGTCCTGTGGTTTGGAAGATAGGATCCGATTGGGCAACGTACGCCATGGAGCACGCCCCCGCGGATTTCCAGACTGTAGTCGCCCATCGGGCAACCGAATGGGAATATTTCCGGCTATATCCGGGTTTTTCAAAGGACATTTTATAGCATGTACAGAGAGAGATATTGAGTGATTCACACGGTACGGAATCGGGCCGGAATCTGCGCAGGGATATCGAGGTCTCCGACGCACAGGTAAATGAGGTCGGCAAAGGCATCCAGAGATTTAAATCCACTGGCTCGATTCTTGACCATGCGGATGATTCGATTGAGCCCTTCGGCGGCGGCGTTGGTCAGGTGCGTGTCGACGAAGGCCGTGATGCCGGCCGCATGCTTGCGCACCGTGTTGACGAACCTGCGCAGGGGCTCCAGGCGGCTGCGCAGGGCCGCCGTCGTCCACTTCTTGAGGAAGCGTTCGGCGGCCCAGCGCGCCTTGTAGCGCCAGAAGTGCTCGAACTCGTCCTTCAGGCGCCAGGCGCGGTAGATGCGGCGGTTGGCCTTCTCCAGGGTTTGGAGCGTGCGCCGGTCCTTTGGCGAGCGCCGGGCGGAGTGATGCAGCAGCACCCAGCGCAGGCCCTTGAGCAGCTTGCGGTCCTCGCCGCAGGCTTGCCGCCACTGTTCCTTGCGCACCTCGTCGACGGCTTCGTTGAGGGCCTTGACGACGTGGAATCGGTCCAGGACGAGCTGGGCGTTGGGGCAGTGCTGGCGGATGGCGCCGATGAAGGTCTCGCTCATATCGCAGCAGGCCCAGCGGATACGGGCCTTCCGGAAGGCGCTGAGATGGTCCCGGAAGAACGTATCGATCGTTTCGCGGGCCTTGCCCTTGCCGATCCAGACGACACAGGAGCGCTCCAGGTCGTAGACCAGGGTGGCGTATTTATGGCCCTTGGCGTAGGAGATCTCGTCGATGCCGAGGGTCGTCAGCGCGCGGATGCGATGGCCTGTACGCCGGCGCTCGATGAGCCGGTGCACCTGGTCGGACAGGGTCGAAGGAGCCAGGCCCAGCAAGCGCGCGGCGGTGACCTGCGGCATCCACTGGCAGTAGGTCAGCAGCAGGTATTCGAAGCGGTAGCTGACCCGGGCCGAGGGCGCTGCCCAGGGCACCTCCTCGACGTGCCGGCCGTGGGTCGGACAGCGGATCTCTCGAGGGCGGTGGTACAACCAGACGGTACGGCCGCAAATGCGGACGTCGCGCCAGCGGCGGGGCTCCATGACCTGTACGATCTTGCCCCGGCGCCCACACTCGGGACACCGGCACCCGTTCCTTTGGGGCTTCACCGCGACCACGACGGCCGCTTCCTCCCCGTGTCCTTCGAACCACACGCCCACAGCGCCAAACCCCTTGAACTTGAACAGCTTGGAGACGAACTTCATAGCGGTCATAGGTCGCCTTCCCTTCCCTTTCCTGGGGAGTGCTTGATGGGGATACACCAAGCATAGGGAACGACCTATGGCCTTGTCATGTACTCAGATGAACAGCAAGGGCTCAGGTGCTTTCCGTACTTACGTTTCGGCGTTGAAAAACCCGGATAGACCCATATTTCCGCAGGGCCTGTGCTCCCCACACCAATGTGCCTGAGGAACATGAACTTGGCGGAAAAGGGGCCTACGACGGTCCGACTCAGGCCCCATGGAACGGTTCCAACTACACAGAGGTAAAAAGGCTTTATCGACATCTGGTTCATTTTCAGGCCGATTGCCAGGCGAAGATGATCGGGCACGTATCCGACATTCTCACTGACATCGACTCGGACCTCAATCTTATTATCTTTCCACCTGCGCAAGGACCTTCTGATTGGGGTTTACAAGAGTATACTCTGGACATGAGCCGGAATAACCTCACCAGTAAAACAAACATCGTGTGGGAGTTCGCTGATCAGGACGCAGTTGACGACGGACACATCCACAATCTGAAGGAATGGGCAGGCCAAGCGACGACTGCCGGCGCGGACTACTTCTTCACCTTGCGGCAGCTGCTAAATTCGACCGATTTCCAGACAAGGCTCGACAGGGTGGAGCAGCAGGCTGCCAACCGGTTCTGCAAAAACAAAGACGGGAGTGTTCTTTCGGGTACAAGCGATCTGGACAGACCCTGGAACGAAAGCTTCGGGTTCTGGAGCAAGTGGTTCTCTTCTAATGCCGGAAACGGCAACATCACTGTTGCCCAGCAGACAGAGTATGCTCAGGAACTAAAGGACGCGCTGAACGAGCACGGCTAGCAGGTCCCATTCTGGTTGGGAATGAACAGGGGGTGGCTGCGCCCGCAGCCGCCCCCGTTATTTTTCAGGACAGCAGGCATGACGCGATAGTTCCCTTTTGATTTCGCCCCAGCTGTTCGGCTTGATTCCGGTGGGGGTATCTACCTGCACGAATTTCAGGACACGACGCAGTGCCTCCCGGTCTGTCCTGCTAAAGTAGGCGATCTGATCGCCGGCCGGGCTCCAGTGGGGCCCGAAGTTCTGTCGTGAATCGAACGTCAGGTGGCTGATCTGTCGAAGCGAATCTCCCGAAGCGACGACGATCTGCCCCTTGAGACTGAATGCCAGCCGTTGGCCGTCGGGAGACCAAGAAGTAGAGGTAGGAGGCAGGCTTTGACGGATTTTCCAAGGTGTCCCGCCCAGTTTCTTTACGAAGAGTCCGTGTGGGGGGACCCAATCGTCAGGCATCCCGAGTTCAGAATTGGAGATACCGTACGTTTGTACTTTGAAGGTAACCGTTCAGTTCCCCTGGCAGGTTGGGGGCGGGGGCGGAATGGTAGCAGAATATTAGCGAATGGGGGAGTGGGTTGAAGGCAGCAGCGAGGGCGCCGGCTGCTGAGACACGGCCGCGTCACAGGCCATCCTGAGATAGTCGAGGACGTTGCGCTGCTGCTGGCGCAGGGTATCGCGTACCGTGAGCAGGCGCTCTACGAAACGGCTGCCTTCGGCACTGTGGGTACCGAAGCTGGTGTGACGCCACAACACGCCATGGCGAAGGGCTCGTTCGGCTTCGTTGTTGGTCGGCTCGACGCCGGGCCGGCGTGCGCAGGTCCACAGGGCCGGCCCGAGGTCGAGGAGATTGGCGCAGGTGGCCGCCGTCTTGGCGTCGGCGAACTGCTGCCCATAGCACAAATGAAAACGAAAGCGCAGACACAAATCGTCGATATAGTCCTGGAAGCGG
Organism: Candidatus Latescibacterota bacterium; assembly: GCA_965206595.1. GTDB lineage: Bacteria > Latescibacterota > UBA2968 > UBA8231 > UBA8231 > CBDCXV01. The sequence goes on from OZ242214.1 coordinate 5,722,686, forward strand.
GCGCGGGACAGGGTACCGTCGCGGACTTGATGCCACCAGGTAAACAGCTGCTCGCTGCGGTCCAACAGGTGGTGACCGACGCGCCCGGCCTCTCCGCCCCGGGCCACGAACTCCTCGAAGGCGCGCCGCAGATGAGCCCAGCACACGTGCCGGCGTCGTAGCGGCAGATGCGCGTAGGCCGAATAGCGATCGGAGCCGACCACCGCCCGGTTGTCCGCACCCAGCACCTCATCGACCCCGTCCCGTCCCCGGCTTGGGCGAATGGCGAACACGGTGACGCCGGCCGTCACCGCGGTCCACAACCAGGCCTTGGCGCGGCGCTGGCGCCAGCCGGTCTCGTCGACGTTGACGAGGCCCTGTCGGCGAACGAAGGCGCGCGCCTCCTCGACCGCACCCGCCAGGGCCCGCGGCCACTTCCCGTTCCAGTCGGCTGACCGTACCCAGCGACACCTCGAGGCCGAAGGCGTCGGACAACAACGCCCGGATGTTGCGCTTGCTCAGCCGGTAGGCCCCGGCCAGCAGGCCGACCCAGGCTTGCACGCTGGGACCGAAGGTGTGGCGCGACACGCCCTCGGGCCAACCGGCTGCGGTCAGGCGGTCGCAGTGACCGCAGCGCAGGGTGTGCAACTGATACTCGATGACCTCGGCCCGCAGCGGCGGGATGACGACTTCCTGGTGACGCTGCGGATGAGGATCGTCTCCCGTCAACGGGTGCCCGCATCCGTGGCACGTACTCGGCTTGACCGGGATCCGTTCGTCCACCTGCTCCACCGATACCCACGAGCGGCCGTGTCCTTCGTGCCCGGGCTGTCCGCCCGGCGAGCGCCCCGAGGATCGGCGTCGGGAGGTGTCGGTGCGCGGCGAGGAGGAAGCGCCCGATTGCGACGAGGCGGCCCGGGCACCGCGGCGGGAGCGCCCCTTGCGGCGGGCCAATTCCCGCTCCAGCTCCCCGATGCGCGCCGTCTGTTGTTCCACGATCTGCTCAAGCTGGACAATGCGCTGGCGCAGGTCGCCTTCGGAAATCGTACTCTCAGGAGGTCTCTTCATGGGGTCGCCGTATCCAGGGAAATCTGCAACACACAACCGATCCCGAAGATACCGACGAACCCGAAAACCCGCTTAGGTATTTCTTTATATGCTCAAACTACTGCAGGGGGGACTGAACGGTTACCTTTGAAGTAATAGGCCAACCGTGAGGTGACCGCAGACCAGCTCATGCTACCGGGGCTGCATTCTGCTCCACTTACCCGTCGGTACGGGTCTGGTTCCGGGTCCAGGATTCTCGTGGATTTGTGCTGGGAGTGACGTATCGCCCATCCATCCACGGATTGGTACACGATTCCTAGTGTCCTGTCGTATAATTAACTGTACAAACAATTGAAGGTGCCGTAGGTTTCTCTTATCCCCTTTCTGAAAGGAGAGACCTATGGTGACGGGGCGTCCATTACCGCCGTTAGAGCTGAGTCCGTCGGACCGGGAACGGTTGGAATCGATGGCCAAATCCCGGAGCCTTTCCCACGGGTTGGTGCGGCGAGCCGAGATTATTCTGCTGGCCGCAGAAGGCTGGCCCAATGAAGCCGTCGCCGCCGCCGTGGGTGTGACGCGTGCTACGGTCGGCAAGTGGCGCCGGCGCTTTCTCGAAAACGGGCTCCAGGGCTTGCATGATGAGCTGCGCTCAGGGGCGCCACGATCGAGTACGGATGAACAGGTAGCCGAGGTGGTATACAAGACCCTGAAGACCAAGCCCAAAGACGAAACACAGTGGTCGGTGCGCTCCATGGGCGAAGAAACCGGCTTGACCAAGGACGCGGTTCATCGCATTTGGCGCACGTATGGTTTGCAGCCCCATCGACACAAGCACTTCACGCTTTCCACCGATCCTTTCTTTGTCGACAAAGTACGGGATATCGTCGGCTTGTACCTGAATCCCCCCGAGCACGCCCTGGTGCTGTGCGTCGACGAGAAGAGCCGGATCCAGGCGTTGGAACGAAGTCAGCCCATGCTGCCCCTGGGACTGGGATACGTGGAAGGGATTACGCACGATTACAAGCGCCATGGCACCACCACCCTGTTTGCCGCCTTGGACGTAGCCACCGGGGAAGTGATGACCCAGTGCAAGCCCCGTCATCGTCACCAGGAGTTCCTTCAGTTCCTGCGCCACATCGAGGCCCACGTCCCCGCTGACCTCGATATTCATCTCGTCGTCGACAACTACGCCACGCATAAGCAGGCCAAGGTCAAGCGATGGCTGGCACGGCGTCCCCGATTTCACGTTCACTACACCCCCACCTATGCTTCGTGGCTCAATCAGGTGGAGATCTGGTTCAATATCCTTACCCGCCAGGCGGTTCGGCGCGATTCGTTCCGCAAGGTGTCGGAGCTCATCGAGCGCATTGAACGCTACACGGCCAAATGGAACGCCAACGCACACCCTTTCGTGTGGACGGCTACGGCCGATTCCATCCTCGCGAAAATCAAGAGACTTTGCGAACGAATCTCTGCGACACAACACTAGCGACCACCAGTCGGTTACGTCGTAATCGAGGCGGTCCAGGACGATTTTCTTGTGGAATTCTCCTTCGAGATTTTCTATGAAAATCACCGGGGCGGGTTCTTCGTATTCGGAGTTTCTGACCGGCAGAAGCTGGGATTGCCAGTAAGCATAGCGGTCTCCGGACGGGGACCATCCCACCGCTTGGCCCTCCCCGATTCGTCGACGGGCCGAACCATCCGCCTGCACGATGAACGGCTCCCACGTCAGTGTGTTCCCCGTCCTGCTCTTGAGGGTGAACAGAATCCTGTCTTCGACCGGCGACCACCTCGGATCAGACCCGGGTCCGATGGAAGTGACCTGATGGCTGTACGCATCCACCACAAACAGCTCCTCTTCATCCACATATACAAGGCGATCTCCTTGCGGAGACCACGACAAGTTTTCTGCCGAAACAGAAGCCGCGGCAATGACGAGCGGGACAGAAATTTCGGCTCGTCAGTAGAATTCGTGGGTGAATTGTGGCTCGGGTAAATCGCCAAGCTGATGGAATGAAGCGATTTGGAGTGCCTTGAAGGTGCGGCATCCGAATGCTTTTCTCCCTGTCAGATTCCATTTCAGGTTCAAGCCCTCGACCATGCCGTTGTTGAACTGCTTCCTGGCCCTGAACCAATTGAGGATGAGCTCTTGGTGACGCCGCAGCATTCCGGCGATGTCTTTCATCGGTTCGATGTTGCTTCTCATCGTACGGAAACACCCGCGCTGGAGGAACTTCTCAGCCCACGCGGAGTAGGTGTAGTCCCAGAAGCGCTGGAAGTCCTCCTTGAGCAGGTAGGCTCTGACCGTCCGCAGGTTCATCTTCAATAGCTCCGACAGCTTCAAGCCTTGGGAGTCGCTTCTGGTCGAGGAAACGGGTCGGCTCCTGCTCGCCGCCGGCTTCCTGCTTGCGCCGGTGCTCCTGCTCCCGTTCGGTAAAGCCGTCGTTCAAGGCCTTCTTCGTCCGCTTCTCGCCCATCCACAACAGGCGGCGGCGGTGGGGGTCGATCTGGTACAGCAACGTCAGATAATGAGGCCCCTTACGATACTGGATTTCATCCACGCCGAGGGCCGTGACCTGGTCGAGGCAGCGATGAGCGAGCCCATAGTCCACGACGTACTGGACGGAGTGGTAGACCTTGTCCCAACGGGTCCGGAAGGAACGCGCCACCTCGATCCACGACAGTTTTTTGGCCCCCTGGGCCAGGAAGCAGCGGTAGAGGTCGGTCAGGTGGTGCTTGCCCGTGCTCCAGGGGACCTTCTCGACGACCACCCGGCCGCAGGCTTTGCAGGCAACCCGGCGCATGCGATACACCAGAAAGACCGGAAACCCCCAGAGGGGAACAAACTCGAACAGCCGGGCCTCGGGGGCCGTGTCATAGGTGGGGGCCAAGTGACCGCAGCCGCTGCACGCGCCCCGGGAGTTTTTCCGTGGCCTTATCCTCACCATTATCCTTCCGTGCCGGTCAAAATGACTGCCCTCAAACACAAACCGCTTGAAGGTCGTGCACCGGTTTAGTACCGTGATCAGGCGCATCATTCCCTCCACAGGTAGTTGGGTTCCGTCTTGGTGGACTGTCCCAACATACCGGGGGATGATGCGCCTGGGCTACCTGGCCTCCTCTATTCCCATCGCCGCAGCCTCCCCTCCTCACCCACAGATTCTCCAGAGGAGCCTGGATTCATTCCCGATCACAGCGCGGGGAAGAAGGAACCATTTTCATGACGGAATCCTGCCCTCTGTAGCTATAGCCATGGCCCATCCCATACACGCAAACAAGAACTGCGAGCTGCACGTTCACCTCGGCGGCTGTTTTTACGCCGAAGATCTGGTCCGCTTCGGAAAGGACGTCTATAAAGATGTAGACTGGTCCGGCTTCTGCGACGGGTATGAGAAGGCCTTCGGCGAACGGCCCGACGTCATCCAACTGTATCGGGATGCCCTGTCGGGGTCCCGCGGTGGCGCCGACGCCTTCCGCAGCCATTTCGTGTACACCCCCGAAGACGGCCCGGATTTCCACCGATTCCTCGCCAAGTTCCAGTTTTTCCTGTGCCTCGCCCGCCACTATGCGGCGATCGGCAGGGAGAGCGAGCTGTTCGTCGCCGCCATCGAGCGCCACCGCTCCGAAGGTCTGGACTACGTCGAGTACCGGGCAATGGACAGCCGCGGCGTCGGCAACCCGGAGGGGTTCCTCTCCTTCCACCGCGGCAACGCCGAGGTCATCCGCCGGGCTTCGGGCCGCGGCTTCACCGGCCGCTACGTGATCTCGCTGCCGCGCTGGGAGCCGATGGAAGCCTATGGGTTGGTGCAGCGGCTCCTCGACGAATCCCCCGAGCTGGTCGACACCGTGGTCGGCCTCGACTTCTGCCACGTCGAGGAGGGGTTCCCGCCGAAGCTCGTCCGACCCCTGTTCGACCAGGTCGCGGCCGACAACAGTCGGCGCCCCGGGCGCGCCCTCGAGATCGTCTACCACGTCGGGGAGTCGTTCTACGACAAGTCGCTGGAGAGCGCGGTGCGCTGGTGCCACGAGGCCGCGGAACTGGGGGCACGCCGGCTCGGCCATTGCCTGGCCCTCGCCCTCGACCCAGCGATCGCCGCCGCCCGCCGCCCGCGCGCCCACGAGGAGGAGCCGGTTTCGGAGCGCCTCGACCAGATCGGCTACGACATCACCCATGCCGGGGGTCTTTCCTGGTACGGCGTCAGCGTCGACGCCCCAGCTCTGGAAAGGGAGAGGTCGGAGCTGCGTCGAAAGGAGGCGGGCGATCTGGTATGGCGACCCTACGACGAGGGCCGGCTGGCCGATATCAGGAAGCGGCAGAGGTTTGCCCTCGACGCCGTTGGGCGGTCTGGCGCGGTGATCGAAACCTGCCCGACCTCCAACCTCTGCATCGGGGGGGTGCCGGATCCGGCCGCCCATCCGGTGCAGAGGTATCTCGAGTCCGGGGTGAACCTCGTTGTCGCCGCCGACGACCCGGGGATCTTCGATTCGCCCCTGGCCGCCGAGGTCGACTGGGTGTTGCGCCACTCGGGGATGGATGCCGCAGGGCTCGCGGCGCGTCTCGGGGACCCGAGGCGGTTCAGGCTGGGGCGGGGGCGCCCGGCTGCGGCAGGTTGATCTCGCCCGCGGCGATCCTCCGCAGGGTATCGGTGAACAGCAGGTGCTCCCGTTTGAGGACGCGCGCCGCCAGGGTTTCCGGGGTGTCCCCGGGGAGCACCGGGACCCGGGCCTGGGCGAGGATCGGGCCGTGGTCGTAGAACTCGTCGACCAGGTGCACGGTGGCGCCGCTCTCGGTGTCCCCGGAAGCGAGCACCGCCTCGTGCACGGCCCTGCCGTAGAACCCGCGGCCCCCGTATTTGGGCAGCAGCGCGGGGTGAATATTGAGGACGCGGCCCTGAAAGGTCCGCAGCGTGCGCTGCCCGAGCAACTTCATGAACCCCGCCAGGCAGACGAGGTCGGCGCCGCTGCGGCCCAGCACCGAGGCGATGGCGGCGTCGAGTGCATCCGGATCGGGATGGGTGCGGCTGCTCAGGTGAAACGTGGGGATACCCTGGCGGCGGGCCCGCTCCAGCGCCTTCGAGCGCGAGTTGTTGCCGACTACCGCCACCGGTTCGGCGGGCAGGCGCCCGTCCCTGCAGGCGTCGACGATCGCCTGCATGTTGGTGCCGCTGCCGGAGGCCAGGAATCCGAGCTTCATGCGCGCCCGCTGCCGGAGGCGACTCGCGCTCCGTCCGGTCAGAGTATCTCGAGCACCTGCTGCGGAGGCCGTCCCAGGCGGGCGCGGTCACCGGCGACGACAATCGGGCGCTCGATCAGGATCGGGTGGGCGGCCATCGCCGCGATCAACGCCTTGCGGTCGTCGAGCTTGCCGGCGAGGCCCAGGTCTTCGTACTCCTTCTCCTTCGAGCGCAGCAGGTCCGCGGGCTCGATCTCCAGGAGGCGGAGCAGGCGGTCGAGGGTCTCCTGGTCGGGGGGCGATTTCAGGTACTCGACGACCGTCGGCTCGATGCCGCGCTCGCGCAGCAGCCCGAGAGTCTCGCTGCTCTTGCTGCATTGCGGGTTGTGGTAGATTGTGACGTCCGTCATGGTTCCTCCAGGATGATTGGAGTTTGACAGTCGAAGCGGTTTGTGATTACAAACCGCGCCCCCTGACTCAGCTGATTCTGAAGAAAGGTTGATCCATGTCCTTCAAATTCGTTCTTCTGCCCCCTTCCGGCGACTTCCGCATGGCCGCCAGAATCGAGGCGGCCGTTCCCGAGGCGAACGTCGTCGTCTGCGAGGACCGCGCCCAGGCGCTCGAGGAGCTGGCCGATGCGCCGGCGGCGTTCGGAACCCTGGACCCGGAGCTGCTGGCGGCCGCTCCTGGCCTGAAGTGGCTGGCGGCGCCTGCCGCCGGCCCTGACCCGAGCTTCTACTTTCCCGAGCTGGTGGCCAGCGACGTCGTAGTCACCAACATGCGTGGCATCTACTCCGACCATATCGGCGTCCACATCATGGCTTTCGTGCTGGCCTTCGCCCGCCACCTGCACGTTTACCTGCCGGCGCAGCAGCGGGGTGAATGGGGCCCGGGAGGAGAAGGGGGTACGTCGATTCACCTTCCCGGCGCCACCGCGGTCATCGTCGGGGTGGGCGGCATCGGTTCCGAAGCTGCCCGGCACTGCGCCCACTTCGGCATGCACGTGATAGGGATCGATCCGCGGGTTGCCGAGGCGCCCGAAGGGGTCGACGAGCTGTACGCCCCGGAGGCGCTCGACGAGCAGCTCGGCCGCGGGGATTTCGTCATCATGACCGCCCCTCAGACGCCGCAGATGGAGCGGCTCATCGACAAACAGCGGCTCGCGCGCATGAAGACGAGCGGCATCCTCATCAACATAGGACGGGGTTCGAACGTCGTCCTCGACGACCTCGCCGACGCCCTCTACGAGGGGAGGATCGGAGGGGCGGCGCTGGACGTCTTCGAGATCGAGCCGCTGCCGCCGGGCCACAGGCTGTGGAAGGCGCCGAATTTTCTGATGACTCCGCACACCGCGGGGTCCGGGCCTTATCTGGGGGAGCGCCGCGTCCAGCTGCAGGTCGAGAACTGCCGCCGCTTCGCCCGCGGGGAGGAGCTGGCCAACGTGGTCGACAAGACCAACTGGTTCTGAAATTCTCGCGGTTCGCCGGGCTGCGTGCCTGAGGGGGTGGTCCGGTGGTCGAGACAAGAAGGCCTCCCAGGCAGCGATGGGATGCCCCGGCGAGCGGTGAATCGGCTGGCTTTCCCGATCGCCGGCAGGTGCGGTGAGGATGATCAGGGGAGGCGCAGGGAGGAGCCCTCCACGGGCAGGCTTCCTATTATCAGCAGCCAGCCGTGGGCCTTCGGCTCTTCGACCGACCACTCCTTGATCTCGCCGCCGAGCTTCTTCTCGGCCCTCTCGCATACCTCGTCGAACGGAGGCCTGCCCGGGTCGGCGATGATCACCTGCTGCACCCCGGCCTTCAAGGCCTTGCGGATCACCTTGTAGAGCGGGTCGATCAGCTCGTCCCAGAAGCAGATCTCGACGCCGATCATCAGGTCGTATCCTTCCATCTGCTTTTTGGTGAGGTTCTCGAAGCGCGATCTCCGGTGCGACAGGTCGACGCCGTTGATCTCGGCGTGGATGTGCATATAGGGGAAGACGTTGGGGTCGGCATCGACGCCGGTGACGCTGGCCCCGAACTCCCTGGCGCAGAAGATGCCGGTCAGCCCCCAGCCGCAGCCGAGTTCCATCACTTTCGCCTGCTGCGGCAGGCCCTGGCGCTGCAGGTAGTCCATTGCCAGGAAGCTAGTCTTCCAGAACCGGTCGCCGTGGATTTCCGGCTCGTTCTCCCTGCTGAGCGCCCGCACCCGGGGGTGCGATTTCTTGAGAATCGTCAGACCGAACGCGGAGCGCTCCGTGCTTTTGGCCTTCTTCTTCTTGCCCATGGGAAAACAGGGGGGATGGGTTAGATTAAAAGGTTTGCCGCAATTGCCTGGAACGCCTGTCGCAGGCCGCAGAAACTACGAAACCCTCCCCTTCCTGCAAGAAAGCGGCTACCCTCCGGACCAAGGCGTTTCTTAGGACCAGACCGTTGATAAACTACCTTGTCGAGCGCTGGCGCGCCGACGGCGGCTACCGCGAGTTCCTCGTCATAGCGTTTCCGCTGATCCTCAGCACCGCCGCCTGGAGCGTCCAGCACTTCGTCGACCGCATGTTCCTGACCTGGTACTCGACGGAGGCCATGGCAGCAGCGCTTCCAGGCGGCATGACGAACTTCGTCTTCGCCAGCTTCTTCATCGGCATCGCGTCCTACGTCAACACCTTCGTCGCTCAGTACAACGGCGCCGGACGGCGCCGGCGGATCGGTCCGGCGCTCTGGCAGGGAGGCTACCTCGCCCTCATCAGCGCCGCCGCGGCCGGCATCCTCATCCTCCTTGCCCACCCGATCTTCGACCTCATCGGCCATGAGCCGTCGATCCGCGAACAGGAGGTGACCTACTTCAGCATCCTCTGTTTCGGGCATCCGCCGCTGATCCTGTCGACTGCCCTGTCCTGCTTCTACAGCGGCCGCGGTAGGACGTGGATGGTGTTCAACGTCAACGTCGCCGCGACCGCGGTGAACATCGTTCTCGACTACGGCCTGATCTTCGGCAAGTGGGGCCTGCCGGCCTGGGGGATTGGCGGCGCCGCCTGGGCGACCAACCTCGCCGAGGTGTTCGCCGCCCTGGTTTTCTGCGCACTGCTGTTGCAGTCGAGGTACCGGCGCGAGTTCGCGACCCTTTCCGGCTGGCGTTTCGACCGCCAGCTGTTCGCGCGCATGCTGCGGTTCGGCGGCCCCAACGGCGTCAACTTCATGCTCGACATGATGTCGTTCTCGCTCTTCATCCTCATCGTGGGCCGCGCCGGGATTCTCGAGCTCACCGCGACGAACCTCGCCTTCAATATCAACACCCTGGCTTTCATGCCGCTCATCGGCGCCGGTATCGCCGTGTCGACGATGGTGGGGCAGCGTCTCGGACAAAACCGGCCGGAGGCCGCGGCCTATGCGACCTGGTCCGGTCTGCACCTCGCTCAGCTGTACATGGGAAGCATGGCGCTCGCCTATTTCCTGGTTCCGCAGTGGTTTCTGATGCCGTACGGCATCAGGGCGTCCGGCGAGGACTTCGAGGCCGCCAGGGAGATGGCGCTGTTGCTGCTCAACATCGTCGCCCTGTACTGCCTTTTCGACGCCGGCTACATAATTTTCACCGCGGCCCTCAAAGGTGCCGGCGACACCCGCTTCATCCTGTTCGCCGCTCTCGCCGCGGGCTGGTTCGTCATGCTCATACCGGCGTACGTGGCGCACGCCCTGTTCGATGCCAACCTGTACGTCCTGTGGGGCTTCCTGTGCGCCTACATCATCACCGCGACGGGCATCTTCTACTGGCGCTTCCGGCAGGGAAAGTGGATGCAGATGCGGGTCATCGAGGAGGAGCCGCTGGCCGGGGCGGCAGGAGGATGAGCCGTGGCTGACCTGGTCTGGGGCATCGACCTCGGGGGAACGAAGATCGAGGGGGTTGTGCTGCCCTCGCGCGACTCGGCCGAGCCGCTGTGCCGCCTGCGCGTGGCGACCGGGGCGGAGGGGGGCTACGCCCAGGTGCGCCGCCGCATATGCGAGTTGGTCGCGGCGATGAAGTCGGAGGTCGGCGAGGGCCCCCGGGCCCTGGGCATCGGAACGCCCGGGGTCCTCGATCCGGTAACCGGGCTGATCAAGAACAGCAACACGACCTGCCTGATCGGGGAGCCGCTGCGCGCCGATCTGGAAACGGAGCTGAGCGTCGAAATCGCGCTCGCCAACGACGCCAACTGCTTTGCCCTCGCCGAGGCGAGCCTGGGAGCCGGCAGGGGGGCGGAGACGGTTTTCGGGATCATCATGGGAACCGGTGTAGGCGGAGGCGTCGTGGTCGACGGCCGCGTCCTCTACGGCTGTCAGGGGATCGCCGGAGAGTGGGGCCACAACCTTCTCGACCCTGCGGGGCCGGACTGCTACTGCGGCCGCCGCGGCTGCGTCGAGACCTTTCTCTCGGGGCCGCACCTCGAGCGTTTCTACGAGCAGGCGGCCGGGCGCCGCCGTTCCCTGGCCGAAATCGTCGATCTCCATCGCATGGACTCGGACCCGCACGCCACGGCCACGGTCGAGCGCCTGCTCGATTACTTCGGCAGGGCGCTGGCAGTGGTCGTCAACCTCCTCGACCCCCACGTCGTCGTTCTGGGGGGAGGCGTCAGCAACGTCGATCTGCTCTACAGCGAGGGTCCCGGGCGGCTGGCGCAGTGGATGTTCAACGACCGCTGCGAGACGCGGATTGTCCGCAACCGGCTCGGGGACAGCGCCGGGGTTTTCGGCGCGGCCATGCTGGTTGCCTGAATTTCCGGGCTACTGCTGCCGCCGGCGCTTCCACTCCTCGTACTCGGCGAGAGTCTGCTGGTCCGGGGGGTAGTTGCCGACGATGCTCGCCCCGGAGCGGATGCGCTCGAGGATAAAGTCCTCTCTCTCTTCCATCTCCTCCGCCTCCGCGGCGACGGTGTCGGCGAGATGCGACGGGATGACGACCACTCCCTCGCTGTCTCCGACGACGATGTCGCCGGGAAACACGGCGACGCCGCCGCAGGCTATCGGCACCTGGATTTCGCTCGGATGGTGAACGGTCTTGTTGCTGTGGGCGTTCATCGCCGCGGCGAACGCGGGGATGCCGATTTCGGCGATCGCCGGGGAATCCCTGTAGGCGCCGTCGGTGACGATGCCGGCCCCGCCCCTGGCGTGGATCCGCGTCGCCAGGATGTTGCCCATGGTACCTGCCGAGGTCTCGCCGCGGGCGTCGATGACGAACACCTCGCCGGCCGCCAGCTGCTCTATGCCGACGCGCTGCGGGTCGGTCAGGTTGTCGACCTCGCCGGAGTCGAGATCCTCGCGCGCCGGGATGTAGCGCAGCGTGTACGCCGGCCCGGCCATTTTCATTCCGGGCAGCAGCGGTTCGACTCCCTGCATGTAGGAGTTGCCGAGGCCGTGCGCTTTCAGCACCGAAGTCAGGGTGGCGGTGGTCGGAAGCTGGAGCTTGTCGAGGGTTTCCCGGGAAACGGTGGTCATGGAAAGGTCCGTGGGTTGCGGATGAGCGGTGGTGGATTGCCGTACAGTAAACCCCTGCCGCGGATCGTCAAGCGCACCGGAGAGCCTGGACCATGCCCCTCGCGGTAGAACCGGAGCGCCCGGTGCTGGCGCTGTGCGCGGTAATGGCCCGGCGCCCGCTGCTCGCCGCCGCCGCCGCGGACCTCGAGAAGGAGATCGGTCCCCTCGGCCCCCGGGGTCCCGTCTACCGGTTCGACTACACCAGCTACTACGAGAGGGAAATGGGCGGGGAACTCTGCAAGCAGATCATCGTCTTTGCGGACTTGGTGCCTCCCCACCGACTGGCGGGGTTGAAGGAGCGCACCATGGAGATAGAGCGCCGTCTGGCGGTAGATGACGGCAGCGGAGGCCGGCGTCGTCGCGCCAACATCGATCCCGGGCTGTTGTCGGAAGGCTCCCTGGTGCTGGCGACCACTAAGCACGGCCGCCATCGCATCGCCGTCGCACCGGGGCTGTACGCCGAAATCACCCTGCTTTTCGAGCGCGGACGCTACCGCGGGCAGCAACGGACGTACGCGGATTACAGGAGTGAGGAGATGCAGGCTTTCCTGCTTCTGCTGCGGCGGGACCTGCTGGAGCGGCGGCGCGAGAGCCACTAATCCCTGGGCGCGCACTCAAGGGCAGGAACAAGGGCGAGGGCAAACTGCGTGCCGGTACTAGCGCTCTGCCAGCGGCACGAACGGCCTCGGCTCCTCCCCGGTGTATATGTGTGCGGGGCGGATCAGGCGGTTGTTTTCGTGCTGCTCGATGACGTGGGCGGCCCAGCCGGCGATGCGGCTGGCGACGAAGATCGGCGTGTACAGTGGAATCGGTATCCCCATCATGTAGTAGGTGTAGCCGCAGGGAAAATCGACGTTGGGGTGGATCCCCTTCTCGCGGATCATCGTCGTCTCGACTGTTTCCCCCATCTCGACCCACTTCGATTCTCCGGTCGCCGCGGAGATTGCGCGCGCCACCTGCTTCATCGAGGGGACGCGCGAGTCCCCCGACTTGTACTCGCGGTGGCCGAAGCCCATGATCTTCTTCTTCTCAGCGAGGGCATCGAGCACCCACTGCTCCGCTTTCGAAGGGTCGCCGATCTCGAGCAGCATTGCCATTGCCTGCTCGTTGGCGCCGCCGTGCAGGGCTCCGGCGAGGGCGCCGATCCCGCTGGTCACGGCGGCGTGCAGATCGCTCAAGGTCGAGGCGGTCACCCGCGCTGCGAAAGCCGAGGCGTTGTACCCGTGCTCGGCGTAGAGGATCAGCGATACGTCCATCGCCGAGGTTTCGTGCCCGGCCGGGGCGCTGCCCCTCAGCATGTACAGCAGGTTCTCCGCGTGCCCGAAGGTTTCGTCCGGGGCCACCGGATCCTCCCCATGGCCCAGGCGGTAGCCCGCGGCGATCAGGGTGGGGGCCTTGGCGATGATCCGCGCCGCCTTGCGGATGTTGGCCTCGCGGCTGTTGTCTTCGGCGTCCCGGTCGTACAGAGCCAGGGCCGAGACCCCGGTGCGCAGAAGGGTCATCGGGTGGGCGTCCGGCGGCGCCTGCCCCAGGATCTCCAGGACCTGCCCGGGGACAGTGCGTTCGGCGGCCAGGGCGGCGCTGAAGCGGTGGAGCTGTTCCGCGGTCGGCAGGTCTCCGTGGAGCAGCAGGTAGGCGACCTCCTCGTAGCTCGCCCCTTCCGTCAGGGCGACGAGGTCGTATCCGCGGATGATCAGGCGGTTGCGCTCCACGTCGATCCGGGAGATCGCGGATTCGCCGCCGATCACCCCCTCGAGACCGGGACTGTAGGCTGGCTTTTCAGACATCGATCAGCGTTCCTCCGGTTGTTTGTCCGGGTACGCCCCGGCCAGCGCGGCGTCCGTTTCCCGGTACTCGTCGTAGCGCAGCAGGTCGTAGAGCTCCCCGCGCGTCTGCATGCGCTCCTTGAGGGCTCTCGGCGTCCCCCGCTCCATCAGCTCGGTGAGCACCCCTTCGACCGCTTTCATCATGACGCGGAAAGCCGTCATCGGGAAGATCACCATGCGATAACCGAGGTCGCTGAACTGCTGCGCGGTGAGGTCGGGGGTCCTTCCGAACTCGGTCATGTTGGCCAGGAGGGGCGCCTGCACGAGCTCGGCGTAGCGCCCGAATTCCTCCTCCGTTTCGAGGGCCTCGATAAAGACCGCGTCGGCCCCGGCCTCGAGGTAGCGCAGCCCTCGCTCGACCGAGGCGCCGAACCCCTCGACCGCCCGCGCGTCGCAGCGCGCGATCAGGGTGAAATCCGGATTCTCGCGCGCGGCCGCGGCCGCGGCCAGCTTCCGCTGCATCTCCTCCGCGGCAATGAGGGTCTTGCCCTCGAGATGGCCGCAACGCTTGGGGGCCTGCTGGTCCTCGAGGTGGACGCCGGCGAGGCCTGCGCGCTCGAAGGCCTGAACCGTCCGCATAACCTGCAGGGCATCTCCGAACCCGGTGTCGGCGTCGCAGATCGCCGGCACCTCGACCGCCTGGGCGATGTACGCGGCTTCGCGAACCACCTCCTCCATGCCCAGCAGCCCGATGTCGGGGTAGCCCGCGGTGCCGTTGATAAGCCCCGCTCCGGAGATGTAGAGCGCCTCGAACCCGGTGCGCTCGGCGAGCATGGCCACGGGCGCGTTGAACACTCCCGGCATGACGACGGTCTTCCCGGCGATGGCGCCGCGGAACGCCGCGCACTTCCGAGCCGGTGATGTGCGAGGCTTCAGAAGCAACGGCAGGCGCTCCACGGAGGAGTTTGACGCCGCCGGAGCTCCGCGAAATGGGGCATCCGGCCGCCGTGGGCGAGGTCCATCAGGCAGCGCTCGGGAAGCGCCTTCACCGTCCGGCCCCCAGACCGCCGCCTGCAATCGTGGCGTCGCGGTCGGCCCCGACCGAAATCAGCGACACCGGGGCGCCGGTGAGCTCGCTGATGCGCCCGACGTAGCGGCGCGCCTCCTCGGGAAGCTCCTCGATCCTGCGGGCATCGGTGGTCGGCGTGCACCACCCGGGCAGTTCCTCGTAGATCGGGGTGCAGCGCTCGAGCACGCGGGAATCCATCGGGAACTCCTCGACCGTCTCCCCTTCGAGCCGGTACCCCGTGCACAGCTTCAGCCGGTCGACCGTGTCGAGGATGTCGAGCCGGGTAATTGCCAGGCTCGTCAGGCCGTTGACGAGGCGTGCCCGCCGCAGGATCGTCGCGTCGAACCAGCCGCAGCGCCGCGGCCGGCCGGTGGTCGCGCCGTATTCACGGCCGAGTTCGCGAATGCGGTCCCCCTCTTTTCCGAGCAGCTCCGTCGGGAAGGGACCGTTGCCGACCCGGGTCGTGTACGCCTTGGTGACTCCTATAACCTCGTCTATGCGCGTCGGCCCGATGCCGGTGCCGGTGCAGGCGCCTCCCGCGGTCGTGTTCGACGAGGTGACGAACGGGTAGGTGCCGTGGTCGATGTCGAGGAGGGTGCCCTGGGCCCCCTCGAACAGCACCGTCCTGCCGTCGTCGAGCATGCTGTTGAGCAGCACCGACGTATCGGTCACGAAGGGGCGCAGGCGCTCGGCACTGGCCAGGCAGGTATCGACGATGGTGGCTTCGTCGAGAGGCTCCAGCCCGTAGAGGCGGGTGAGGATCCGGTTCTTGGCCCTGACCGTGCCGGTCAGCTTCTCTCGCAGGGCTTCGGCGTCGAGCAGGTCGACCACCCTGAGGCCGTGGTCCCTTTCGACCTTGTCGCGGTAGGCGGGGCCGATGCCGCGCAGGGTCGTGCCGAGTTTTTCGTTTCCCCGGCTCTCCTCGCCCGCCTTTTCCAACACCTTGTGATACGGCATCACGAGATGGGCGGCGGCGCTGATGAAAAGGCGCCCATCGACGGAGACGCCGCGCCCGGCCAGCTCGTCGAGTTCCTGCAGCAACGCCTCGGGGTCGAGCACCACCCCGTTGCCGATGACACAGGTCTTGCCGGGGTGCAGGATTCCGGCGGGAATGACGTGAAAGATGAAGACGTCGTCCCCCACCTTGACGGTGTGCCCGGCGTTGGCTCCCCCCTGGTAGCGCACCACGCAGTCCGCTTCGTCGGTCAGATAATCGACGACCTTGGCCTTTCCCTCGTCCCCCCACTGGGCGCCGAGAACCACTTTGGTCGGCATGGCCGCTTTCCTACCTGCCTCTCACAGGCTGACCCGGGTCGCCCACTTGACGTGGTCGCTCGCCAGCAGCTCGTCGAGCACGGCGTCGGGTATGGGGCTGTCGACGTTGAGGATGGTCAGGGCGCGCCCGCCGACCTGCTGCCGGCCGCAGGACATCTGCGCGATGTTGACCCCGTGGGACCCCATGATGGTGCCGACGCGCCCGATGACACCGGGGATGTCCTCGTTGATGTAGAAAAGCATGTTTCCTTCTGGGACGGCGTCGAAGTGGTAGTCGTCGAGGCGCACGATGCGGGGGTCGCTCTTGCCGAATATCGTCCCTGACAGCACCCGTTCGCTGCCGGCGTGGTAGACGACCGTGATCATGCTGGCGAAGTCCTCAGGCTCGCGGCTCTTCAGCTCGTCGACCGAGAGGCCTCGTTCCTGGGCGAAGATCGGGGCGTTGACGAAGTTGACGATCTCGTCGGAAATCGTCTCCATGAGACCCTTGAGGACCGCCGCGGTGATCGGCGAGGTCGGGTGGTTGGTGACTTCGCCGTGATACTCCACGGTGATCCGCTCCAACTGCCCGGTTCCGAGCTGCGCCTGAATCCGCCCCATGCGCTCGGCGAGCTCGAGGTAGGGTTGCAGCGTCCGGTACACCTCCGGCTCCACCGAGGGAAGGTTGACGGCGTTGCGGACCGGCATGTCGGTCAACGTCTCGCCTACCTGCTCGGCTACCTGCAGCGCCACGCTCGCCTGCGCTTCCTCGGTAGAGGCCCCGATATGGGGGGTGCAGATGACGGCCTCGTGGCGAACCATCTCGTTCTCCAAACCGGGGGGTTCCTGCTCGAAGACGTCGAGGGCTGCCCCGGCGACCTTGCCGGAGTTCAGGCCCTCGAGCAGGGCCTCTTCGTCGACGATGCCGCCGCGGGCGCAGTTGATGATGCGCACGCCATCCTTGCATGAAGCGATCTGTTCCCGGGAAAGGTAGTGCCGCGTCTGGTCGGTCAAATGAAGGTGGATGCTGATGAAATCCGACTCGGCGTAGAGCTGTTCGAGGGGTACCAGCTGGGCGCCGTGCGCAAGGGCGGCCTCGGCCGAGACGTAGGGATCGTGCCCGAGCACGCGCATGTGAAAGGCACCGGCCCGATGCGCCACCTCGCGGCCGACCTTGCCGAGACCGACGATGCCGAGGGTCTTGCCGGCGAGCTCGACCCCGGTAAAGCGGGTGCGCTCCCAGCGGCCGGTGCGCACCGATGCCGAGGCCCCGGGAATCTGCCGTGCAAGCGCCAGGAGCAGGCCGAAGCAGTGCTCGGCGGTAGAGGTAGAGTTGCCGCCGGGAGTGTTCATCACCACGATCCCGCGGCGGCTCGCCGCGACGACGTCGATGTTGTCGACCCCGGCCCCGGCGCGGCCGATCACCCGCAGGCGTTTGCCGGCGCCGATCACCTCCTCGGTGACCTTGGTGCTCGAACGCACGATCAGCCCCTCGTAGCCACCGATCGCTTGGAGGAGCCCTGCGGGCGTCAGGTCTGTGCGCACCTCGACGGATATCCCCGGAAAGCGCGCCAGCAGGTCGACGCAGCCGGGATCCATGGGGTCGCTGATAAGGACTTTCATCACCAAGTCTCGACGGGCGTGCTTTCGCGCCCCTCCAGGGTATCGAGAATCCAGTTCCAGATGTCGTCGCGGCCTTCTCCGCTGACCGCCGAAAACGATACGAACGACGCGCCGGGGAGCTTTCCCCCGTCGGCGACCTGTTGCAGCTGCCGGTTGTGTTGGCTGCGGGACAGTTTGTCCACCTTGGCGAAGGCGACCAGGCAGGGAATGCGACGGCTGCTCAGCCAGTCGGCCATCAGCAGATCCAGCTCTCCCGGTCCGCGCCGTATGTCGATCAGCTGGACCACCGCCTTCAGCACCTCTCGCGTGTTCAGGTAGGAGTCCGTCAACCGCCCCAACTGGCTCCTAAGCGTCCTCCCCCCCTGAACGTACCCGTACCCCGGAAGATCGACGAGGTAGAACCGGCGATTTACGAGGTAGTAGTTGAGCTGCTGGGTCTTGCCGGGCGTCGAGCTCGTCTTCGCCAGTTTCCGGCGCTGGAGAAGCCGGTTGATCAGCGAGGATTTGCCGACGTTGGAGCGGCCAGAGAAGGCGATGTCCGGAAGCCCGTCCGAAGGTGTATCGGCCGCATCGGCGGCCCCGATGACGAACTCCGCGCTCTGGATCTGCATAGCCTGTGGGGCCGGGTCCCGGTCATGCCCGCTGGCGCATTAATACGTCATCGCCGTCGATGTTTTCGACCCCTTTCAGGATCATCTCGGACGTCACGACGAGCTCTCCGACGCTGTCGCGGGAGGGGGTGTCGTACATGATATCCATCATCGACTGCTCGAGCACCGAGCGCAAACCGCGAGCCCCGGTACCCTTCCTTACCGTCAGGTCCACGACCGTATGCAGCGCCTCTTCGGTAAAATCGAGGGTGACCCCGTCGATCTCGAAGAGCCTGCATACCTGCCTGACAATGGCGTCCTTCGGTTCCGTCAGGATCCGGAACAGGTCTTCTTCGGTGAGCGGGTCCATGGTGGTCACCACCGGGACGCGGCCCACGTACTCCGGAATCAGCCCGTACGCCAGCAGGTCCTCGGGCTGGACCTGGCTCAGCACCGACATCGGATCGGTATCGTGGGTTTCCCGATCGTCCGCGACGCCGAATCCGAGGGTGCGGCGTCCCACGCGATGGGAGATGATTTTCTCCAACCCCTCGAAGGCGCCTCCGCAAATGAAGAGGATGTTGCCGGTGTTGATCTGGATCATCGACTGCTCGGGATGCTTGCGCCCTCCCTTCGGCGGGATATTGGCGACCGTGCCTTCGAGGATTTTCAGGAGGGCCTGCTGCACTCCTTCCCCCGATACGTCGCGGCTCACGGCCGGGGTGGCGGACTTGCGCGCGATCTTGTCGACCTCGTCGAGGTAGACGATCCCCTTCTCGGCGCGCGCGACGTCGTAATCGGCGGCCTGCAGCAGTCCGACGAGGATGTTCTCGACGTCTTCGCCGACGTACCCGGCTTCGGTCAGTATGGTGGCGTCGGCTATGGAAAAGGGCACCTGAAGCACCTTCGCCAGGGTCTGGGCGAGCAGGGTTTTGCCGGTACCGGTGGGCCCGACGAGAATGATGTTGCTCTTCTCGAGCTCGACGTCGTCGAGGGAGACGTTGGGCCGGATGCGCTTGTAGTGATTGTACACCGCCACCGAAAGGATCTTCTTTGCCCGGTCCTGCCCGATGACGTAGTCGTCGAGAAACGACTTGATGTCGAACGGTTTGGGCAGGGCCCCGGTTTCCCAGGGCGTCTGCTTTCTGTTTTCCGCCAGCACCTCGTTGCAGAGCTTCACGCACTCGTTGCAGATGTGAACGGACGGACCCGTGATGATTTTCTCGACCTGGGAGGCTCCGCGGGCGCAGAAGGAGCATTTCGGGTCGGTCTTGGAAGGACGGCGTCGCACTCTGTTATGGCTGCTCGAACGGGGTGTCAGCCGGCCGCTTCTGCTGACTGGGCGGTCCCGGTTGGTTGGATGATTTCGTCGATGAGTCCGTACTCGAGCGCTTCGCCGGGACTCATGTAGAAGTCCCGTTCCGTGTCCCTGCGGATCGTCTCGAGATCCTTGCCGGCGCAGTCGGCGATTATGTCGTTGATCTGCTCGCGGATCTCGATGATCTCGCGAGCGTGGATCTCCATGTCGGAGGCCTGGCCGCCGATACCGCCCATCGGCTGGTGGAGAAGTATTCGCGCGTTGGGAAGGCTCTGGCGCTTCCCTCTGGCGCCCCCGGCCAGGAGCACGGCCGACATGCTCGAGGCCTGGCCGATGCAGATCGTGGCGATGTCGGGCTGGACGTACTGCATGGTGTCGAATACGGCCATTCCCGCGGTCACCGATCCACCCGGGCTGTTGATGTAAAGCGAGATGTCCCGCTTGGGATCTTCGGAGGCGAGAAACAGCATCTGGGCGATGGTGAGGTTGGCGATCCCGTCCCCTATCGGCGTGCCGATGAAGATGATGCGCTCCTTGAGCAGGCGGGAGTAGATGTCGTACGAGCGCTCGCCTCTGCCCGTCTGCTCTATTACCATGGGTATCAGGGACACTATACCGACTCCTCGCGTATATCGGCGCGCTCGCCAAGGTACTCGAATATCTTCGAGTTCTCCAACTCGCGCCTGATATCGTCGGCCCGGGGGGATCTTTTCAGGTCGGCCGCCTGAAATCCGAGCTGTTGCGCCCGTTCTTCGAAGTAATCGGCGGTCTCTTCCTCGGTGACCTCGAGATTCAGTTTCTTTCTCAACCCATCCAGCAGCAGGGAAGTCTTCAGGCTCCTGATAACGGCGATGCGCTCCTCGCCAGTAATCTCAGGATGCTCTTCGTGTTCATCGTGATGTTCGTGTTCGGCCTCCCGTTCCTCCTTCATTCTCTCGATATAGCTCTCTATCAGACGGTCCGGCAGGTCGAACGGGTTGCCCCTGATGAGGCCGTCGACCAGATCGCTCCTCTCCTTGCGCCGCGCTAGGGAATTCCAGGTTTCCTGAAGCTGCCCGCGCAGGTACTTGCGCAACGTCTCGAGACTGTCGAACCGGTCCCCGAGGTCCTTGGCGAACTCGTCGTCCAGCTCGGGAAGGGTGCGCTCCCTGACCTCCCTGGCGGTTACGTTGAAAGACCGCTTCTGTCCGGCGAGCTCCTGATTGGGCAGATTCTCCCGGTAGGAGAAGTCGACACGCCGATCTTCGCCCGCGCGGATCCCGATGAGAGCCTCTTCGAACTGCGGGCTCGGGGCGTCGTCGGAGCCGATGAGGAAATAACGCTCCTCGTAGCGGTCGCCGACCAGGGCCACGCCCTCCTCGGTTACCCCCTGCAGGTCGGCAATGAGCACGTCCCCCTTTTCGAGGGGCCGCTCCACCGACATCTCGGTAGCGTTGCGCTGCCGCAGCTTGTCGATCTCGCCCCCGACCTCCTCTTCGCCGACCTCATGGGAAATCCTGGAAACCGCTATCCCTTCGTAGTTCCCGACATCGATCCGAGGCCAGATGTCCATGGTGGCCGTGAACCTGAGCGGCTTTCCGGGTTCGTGTTGATCCATGGAGATCGTCGGGGTGCTGGCCGGCACGATGTCGGCCGCCTGTGCGGCCTCGTGAACCAGGTCCGGAAGCAGGCCGGTGACCACGTCGTGGCGAATCGATGCGCCGTACCGCGACTCGACGACGCGCATCGGCACCTTGCCTTTGCGAAACCCGGGGATTTCGAGTCTATTCCGGTACTTGCGGACGGCGGTGGCCACTTCCGAGTCGATGCGCTCGGCCGGGACCTCGATCTCGAGCTCGCGTTCCCACTGTCCTTTTTCGATTACTTTGGTTCTGGCTTCCGACAAGGAGGACCCTGAAGTTTATGTGGATTAAGTATAAAAAAACCGGTTCCGTGGATGGTTCGGCAAGATGAATGAGGGGCAGCGGCGCAACTATTGTTTTTGCGCGGCGCAGTTCGTGGGGTTGAGTGTTTTCCGTGCGGAAGGGGGGACTCGAACCCCCAAGCCCGTTAGGGCACCAGATCCTAAATCTGGCGCGTCTGCCAGTTCCGCCACTCCCGCTTGCGACCTGCTGGTGTTGCCTCCAAACTAAAATTACCAACGCCCCGAGCGGGACGTTGGTAATTGACCGGATTCGAAAATATAGGTTTGGGCATCTAGGGGGTCAAGGTAAGGACGGCTGGATCGAGCCCGGATCCGGGTGCCTCCAGCTGGCGCTTCGGTGGGCGATTTCAGCGCCGAGGCTATCGATGGCAACACGGTCTTGCTCCATGGAATCCCGTTCCCGAAGGGTGACCGTCCCGTCCTCTAGGGTCTGCGAATCGACGGTCAGGCAGAAGGGCGTTCCGACTTCGTCCATGCGGCGATAGCGGCGCCCGATAGCCCCCCCCTCGTCGTAGAAAACGCGAAACTCCGAACGCAGGTCTTCGACGATCCGGCGCGCCACGTCCGGCATGCCGTCCCGCTTTACCAGGGGCAGGACGGCTGCCTTGATCGGGGCGATTTTCGGGTGGAAGCGCATCACCACACGTCTGTCGCCCCTGACCTCCTCTTCGCTGTAGGCGTTGACCAGGCACATCATAGCGGAACGGGTGGCGCCGACCGCGGTTTCCACTACCGCCGGCAATACCTTCTCGCGCGACTCCTCGTTGAAGTAGCGCAGCGCCTTCCCCGAGAACTCCTCGTGCCGGCAGAGGTCGAACTGGCCGCGGTTGTGGACCCCTTCGATTTCTCCCCACCCGAAAGGGAATTCGTACTGGATGTCGAATGCGGAACTCGCGTAATGGGCGAGCTCGGCGCCCACGTGTTCATGCCAGCGCATTCTCGCTTCCGGGATCCCGAGCTCGACGAACCACTTCCAGCGCTGCTCCTTCCAGTAGTCGAACCACTCGTTCTCGGTTCCAGGCTGGACGAAGTACTGCATCTCCATCTGCTCGAATTCCCGCACGCGGAACAAAAAGTTTCTGGTGTTGATCTCGTTGCGAAACGATTTGCCGATCTGGGCGATGCCGAAAGGCAGTTTCTGGCGCATTGCAGTCTGCACGTTGAGGAAGTTGACGAAGATCCCCTGCGCCGTTTCCGGCCGCAGGTAGGTGACGGAGGCATCGTCCTCTACGGGGCCGACGTGGGTCTTGAACATCAGGTTGAAATGGCGCGGCTCGGAGAGCTCGTTTCCCCTCGGGCTTCTCAGGCCGAGCTCGGCGAGCTTCGCCGACATCTCCTCGAAGCTCCAGCCGGTGGGGTCGACGCCGTTCTCCTCGAGAACGTGATCCAGGCGGAAACGCTCGTGGGTTTTCTTGTCTTCTACGAGAGGGTCGTGAAAGCCGTCGACGTGTCCGGAAGCCTCCCAAACCCGCGGGTGCATCAGTATGCTGGCGTCGATGCCCTCGACGTCCTCGCGAAAGGTCATCGCCCGCCACCACGATTCCTTGACGTTGCGCAGCAGCTCGGCGCCGAGCGGACCGTAGTCCCAGCAGCCGTTGAGGCCGCCGTAGATCTCGGAGCTTTGAAAAATGAACCCCTTGCGTTTGCACAGGGATACGATCTTTTCCATTACCTGTTCCATACCTGCCGATTCCTCAATGCAAGAATTCGAGAGCTTTCAGGCGGCAGCCCGCGCCCCCGTGGTATTCGAGAAAACCGCCGAGCATCGCGCGTATCTCCCCGCATCCGGGAGGCTCCGGGGGAATCGCTTCTTTACGATACGTGCGGATGTTCTGCAGGCGCGCGAGAAAGCCGAGGCTGTCTCCGGCGACGCGGTGACCGCCGCTGCGGGAGTAGCGCGCCCGCGCCGATTCATGCGTATCGCCGCCGATAGCTGCTCCCGCGAGGTAGCCGTCATCCTCCGGGACGGCTTCGGCGCGGTGGCAGTCGCTGCACAGGCCGCCGCCAAGTCCTGCGCTGAAGTAGGGTGCTTCGCAACCGGAGAGCGCAGCGTTGCAGGAAACGCAGCCGCTAAGCTCGGGCCGGTACCCCAACGCCTCGGCGAGGCGCAGCTGGAAGTACCAGAACAGCGACTCGATCTGTTCCGGCTCCACCTCCTCGAGAGCGGGAAGCACACCGGTCAGACATCTGTAAAGCCGCTGGTTCGGCTCCTGCTCGATGGTGATGCGGTCGACCGACTCGCATGCGGCGCTGGCGAACGACAGGCGCCGGAAATCCCGCAGCAGGGCGGGGAACGACTGCAGGACGTCGCATTCGCTCAGGATCTGCAGTTCGCGATCTTCCCGCAGGTAGCAGACGGCCTGCACTTCCGTCATCACTTCAAGGGCAGCGCCGAACTTGCTCTTCGGGCGGCGGGCTCCTTTCGCGGTAACCTTCAGCTTGCCGAACTCCTCGGAGTAGAGCGTCACCAATTTGCTCGTCTCTCCCATGCGCCGGGTGCGGATGACGACGGCCAGCGTCTTGACGATCTGCCTTCCCACTCTATTCGGCCTTCCCCGTCTCTTCCGGGATGCGATAGACCTCTTCGCCCGGTTTCTTCATCCCGTATTCCTCGCGCGCCACTTTTTCAAGATATCCGATGTCGCTCCGCAACAGTTCCAGCAGGGTGCGCAGACTGTCGTTCTGGGCGCCCAGCGCGTCGACCTCATTGCGGAGTAGCCGCAGCTCGGTGCGCCGCGCCTCCACCTGCAGGTAGCCGCTCTCTCCCGCGACCAGTATGTACACGCCGCCAGCGAAGAGGGCGAGAAGCAAAAGCTGTTTCCACCTGCGGTGGGATCGCGCCGCCAGCTTGTCGTTGCCGCGGTTCATACAAGTCGCCTAGAGCAGCACGAGATCGTCCCGGTGAATCACCTCGATGGCGGGCCGGCCCAGTGCCGCTTCCACGTCCGCGGAGCTTTTCCCCAGTACGCGGGCGATCTCCTCGGAGTCGTATCGCGTCAGCCCGCGCGCGACCTCCGCTTTGCGGCGGTTCTCGACCCGGATGACGTCCCCCGGCTTGAACTCGCCGCTGCAGCCGATGACACCGGCGACCAGCAGGCTCGAGCCCAGCTCACGGATGGCGCGCTCGGCCCCCCTGTCGATGGCGACGCTCCCTTTGCTCGGCGAGGCGAATCCGATCCAGCGCTTGCGGCTGCCGAGGCGCTTGCGCGAGGGAAGGAACAGGGTGCCGAGTTGCCGCCCCGCGAGGATCTCCGACAGGCGGTGCTTGCGGGCGTGGGCGATCACCGTCATCTCCCCACACCTCATCAGCAGGCGCGCGGCGCGGATCTTGGTATGCATTCCGCCGCGGCCGAGGTGGTTGCTAGAGGTGCCGACAGCGGTCTCGATATCGGTATCCTCCTCCACCTCGGAGATCAGCTCTCCGCAAGGACCTTCGGGCCCGTAGGAAGAGAACAGCCCCTCGATGTCGGAGAGAATCACGAGCAGCTCGGCGTGGACGAGGTTGGCGACATACGCCGCCAGGGAGTCGTTTTCGCCGATCGTCAGCTTGAGCTCGGCGACGGCGACGCTGTCGTTTTCGTTTATCACCGGAACGGCGCCGAAGGAGAAAAGGGAACGGAAAGTATTGCGAAGGTTGAGGTAGCGACGGCGGTCGTCGAGGATGTCCTCGGCAGTGAGAAGCACCTGGCCGACAGCGATGCCGTGGCGTTTGAAAGCCGCCTCGTAGCGGTTCATCAGCAGGCTTTGCCCGATGGCCGCGGCTGCCTGCAGATCGGCGATGGCGCGCGGCCTCTTTCCCAGGCCGAGGCGTCCCATTCCGGCCGCCACCGCGCCGGAAGAGACGATCACGACCTCCAATTCCTGCCGGCGAAGAGCGGCGACGTCGTCAGCCAGCTGTTTGATGACCTTGCCGTCGAGCTCGCTGGAGCTGCCCCGGGTAAGGCTGCTGCTGCCGATCTTGACGACCAGGCGTTTGACCCGCCGCAGGCGCTCGCGGCCTGTTGCCGGTGCCGCGGCTGTCTGCTCCTCGATCGATTCGACCTCAGTCACTGGCAGTCCGGGATCTGGGGGCCGCGCACCAGGACGCCCCGCTCCTCGAGAAAGCTCTTTACTTCGGGAATGCTGTACTCCTCGTAATGGAAGATGGAAGCGGCGAGGGCGGCAGACGCCCTGCCCTCGGTCAGCACCTCGTAGATATGGGCGCAGTTGCCGCAACCTCCCGAGGCGACGATGGGGACGTCGACGTGCCCGGCGACGGTGCGGTTCAGCTCGAGGTCGTACCCTTCGCGCGTTCCATCTGCGTCGATGCTGTTGAGCACGAGCTCTCCAGCGCCGCGGTCGACGAGTTCCTCCACCCAGTCGACGGCATCCAACCCGGTCGCTTTGCGCCCTCCGTTGACGTAGATCTCCCAGGTGGGCTGATCGCCTCCGGAAGTGCGCAGGGCGTCGATGGCCCCGACGATGCACTGACTGCCGAAGCTCTCGGCGCTCTCGTTGATGATGCCGGGGTTCTCGACGGCGGCTGAGTTTATCGATACCTTGTCCGCACCCGACTTGAGAATCCCTCTCACGTCGGCGAAGGTGCGGATGCCGCCGCCGACTGTGAGGGGGATGAAAACCTGCTCGGAGACCTGCTGCACCAGGTCCATCACGATGCCGCGTTCGTCAGCCGACGCGGTGATATCGTAAAAGACCAGTTCGTCCGCGCCTTCGGCGTCGTAGCGCATCGCCAGCTCGACGGGATCGCCGGCGTCGCGGTCGGCGGAAAACTTAACCCCGCGAACGTTGCGTCCGTTCTTTACGTCGAGACAGGGTATGATCCGCTTGGCCAGCATCGGTCAGTTGGTGGCTGCGAAGTTGCGGAGCAGCCTCAACCCGACATGCTGGCTTTTTTCGGGATGGAACTGCACCCCCCACATGTTTTGGCGAGCGGCTATGGAGGTGTAGTCCAACCCGTAGTCCGTCGTCGCCAGGCAGTCGCTCGATTCGTCGCAGTCGACGTAGTACGAATGGACGAAATAGAAAAAGCTGCCTTCGGGAACGCCGTCGAGCAGGTCGTCTTCTTTCTGTTTTATGGCGATCTGGTTCCAGCCGATTTGCGGCACTCGTTCTCCGCTCGGGAATCGCACCACGCGTCCGGGCAGCATGGACATCCCGCGATGCCTGCCGCGTTCCTCGCTCTCGTCAAACATAAGCTGCAGTCCGACGCAGATACCGAGAAACGGTTTCCCCGCTTCCACCTGGCGCAGCAGGAAATCGTCCCAACCGCGCTCGCGCAGGTTGCGCATGGCATCTCCGAATGCTGCGTCTCCGGGCAACACGAGGTGACTGGCGTCGCGCGCTTCGACCGGATGTTCGACGATGGCGGCATCGAACCCGAGGTACTCGAAAGCCTTCTGCACACTGCGCAGGTTGCCCATTCCGTAGTCGATGACCGCGATCATCGTCCCAGCTCCCGGGAACGAGCCGTGGCGGCCTGCACCGCGCTGATCAGGGCGTCTGCAAGTCCCTTGTCGCTGAGCGCCTGCAGTCCCGCGACTGTTGTGCCGTTCGGCGAAGTAACTCGAGCTCTCAGGTTGGCAGGCTTCTCTCCTGTTTCGAGGACCGTGTGAGCCGCTCCGAGAACTGTCTGGGCGGCAAGGGTAGTGGCGACGTCACCTGGAAGGCCTACCGAAACCCCTCCCTCAGCGAGTGCTTCTATAATTGAATACACGTAGGCGGGGCCGCTGCCGGACAACCCGGTTACCGCGTCCATCTGAAGCTCCTCGACGACGACGGAAGTTCCAACCTGGTCGAACAGCTCCTTGGCGAGCAGCAGCTGTCCTTTTCCGGCGTGTGCTCCGGGACAGATAGCAGTTGCTGCGACTCCGGCAAAAGCCAGCAGCTGGGGCATGGAGCGAACTACGGCGACGTTCCCTTCCAACCGCGCTTCGATGGCGGCCGTGGTTACTCCCGCCATGATGGAGATCAACAACTGCGCCGGGGTAATCGAAGGGGAAAGCCGGTCGATCAAACCGGGAGCGATCTGAGGCTTTACAGCCATCAGAATGATATGCTTGTCGGCGATGGCCGCTTCCTGATCGGAGGTGGTTTCCATTCCCAGTTCAGCCAGCGGCGCCAGCGCGGTCTCATCGATGTCGCAGACCGTAATGTTTTTTGCAGGGACGCGCCCATGGGACACGATCCCTCGCAGCAGGGCGGCACCCATATTTCCGGCGCCGATGGAAGCGATTTGGCACTGTTCGATCATATTTGAGGACGGAACAGACGGGAAGGCGGGATATACAGTAGGAGGTCCACTCTGGAAAGGCGGCAATTTATGATAGACTGCACATTGCGGCCTGTCAATTTTCCGCCCGGTGAGAGATGCCTCAGGCAAGGATTTTGCAACGAATTGCGGCAGATGGGTAAAAGTTTCTCACCAATCTGTTTCCCAGTCGCGAATGGCACAATTTCTGCTTGACGAATTAGTTTCAGCAATGGTACATTTTTCCCAATGTACTATTGGCAAAGGTTAGGCAATTCGAAGGAGTTGGCATATTCGCCGGGAACCGAGGGAGGAGGTGATCGAGTGAAGTCCGGCGGTCCTGCCGCCCCTGTTAGCTTGGATTAGGTTCGCGATTGAGCGAGACCAAGCGCCAGCCGAACACGTAAAGGAGAAAGAGAATGGCCAAGAAAAAGGCAGCCAAGAAAAAGGCCGCCGCCAAGGGCAAGGTCCCTAAGAAGAAGGCCGTCAAGAAAGCAGTAAAAAAGAAGGCGGCCTCCCCAAAAGCCACGGTCGCCATGAAGAAGGCCGCCAAGAAAAAGGCGGCCAAAAAAAAAGGCGGTAAGAAGAAAGTGAAACGCCAACCGAACTCCGCTTTCATGAAGCCGTTGCAACCGGATGAGGCACTGGGTGCCGTCGTCGGCAACAGCCCGTTGCCCCGGACGCAGGTGGTGAAGAAGCTGTGGGTCTACATCCGCAAGCACAAGTTGCAGGACGCGAAGAACAGGCGCATGATTAACGCCGACGACAAGCTCAGGGCTGTCTTTGGCGGTAAGGATCAGGTAACCATGTTCGAGATGACCAGCCTGGTTAACGAGCACCTCGGCTAGGCTAACGGGTCGGCAGCGTCGTTTACTGCATTCACCTTGAAATGAAAAGGGGCTCTCTTCTGGGAGAGCCCCTTTCTCATGTACTCTTGGTGGGATTTTTGCCCGTTGGAGATCTGCTTTTATATTCCGGACTACATCCGTAAAGGCCGTACCCACCACACCCCTCTCGACACAACAGCATGAACGCATTTGTCGCCCTTGAAGACGGCACCGTATTCGAAGGAAACGCCGTCGCCGCCGAGGGCGAGGTCCTCGGCGAAATGGTGTTCAACACCAGCATGACCGGCTACCAGGAAATTCTCACCGATCCTTCCTATGCCGGACAGATCGTCGCTATGACCTATCCGCACATCGGCAACTACGGTGTAAACCCTGCCGACGCCGAATCGGAACGTCCCCAAGTAAAGGGATTCGTGATGCGCGACTGCTGCCGGCGTCCAAGCAATTACGCGGCAACTCAGAGTTTGATTGAATATCTCGTCGAACACGACGTCATCGCTATCGAGGGAATCGATACACGCGAACTCACTCGCCGCGTGCGCATACACGGCGTCATGAATGCCGCCATCTCAACTGCCGATCCGGATCCCGAGGACCTCCTCCGCAAAGCTCGTGAGTGGGAGGGGTTGGGAGGGGTCGACCTCGTTCGCGAGGTATCCTGCGAATCCAGGTACATCGTCCGTCCCGAGGGGGCCGTCCGTCACCGGGTCGTCGCCTACGACTTCGGTATCAAGCGCAACATCCTGAACAAGCTGACGGAGCTGGGGTGCGAGGTCATCGTGTTACCTGCGGCGACGCCCTGCGCCGAGGCGCTGGGCCTCGACCCCGACGGCATCTTTCTGTCCAACGGGCCGGGAGATCCGAGAGCCGTCGAATACGCCATCAGGACCACCAGGGAACTGGCCGAGTCGGGAAAGCCGATCTTCGGCATATGTCTCGGCCACGAGATCCTGGGGCTGGCCTTCGGCGCCGAGATCTTCCATTTGAAGTTCGGGCACCGCGGCGCCAACCAGCCGATAAAGGAATACGAGACTGGCCGCATCCTGATCACTTCCGAGAACCACGGTTGGGGCATCAGTCCCGAGAATCTGCCCGACTGTCTGGAGATCACCCGCCAGAACCTCAACGACGGCTGCGTCGAAGGCCTGCGTCACCGCGAGTTGCCGATTTTTTCGATCCAGTGTCACCCGGAAGCCTCGCCGGGCCCGCATGACAGCTACCATCTCTTCGGCCATTTCGCCGAGATGATGCGGAA
This sequence comes from Candidatus Latescibacterota bacterium, assembly GCA_965206595.1. GTDB lineage: Bacteria > Latescibacterota > UBA2968 > UBA8231 > UBA8231 > CBDCXV01. The sequence continues at coordinate 5,752,265 of OZ242214.1, forward strand.
GAACGCTGCTTGAGACGCAGGGCGCGGATTGCCGTGCCCCGGGTTTCTGAAAAGAGGAACGCGGCACACGTCCGCAGGCCAGCCAACCGCCGGACGTTCAGGTGGAGACGCCCAGACGCCCGCGCGTGATCTGAAAATCCGAGTTGCCGCGGAGCGACAGCTTCGGTGAGGAGGTCCTGGCAGCTACCGCGACCAGGCATTCGAGGAGCGCCCGCGCGACAACCTCGGGGCCCTCGGACTCATCGATCGACAGGTCGAGATCATCCGCATAGTCCGCTTTGACCGCGTCGCGGCCGCTCACCTGGACCACCGGCACCAGCGGGTGCGTCTGCATCGGGTGCTCGCCGGCGTGAGCGAGGACGACCTCCACTCCGGTCGCTCCAAGCCCGGTCAGGGTCTCGACCCAGTGATCCGAGGGAGTTTCCATGCAGTAGAACCCGGGCAGGGGAAAGCACTCTCCGTGCCCGAGATTGGGTAGCAGTGCGTCGTTGTCCAGTCCGGCGGTGAAAGCGGGGTTCGTTGCAAAGTCGGAGTTTTCCGCGATGACGACGGTGCCGCCGGCCCCGGCGATCCACCGGCACAGCTGTGAAAAGGCGGCGGCCGTGCTGTCGCCGAGCGGTCCCGAGCAGATCATTCCCAGGCGCAGACATTCCAGTCCGACATCGGCGTAGTGGGGCTTCTCCATAGCCTCGATCCGGTCCGAGAACCACGCCTCGACCCCGTTCATCACCGACTCGATGCCGCCGTCCATCTGCACGCTTGCCCAGCCGAATTCCGCTTCGGAGCGGCCCATCTTCTTCAACTGTTCGCGGAAGTAGTCGTTGTGCGTTTTTTCGCACCCGTGCTCCATCAGCAACCCGACGCTAACCAGCGGGTGGGAGAGGTAGCCGACGAGGGTGCGGGCGTAGATCCCCTCGGTGTCGTAGCCGGTGACGCCGCATCCTTCGGTATGAACGAGACTGACGAACCGCGTAATTCCCTTTTCGGCCCCGACGGCGCGCGCGTTGAGCCGCTCAGCCGTCAGCCTCGCTATCTGGCCGGCGCAGAGACTGGTAGGCAGCACCAGGCCGACGCGGTCGGTTGCGGTCGATCCCTCTCTGGCGACTGCGGCCTTGAAACGGATCTCCGGCGCCGTTTCGGTGGCGATGGGGTGCGGTTCGCCGCTGGGGGCCGGAGCGGCCAGGAGAGTCTCGAGATTCGACTTGTCCCGCTGCGGCCAGTTGCGCCAGATGGAGACCTGCGAGTGTCCGGCCTGCTCGCCGCGCGAACGCTGTCCGGAGGCGACCGCCCGGGTGCGCTCGAAGAGATCGGCAGCGAGCTCCTCCATCGGGGTGCCTTTCTGGTACGCACCGGCGTCGACGTCCATGTCGTCCGCCAGCAGCCGGAAGCGCCGGGAGGTAGTGACGATCTTGATCGTCGGCACGAACGGAAAATTGGTGATCGAGCCGTTGCCGGTGACGAAGTAGATGAGGTTGCAACCTGCCGCGACCTGACCGGCGATGCTTTCCAGGTCGTTTCCGGGACTGTCCATGAAATAGTACCCCGGCTGGCGCATCGGCTCGGCGTAGTCGATGGCGTAGTCGAGACGCACGTCCGGGTCCCTTTTTCTCGCCGCCCCGATCGACTTGAGCACGATGTTGTAGAGACCGCGAAACTTGTTGCCCCCGGAAGGATTCCCTTCAGCTGTGGACCCGTGCCAGGCGACGCGTTCCTTGAAGCGCTCGACCATGTGCAGGAACCGCTGCGCAGTTTCCAGGTCGCGCACGTTCTGAAGTACGTAAGGCTCGGCGCCGATCAGTTCGTCCGTTTCCGCGAGATTGGCCGCGCCGCCGTGGCGGATCAGCTCCCGCGCCACCCGCGCCGCCAGCGGGTTTCCCGAGATGCCTGAGAAGGCATCGGAGCCGCCGCACTGGAGTGCCAGCTTCAGCCGCGACAGCGGCTGTTCGGTGCGCTCGTTCCGGTTCAGGGGCTCGAGCCATTCCCTTACCACCCTTTCCCCCTCGGCGATAGCCTCGTCGAAACTGCCGGAGATCGACAGGAAGCGGTGGGGCATGTCGTCGATGGCGTAGCCGCCGGCCCGCAGGTATTCCCGCAACTGCGCGTTGGAGACCGATTCGCTGCCGTAGTCGACGGCGAGCACCGCGCCGACGTTGGGGTGGACGGCGAACCCGGCCAGGGTGCGCAGCAGCAGCTCCTTGTTGTTGGGGGTTCCGAGTCCGCCTCCCTCGGTATGGGCGATCGCCACTACCCCGTCGAAGTTGGCGTTTTGAGTTCCCTGCAGGCGAGCCGCCAGAAGGCGAGCGTAGCTGGCGGTGCGGGAGGTCGTTCCCAGGATGACGGCGTAGTTGCGGGTTCCGGCGCCGCGCCGTCCCCGCGCGTATCCCGAAAAGGTGCCCGCCTGCTCGTGGAATGAAACCTGCCTGCCCGGCCGGAAGCGGTCCCTGTCGAGCTCGTAGGGACTGATGCGATCCTCGAAATTCGGGGCCGGGGGCAGCTCGAAGTCGATCCTGCGCCCGTTCAGCGCTTCCAGCATCCCCGGGTTGCAGACGTACGAGCCGGGCTGGATGTCGGCGATCGCGACGCCGAAGGGAAGGCCCCAGGACAGCAGCTCGGTTCCCCGGGCGACAGGCTCCACAGCGAAGCGGTGGCCCTCCATCACCGTGCAGTCGAGCTCGAAGCGCGCGGTCCCCCGGAGGATGGCCGTACCCTGCTCGAGCCGGCGCGAGGCGATGGCGACGTTGTCCCCGGCGGCCGGAAGGCGGCCGGCGTCGTCAAAACTGATTTCAATCATGGCTGCTGACAGGATGCGTGTGTGTTCAGAACAGCTCGAAGTTCCTTGCGTCCACCCTCTTCGCCTGGTGGGCAAGCACCGCATCCATCAGCTCGATCGCCATGCGCGACTCCAGGGTCACGCTGGCGCGCACTCCCACGCATGGATCGTGCCGTCCCTTCTTCAGCTCGAAGTCGGTTTCGCTCAGATCCTTGCGCACCGATTGCTGCGGCGGGAGAATGGTCGACGTCGGTTTGAAGGAGACCCGGCAGGCCAGGGGCATGCCGGTGGTGACGCCGCCGATGATGCCGCCGTGATGGTTGCTCTGATAGCCTGAGCGACGGATCGGGTCGTTGTTTTCGCTGCCCCGGCGCGCCACGACCTCGATTCCCGAGCCGACCTCGCACGCCTGCACGGCGTGCAGCCCCCCGAGCGCTCCCATGAGCCTGAGCTTGAAACTGTCGTAGAGCGGCTCTCCCACCAGCGGAGGCACGTTGACGGCGACGACCTCGATCGCTGCCCCGATCGAGTCGCCCTGCCTGCGGGTCTCGGAAATCAGGTCCGCGGCGGCGCCTGCGAACTCCGCGTCCAGGGTCCGGATCTCCGACTCTTCCAGTGCCGCCTCCAGCTCCTCGAGCTCTGCCGCGGGCACCCGGCCGTCACCGCCGGGGGAAAGCTCATGCACGTGGTCGGCCAGCCGCCGCCCTGCCCGCAGCTCGCCGACCTGGCATATCGACGACAGGAAGGCGGTCCCGAACCTGTCCCCCAGGTACAGCCGGGCGATGGAGCCGCCGAAGACGTCGGATATGGTCGAGCGAAAACTGGAGCGTCCACCGCCGCGCGGGTCCGCGAAGCCCCGGGACTTGTGATGCTTGACGAGGTCGGTGTGGCCGGGGCGCACGTCCCCGGTGGGGCCGAGGAACTGCTCGTAGTCCGCGGTGCGCTTCGCAGCCGACAGGACGACCGCGGCGATCGGCTCCCCGGTAGCGAGGCCTTCCTCGTATCCCGGTGCGGAAACCTCCTCATCTCCAACGGCAGCGGCGATTCGCGACCCGGACAGGAGGAGGTCGTGGTCCTCCGAGTATACCCCGGACAGGATCACCACCTTGTCCCCCTCCCGCCTGGGAGTACCCAGCTTGTTCGAGCCGGGCCGGCGCCTGTCGAGGTAGCGCTGGATCTCCGACCGGGAGATCCTCTGTCCTGGGGGGCAGCCGAAGACGATTGTGGTGATGGCCGGACCGTGCGATTCCCCGGCTCCGGCCACGGCGAACAGGGAGCCGCCGAGGATTTCCATTTTGTCGCGCTGTCTCTCGTGCGGCGATAGGCGATAGGGGTAAGGGTCTTTTCGAATGTACGCCCTGTGCTCCAGGGGAGCACTTTGCCGCGGCAACGGCCGATGGATACTGTCCCGGCTTCGTCGAGAAGGGGCAGGGCTACCCGCAGAGTGCCTTCGCCGCCCCGTCCCCGATCCCGCTTCAGTCGGGCGGGCCGCCGAGCAACCTCTCGATATTGGCGCGTGCCACCGCGAGGTCGTGGCGCGCCCGCACCCGGCTGGTGCGCGCCTGGGTGAAGTTCACCTGGGCGTCGAGCAGCTCGAGCAGCGTGCCCTGGCCCACCTCGTAGCTCTCTTTGGCGAGCTTCAGGTCTTCCCCGGCGACCGCCAGGGTTCCCTCGCTGATCTCGAGGATCTTGTCGAGCCGCACGAGCTCGAGATGGGCGGTTTCGACGGCGAGCGCCACCTCCCGCCGCTGTTGCTCGAGGTTTAGGCGGGTGTTCTCCAGGCCGATGCGGGAGCGCTGGATGCCGGCGCTGCGCACGCCCCCGTCGAAGAGATTGTAGGTCACCGACAGGCCGGCGTTGATGCGGTAGTTCTGGTCGAAGTCCTGGTACACGCGATCGAACACCTCGTTGTTGCGCCCGTAGGAAAGGCTGCCGCTGAGACGCGGGTGCCAGGCGGACTTTGCCGACGAAAGGTCGTGCTCCGCGGCGAGGTGGGCGTATTCCAGTTGCCGGATGTCGTGATTGGAGCTCTCGGCCGCCCGCAAGAGTTCGTCGAGCGGCAGCTCGGCGAGGGGAAAGGGAGTGTTCTCGACGGGAGCGGCCTGCAGGGGCTCGGAGATCCCCCTCCCCATGAAGTGGTTGAGGCTGGCGCGCGCCAGAACGACCCCCTGCTCGGCGTTGATCAAGTCGGCCTCGGCATTGCCTACGGCCACCTTCAGGCGCAGCACGTCGGCTCTCACGCCCGCTCCTACCTCGAGTCGCATGGCTGCCCCCTCGAGCTGCTTCTCGCTGAGCTTGAGAGCCTCGCGCTGGACTTCGAGGAGATCATGTGCCTTGAGCAGGGCGAAGTAGCGCTGTCTCACGCCGAAGACCGTCTCCGCCCGCTGCGCCTCGAGCGCCGTCTCGGACAGGTTCAGCGCCTGGCGCGCGGCGTTGTGTGCGTGGCGCCGGCTGCCGCCGTCGTACAGGGTCTGGCTGACCGATGCGTTCAGGGAGAAGGAGTTGCGGTCGATCGCCGGAATCTGGGTCGTCTCCTCGCGGAAGATGCGCTGGCCGGTCTCCGGATCGAACCGGTCCGTCGGGTTTTCCTGGATGCGGACGGACGGTCCCGTGCGCGAGCGGGAGAAGTTCAGCAATGAGACGTTGACGCCGGGCAGCCTGCCGGCCCCGGCGGACTTGACGTCCATCTCGGAACGGCGGACCGCCTGCGCCGCGAGGCGCATCTGGTTGTTGTGCTCCAGAGCCTGGCGGATGCAATCGTCGAGGGTCAGGGTGCCGGCTCTCGCCGCGGATGCCGCGGCGGCCAGCAGGGTGAAGAGGGCGATGCTGCGTATCATGGGGTTCCCCTGGTTACTGGCGGAATCGAAGGCGCGGGAGCGCCGCGGTCGGGATGGCTCGGCGAATGGGTTTCAAGGTATTCGCGGCACGGACACTACCTGTCCCCGGCGGCGTGGACGACCCGGCGGAACCACAGCGCCAGGTCGTCGAGGAGGGAGTACAGGGTAGGGGCCAACACGAGTGTCAGCACGGTGGAGCAGATGAGCCCGCTGACGACGACGAGGCCGACCGGACCCCAGCGCCTGGCGAACCCTTCCGAGGTTCCGTAGACCATGGGCAGAACCAGCGGCATCAGGTTGAGGACGGTGGTCGTGGCCGTCATCAGGATCGGCCGCAGGCGGTTCTGGCCCCCGCGCAGGATCGCCTCGGTACGGGCCATGCCCTGGCGGCGGTAGTGGTTTATGTGATCGATGAGCACGATCCCGTTGTTGACGACGATGCCGAACAGAATCAGCAGTCCGAGGATGCCGTTGTTGTCCAGCGGCACGTCGAGCAGGTAGAGGCCGACCGAGACGCCGATCAGGGAAAAGGGAATGGCAAGCATGATCGTGAAGGGGTGAATCAGCGACTCGAACAGCGAGGCCATGATCAGGTAGATGAGCAGCAGCGCGAACAGCAGCGTGAAGGTGTTGCCCTGGGTGTCCTGCTGCATCCAGCGCGCACCCCTCCCCAGGTCCCACGAGTACCCTGCCGGCAGGGAGAAACCGGCCATCATGCTGCGCACCGGATCCATCAGGGAGAACGCCTGCATGCGGGTCTCGGTGTTGGCGAAGATGTTCATGGTGTGCTCGCGGTCTTCGCGCACCAGGTTCTTCGGGCCTTCGGCGACCTGGAAGTCGGCTACCGCCGCCAGCTGGATGCGCATTTCGTCGCGGCCTTCGAAACTGCTGTTTTTCAGTTGCTCGAGGTCGACCCGGTCCTCCTCCTCGAGCTGCAACACCAGGTCTATTTCCCGGTCTTCCGCTTTGAAGGTCGAGGTGCGCCGGGTCCCCAGCGCCGTGGATATGGTGGTGGCGACGTCGCGCGGCGACAGCCCGTACTCCAGGGCCTGCTCGCGGTCGACGGCGACGCGGATCTCCTCCTCCCCGTCCTCGCGGCTGGTGTCGACGTCCTTGACCCCGGGCAGCTGTCCGAGGGCGGATTCGATGTCTTCGGCGAGCAGGGCCAGCACGTCCTGGTCGCGTCCCTTCAGCTGCACCTCGACTCCCAGCATGTTACCCTGCCAGCTGCGCTGCCGCCCCATCTTCCAGGTCACCCCGACCGTCTCCGGCAGCAGCGCCTTTATCGCTTCGCCCGCTTCGATAGAGGTCAGGCTGCCCTCGTCGGCATTGACGAGGCGTGCCGTAATCCTGCCGCGGCGCTGGCCGAAACTGGTGTTCAGCGACTCGATGTCGAGCTCCCCGGCGCGCGCCAGCAGCCGCTGCTCGATGTCGCGGAACATCGCTTCCACCTCCTCGAGGGAGTAGTTCCTGTCGATCTCGACGGAGATGTCGACGCGGCGCTCCGGAGTCCAGGGAGTGCCGCGCTGCTCCAGCTGCATGAACAGGTAGATCCCGGTCGCCATCAGCAAGGCGGAGGCCAGCAGGGTCGCGAGGCGGTGCGCCAGGGTCCAGCGCAGCAGGCCGATGTAGGCGCTGCGCATGCCGCGGCGGCGGCACTGCCAGGCGGCTGCCGCGGTGACCGCCCCGGCGGCTGCCAGACCCGCCGCGGTCGTCCACTGCATGCCGGCGAAGCCCGCGGCGACGCGGCTGCCGGTGCGTCCGGCCCAGTCAACCAGGCCATCCCAGGTGAGCTCGTGGAACCCCATGGCGGCCAGAACCAGCAGGGCCAGCAACACCATGCCTTTCAGCACGCGGTCGTAGCGGTCGTAGCGGTCCTTGAAGAGGCGGGAGCTGGCCAGCGGAATGAGAGCCAGCGAGACCACCGTCGACACGGCTACGGCCAGGCAGATCGCCAGCCCGGCGTCCCTCATCCAGGCCGTCATGCGGCTGCTCGAAAGAAAGAAGAAGGGTATGAATACGACTACCGTGGTCAGCGAGGAGGCGATGACCGCCATGCCGATCTCGCGCGCCCCCGATAGCGCCGCCTCGGCCGGCTCCGCCCCTTCTTCCTGGCGCCGGCGGAAGATGCTCTCCAAGGTCACCACCGCCGGGTCGACGAGCATGCCGACCGCCAGCATGAGGCCGGTCATGGTCACCATGTTCAGAGTCACCGTCGATCCGAAGAACTCGCGGGCGGCGAAGAACCCGGTGAACACGCACAGGACCGACACCGGTATGGCGACCGATATTACCAGGGTGCTGCGGATATTGCGCAGGAACAGGAAGATGATGCCGATCGCCAGGACCGCGCCGAGCAGGGCCGAGTCGGTGAGTTTGTCCACTTCCCGCAGCACCTGCTCGGAACGGTCGCGGACGATCTCGATTTCCAAGTCCCCGCCGTACGACAGCTCGATTTCCCGAAGGGTCGACCTCACGTCGCCGGCCATGTCGACGAGGTTGGCGGTGGAGGACTTGTACACCTCGACGGTGACGGCGTCGGCGCCGTTGAGGCGCTCGTAGCGCTTTTTCTCGGGGTAGTCGTAGTTGACCGGGCCGACGTCCTCCAGCCTCAGGGCGGTCCCGGCCAGCGGCAGCTCGCCGATTTCGTCGGCGCGGGCGAACTCGCCGAGGGCCCGCACCTGGTAGCGCTGGTCGCCGTCCATCACCCGTCCGAGAGAGACGTTGACGTTGTTCTCCCTGACTTGCCAGGCGAGGTACGGCAGCGACACGTCGTGGTCCTGCAGCCGCTGCTGGTCGAGCTCGACGATCAGCTGCTTTTCCTCGATCCCCTCCACGGTGACGTTGGCGACCCCGTCGAGGCGCAGCAGCTGCGGCTCGATGACCTTGCGGTAGATGTCGAAGAGGCGGTCACCCTGTCCCCGCCAGGCGACGTTGGCGTAGAGCGACGGGCGCTCGTCGCTCTGCCAGCGGCGGATGCGCACGCTCCGGACATCTGCGGGAAGGTTTCCCCTGATCGCCTCGACCCGCTCGCGCACCTCCATGGTGGCGATGTCCATGTCGGTGCCGGCCTTGAACTCTACGCGCACCGACGAATTGGAGGAGGAAGAGGTGGCGCTGACGCGGTCGATGTTGCCGAGCAGGGCCAGCGATTCTTCCAGGGGCCGGGTGATGTCCCGCTCCACTTCCTCCGGAGACGAGGACGGGTAGGAGACGTTGACGTTCACTCCCAGCGAGGAAATGCTCGGGAACGACTCCAGCGGCAGCCGCGTGAGGGAAATGACCCCGAGGACGATCATGCTCAGGGTCGCCATCACCATGGTGATCGGCCGCGCGACGGAGAATTCGGCGAGTTTCATTATCGCTCCTCCGGCCGTGCCGCCTGCGCATGCGGGCGGAGGGGGGGCGGGCGAAGAGAGCAGGGCAGGCAGGGGCGGAAACACCTGCGCCCGTTGCGGCTGGGCGGCAACAGGTTCACGGGGACCGGTCCACCAGCGTGTATACCACCGGGATGACGATCAGGGTCAGCACTGTCGACACCAGCAGTCCGCCGATCACGGTGATCGCCATCGGCGCCCGGATTTCCGCCCCCTCACCGAGCCCCAGCGCCATCGGCAGCAGCGCCAGGATCGTCGTCGACGTCGTAATCAGGATCGGGCGAAACCGCAGCTCGCCGGCGCGCAGCACCGCCTCCGTTTTTTCCATGCTCTCCCTCCGACGGAGCTGATTGATGTAGTCGATCAGCACAATGGCATTGTTGACGACGATGCCGGCGAGCATGATCAGGCCGATGAGCACGACGACGCTGATCGCCGTGCCTGTGAGCATGAGTGCGGCGGCGCTGCCGACCATTCCCAGCGGGATCGTGAACATGATGACGAACGGGTGCAGAAGCGACTCGAACTGCGACGCCATGACGAGATAGACGAGGAATACCGCCAGCAGCAGGGCGAACTTCATGCTGTCGAACGAGCGCACCATCTCCTCGTTCTGGCCGCCGACGTTGATGCCGAAGCCCTCGGGCAGGCTCATCCCGGCCCCGGCCGCCTCGATCGCGGCGACGGCGCTGCCGAGGTCGAGACCGCTGAGGTTGGCGGTCACCACGGCCACGCGCTCCTGGTCGATGCGCCGGATTTCCGCGGGGCCTTCGACGATGACGACGTCGGCCACGGCCTCGAGAGCTACCGGAACGGCGTAGGAAACGGGACTGACCACCATGCCCTTGAGGTCGGCGAGGCTGCGGCGCTCCGACTCCACCGAGCGCACGCGCACGTCGATCCTGCGGTCCTGCCGCGTCAGCTCGGTCGACACCTCTCCCTGCAGCTTGTTGCGCAGCAGGTCGCCGATGTCCTGAATCGTCGTGCCCAGCTCGGCGACCCGGTAGCGGTCGAAGACCACCTGGATTTCCGGCTGCCCCCCCTCGACGCTCGACTTGACGTCGACGAGGCCGGGGATCTGCCGCATCCGCTGCGCCAGGTCGTCGGCGATCAGCTGCAGGGTCTCGAGGTTGAATCCGGATACCTCGACCTCGACCGGCGTGCGGAAGGAGAAATAGGACGGTCGCGAAAACTTGTGCTCGAGGTCGGGAACTTCCCCGACGAGATCGCGGACCTTCTCCATCACCTTCTCTTCGGTTTCGCGGCTGCGGTGGCCGGCCTCGAGGCGCACGAACAGCTGCGCCATGTTCTCCTTCTTCTCGTCCGCGTAGCCGCCCGTCTCGCCGGTCGCCCCTACCATGCTGAAGGCGGTCTCGACCTCGGCGAACTCTTCGATGCGGCCGTCGAGGGCGGCGACCTGGGCCGCGGTCCTCTCCAGCGGGGTTCCGGCTGGCAGCTCGATATCGACGAGGAACTCCCCCTGGCTCATCTCGGGAATCAGCTCCAATCCGAGGTCGCGGGCGCGGAGCAGCAGCAGGGCCGGCAGGGCCGCGAAGACCAGGAGCACGGCGGCGCGATGGGCGAGCGCCCCCTGCAGCAGGCGCGGGTAGGCGGCGGAGAGGGCGCCGTAAGACTTGCTGAACAGGCGCTCGAACGGGTAGATCAGCAGGCCCGCCAGCCGTCCGATGGCCGTGAAGAATCCCCGAAGCAGGCCCAGAAGCAGGGCCGGACCGCGCACGAGGGCGCCCCCTTCCCCCGCTTCCTCCGGCGCCAGCGGGCGCAGGACGAGGGAGGCAAGCATCGGGATGAGCATGAGGGCCACGAACAGGGATGCGACGAGTGAGTAGGTCACCGCGAGCGCCTGATCGCGAAACAGCTGACCCGCCACCCCTTCGACGAACACGAGCGGCACGAACACGCAGACCGTGGTCAGGGTCGCGGCGATGACCGCATTGCCCACCTCGCCGGTGCCCTGGCGGGCTGCCTCGACGATGGACAGCCCCAGCTCTTCCCGGTGCCGCCGGATGTTCTCGAGCACGACGATGGAGCTGTCCACGAGCATCCCCACCCCTAGGGCCAGGCCCCCCAGCGACATGATGTTGAGGCTGACGTCCGACACGAACATCAGAAAGAAGGTCGCCACCACCGAGATCGGGATGGAGAGCGAGATGATGGCGGTGCTCTTGAGATGTCTGAGGAACAGGTAAAGGAGGATGACGGCGAGGATGCCGCCGTAAATTGCCGTCTTGAGCACCTCGTCGACCGCCTGCCGGATGAAGGTCGCCTGGTCGACGACGACCTCCATTTCTCCGCCGGCCAGGAGGTCCGCGTAGTCGGCGCGCACCTGGTCGAGCTCCCCGGCCACGGTATCATGCACCCTGACGGTGTTGGCGTCCCCTTCCTTGTAGACGGCGATCTCCACCCCTTCCCTGCCGTTGATGCGGGTGATGACGTCGCGTTCGCGATGGCCGCGAAACACGCGCCCGACATCGTTAAGCCTGATCGCCGCCCCCGCCGGCCGGGCGATCACGATCTCGCCGATCTCGTCCCAGCTCTGAAATTCGTTCAGGGTACGCACCAGGAACTCCGCTTCCCCGTCCTTCAGCAGACCCCCGGTGAGGTTGACGTTCTCCGCGGCCAGCCGCGCCGTGACCTGGCCGATGGGAATGCCGAGGTGGGCCAGCCGCGCCGATTCGACCTCGACGTGGATCTCCTCTTCGAGCCCCCCCTCGACGCGCACCGCGGCCACTCCTTCGAGGCTTTCGAGGTCCAGGCGGATACGCTCCTCGGCGATCCGCCTCAGCTCCATGAGATTGGCGCCGCCGTAGAGGGCGATGCGCATTATCGGGTCGAGCGAGGGGTCGAAGCGCAGGAGAATCGGTTTGTTGGCGCCGACAGGCCGCTCCCCCATGTCGAGCTTCTCGCGCAGGTCGAGGGAGGCGAAGTCCATGTCGGTGCCCCAGGCGAACTCGACGATGACGTCGGACAGTCCGGGCCGCGATATCGAGCTGACCCGGATGACGTTGCTCACGACCCCGACGAGTCCCTCGATCGGTTCGGAGATCAGGCGCTCGATTTCGTGGGGCGAGGTCCCGGGGTACTCGGTGCGGATCGTGATCGTCGGGTAGGTGATGTCCGGCAGCAGGTTGACCGCCAGGCGCGAGAAACCGACCGCACCGAAGGCGACCACCGCCACCATCAGCATGGCGACGGTCACCCTGCGGCGGATGGAGAAGTCTACGAGTTTCATCGCCCCCCTGGGGCGCCGCCGGCGCCCGTGGAGTCGCTCCCCGTTCTCGCGGCCATGCGCGATTTGAAGCGCTTCCAGGACTCGACGGCCTCGGCCTCGCTGAGACCGCGGCGCTCCTGCACGCGGGCGATGAAGGCGGCCGAATCCGGCATCTCCCCGTCGCCGCCGAAGCGGCCTCCTCCAGAGCGGCGGCCGCCGCCGAAGCCGGGAGACGGCCGTCCCCCGGGAGGCCCGCCAGCGGATTCCGCGCTCTTCACCGCCGCGGCAGCCATCTGCGCCGCCTCGCTGCCGACGGTGCGCACCGCGGAGCCGTCCTTGAGCCCCTGCTGGCCGATGGTGATGACCGCTTCACCCTCCGCGAGCCCGGAGACCACTTCGACGAGATCGCCGCTGACGTACCCCAGCTCGACGCCGCGGCGCCGGGCGCGTCCCTCTTCGACCACGAAGACGTCCTCCTCGTCGGTCTCAAGCACCAGCGCCTTCTTGGGGATGACCAGGGTTCCCGCGTGCACGTCGGTGATCAGGCGCACGGTTGCGAACATGCCGGGTTTGAGCCCGGTGCCTTCGGATACCTCGAGGGTGACCTTTACGGTTCCGCTCAGCGGATCGATGCCGGGGTTGATCATTCTCACTTCGGCGGCGATCCGTTCCCCCTCAATGCCGGAGGCGGTGATCTCGGCGCGCTGGCCGACCTGCACCTGGCGCACGCGCTTTTCGGGAATGCGGATGCGCGCCAGCAACGGCTCGAGATCGGCCACGGCGAACAGCTCCTCGCTGGCGCGCACGAGATCCCCGACCTCGATGTTGCGCAGCATCAACAGGCCCGCGATCGGCGCGCGAATGTCGGCGTAGGCGAGGTTGAGACGCGACTCCTTGAGCGCGACCTCGGCGTTGGCCAGCTGATTGCGGGCGGTCTCGTACTCCTCCTCGCTGACCAGCTGTCGTTCGAACAGGGCCTGGCGGCGGCTGTGCGAGGCGCGCGCCTGCCCCAGGGCCGCTTCGTCCTGTTCCACTCGCAGGCTCAACTCCTCCTTGTCGAGGCGGGCGAGCAGCTCCCCCTCGCCGACGCGGTCCCCCTCTTCGACTAGCAGCTCCTCCACGGTTCCCTGGGTGCGCGCCACCACCGTCACCCAGCGCTCCGCTTCGAGGCGCGCGTGCGTCTCGATGTAGCTGGAAATGTCGCCGCGGGCTACCGCCGCGGTCTTAACCGGGATCGCCGCTTTCTCACCGGGGGAGCCGCCCCACTGGCCGCGGTCGCCGCGCGATGGACCCCCCTCCTCGCCGCCGCAGGCGCTCAACAGGGCGCCGAGTGCCGCCGCCACGACGATTCGCACTGCGTGAACTGAGACCATGTTCACTGGTTCACCTTTCCGTTTGGCAGAATGACAACCAAGGTTGGACCACTCCAGGGCTGCTCCTGTTTAATCCTTCCCGTATTCCGGGTTCGACAGGGAAATACCGCTCAGGGGGCAGGCGCACGATTCCCGGGGGGGATCGCGCAAGCGCCGACTGCCGCGCTCACGAGTCGTTGGGGTGTCGTTTTGACCCGGATCCGGGTACAGGGAGAGAGCAGAGGAGGCTGGTTCCGGGAAGCACCCGGGGGGCGCGATTTATTCGCCCTTGCCGGAAAGCTTGTAGCTGCTCGCCGTGTAGGTGAGGGTCTGCCCCGCCTTCATCTCCTGCACCCTGGTGTTCGAAGACAGGAATTCAACCGCCGTGGAGAGCGTCTCGATGTCGGCGGGCTGGCCCATCGCTTCGCCGTAGTGGCAGGGAATGACCACGTCCGGGTTGACGAAGCTGGCGGCGCGCGCCGCCTGGCGGATGTCCATCGTGTACTTGCCGCCGACCGGAAAGATGGCGACCTGCGGTCCGTACATCTGGCCGATCAGCTGCATGTCGCCGAACAGGCAGGTGTCGGAGGAGTCGTAGATCGAAATGCCGTTGTCGAAAGCGAGCACGAAACCGCTTACGGCGCTGTCAGGCCGGAAGTAGTCGTTGCCCGTGGGCGGCCCCTTGACCAGGTGCGGAGCCATCGACAGCGAGTGATGCGCCTGCACCATCGTGATCGACACGTCCTTGACCTTTACGGTCCCTCCCGGGTTCATCGTCAGGGCGCGGCTCTCCATCTCGAGGCCGTGCGCCTCGGCTACCTGGCACATCTCGTAGTTGCCGACGAACTTGGCGTTCGTTCGCCTGCAGATCTCGAACGAGTCGCCGATGTGGTCCATGTGGCCGTGGGTGGCTATGACGAGGTCGGCCTTGCGCACCTGCGACAGCCTGATGTTCGCCATCGGATTGTCGTCGAGCCAGGCGTCGAAGTAGATGGTCGTGCCATTGTCCGACTCGAATTTGAACGAGGCGTGACCGAGGAAGGTGATTTTTACGGATGCCATGTGTTCCCTCCGGGATTAGAGAAGGTGACGGTTCATCCGCAGCCCGGAACTGGCTGTGGAGTTCGGGCCGGCGGTACGACACTTGCGATCCGCGTACGGCAGGTGCAAACCGCCGGGATACAAAGGCTTATTAGGCAGCCTGCGGGTCAAGCAGGACGGGACTTCCAGCTCCCTGAGAGCCCGCCCCTATTGCGACTCCCGCTGCCTGGTAGTCGAGGCGGCGAGACCGTCGATCTTGAGCACTTCTCCGGTCTTGCGGTCGACCTGTCCGAACTCGAGGACCCCGGTGGGGCAGGACTCGACGCAGGCGCTGCAGCGCACGCACTCGGGATCGGCCATCGGCAGACCCTTGTTGGCGAAGTTCATGATGTCGATGCCCTGGTGGCAGACCGAGGTGCAGACGTTGCAGGAGATGCACTTCTTCTTGTCGGCGAGAATGCGGAAGCGGCTGAAGCGGGCGTAGATGTGCATCAGCGCAGCCAGGGGACATGCGAAGCGGCACCAGACGCGGCCGCTGAACCAGAAGTAGGCCCCGTACCCCACGATGCCGGCCAGCAGCAGATCGACAGCCCACTTGTAGTTCAGCTGTATGCCGAACGGTTTCCAGCCGTACAGCAGCCCGGCGTAGAAGGCGGCGAGGCTGCTGCCCAAACCGGTGTCGGGCCAGATCCAGCTGATGACCCGGGTCGCCAGCAGGAGGAAGCAGATCAGCAGGATCGCCTGGCCCAGCATGTTCGCCCTGTTCCAGGCGGCCCCGTGCGGCATCTTGTGGCGGTGGGTATCGCCGAGGGTTTCGGCCATGGCGCCGCAGGAGCAGATCCAGCCGCAGTACGCACCCTTCCCCCAGAAAAAGATGATCAGCGGGATGAGGACGAAGGTCTGGACGAGACTGATGCCCAGCCACCACCAGAGCGGCTGCGAGGTGAACACGTTCCAGATGAACAGGGGCCAGGCGAGAACGAAACCGAAGGCGCGCCAGTACTCGCGGCCGTGGCCGTAGTCGACGGCGGGAAACAGGGCGTCGGCGAAGCTCTTGCCGAAGCCGCCGTCGAACCAGCCGTTGTACCCGAGCCAGGGGAGCAGGAGGTAGGGCAGCAGGAACAGCGGCACCACCTGGACCGCGGCGAGGGTCCAGGTCTGCACCTTGACGTACGGGGTGCGCCGGCGGCGGATACGCCGGATTCCAAATACGACGACGAGGACGCAGTAAAGCAGGCTGTAGTAGAAGCCGGGTTCCCCGAGGTTGAAGTTGAGGGTGCCAAGGATGGTCGCCGGGTCCGCGGCCATGGCGCCGAGGGCCCCGCCGGCCTGGCTGAGCAGGGAGGGAACGCTGAAGGGAAACCAGCCGCTCCCCTGGAACCAGCCGGTCAGCGAGCCGCCGGCCTTCCAGTTGTAGACGAAGGCGCACAGGGCGGTGAACAGCCCCAGGCAGGCCCAGTTGCGGGGCCGCAATTCGCCGCGGATCGCCACCCCCGAGCGGCGGAAGAACTCCAGCGGCGCCTCGCGGCCGATCATCGAGAAGACCGCGTCGTTGGGGATGCGGACCTCCTGCCTGTCGGCATCCTCGATGGCGACCTCGTTCTCCTCGATCGCCTTGAGGTTCGACGCCATCATCATCCGGACCGAGCCGGCGCGGCGGCCCCCTTCGAGGAAGGCGCCGCTGCTCGTCGTCACCCGCTCGGAGGTCGGGGTGTCGACGGCGACGTCGGCCATCGGGTCGGCCGACAGCATCTCCAGCTTCTCGATGTTTTCCGGCTTTGGCCGGGCGAACTCCGGCTTGCGGTAGGAGAGGGTGACCCGCCCGCCGGCGAGGGCGACGGCGATCGCGGTTTCGAGGGCGCTGTCGCCGCCGCCGACGACGAGGACGTCGCTGTCGCCGTAATCCTTGGGGTCGTGCAGGCGATTGGAGACCTTGTCGAGCTCCTCCCCCGGGACCCCGAGCTTGCGGAAGTTCCCCGAGCGCCCGATGGCGACGATCACCCGGCGCGCGCGCACCGTGTCGCGCCCGGGAACGATCAGCTCGAATTGCCCTCCGCCGCTGCGCACCTGCTCGACGCGCGCCATCGTCGGGACGATACCGTTCTCCAGGGTCTGGCCCTTGAGCTCGGCTACCAGCGGCTCCTTGACTTCGGCGGTGAACTGCAGCTCGCCCGCAGGCACCATTTCGGTCGGGTAGGTGAAGATCGGCTTGCCGCGCGGGAAGTTGACGACGGTGGAGAACGGCTCGGTCGCCTCGAACAGCTCGAAGCGCAGACCGGCTTCCCGGGCGGCGAGGGCCGCGGCCATGCCGCTGACCCCGGCGCCGACGATGGCGACGTCGAGGATGTCGCCGTCCCCCCCGGACTGCCGCTCCTGCTGAAAGCGCTGATCGTCGCGGATGTGCTCGACCGCCCTGGCGCCGCTGTCCGAGGAGAACTTCAGCAGCGGAATGCCGGTGAGGTCGCCGACGATGTAGAGCCCGGGGACGTTGCTGCGATAGTTCCCGTCGACCTCGGGCAGCTTCTCGACCACCCCTGCGGGCCAGCGCGTGTGCAGCCACTTCGCGTAGGATCCAAGAGTTCGCATCTCGATCACCTCACCAGGGTCATCACCCGGGTCTCGCTGACCCTTTCGCTCTCGACCAGGAGCCGGCAGAGGTAGCTGCCGCTTGCCACCTTGCCGCCGTCTTCGTCGCGGGCGTCCCAGCGGTAGATGTAGCGCCCCGCGTCCTGGAAGCCGCTGGCGAGGCTGCGGACCTGCTGGCCGGCGGCGTTGAAGATGGTCAGGTCCACCTCGGCGCCGCGCGGAAGGCCGTACTGAATGTGGGTGCCCGGGTTGAAGGGGTTGGGGTAGTTCTGGGCCAGGGTGATCGCCCTGGGCAGGGAAACGTCGAGCTCTACGGCGGTGTCGGGCTCCGGCAGCTCTTCGACGATCCCCTCACCCTTCCAGACCGGAGCCCCGTTCCAGAAGGTGTCCCAGGCGAACCACATCGAGTTGTACGCCGGGATCTGCTCGAGCCGGGTCCCCTTGAGCTCGCCGGAGACCGCCTCCCCCAGCATGTTCCAGCGGCTGCCGGTCTCGACGTCGACGAACTCGACCGGCAGGTCGCCCAGCGGCTCGGCGAAGACGAAGGACAGCGACCTGCCCCCGACCTTCCTGCTGTAGGGAATGGCGGTGCGCGAGGCGCGGTCGAAGACGACGAGCAGGCTGTCGCCGCCGACTTCGTCGTTGATGACCACCCCGTCCGGGATGTCCTTGAAGGGGTACGACTTGGCCTCGCCGTTGCGGGAGATGCCGAGCACGGTCTCCTTCGCCAGGATGCGGCCGTCGAGATCCGGGGTGGCAGTGGTCATCGGGAAGAAGATGGCGAGGTGATCCTCGCGGTAGCTGTCGTAGGGGTAGATCTCGTACTGCCCCTCACGCAGGTAGCGGTCGCGCTGGCGGCTGTCGTAGCGGTCCATGCCGGTTCCCGACAGGGCGACCTCGGTGTCGGGGTACATCTGCTTCCACATCGACCAGGTGGTCTCGACGATCGGCAGCAGCTCTAGCTTCTCCCCCAGGTAGCGGCCGCTGATACCGGTGTAGATCATCTGCGGGTACAGGGTCAGGCCGTCGCGGCGGTCGTACATCACAAGGTTGCTGTTGATCAGCTGCCCCGAGACGCCGAACTCGATCTGCGCCAAGTCGTCGCCGGTGGCGTCGAAGTCGAGGGCCGTGCCGGTGAGCGGACAGAGCGTCACCGAGATGAACTGGCCGCCGATCTCGTCGTTGATGATCTCGTGCCACCACCCGAGGTTCTCCGGGTAGGCCTTGGCGACGCCGTGCCTGAAGATTCCCATGACGAGGTCGTCCTCGCGCACGTACTTCGCATCCTCGGGCCTGCCGAACTCCGGGTTGGTCAGCGCCGGGATGCCGTCCTTGGCGGGGCCGCCGCTGAACAGGTGCTCCGTCAGCCCGGTGACGTCGTCCTGCAGGTACTCACCGCCGGAGGCGGGCAGCGCCGCAAGGGCGCAGATGGCCGCCGCCAGGCTCTTGTTCATGGTCCTCGTCCTCGGTTGCAGCCACAGCGCCTACAGATCGACGACCTGCAGGCGCTGTGCCAGCTTGTCTCCCATAAGATCGGACTTGCTCTCGAGTTTCAAAACGCCGCGCGGGCAGACGTGGGCGCACATCCCGCAGCCGACGCACGAAGCCCGCTTGACGTCCTGGAAGCCCGCTTGACGTCCTGGTTGTTGCGGGCGTAGGCGCGCACGTCGATTCCCATCTCGCAGTAGGCGCTGCAGTTGCCGCACGAGATGCACATGTCCGGTTTCACGCTGATGCGGAAGCGCCCGAACTTCTGGATCAGGCCGAGCAGCGCCGCCATCGGGCAGAAGAAGCGGCACCAGACCCGGGTCCCCAGCAGCGGGTAGAGCGCCACGGCGAACACCCCCGACAGCAGCGCCCCGACGATGAGCCCGTACATCTCCTGAATCTTGAAGGCCACCGCGGCGAAGCCTGGGTGGTTCTGGCCGATGCCCCAGTTGATGAAGACGACCGCGGTTGTGCCGAGGGCGAGAAGCAGCACCGTGTGGATGGAGACCTGCTCGAACTTCCACGCACGCGTCGACTTGTCGGAGAGGTGGCGCCAGGAGTCGCCGGCGGTCTCGGCAAGGCCGCCGCAGCCGCAGATCCACGAGCAGTAGAAGCGCTTGCCGAAGATGAAGGCCAGCGCCGGAAACAGGATCAGCGAGCCGATGAAGCTGTAGAGGGCGATCAGCACCGGGTACTCGAGGATCGTGCTCGGGTAGAAGTACTCGATCTTAAGCGGCCACAGGTAGGAGAAGAAAAAATCCTTCTTCCCGACAGGGCGACCGCGAAAGGCAGGCAGAAGGCGAGCACGATCTGCACCGCCACCACGACAAGGGTCCTGACGCGCTGGTAGCGGCTGTTGCCGTGGCGGCCCAGGAAGAAGGCGCCGCCGGCGATCATGGCGAGCGAGTAGATGGCGCCGTAGAGCCACCACTTGTTGCCCAGACCCAGGGCCGCGGCGAGCGGGTCGAACCAGTCGGTGAAATAGGTCGCCAGGTAGAAGGCGAGGATGGCGGCCCCGAGGATCCAGGCGCTCGCCCCGCGCCGCCGCCATGCTTCCCGGTAGGTGCTCATCAGTCCGTGTTGGTACATCATCTGCTCGCGCCCTCCTCGGAAATGTTTCCTTATGTGACCGTCGCCTGCAAAAGGTGTCGAAGACCGGCGGGGGCGTCAGCTCCGGGTCGAACAGGGCCTCCCGCAAGTGGGACAACACGTAGCGCAGGTCGCGGCGCTCCTCGATCCAGCGCACCAGGAAGGTGTGGTCCCAGCGGCGGCCCAGCATGTTGAAGCCGACGACGCGGTCGTTCTGCAGGACGATCCGCGTGGTGCTGCGCACCGGTCCGGTCTCCTCGTGGAACCAGTTCCTCTCCCCCTCGAGGTTGAAGTTGACCAGCCCGGCGGTGGTGTACTCGACATCCATGAACTTCGCCGAATTGTAGAACGTCCCGCGCTCGTAGGTGGCGGAGTCTCCCAGCATGGCGACGCCGGCCACCCGGCCCTGGGCGCGCGAGGTGTACCACAGCTGCTCCGGCCTGCGGCTGCCGTCGAACCAGGCGACCGCGGCGCCGCCGGCGGCGAACACGCCGGGGGCCGAGGTCGCAAGCCCCCCGTCGACGGCGATGCCCCAAGAGCGCTCGTCGAGCTCGATACCCGAGTCACCGAGTCACCGAGTCACCCGGTGTGGGAACCACCCCGATGGTGATGACGGCGATATCGCACTCGATCCCGGGACCGTCGTCCCAGGTGTCGTCGGGAAAGGCGTTGGGCCGGTGCCCCGAACCGGCGACCTTGGTGCGCATTCCCGTTACCGCGCCCGCGGCGTCGCCGACGAACTCGTCGACGACGGTGTTGAGGTGCACGTGCAGGCCGTTCTCCTCCATCACCCGCGCGATCCAGGCGGCCTCGCGGCCGTCGATGGCCAGCGGCCAGTACCAGTCCTCCATGATCAGGAAATGGGTGTCGACCCCGGCATGGGCGAGGATCTCTGCCGCCTCGATGCCGACCAGTCCGCCCCCTACGACCGCGGCGCTCCGGGCGCGGCGGCCTGCCGGCGCCGGGGCCGCCGTGGGCCTCGCGTTCGAGCCACTCGAGGTCCTGCATGGTGACGAAGTGGCCGATCCCGTCGAGGTCGGACCCGGGCCAGGGGCCCGAGCGCGGCCGCGAGCCGCAGGCGATCAGCAGGCGGTCGTAGGGAAGCGGCTCGAGCCCGCCGGCGAGAAGCACCAGCCTGGCCTCGACGTCGACCCCGGTGGCGCGCGCCCTCACCCGCCCGAAGCCGACGCGCTCGTACAGGTCGCGCTCGTAGGTCTCGATGTCGCGGTGCGACAGCTGTCCGCAGAAGACGTACATCAGCGCCGTGCGGGAGAAGGGTGGTCGGACTCTTCCGACACGATGGAGATTTCCCAGTCCGGCTCGCGCTGGCGAATCGTCAGCGCCGCCTCCATTCCGGCGACTCCGTTTCCTATAATGACGGCTCTCATTGCGGTATGCGGTTTACCAGTTGGATGACCGAAGCGCGCCTCGGTTTCAAGGTTCCGCCGCATTTGGCTGCAACGGCCTGTTGCTCCCCCTTCGTCGCCGGCATCGTCCCGGCCGGGGCAAGGGGAGTGAATCTCGTCATGGAACAGGCTGGAATCCAGGTTGCCGAGGGCGTCGCTCCAGCGGCTTGAAGCTTGTGGAACCCCGAGTCAATGCGGATAATCCAATATAGTACATCTATAGTACAACTATAGTACAACGCATCACACCGCATCGGATGACGATGAGCGAACTGGTTCACATCGAAACAGCTGCCGCCGGACCGGCGCCCCGCCCGCGGGTCACGAAGTCGAATCGCGACCTGCTGGCCGGCGACTGGCCGCGCTTCTCCGACGTGCTCGACGAGCACGCCTTCCTCCTCGAGCGACGCCGGCTCACCACCCTGCAGGTCAACGTCGGCAAGCTCTGCAACCAGACCTGCCGCCACTGTCACGTCGAAGCCGGCCCCACACGCACGGAACAGATGACCCGCCGGACCGCGGAGCGGGTCGTCGAGCTGATGGACCTGCCCGGCGCCGAGGATCTCGACCTCGTCGATATCACCGGCGGGGCGCCGGAGCTCAGCCCGCAGTTCCGCTTCCTCGCCGGGGAAGCGCGCTCCCGCGGCCTCCGCGTCATCGACCGCTGCAACCTCACCGTGCTCTTCGAGCCTGGCCAGGAGGACACCGCCGGCTTCCTGCGCGACCACCGGGTCGAAGTCGTCGCCTCCCTGCCCTGCTACTCCAGCGAAAACGTCACCCGGCAGCGGGGGGAAGGAGTGTTCGCCAAAAGCATCGAGGCGCTGCAGCTGCTCAATTCCCTCGGCTACGGGCAGGAGGGTACCGGTCTCGTCCTCGACCTCGTGTACAACCCGGTGGGGGCCTTCCTGCCGCCGGACCAGGAGGAGTTGCAGAGCGACTACAAGGAGCGCTTGCTCGCCGACTTCGGCATCCTCTTCAACCGGCTCTACACGATCACCAACATGCCGGTGAAGCGCTTCCTGTACGATCTCAAGCACAGCCACGGGCTCGAGGAGTACATGACCCTCCTGGTCAACAGCTTCAACCTGCAGGCCGCGGAAAACGTCATGTGCCGCGACCTGGTCTCCATCGGTTGGGAGGGGACCGTCTACGACTGCGATTTCAACCAGATGCTTGAGATGCCGGTCCCGGGTCCGCGCCGCAGCATCTGGGACCTCGACTCCCTCGACGAGTTCAACCGCGGCCCCATCGCCGTCGCCGACCACTGCTTCGGCTGCACCGCCGGGGCCGGCAGCAGCTGCGGCGGCTCCCTGGACTGAGAACCACCCCCGGTTACCGGCAGTCTTCCTGGAATCCCCGCATCCTTCCACGGGGCGCCGTAATCAGACAGGCGCGACCCTGCCGGAAACCGGTCCATACCGCGGTCGCCGGTGGCGCCACGTGCCCGCCTGACCGCGGCAACCTGCCTGCGCAACCCCGTTCCGGTGTGAGGTCGCATTCAATTCCGGGGAATCCGGCCCCCGCATCCCTCCCTCGACGTCACTTTCGCTCGCGGCGATCACCCGTGCGGACTCGCATCAAGCGCCCTGCGAGCCGCGGGCATCGGCTGAGAACTTGTGCCTGCGGGCGCAATTCCGCGTGAATTCCGTCGCCCTACATCCTGAGGGAAAAAATCGCGGTTCCAATCCAAACCCGTTCATCTGTGCGGAACTTCCCCCCAATCCCGGCTCGCGGCGTTGCCTTCCGCGCGCCGTACTCCCCAGGCACGACTCACAGGCGCATTTGCGATCCGGGCGCATCGGCGAAAGGAGGTAGTTGGTCCTCGTTCAGCAGGCGCGAAGGTTAGCCCCCGCCGTCCCCCACGGTCAGCGGCAGCGTCCGGGAGATTTCCGCCGGCGGGAGACAGCGGCTGTCGTCACAGGCCTGGTACTGCAGCAGCAGCCGCAGTTCTCCTGCGGCCCCCGTAGCGGCGCCGGCCTCGACCGTCCCGGTAAGCGCGGTTCCGCTGTCGTACACCGACAGGGTTTCTCCGAGGGCTTGGAGAAAGAGCGGCCGCCCCGCGGGGTAGTCGACCGAGGCCAGGCGTACCGGAAGGTCGGAGTTGGCGATCAGGGAGGTCGGTATCAGCCAGTCGTGGGAGGCGGGGTTCGAGTTGACGTGCCAGCCGCCGGCCAAGCGCAGAACGAGCTGGATTTCAGCCGTTTCCCCGGGTGCCAACCTCAGCTCGACAGGCGACGTTTCCAGCGCCAGGATTGCCGGTTGCAGCGGTCCTTCGCCGGGGTCGGCGTCCCTTGGCGCCGGGGGCACCTTACCTGCTGAACCCGCATCCTCCCGGCCGCCTGTCAGGAAGTCGGCCGCGGCGGATGCCAGATGGGTATGGGCGGCCGGACTGGCCGCAACGGCTCCCCCGAAGCGGCGGAGTATCCCGGCGGCCAGCTCCCTGTAGGACGAGTCTCCGGTGGCCCGCGCCAGGTGCAGCAGGGAGACCGCGGCCACGGCGTTCGGCGCCGGCAGCGCCGAGTCGGTGCCGATGGTGCTGCGCGCGATCAGGTCGGCCCCTCCCTCGGAAAAGAAGAAGCCGCCGTTGTCGGGGTCGCGGAAGCGGCCGATCATTTCGTCGCAGATTCCCCGCGCTTCGACCAGCCACCGCTCCTCCCCGGTTGCGATGTGGAGCGCCAGCAGGCCTTCGGCGAGGAAGGCGTAGTCCTCGAGGAAGGCTCGCTGTTTCGCCGCCTCGTTGCGGTAGACCCTCTTGAGCTCGCCCGACTTCGATCGCATCCGTTCGAGCACGAAGCGGGCCGCTTTCCCGGCGCGAAGCCCATACCCGGGGTCGTCGAAGACCGCCGCGGCTTCGGCATAGGCAGCGATCATCATGCCGTTCCAGGAGGCGATGATCTTGTCGTCGAGGAGCGGATACTCCCTCTCGTTCCGGGCCTTGCCCAAGGAGGTGCGCAGGGGGTCCGCCCGGGCGGCCAGTCGGGCTTCGGACCACCCTCTTTCCGCGGCGGTGCGGCCGGCGTCGTTGCGGCGGAACACCACACTTTCACCTCCCTCCGGCATCGGCGCGAGTTGGTAGATCTCGAAGAAAAGCCGCTCCTGCTCCGGCCCCAGGAGATCGCGAATCCCAGTCTCGGTCCAAGTGTAGTATTTCCCCTCGACGGCATCGGTCTCGGCGTCCAGGGCGGAGTAGAAGGCGCCCTCCGGGGAGGTCATTTCCCTGTCGAGGAAGCGGAAAATGTCATCCGCAACGAGGCGCCAGCGTTGGTCGCCGGTCCGGGCGAAGGCGCGGGTGTAGAGGCGGGCGAGCTGCGCCTGGTTGTAGAGCATCTTCTCGAAATGGGGGACGCGCCAGCCCGCGTCGGTGGCGTAGCGGTGGAAGCCGCCGCCGACCTGGTCGTAGATGCCCCCGTCCGCCATCGCCCGCAGCGTGTGGTCGACGACGGAGGCGGCGTTTTCGCGGTGCTCTTCCACCCAGGGATGCAGCAAAAATTCGAGGTCGATCGCCGGCGGAAATTTGGGGGCGCCGCCGAAGCCTCCGTGGGTGCCGTCGTAGCGTTCGAGGATCGCATCGGCCGCGGCGAGGACGAGGGTGGTGTCCGGATCCCGGGGAGGAGCCGGGCCCGAGGACAGATGGCCCCGGATCGCCGCGGCGACCTCGCCCGCGGTTGCGTCGACTCGTTCCCTGCTATTGAGCCAGTGGTGGCGGAGGTTGCGCAGCAGGGTCGGAAATCCGGGGCGGCCGTAGCGGTCCTCCGGCGGGAAGTAGGTGCCGGCGTAGAACGGCTCGAGATCCGGCGTCAGGAACACGGAGTTGGGCCACCCGCCGTGGCGTGTCATCATCTGGGTGGCCGACATGTAGATCCGGTCGATGTCGGGGCGCTCCTCGCGGTCGACCTTGACGTTGACGAACCACTGGTTCATCAGGGCGGCGATCTCCGGGTCGGCGAAGACCTCCCGCTCCATCACGTGGCACCAGTAGCAGGTGCTGTACCCGACCGAGAGAAAGATCGGCAGGTCTTCGCGCCGCGCCTTGGCGAACGCCTCCTCCCCCCAGGGATACCAGTCCACCGGGTTATGGGCGTGCAGCAGCAGGTACGGGCTGGTCTCCCCGGCGAGGCGGTTGGTATTGGGAGGGGCCGCGGCGCCGGAGGAGGCGATTTCCGCGGCGTGCCCACGGCTTTCCGGTGTCAGGCAGAGCAGGGCGGATGCGAGGCAGGCTGCGGGGAAAACCCCTGCAGGACGGAGCAGTCTCAAGAAGCGGTTCCGGTCTTGTGGATGACGCAATCGATGTTTGATCGGTGCAGGTGTTCGATGAGGAGCTGGGCCCGTAGCCGGAATGTGCGCGGCAGGGAGCCTGCTCTCTTTAAGGGACACATGCTCGGCAGAAATCATCCGGTTTCATCGGCTCCCGAAAAAGATGTTGGTGTCGAACCTGCAGGGGGCAGCCGGCCGCGGCAGAGGCCGCTGCCCCGGCAGCTTGTTCCCGGCCCGCAAAGCAGCTAAGGTATCCGCTCTTTTCCCGCTGGATCCATTCGCCGCTCTCCAATCGCAAGGAAATTTTCCATGGCCATATCCAAGCACGGACTCAGGCATCGACCCACCGTAATGGGCAGGCGCGGCATGGTCGCCTCCGCCAATCCCCTCGGCTCGCTGGCCGGGCTGCGCATCCTCATGCAGGGCGGCAACGCCGTCGACGCGGCGGTGGCGACCGCCGCCGCCCTCAACGTGGCCGAGCCCTACATGTCGGGGATCGGCGGCGTCGGATACATGCACATCTACAGCGCCCGCGATCAGGAGCACAAGGTGCTCGACTACATAGGGCTGACACCAGCGGCCGCGGACCTTTCGCTGTTCGACGAGGAGAAAAAGGGGAGCGGGCCCTTGTCCCCTATCGTGCCCGGCGCCTGCGGAGGCTGGCTCGAGGCCCTGCGCAAGTACGGCACCATGGACCCCGACACGGTGTTCGCCCCGGCGATCGATCACGCCGAGCAGGGGATCGCCCTGACGGTCAGCAACAACTTCTACTTCGAAACCTGCGAGCCGAGGCTGTCGAAGTATCCCTCCTCGGCTTCCAACTACCTGGTGAAGGGGCGCGCTCCCCTGCCGGGAGACGTGCTCGTGCAGAAGGATCTCGCCGAGACCTTCCGCGCCGTCTGCCGCTCGGGACCGGAGGTGTTCTACACCGGGGAGATCGGCGAGATGACCGCCGCCTTCCTCGCCGAGGTCGGGGGGCTGATCACCAGGGAGGACCTCGCCGGCTTCGAGCCGGTCTGGCTCGACCCGGTCTGCATCGACTACCGCGGCTACAGGATCTGGGCGCCCCCACCCCCCTGCCAGGCGGTGCAGTACCTCGAGACCCTCAACATCATGGAGGGATACGACGTCGCCGCCATGGGGCACAACACCGCGGACACCCTTCACACCTTCCTCGAAGCGGTGAAGCTGTCGATCGCCGACCGCGCCGAGTACACCGCCATCGAACATCCGCCGACCTCGGGCCTGTTGTCCAAGGAGTTCGCGGCGAAGCGCAGGGAGCTGATCGGCGACCGGGCCCAACCATGCGGCGGCGACCTCTACACCGCGGAGAAGATGGAGAACGAGGTGGTCGCAGGGGACCCTTACCCCTACGTCCTCAACGAGTGCACGACCCATTTCGACACCGTGGACGCCGACGGCAACGCCGTCGCCTGTACGCAGAGCCTTGGCGGCGGTTTCGGCTCGGCGATGGTGGTGCCGGGCACCGGGGTGGCGCTCAACAATTTCATCAACTGGTTCGACCTTGAGCCGAAAAGCCCGAACGCCATCGGTCCGTTGAAGAAGAACGAGATGTGCATGTCGCCGATTCAGGTCTGGGACGACGGCGGACTGCGCCTGCTGATCGGTACCCCGGGAAGCCACGGGATTCTGCAGACGACGCCGCAGATGATCATGAACGTCCTCGACCACGACATGAACGTGCAGGCGGCGATCGAGGCGCCGCGCGCCAAGACCAACAGGGGTTACCAGATCGGCGCCGAGGACCGCATCGGCGCAGAGGTATTCGCCCGGCTCGAGGAGCGCGGGCACGTGATCGAACGTCTCGGAGACTGGACCGCCGGCGTGGGAGGCGGACAGGGGATCATGATCGACCCCGACAGCGGCTCCTTCACCGGCGGGGCCGACCCCAGGCGCGACGGCTATGCCATGGGGTGGTGAAGCCGCTCACTTGTCGGTTTCGTTGCCCAGTGCCTCG
Source organism: Candidatus Latescibacterota bacterium (assembly GCA_965206595.1). Classification (GTDB taxonomy): domain Bacteria; phylum Latescibacterota; class UBA2968; order UBA8231; family UBA8231; genus CBDCXV01. The sequence goes on from OZ242214.1 coordinate 5,779,672, forward strand.
CAGGCGGCGGCGAACCCGGCGGACGTGCTGGTGTAACCGATGACGTGCTCGAAGTTGCGGAACACGATCTTGCGCAGCCATCCGCCTTCCTCGAGGCGGTCGTCCACGGTGTCGGAGTACTCCCCGGAGTGGGTGCAGTCCCGCAGCATGATAACCCGATAATTGTGCTCGACCGCCCCGGCGGTGGTCTGGTAGAGGCAGGCCCGCTGGCTGAACCCCACGGCGATCAACGTCTTGATGTCCCTGCAGCGCAGGTGGTAGTCGGTGTGGGTCTCGTGGAACCCCGACCATTCCCGCTTGGGAAAATCCGGCTCGTGCGCCAGCGGCCGGATCGAAGGTGAGTAATCGGGCTTTACGGGGGTCCGGGCCGGGGCCGGCCGCGCCGCGGCCCCGGGAATGCCCCAGCGCGTTCCGTGCAGCTCGCGCTTGATGCTGCCCGGCTCGTCGACGAGCGAGAAGTCGTTGTGAATGTAGAAGACGTGCATGCCGGCCTTGCGCGCCGCGGCCAGGGCCGGCGCGATCCCCTCCTCCACGTGCGGATTCCCGGAGCCGCAGTCGCTGTCGACGACCATGAACGCGGTGCGTTCCAGCTCGAGCTCGAGGGTGGCGTAGCGATGCCCTTCCTCCCCGTACCGCTGTCCGTTGTAGTTGCCCGCCGGGCCGAACCAGCGCACCGGCATTTTCAGTGTCGTCATCTGGAGACTCCTATCCGAACCAGGAGGGTTTCGGTGTCGCCGGCGGCCAGTAGCCGGCGGGGTTTTCATCCCACTCCCGCCCGCACATCCGCGAGATGACCACCCACTCCGCGGCGGTGAGGTGGCCGTGGTTGTGGAAGAGGAAACGCTTCAGCCCGGCGGCTTCCGAGGCGGTGAGAATGCGCTGCAGGTCGCCGGCCGTCATCGGGTCGCCGGAGTGCGGCATGCGCCCGGTGTCGACCCAGGGCATGATCTTGCCGGGATCCCCCACCGCGGCGAGGGCGCGCCGGGTTTCCCGCTGCACCACTTCGTCGAAGAAGGTCTGGGGAAACCCGAGCTCCAGGTCTGCGAGGCTCTCCACCTCGGGCAGCTCGATCCCCATCCAGGCGCGCAGGACGGTCCAGCAGTCGTCCTCAGTCGTGCCCGGGTTCCATTCGGCGATCTGCTTTACCCAGCGCGCGACGGTGCCGTACATGCCGTCGAAGCCGCGATGCCAGAAGTAGTGCTTCACCAGCAGGATATCGACGATCTCGTCCCAGGCGTGGAAGTCGAGGGCGGTCATTCCCGAGAACATCGCCGAGCGCGGACCGTTTCCGAGCAGCAGCTTGCGCGGCATTCCCTCGAGCTCGCCGCGGAACGCCCGCCCCTCGCGAAGGCCGTCCTCGCGGCGCCAGCGCAGCCAGTAGAGGGCGTCCTCGTCGATGTCGAACAGGTCCATCGCCGACAGGACCCCGCCCTCGGCGTAGTAGCGGATCTGGGACGGGGTGAAGCTGTGGAAACGCCGGTGCAGGTGCTCGCGGCCCCGCTCGAGGCGTCCGGCATCGTAGCCGCGTACCTCGGCCGCCTCCTTCTGCGACTCGTTCATCTCGCGAAACACGGCGTTGCCATGGTGGTAGACGAGCTCATACGCCGATTCCGTCCAGCCGTCCATGATGCCGCCGTCCGCTTCGGGAAAAGCGGCGAACACATCCTCCCATACCGCGGCCTGCAGCTGCGTGCCGTAGGGATCCTCGGCCAGCGGCAGGGCGGTCGCCGCCGCGGTCCCGGGGCCGGGGCAGAAGATCATCAGGCTCCAGCCGCGGCGCTTGGCGTCTTCCAGCATGGCGTGCAGGAGGCGTTCCTTGGCGGGGTTGCAGGCGACGTCGCGCCGCGCGACCTCCAGGCCTCGATCCCGGTACGGGTCGAGCCTGCTCTCGAAGGCGGGCACGGTGAAGTTTCCGTCGGCGTCGGCGAACAGCAGGCGCCCGAAGACCATGCCGCGGATACCGCCGGCCTCCCAGGCGTCGAAGATGCGCTCGTAGTCGTCCATCACCGCTTCCAGAGGCTGTCCGATCCGAATCCAGGGAATCAATGCCATGGCGGCTGCTCCGGTCGTCCATGTTGCGGCAGGTTAAAGAAAAAGCCGCTCCTGTTTGAAGCGGCTTTTGTAGTTAAAGCCAGACAGCGTCAGTTGGCGCCCTGCTCTCCGGCTGTCTCGTATTCCAACTCGTCCCAGCTCTAATCGCCGGTAATGGGCGGATGGTCGACCTCCAGGCTGCCGGCGCCGGTAGTATCGGGTACGTCCCCCTCGTCGTGCCAAGCGGCGCGAATCCGCTCCAGTTCCAGCCCCTGCTCTGCTGTCAGCATGGCCTCGAAAGCCATGCGGTGCTCCTCCAGCAGGCCGCCCGGGTCCACGAGACCGGATGCCTCCGCCGCGGCGTAGCGGGCGCGCTGCCGCTCCAGAAGATCGAGCCAGCGGCGCTGCTGCTGCTCCGTGAGCTCCAGGGCGTCGGCAAGGTAACCGGGTTTCAGCCCGCCGGGTGGAGCGGGGATCATGCGTTCCTCGATGAACTCGCGGGCTCGCGCCAAAAACAGGCGCTGGTCCTCCGACAGAATCCGGTCGCGCTCCGCGGTGTGCGCGCGCAGGGCACGGCGAAATCGCTCCCGCCCCTCTCCGGGCGTCAGCATCCCTTCCTCGACCTGCCGTCTCACGGACTTCACTTCCCACTCCAGGGCAGCGCGCAGATCCCGCAGGCTGACTTCCTGGTTCTTCGTCAGGTTGAGCGCCTTCCGCACCCGCTGGCGGAAACGCTCCGGGTCGAATCGCTCCCCGCCCTCCTCTCCAAGTTGTGGAAGGGACGGCGCGGAAACGGCGAACACCAGAAATGCAATCAGTACGCGTGTCATTCTCCCGAGCCTGGATCGTCTCTATGCAGCAGGCCGCCCTTCCGCCCCGAGTCGGTCCGTCCGGCCGCCGGACCGTTCATGGCGGTACCGTCGATGAATATAGGCAGGAGAGGGAGAACTTGAACGAGTTCCTGCGAGCACTGAAATTCTGGCACCAGGTTTCCCTTATGACTGAACACCTTCCCGCGCTGGCGCGCCTCTGTTTTCGCGTTCCCCCAGAGCGCATGTCCGAGTTCGAGAGCGCCTTCGAGAGCAGGCTGCTGCCGCGACTGCAGGACCGCGGTCTCACCCCGGCAGCCGACCTCGGCCGCCCCACGGTTCCCGGGGTCTTTCACCGGCTGTTCCCCCTCGAGGAGACAGGGCAGATAACACGGGTCAGCGTCGATCTTGAGGCGGACGCGGACTGGGCGGCGGCGCTCGATGAAATCGGGGGAGATCTCGGCGCGACGATTTCCTGCACCTTCCACAGCTATCTCGCCGCCGGCGTTCAGGGGCGCCGCGTCGATGTCGACGAATCGACCGAGGGCCGCTGGACGACCTACACCACCGCCAACCTCGTTTCCGGCGACCTCGTCACCTGCATTCTGCGCGACAGCCGGCAGCGGTTCTGGTTTACGACCGCCCACGCCGGCACCACCATGTTCGACGGTAACCAGTGGCACGACTTCGGACCGGAGACTGGACTGCCTGTCGACCGCTGCTGGGCGCTGTTCGAAGGTAGCGAGGGAGAGATCTGGTTCGGCTCTCACCGCAGCGGGGTAACCCGGTTCGACGGCGACAGCTGGATGTCGTTCAGGCAGGAAGACGGCTTGCCCAGCAACAGCGTGATTTCCGGATACCAGGACGGACAGGGGAGGCTCTGGTTCGGATCGGACGTGTCGGAAGCGGGAGAGGGACTCGCCTGCCTGAACGGGGATTCCTGGACCCTCGTAACCGTCGCCGACGGCCTTGCCGACAATCGCGTCAAGTGGATCACCCAGGACCGCGACAACCGCCACTGGGTCGGGACCGCCGGAGGGGTTTCGGTTTACGACGGATCGGGGTGGCAGACCTACGACACCGGGGACGGGCTCCCCGGAAACTGGGTCGAAACGATTCTGCAGGATCGCGAAGGAGATATGTGGGTCGCCACGGACCGCGGCCTCGCCCATTTCGACGGCGTCGAGTGGACGGGGTACACGGCCCAGGACGGGCTCCCCGGGAGCTGGGTGACCGCGGCCTTTCAGGACAGCCGCGACATTCTCTGGTTCGGAACCTTGAACGCCGGCGTCTGCTGTTTCGACGGGGAGACCTTCCAGACGCTTAATCACGAAGATGGCCTTTCCGGGGATGCTGTCTGGTGGATCTACGAGGACGAGACGGGGGACCTCTGGTTCGCGACCGACGGCGGGGTGTCGCGCTATCGCCCGCCGGAGCCGGATCCTCCGGCGGTGAAACTGAATGCGGTTACCGCCGACAGGCGCTACGAGCAGTTCGACGACCTGGTTCTTCCGGCGTCGGCCGACCTCGTCGCCTTCGAGTTCGACGGGGAGAGCCCGCACACCCGTCACAGCGGCCTGGTGTACCGGCACCGGCTCGTCGGCTGCGACGACGAGTGGCGCACCACGTACCGGCGCCGCGCCGAATACAGCTATATAGAGCCGGGCACCTACAAATTCCAGGTGCAGGTTGTAGACCAACTCCTCGACTACTCTCCCATCCTCGAGACCGAGTTCACAGTGCAGGACCCGCAGGGAGACCGCATCGGCGAACTCGAAGAAAGCGTAGACGAGCTGTCGCGCCGGCTCGAGGAGGCGAACCGCAGGCTGCGGGACGCCGGTCTTCACCAAGCATAAAAAAACCGGGCGCGCCGCTGCGACGCGCCCGGGATACCTCGGTAACCGGCGGGTAAGGCCGGTTCCGTCCAGGTGATCGACCACCTGGTGAATCCGAAGGTCAGGTGGTCGACCTCCTTAAGGGTATTCTACTACTCACAGACCACCTCCTTTCTATTCGGCTCCGGGCCCTCGGCGCTTACCGGTGCCTTGAACCCGTGCTCGTTCATTTAGGCCGGCGCAGCGCTATCGGTTTTGAACAACCGGCCATTTGGCGAGATGCCAGAAACGGAAACGGCCTTCGTTTCCGTTGCCTTTCCAAATATAAACAGGGCGAAAAAACAGAGTCAACAGCTTTTTTGGCCCCCCGTCCCAGTGCCGCAATTCTCGCAACTCCAAGTCCTGCAATCGCTACTGGTTCAGCGAATCCATTGTTGTCGAGAGCCCGAGGGCGAGCTGCCGGCCAGCGGGGAAGTTCCTTCCCCCCAGACTCTGACGCACCGCCAGCTCGAGGAGCGCGTTCCCGGGAAGCGAAAAGGAAAGCGCCGGCGCCAGGTAGGTGATGCGCTTGATCTGCGTCCTGCTGGGAAAGCCGAAGTCCGTCCCCGTCCGGCCGCGCAGCATCTGCAGCTTGAGGGCAAGCCCGACCCTGTCCCCGACGTCTCCTCCCGCTTCGAGGTCGATCATCCACTCGTCCCCCGGGTCGCGGAGGATCTCCTCGTTTTCGGTGCGCACCCGATAGCCGACATCGGCGTTGGCGTACAGCGGCAGCGGCCAGAAGGAACGGCCGGCCTGCAGGGTGAAGTCGAAGTCCCACTGGCCTTCGCCCACCGGTATCAGGCCGTCCTCGTTGCGGAACTCCCCCGTCGGCATCTTCACCGCCGTCTTCACAGTGAAGACCGCGGGGGTTTGGAACGCCCGCCACTTCGCCAGCAGGCGCAGGTCGCTGAAGCCGCTGTCTCCCACCGGGTCGAGGTGGGTGGCGTCGTCGAACTGCTGGTCGAACCAAGGCACCTGAAAGCCGAGGTCGAGACGGTCGCTGGCGCCGAAAAATCCCTCGGCGAACACCGCCATCGAGTCGTACTCCCCGTTGAAGCGATAGGGCCGCCGGCTCCCGGCCTCGTGCATCCGGCCCGTGAACTCCTGGGCGTTGATGTACCATTCCCGGGCGTGCTGACGGAACCAGGTGATCTTGCCCCAGGCGCTGCCGGCGGGAAGGGTCCAGGCGCCGGCGCCGGCCGCGTCGGGAACGAGAATTTCCGCGACGGCGAACAAGGTCACTGCCCACTGCTTCCTATACATGGATCCGCGACCTTTCCTGGTTTCGATTCTGCGACCCAAGCCCCACTGGAAAAAGCGGATTCGCCAATGCGTCATCGAGGCCTTTCCGCGGCCGGCGCCCGTGCCAAATTGCCCGACCTCGCAGGCACAGCGACTTTTTGATTGCGGACGCCGCACCCGGGAAACAACATACCTCCTTTGCCATGCACCTGCTGACCCTCGGACTGAACCACGAAACCGCCCCTGTGGAGACGCGCGAGCAGCTCGCTTTTTCCCCGGCCGCCCAGACCGAGGTGATGCAGCGCCTCGTAGGCGACTACGGCATCGAGGAGGCCGCGGTGCTGTGCACCTGCAACCGCTCCGAGATTTACGCGGTCAGCGGCGACCTCCACGGCCTCGACGGGGTGCGCCGGTACCTGTCGAGCGAGCACGACGTCGACCTCAGAGAGCTCTCCCCCTGTCTCTACGAGTTCGCCGACGCCGATGCCGCCATGCACCTGTTCCGGGTCGCCTGCGGCATCGACTCCCTGGTCACCGGGGAGTCGCAGATCCTCGGACAGGTGCGCGAGGCCCTGGAGCGGGCGCAGCAGACGCGCACGGCGCGGCGGTTCATCAACGAGGTGTTCCAGCGTGCCCTGAGGGCGGGGAAGCGGGCGCGGAGCGAAACCGACATCGGGCGCGGCCGCCTGTCGGTCAGCAGCGCCGCGGTCGAGCTCGCGGGGCAGATCTTCGACCGCCTCGAGGGCCGTTCGGCGCTGCTCCTCGGGGCCGGCGAGATGATCGAGCTCACCGCCCGCTACCTCGTCAACAGCGGCATCGAGCGCTTCCTGGTCGCCAACAGGACCTTCGAACGGGCACGGGAGCTGGCGCGTCGCTTCGGCGGCGAGGCGGTGCCGTTCACCGACTTCGGCGAGCGCCTCGAGCAGGTCGACATCGTCATAACCTCGACCGCGGCTCCCGGTTTCGTCATCTCGCCGGAGATGATCGACGAGGCGATGCACCGCCGGCGCGGGCGGCCGCTGTTCCTGATCGACATCGCCGTGCCGCGCGACGTCGACCCGGCCGTGCGCGACGTCGACAACCTCTTTCTGTTCGACATCGACGACCTCGAGGAGGTCGTCAGGGCCAACCGCCGTGAGCGCGAGCAGGAGATCTGCCAGGTGCAGGAGGTCATCGACAGCGAGCACCGCGAGTTTGTGCACTGGCTCAACGCCCTGGAAACCGGCCCCCTGGTCAAGTCGCTGCGGCGCCACGCCGACGACCTGCGCCGCCAGGAGCTCGACCGCTGGATGGCCAAGCTTTCCCACCTTTCCGACGAGGACCGCGAAACCGTGGAGGCGGCCATGCGCGGTTACGCCAACAAGCTGCTTCATCACCCCCTGGTGGAGATCCGCAACCTCGCCGGCGAGGAGGACGGGTACGTCCGTCTCGAGACCGTGCGGCGCCTGTTTGGGCTCGACCGCATAGGGGAGGAGGACCCCGGCGGAGGGAAGGACCCGTGACCGCGGCCTGCCTCCTTTTTCTCGGGGTGTCGCTCTGTTGTTATCTGGCCGCGGCCTTCCTGTATCACGTCCGGCTGTTCTTCAACAAGCCGCACCTGGACCGCTGGGGGCGAAATGGGTTGCTGTTGGGGGTGGCCGTCCACGCCGTGGGGGTGATCCTCCACCTGCTCCTGTCGGGACAGCCCCCCTTTTCCAGCATGCTGCTGCTGGTCTCGCTGCTGATTATCCCTTTCGTGGGAGCCGGCCTCGCCATCGAGGAGTTCACGCGCGTTCGCCACCTTGGCCTGCTGCTGGCGCCGCTGGCCTTTCTCGGCCTGCTCTACCCGCTGCTGATGCCTGTGCAATTCGACGAGGCCGAGTCGATGCTCCTGCGCTTCCCCTGGCTCGGCGTGCACGTCCTCGTCACCCTGCTGGGGGACGCCGGCTTCGCGCTCGCCTTCTGCACCGCGGCGTCCTACCTCATCCAGTCCCGGCAGTTGAAGAGGGGCCGCCTCAATCGCTATCTGCCGGCCCTGGACACCGCAGGACGGATCACCGACTACGCGGTGGGATACGGCTTCTTCCTGTTTTCGGCAGGGCTCGCGATGGGCTTGGTCTGGCTGCTCGGGGCGCCGGGGGAATTCCTCGGGCGGGGGGACCCGAAGGTCCTGATGGCCGTGCCGACCTGGCTCGCGTACGCCGCCTACCTGTACCTGCGCGGCGTCCGCGGCGAGTACGGGAGCCGCCTGAAGTGGCTGGTGATCGCCGGGTTTCTGTTCGTCGTCGCCAATCTGCTCGGCGTGCGCCACGACTTCGCGGTGAACGCGGCTCTCTAAGGGGTTCCCGGGGCCGGTCCCTGGCCCCGAGCTGCCGAAAGTTCTTATCCCACGAAATAACGGATCGGCGTCCGAAATACCGTTGGTCTCCGATATTTCGTGGGACAGTTTTTCCCGCGAACGGCGCGAGATGTTTCGCAATCCGTTGTAAATGATACATATAGAAGATCGGACTGGAACGGCACGGGAGTTGCGAATTGCCGGAAACCGTCGCTGGTGAACACCGCTGTGCAGGAGGCTGCCCTTCCCTCGGCCCGGGGGCGGACCGTGTATCCCCAGAAAATCCGAATGCACGGAACGACCCATGTCCGGCTGCGGACTGCGGTTGCTCCCTTGATTTCCCGCCCACCCAATCTGCCACTGGAGACCGAATGAGAACCGTCGCACCGTTTCGTCAATCACCCCCGGGGCTCCCAGGGCGAGCGTCCAGCCTCGGGAGATTGCCGCAAGCCGGCTGCCGGAAGGAGGTGGAACCGCGGGAAAAACGGCGGCCGGGGCTGGCGTGGTATTCGTGAGACAGGACATCCGGCTTTCCGTTGCCCTTCTGGCGACGGGCCTCGCCGGGGCCGCCGGCGCCAGCCCCCTGCACGTCCTGGAGGCCGAGCGCTTCGCGACCCCGCCAGTACTTGACGGCGAGTTCACGGACTGGAGAGGCGCACACTGGACCCGGTTCTATCCGGGCGCCCCCCAGATGTCCGGTCGGGCGTTGAACTGGTTGAAGGACGACGGACTGTCCGAACCACCCGGCACCGCCGCGACCGCGGCCGACCTGTCGGGCAGCTTCTCGATCCGCTGGGACGACGACTGGATCTACCTCGCCGCCGATGTAACCGACAACGTCCACGACGTCTCCGGCGGCACCAGCCTGACCTGGTACCTGAAGGACGCGGTAGCCCTGTACCTCGACGTTCCCGACGACGGCGACGGCGGCGGGTGGGTACTGGGGGACCACGCCTTCGCCTTCGTCGCCGAGCCTTCCGGTCCCGGGGACGGCCGCTGGTGGCGGCGCGGCGAAGCCAAAGGGAGCGAGGAGTCGCAGGCCCCCCCGGAGACCCGGCTGGCGGTCGTCCTCAGTGAGACCGGATACCGGATCGAGGCCGCTATCCCGATGGCGCCCCTGACGGAACGCACCCCGGAATGGCGCCCCCCGTTTGCCGGGCGCTCGGCCGGCTTCTTCCTGCTCGCCGCGGACCCGGACGGGGGTGCGGAGGAGGTCAGCCAGATCCTGTACGGCGGAGACGACGACAACGACGCCAACTGGGCGACCCTGCGGTTCGTCGAGGCGTGCGGCCCTTCCCCAGGGAGCACCGGTCCCGGACCCGTGCTCGGGCGCCTGGTCGTTCCCTTGTCTCCGGAACGCGCAGGAGAGTTCACGGCATTCGATGCCGCCCTGCTTCCTCTTCTCGAAGGGCACGGCTTTCAGGCCGTGGAGCCCCCGCTGTCCGCCAGCGTGGATCCATGGCATACGCGTTTCTTTACGGCTCCCGGTACCACCCTGCTGCGGCAGTGGTGGGCGGACGTCGAGACCGATCCGGCATGGATCGCCGCGAAGGTCGCCCTGGCACCCTATGGCCCTCGCGGGGATGGGGCGGATCCATCCATTGCCCCGCGGGGGCTGACCGCTTCGATGGAGCTCTACTCCTCTCCCGCGGGGGAGGGGGTCGCGAAGGAGCTGGGACCCGGAAAACCTCGTAATATCGAGCCGGTCACCGCGCGCGCCGGCGCCGGCTTGCGCACCGGAAACTGGTGGAATCTCGGGGTGCCGGACGGGGTGCCGCCGACCGTGGACATCCTTCAGGATGAAGAGGGCGCCCTGTGGCTGGCGACCTATCTCGGCGTCCACCGCTTCGACGGCGTCCATGTCACCAGCTACGAGGTGTCGAAAGGACCCTTGGACGAGTTCGTTCAGGCGATTCATCGCGACCGGGAGGGAAATCTCTGGGTGGCGCGCGGCAGGGCGATCTCCAATGGAAAGGGGGGCGGGCTCAGCCGCTTCGACGGGTCGCGCTGGCGCGACTTCGATGTCGAGGACGGCCTGTCACACAACTACAATACGGCGATTGCCGAGGACGCGGCCGGCCGCCTGTGGTTCGCGACCGGCCGGGCGTCAGTTGCCTCGAAGGGAACCGCCTGACCAGCTATACCCCGGAACATGGATTGCCCGCCCCCGTAGTGCTCGATCTGCTGGGGACGAGGGACGGGGCGGTGTGGTTCGCGACCAACAGCGGGGTGTCCAGCTTCGACGGCGCCGCTTTCACCAACTACACGGATGCCGACGGCCTGCCGGGCGGCCGTATCCTCGCCCTCGGGGATGGTCCTGGTGGTCGACGACACCCCGGCCAACCTCGAGGTTCTGGTGAGTGCCCTGTCGAATGCGGACTTCGGGGTGCTCGTCGCCACCAACGGCAGCGAAGCCCTGGAGCGCACCCGGCAGGATGAGGTCGACCTCATCCTGCTCGACGTGATGATGCCGGGGATCGACAGCTTCGAGACCTGCGCCAGGCTGAAACAGGACCCCCGCACCCGCGACATCCCCGTCATCTTCATGACCGCTCTCTCCGATACCGCCGACAAGGTCAGGGGATTCGCCGCCGGCGCCGTCGACTACGTCACCAAGCCGATCCGGCACGAGGAAGTGCTGGCCCGCGTCGAGACCCACCTCTCTTTGCGCCGGTTGCAGCGGGAGCTCGAGGAGGGGAACCGGAGGCTGAGCGCCGAGGTGGAGGAACGCCGCAAGGCGCAGGCCGCCCTCAGGGAGCTCAACGTGTCGCTGGAACAGCGGGTCGCCGAGCGCACCGCCGAGCTCGAGGCCGCCCTCGCGGAAGTGGAGCGGCTCAGGAACAGGCTCGAGGTCGAGAACCAGTACCTGCAGGAAGAGATCGGCCTCTCCCACGATTTCCAGGGGATCATCAGCCACAGCGAGCTTCCGCAGGGTGCTGTCCGAAGTGGAGCAGGTCGCCGACACCGGCGCCACCGTGCTCATCCTGGGGGAGACCGGAACCGGTAAGGAGCTGCTGGCGCGCGCCGTCCACGACATCAGCGGCGCCGCGAGCGCCCGTTGGTCAAGGTGAACTGCGCCGCCCTGGCCGAGAACCTGATCGAGAGCGAGCTCTTCGGGCACGAGAAGGGGGCCTTCACCGGGGCGGTTGCCCGCAAGGTCGGGCGCTTCGAGCTGGCCGACCGCGGCACCCTCTTTCTCGACGAGGTCGGGGAGCTGCCCCTCGACCTGCAGGCCAAGATGCTGCGAGTCCTTCAGGAAGGGGAGTTCGAGTGCCTCGGCGGCACCGAGACCCTCAGGGTCGACGTGCGCGTCATCGCCGCTACCAATCGCGACCTGCAGGGCGACGTCGAGGAGGGCCGCTTTCGCCAGGACCTGTACTACCGGCTCAACGTCTTTCCGATACGCAGCCTGCCGCTGCGCGAGCGCAAGGAGGACATCCCCCTGCTGGTCCGGCATTTCGTCGGGAAATTTTCGGGCGAGACCGGCAGGCAGGTGGACTCGGTCCCCTCCGACGTGATGGAGCGGCTGATGGCCTACTACTGGCCCGGCAACGTGCGCGAGCTGGAGAACGTCGTCGAGCGGGCGCTCATCGTCAGCCGCGGCGGCCGTCTGCAGCTGGGGGACTGGTTCGCACCCGGCAAGCCGGAGCCGCTACCCGGCGCCGCAACCCCCGCAGCGCCCGGAGGGATCGCACCCTCGACCGGGGGGGAGGTGGCGACCTCGGAGGAGAACGAGCGCCGCCACATTCTCGAGGTGCTGGAGCGGACCGGGTGGCGCATTCGCGGCGCCGGCGGGGCCGCCGAAAGGCTCGCCGTCAAGCCGACTGACCCTCGAGTCCCGCATGAAAAAGCTGAACATCGCGCGAAGACCCGCCGGGCCCACGGAATAGCGGATTCGGCAGTCCGAAATATCGGGGCCTCCGGTATTTCGCGTTTCCTCTCTGAACTGCCACACTATCACTTGCGGTGCCTCTGAAAATGGGGTATTGATGATGTCGACCAAGACATTTATCGACCCCTTCCAGGAGGACACCGCAAGTGAAGTGTAGCAAACAAGCCATTTCATCAGCGTGATCGAACTATACGTTACCCCGTTCGACAGCTGGGAAGGCTGGGACTACCCAGGACAAATGGAAATCAGCGAGTTGGCCGTCGGCAAAGTCATCGGCTTCGGAATTATAGTATACGACTACGACACTTCCGGTGAACGGGAGTGGTGGACCCCTGAACCGATGGCCTGGCAACGCGCCTGGCGGAGAGACGCAGATGGATTACTCGACGGTCTCCTGCTGGGTCCCGATTTGTCGGGACCCGGAAACAGTGCGGTCGAGTCGGTCTCCTGGGCGCGGATCAAGGCCTCCCTGGAGGTGAGGAACCTATCTCAAAATAGGCAAACTTAAACTTGTTTTCGAAATGACAGTGATGTACCATTGGTGTATGGTCAATCTGACCGACATGCAATGGCAACGAATCCGCCATCACTTTCCTGAAGAACTTCGTCCCAAGAGCCATCCGGGTCGCAAACCGGTTTGCACCCGTGATGTTTTTGAAGCCGTTCTTTGGATTCTAAACACCGGGGCTCAATGGCATATGTTGCCGCAGTGCTATGCGAACTACAAAACCGTGCATCGCCGTTTTCAAAACTGGTGTCGTCAAGGGGTGTTGCGCGAAGTTCTCATGGACCTGGCCCAGACACTTCACGAGCAAGGGGGCCTGGACGAATCGGAGGCCTTCATCGATGGCATGTTCTCGGCGGCCAAGGGTGGAGGTGCCGATATCGGCCACACCATAGCGAGGTAAGGGGGTGCGGGTCATGGGGATCGTCGACGGCAATGGGCTTCCCTTGTCGGTGAGCACGCATGCAGCGAACCATCATGAAGTGACGCTGGTTCAGTTGACCTTTGACTTTTACCTGATCGAAAACCAACCTGACAACTTGATCGGTGACAAAGCGTACGACAGCGATTCGTTGGATGAAGAACTTAAGAAAAGCGGGATCGAGATGATCGCCCCCACATCGCCAGAATCGGACCAAGAAAAAGACTCAGGATGGACGGCGATTGCGGCGATATGTGCGGCGTTGGATGGTTGAGAGATTCTTTGCTTGGCTTCAATGGCAGCGTCGAGTGATCACTCGCTGGGAATTGTATCCGGAGAATTTTCTTGGCTTCGTCCGACTTGCATCCATTTTGATTTTACTTAAACAATCTCAATTTTGAGATAGGTTCCAGGTAAAATGGTCGTTTTCACAAACCAACAGCAGTGTCCGAGAGGAAAACGGCAAAGCGCCCGGTGTCTGCGAGACAGTGTCCCCGGCATCGGGTGGCGCCTATGTTTTTGGGGGCCCGTCAGATTCGGTGCCGGGCCGGAAGCTCCGGAGGCCGGCCGGGGAAGTCGGACAGGCTATTTTACACGACACCAAAGGGCGTTGGCGAACCGCACTGGAGTCTGTAAAACGCTTTGTCCTGAAGAGGGGATCGCCGGGGCGTTCGCTGTCGAGACGCCGGGCCCCGGTAAGGGGAAGGGCTGACGAAGAAGGGGGCGCCCGCAAAAAAATCGGTTGACAAGGCCTGGGTTTTTTAGTTCGCAACGGCAGCCGAAGGGACCGGCATCCGGCGGCTGCTCCGCGGACTTGATGCCGAGGCGCAGTATCGATTCGAGAAGGAAAGAGGCAGTGAACGGACAATCCGGCGGGCTACCAAGATAGGAGGATCAAGGTCGTGCGCCGAATCTCGTTCCATATCAAACCCTCCACTGTGATCGCCCATCCTCGAACAGACTGCAGATACTCGCACAGTCATCACAGCAGCAGCTCGGGCTATTGCGCCTACACCTGCACCCTCTTGGGGCACGGGAATTCCTACTTTTCCTTGCATCCACAGGTTCACGGCCCGACCGCAACGTGCGGAACCTGCAAGTGCCAGGGCTAGAGTAAATCGGCATCAAGTCTGCGGTGGCGGACGAGTGATCGATTCATCGAGGTGGATCGAATGCTCGTCCGCTTTTTTTCTGCAATCCATTTAAAGAGAAGGGCAACAATGACCTCTGCCTGCCGCATGCTATGTCTCACCGTCTTTTCTCTCTGCCTGCCGGGACTGGTTGCTGCCCACGTAGGCGCCCGCGTATACCCAATCGCCTACCTCAGCGACGACATGCTGGAACAGATCGACCTCAAGGACGGCTCGGTAGAGGAGTGGTATGAGGTGGTCGGGGAGCCGTCCATGACTCTGCTGGACTTCGGCGAGGGAGACCTGGGACCGCTCGATCCGTCTGATCTGGATTTCCGTATCTGGCTGGCCTGGCACGACAATCCGGCTCGCTTTTATCTGGCCTTTGTGAGCAGCGACGACATCTACGAGAACAGCCACGATTACAACGTCGACGGCTTCTCTGTACAGGACGATATGAGCCTGAATGACAGCATCACCCTGGTGATCGACGGAGATCACAGCGGCGGTGCGGGCTGTAGCCTGCATTGTCCCTGGGACGTGTCAGTCGAGGCCAATAGTGGAAGTCAGAAATACGACGCCATCGCCCGCACTCTTGACGGCCCGAACCTAGATGATCGTTGGGCCAGAGGGCCGTCCGGGTTCGCCTGGAATGCCCTGCCACCATATGGGGATGCCGGCGGCAGCGTGGCAGGAGAAAACCCGACTATCAGCGTGATCGAACTGTATGTCACCCCGTTCGACCGCCGGATGAACCACAACATCGAAGAGAGTAGGGAGCCGGCCGGGCAGTCGGACGGGGTGGGCGGCAACAGGTTGGTGATCGGGGCAGGAAGTACCCGACCGAGGGTGACCAGGTTCAAGCGGTAAGGGGAACCATCCTACGGTCAGACCTCCCTGAATTACAGGCTCTTCTCGATCGCCGCTACCATTTCGTCGGTATCCCTTACCCGGGAGCAATCCACAATCACCCCCTTTGAATCCACCAGGTAGTACGAAGGTATTCCGTTGATGTTGTAGGACTCGGCCAGATCTGAGCGGAAGCCGTGCGCACGCACGTGAACGCCTTCGATTTGATGTTTTTCGATCGCGTTTCGCCAGGCGGCCTCATCCGTGTCCAGCGACAGGTTGAGGAAGACGACCGGCTGGGCGGCGGTCCTTCCCTTGATCTCGCGGAGATGGGGCAGGTCCCCGATACAGGGTCCGCACCAGCTCGCCCAGAAATCGAGAAAGAACACCTTGCCTTTGAACTGGCTCAGCGACACCGGCTGCCCGTCGAGGTCGTGGAGGGTGAATTCCGGGGCCGGCTGTCCGGGTTGCAGCTTGAGGGCGTCGTTCAGGGCGGTTTGGACCGCCTCCGTGTATTCCGGGTGGGGGTTGATCTCCTCGAAGTCCTCCCACTTGCGGAGGGCCAAGGCAAACGCTTCGCTTCCCTGCCTGAACCCATCGATCAGCTCCCCGGCCAGAAACCAGTAGAGCACTCGCCCCTGAAGTTTCTCCTTGGCGAGATCGTATCTCCTCGAGAAGGCCCAGATCGTCCGGGCTCCGGTGCCGGCATATATCGAGTCGAGCCGGGTCAGGTCAGGTCAGCCTCCGACAGGCCAAGACCTGAGAGATCGATTTTTTCGGAAAGCTTGAGGGGTTGGCGATGTTCGTGGAGGGAATCGAGCTGAGCCAAGGCCTCCTGTGACAGTCCGAACTCTGACAGATCGACCCTTTCGGATAATTTCGGCGTCTTGCTGAGAGACTCAAACTGTTCATCATGGTCCATCCCTTCTTTTTCCGGCAGGAAGAAAACCAACTCTCCGCCCGTCGTATCGACCCTGGCAACCTCTTCCTCACTTGAAGTAACGAGGCTGTAAGATCTTCCCTTCTTTTCGAAGAAAGAGTCGAGCTCTGCCTGGGCGGTTTCAGACAGGCCAACGCCGGCAGGTCGAACATCTGGGACAGCCTGAGGGATCGCTTCTTCTGGTATTGGGAGTCGAGCCGGGCCTGAGCCGCCGCCGCCAAACCGGCCGCTGACAGATCGACCATCTTCGACAGCATGGGATACCAGTCGCTTTTCTCGTACAGAGAGTCGAGTCGGCCCTGAATTTCCTCAGGAAGGTTCAGAGCGGACAGGTCGCGCAACTCGGACAGCAGGGGCAGCTTTCGCGATTCGGAGTTCTGCAACTCCCAGTCCAGGGTCCGCACAAGAAATGTGTGATAACTGTCTGCCTTTATTGCCTTTTCGTCTACCAGCGGAATCTCCTG
This sequence comes from Candidatus Latescibacterota bacterium, assembly GCA_965206595.1. Lineage (GTDB taxonomy): Bacteria > Latescibacterota > UBA2968 > UBA8231 > UBA8231 > CBDCXV01. Next base: position 5,796,146 of record OZ242214.1, read on the forward strand.
CAGGAAGTCGTAGTACTCCGGTGCGATATCTCTGTTCTTGTGGCCGTTGGCAAAGTAGAAATTCGTCGGATATGGAATCATGGATCTTGCCCACCCATAGTTGAAATAGGCGGTTGCATAGTCGACGAAACCCGGAGACAGCGAGTATTTCCCACGCCCCTCGGCCAGGAACTCGAGCTGCTCCCGACGCCGCTCGTCTACCTGCCGCTTGAAGTCCTCGACCTCCAGATCCTCGTATTCGAGGTGAAAGTGGAGAAAGCGCGGAATCCACTCGGCAATGAAGCGGCTGTTGTCGGCGTTGGCACCGCTGAACGAGTAGGAGGGGCCGAAGTAGCCGGCGTCGATCGTGATGTGCAGACTGTCCCGGGGCTCGACGAAGAAGACCAGGGGATTGTGATCGAAGAGGAAGGACCCCATCCAGCGCACCCACTTCCATCCGGGTTAGCCGCTGTCGTAATACCCCATGACCAGAGTGCCCCGGCTGACGGGCAGCTCAAAAGTGAATCGGTTCAGGCTGTCGAGAGCGACGCCCTCGTCGGAGCTGCCCAGGCCGGACGGCGGCGTGAAAGTGAAGGCGACTTCCCGCGAGGCCGGGTTGCGGACTTCCCCGGTGATGGTCGCGACTGATGGCTGGCTCTGGGCGTCTTCAGCTGCCAGGCAGGTGCTCGATGCGGTCAGGGCGGCAACAAGGAAGCTGCAGAATCGGTGGGCCATGGGGAAAAGCTCCGGAATCAGGTCGGGGGATGCGGGAACGAAGGGACTCCGCCGCGGGCACAAGGAAAAGGCTGTCGCGGAAGTAGTCCCGCATTGCGCGGCCATCCAATGCCAAACAAGAAAGGGGCATATCAAGTGGGGGATCTCTTCAGTCGTTCTGCGGAGTTTTGAAAATGACCAGGTGGTTATTCATGACCGCGCAGATGTGATCCCCCGCCAGAATGAGGTTGTGACGCCCCCGATAGTTGAAGGGAAGGATGTAATCCCCGGACGTTATGCGCGAGTGTCCGTGGCTCTCGTTGAATTGGTAGATGAATTGGTCGCTGAAGTCGCCCGTTATATCATGAATTTTGGCGGATTCCCTTTGGTCTATTTTGCCCAGTTTCTCCCGTTGCCATATGGCGCCGTACCAGGTCACCGCGTATGACCATATCCCGTTCCAGGCCCAGCCATAGGCGAAATCGCCGTCCATGGTCAGTCGAGGGAACTTCCCAGGGATGTAATCGACCTCCACCGGCTGCAGTGGATCGGTTATGTCGATCACGGCCAGCTCCCCGGGCCGGTGCCGCTGGACGTAGGCTCTGTTCCCGTCTACGGATATGGGGCCCAGTCCCGGCGGCCGGGCGATCCGGTAAAAAACGTACTCCCCTTCGGGAGTCAGCTCCCGCATCTCCAGGGATTCCAGCATATGGCCTGCATCTTCCAGCTTCTGTGCGATGGATTCCGGAAGAACCCCGGGAGACAGCCGGTGATGCAGCTTTTCGATGGATTCTTCATACTGCCTGGAGCGTCCGAAGCGGCGGAGGGGGGTCCTGCTCAGCTCTACAGGACGCCCGGGATCCGTCAGATCCAGGACGACGAAATCGCCGTCCATGGTCAGTCGAGACGTGGGAGCCGGCAAAGTGCATTTCCCCGTCGTAACCCCAGGCATGTCTGATTCTCTCTTCGACGGGCAGAACGTGGACCGGTTGGGGCAGTCCTGCTTCCCGCACGTCGAAGCTGTGCAGCTCGAGGAGCTCGCTGCCGAGCAGGCACGCGTACAGGTATCCCTCCCGGACGGCCCACCCCGTCAGCCGGGGAGTTCGTTTCAACCAGGGGGTGGGACCTGACTCGATTGGATGGAGAAGGCGCTGCCCTTGCAGCCGGGGACGTTCGGGCCTGCCGAGGTCGAATACCGCCACCCCCACGCTGTCTTTGGCCGATCCCCAGACATAGGCGGTGGTACCGGAAAGGGCCAGCCTCCAGAGCAGCCAGCCGTCGATCTCCGCTCGCCCTGTCTCCTTCGGCGACTGCCAGTCCGCCACGTCCACCACGCTCACTCCGTTCTCCAGCAGCACAACCGCGGATCGGTCTTTCAGGGCCAGATCTGCAACCGGTACTTCGTAGGGAAGGCCGCCCACCGGCTCGATCGGGTCATCCTCGCGGTGGGACTGTGTCGCATCCATCGCGAGCACGATGGCCCCGGAGACCAGGGCGAGCGTGGTCATACCCCACTGGAATCGCCTGCTGGCCTGCGCTCTCAACGCCAGGGCAGACCACAGAAGGGCGCCCCCTGCTATCAGGGCGGCAGCCGCAAGCTTTGGCCAACAGGAGCGATGGATCGAGGGCCAGACGCAGGATCTGGCCTGTTAGATCGATGACCAGGATCCGCGTGATGAAATACGAGACAGCAGGGGACAGTTGGGAACCTGTCCCCAGGAAGAATAAAGCGACCCACCCCAACATAAGGGCGACAGCTATTGCCTTCAGGGGCCGGCCGGTAAACGAGGAGGAAAGGAACACCAGGGTGTGCAGGATCACGTAAGGGAATAACCAGAGCAGCAGGATGCGTGCGATCCCCACCTCCTGCAGGATCTCCTGCAACCCGGAATTCCGGAGGAATTTTAGAGATGAACCCTGGTAAAACCACCACAGGAAGTTGGGTTTTCCCCATTCCGGCAATCCGAGGTATACCCCTGCCCAGAACGAGGCCAACACCGCGAGCATCCCCGCAGCCGTCCAGGAGCCAGCGGCCGGCTCAGCAGAAAGGGCATTGTCCCCCTGCCGCGCTCCCCGGCAACCAGGTCGATGCCCATGGTCACGGCGGCCAGCAGGCTTACCAGATAGCTCACAGCAACAAGGGGATACTCGTTGTTGAAGACCGGGTGGAGATAGGCCAACCCGAGGAGTATAGCCACGCAGGAGCCGGCGCCGACCTTGTAAACCGCTTCCCGTCCTTCTTTCCACAGCAGAGCTCGTATGGGGTTCATGACGCGCCTCCTGCGGTGCGGACGTATGCCACGAAAGCATCCTCCAGGCCTAAATCTTCCACCTCGACGATGCGTCCGCCCTGCGCCTCGATCCGGGCGGTCTGTTCCCCGCCGTACCCCACCACCGTCAACAGCCGCTGCGCGCCCGTTCCCTGCACCTCCCGCAATTCTGGAATACCGGTCAATGGACCCGCACCATCGGGCATGCGCACCGCAACCCGCTTTACCGACTGCTTCACGTCGTCGACCGGGCCTTCCACCACAAGGCGGCCCTGCTCGATGATGGCGACCCGATCGGCGACTCGCTCCACCTCGTGTACGAGGTGCGACGACAGGAAGACGGTGCGTCCCTCCTCCTGGATGAGCCCGATGATGCTCTCGAGGAAATCGCGCCGGACCACCACGTCCAGCCCGGAGGCCGGCTCGTCGAGGATCAGCAGGGGCGGCTCGTGCCCCAGGGCCAGAGCGAGCGCGAGCTGGGCGTTCATGCCGCGGGACAGGTGCTTGACCTTCTGCTCGCGGTCGAGGCCGAATCGGTCGATCAGTCCCTCGACCTTGCCCGGGTTCCAGGTTTCGTGGAACTGGCCGGTGAACCAGGCCAGCTCCCGCACCTTCATCCACCCGTACATGAGCGGATTCTCCGCCACGAAGCCCACCTGCCGCCGCAGGGCCAGCGAGTCCCGCCCCGGGTCGAGCCCGAGCACCTCCACCTGCCCGGCCGTGGGGCTGAGCAGGTTCATCAGTATCCGGATGGCCGTGGTCTTGCCGGCCCCGTTGCGTCCGAGGAACCCGCAGACCGAGCCGGTTGGCACCTTGAGGTGGAGGTCCTCCACGGCGGCGCGCTTGCCGAAGCGGTGGGTCAAACCTGTCATGGCGATCGCCGTATCACTCATCGATTCGCTTCCTCCCTGTCGAATCTTTTCTGCCGAACTGGCTGAGTCGCTCCCGGAATACCTCGCGCATCTCCGCCGGGCTCAGGCCCAGCTCGACGGCTTCGACGAGGGCCTTGTCGAGCAGTCGCCGCACGATTTCGAACCTTTCTTCCCGGCTCATGGTCACGGTCTTTTCGGCCACGTAGGTGCCCATGCCCCGCTTCTTGTAGATCAGCCCCCCCCGCTCCAGTTCGAGATACGCCCGCACCACGGTGTTGGGATTGATCAGGTACTGCCCGGAAAGGGCGCGCACCGAGGGGAGCTCGTCGTGCGCTCGGAGCACCCCGGTGGCGATCTGGTACTTGATCTGCTCGATGATCTGCAGATAGATGGGAACCCCGTTGCCCGGGTCTATACGAAGGTGTAGGATGCCGAGGCTCCTGTATCCGCCCGATGATTCAATTGTTCAGCTGACGAGGCCGTTAACGTCCGGCCGGCAGCCCCGATGGATTTCCCCGGACCGTGAGGGTCCAGGCATGCATCGGTCGGTGATCGTTGCTACGCTGCTGCGTGCGGCCGATGTTGCCGGCTTACCGAAAGGATTTCTCACGGTATCAGTGTATCGCAAAACCGATACAGCGACACTGTACGAAGCTTCATGAGTTCAGGCAAGCACTTTTTCCAGACGAACCAGTGCCCGCCGATTTCAAAACGAACTCGCTGTTTGCGGGAGGAACTTCACAACCAACATGGGTACAGGCGGTAATGCATACGTGTGCATTAATGGAGAAAAAAGCTGCTCCATGATTTGTCATCCGCTATTGACTGCTTTTCCCTTCGGTTTCGCTCCGCAGGATTCCCGCACGACAAGGCGGGAGTTCAAGGTTACTTGCCGGATGGTATTGTTCCCCTGCAGTTGTTCCATCATCAGGTCCATTGCGGCCGTGGCGATCTTCTCGTACGGGATTGCCAGTGTAGTCAGGGCCGGAGTCAAATAAGCCGCCACCTTCAGATCCCCGTTGCCCACCACAGCCACATCCTCAGGTACGCGAATACCCGATTCCCGCAGCCCTCGGCAAACCCCAATGGCGGTATAATCGCTGTGGCAGACGAGGGCCGTAAACCGGTCGCCGAGTTCTTTACCTCGGCGATACCCACCATCCGTGTGGCCTTCCCCGGAAGACAGGAATCCAGGTGCCAGATCGTGCTGTTTCATCGCCGTGGAGTACCCTTTGGCTTCGTCTGAAACCGGGGTGACCTGATCCCGGTCCGGTCCTCCAGGTCCGAGATATCCAATGCGGTTGTGACCCAGCGATATCAGGTGTTCGGTGGCCATGTGGAAACCGGATTCATTGTCCAGCACCACTCCGCTCAGGTTTGGAGTCGGGTAGTAGAAGGTCACGGCAGGGACCCGCTCCTTGACGGCATCGAGAATGCGTTCCGACTCCTCCGCGTAACGCCGTGTATTAATCAACAGTCCGTCAATGCCCCGGGAAATCGACTGCTTGATCTGGAGGACCTGTTCTTCTCGTGGAGCCTTACCGTCAGGAGCCACCCCCAAAACGATCTGATATCCCTGGCTGCCAGCCGCCTTCAGGAGCATATCGGTCAGAGTTCCAAATGACTCCAGGGAGATATGGTAGGTCAGCAGGCCCAGGGTCGCGGTCTTGCGCGTGACGATAGCACGGGCCATCAGGTTGGGACTGTAGTCCATCTCAGCGGCCAGTTTTTGCACACGTTTGCGAGTCTTGTCGTTCACCAATGAAGACGCATTCAGTGACAGCGCGCGCGATACGGTCGAATGCGAAATACCCAACCGCCCTGCAATGTCCTTGATGGTAACTTGCTTTTTTTTCATTGGCGACCTGTCCCAAAAGTATAGTTAAAACATAATTTGGGCACAGGTTCAGCCGTGTTCAGGATGGCATTTACGTTATTTAGCTCTCATAAAAGTTTCCGTGAAGATGGGATGGCGTCGGGTTTTCCAACGAGCCTTGTTCCAAACTGTAGGTATTGTCACCTGGGACCGAGCTTCGCCTGGTTTGTGTCCAAGAGGCCAATGTCAAGAATTCCAGGGACACAAGGCATAAATAAAAAGTGAATAATTAGTGAGGATAAGTATAAAAATGTTTTGGTCGAGACTTCACATTTGATGGGAATTTTCCTGGGCTTTGGAGGAGTGTCCGAGATTGCTTTTCCAGGTTTTCCATACCCGGGGTCATTCGGGCGTTGCGCCGGAGCGGTCAGACTTCCGGAGTTTGTGTGGGCGAATCTTCTCAAAGGGCACCCGTTTACTTCCCGTGGTTGGAATAAAGATTGTGAAAACGGTTCACGTTTTCTTTACTTTCCCGGACAACACACCTTTGCCGAGAGTCGATGGCGGTTACCGGATCAGCGGCCATTCATCGCAAAATCCGCTCCAAAGGCAGGCCGAGACATGTCCGAAACAGAAAGGGAACGACAGGAGAACGAGGCGCGTAGAGCCCGGATCTCCAGGCTCAGCGAATCCAGTCTGCGCACCGCCCTGAGCCTCGACCTCGTTACTGTCCTGAAGGAGGTCGTGGACAACGCACGGCTGCTGACGAACGCCCGCTACGGCGCCCTCGCCGTCTTCGACGCCGCGGGGCATTTACAGCGGTTCATCACTTCCGGCATCACTCCCGAAGAGCGCCGGAGGATAGCAGGAGAGGGGCCCCTGGGGCTGGGGCTGTTCGGTTACGTGAACAAGAGAAGGGAACCGCTGCGACTCGCAAATCTTCACGAGCATCCCGAGTCGGTCGACTTTCCCGAAAACCATCCGCCGATGAAGACCTTTCTCGGAATTCCGATCCTGCATCTGGGCGAGAACTTCGGCAACCTCTATCTCACCGAGAAGGACGCCGGGCAGGAGTTTACGCCGGAGGACGAAGAGATCCTGGTGATGTTCGCGTCCCACGCGGCAGTCGTCATCGCCAACGCGCGCAGGTACAGCCACGAACATCAGGCCAGGGCCGACCTGGAGGCGCTGATCAGCTCCTCCCCCGTGGGCGTTCTGGTCGTCGACGCGGAGACGCGGACTGTACTTTCGGTCAATTTCGAGGCGGAACGGATCATTGGCGTGCTGCCGGAGCCGGGCGCTACTCTGGAGCAGTACCGCGAGGCCATATCCTGCACCCCTCCTTCGGGAAGTCTGGTTGCGACCGAGGAGCTTCCCCTGGAACGGGCGCTCGGCAAAGGGGAGACCGTGCGCGCCCAACAGTTCGTCTTCCACCATGCGGACGGGGAGGCGATCACCGCCCTGGTCAACGCCACGCCGATCCTCTCGAAGGACGGACGGATCCTGTCCGCTGCGGCCGTCATCCAGGACATCACCCCCCTGGAAGACCTGGAAAGGATGCGCTCCGAGTTTCTCTCCTCGGTCAGCCAGGAGCTGCGGACGCCGTTGACCGCCATCAAGGGCTCAACGGCCATGGCCCTGGGAGGCCCATCTCAACCCGATCCCGCAGAGACGCGCCAGCTTTTCCGGATCATCGACGGTCAGGCGGACCTTCTGCGCGGCCTGATCAACGACCTTCTCGACATGACACAGGTCGAGTCCGGAGCGCTGTCGTTCACGTCCGAGCCCGTGGACGTGGCGGATCTGGTCGACCACGCGAGGACCACGTTCCTGCGGGGTGGCGCGGCAAACAGCATCGAGGTCGATCTGCCACCGAACCTGCCCCGGGCAAGGGCGGGCAAACAGCGTATCCTGCAAGTGTTGGGCAAGCTCTTTTCCAATGCTTCCAGGTACTCGCCGAAGGGGTCCACCATCAGGGTGACAGCGTCGGTAGCGGACTTCCACGTGGCGATCTCCGTGGCAGACGAGAGCAGAGGGGTTTCTGGCGAGCATCTGCCCGCCCTGTTCGAGAAGTTCTCTCGGAGGGGGCGGGAAGCAGGAGGAAGCGGGCTGGGGCTTGCGGTCTGCAAGGGCATTGTGGAGGCGCACGGTGGCCGGATTTGGGCGGAGAGCGACGGACTGGAAGGAGGGACGCGAATCACCTTCACCATTCCCGTGGCAGACAGGTCAGAGGTCCGTGGGGCCGCCAACCAGTCTGGAGGTGTGAGGGGGAGGGAGCGAGCGCACAGTCGGGCATTCGAAGGCGACCTCCTACTGCCGTGGGACGATAGGCCCCCACCGTATCGGTTGGGAGATCTGACGATCGACTACGACGAACGCACCGTGTCCGTGGCGGGCCGTCCCGTGCAGCTGACCCCGACCGAGTACAAGCTGCTCTGCGAGCTTTCGATCAATGCCGGACGGGTGGTGGAACATCGTCAACTGCTGGACCGGGTCTGGGGTTCGGATTACTCCGGCGATACGCGAATCGTTCGGGTTTATGTGAAGGAAATTCGAAAAAAGCTGGGCGACGATGCCCGCAACCCGACGTACATCTTCACCCTGTCTCGCGTCGGCTACCGCATGGCAAAACCAACGTAGCACACGCGTTCCGGTCCGGAATTTTGCAGAGGCACCGGAGAGAGTGGGGTCGGCTCGAGCTCGAGAGCCAATCGGATCGTCTGGAAGCCGGATCGGTTCGCGCCCGTTGTCTTGAGAACAGGGGCAGTCAGGCAGGGTTGTCGAATCCGGGAATACCGGCTGCCTGCGGCGGCAGTGCGCGGCGCAATCCAAAAAAAACAGCGGACCGGATTGGGGATCCGGTCCGCTGTTTTTCAACAACCCAAAATATAAGAAGAAATATAGAAAGCAGCCCTACAGGCTGTAGCTGTACTTCACGTACCAGAAGGCCCCGCCGAAGCCCATTGGGCTGAACTGGCTGTACTTGTTGCCGATGGACGCGGCGGCGTTCGGATTTTCGTCCGGATAGGTGTTGAGAATGTTCTGCCCGCCAACCGCTATGGAGGACGCGTAGTCATTGAACGAGACGCTGGTCTCGAGGTCGAAGAGCACCTTGCCGCCGTAAGGGTCTGCGCTCTTGTCCGCAGTCAGATCGTCTTCCGAATCGTACCAGGCGCCGAAGTAGCTTGCCCGCCCCAGCGCGTTCCAGCGGCTCGTCAGGGCCTGGGTCAGGGTCAGATTACCGCGCTGCTTGGGAAGGTTCTCCTCCAGTTCCCTCACCCGGAGATCGTCGAGGATGTCCGGGTTGCGGTCGGTGACCTCGGAGCTCGTGTAGTTGTAGGCGAGGCTCAGCATGCCCGAACGCACCGGCGTCGAGAGAACGAGGTCGATCCCCTGGGTGGCGGAGTCGAAGTCATTGGTGAAGAAGCGGAACTCCTGCAGGCCGGCGGCGCTGGTGATGCCCTCGTCGATCAGCTGTTGCCTCTGCGCGTCGCTCAGGCTGAAGTCCTGCGAGACCGTCAGGCGGTCGTTCACCTTGATGTTGAAGTAGTCGATGGTCGCGCTGACGATGCCCAGGTCGAGAACGAAACCCGCGGAGAGGTTGACGGATTTTTCCGAGTCGAGGGGCTTGCCACCCTTCAGCTCGGCGGCGCGGCTGGTGGAGGGAACGGTTCCGTTGTTGACCAAGTCGTTCTTGTCGAAGTTGAACTCGGTGGTGATGTTGAAGGCATTCTGCTGGCCCGGGGTCGGCGCCCTGAAGCCGGTGCTGTAGCTGCCGCGCACTTTGATGTCTTCGGTGATCCCGAAGTTGGTGGCCAGCTTGTAGTTGGCGGTGGTCCCGAAATCGTCAAAGCTCTCGTTGCGCAGGGCCAGGGCGAGCAACCACCGGTCAATGGGCATGAAGTCCCCTTCGATGTAGACGGCCGTGTTGGACCGGTCCCATATCCCGGCCGCCACCTTGCTGAAACCGGAGAACCCGTTGGTGGCCGGCTGAAATCCCTGGCTGGCCAAAGGCTGGCCGATGATGTACGACTCGATCTGCCCCTCGACGATCTCGAAGGTTTCTGTTCGACGTTCGAGGCCTGCCGCGAGGAAGAGCTGCTCGTTCACCGGGTAGGTGAAGTCGAGGTTCATGTTGACGTCCGACTGGATATAGGTGCCGGGATCGAAATAGGTCGGCGTATCGGGCCCCAGCGAGGCATTGACGGTATTGAAGATGAAATAGTCCGCCTCGTGACGTCCGTAGGATACGCTGAAGTCCCAACCCAGCCTCTCTGCCTCGAGACCTTTGAGGCCGAGAAGGAGGGATTCATCGGTGGTGAAGGCGCCGAACCGGGGCGTGAAGCCGCCGGGAAACAATTTCAGGAAAGAGAAGCAGTTGGGATCGTCGCGGACCTGCAGCCAGGCCTCCTGGTCCGGCTTGTTGTCGATTATGGGCACCGGGGCGCATGGGCTGCCCTGCCCCACGCCGTCCAAATCGCCCACTAGCAGGGATTCGGTCTCGGGCGCGTCATCGCCATCCAGATCGAGCAACGGCCCCTTAAACACGCCGCTGCGGGTATGGGGATTGCGGAAGTAGAACCCGCCTTCCGTCTCCTTGCTCGCGTAGTTGGCGTGACCATAGAAATCGAGCCGTTCCCCCAGGTCGGCGCCGTAGTTGGCGAAGAATTTTATGTCGTCCCTGGTGAAAGGTTGGCCCCAGATCTGGGCCGGATTCCCCACATCGAGATTGCCCGCGGCAATCAGGGCGGAGGCGTCGGTGCGCTGCACCGAGCGGATGGTCTCGCCCGAGTTGCCGTACTCCAGGCTGAGGTTGGCCCAGGCGCTCTCGTTCCCCAGGCCGATGTTGCCGGCGACCATGAACAGCTCGCCGTCGCCTAGGAACTTGCCGTCCCCGTCCTGGAAACTGCCGGTCTTGGTTTGGATGGAGATCCCTTCGTAGGTGTCTTTCAGCTGAAAGTTCATGACGCCGGCGATGGCGTCGGAGCCGTACTGGGCCGAGGCGCCGTCGCGCAGGACTTCCACCCGCTTGAGGGCGATCGTCGGGATGACGGACAGGTCGGGACCCTGGGCGCCGTCGGCGACGCCGTTGCCCAGCCAGTGAATGACCGCGGCGCGGTGGCGGCGCTTGCCGTTGACGAGCACCAGCGCGTGGTCGGGCGCCAGGCCCCGGAGGTTGGGAGGCCGGACGATGGTTCCCGCGTCGCTGATCGGCTGGGTGTTGACGTTGTAGGAAGGCACGATGTTCCTCAGCAGGTCGGCGAGGTCCGTGCCGCCCTGCTTGACGAACTCCTCGCTGCTGACCACATCGATCGGAACCGCCGACTCCGTTACCGTGCGCGACTGCGCCCGGGAGCCGGTGACCACCATCTCTTCCAGAATTATCTCTTCTTCGAACTCGACTACCTCCTCCTCCTCCTCTTCCTCCTGCATCATCTTTTCTTCCTGCGGCTCCCCTTCGGCAGCTTCCTGTGCCAGGACCGCGGGGGCGGCACCCGTGAGAAGCAGTGCCAGACCGCCGAAAGCGAGGGAGAGCGTTTTGAGCCTGCGCGTGCGTTTCATCAGAAAATCCTCCCGTTTTGGTGGGGTGCGATGGGTTCGTTGTTGTCCAAAAGAAGCAACTTCAGGCAAGGCCCGCTTCACCCGGGGTCCCAGGTTTCGCGGGGCCTGCCTGTCGCTGCGATTGCCTTTTGCCGCTGCTCGTATCGGTTCGGTTTCATTCCGGGCCCGGTGCTAAATCTCCAAAAGAAAACGCGTGTACCACAAGGCACCGTTGAAGTCCCATGGCGTGCTCTCCGGGCGCAGGTTCCGCTGGCCCTGGGTTGTCCGACAAGATCCTCGGGATCGTCAGGGTCTCCGGGGACGACATCGGGCACCGTACCGAGGATATTCTGCGCTCCCGTGTTCAGCCGGTAGCGCTCGCCGAAGGCATAGCCGACTTCGGCGTCGACGGATAACGGCCCGTCGAAGGAGTCGAGGTCGCCGCAGCTGTTGTCCTGGAAGCGGCAGGCCTTCCAGGCGCTGAAGTAGCTGGCCGCAGCACGGCGTTCCAAGAGCCCAGCTGGTGGCTGCCGGTGAGCACCATGCGGTGCTCGGGGTTCATCTCCTCCAGCTCCACCTCGCGGCGGGGAGTCATCAGGCTGAAGTCGATCGGCTCGTCCAGAGGTTTCCCGAGGAATTCGCTGATCGTCCGTTTCTCGGAAAAGTTCTCCAGGCTGGTCCGGGTCCAGTTCCAGGCGAGATCGACGTGCGACAGGGACACGGCTGTCCCAGACCTTCGTCCACGACAGCATCCGTTCTCAGCATGGTCAATCTATCTGGTTTGTCGATGTGGAATAGAGTCAAAAGGCAGGTCGGCTTGCCAGATTGGATGGCTCCGAACCTTTTACAGCGAGGGTCAGGGGGCTTCTGCCAATATAGAAAGGTTTGCATGAGACGTCGATTTATTTCTCGTTCCGGCTTGGCGCATTGCGCCCCTGCCGCGGCCAGCTCGCAGGAGGAGCGCGGCTTTTTCCGCCTTTCGATGAAGATGAATCGACAAAACCCGGCGGGCGCCCGATGCCGGGAGGCGTGGTGCCTGCGGCATCGGGCGCTTTTTCGGACTTGCCGGAATCGCCGGGGATTGCTCAGCGCAGCAGCATCATGCGCCGGTGCACGGCCCAGTCGCCGGTCTGCAGGCTGTACACGTACACCCCGCTGGCCACCGCGCGGCCGTACTGGTCGCGGCCGTCCCAGGTGATACGGTGTTCACCGGCCCCAGGAGCGTCGGCGTGCAGCAGGCGCACGAGCTGGCCGGAGAGGTTGTAGATGTGCAGGCGGATCTCCTCGCCCGCCAGGGAGGCCGGCACCTGGAAGGGGATCACGGTGGAGGCGTTGAACGGGTTGGGCGCGTTCTGCTGCAGGACCGGCCGGCCGGGTTGCTCCGGGCGGACTTCCCAGGCGCGCTCTTCCAGCACCACCAGCATGGCCTCGCCCAACAAGGCGAAGTCCTCGAGCTCGGCTGGCTGGCTGGACAGGCCTTCGTACAGCTCCCTCGGCATGCCAGGCATGTAGGCGACGTCGACCCACACCTCGTCCTCCAGGACGAAGTCGTGGCCGAGCCAGTAGGCCTTCGGACGGGTGTCGTTGACCGCCGTAGAAAGCATTTCATCACCGTCTCTCTCTCCGTCGTCGTCCCGCGGTCGGGGATTGACCTCCACCCCATCGTCGGGGGCGAACAGCGAGGTGCGCCGCGTCACCAGCCGGTAGTCGAGGCCGAGCGCCAGGATGTCGTCGAGCAGCTCCTGCTGCGACCCGAAGCGGGCGATCTGCTCCTCGAGAGCCTGCACCTTCTGGTGGGCCCAGAGCCGCGGAATCAGATCCCCCGAGTCATCGGTCCGCGTGAACTCCAGCGGGAAATCCAGGGACAGGGTCTCCTCTCCCACTTGGCCTATCACGCTCAAGGTGAAATCCCCGCCCTCCCGGTAGCGGCCGACCTGGAACAGCTCACGGCCGGCTGCCAGGGCCTCCACCCCGCGCGGGTGCACGTCGTGAATCTCTACGTCGCCGAAGGACAGCTCCTCGAGCAGCAGCACGGGAAAAGTGAAGGACTCGAAAAGGTCGCGGAGCGCCGTCTCGATATCCCCTTCGTCCGAAAGGAAGTACGCCTCGCCCTGGTGGTCTTCGGCGAGGCCGGCCAGAAACCCCTGGTCGACGTCCTTTCCGACGCCGATGGTGAACAGGCGGGCCCGGCCGTCCGACCACTGGCCCACCAAGTCGCTCAGGGGCTCGAGTTCAACCTCGCCGAGGTTGGGCAGGCCGTCGGTCAGGAAGATGACGTGGTTGATCCGCCCCGAGGGGAAGGCCTGCTGCATGGCGCGGCCCAGTCCCGCCTCGAAATTGCTCACACCCAGGGCGTCCTGGCGGTTGATGAAGGCGGTTGCCGACTCCTTGTTGGACCGGTTGGCCGGCACCGGGGCCGCCGCAAAGGAGTCGGCCCGGTGGCTGAAGACTACGATGTTGAACAGGTCCTCTTCTTTCAACCCCGCGATCGCCGCGGCAAGGGCACCTTTCACCGCCTCGAGCTTGCCCCGCTGCATGCTCGAGGAGATGTCGATGACGAAGGTCAGGCTGCGCGGCAGGGGATCGCCTGCCGTCAACTCAGGCAGGGGCGGCAGCCACAGGGCGTAGTACCCCATGGCTTCGTCCCCTTCCGGAGCGAAGCTGAGCACCGTCGGCTTGAGCAGGTCCCCGGTCTGACGGATGGTCAGGGTGAAGTCTTCCCGGGGGGAAATCTGCTCGTCGCCGAAGAAGACGTTGGCGCTGTAGTCGTCCGGACGGTCGACCTCGGTGAGCCGGGGAAGCCCCGAGGTCGTCACCTCGATGGGGTGCTGACTGTTCACCCGTGCCCGCAGCACGAACAGCTCCATCTGCAGGGCCTGGTCGGTCTCGGGCGCGAGCGGGAAGGTGTAGTCGAGACGGCCGTTGCGGGCTTCGAGAAGCTGCATGTACTCGAACTCGACGCGGCGGCTGCCGCTGGCAGGAAAGGGGAAGATGCTCAGGCGGAACTGGTTCGGGGTCACCTGCTCGATCAGGGCCGGGTCGACGCGGCGGCGCACGATGGCGTCGTAGATCTGCCGCGCCTCCTCCTTCTCCAGGATGAGACCCTGGATGCGCTTGTCCCCGATCCACAGCACCAGGTCGGTGACGATGGCCCCGTCGGGCAGGGTGAACTCGTAGATCCCCTCGACCTCCCAGTCGGCGTGGTTGGTGAAGATCTGGTCGGTGCGCGTGCGGGCGATGCGCTCGTCGATCTGCACGTCGACGGTGGCCGAAGTCAGCTCGAGGTGCTGGCGGCCGTCGTCCCCGACGCCGGTGTACACGTAGCCGATGCCGAGGGCGGGAAGAGGGGCAAGCAGGGCAAAGAGGAGCATTAGTCGGGTTTTCATGGCGGGGGATCCTTTCGCAGGACGGGACGAGACGAGACGATATGGTTTAGTAGTAGGTGACCTTGACGCCTCCGGCCTTGAGGGCGGGGATCTGTGGTGATGGCCTGATGACTGAGGGGGTTCTTTTTTCAATTCAACCTCTCGACCTCGCGACTGCCCGGCGGAAACTTGATATCGGCTCATCAAGAAATCCGCTGCCTGGACGGAGGCACCGGTCGATCTGCTATTCCCCGATCACCCGTGGGTTATGCTGGTTTCCGCACAGCAGTTGCGTCTCCAGTTCCGAGGGGTTTTCGATTCTGGCGAGCTGGCTCCGCATGTCTTCCTGCGGAATGAACCAGGGCATAAGGTACATCCCGAGCAGACAGGACCTGGGGCTGTCGGTGCGGTTGGGCCGCGACGTGTGCCACCAGGCCCCGTGTGCGACCACCGCCGTGCCCCGGGTTCCTATCAGCATCTCCCCGTCCTCGCGCCAGCGGTCGGTCGGCGGCTCGGGCGGATGCCCCTTTCGATGCGAGCCGGGCACGACGCCGGTGGCGCCGTTCTCCTCGGTGAAGTCGTCGAGGAGCCACACCGTCTGCGCGGCGAAGTTGCCCGCGGGCCACGGCGGTTGCAGCGACCAGTACGGATAGTCGGCGTGCCACCCGATTCCCTCGTGGCCGGGGTAGATGGTGTTCGCCGTCCAGGAGGAGCAGATGATGTCGTCGCCGAGGTACCGCTTCCAGATCGACACGATCAGCGGGTGGCACATCAGGTCGAGGAAAACCGGGTGCTTGTGGGCGATGCCGCCGACGCGCTGGTGCCTGTTGGGGCGCCCCCCGTCGTCGATCTCCGCTTCGAGAAACCCCTCGAGAACGGTGCGCGCCGCGTCCGCTTCCTCGGGCGAGATGACGTCCGGAAGGATGTAGTAGCCGCGGTCGTCCACCGCGGCGATGACGGCATCGATGTCGACGGCGCTGACATCGTCGGTAGATACCGTGATTTCTAGTGTCATAGGGTCTGCTCCTCTTCAGTATTGCAGGTTTTGCCAATATAGATAAAAGGGGGCGCCCACTGCCGGCCTACTTTCCCTGCATGGTCTTGATGAGGGCGTGCGCGAGGCCGGGGCTCCAACGTCGTACCCCGAGGCATTCAGCGCAGGGAATCGCCCCTCGATAACCGACATCGCTTCTCGCCCCTGTACCACCATGCAAACCAGTCTCGCGTGCAGCCGAGGGTGATTTTATTCTACCTGTATAACAATAGAGGGAGCAGATCGATGGCCGGCATGACGACAGAAGAGAGGTTCCAGTTCGACCTGCAGGGGTACCTGGTGGTTCGGGGCGTGTTGACCCCCCGGGAAGTGGCCGAGCTCAACGAGCTGGCCGACGAGGCCTTGCCCGGGGAACACGACGAGACCGGCCTGCGCCGCACCTCCAATGTCTCGCAGTGGGGCCCGCGGTTTCGCGACCTGATCGACCATCCCGGCATCGTTCCCTACCTGGTCGAGCTGATGGGGCCGAAGTTCCGCATCGACCACGACTACAGCATGTTCATGCGCTGCGGCACCTCCCGCAGCCGCCTGCACGGGGGGCCGTCGCCTCAGTGTTACGAGGGGGATCACTGGTACCGGTTCTATCCCGACGGCATGATCCGCAACGGCCTGACGGTCTTCACCTGGAACCTGACCGACTGCAATCCGGGGGACGGCGGCTTCGCCTGCGTGCCGGGCAGCCACAAGACCAACCTGCGCGGGGCCATGCCGGAGGAGGTGCTCAGCTTCGGGCGGCCGGCCCATTACGTAAGGCAGCCTGCGGTCAAGGCGGGGGACGTGATCATCTTCACCGAGGCGCTGGTGCACGGCACCCTCCCCTGGGACGCCGACCACGAGCGCCGGGCCCTGCTCTACAAGTACAGCCCCGGGCATTCCTCCTGGAGCGGCACCTACTACGACCCCGCGGACTATCCTGGCGCCAGCGAACAGCAGATCCGCATCATGGCGTCCCCTTCGGTCGGCGGGCGGCCCGACTCGGTGCAGGGATAGCGGTCCCTCGGGCCTCACCGCTCGATGGTGTAGCGGGCAACCGCGTCCTCATCCAGCTCGATACCCAACCCGGGCCCGTCCGGAACCGCGGCGAAGCCGCCTTCAACAACCACCGGCGAGCCGGCCAGCTCCGTCATCATCGGGCTCGGCCTGTCGATGCTGGCATCCCCCCATTCCCGGCGGGTGATCGGGTACTCGCACAGGAATCCCTGCGGCATCGCCGCGACGAGGTGAATGCTGGCGGCGAAATTGATCGCCGTGCCCCAGTTGTGCGGCACCACCGGGATGTTCGCCAGTCTCGCCATCTCGGCGATCCGCCGTCCTTCGGTCAGCCCTCCCACCCACGACAGGTCGGGCTGCAGCAGGTCGACGGCGCGACGCTCGATCAGGTCCCTGAAAGCGAACGCCGTCAGGTCCGACTCCCCCGCGGCTATGCGGACACTGGTGCGGGCGGCGAGCTCGGCCATGTTCCCGGCGTCGTCGGCGCTCGACAAGGGCTCCTCCCACCAGTAGATGCCGGCACCGGAGTCCTCGATCATGCGCGCGGTCTGCACGGCCTCGGCGAGGCTCTCGGGACGGCCGAGGTCGAGCATGAGGTCGATCTCCTCGCCGGCCTGGGCGCGCAGCTCCTGAAGGATGGCGAGGTCCCGCGCCGGCTTGCGGCCGAAGTCCGCCCAGCCGTAGAACTTGAGCGCCCGGTACCCCTGGCGGACGTACTCCAAGGTATCGGCGAAGGCCTGGTCCGGGGCGTCGCCGTCGACCCAGATGCTGCTGACGTACACCTTGACCCGCTCCCGGAACCGGCCCCCCAGCAGATCGTACAGGGGGATGTTGAGCGTGCGCGCCGCGGCGTCGTGTACGGCCATGTCGATTCCGCTCACCGCGTGGACCATCAACCCGCGGCGGTCGTAGAGCCGCCGGCAGGCGTCGTACATCCGCTCCCAGACGACGCTGGTCGCCAGCACTTCCTGGCCGACGACCTCCTGCGCCAGCCGGCGGTCGATCAGCTCACTGGCGGCGAACACCCCGCCGCCGAAGCGGTCGGGGACGAAGCACTCCCCGAAGCCTTCCACCCCTTCATCGGTGCGCACGCGCACCAGCACCCAGCCTCCGTGGGGATACTCGTGCGACTTCAGAACTCGAGCGGTGACTTCCGCAATCCCGGGCATGTGATCCTCCGATTCCTTCGATTGACAGCGACCGGGCGTCCCGACACTTTCACGCTTCACCGCCCGTCGATGCTCCGGCGAGGTCGGGATCGTGCGCCGAAGTGGCGCGACCGATCTGGGCCTGGGGACCCCAAATGGAGCGCAACTGGATCGCAACGTTCTCCGTGCGTTCCCGACAGGTACTCCATGGGTTCGGGGCCGCAAGGGCGGGACGCAGCCCGGATCTGTTTTCAACGGGCGTCTCAAAGCAATATGGAGGTTGCCGTGCCGGAAAGAACCGTCAGTGATGAAGTCGGGTCGAAGCTGCTGTTCGAAAACGATCGCGTCCGGGTCTGGGACCTGCGCATCGATCCTGGCGAGAGCACCGGTCTCCACCGGCACACAAAGGATTACCTGTACGTCGTGATCGGCGGCGGGAGCCTCAAAGGGCCGGGCGGCGAGCCGAGTGAGATGGCGGACGGCGAGGTGGTCTTCCGGGAAATCCCCGGCGAGGAAGTCCACGAGGCGATCAACGCCGGCGACCTGCCCTGGCGGAACATCATCGTCGAGATGAAGGACTGACCCGCGCAGGGCGCCGCGGTTGCTTCGGCCTGCGCCCCTTCTTCACACACATCCTTTTCGTTTCTCCCCTGGCAATCCGGGCGGGCAAAGGCAGGTTCCGCCGGCTCTCCCGGTCCCTATTCCTCAAGTGAAGAGTGATATGTCTGTGGCTACCTGTCCCAAACGCCTTCTGATACCCTGCCTCCTGGCCGCCGCGGCGCTTGTCGCCGGCGTGCAGGAGATCGAGCGCGGCCACGCCCTCGGCATTCACTCCGAGGTCAAGTACGGCCCCGACTATCAGCACTTCGACTACGTGAACCCCAACGCCCCCAAAGGGGGGGAGCTGCGCCTGGCGGTCGTCGGCACCTTCGACAATCTCAACCCGTTCATCCTCAAGGGGATAGCCGCAGCGGGCACGCGGATGATCTACAGCCGCCTGTGCACGAAGTCGCTCGACGAGCCGCTCAGCGAGTACGGCCAGCTCGCCGAGGTCATCGAGTGCCCGGCAGACCGCTCCTGGGTCACCTTCCACCTCAGACCGGAGGCGCGCTGGCACGACGGGGTCGCGGTCACCCCGGCGGACGTCATCTTCACCTTCGAGACGCTGATCGCCAGGGGCACGCCGTTCTACCGCAGCTTCTACGCCGACGTCGACACAGTCGAGCAGCTCGGCGAACACGCGGTGAGATTCCGCTTCGCTCCGGGAACCAGCAACCGCGAGCTGCCCCTCATCCTCGGACAGCTGCGCATCCTCCCGAAGCACTACTGGCAGGGGCGCGACTTCGCCGAGACGACTCTGGAGCCGCCGCTCGGCAGCGGTCCCTACCGGATCGCCGCGGTCGACCCGGGCCGCTCGATCACCTACGAACGCGTCGCCGGCAACTGGGACGAGGAGCTTCCGGTGCAGCGCGGGCACCACAACTTCGACAGGATCCGCTACGAGTACTACCGCGACGAGACGGTGGCGGTCGAGGCCTTCAAGGCCGGGGAGTACGACCTGCGCTTCGCCTCCAGCCCCGGGGAGTGGGCCACGGGGTACGACGTCGAGCCGGTGAAGCGGGGGCTGCTGATTCGCGAGGCGATCCCCCACGAAATGATCCGCGGCATGAGCGGGTTCGTGTTCAACACCCGCCGCGAGAAGTTCGCCGATCCCAGGGTGCGCGAGGCCCTGGCTTACGCCTTCGATTTCGAGTGGACGAACGCGACGCTGTTCCACGACCTCTACCAGCGGACGCGCAGCTATTTCGAGAATTCCGAGCTCGCCGCGACCGGCCTGCCGGAAGGGAAGGAACTGGAGATCCTCAGCGGTTTTCGCGGCCGCTTGCCCGAAGCGCTGTTCAGCGAGCCGTACCGTCCGCCCTCGACGGAAGGGGGCGGCCAACTGCGGGCCAACCTGCGCACCTCCCGCGGCCTGCTCGTCGAAGCGGGGTGGCAGGTCGGGGAGGAGGGACTGACGCACCGCGAGTCGGGCGAGGTCATGGAGATCGAGTTTCTGCTCGTGCGGCCGCTCTACGAGCGCGTCGTCGCCCCGATGCAGAAGAACCTCGAACGGCTCGGCATCGGCTCCCGCATCCGCACCGTCGACGCCGCCCAGTACTGGAACCGCCTGCAGCAGTTCGACTACGACGTCATCGCGCGCTCGTGGAACCAGTACCTGAGCCCGGGGAACGAGCAGCGCAACTACTGGACGACGGCCGCGGCTTCGGCTCCAGGCAGCCGCAATTACCCCGGCATCAGGGACCCGGTGGTCGACGAGCTAGTCGAGCGCGTCATCTCCGCCCAGGACCGGGGGACGCAGGTGGCCACCGCCCGCGCTCTCGACCGCGTGCTGCTGTGGGGGCACTACGTCATCCCCCACTGGCACAGCCGCGAGCACCTGGTCATTTACTGGGACAAGTTCGGCCGGCCCGAGGTGCTGCCGAGAAACGACCTCGCCCCGGTCCGCACCTGGTGGGTCGACCCGGTCAGGGAGGCGCGGCTGCGGGAGCGCCGCTGACCAGCCTTGCCGCGCGGGTTCGCAGCGAGGGGGAAACGCTATTTCGCGTCGTTTCGGCGGGAAGCCGGCGCAAAACCGAAGCGCCGGCGGTCGTTGAACAATGCCCCGGGTTGTCGGCCCAGGGGCATCGGGAAACGTTTCAGCCGGGAGATGTAACAGAGGCTCTCGCCCCCCGGGACACACCGCCGACCCCGGGAGCAGGCCCAGAGCGGAGCACCGGTGATTTCAACGCCGGCCCCGTCAGTCCCCCTCACCATGACCGAGCGTCTCGACAGCGAACGCCGCGGCGATCAGCTCCTTCGTGTAGCGCTGCTTCGGGGCCTCGAAGATCTCCCGCGCAGGCCCCTGCTCGACCACCTTGCCGTCTTTCATCACGATCAGCTCGGCGGCCAGGGCGCGGACCACCTTCAGGTCGTGGCTGATGAACAAGTAGGCGAGGCCCTTGCGCCGCTGCAGGTCGAGCAGCAACTCGACGATCTGCGCCTGCACAGTGCGGTCGAGGGCGCTGGTCGGTTCGTCGAGAACCACCAGCCGCGGCTCGAGCACCATGGCGCGGGCGATGGCGATCCGCTGCCGCTGCCCACCGGAGAACTCGTGCGGGAAGCGGTCCATGCTCTCCGGGTCGAGGCCGACCTCCGACATCGCCCCGGCGACCCGCTGCCGCCGCTCCTCCCGGCGCTCGCCGATGCGGTGAATCTGCAGTCCCTCCTCGATGATCTGAAAGGCCGACAGCCGCGGGCTCAGCGAGGCGAAGGGGTCCTGGAAGACGATCTGCATCTGCCGCCGCAGCGGGCGCACCTCCTTCTGCCGCCAGCCCTGGATGTCGCGGCCTTCGAACTCGATAGAGCCGGCGCTCGACAGCAGGCGCAGCACCGCCTGAGCCAGGGTCGTCTTGCCCGATCCCGATTCCCCGACGACGCCGACGGTCTCGCCGGCGCGCAGGCGCAGGGACACCCCGTCGACGGCTTTCACGTGTCCAACAGTCCTGCGCAGCAGGCCGCGCCGGATCGGGAAGTGGACCTTGAGATCGCGGGTGCGCACCACCTCGGGGGCGTTCTCGTCGACCGGCGCCGGCTCCCCCCGGGGCTCGGCCGCCAGCAGCCGGCGGGTGTAGGGATGGCGCGGTCCGGTGAAGATCGCCTCGGTGGCCCCCTCCTCGACGACCTCGCCCTCCGTCATCGCGTAGACGCGGCCGGCGACGCGGCGGACGATCCCGAGGTCGTGGGTGATCAGCAGGATCGCCAGGCCGGAGCGCCGCTGCAGGTCGCGCAGCAGCTCGAGGATCTGCGCCTGAATGGTGACGTCGAGGGCGGTCGTCGGCTCGTCGGCGATCAGCAGGTCCGGCTCGTTGGCAAGGGCCATGGCGATCATCACGCGCTGGCGCTGACCCCCGGAAAGCTGGTGCGGCCAGGCGTCGAGGCGCTCCTCGTCCGGCAGGCCGACCAGATGCAGCAACTCCAGGGTGCGCTCCCGGGCTTCCTGGCGGCTCACCTCCCGGTGCAGCATCAGGCTCTCGCTGACCTGCCGCTCTATCGAATGCAGCGGGTTCAGCGAGGTCATCGGCTCTTGGAAGATCATCGCCGCGCGTCCGCCCCGCAGGGCCCGCAGGCGCTCCGGCGCCGCCCCGATCAGCTCTTCCCCGTCAAAGCGGATGCTGCCGTGCGGGTGGCTGGCCCGCGGGTAGGGAAGCAGCTGCATCACCGACAGCGCGGTCACCGACTTGCCTGAGCCCGACTCCCCGACCAGGGCGACGGTCTCCCCCTTTTCGACGGCGAGGGTGGCGTTACGTACGGCGTGCACCGGCCCCTCTTCGAGGTGGAAGTCGACGCCGAGCTGGTCGATGGCCAGCAGGCTCACGAGCCACCTCCCGGAAGGCCGGTCTCGGCCGCGGCGAAGGTCTTGCGCGGGTCGAAGGCGTCGCGCACCGCCTCTCCGATGAAGACGAGCAGCGACAGCATGACCGCCAGGGAGAAGAACGCGGCGAAGCCGAGCCAGGGGGCCTGCAGGTTGCGTTTCCCCTGGTTGAGGAGCTCTCCCAGCGACGGCGACCCGGGGGGCAGGCCGAAGCCGAGAAAATCGAGGGAGGTCAGCACCGTGACCGAGCCGGTGAGGATGAAGGGCAGGAACGTCAGCGTCGAGACCATGGCGTTCGGCAGCACGTGCCGCCACATGATGCGCCGGTCGCTCTGCCCGAGGGCGCGGGCGGCCTTGACGAAGTCGAGGTTGCGGGCCCGCAGGAACTCGGCGCGGACGACTCCGACCAGCCCCATCCAGCGGAACAGCAGAAGCAGCCCCAGCAGCCACCAGAAGTTCGGCTCGACCACGCTCGCCAGGATGATCAGCAGGTAGAGCAACGGCAGCCCCTGCCAGATCTCGATGAAGCGCTGGAAGAGCAGGTCGACCCAGCCGCCGAAGTACCCCTGGACGGCCCCGGCGGCGATGCCGGCGGCGGCGCTGAAGAGGGTCAGCAGGAGGCCGAACAGCACCGAGATGCGGTACCCGTAGATCAGGCGGGCGGCGACGTCGCGGGCCTGGTCGTCGGTGCCGAGCCAGTTGCCGCCGTCCGGAGGAGAGGGGGCCGGCTGCGCGAGGTCGTAGTTGACGGTGTCGTAGCTGAAGGGGATGGGGGGCCACAGGATCCAGCCCTTCTCCTCGATGAGCCCGGCGACGAACGGGTCGCGGTATTCCGCCGCGGTCTCGAAGTCGCCGCCGAAGGCGGTCTCGGGGTAGGCGGCGAGGACGGGGAAGTAGAAGGAGCTGTCGAACCTCACCACGAGGGGGCGGTCGTTAGCGATGAACTCGGCCGGCAGGCTGAGGGCGAACAGGAGCCAGAAGACCCGGTTGCTCCAGAAGCCGCGGCGGTTGCGGCGGAAGTTGGCGAGCCGGCGCTGGTTGAGCCGCGACAGCCGCATCCCGAGGAAGCGCGCTTCCGTTTCGGCGGGCGGCGATGCTGTGGTTCCGGGGCTCACAGCTCGCGGCTCTCGAAGTCGATGCGCCGGTCGACGAGTGTGTAGGTCAGGTCCCCCACCAGCTGCATCACCAGTCCGAGGAGGGTGAAGAAGTAGAGGGTCGCGAACATCACCGGGTAGTCGCGGCCGATCGCCGCTTCGTAGCCGAGCAGCCCGAGGCCGTCGAGGGAGAAGATGATCTCGGTCAGCAGCGCCCCGGTGAAGAAGATGTCGACGAAGGCGCTCGGAAAACCGGCAATGACGATGAGCATGGCGTTGCGGAAGACGTGGCCGTAGAGGACGCTGCCCTCGCTCAGCCCCTTGGCGCGGGCGGTGACCACGTACTGCTTGTTGACCTCGTCGAGGAAGGAGTTCTTGGTCAGCAGCGTCAGTCCGGCGAAGCCGCCGATCACCATGGCGCATACCGGCAGCGCCAGGTGCCAGAAGTAGTCGGCGATCCTCGAGAAGAAGCCGAGCTCCTCCCAGTTGGAGGAGACCAGCCCGCGCAGGGGAAACCAGTCGAGGTAGTGGCCGCCGGAGAACAGCACGATCAGCAGGATGGCGAACAGGAAGCTCGGGATCGCGTAGCCGACGATGACCACCGCGGAGGTCCAGACGTCGAACCGCGTCCCGTCCTTCACCGCCTTGGCGATCCCGAGGGGAATGGAGATGCAATAGACGAGCAGCGTCGTCCACAGCCCCAGCGAGATCGACACCGGCATCTTTTCCCGCACCAGGTCGACGACGCTCCGGTCGCGGTAGAAACTCTCGCCGAAGTCGAAAGAGACGTACTGCACGACCATCTGCCGGAAGCGCTCGTGGGCGGGCTTGTCGAAGCCGTACATGCGCTCGAGTTCGGCTATCAGGTCGGGGTCGAGGCCCTGGGCGCCGCGGTACTTGCCGGCCCCTTCCCCGGCGCCCAGGGCCTCGAGCGCCTCCCCTTCGCCGGCGCCGCTCACCCGCGCCGTGGCATCCGGCGCGTGCCCCTGGATGAGGGCGATGGCCTGCTCCACCGGACCCCCGGGGGCCGCCTGGATGACGAGGAAGTTGACGAGCATGACGCCGAACAGGGTCGGCACCATGAGCAGCAGCCGCCGCAGGATGTAGGCGGTCATTCGGTGGGCCGTCCCATCAGCCGCCTGGTTCGCGGGAGCCCCGGCGGCTGATTTCCGTCAACCTGTTTCCGGAGGCGGGACACTACTCGGTCTTCTGCAGCCGAGACGCTTTCTCCGCGTCGTACCACCAGGTCAGCGGCAGCACGAACAGGTCTCCGGTGTACGGGGCGGTCTTTTGCGGCCGCCCGAACTTGTCCCAGCGCAGGGTGCGGAAGGCGTTGATATGCCAGTGGGGGATGACGTAGTGCCCCCGCAGCAGCACCCGGTCCAGGGCCCGGGTCAGCGCGACCAGCTCGGCCCGGTCCGAAGCGGCGATCAGCCGGTCGACCAGCTCGTCGACCACCGGGTCGGCGATGCCGGCGAGGTTGCCGCTGCCGGGCTTTGCCGCGGCGGCGCCCGTCCAGTAGTTGCGCTGCTCGTTGCCCGGGCTCAGGCTCTGGGCCCGCACCGTGGTGACGATGTCGAAGTCGAACTCCTGAACCCGGTTCTGGTACTGGGCGTCGTCGACGGTGCGGATCCGCGCCGCGATCCCGAGGCGCTCGAGGTTGCCGATCACCGGGGCGACGATGCGCTCCCAGTTCGGGCTGCCCAACAGGAATTCGATCTCCATCGTCTTCCCGGTCTCCGCGTGCGTCAGGGTGCCGTCCTTGACGCTCCAGCCGGCCTCCTTGAGAAGCCGCGTGGCGGCGCGCAGGTTGCCGCGGATCTGCCCCGAGCCGTCCGTGCTCGGCGGGTCGTAGGCCTGGCCGAACACCTCGTCGGGGATTCTGCCTCGGTACCCCTCGAGGATCTCCAACTCGCGGCCCGACGGCGATCCCGAGGAGGCGAGCTCGGAGTTCGAGAAGAAGCTTTTCGTGCGGGTGTACTGGCCGTAGAAGAGGTTGGCGTTGGTCCACTCGAAGTCGAAGGCGAACCCCAGGGCCTGCCGCACCTTGGGGTCGGCGAACTTCCCGCGCCTGGTGTTGAACCAGAAGGCCTGCATGCCGGTCGGTCTCTGGTGGGGGATCAGCTCCTTGATCAACCTGCCCTCGCGGACCGCGTCGACATCGTACGCGGTCGCCCAGTCCTTGGAGGTGTTCTCCGAGCGGTAGTCGAACTCCCCCGCCTTCAAGGCCTCGATGGCCACCGTCTGGTCGCGGTAGAAGTCGAAGTGCACCCGGTCGAAGTTGTAGCGCCCCTTGTTTACCGGCAGGTCCCGGCCCCAGTAGTCGTCGACCCTCTCGTAGGCAATGAAACGCCCCGCCTCGACCGCGGCGATCCGGTAGGGCCCGCTTCCCGGGGGCGGATCGAGGGTCGTCTCCTCGAAGTCGCGGCCTTCCCAGTAATGCCTGGGCAGCACCGGGAACTGCCCGGCGATCATGGGAAGCTCCCGGTTGAGGTCGCCCCCGAAGCTCATCTTCACCCGGCGCGGGCCGATCTTTTCGGCGCTCTCGATGTTCTCGTAGTAGGCGCGCCAGCCGGGGTGCCCCCTGGTCTGAAGCAGTTGCAGCGAGTACACGACGTCCTCCGCGGTGACCGGCTTGTCGTCGTGCCAGCGGGCTTCCTCGCGCAGCTCGAAGATCACCCAGCGTCCGTCGGCGTCGATCTCGATGCTTTCGGCGAGGCGGCCGTACTCGGAGAACGCCTCGTCCTCGGCGCGCTCGAGCAGGGACTCGTAGAGGAGCTGGTCCATCCTCGGCGGGGAGATTCCCTTGAGGACGAACGGATTGAGGCTGTCGAAGGTGCCGATGGTACCGAGCCGGATCTCGCCCCCTTTGGGGGCCTCGGGGTTCACGTACTCGAAATGGGTGAAACCGGGACCGTACTTGAGGTCGCCGTGCAGGGCGGCGCCGTGGCCGGTGTAGTTGCCCGCGGTCAGAGGGAGGGCAGCGGCGAGCACGCCGATAAGGCCAGTCAGTGATTTCATTTGTGTCGTCGGTTCCTGTATTGAATGGTAGCGAGCCTAAACGGGCATTTCGCGCCGGGTGTGCCTTCTGCCGATGGCGGCCGCTGCTTCCGAGGTGCTGATGATCCGCACCCCCTCGTCGATCGCCTCCCTGATGTTTTCCTCGCCGGCGCCGTCGAGAAAGGCGAGGCCGTTGGCGTCGCAGGCCGCCTTCACCCGGTCGCGGATTTCCAGCATCTCGTCGGAGAACGGCTGACTGCGGATCATCTCGCCGTGCGACCAGTGGTTGTCTCCCGGGCCCCATTCGGCGAAGGCGATCCCCGGAACCTTGAGCGTCTCCTCGACGTTTTCCACGGCCCTCCGGTTCTCGATCTTGAGGCCGAGCATCAGCTCCCCTTCCGGGTTGAGAGGCCAGAAGTCGGCGCGGCGGAGATACTCCTCCACCGGCACTCCCCAGATCGCCGCGGCCGAGCCCTGGCCGCCGTTGCCGCGCCGCCCCTGGCCGACCCGGTCCCGGGCCACCGTCTGGAAGGAGTAGCGGCACTCCTCGACGAGGGCGGCGACCGCGCCGGGGGAGTCGGCGTGGCAGAGCAGGATCCCGTGGACGCCGCGGTCGAGCACCTGCTCGAACAGCCAGGCGTTGGCGCGCACCACCGCCTCGCTCGATCCGTCCGGAGGCAGGTCGGCGATCACCGCCGGCGTCGGATGGCCGCTGCGCGTCGGGCCCGCGGCCTTCATGCCCTTCATGAAACTGTCGAGCCCAGGCAGGTCGAAGGTGCCGTGCTCCATGCTGACGTTGATGTAGTCGGCGTGGGTGCCGGCCATTTCCAGGCCCGCCTCATAGCTGACGGCGCTGAAGCCGGTGTAGTAGACAGGCTGGTCTTGCTCCAGCAGCTCGATGGCGCGGTTGATGCGCTTCGGCATGTTCGACTCCTCGTTCGGGGACAGCGGTTGACGTAGGGCGGAAGCGGCATTGGCGTCAACCTGGATGCCCCCCAGGGGCCGGCTTAGATTCCCGCGGTTTACCCTTGGGAAACCAGCGAGATATCCATGAAAATCCTCGTGAATGCCGATCTCATCGACGTCGACGGCGCCCTCCTCGACCGGGTGCGCGCCGCAGCCGGCGACCTCGAAGTGATCGTGACGACGGACGCCGACCGCATCGAGCAGGTGATACCCGACGTCCAAGTCGTACTTGGCGACATCGGGGCCGAACTCCTCCGCAAGGCTCCGAACCTGCGCTGGGTTCAGAGCCCGGCCGCCGGCGTCGACGGCGCCCTCTATTCCGAATTCGCAGACAGCGACATCCTCCTCACCAGCGCCAAGGGGTTCGTCGGCGTCCACCTCGCCGAGCACGCCATGGGCCTGCTGCTCGCGGTGACCCGCGGCATCGGCTGGGCGGTGCGCGCCCTCGACTGGGAGGTGAAGTGGTCGATCCGCAACAGCTCCCTGGAGCTGTGGGGCCTGACCATGGGGATCGTCGGCCTCGGCGGAACCGGGCGCGAGCTGGCGAAAAGAGCGCGCGCCTTCGGCATGCGCGTCATCGCCGTCGATCCGGAATCGGTCGATCTCCCCGAAGAGGTCGAGGCCTGCTGGAGAATGGACCGCTTCCACGACCTCCTCGAACAGTCCGACGTCGTCGCCGTCTGCGCCCCTCTCACGCCTGAAACCGAGGGCATGTTCGACCGCGACGCCTTTCAACGCATGCGGCGCAGCGCCATCCTGGTGAACGTGACGCGCGGCGGGATCATGGATGGTCCGGCGCTGATCGCGGCGTTGGAGCAGGGGTGGATCGGCGGCGCCGGGCTGGACGTCACCCCGGAAGAGCCATTGCCGAAGGACAACCCGCTGTGGCAGATGAAGAACGTCGTCATCACCCCGCATACCGCCGGGGCTTCCCCCAACCGCGACCGGCGCGCCGTCGAGCAGTTCTGCGAGAACCTGCGCCGCTACATCTCCGGGGAGAGGCCGCTGATCGGCGAGATCGACAAGGGCAAGGGGTACTGAAGGCATGGTGCCAACCGTCGGCATCTCGAGCCCTGGGGAAATGGGCCACGCCGTCGCCAGGGTCCTGGTCGACCGCGGCCTGCCGGTGATCGCCTGCCTCGAGGGCCGCAGCGAACGCTCGTGCGGGCGCGCCGCTTCAGCCGGCATCGAGGCGGTTCCCACCCTCGCCGAGGTCGCGCTGCGGGCGGGCATCTTCCTGTCGATCCTGCCCCCGGCGCACGCCCACGGGATGGCGCGGCAGGTCGCCGCAACCGGCGAGACGACGACCTACGTCGACTGCAACGCCGTCTCCCCGGCGACCGCGGTCGCCATAAGCGCCACCGCCGCGGCCGCGGGCCTCCCCTTCGTAGACGCCGGTATCGTCGGCCCCCCGCCCCTGAAGGAAGGAGTCACCCGCTTCTACGCCTCCGGCGAGGCCGTCAACGAGTTCGCGGCGCTGTCGCGGTACGGCCTCGACATCCGCGTGGTCGGCCGCGAGATCGGCCAGGCCTCCGGCCTCAAGATGTGCTACGCCGCCCAGACGAAGGGGCGCTACGCGATCTTCATCGAGTCCCTGGTGGCCGCCCATCGCCTCGGCTGTTTCGAGCTGCTCGTCGAAGAGCTCAAGTCGAGCCAGGCGGCGACCTGGGCCGACACCGGGAAGGCGGTCCCGAACATCCCTCCGAAAGCGGGCCGCTGGATCGCCGAAATGGAGGAGATCGCCGCCACCTTCTCAGGGGCCGGCATGACCGAACGGATCTTCCTCGGCGTCGCCGACATGTACCGCGCCGTCGACGGGGCCGGTCCGGACGGCCTCGACGGACTCGAGATCGAGAAGTTGATCGCGCGGCTCGCACGCGACATGCAGTGACAGTGGGGGGGCCGACTCGCGGGCGGATTTTCGCGGGGCGCTCGCCCCGCGGCGATTCCTCGCGCAAGGGAGGTGAGTGGTGAACCGGTTGGCGCTTCTGTCCGAGACGAAGTGGTGGGCCCAGCTGCTGATCCTGCCCAGCCTCCTCCTGCTGTTCGCCATCCTGATCTATCCGATAGGCTCGGGGATTCTCCTCAGCTTCAAGGAGATGAGGCTGACGCGGCCGGACCTCGGGGTCCCCTTCGTCGGCCTGCGGCATTACCTCGAGCTGGCCGGCGATCCGGTGTTCCGCGTATCCGCTTTCAACACCCTCGTCTGGGTCGTCGCCGGAACCGCCACCCAGCTCGCTCTCGGCATGGTCACCGCCCTGGGGCTGAACCGCGGTCTGCGGCGGGCGCTGCCCGGGATGCGGTTGGCCCGCGTGGCCGTGCTGCTGCCCTGGGTCATGCCTTCGGTGGTGGCCGGACACATGTGGGCCCTGATGCTCGATTCCAGGTTGGGGGTGATCAACGATCTGCTGGTGCGCCTCGGCTTCCTCACCAGTTACCATCCCTTTTTCGCCGATCCCGACACGGCGCTGCCGGCGGTACTGGCCGTCGCTCTGTGGGGATCCTTTCCGTTTTTCACCCTCTTCTTCCTGGCGGGTCTCCAGGGCATCCCCGACGAGCTGTACGAGGCGGCCGATGTCGACGGCGCCGGCCTGTGGCTCCAGTTCCGCACCATCACCCTTCCCCTGCTGATGCCCATCATCGTGGCCACCGTCGTGCTCCGGGTCATCGGCATGGTAAACGCCCCCGACCTGCTGGTCGTGCTGACCGGCGGCGGACCCGGCCACGCGACCCAGGTGCTGTCTCTCTACGCCTTCCAGAAGGCCTACGCCGAGTTCGATTTCGGCTACGCGGCCGCCCTGTCGGTGGTGATGCTCCTGATGCTGATGGCCTTCACCGTCGTCTACGTGCGCGTCTCGGGGGTGATGGAGGAATAGTGCCGTTCCGCTCCCGGAAGCGCACCGACAGGGCCCTCGATCTGCTGACCATGCTGCTGATCGCCGGGACGGTCCTGTTCTCGCTCTTTCCGCTCGCCTGGACCTTCCTGACCTCCCTGAAGCGCGAGGAGGACATCGTCACCCGCGTCCTCCAGTACGTGCCGCGGCGCATCACCTTCGACAACTACGCGACCTTGTGGCGGCAATCCGACTTTCCCACGCTCGTCGCCAACAGCGCCGTGGTCACGTCGATCACCTGCCTGATCTGCCTCGCCGTCGGCACCCTGGCGGCCTACAGCTTCTCGCGCTATCGCTTCCGGGGGCGCGCTCGCCTGCTGATCTTCTACCTGGTGGTCCGGATGTTCCCGGTCGTGCTGCTGATCATCCCGATGTTCGTGATGATGCGGGACCTGGGACTGCTCGATTCCCGCTTCGGCCTGGCGCTCGCCTACACCGCCTTCCTGGTACCGCTGTGCATCTGGATGCTGAAGGGCTTTTTCGACGCGATACCGGGTGAGCTCGAGGACGCCGCCCGCATCGACGGCTGCACCCGCCTGGGGGCCCTGTGGCGCATCGTGCTGCCGCTCGCCCGCCCCGGCCTGGCGACGACGGCGGTGTTCATAGCCATCGCCGCATGGAACGAGTTCCTGTTCGCCATGATGATGACGACGAGCCAGGGCTCGCGCACCTGGCCGGTCGGGCTGCAGCTGATGGTGGGCGAGTTCCAGCTGCCGTGGGGGCCGCTGAGCGCCGGAGGGGTCATCACCGTCGTCCCCATCGTGCTGTTCTTCGCGATCGTGCAGCGATCGCTGATTCGCGGCCTCACCTCGGGGGCCGTCAAAGGATAGGAGAGAGATGTCCGGTTTCGAGCGCGGCTGGAACCGCCGCGAATTCATCAGGACGACCGCCCTGTCGAGCGCGGGCCTGGGACTGGCCGCCTGCGGCGGAGACGGCGGGCAGGGACTCTCCGGTGCGCGCATCAACTACTGGCACCACTTCACGAACCAGACCGAGATGAAGGGTCTGCGGGAAGTGATGGCGATGTTCTCGGGCGGGCACCCCGGCATCGAGCTCGTGCAGGAGAACATTCCCAACAAGGACTTCATGGCGAAGTTCACCGCCGCGGTGCAGGCCGGCACGCGTCCGCACACGACGATGGTGACCAGCGACCGGCTGGGAAACATGGTGGCCATGGGGGGTCTCGTCGACCTGGCCGAGCGCGTCGGCCGCTGGGAGCTGAAAGCGCACTTTCCCGAGGACCGCTGGGCGGGGGTGTCGGTCGACGACGCCATATACGGCGTGCCGGCCTTCGCCTTCGTCGACTGGATGTACTACCGCAAGGACTGGTTCGAAGAGGCCGGGATCGCCGGACCGCCGGCGACGCTGGAGGAGTTTCAGGAAGCGGCCATCAAGCTGACCGACCCGGCGCGGGGGCGGTACGGCTTCGGCATGCGCGCCGGGGACGGCGGCCACAACCACGTCATCGACGTGATCGAGGCGTTCGGGTCGCCGATCGTGGCCGGGGGAAAACCGGCTATCGACGCGGCCAGGGCAGCCGATGCCCTGCGCTTCTACTCCGAGCTCTACACCACTCACAAGGTGGTGCCGCCGAGCGCCCCGAACGACAGCTACCGCCAGATCATGGAGGCGTTTCGCACCGGCCAGACCGGGATGCTGTGGCACGGCACCGGATCGCTCACCGAGGTGCAGCGCTCGTTGGGGCCGGAGCAGTTCATGACCGCCCTGAAACCGGCCGGTCCGGAGGCCCTGGTCACGCGCCTCGGATACCTGTACAACGGGCTGATGAAGGAGGAGGACGCCGAAGCCTCCTGGGACTGGGTGAGCTACTGGGGGCAGATCGATCCCACCGTGAGGTTCATGGAGATCACCGGGTACTTTCCCGCATCGGCGCAGGTGGCCGCCGACCCGCGCGTCACGGCCAACCCGTATTTCGCCGTCGCCATTGAAGCGGTGAAACGGGGCAGGTTGCCGCTGCAGTTCGTCGGCGCCGAGGCTTGGGGCCGGCATACGGTCCTGCCCGCGTTTCAGAAGATCCTCACCGGGGAATCGACCCCCGAACAGGCGGTGGACGAGATGGCGGAAGGGCTGGACCGGATTCTCAGTTGAGGCCGGAGCCCTGATCCGCAAGCACCACCTCCCTGCCGCTGCGGGACGACTCCATGCAGGCGGTCATCACCGCCACCAGGTGGCGGGCGTAGTCGGCGGTCACCGGCGGCTCGGTTCCCGCGTCGACCGCGGCGACGAACTCCTGCAGCTGCCGCGTCATCATGTCGTGGGTCCCGGTGACTTCAACCTTCTCCCAGTCCCCGCTCCCGTCCCTGCCGATGAAGAGGTCGTCGTTCCCGGACTCGATTCCGTTGCGCAGCTGAATCATCCCCCCGGTGCACACGAGCTCGGTGCTGAAGCGCCGTCCGCCGGTCTTCCACCACACGTGAATCAGCGTCGAGTACACGCCGTTCTCGAACTGCAGCAGGGCCATCGCCACGTCGTCCGCGGAGAATTCGAAGAAGCGGCTGTCGACCAGCGCCTTGACGGCGGCGACGCGGCTGCCCGTCCACCAGCAGGAGCGGTCGATCAGGTGGACGCCGTTCTGGTACCACAGTCCGCCGTGGGTCGCCTTGTCGAGGTACCAGGGCTGCCTGTCGGGATTGTACGGCCGGTAACCCTCGTCGCAGAGGCAGACGAGGTCTCCGAGGTCGCGCTCTTCCAGGAGTTTTTTGACGACCGTGTTCGCGGGATGGAAGCGGTGCATATGGCCGACGGAGAGCTGTTTCCCGGCCGTATGCGCGGCTGCGATCATGGCGTCGCACTGCTCGACGCTGACCGCCATCGGCTTTTCGACGAGGACGTCCTTGCCGGCCTCCAGGGCGGCGACCGTGGCTTCGCAGTGCAGGCCGTGGGGAAGGCAGACGATGGCGATGTCGACGTCGCCGCAGGCGAGCAGGTCTCCGTAGTCGGCATACCCCCGGCAGCCGTGCGCATTGCAGGCCCCCGCCAGGCGTCCCGCGTCGGTGTCGGCGGCCGCCACCAACCGCGTGGACTCGAGAGCCGTGGCGGCCCGCATGTGGGCCTGGGCTATGCTGCCTGCCCCGATGATTCCGATTCCGTGCATTCCGATCCTCCCGTTGGAGTTGTCACCAGCCCGTTGCCAACGTAACCCCGCACGCTTCCGCCCTTCAAGCGTTCGGGCCGGGGCAAGTTCCATTCCGGCTGCACCGTTCGGGCTGCCGGCCTTCGACGGCGGTTGCCCCGCCCAGGCGGCAAGGCGACTTTCCCGGCGTTCTTCAGGGACAACGTCGGTACCGGTGCATCCGGCGCGACGGAACCTGCGGTGCGTCCGGTTCGGGGGCCGCCTCCATGAATCCGGCCTGCGCCAATCTCATCCTGCGCCAGGAGCATCGGCGACCTCGTTCACCCATCCAGCAGACAGGTCGAACATGAGCCAACCCACCTCGCAATCCCCCCTCGGCGGCCAGGTCGCCGTCGTCACCGGAGCCGCCCAGGGCCTGGGCCTGGCAACCAGTCAACGCCTCGCAGGGGACGGAGCCCACGTGGTCCTCGCCGACCTGCAGCTCGACAGGGCGGAAACCGAAGCGGCGCAGCTGCGCTCCTGCGGCCTCGCCGCCAGCGGCGCCGAGCTCGACGTCGCCGACAGCGCCGCGGTCGACGCCTTCTTCTCCGAAGTGCGCTCGCGGCACGGCCGCGTCGACATCCTCGCCAACAGCGCCGGCGTCGGGCAGAACGTCTGCCCGGTCAGCGAGCTCGGCGACGAAGAGTGGGACCGCGTCCTCCGGGTCACCCTGACCGGCACCTTCCACTGCTGCCGCGCCGCCGCCCGCATCATGGAGGAGCAGGAGTCGGGCAGCATCGTCAACTTCGCCTCGATCAACGGCCAGAACCCGGCCGCCCTGGTCAGCGCCTACAACGTCGCCAAGGCGGGGGTCATCAGCCTCACCCGGACCCTGGCGGTCGAGCTGGCCGCGTACGGGGTGCGCGTCAACGCGGTCGCTCCCGGGCCGGTGTACACCGCTTTCAACCAGCGCAACATGGCGATGCGCAGCAGCAGCCTGGGGATCTCGGAGGAGGAGATGATCGAGCGGGTGCGCCAGGCGATCCCGCTGGGGCGCTGGGGGGAGCCGCAGGATATCGCCCAGGCGGTGGCCTACCTATGCAGCCCCGACGCCGGCTGGATGACGGGCGAGGTCCTGCGCGTCAGCGGCGGTCTCGAAGGGGTGTCGGCGGCCCCCCCGAAGAGAGAGAAAGGGTGAGTGCGGAACCGTCCGGAGCCGGGGAATCTTCCGGATCGCGGGAACCAGCGCCGCGGTTCCATTCGTGGAGCCATCTCCGGTGTTCCGGGGGAGAAACCTGTCTCGCGGGGCTGCCTGGGCTCGCCGTGCATCCCCCGGGAGCTGCGGCGACGCCGATAACCCGGCGCTTCGCGGCTACGTGCCCGCGGCGGCTCGAGCGCCCCCGGCCTGGCCTGAATGTCCCAGAGTGAACCAGCTCGCAGGCCCGTGAAGGAATCCTCGCCAGCTGCCGCCCGCGGCTTTCTCCTCCACGTCTTCCACCGCACCCAGGGGCCTGCCACCGTCCTCTTCGGAGTGGGCCGGCTCGAGTCCGGCGAGACCTTCGCTTTCGCCGACCACCGCGATCCGCCCGCCTTCTACGTGCGCGCCGGGGACGCCGCGGCTGCCCGCGTCTGCGCCGGCAGCGACGACACGGTCGAGCCCTGCGACTGGACGACGATGGACGGCGAGCCGGTGGTGCGGGTGCGCAGCCGCCGTCTCAACGGCCTGCGTCAGGTCGCCCGGCGCCTTCACCGGGAGGAAGTCCGCACCTACGAGGCGGACGTCGGCCTGGGGCGCCGCTACCTCGCCGACCGCGGCATCGCCGGGCCGGTGGAGATTTCGGGGACGTGGCGCCCCGGCACCGGGGTCGACCGCGTGTACGTCGACCCGGAGCTCAAGCCCGGGGACTGGGTGCCGGAGCTTTCCGTGCTCGCCCTCGACATCGAGACCACCCCGGACGCCTCCGAGGTCCTGGCCGCCTCCCTGGTCGGCAGCGGAACAGCCGCCGGGGTGGAAGAGGTCCACATCGCCGGAGCCCCGGCCGCGGGGGATCCGGACTACCTGAGCTGTCACGACGGGGAGCGCGCCCTGCTGACCGCCCTCGGGGACCGCATCCGCGAGCTCGACCCCGACGTGCTGACCGGGTGGAACCTCGTCGACTTCGACCTCACCGTGCTGCAGCGGCGCTTCCGCGCCCTGGCGCTTCCGTTCAACCTCGGGCGCAGCAGCGACTCCTCGTGGTACCAGGAGGGGGAGATCTGGGGCGGCAGCCGCATGGTCGTCCACGGCCGCCAGGTGCTCGACGCACTGCACTTGGTGCGGGGGACGCTGCAGCGCTTCGACGACTACCGCCTCGAAACCGTGGCGCGCCAGATCCTGGGGCGGGGCAAGCGGTTCGCGGCCGGCAGCGACGCCGGCGAGAGCATGCCGGAGGTCATCCTGCGGGCCTACCGCGAGGACCGGACCGCTTTCTGCGACTACTGCCTCGAGGACTCGCGGCTGGTGCGCGACATCCTCGAAGCGGAGGGGCTTATCGAGCTCACCCTGCGGCGCAGCGTCCTGACCGGGCTGCCGCTGGAGCGGGCCTGGGGTTCGGTGGCGGCGTTCGACTTCCTCTACATCAGCGAGCTGCACAAGCGCGGCAAGGTCGCCCCGACCAACGGCGTCGACCGCGCCGATCTCGGAGGGGCTCCGGGCGGCCTGGTGATGCCGGCCTCCGCCGGCCTCTACCGCAACGTCTTCGTCTTCGATTTCAAGAGCCTGTACCCGACGATCATCCGCACCTTCAACATCGATCCGCTAGCCCACATCGAGGCGCGCATCCGCGAAGGGGTTGCGGACGACGAGGTCATCACCGCTCCCAACGGGGCGCGCTTCGCGCGCGAGCCGGGAATACTGCCGCGGTTGCTCGAGCGCTTCTTCGAAAGCCGCGACCGCGCCAAGGCCGCCGGAGACGAGCTGGCGTCGTTCGCCTACAAGATCGTGATGAATTCCTTCTACGGAGTGCTGGCGGCCGAGTCCTGCCGGTTCGCCGAAGGGCAGCTCGCCGGCGCCATCACCGGGTTCGGGCATTACTTCCTGCGCTGGACCCGGGACCTGCTGCAGGAGAACGGCTGCCGCGTCCTTTACGGCGACACCGACTCCGTCTTCGTCGACGCGGGCCTGCCGGAAGACATCGACCCTGCCGAGGGGATCGAGCGGGGCCGCGAGCTGTGCGCCTGCATCAACGGCCGCCTCGCCGAGCATATCGAGGCGGAGCACGGGGTGCGGTCGGTCCTCGATCTGGAGTTCGAGAAGCTCTACCTGCGCTTCTTCCTGCCGCCGGTCCGCGACGGCGGCGACCGTGGCCGCGCCAAGGGGTACGCCGGGGTGCGGGCCGGGAACTCGGGGGCCGAAGAGGTCGAGATCGTCGGCATGGAGGCGGTGCGCCGCGACTGGACCGACCTGGCGCGCAACCTGCAGCGCCGGCTGCTGGCGCTGCTGTTCGGCGACGCCCCGGGGGAGCAGATCGAGGCGGAGGTAGGGGAGTGGATCCGCTCCGTTCGGGCCGGAGAGCGGGACGGCGAGCTCGTCTACCGCAAAGCCCTGCGCAAACCGGTCGAGAGCTACACCAGCACGAGCCCGCCGCACGTGACCGCTGCCCGCATGCTGCCGAACCCTTCCGGACTGATCCAGTACGTGATTACCCGGGACGGCCCGCAGCCGCTGGGGCGCGTCAGGGCGCCGCTGGACTACGAGCATTACGTCGAAAAGCAGGTCGCCCCGATCGCGCGCACCATCGGACAGGTGTGCGACCTCGATGTCGAGGCCGCGGTCACCGGCACGCAGGATCTGTTCCGGTCGCTGAGGTAGCGGCCGTTTCCGGCATGCCCCCAGGCGGTGGCCGGCAACCGCCTCGCCGTGGCGCGCCCGGCCTTTACCACGGGGGCGGCCAGCCCGCTCCAGGCGGCGCGGATCTCCCGGTTCCCGGCGCGGCGATCCTCCAGGCCGGCCGGTGGCTTTTGTCCCCTTCCTGGCGGAACTCCGCGGCGACCACCGGCAAATCGGCGAAGGGGCCCTCGTTGCGGTACATCATCGTGCGGACGCCGCCAGTCAGAACTTCAGGACCACCTTGACCGCCTCTTCTTCCTCGGGGCGGAGGAAGGCGGTCTCGAACCCCTGCTGGATCTGCTCGAACGGGAGCAGGTGCGTCAGGATCGGGGTGACGTCGAGGCGCCCCTCGGTGATCCACTGGAGCGCGACGGTGTAGTCCAGCCCCGGGTTGGGCCCCACCGAGGCGATGAGTCGGGTCTCGTTGACGAACCAGCTGCGGAACTCGAGCGGTATGACCCCCTCGTGGTTGTCCTTGTCAGGGACCCCGAAGCTGACCAGGGTGCCGCCGCGCTTCAGCAGGCCGGCGGCGAGGTTGAGGGTCTCGGCCGCACCCACCGCTTCGACGGCGCAGTCCGCCATCTCGGCGCCCGTCAGCTCGGTTACCGCGGCGCGCACGTCCTCGGCCGCGGGGTCGATCACATGGGTCGCCCCCATCCTTTCTGCTACCCGCAGCCGGTGGCGGTTGGGGTCGATGGCGACGATGCGGCGGGCTCCGAGATTGCGCAGGCAGGCGTTGAACAGCTGCCCCACCGGGCCCTGACCGATGACGGCCACGTCCTTGTTTATGAGATTGCCCAGCTTGTAGAAACAGTGGATGACGGTGCCGAGAAGCTGGCTCATCAGGATGACTTCCAGCTTGCCGCCTGCCGGCAGCCGCACCACCCCTTCATCCCGGGCGAGCACGTACTCCTGAAACAGGCCGCGGTCGAAATGGGAGAGCAGCACCCGCACCCCCTCGGCGTAGCGCCCGGAGGGGCAGGCTTCGACGATCCCCATGCCCTCGTGCCCGGTATCGCCCGGCTCCAGCGGGTAGGAGGGGTGCCCGCCCCAGAAGGACGGCCTGTCGGTTCCGCAGATGGCGACCCGCTCCAGACGGACCAGCATGTTGCCGTTCGCTGCCTCGGGCCTTTCGACCTCGATCAGCTTCCAGGTGCGTGGTTGCACCAGTTGTGCCGCGCGCAATGATGCTCCGTTCGACGATCAGGTTTCTGAAAAGGGGAAATCTCTAACTTCGGCGGACCTTGTAGCGGGTCAAGTTGCGGCGGTGCATCGATTTTTGACGATCCCCTTCCCGGCGCTACATTCACGCGGCGACACGGCCGCTGCATCGGAATGCAGCACCCATTCCCGCATCCTCGAGAACCGCATGGTCACCATATCGGAAACCGCCCGGCAGAAGATCGTCGAGCTGATGGAGAAGAGCGAAAATCCCGTCAAGGGGCTGCGTATCGCCGCCAAGGCCGTGTCCCCCCTGAAGGTCGATTTCCGCATGGCCTTTCTCGGCGAGGAGTACGAGGGCGGCGAAGAGGTGATACCCTTCGACGGCTTCGATCTCTACGTCGACGACGAGAGCCGCCCCCTCGTGCAGGAAGCGGCGATAGATTACGTCGACGGCCTGATGGGCAGCGGCTTCAAGATCGACACGCCAACGAAAAAGCCGGAACTGTCCGGTCCGCTGGCCGACAAGGTCCAGACCGTGATCGAGCAGCAGATCAACCCCGCGGTGGCCTCGCACGGGGGCTTCGTCTCCCTGATCGACGTCAAGGACAAGGTCGTCTACCTCGAGATGGGCGGCGGCTGCCAGGGCTGCGGCATGGCCAACGTCACCTTGCGGCAGGGGATCGAGGTGATGATCAAGAAAGCGGTTCCCGAGGTGGAGGAGATCCGCGACGTCACCGAGCACGCCGGCGGCGAGAACCCCTTTTATTAGACCCTTTCCCGGTGCTCCCCGACTCGAGCTCGCTTGCGCCGGGAAGCACTCCTCGCGGCATGAGTCCGCGACCCTGAAATCACTTCAGGCAGTCCTCCTTACCGAACCTTGGTAGCGAGCGGAGGCCGGCCTCCAACCCGAAGGAGATGCCTCATGCGACAAGCGGTGCTGTTGGCGCTCGCGGTACTGGTAGCAGTGGGATGCGGTGTAAGCGATCAGGACAAGAAGGCCCTCGCCCGCGAGGTTCGCGACCTGATCCGCAGCATCGATGCGGAGACGCGGGGATTCGGCTCGGAACAGCAAGTGGTAGAGCGATTCCTCGAGCGGCGAGTAAAGGAATTCGACGAACTGAAGGCCTCCCTGGAGAAAACCCTGGGCGGCGACAAGGCGGAGAACTTCGACCGCTTCTACCTGCAGGGGCTGCTCGACGAGCTCGAGAAAAAGGGGGACGATCTCGGCTTCGAGCAGGCCAAACGCGCGACCCTCAAACGCCTCGATCAGCTCAGGAGCCGCGTCGAGAAGCTGTGAGGCACCGGCTCCGCCCGTCTTGGGGCCCGGGGGCAATAGTTCCGCCGGGTCTCCGCAGGCGCCGGTCCGTTTCGACCCTCCGCACCTTCCGCTCGATTCGCGAATGCTGACTCCCGAAGAGGCGCAACAGATCGTCCTGGGGCACGTCCGCCCGCTCGGGATCGAGCGCGTCCCCCTGCTCGATGCGCTCGGCCGCCTCCTCGCCGCCGACGTCCACGCGACCTACGACAGTCCCCCTCTCGACAACTCGGCCATGGACGGGTACGCCGTCCGCCACGAGGACGTGAAGGATGCGTCGGCAGAGGCCCCGGCCGTACTCGAGGTGATCGAGGACATACCGGCCGGCCGCATCGGCCGCAAGACGGTGGCCCCAGGCCAGACGAGCCGCATCATGACCGGCGCCCCCGTTCCCGCCGGCGCCGACACCGTCATCCGCGTCGAGGACACGCGCGCCGCGGGCAGCCGCGTCGAAATCCTGGAAGGAGACGATCTCGGGGCCAACATCCGCCGCCGCGGCGAGGACATGAAGCTGGGGGAGAAGCTGATCGCGGCGGGGACCGAGCTGGGGCCGGGGGAGCTGGGGGTGCTCGCCACCGTGCAGCGGACCTTCGTGCCCGTTCACCGACGCCCGCGGCTCGCCGTCCTCTCGACAGGAGACGAGCTCGTCGAGATCGACGAGCCCCTCGAGCCGGGCAAGATCGTCAACAGCAACACCGCCACCCTGGCGGCCATGGCCCGCGCCCACGGGGCCGAACCGGTGATGCTGCCGGTCGCGCCGGACGACGAGAACCGCATCCGGGAAGCGATCGAGACCGCCCTCGGCAGCGATTTCATCCTCTCTTCCGGGGGGGTGTCGGTCGGGGAGTACGACTTCGTCAAGAAGGTGCTGACCGATATGGGGGCCGAGGAGATCCTGTGGCGGGTGGCGATGAAGCCGGGAAAGCCGCTCTACTTCTGCCTGCTCAAAGGCAGGCCGTATTTCGGTCTTCCCGGAAACCCGGTTTCCGGCTGCATGTCCTTCCTGCAGTTCGTGCGCCCGGCAGTGCGCAAGGCTTCCGGGTACCCCCCGGAACAGCAGCTGCTGCCGACGGCGACCGCGCGCATGGAGAACGGCGAGGAGAACGACGGCGACCGCCGCCAGTACCTGCGCGCGCAGCTCAATTGGGAGAACGGCCTGCTCGGGGCGCGCACCGGCCACCGCGGCCAGGGCTCCCACATCCTCACCAGCATGCTCGGGGCCAACGGCGTCGTCGTTCTCGAGCCGGGCCAGAGGGTCACCGCCGGCGACGAGGTGACGGTCCAGGTCATCGGCAAGCTGTTGTAGCGCCCTGCTTCGAACCGCTCAAGCCGGCAGTTTCTGCGTTCACCAATCCCCTTCACGTTGCAGTCGGGCAACGAGTACGATTGTCCTGACCGTGAGAAGAGGAGACTTCTGACCAGGCCGGACAGCTCAGTCCTTGTCGTTTGGTAGGGAATTCCCGTTACGAAGGTCTATTTCCAGGGAGGCCTTGATGCGTGCCCAGGAAGTGGATTGCACGGCAGAGTCGCCGAAATCCTCGTCGAGGCCGAGCAGCAGACCATCGACGAATATATCGGCGCGATCGAGATCCGCATCATCTCCGCGGTTTATCAGCTCGTAATAAGCAGCCGGGCCAACGACGGGTTCGACGTCATAGTCACTGACACCCAAATTGAACCCGATTGTTTTTCCCGCGGCCAGTTCGGATACCACACTGTTTTCGGGATTCAGGTGATCCAGAAGATCGAAGCAGGTGACGTAGAATTCGGTCACCCAGATGGTGGGGTTCTCGCTGAACACGCCCCCTCCACCCCGGGCGAAGGGGGGCTGCACCATCCAGTCCACCGCGATCTCACCGAAAGTGAGCGCGCCAACTGATGTATAAAACAAAACGACCCTCGGACCCCCGCTAGGGGCGATAGCAATACTCTCGTAATGCTGGGCTTGCCTGTTCGTCTGTACAGCCTCCTCGAGCTCGTGCGTCTGGCCCCAGTAATACTTCCCCCCGGTGTGATCACCGTCCACCATGAGAATCACGCTGTCATGGAAACTGGGTAAAAAGTAGGGGTCATTCAGAGGATCGTATTCGTTCACGTACACATCGTCCACGAACTGTCCGGCGACATGGATTCTGCC
This sequence comes from Candidatus Latescibacterota bacterium, assembly GCA_965206595.1. Classification (GTDB taxonomy): domain Bacteria; phylum Latescibacterota; class UBA2968; order UBA8231; family UBA8231; genus CBDCXV01. Next base: position 5,837,817 of record OZ242214.1, read on the forward strand.
GTCCGGACTCCATCCCAGCCAGATGCGGAAATCGAGGCTGGCTGGATCGTGCTGGTCGTAGGAAATGTCAAATCCCGACAACAGGTTGAAGTCCAGGGGGGTCAGCGTCGGTTCACCCAGGGCGTCCACCCAGTCTTCCACGACTCCGTCGTCCTGATCGAGAAGGGCGAGGGTCTCTTCCGATAAATAGCGGATCGGAAACACCCGGTCGCCGTTGTGGGCGGCTACCGGGGCAAGACCAGCCGACACAACTGCCAGCGTCAGAAGAAATAAGGGACCGCGGTATACCATGATGTCCTCAAAAGTGATTCTGGACTGCGGCAATGCTAAAGAAACGGAGGCCCTGCAACTTCCTTCATCTGCGTGGGTGCTATGGCGGAGCGGCCGCCATGACACGGCGGAACGGTTCAGTCGTTTTCGGGAATTAAATGTTGGTTTCGAAAGTCTGTTTCCAGGGAGGCCTTTATGCGGGCCCAGGAAGTGGATTGAACCGCAGAGTTGGCGAAATCATCGTCGGGGCCGAGCAGCAGACCATCAGTAAAGTTGTCGGCACCCTTCCCCCAAATTCCGAGATTTTCGTCAACAAGCCTGTAAGAAGCATATCGACTCGAGTTGGGGTCGTCACGATCAACGACCCCAATGTCTAACCCAATGATCCTGCCCGGGTCAAACTGAGATACGACCCCTCCCTCGGGGCTCAGATGATTCATGCGGTCAAAACAGGTCACGAAGAACTCGACCACCCAGTTGGTGGGATTCTCGCCAAAAACGCTCCCTCCAACTGAGGCGAAGGGTGGCTGCGTTATCCACTCAACATTGGCATCTTCCTCATAGGCATGGAATAATTGAATTAATGGTAGCCCGCTAGGTGCGCGGGAGATTGCGCGGTAATTTTGGGCTTGCATGGGACTAGGACCAGAGAGGTATTCACCCCCGGTATGGTCTCCGTCGACCCGTAAAGTGATGCTGTCTACGTTGCCGTGTTCGGTCTCGTATACGTCGTCGGCGAACTGGCCAGCGAAATGGATTCTGCCGTCGCTGCTCCATCCCACCCAGATACGAAAATTGAGGTTGGATGGATCGAATTGGCCGTACGAGGTGTTTGTCCGCTCCGAGCCCAGTGTGAAATCCAGGGGCGTCAGCGTCGGTTCACCGACTACATCAACCCAGTCTTCCACATGGGCGTCGTTCCGATCGAGGAGAGCAAGGGTTTCCTCGGAGAGATACACGATCGGAAACAGACGGTCTCCTTGATGAGCGGCAAGGGGTCCGGCCGGAGCCGAAATCACTACAAGCGTCAAAAGAAACAAGGAACCGCGGTATGCCATGATGCCCTCAAAAGCGATTCCGGACTGCGGTAATACAAAAGAAACGGAGGCCCTGCAACTTCCTTCATCTGCGTTGGTGCTATGGCGGAGCGGCCGCAATGACCCGGCGGAACGGTTCAGTCGTTTTCGGGGATTAAATGTTGGTTGCGAAAGTCTATTTCCAGGGATGCCTTTATGCGGGCCCAGGAAGTGGACTGCACCGCAGAGTCGCCGAAATCATCGTCGGGGCCGAGCAGCAAACCATCCACCATATAATCGGCGCCTACCGCGTCTTCCTCGGCATCTTCCGGATCTCCCAGCCAGTACAACGCACGTGGCCCCCCCGGTTCGGCGTCGTAGTCCCGGACATACAGATCGAACCCGATGATTTTTCCTTCGGCCAACCGGGAAACCACACTTTCCTCCGGGTTCAGGTGATCCAGCCGGTCGAAGCAGGTGACGTAGATTTCGGTCACCCAGATGGTGGGGTTTTCCCCGAACACGCCTCCTCCTCCCCGGGCGAATGGGGGGTGCACCATCCAGTCGACCGGCTGATCGATCTCATCGAAACCATCTGTACCATCCGTAGTTCCAAGCAAACTGATCGTCGGACCGCCGCTGGGGGCGATGGCAATATTTCCGTAATTCTGGGCTTGCCTGTTCGTCTTCAAAGCCTCCTCGAGCTCACCGTGCGAGGCTATCCATGAAAACTGACCACCGGTATGATCTCCATCGACCAGAAGTGCCATGCCGTCATGGACCCATGGAAACGAGTAGAGGCCCCCCAGAGGGTCGTATTCGTTCACGTACATCCGGCGACGTGGATTCTGCCGTCCGGACTCCATCCCAGCCAGATGCGGAAATCGAGGCTGGCTGGATCGTGCTGGTCGTAGGAAATGTCAAATCCCGACCACAGGTTGAAGTCCAGGGGGGTCAGCGTCGGTTCACCCAGGGCGTCCACCCAGTCTTCCACGACTCCGTCGTCCTGATCGAGAAGGGCCAGGGTCTCTTCGGATAAATAGCTGATCGGAAACGCCCGATCGCCGTTGTGGGCGGCTGCCGGGGCAAGACCTGCCGACACCACTGCCAGCGTCAGAAGAAATAAGGAACCGCGGTATGCCATGATGTCCTCCAGCGCTCAATTCCGGTTCGAAGCAAAGGACGCGAAGCGCAGCTGTCGTTGCCCGTCGTATGCGGGTGCAGCATGCAGTTACAGAGAGGGCAGGTCAAGCAGCATCCGGGGTTCTGGCAACGGACCGGGAAGTGTCCCTGAATTCGGGAGCGGGAACTTGGCGGCACCCGCTTTCTAGATACCCCTTGCCCCTGTTAGCCCCGCAGAAGGCCGGCGTCGGGCCAGTCCGCCCGGCTGATTCGGCCCGCAACCTCGCGGCCTGGACGGGTGCGCGTTCCGTTTTGCCAACCTGACCTGCCTGCGGATATTATGCCCCGCACCCAGAAGACAGGAGAGTTTTCGATGTCCGACATATATCCCCCGAGTCCCTCGTTTCAGAGCAAGGCTCACTTCAGGAGCCTGGAAGAGTACCAGCAGGAATACGAGCGCTCGCTAGCCGATCCCGAGGCCTGGTGGGCGGAAAAGGCCGGCACCTTCCACTGGTTCGAGAAGTGGCACACGGTGCGCTCCTACAACTACGACCTCGACAAGGGCCCCATCTCGATCAGGTGGTTCGAAGGCGGCCGCACCAGCATCGTCTACAACTGCCTCGACCGGCACCTCGAGTCCCGCGGCGACCAGGTCGCCATCATATGGGAGGGGAACGAGCCGGGAGAGGACGGCACCCTGACCTACCGGGAGCTGCACGAGCAGGTCTGCAAATTCGCCAACGTCCTCAAGTCCCGGGGCGTGAAGCGGGGCGACCGCGTCTCCATCTACCTGCCGATGGTCCCGGAGCTCGCCGTCGCCATGCTCGCCTGCGCCCGCATCGGCGCCGTCCACTCTATCGTCTTCGGCGGCTTCTCCGCGGACTCGCTGTCCGACCGCATCGTCGATTCCACTTGCACCACCGTCGTCACCTGCAACGGCACCCACCGCGGCGACAAGCCGATCCTGATGAAGCCGGTCGCCGACGCCGCCATGGCCTCGGCGGAAGAGGAGATGGGCCTTCCGGTCGCGACCTGCATCGTCGTGCAGCGGGTCAGCGGCGATCCCGGGTTCGAGGTCGAGATGAAGGAGGGCCGCGACTTCTGGTGGCACGACCTGATGGCCGCCGCGCCGGCCGACTGCCCGTGCGAGGAGATGGAGGCCGAGGATCCGCTGTTCATCCTCTACACCTCCGGCTCCACCGGCAAGCCCAAGGGAGTGCAGCACACCGTCGGCGGCTACATGGTCTACACCGGGGTCACCCACAAGTACGTCTTCGACTACCGCGACGGCGACATCTACTGCTGCGCCGCCGACATCGGCTGGGTGACCGGGCACTCGTACATCATCTACGGCCCGCTCGCCAACGGGGCCACCACCGTGATGTTCGAGAGCATCCCCAACTACCCGGACCCGGGCCGCTACTGGCAGCTGATCGAGAAGTGGAAGGTCAACCAGTTCTACACCGCGCCGACGGCTATCCGCGCCATCGCCGCCGCCGGCGAGGAGTACCCGGCCCGCTACGACATGCCGAGCCTGCGGCTGCTCGGCACCGTCGGGGAGCCGATCAACCCCGAGGCCTGGCGCTGGTACTACCGCAACGCGGGAAAGGAGCGCTGCCCCATCGTCGACACCTGGTGGCAGACCGAGACCGGCGGCATCCTGATTTCCCCTCTGCCCGGGGCCATCGCGCAGAAGCCGGGCTCGGCGACGCTGCCCTTCTTCGGCATCGAGCCGGCGGTCCTCGAGCCGGAGAGCGGCAGGGAGATCGACGGCAACGAGGTCTCGGGGGTGCTGGCGATGAAGGCGCCGTGGCCGGGACAGATGCGCACCGTGTACGGCGACCACAAGCGCTTCGAGGAGACCTACTTCCAGCAGTACAAGGGCTACTACTTCACCGGCGACGGCTGCCGCCGCGACGAGGACGGCTACTACTGGATCACCGGGCGCGTCGACGACGTCATCAACGTCTCCGGCCACCGCATGGGGACCGCCGAGGTCGAGAGCGCCCTGGTGCTGCACGAAAATGTGGCCGAGGCCGCGGTCGTGGGTTTCCCGCACGAGGTCAAGGGGCAGGGGATCTACGCGTACGTCACCCTGAACGCCGGGGTCGAGTACGAGGACGGCCTCAAGGCCGAGCTGAAGAAGCAGGTGCGCACGGCGATCGGTCCGATCGCGGCTCCCGACGTCATCCACTGGGCTCCCGGGCTGCCGAAGACGAGGTCGGGCAAGATCATGCGCCGCATCCTGCGCAAGATCGCCGCCGACGAGATGGACGAGATCGGCGACACCAGCACCCTCGCCGATCCGGCCGTGGTCGACGACCTGATCGCGCGCCGCTGACGCCCCCTGATGCAGCAGCAGTCCCGCGGACCGCTGGGGATCGCCGCGCTCCGGGAGGAGGAGACGCACCAGGCCTGCACCTGGGACCGCGGGGTGCGCAAGAAGCTGCCCGTCGACCGGGGCAGCACGGTCACCCTGGCCGAGGTGGCCGGCTGCGGGTACATCGCCCAGCTCTGGCTGACCTTCCCCGGCTGGTTCTGGCGCAACTGGGAGCCGCAGGCGCCGATCAGCGCGACCATCCTGAAAACCCTGCTGCTACGCATTTACTGGGACGGGAGCGACCGTCCCGCGGTCGAGGTTCCGGTCGGCGACTTCTTCGGATGCGGCCTGTGCGAGGTGGCCAACTTCACCTCCCGCTACATCGGCATGTCGAGCGGGGGGTTCTACAGCCGCTTTCCCATGCCGTTCCGCAGCGGCTTCCGCATCGAGGTCGAGAACCGCGACGAGCATGTCGACACGCAGGTGTACGCCAACATCCTGTATCAGCTGACCGACCGGCTGCCCGGGGACCTCGCCTGGTTTCACGGCCACTTCCGCACCGGCGAGAACGCGGGGGCGGACCCGATGGTGGTTGCCGAAGCACAGGGCCGAGGTCATTTCGCCGGCTGCACCCTGTCGATGCAGGCGCGGGACCGCAACTACCTCGGCTTCCTCGAGGCTCCCGAGCAGGTCTTCATCGACGACGACTGGGAGCGGCCGCGCCTCGCCGGCACCGGGCTGGAGGATTACTTCATGGGGGGGTGGTACTTCCGGGAAGGGGTGTTCGCCGGCGACCTGCACGGCTTGCCCGTGAAGGACGCCCTAAACTCGATGACGGCGATGTACCGGATCCACGAGAGCGACGCCATCCACTTCCGGCGCCGCTTCCGCATCGAGTTCACCAATCCGTTTCCAGGGGAAGCGAGGCCGTTCCGCCATTCGTCGGCCGCCTTCCTGTACCTGGCGAACCCCCGCGGCCAGGGCAACCCGGTGCCGGATGCCGAGCGGCTGCTGTGCTGGTACCGGGTACGGGACCGCGACCACCAGAGCATCCCCTAGCAGGATTGGTCGAGGTTCCGGCGCTCGCCTGAGGCGGGGGCCTCTTCCCGTCTTACCTGACCAGATTGATCCGGACGGCACCGGTGATGGTATTGCGCACTTGCAGGCGCACGATGTACAGTCCGCTGGCAAGCGTTCCTCCGAAAGTATCCCCACCTTCCAACGTTACTTCATGCATTCCCGCCGGAAGGTGGCTTGCGTCCAAAACCGCCACTAGCTGTCCCAAAAGATTGTAAACCTTCAAAAGTTTAGTCGCGCGGGCGTCCCGTTCATGGACGAAAAGGCGGATTTTCGTCCATGAATTGAAGGGATTAGGGTAGTTGCCGAGGATGGCGGAGGCGGAGAGGGAATCCTCTTTCCCATTTAATTCTACAACAGAAGCAAAACCATCCTCATCTCCACTGTATTCATCTTCCTCTGCCTCCGCTACGTACGCTGTATAACGGCTGCGAATATTGTACGAAAGGCTCAGTTCGATCACCTGGTCTTTGAGTTCCCGGGTCTCGCCGTACACCTCGATCTGGCGCTCGAGCGCATCGATGAACTCCTTGGCCCACAGCTTCTCGATGGAAGGAAATTCCCTTTCGTCGCTGAAATCCAAAGTGAAATCGAAGGTCACCAGACCTTCGGAGGAAAAACCTGCGAGACTGAAACTGGACGGGCCCGGTATTCTGTACCGGCCGGTGGTGAAAAAATACGACCCCGAGTATGTGTCCGGGATTTTACGAGGGAGGATCTCGTACAGGTCCGCTCTTCCATACTCCATTACTGTATTCTTCAGGATGGGATTGCTGATGCGCTCGAATACACCCACCATGGCCTCCTCGAGACCGGAATCCCCGTCGAGATAGGTCACAAACCCGTAGTTCAATGCCGCGGTCATCTCCAACCGTGCCCGGTCCAGGTCGGTGCCGATGCCGATGGGGAAGATGCCGGCTCGATGCTCGTTCAATTTTTCGATCTCCCGCGGATCGAGGGGAGAGCGTCCGTCGGTGAAGACCAGGATGGCGTTGCTGAAATCTTCGCTGGAGATCTGGAGGAGACACTCCTTCAAGCCCTGGTCCAGACGCGAGCCGGCGGCTGTCTCTATCGCCATCAGGAAGTCCACCGCTGCGGCAACGTTGGCCCGGTCGGCGGCGACCGGGACCGGCTTCAACGACGACACCTCGTTGTTGAACAGGAGGATGTTGAAGCGGTCTTCGGGGCCGAGTTGCTCCAGGGATCTTGAAATCGCCCGGATGCTCTGATCCAACTTGGTACCGAACATGCGGTTGGAATTGGAAAGGAGGAAGAGCACCTGCCTGGGCAGCACACTTCCTTCAACGGGGTGGTTCTCGGGCCGCAAAAAAAGGGCGAAGTGGCCGTCTGAAGTGGCGTTCGCCGCCGAGTAGAAATCGACGCCTAGAGCGTCCTGTTCGACGGTGTAGAAGAACTCGAGGTCGCGGTTCGGATAACTCTTCGGCCCGGAGAACTCGATCTCGAGATCCCTCTTTCCTGAGTAAACCGTTCGGTACTCCGGATGCGTGGGCAGACCGTAATCCACGATATCGGAGTTCGAGCTCACGGTGAAGTTGAACTGCAAATGATCCAATGGCCGTTTTACGAAGTCCCTTGTATCCAATGGGTAGCGGTAACGGCATTGGCCGTTTCTGTAGTTGCAAAGTCCGATGTAGGTCAGTTGCACGCGCTGGATCTCTTGCGGCGCGATCCCCTCGATCCTGATGCGAATCCCGTTGCGGCCTAGATAGCGGTTCACGAGAGCAGCTGCCCCGCCTTCGCCGGTTCCCGGGTTCACCGCCTGGTCACGCACCCTGAGCACAGCCTCGAGCACCTCGCCGTCCCGCCAATACAGAACTTCCGTAGCCCTTGCGTCCGGTGGCAGTGGGAAGGAGTAAACCGCGTCGGTTTCGCTGTGCCACTCGTTGACGAACTCCTGGTAGACCGAGGTGACGGCGACAACCCCGTGCATCTCTACTTCGACATGCGTTATCCGGTTGCGCAGGAAGTCATGCGGATAGTCCTGCTCCACAGGGAGCATCAACCCGTCGGCGCCGGCCAGCGAGGCCGCAAGGGCGACGGGCATGGCCGCAAAGAGTCTCGACATTTGGGACTGGCCTATTTCAGGTAGAGGATGCGCGCCGTCTCGACCCGGACTTCCCCATCGGAGCCGACGAGTGACAATCGCACCAGGTACGGGCCTGTTGCGACAGTGCCGCGGGCGTTCCAGACGATCCTTTGTGAAGCTGTGCCCCGCAGACGGTACTGGGCCACCTCCTGACCCAGGAGGTTGTAGATGTGGAGTGCGCCACCGGTGTAGTCCCCGATATCGATGAGGAAGTTCACCTCGGAGTTGAACGGATTGGGGAAGAAACTCAGGGGTTTCGCCGTCGTTCCTGGAGACGGAGTCAGGTAGCTCAGTACTGCGATACCTCCGAGTCCGGCGTGCCGGATTTTCAGCTCGATCCGGTTTTCGTCGCCGTCCACTGCCGGTGAGCGGTAGTTGACGACAAACTTGCCGAAGACTTCAAAGCGGGAAATGTCCAGCAGGATGTCCCGGAAATTGCCGTATATGTCAAAATCGCGGCCACCGGTCGCTACCGTGAAGGGCTCGTAGAAGGCCGAACGAAAAAAAGCGGGGCCGACGGAATGCACCGTGATCTCGTTGGCGAGAAGAGCGTCAATTACCTCGCTTCGGACGAGAGGGGTCACGGAGTTCCTCTCGTGGTAGTCGGCATCAGTGATCCAGATGACCACGCGGCTGGCCTCCGGCCGGAACGGGAATCCAGCCGCTTCCATCAGTGCCTCGAGAGAATTTTCTGGTTGGTCGTCGCCGCCGTGGGCGAACTGATCGCCGACCAGAGACCGAAAAGCTTGAACGTCGCGGGTGAATGGATAGACGTTCTCGATGGCGTCCAGGAACGTCACCATACCCAGACGGAAGTCGATCCCCCGATAGCTGAGGCTGTCGGCGAATTCGACGATGTGGTTCTTTACTCCGTTGATCTCGTCTGCCATGCTACCGGTCACGTCGAGAGCAAAGACGATGTCGGCCGCATCGACGCCGGAGGAGCGGTCTTTCTTCAGGGTGAACTCCCGCAGGCGCTGGTCGTTCTCGAACAGGAACAGGTTTTCCGGCGCCAGCCTCGTGATGAGGCGATCATCCGCCTCTTCCCTGACTTCGAAGGTCAGCCCCACTTCCGGGTAGTGGCTCAGATCGAGGCTATCCACCCGTACGACCAGGCCGGTGTCGGCTACCGGGGTCGCCGGAAGGAAAAAGTTGCGGCGCAGTTCGTCGAGGATCTCACCCCCCTCCGTGACTACAACGCCAACGTCGAAAATTCCATCCTCGTAAACCAGATTGGAACGCATGTCGAGCCGATGGTAGACCGGTTGTGCGTCGAGAGAGAGCGAGCGCTCGGACGGGACGGCGTCCAGCACCGTCGGCAGGTCGAGAGAGACCGTGGCGTTGACCTGTCGTCCGCTGTCGTTGACGATTTCCAGATAGCTTGTGAAATCGCGCGGAAACATCAGGTTGTCGGTCAGGACAAAAGAGGATGGCAGGTCCCAGCGCATAAAGACCGGTGTGTTGAAATCCGGGGGCCGGAGGTCCATAGCCATCCGGTACAGGCGGGTTTCACCCGGGGCTAGTTGCGTTTCTCCCCAGTACATCTTCAAAGCGAGATCGTAAAGCCGTTCTTCTGTTGCAGGTTGGTCTTCCGGCGCGTCCGTTCCGTGGAGGTTTGCCCAGTTTCCGGCGACGACGAGGTCCGGGGCCGGGTCCGGGAAAGAAAGGTCCACTCCCAATCCCCTGGCGGCGCGATCGCGTTCCCACACAGTCAACCCCGCGGATAGATCGGGGGAGCGGAGACGGGCTCCGTGGCGCAGAGATCCGTTGCCGAGCGTCAGGTGTCCGTCCCCCCAACGGCCCAGCGCCGGATCGAGAGCAACGCCGACCCTGCAGGTGTGAGACACGTCGTCCAAATTGCCTATCTCGGCCTGGAGCAGGGCGCCGCGGTCCTCGTCGAGAGCCACGGTAAAGGTCACCATAACATCGCCCTCGGACCGCGCCTGGATCCGCAGCGTGTCTCCCGACTGCTCCGGGGTCAACGCATCGTTGCCGAAGTAATCCTCCAGCCGGTACCAGTTTCCATCGACGGAAAAAACCAGATGAGATGTCTTGGCATAGGGATGGCCGTAGGTAATGGCACAGCGGTCATCCAGGGGCGATTCCGAAAGGCCTGCGGCGGTACCCAGGGTGAAGTATCCCCCTGGCAGCATGGATGCTTCCATCCGGTCGTTGCGAATGTCGGCATAGTCAGGAGCACTGGCCTGGCCGGACGCTTTCGCGGCCCCGAAAATCAGGTCTAATGACGATTTGTCCTGCGCGATGGCTGGCAGCGCCAGGCATATTGCCGAAAGCGTGACAGCTTTTTTCATGGCACTCCCTTTCAGACCTTGGCAGAGGATGCGAACGCCAGGTCCGGGTTCGACTAACGGCCGCCGAATCACGATACTCCAAATTGTCGCCAGTACCAAAACCCGCGCGCACCATGCCGGTGGTGCTCGCCTCGGCCCAGGGAGGGATGGGTCAGTGGGCGTGGCCGCGCATCGCCGCGGTCTACGCGCTCGTGGTGACCCCGGGGATCCTCGCCTTCGCCGCGGCGCAGAGGCTGTTTTTCAGGGGGCTGATGGAAGGGGCGCTGAAGGCGTGAACGGCCGGCAGCGGGACTAGATTTCGACGAAGACGCGGCCGTCCCGGAGGTACGCCGGGTAGGAGCGCACGCGCTCCCTGCCGGGATCGGTGAGGGAGCGGCCGCTGGCGAGGTCGAATTCCCAGCCGTGCCAGGGGCAGCGGACGATCTCTCCCTGGCGGCCGTAGCGGATCTCCTCGCCCGGCTTGCAGGGCATCGCCGTGCCGGTCAGCACTCCGTCCGACAGGCGGGCGCCGCGGTGGGAGCAGATGTCGCGCAGGGCGAAGACGCGCTCCCCGTCGCGCACGACCACGAGGGCGCGGCCGCCGACCTCGACCCGCTTCAGCGCCCCTGGCTCGAAGTCGCCGGCGGCGCCGACGTCAACCGCGGTGGAGGTCATAGAACCGGGAGGCGTTGGCGGCCATGATCCGCTTCCTCAGGGGGCCGGGGACGACCGCGGGAATGGCGCGGTCCGGCGGGTCGAAATCCCAGTGCGGGTAATCGGTGGCGAACATCAGGAAGTCGTCGCTGCCGATCATGTCCATCAGCTGCAGGAGGTGCTTCGGGTTCGCCGGCTCTTCCATCGGCTGCGTCGTCGCTCCGAAGTGCTCGACGATGTACTCGCTGGGCAGCTTCGTCAGCCACGGCACCTCGTCGCGCAGGCCGCGGTAGTTCTTGTCCAGCCGCCACATCAGCCCCGGCAGCCAGGCGAATCCGCCCTCGACCAGTGCTACCCGCAGGGACGGGAACCGCTCGAACGTCCCCTCGCAGACCAGGCTCAGCACCTGGGCCTCGAACGCCTGCGACATGGCGGTGTGGTCCTCAATGTAAAAGGAGGGCCAGCCGCAGGCGGTTATCGGGTTTTCGCCGCCGCGGCCCCCGAAGTGGATCCCCACCGGCAGGCCGGCGTCGCAGGCGGCCTCGAAGATCGGCAGGAACTCGCGCCTGCCGTAGGGGGCGTGGGAGCGCACCAGCAGCAGCACCTGCACGAAGCGCGGGTCCTCGGCGGCGCGGCGGATCTCCGCGGCCGCGGCCGCGGGGTCGCTGGTGTTGGCGACGATGGAGCCGCGCCAGCGCTCGTCCGCCTCGAGCCAGACCGCCACGGTCCACTCGTTCACCGCCCGCGCCAGGGCGTTGGCGAAGTCGAGGTTGTGCACCGCGGCCATTCCGTAGAGCGGGTTGAGGATGGCGGCCTCGATCCCCCAGCAGTCGAGCAGCTGCTCGCGGGCGAAGTCCGGATCGCTTCCCGGGGGGCCGCCGTTCGGCGGCCAGGCGTCCCGGCGCGAGGCGTTCTCGAACCCCTTGGGGTAGGTGGGCCCCGGCGGCCCCGTGAATCCCGACTGCTCGATGTAGGCTTTCCAGCGCGCCGACAAGTACGGATAGAAGTCGGCGATCGAACAGGGGGAGTTGTGAACGTCGCAGTCGATCAGCGACAGCGAGGTTCCGTTGCCTCCGATCGCGGCTGCCTTGGGGGCGGTTTCAGTCATTTCCGGTACCGTTTCCGTGAAGACGCTCGTAGTTGCCGCCGAAAAAAATCAGCGGTTCGCCGCCGCGCGATGCCGCGGCCAGCAGCTCGCCGACGAACATGTCGTGATCGCCGCCCGAGAGCACCTCGACGACCCTGCAATCGGCGTAGGCGAGGGCGTCGTCGAGGATCGGCGAACCGGTCTCCCCCGCCGTGCAGCTCAGATCGGAAAAATCCTTGGGGCCCTTTCTCGCGAACCGCCGCGACAGGGATTCGTGCTCCTGCTTGAGGACGTTGACGGCGAAGCACCGGCTCTCGAGCAGGGCGCTGTGCATGTGTGCGGTCTTGTCCACCGATACGACGATGAGGGGCGGGTCGAGGGAGAGGGACATCACCGCGTTGGCGGTCATGCCGCACACCTCGTCCCCGGTGCGGGTGGTCACCACGGTCACCCCGGTGGCGAAGCGGCCCATCACCTGCCGCTGCAGCTCTGAGTCGACAGCCATCATCTGCTCCCGTTACGGCGTCCCGGCGAACCGGGCGGCAACATCGAGGGTTCGTCCCACACGTCAAGCACCCACCCGCCTCAGTTCCCCGAGCGCATCTCCCGGGTCTGCTTCGAAACCGTCTCGATCTGCTCCTCGTTCCACTCCTCCTGCTGCTGCAGCGCGTAGAGCGAGGTGTAGCCGCCCGACCAGTCGGGCGGAACCAGGCAGGGGCGCCCGTCATGGTGCGCCCACAGCGCCGGCCTGCCGCGCACGATCTGTCCTTCGTAGCGGCTCGGCAGCGGGTTGGCGGTATAGGTGAAGGCGTCGGCGGAGGAGTAGACGTTGAGCAGCAGCGGCCGGCCCTGGTCGGACAGGTTCGGCCGCGAGCCGTGGATGACGCGGCAGTTGTGGATGGTGACCGACCCGGCCGGCCCCGTGAGGTACTCGACCCCACCGGTGTCGATGCCGGCGGCGTCCTTCTCGCTCAGGCAGCCGACCCAGTTGCCGTTGGAGTACTGGTTGTAGAGCCGACCGTTGTGGCTGCCCGCGATCGCCCCGAGCGGCCCCTGGTCGTCGCCGACGTCGTGCAGGTAGGTGCCAATCGTCAGGGGGCTGTAGTTGGTGTGCGGCCAGTAGGTGATGTCCTGGTGCCACTTCACCTCCTCGCCGCCCCGAGCCCACTTGAAGTTGAGCTTCGAGTGGTGAAACTTGACGTCGGGACCGACGAGGTCGGCGGCGATGTCGGCGATGATCGACTGCGAGGCGAACTCCCAGTAGGCCGGGAGGTGCTCGACCGGGCTGGTCAGGCGCCGCAGGCGCGGATCCCCGGCGGTGTGCCCCGGCTCGAGGTCGAAGATGGCGTCGGACTTCGTGAGGGAGCGGCTGCGGTCGACCATCTCGGCGGTTACGGCGATGAGCCGCTCGACCCATTCGTCCGGAACGACGCGCTCGACGAGCAGGTAGCCTTTGTCGAAGTAGAAACGGCGCTGCTCGTCGCTGAGAACAACAGGCGGGTGCGAGAGGATCTCTTCGGGAGTCATGGTCGTTCTCCTCGTTTGCTGCCCCGGAAAGGTGGGCGAAGTGTGAATGCCCAGGCCGGCCTGGGGATCTTCAACTGGCTTTCATGCGGCCGGATCCGCAAGGCATCGAAGGGACTTCATCCGGTCCGGTTCAGGGGACGTACTCGTGCAGGTCGTGGATCCACTTGTGCCCCCCGCCCGGAAGCGCGTAGGCCCCTCCCATGGCGAACAGCCTGTCGCCGGCGGTGCAGGCGTCGAGCCAGGCCTTGCCGACCGGCATCGGCTCGGCGACGGTCCAGGAGTCGCGGGCGAAGTCGTAGATCTCGTTGGAAGCGGTGTACCTGGGATCGCGGCCCCCGAAGGTGTACATGCAGCCGTCGAGGAGGGCGACCCCCTGGGATTCGCGTCCGGTCGGCTGCGGGGCGAGCGGCTCCCACTTCCCCACCGCCGGGTCGAGAACGTACTGCTCGTCGCGAAACTGGTTGTCCGGGTCCTTGTCGGTGCAGCCGCCGAAGACATGGATCCTGCCTTCGTGGGCGGCCACCCCCGGCCCCTGCAGCGGCCGCGGCAGGGAGGGGCCGTCCGACCATTCGGCCGTCTGCGGATCGTAGACCTCGACGCGGTCGACGATGCGCTGGTCTTGCGGGTCCATGGTGTTGCCCCCGATCACCCAGATCTTCCCTGCGCAGGCGACGACCGAGACGCCTGCCCGGTGGCCCCTCGGCATCGGCTCGAGAACCGACCACTGCTGGGTGCGGACGTCGAGAACTTCGAGGCAGTCGCGCGAGATGAAGTGGTAGTCGAGGCCGGTGCGGACGCGCATTTCGGAGGTCTGTATCGTCTTGCCGCCGGCGACGTAGATCCTGCCGTCGAGAAGGTCGGCGCCGAGCCAGCCGCGGGCGGTGGGGATCGGAGGCCCCTGTATCCAGACGTCGTTTTCGACGTCGTACACCTCGACCACGTGCAGGGTGAGGTCGTCGGCGCCGGAGATCGCGTAGATCGATCCGTTGACGGCGACGGACTGCAGGTCGTGCCGCGGCGTCGGCATCGACCGTCGTTCAAGCCACTGTCCCATTGATATGTCCTCGGTTGGTAATTGGGTTTCAGGATCAGGCTGTCTCAGGCCGGGAGAATAAACGCAATGTCGGGGGGGACGTCACCATCGGGGAGGGCTGTGGATGCCCAAAAAAACCGGGGTTGACGGAGGGGATTTCGAGTGGGGCAGGGGAGATGATTTGTCAGCATCTCAGTCCTGCAGTGGTGCCTTGATCCGACCCCAAGTGATCGACTCGACAACCGAGCCTGCACCGGCGCTCGCCCGCAATCGCGCCCGGTACCCGAAGCGCGTTTCTGCCGGATCCTGGCACGCGGCCGTCGCCGACCGCGTGCCGTCGCCGCGCCTGCGGCCGGCCCTATGGGTGCAGCGCCAACTCCCGGGCGGTTGCGTATGTCAGCTGCGCCAGCTCGGCCGCCGATTCCCCCTGCCGGGGGGTGATCACCTCGAAGGTCCAGAGGCCCCGGTAGCCGACCTCGCGCAGGGCTTCGCGGATCGCCGGCCAGTCGAGGTCCCCCTGCAGCGGGGCCCAGTGGTTGTCCTGCGGATCCTCGCCGTCGACGTCCTGCAGATGGGTGCCCCACAGGCGCTCGCCCGCGGTCCTGATTTCCCCGGCAGGGTCGTTGCCCACAGTCCAGGCGTGGCCGGTGTCGACGACCAGGCCCACTGCCGCCTCCGGGTAGTCGCCGACGAGGCCGCGCAGCCCGGCCATGTTCAGGAAGGGGTAGTGGCAGTGGTAGGGCAGGTTCTCCAGCAGCATCCGCACCCCCGACTCGAGCGCCACCGGCACCAGGTCGTCGAGGGAGCGCCGCGCCGCGTCCGACATGATCCCGGTCAGCTCCGGGCGTTCCGGATCCTCGACGAATCTCGGATTCGGCACCGGGTGGATGACCATGCCGGCGGCGCCGATGGCCCCCGACAGGCGCAGGAACTCGCCGAGCAGCGCCGCCTTCTCCCGCCGCCAGTCCTCCTCGGGGGCGGCGAGCACGTTGCGCATCATCGGCGCGTGCACGGTGCCGGCGCGCAGGCCGGACTCCTCGATCCGCGCTTGCAGCTGCTCGAGCTCCCTGCCGGTGAGAACCCGTTCGGGGTCTCCTTCCAGCGAGGAGATCTCGACGTGGGAATACCCTGCCGCGGCGATCTCTTCGAGAGCCTTCGCGAGCGGCTGGTCCTTGAATCCTGCGGTAGCGTAGCTGATCTGCATCGGTCCGGTCCTCCTTAGGGAATCGGTTACTTGATGAACAGGTGCTCGATCTCGGCGAGGGCGACGTCCAGCTCCCGCCGGTCCGCGTTGTCGAGCGCCGCGGCCCCTGGCTGGCGCATCCAGCGCCGTCTGCACACCGGCAGAATCCCGCGAATTCGCTCCTCGCTCATGGTCGGCCCTCCGGCCGGCGACGCTGCGCCGGCTTCTGTCTATCAATGGAAGCGCCTGCATCGGCGCCGGATCCCACCCCCTGCCATCGTCCGTCGCGGACCCGGGCGCGGTTCCACAACAAAGCACCCCTGGATCGCGGCCACAAGCCGCGGCCTTCACTTGCCGCCGGCCCCCCCGGGCCCGTTTATCCTGCCTCGCGTCCAAGTTCACCGCTTCCCCAACTATTCAGACTTCGAGATGAAACCTGCACGCCGAATCCTCGGCCGCATCGCCAGCGGCCGGCTGACCACCGGGGTGCTCGTCACCGAGCAGCTGTTCCCGCAGATGATCGACTACTTCAGAACCGTCGGCCTCGATTACATGATCGTCGACTGCGAGCACGGCGCTTTCGACGACGGACTCGTGGCCGACGTATGCAGCCTGGGACGCATGGCGGACTTCGCCGTGCTCCTGCGGCCGATCGACTGCGACTACTCGACCATCCGCCGCGCCATCGACAGGGGGCCGTGCGGCTTCCTGCTTCCCTCGGTGGATTCGGCCGCCGACCTCGACCGCGTGCGCGACGCCATCTACATGCCCCCCCGGGGCAGGCGCAGGCCGGGCGGCCTCGGCAACTACTGGGTGCCCGACTACTCGGCCGAAACCTGGAGGGCCGAGGTGGAGGCGGACTTCATCGTGCTGCCGCAGATCGAGACCGTCGAGGGCCTGGAGAACGCCGGGGAAATCGCCGCCCACGAGCTCACCACGGCGATCGCCATCGGGCCCTACGACCTGTCCCATGCCATCGGCGTCGACGCGCAGATGGACAACCCCGAGTTCCTGCGGGCGGTGGCGCGCATCCGCGAGGCGGGCGAGAAGGCCGGCAAGACCATGTGGGAGATCGGCGACGCCAGCCTCGTCGCCCGCGGCTGCCGCTTCATCTGCCTCGGCGAGGCGATGGCCCATCTCAGGGGATCGCTGTCGCAGGGAATCGAGAAAGCAAAAAAGGAGGCAGGGGAATGAGCAGGTTCGCCGACTACGAGAGGGAGTTCTTCGCCAGCCAGCTCGACTCCTTCCTTCCGGACCGCGTCTTCGACGCGCACACCCACCTGTGGCGCAAGGAGTTCGTCGAGTGGTCGGTCCCCGGGGGGCCGGACGACGTCGGCTACCCCGAGCACTGCGAGTTGATGCAGGACCTGCACCCCGGCCGCCATACCGCGGGCCTGTTCCTGCCCTCGGTAGCCCTCGGCGGCGACGGCAGCTTCCGGCGGCAGAACGAGTGGGTCGCCCAAGCCGTGGCCGCTGCTTCGGACTGCCGCGGCATGTTCTTCGTCAGACCGGAGGACGACCCGGAGTGGGTGCGCCAGGAGGTGAAACGGCTCGGATTGCACGGCCTCAAGTGCTACCACACCATGGCCTCGGTGAAGCCGACCTGGGAGGCGGAGATCCCCGACTACCTGCCGGAACGGCTGGTGAAGGTGGCCGGCGAGGAAGGCTGGGCCATCACCCTGCACATGGTGAAATCGCGGGCCGCAGCCGATCCCGGCAACATTCACTGGATACGGCACTACTGCGAGACCTACCCGAACATGCGGCTGATCCTCGCCCACTCGGCGCGCGGCTTCCAGCCGGCGCACAACCTCGAGGGCCTGCCGCAGCTGGCCGGCCTCGACAACCTCTACTGCGACACCAGCGTCAACTGCGAGCCCATGGCCCACCAGGCGATCATCCGCTTCCTCGGGCACGACAAGCTGATGTACGGGACCGACCTGCCGGTCTGCCACGGACGCGGCCGGTCGGTGGGGGTGGCCGACACCTTCCTCTGGCTGGGAGAGGAGACCCCGGTCTGGGAGGAGAAGCACCAGACCATCCAGCCGCTGGCGATCGGCCTGGAGCACCTGCGCTCGATCAAGTGGGCCTGCTGGGGGGAGCGCCTCGGGGACGCCGCGGTCGAGGACATCTTCTGGAACAACGCGGCGCGGCTGTTCGGCATCGAGGACTGACGGGGAGGCCGCAGGAGGGATCCAATGGCGCTGAAGAAATCCCAGCTCTACTCATCCCTCTGGCAGAGCTGCGACGAGCTGCGCGGCGGCATGGACGCCTCGCAGTACAAGGACTACGTCCTGACGCTGCTGTTCATGAAGTACGTCTCGGACAAGTACGCCGGCAGCCCCGACGCCCTCATCGAAGTGCCCGAAGGCGGGGGCTTCGCCGACATGGTAAGGCTCAAGGGCGACAAGGAGATCGGCGACAAGATCAACACTATCATCGGCGAGCTCGCCGAGGCCAACGACCTCAAGGGAGTCATCGACCAGGCCGACTTCAACGACGAGAGCAAGCTCGGCGCCGGCAAGGAGATGCAGGACCGGCTTTCCAAGCTGGTCGCCATATTCGAGGGGCTCGATTTCCGCGCCAACCGCGCCGAGGGGGACGACCTGCTCGGCGACGCCTACGAGTACCTGATGCGGCACTTCGCCACCGAGTCGGGCAAGAGCAAGGGGCAGTTCTACACCCCGGCCGAGGTCTCCCGCATCATGGCCAAGGTGGTCGGGGTCGGCCCGGATACCCGGCAGGACCAGACCATTTACGACCCGACCAGCGGCTCAGGCTCGCTCCTGCTCAAGGCCGCGGACGAGGCGCCGCGGGGGCATCACCGTGTACGGCCAGGAGATGGACAACGCAACCTGGGCCCTGGCCATGATGAACATGATCCTGCACGGCCATGAAACCGCCGAACTCTGGCGCGGCAACACCCTGGCTTCCCCGTACTTCAAAAACCCGAACGGTAGCCTCAAGACCTTCGACTTCGCCGTCGCCAAGCCGCCCTTTTCGGCCAAGGCCTGGTCCAGCGGCCTCGATCCGGTCAACGACGAGTTCAGGCGTTTCGAGTACGGGATTCCCCCGGCGAAGAACGGGGACTACGCCTTCCTTTTGCATTTGATCACTTCGCTCAACAGCAGGGGCAAAGGCGCGATCATCCTGCCGCACGGCGTGCTGTTCCGCGGCAACAAGGAGGCAGCCATCCGCAGGAATCTCATCCTCCGGGGCCTCATCAAGGGGATCATCGGCCTGCCCGCCAACCTCTTCTACGGCACCGGCATCCCCGCCTGCATCCTGATCCTCGACAAGGAGAACGCCCACGCCCGCAGCGGCATCTTCATGATCGACGCGAGCAAGGGCTTCCTCAAGGACGGAAACAAGAACCGCCTGCGCGCGCAGGACATTCACCTCATCGTCGACGTGTTCAACCGGCAGACCGAAGTGCCGCGTTATTCCCGCATGGTGCCGGTGGCCGAGATCGCCGATCCGGCCAACGACTACAACCTCAACATTCCGCGCTACATCGATTCCAGCGAGCCGGAAGACCTCCAAGACCTCGAGGCGCATCTGCAGGGCGGCATACCCGACCTCGACCTCGACGCGCTCGATACCTACTGGAACGTCTTCCCCTCGCTGCGCCAGGCGTTGTTTGCCGGCAACGGCAGGGCGGGCTACAGCGAGGCGCGGGTCGAGACACCGCAACAGAAGGCGGCCATCCTCGGTAACCGGGAGTTCAAGTCGTACGAGGCGCGGGTCGCTGGTATCTTTGAGGCATGGCGTGAGGCGCACGAGCCGGTTCTCAAGGGACTGGAGGCGGGGGCCAATCCCAAGGAGGTCGTCGGCGGTTTGTCGGAAGACTTGCTGGCGAGATTTGCCGACTTGCCGCTTCTCGACTCCTACGACGTGTACCAACGGCTGATGGACTATTGGGAAGAGGTAATGCAGGACGACGTATATCTCATTGCCGCTGACGGCTGGACCGAGGCCGCCAGGCCGCGCGGCATCATCGAGGACAGGGAAAGGAAGATCAAGGAGACGGCGGATCTGACCATCAAACGCAGGAAGTACAAGATGGACCTGATCCCCCCGGAGCTGATCGTCGCGCGCTACTTCGCCGATAAACAGGCCGCCATCGATGCGCTACAGGCAAGACAGGAAGCTGCCGCCCGCGAGCTGGAGGAGTTCGTTGAAGAGCACACTGGCGACGGCTTGCTGGAGGATGCGGTCAACGACAAGGGCAAGGTCACCAAGGGCGGCGTGACAGAGCGGCTCAAGGCTATCCGATACGAGCTGGAGAGCGACGAGGAACGCGATGCCCTCAAGCACTGTCGGACCTTGATTGAGGCTGACGCCGAGGCGGGCAAGGCTGTCAAAGAGGCCCAAGCCCGTTTGGATGAGCAGGTGCTGGCCCGCTATGGCGTGCTCACTGAAGTAGAGATCAAGACGCTGGCGGTCGAGGACAAGTGGTTTGCGAGCATCCGGGGCGCAATCGAGGGTGAGGTGCAGCGGCTGACCCAGCAGCTCGCCGGGCGCGTGAAGGAACTGGAAGAGCGCTACGCCCGTCCGCTGCCGGAGTTGGAGCGGGAGGTGGAGGTGTTCGGCGCGAGGGTCGAGGGGCACTTGAAGCGGATGGGGATTTCGTCGTGAGGGAGAGATTCGTCCCGTTGAGTTCCGTACCTTTAGAAGAAGTGTGGTATGATGACCGGTCGTTGGCTGGCAACCTGAAGTCGTTCACTTTGGAGGAACAGTAATGGTAGAGCAAATAACCGTGTCAGTTGATTCCGATGTAGCCAAACTCTACCGTTCGGCTTCTGATAATGAGCGTCGCAAACTGGATTTGCTTGTCAATTTGTGTTTGCGTGATGCGACAGAATCCGGGAAATCACTTAGGGACACGATGCTGGAAATCAGCCGCAACGCGCAACGGCGCGGTCTGACTCCGGAGATTTTGCAGTCCATCCTGGCCGACGAATGACCTGCTTCGTCTTCGATACAAACGTCATCATCAGTGCTTTACTCTTCAACGATTCCGTACCAGGGCGGGCGTTCCTCCAGGCTTTGAATCATGGAATGATTCTGGTTTCCGGGGCATTGTTGGCGTAGAGATTATAACGCCTGCCGAGTTCCTGAAATTGACCGCTTGACCCGCGCAAGGTGCCATTGCCGAGGCGTTATCGGATGTGGATGGATTGCTCTCGGCGTTGGAGGAGCTGATCGCCAAGAAGCGGGCCTGTAGATTGCGGAGCGGTGCGATGAAACGCCCGGAGCTTCTCGAACTGATAGCCGGCGGCTTGAACTCCGGAGTGGAGTTCAAGCGGGATGATTTGCGCCCGGAGCAACTGGCGCGGGAGGTGGTGGCGCTCGCCAACTTTCAGGGGGGGCGCGTCCTGCTCGGAGTGGAAGACGACGGCACCGTCACCGGCATCCGGAGAGACGATCTTGAACAGTGGGTGATGGATTCCGTGTTCGGGCGCGTGGTGCATCCGATGATATTGCCGTTCTACGAGGAGGTTCCGATAGACGATGCACGCCGCGTCGCGGTGGTCACCGTTACGCAAGGTGCCACCAAACCGTACGTCGTCCGGTATCGCGGCAGGGAAGACATCTACATACGGATCGGCAGCACCTCGCGGTTGGCCTCGCGCGAGCAGCAGGCGCGGTTTTTCGCTGCCGGCGGGTTGATTCACACGGAGCTGTTGCCCGTTTCCGGCAGCGGCCTGTGCGACTTGAGCCGGGAACGGCTGGCGGACTACCTCACCGCAATCGTCGGCGGCCGGGAAGTTCCGGAGACCGAGGAGGCATGGAATGAGCGGCTTTGCGCCTTGGGGTTCATGGTTGAGCGGGAGGACGGCCCGCCCGCCTGTACGATAGCCGGGTTGATCCTGTTCGGCTATCGGCCGCGACGCCTGTTGCGCCATGCCGGCATCCGCTGGATGTGCTTTGAGGGCCGGGAAAAGACCTACGATGCCCTTGACGATCAGGTGATTGAAGGGCCGCTTGTCGATCTTTGGCAGGTGCTGTCGGGGGGTCGTGAACTGGTGGAAAAGGGGCTGATCGAACGCCTCGCCGATGCGATGCGGCCGTTTGTTTCCGAGGAGGCCGGCCAGGTAGAGGAGTCCATGCGTCGGGAACGACGCTGGCACTATCCGCTGGAAGCCCTGCGCGAGGGTGTTGTCAACGCGCTGACCCATCGGGACTGGGCGCGGTACGAGGAGATTGAGGTGGTCCGGTATGCGGACCGGATAGAGATACTCAGCCCCGGTGCGCTGCAAAACGGCATGACGGTGGAAAAGATGATCGCTGGCCAACGGGTTCCGCGGAATTTGATCATCTCCGAGACGCTGCGGGATTACAGCTATACCGATGCACGAGGCATGGGGGTGCGGAACAAGATCATTCCGTTGATGCGGGCGCATAACGGCGTTGACCCGGAGTTTGAGGCAACGGAGGATTTCTTGGGGTTGACGTTGCGCCGAGGCTCGGGGCGAAGGTCGGGGGGCACATGAACTGGATGGGGATTTCGCTATGAGTCAAACATTCGATTTCGAGAGTTGCCCTGCTCCTCTGGAGGCGGAGAAATCCGAGGCAGTGTCTCGGATTCCTGGCAGCCCCGAGATTCAAAAAATTGGCAATGCCCTTGGAGCCGGACACCGTGCGCTATCGGAAAAGGTGCCAGCGGGTTACAAGCGGACTGAGGTGGGGGTGATTCCAGAAGATTGGGAATGTCTCAGATTCGGAGACGCTGTCAATCTATTGACTGGCTTTCCGTTTCCAAGTTCAGGTTACGTGAACAGCGGTGTCCTTCTAGTTCGGGGTTCCAACGTTAAGCGCGGCACAATGGATTGGGGAGAGGAAATCACGCAGTGCTGGCCTGCAATAACTTCGGAGATCGAACGGTATGAGTTATGCAAAGGCGATCTTGTTATTGCCATGGATGGAGCGTTGGTGGGGAGAAGTTATGCTGTCGTGTCTGACGCGGATCTTCCGAGTTTGCTGCTACAGCGTGTCGCGCGAATTCGATCTTTCCAGCTACACCAAGACCTACTGGCGTTCTTGGTGGCAAGTGATTCCTTTGTGAGTCACGTCGATTCAGTCAAGACGAACACAGCTATACCTCACATTAGTCCCGAGGACATTCGGAGCTTTCCTATTGCTGTTCCTACCAATACTGAGGAGCAACGCGCTATCGCCGAGACATTGTCGGATATAGATGGTTTGCTCAAGGCGTTGGAGGTGCTAATCGCCAAGAAGGGGGCCATCAAGCAGGCCACCATGCAGCAACTCCTCACCGGCAAGACTCGTCTACCGGGGTTCAACGGAAAGTGGGTGAGGAAGCGGTTGGGGGAGTTGGGTGCCTTCTCAAAAGGCCGTGGGATCAAGCGAGAGGATGTCTCTGACACGGGCTTCCCGTGTATCCGGTACGGAGAGCTTTACACACGATACAAGGACTATTTCCTGAACCCTGTGTCCCGTATTCCTCCGGCTGTCGCCCTGCAGGCAGTCCCGATCAAGAAAGGCGACCTCCTGTTTGCGGGATCCGGTGAGACAGCAGAGGAGATCGGTATATGTGCGGCGTATCTTGGTGAAGGACCAGCCTATGCGGGTGGAGATCTCATCGCATTGACCCCGTCAGGGCAAAATTCGATTTACCTTGGCCACCTGATGAACCATCCAACAGTGGCGACACAAAAGGCTCGTATGGGTCAGGGAGACGCGGTCGTTCACATCAGTGCCAGAAACTTGGCTCAGGTGAGAATCGAGCTCCCTCCTCTTACAGAACAGACCGCCATTGCCGCTGTCCTCTCCGACATGGACGCCGAGATCGCCGCGCTGGAACGACGCCGGGCCAAGACCCGCACCGTCAAGCAGGGCATGATGCAGCAGCTTCTCACTGGCCAGGTGCGGCTGGTCGGATCGGAGCAGTCATGGCGGTAACGTACTTAGATCAGGAGATCGAGTCGTTGGTACAGGAGCGCAAGCCTGCGCCTGCCGATTGGCGCAATCGGATTCGTCTAAAACCCAAGCGGGGGCACGATGAGGAGCAACTGGATCTGACCGGTGATGCAGGTAACGAGTTCCGCTTGATCTTCAGGCAGAACAAGATCAATCCGCTCGACTTCTCGGGCATCCTAGCTGTTCGAGTTCCGGGATCGAGCCAGATATTTCGCCTCCGGCAAGAGCCACGAACACACCAACCATATCGAAGACGTCACATTTTATGATTTTCACATTCACTATGCGACGGAGCGGTATCAGGAACTCGGAACACGGGAGGACGCCTACGCCGAGCCGACTGATCGTTATGGCGATTTTCATGGTGCCCTTCGCTGTCTAATTTACGACGCGAGTCTCGAAATTCCGCCTGAACTGCAGAGCAAACTTTCCGAGGAGTGGTAAGCCATGTCCATCGAGACCATAGAGCGAGACTTTCATGAGAAGGTTTCGGCGAAGGTTCGGCTGGCCGCGGAGGGTATCGAGCGTTTTCGCGTGCTCACCCCCTTCCTGTTTGAAGATGGCGATCACTTGGCCATCGTCCTGAAGAGGGAGGGAGCGCGATGGATGCTGTCCGATGAGGCGCACACGTACATGCACCTGACCTATGACATTGATGAGAGGGATCTTCACGGCGGCACGCGCCAGAAGATCATCTCGAACGCATTGTCTACGTTTCAGATCGAGGACCGGGATGGCGAATTGGTCCTCGATGTTCCGGATGAGCGTTACGGAGACGCCCTTTATTCCTTCATACAGGGGCTTCTCAAAATTTCCGACGTATCATACCTGTCGCGGGAACGGGTTCGGTCCACGTTCATCGAGGATTTTCAGACGCTCCTGAGTGACGCTGTCACGGAAGAGCGAAGAAATTTCGACTGGAGCGACCCCGAACATGACCCCCACGAGATGTACACAGTGGACTGCCGAATCAACGGCATGCACCGGCCACTTTTCGTTCACGCCCTTGCGAGTGACGGCAGGACCCGAGATGCCACAATTGCGTTGCTACAGTTCGAGAAGTGGGGGATTGGGTTCCGTTCCCTGGCCATTTTCGAGGATCAGGAGTCGATCAATCGCAAGGTATTGGCTCGCTTCAGCGACGTCTGCGAGAAGCAGTTCTCCAGCCTCACTGCGAACCGGGAAAGGATCACACGCTTTCTGCATGAAAGAATCCCAGGATGAGATGACAGAAACTCACGAAGCTTTGAGCGTGACGACGAATATCCACCGCGACTACGTCACCCCCACCACGATTCAGATTCGCGTGTACGACGACCGGATCGCGATCTGGAATGCGGTGCAGTTGCCGCCTGAATGGGCCGCCGATCCACTTGCCGGGGAACTTTCGTCGAAGCCGTACAACCCGCGAATCGCCTACGCCTTCTTCCGAGCCGGAATGATCGAAGCCTGGGGACGGGGCATCCGGCGGATCGTGGACATGTGCCGGGAGGCTGGCAACCCCAAGCCAAAATGGGAGTTGGAACCGGGCGGCGACGGTCTGTGGTTGAGGTTCCCGTTCTCTGCCGCGTACCGGGCAGCCGATTCCGCTGCCAGCAGCGACACTACCCCGAAAACTACCCGGAAAGTCGGGGTCTCTGGGGTTGAAACCGGGGACCAGTCAGAGTCGCAGCCAGAGTCACGGCCAGAGTCGCAGCCAGAGTCGCTGGCGCTGAGAGTGCTCAAGCAACTGGCGGATGGGCCGATGTCGAAGACGGAGCTGTCCAGCAGTCTGGGACAGAAGAAGATCTCCGGTCAGCTCAACAAAGTGATCCGGCTGCTTGTTAATGACGGGAGAGTCGCATACACAATTCCCGACAAGCCCCGAAGCCGGCTCCAGCAGTATCGGCTGACGGACAAGGGGCGGGCTTCCGTTGAGAGGCTTCTGACCGGGAATGCCGGGTCATGAGTACCGTCGGCCAGCGGGAGGTCCTCACCCAACAGCGGGTGATCGAGTTCTTCCGGGACTCCCTTCGCTACAGGTACTTCGGCCGCTGGCAGGACCGGGATATCAACCGCAACGTCGAGAAAACCCACCTCACCCGCTGGCTGAAACGCCAGGGTCACGGCGACAAGATCATCGAAAAGGCGCTGTACGAGCTGGACAAGGCCGCGGCCCTCGGCGGCAGCAAGACGCTCTACGAGGCCAACCGCGAGGTCTACGGCCTGCTGCGCTACGGCGTGAAGGTGCAGCCCGGCATCGGCGAGCAGTTCGTCACGGTGTCGCTGATCGACTGGGCGAATCCCCGGAACAACGACTTCGGCATTGCCCAGGAGGTGACCGTCTTCGGGGAGAACAACCGCCGGCCCGACCTCGTGCTCTACGTCAACGGCATCGCTTTGGGAGTGCTGGAGCTGAAGCGCTCCACGGTATCGGTTGCCGAGGGGATCCGCCAGAACCTCGACAGCCAGAAGAAGGAGTTCATCCAGCCCTTCTTCGCCACGGTGCAGTTCCTGATGGCGGGCAACGACACCGAGGGGTTGCGCTACGCCGTCATCGAGACCCCGGAGAAGCACTGGCTGCGCTGGAAGGAAGCCGAGGCCGACCCGGACGCCGGGGACAGCCCGCTGCTCCGGGAGCTGGGCCAGCTCTGCAAGAAGGAGCGGCTGCTCGAAATCGTCCACGATTTCCTGGTCTTCGACGCCGGCGACAAGAAGATCTGCCGCCACAACCAGTATTTCGGCGTGAAGGCGGCGCAGGAGCGCGTGAGGCGCCGCGAGGGCGGCATCATCTGGCACACCCAGGGGAGCGGCAAGAGCCTGACCATGGTCTGGCTTGCCAAATGGATTCGCGAGCATGTCACCGACCCCCGGGTCCTCCTCATCACCGACCGCACCGAGCTGGACGAGCAGATCGAGGGGGTTTTCAGGGGGGTCAGCGAGGACATCCACCGCACAAGCAGCGGTGCCGATCTGGTGCGCGTGCTCAACAGCCCGGACGAGTGGCTGATCGGCTCGCTGATCCACAAGTTCGGCGCATCCGAGGAGATCAGCGAAAAGGAAATCGAGACCTACGTCGACGAGATCAGGAAGAGTCTGCCCAGGGGTTTCCACCCCAAGGGCGAGATTTTCGTCTTCGTGGACGAGTGCCACCGCACCCAGTCCGGCAAGCTCCACGAGGCCATGAAGGCGCTGCTGCCGGGGGCCATGCTGATCGGCTTCACCGGGACGCCACTGCTCAAGGAGGACAAGAAGCGGAGCATCGAGACCTTCGGGACCTACATCCACACCTACAAGTACGACGAGGCGGTGAGCGACGGCGTGGTGCTGGACCTGCGCTACGAGGCGCGCGACATCGACCAGAGCATCGCCTCGCAGGACAGGATCGATCAGTGGTTCGACCTCAAGACCCGCGGGCTGACCGACGTGGCCAAGGCTCAGCTCAAGCAGCGTTGGGGCACGATGCGAAGAGCCCTGAGTTCGCGTGAACGGCTGGAGAAGATCGTCGCCGACATCCTGATCGACATGGAGACGCGCGATCGTCTCGAGAGCGGCCGCGGCAACGCTTTGCTCGTATCCGACAGCATCTACTCGGCCTGCCGTTTCTTCGAGAGGTTTCAGGAGCACGGTCTGGCCGGCAAATGCGCCATCGTCACCTCGTACAGGCCGGCAACGGGGGACATCAAGGGGGAGGAGACCGGCGAGGGGCTCACCGAAAAGCTGCGGCAGTACGAAGCCTACCGGAAGATGCTCGCGGCGCACTTCAACGAGCCGGAAGAAAAGGCGATGCGCAAGGTCGAGACCTTCGAAAAGGAGGTGAAGAGGCGCTTCATCGACGAGCCGGGGCAGATGAAGCTCCTGATCGTCGTCGACAAGCTGCTGACCGGTTTCGATGCTCCTTCGGCGACCTATCTCTACATCGACAAGAATATGCAGGACCACGGCCTGTTCCAGGCGATCTGCCGGGTCAACCGCCTCGACGGGGAAGACAAGGAATACGGCTACATCATCGACTACAAGGACCTGTTCCGGTCGCTCGAGAAGTCAATCGAGGATTACACCGGGGAGGCATTCGAAGGCTATGACAAGGAAGACGTGGAGGGCCTGCTGAAGGACCGGCTGAAGCAGGGCCGGGAACGGCTGGAGGAGGCGCGCGAGGCAGTCAAGGCGTTGTGCGAGCCGGTCGAGCCCCCGCGAGACACTGCGGCCTATCTCCGCTTCTTTTGCGCAGCAGAGAGCGGCAACACCGAGCAACTCAAGGAGAACGAACCCAAGCGGGTGGCGTTGTACAAGCTGGCCGCGGCCTTCCTGCGCGCCTATGCCAACCTGGCCAACGAGATGTGCGAGGCCGGCTACTCTGACGCCGAGGCGCGGGAGATCAAGGCCGAGGTGGACCACTACGAGAAGGTGCGCCAGGAGGTCAAGCTGGCCAGCGGCGACTACATCGACCTCAAGCTGTACGAGCCGGCCATGCGGCACCTGCTCGACACCTACATCCGGGCGGAGGAGAGCGAGAAGGTCTCCGCTTTCGACGACCTGACGCTGGTGCAGCTGATCGTCGAGCGTGGAGAAAAGGCGGTGGACGAGCTGCCCGAGGGTATCCGCAGGAACCCCGAGGCGGTGGCCGAGACGATCGAGAACAACGTCAGGCGGCTGATCATCGACGAGATGGAGGTCAACCCCAGGTACTACGAGAAGATGTCGGAACTGCTCGACGACCTGATCCTGCAGCGCCGGCAGGAGGCGATGGACTACAAGGCCTACCTGAAGAGGATCATCGAGCTGACCAGGAATGTCAGAAGGCCGGAGGCTGAGCCGTCCTATCCTGCGACCATCAACACCGCCGCCCTGAGGTCGCTCTTCGACAACCTGGAGGAAGCGCATGCCTGGGCGTGGCGAGAAAAGGCATCGAGGGACTATGGCCCGGGGGAGGCCGTTGATGTCAGGGAGGCGATGGCGCTGGCCTTGGATCGCGCCATCCGCTTGGTGAAGAAGGCGGACTGGCGGGGAAACCGGTTCAAGGAGCGGGAGGTCCGAAACGTCATCAGGTCGGAAGTCGACGGCGACGAGGCCCTTACGGAGAAGATATTCGAGCTCGTAAAGGCTCAACGTGACTACTGACCGGCGGCACATCGAGGTGCGCGGCATCTCCGTGGAGGTCGTCCGCAAGGACATCAAGAATCTCCACGTGGGGGTCTACCCCCCGGCGGGCCGGGTGCGGGTGGCCTTGCCGCTGCGTCTTGACGACGGCACCGTGCGGCTGGCGGTCATCTCACGCCTGGGATGGATTCAGCGGAGGCGGGCGGAGTTCGCGCAACAGGACCGTCAGTCCCAGCGGGGGATGGTGAACGGCGAGAGCCATTACTTCAGGGGCCGGCGCTACCGGCTCGACGTGATCGAGCACGATGGCATGCCGCGCATTCGTCTGGTCAACAACACCAGAATGGAACTGCGTGCACGTCCGGGCGATGACCGGGACGCCCGGGAGGCCGTGCTTCACCGGTGGTACCGCCGTCAGCTGCGAGGCGAATTGCCGCGGCATCTGGACAAGTGGGAAAGGACGGTCGGGGTAACCGTCGACGAGGTGCGGATCAAGAGGATGAAGACCCGCTGGGGCTCCTGCAATGCCGATGCCCGGCGCATCTGGCTGAACCTCGAGCTGGCCAAGAAGCCGGCATCCTGCCTGGCGTACATCCTCGTGCATGAGATGGTCCACTTGATCGAGCGCCGTCACAACGACCGGTTCCGGGATCTGATGGACCAATTCATGCCTCAGTGGCATCTGCACAGGGACGAGCTCAATTGCGCCCCGCTCGCTCACGAAGACTGGTTATACTGAAAAAGAAGGCTCATCCGGCTTGAGCATTGCGCCCCGGCAGCCTGTGGTGAGAACCCGGTAGATTTTCTGCTCCCCAGTTCTACCCCTGAACAAACCCACAAATCCCGCAAGAGAGGATCCCAATGGCACTGGAGAAATTCACCATCTCACGGGACGACGGCGTGTACGAGTGCTTCCCGCACCTGTGCCTGACCCGAAGCGGCCGCATCCTCCTGGTGTACCGGGAGAGCAACGGCCACGTCGCCAGCGAGTTCTGCCGCCTCGTCCTGCGCCACAGCGACGACGCCGGGCGCACCTGGTCCGAACGCTTCGTGCTCCGCGACGAGGCTTACGAGAACGGCGTCCTGACCAAGTGGAACTGCCCGAAGATCCAGCAGCTGCGCGACGGCCGCGTCCTGCTTCTGTGCGACGCCATCGACTTCCCCCCAGGGGAGTGGAACGCCACCGTCGGCAACGCCCGCATCGTGCTCTGGTTCAGCGACGACGACGGGGCTACCTGGTCGGAGGGGTTCGCAACCAGCGTCAACGGCATCTGCCCGGACGTCGTCACCGAGCTGGCGGACGGCACCTGGCTGCTGGCGGCCAACACCTACGCCGACGGCATGAAGCGCGTCGTTCAGAACGTCTCGGCGAGCGCGGACCTGGGGCGGACCTGGGGGCCTCCGCTGGATATCTGCCCCGACCCGGACTACCGCCTCGCCGAGGCCAGCGTCGTTGCCTGCCCGGACGGCGAGCTGGTCGTCTACCTGAGAGAGGAGTCGGGTAAGGGCCGGCCGCTGCAGAAGATGATTTCGCGGGACCGCGGCCGTTCCTGGGAAGGCCCGTTCGACACCCTCAACCCGGCCGCCCACGGCATGCCGGTCGCGGGTGTTACCCAAGACCAGTTGGTGCTGACCCTGGGCCGCTTCAGCCTGCGCTCGAGCTGGCGCGTCGACATGAGCGCGGAGACCGTGCGCCGGCGCCTGGAGACACGCACCATCGTCGTTCCCAACGTGACGGAGAACGCCGCTTTCCGGAGCCGCCTGAAACCGGGCCCGGGCACCCGCATCGACGAGCACGAGATCGTCATTGCAGGGGGCGGAACGCCCCCTCACACCTTCGCCTTCCTCGAGCCCCTGGCCAGCGCCCTCGAAGCGGATCTCGACAGGCAGGACGGCCTGCTGCTCCCCCTGGACCACGACCGCAACAACATCAGCTGCGACAGCGGCTATACGGGCTGGGTCGAGTACGAGCGCGGCCGCTTTCTCGCCGCCAACTACATCAACGACGACGCCCCCAGGGCCCAGATCAGGGGCTACCGCTTCGGAGTCGAGGATTTTTGATGCCATCCCGCGGAAGGGCGACCGGGAAACAGCGTAAAAAGAAACCCCGGCAGCGCCCGGATTCGGGCAAAGAGCGGCAGGAGGCGGCACCTTCCCGCCCGACAGGGAACCTGAAGCTCTACGCGACGGCCGCTGCACTGGGGCTGCTGGCTCTGCTGTTGTTCGTCCACCAGTACACGACCATGGCGCGGTTCGGTATCCTTCCGCCGGGTCGGCGCTACGTAACTGTTTCGTGGTTCCTGTCGCAGGTTTTCGAGCACATCGAATTCAGCTTCCTGGACTATGCGCTGCTCGCCGCCATAGCGGGCCTCTTCCTGGCGCTGGTGATCGCGGAATTCCGGGGCGGCTGCCTGAGCGGCCTGCTGCGCGGGGTATTCAAGAGCGAAGGCAGGACCATCGCCCTGCTCGCCGCCGCCGGTTTCGTAGCCGTCAGGTATTACCTCGGCTCAGGTGAATTCCCTTGGGGCGGGGATCAACCGCAGCACATCTGCTTCGCGCAGATGGCCTCGCGCTCGATATCCGAGGGAGAGCTGCCGATCTGGACCAACTACCTCGGCGCGGGCACGCCCTACCTCCAGTTCTACGGCTTCCTGTTCTTCTACCTGACAGGGCTGATAGACCAGCTCCGGAGCGACGTGTTCACGTCGCTGAAAGTCGCGATGGGGGTGCTGCACGCCGCCTCGGGGGTGGCGATGTACCTGCTGGCGCGAACCGTGACGCGCTCGCGGAAAGCCGGCTTCATCGCCGGCCTGGCCTACGTGATGAGCTTCTGGCATACCCAGCAGATCATCATCATGGGCCGTTTCCCGCTGTCGCTCTTCTACGCCCTGCTGCCCCTGCCCTTCTACTTCTTCGAGCGCCTGTCGAGTCCCTGTCTCGCGGGGCATCGGGCGAGACTGGCGAGCAGTATGGCCGGTGGGATCTGCCTGGGAGCCCTGGCCCTTACCCACCCCGGCTACGCCTTCTGGGCCACCGTTCTGCTTGGGGTGTACGCGGGGTTGCGCCTATCGATATTGCTCCGCGAGGACCGCAGCCGGAGCGACCTGGTCTGGTGGTCGGGGCTCCTGTTCGCGGGCGGCCTGGTCTTCGGGGGGTACCTGACCCTGCCGATGTCGCTCGAGCGCGACTATACGGGGCTCTATCGCGGCATGATGAATTTCGCCTCGGTGCCGATCCCGACGTGGCAGCACGTGCTGGCCTGGTCGAACTACCGCTTCTGGGCGATTCCGCCTCCCGACCTCAAGGTCAATTGGTACGGCGGATACCTCGGGCTGTCGCTGGTGGTTCTCGTTGCCGGCGGAACCGCCGCGGCCCTTTGCAGCCGTTCCCGGGAGCTGATCCTCCGGTCTCTCCCGGCGCTGTGCTGTCTGGGGTTGACGGCCCTCCTCGTCTTCGGGTACCTGTTGCCCCCGCTCCAGGCTCTTCCGGTGGTGCAGATGCTGGCCGCGGGCCGCTACTTGTTGTTCACCGTCTTCTTTCTGGCCCTTGCCGTCGGCCCGGCGTCGCAGGCGCTGAGGATCCTTCTGCGGGGCCGGCGCTGGCGAGTCCCGGTGCCGACCCTGATTCTGCTGGCCGTCGTCGTTGACCTGGGGCCGGCGACGTTTCAGCAGATGTACTTTTCTGGCGATTCGCCAGCCAACATGTTCCCGCAACTTCGGACGCAGGCCGACTCCCTGGATGCGCAAGGGCAGCTGCCTGATCACCGGGTCCTCTGGAGCGGCTCCAAGCACAGCAAGTACTGGCTGCAAGGGAAGCTGTATTTCGAATCGCGGACCCCGAGCCCGCGTTCGTTCCATCCCGGGAGAGCGAGGGCGGTCGTCGACTTCGTGGAACCGGTCGACCGCTACCTGTCGAAGCTGGTCGAGATGGGCTTTTTCGAGGTTGACACCAAAGGCAATGCCGATCTCCAGGGACGAATCCCCGAAACCATTTTCGGCCGCAATCAAGAGGAAATCGTCCTGGCCGGCCTGAGCATGATGGATGTCAGGTATCTCATCCTGTCACACCTCGATGGACAGACGAGAATCAGCGACATGAGTGGGTTCGGGTCCC
Source organism: Candidatus Latescibacterota bacterium (assembly GCA_965206595.1). GTDB lineage: Bacteria > Latescibacterota > UBA2968 > UBA8231 > UBA8231 > CBDCXV01. Next base: position 5,870,640 of record OZ242214.1, read on the forward strand.
ATGGCCCGGTTCTCGTGTCTCCGAGGATCGAGCCGTTTCCCGCCGAACAGGTCGACCAGATCATCGCCAGCGGCGAACCGTTCGAAACCATGGACTCCAAGGGAATCGACGCCGGTTTCACCAGGATGCTCATGGATTCGTACCAGGCCCTGTTCCTTGTTGTGAATACGGTAGTCGATCTGAACACCAGGGTGTGCGAGCGGATCTTCGTGGTCGACGCCGAGGGCCGGGAGCTGGGCACGAACCCGGAGGTCGAGGTCCTCGAGCACACCGTGCGCATGCAGCGGGTCGACCTGAGGCTGCGGGTCAGCGAGACCTGCTTCGCGCGCCTCGCGTACTCCTACTTCCCGCATCTGCGCGTCGCCGTCGACGGCCGTGAAGTCAGCCCGCTGCGCACCGCGGGCGGGTTCATGGCGGTGCATCTCGAGGCCGGGGAGCACGACCTGACCCTGGAGGCGGAGCTGTCGCCGCTGCGGCGCGGCCTGCTCGCCTTCAACCTCCTCTACCTTGCGGCAACGGCGTTCCTGTTCGTCGACAACAGGCGGAGGAAGCAGTGACCCCGGTAGAGGGGCCCCCGGGCCCGGGACTGCGGAGGAGCATCGAGTATCACCGCCGCGGCGGCTTCTCAAGCGCGCCGCCCTACCAGTCGTGTACCCGGTGGCCCTCCACCGGAAACCAGATTACGTCGACCACCCCGGAAAGCACCACCGCCACCACGTAGCCGATCCCCATGCCGTAGAAGAACGGCTTGCCGGCGCGGTAGGCGCGCACGCCGCCGTAGCGGAGCAGGAGGAGCTTGGCGACCCAGACGAGGAAGAGGCTGAACCAGTAGATGCCGGTCCCCGCGGTGTGCTGGAACGCCAGGCCCATCGGGTGCAGCGGGAACCAGTAGAAGCGGCCGCGCAGGAAGGCGAGCGCCCAGGCCTCGAAGAAGCCGGTGAGCCAGATCCCCCACTTGCCGGGATCGAACACGCGCGGGTTCTGGACGAGGTGGGATGTCTGGTCGTAGATCATCCTGAAGGCCCCCATCAGGTGGGTCGTGCCGCCGTGCTCATAGGCGGTCTCGAGGCTGGCCCAGACCGCGACCAGGAAGCCGGTGGGAAAGGCGACCAGCACCGCGGCGATCACGAAGCCCGGCTGCTCGCGCAGCGAGAAGATGCGGAAGTGGTGGGGCAGCGCCGGCCACGCCGGCAGCCGGATGTTTCCGAAGAAGGCGTTGCCGGTGAACATCTTGAAGGCCACCACCTGCTGCGAGGAAAGCCGCGACGACCCGATCAGGTCGGTGATCAGCGCCTCCCCCTTGGCGTGCGCCCAGTTCGGCATCAGGTAGGGGAACCCGGTGGCCGCTATCAGCTTGACGATCACGAAGAAGGAGGTCGCCATGGCGGCGAAGGCGATCACCGCCACCGGCAGGCTGGCGCCGAGGTGGATCCCCCAGGCGACGACGGCCGCTCCCGAAAGCACCAGCCCGGCAACGGCCAGGCGGTAGCGCCGCACGTCCGCCCGGTCCCCTTCGCCAAAGCGCACCTGGCGCCACACCTCCTTCAGGTGGCGGCGCGCCAGCCAGACCGACCAGGCGGCGACGAAGACCATGGCGCCGTAGCTCTCCATCGACAGGATCTCCGCCCCCCGCATCTGCTGGCCCGACTCCCCGACCTCGAAGCCGACGGCGTCGAGGCCCCCGAGCTTGACGACCGACAGCAGGTAGAACAGCACCAGGCTGCCGAGAATGTCGAGGGGGCACAGGTAGGTCACCGCGAGAACGAACGGCAGGACGCGGAAAGTCAGTCCCGGGAACGGCTGCGGCAGGGTGATCCCCATCTGCCGCGTGTAGAGGATGAACTCCGGCAGGCCGAGGAAGAAGAAGGTGGCGACGTTGTAGAGCAGCGGCAGGAAGACGACGCCGAACCCGCCCCAGAAGAGCCGGGAGCGGAACAGGTCCGGCATGCGGCCGGCGCCGTCGAATCCCCGGGTCATGTCGAGCGGCATCTGCGCCAGCGGAAAGCTCAGCTTCTCCGCCTCGACCCACTGGCGCTGGAAGAGGATCACCAGGCAGATGCCGAACAGGAGCATGGCCGCCGACGCGGCCAGCCACTGCAGGGTCACCCAGATCCACCCGTCCCAGGGTAGCGGGGCTCCCTGGGGCAGCCCCATCCAGAAGTTGCCGATCACGCGCGGGGTCGCCTCCGGCAGGGCGTGCCAGGGCAGGTAGGGCAGCAGCAGGTCGCCCCACTGGTTCTCGGGGGTGGCCATGTACCCGGGGGCGGCGACGATGGCGATCCAGTAGTCGCTCCAGCCCCACTGCGGCAGCGCCCCGACGATCCAGAGCATGCTGAAGACGGTCAGCAGCTCCCCCCGGGTAAGGGCGAGGCGCGGCGACAGGCGCTTGAGGAGGACGTTGACGAACAGCCACATCACGAACGGCATCAGCGCCACCATCGGGAACTGCGAGCGCACGTAGCTGCCCGATCCGGAGGTGTGCCCCACCATCAGGATGAGATAGGTGAACTGGCCGGCGATGGTCAGGGCGCCGACGAGGATGCCGCGCAGGGTGATGCGCAGGCTTGCGCCCTCGTCCGCGGCTCGCGGCCGGGTCTTTTCAGTCACGGGACGGGTGCAATCGAGGGTCTGGTTGCATAGATTGGCGGGCCGCCAGGGGGCCGGGGGCAAGCGGGAGCGAGGGGTTTCGTTTCAGTCCCGGCGGTCCCGACAGCAGATACATGACCGGAGGATACATGCCGAAGAATACCGTTCTCGAACCGGGGGTTCCCGCGCAGGCCGGCCTCTCGGCCGAGCGCCTGGAACGGGCCGCCGGCCTGCTGCAGTCCGCCCTGGAGGAGAAGGCGGTTACGGCCGCGACGATCGCGGTCGCAAGGAGGGGAAAACTGGTCCTTTCCCGGGGGTTCGGCCACCTGCAGCCGCGCGACGGCTCCCCGGAGGTGCAGCCGGATTCGATTTTCCTGCTCGCCTCGATCAGCAAGCCGGTGGCCGCCTGCAGCGTCATGCAGCTCGTCGACCGCGGCCTCGTCTCCCTCGACGACCCCGTCAACCTCCACATCCCCGAGTTCATCGGCTGGGAGCGCGCCAAGATCCGCGTCTCCCACCTGCTGTCCCACGTCTCGGGAATGCCGGACATGCTCCCGGAGAATGTCCCTCTGCGGCGGGCGCACGCGCCGCTCAGCGCCTTTGTCGAGGGGGCGATACGGACGCGGTTGCTCTACGAGCCCGGGACCTCGTTCCGCTACCAGAGCAAGGGCATCCTGCTGGCCGCCGAGATCGTCGAGCGCGTCACCGGCGAACGCCTGCGCGACTTCCAGGAGCGCGAGCTGTTCGCGCTCCTGGGGATGAAAGGAAGCGCTCTCGGCCTCGGCGACTTCGCCATTCCCGACACCGTCTGGTGCGGCACCAACATGGAGGAGGGCGACGAGGCGAGGAGCTGGGGGCAGAACAGCCCCTACTGGCGCGACCAGGGCCATCCCTGGGGGGGAATGCACAGCTCGGCACCCGACCTCGCGGCGCTGCTGCAGACCGTCCTCAACGGCGGCTCCTACGGCGACGCCGAGGTCTTCAGTCCGGCCGCCTGCGCGGCGATGACGGCGAACAGGAACGGCCATCTCGACGCCCCCTGGGGCCTCGGCTGGGCGCTGCGCGACTCCAAGGTCTGGAGCTTCTTCGGCGAGCTGGTGTCGGAGGGCACCTTCGGGCACGTCGGCGCCACCGGGACCGTGGCCTGGGCCGACCCCGAACGCGACCTGGTCTGCGTCGTGCTCACCAACCAGATGGTCGCCGCCGGCAGCCTGCTGAGGCGGGTGTCGAACGCCGTCGCCGCGGCGGTGGCCGACTGATGCCCGCGGCCATTCCCGAGTGCACCCTCGGGTCGACCGGAATAACCGCCACCGCCCTGGGAATCGGCGGTTACATCGGCGGCCTGGAGCATCCCGGCGCCACCGCGGCCGAGCGCCGGGACGCCGGCGTCGCCGCGGTCCAGCGCGCCGCCGAACTCGGCATCCGCTACTTCGACACCTCCCCGGCGTACGGGGCCGAAGGCGAGGCCCAGGAGCTGCTCGGCCTCGGGCTGCGCAGCCTGACCGAAGAGCAGCGGGCGGGGATCACCCTGTCGACGAAGGCCGGCACCCATCCCGAGCGCCACCACCGGTACGACCGCGACTCCATCCTGTGGTCGGTCGACGAGAGCTTGCGGCTGCTGTTCAGCGACCACATCGACGTCCTGCTGGTGCACGACCCGGCCGGAGACGGGCACATGGACCGGGCGCTCGCACCCGGGGGCGCGGTCGAGGCCCTCGAGGAGCTCAAGGAGCAGGGCGCCATCGGCGCCATCGGGCTGGGGGTGCAGAGCCATGCCCTGCAGAGGCGCGCCATCGACAGCGGCCGCTTCGACGTCATCCTGCCTTCGTACGACTACCACCTGACGCGAACCAGCGCCGCTCCCCTCCTGCGGGACGCGGCCTCCAGGGGGATCGGCGTTATCAATGCCTCTCCCTACAACTCCGGCATTCTCGCCGGGCTGGACCCGTCCGAGTCGGCGAAGCGCCGCGGTGCCTCCCCCGTCGATCTAGAGGCGGCGACCAGGGTGTGGGACTGGTGCCGCGAGCGCGAGGTCGACATCGGGGTCTTGGCCGTGCAGTTCAGCTTCCGCTGCCCCGACGTCGACGCTACCCTCGTCGGCCCGCGCACCGCCTCCGAGGTGGAGGAGAACGTGCGCCACGCGACCACGGAGATTCCCGCGGAGACCTGGGAGGAGTTCGGGCGCTTCCAGTCGACCCTGCCCGGCATGCATTAGTGGCCGCCCCTGAGGAGATTCCGCGCTGACCTGGCTGCCCGGCCAGGTCCCCGACTCGCCGGATTCAGGAAAGCGGACGATGAGAATCACCGGCCTCGACATCCACGAAGTCGCCGTTGACGAGCGCCAAAGCTGGGTCTTCGTGCAGGTGCACGCCGGCAACGGCTTCAGCGGCCTCGGGGAGATGAACCCGTCGGCGCCGCGGCGGGCATGCCTCGACGCGGTCCTGGAGATCGGGGAAGCCCTGCAAGGCCGCGACCCGCGGCAGATCGCCGAAATCTCAGCCAGCCTCGAACCGGAGAAACTCGACCGCGCCGGGGTGCACGCCTTCAGCGCCGTCGGGCAGGCCCTGTGGGACATCCTCGGCAAAAGCCTGGGGAAACCGGTTCACGCCCTCTTCGGGGAGCGCCTTCACCGGGAGATACCCGTGTACGCCAACATCACCCGGGGCACCCGCGAGCTGACCCCGCAGGCGTTCGCGCGCAGCGCCGCCGGGGCCGGGGCCGACGGCTTCGCAGCGATGAAGCTGGCTCCGTTCGGAGGGGAGCTGATGAAGCGCGACCGGGCGGCCGCCATCGCCAACGGCATCGAGTGCGTCCGCGCCGTGCGCGAAGCCATCGGCCCGGGGGCGGACCTGATGCTCGACTGCTACGGCATCTTCAGCGCCGGCGAAGCCCTGGAGATCGCCCGCGGCGTCGCCGACCTCGGCCTCTTCTGGCTCGAGGAGCCGGTGGCCGAGGACGACGTCGAGGGGTACCGCCGGGTCAGGGGGGAGACCGGCCTGCGGCTCGCCGGGGGGGAGCGCTTCATGTTTTGCCGGGGATTCCGCCCGGCCCTGGAGGCGGCGCAGTTCGACGTGGCGATGCCGGACGCGACCATAGTCGGCGGCGCCGGCGAGTTGTGGGAGGTGGCCGGCATGGCCGCGGCTCGGGGGATCGCCACCGCACCGCACGGACCGTTCGGGCCGGTGCTCGCTGCGGTGCAGGCCCAGGTGATGGCGGCGCAGCCCTCGTTCCTGATCCTCGAGCACGCCTGGGGCCAGGTGCCGTGGCGCGAAGACCTGGTGCAGCCGCGCGAAACGGTGCGGGGCGGCCGGCTGCGGCTGCCCGGGGGACCGGGGTACGGCATCGAGCTGAACCTCGAGGAGGTGGCGGCGCGTGCTCTGCGTCGCTAGCCGGGGGCCTCCCTTCGGCCCGGGGCAAATTGCCCGGCCTCGACTTCAGGGCGAGTATCATCATCGCTGCCGGCGAGTGCAGCGGATTTCGCCCAATTCACCGAAACAAGGAGACGACATGAGAGTAGTAGCAGTCGGTTGCGAGTACTCCGGAGTGAGCACCCTGATAAACCGGATCTACGCCTGGGGCCAGGAGCGGGGGATCAATCATCACCTCGACGACCACTTCACCATCCCCGACGCCTCCCATCTCGACGAGGAAGAGCAGCGGGCCATGCTCGACATGCTGCCGGCGATCAAGGAGCGCTTCCAGCGCTTCCAGATCGTCTATCACATTCGCCTGCTGCACCGCTACGAACACATCCTGATGGGGGGCTTCCATATAGAGGAGGCGGTCTACGGACCGCGCTACTACTACCCCGGGAAAAACGTCCACGTCCGCGAGTACGAGCCGGACATGCCGGACGACGTGATCCTCGTGCATCTGCACGCGCGCCCCGAGGTGATCCGCCGCCGCAGCGAAAGCGACCCCCACCCTCACCAGATGGTGCCGGACAGCGACGTCGAGGAGGTGCTCGAGCAGTTCCGCAGCGAGTTCGCCCAGTCCTGGATTCGCCGCCGGTTCGACATCGACACCTCCGACCTGACCCCCGGCGAGCTGCTCGAGCAGTTCCTCGAGCGCTCGATTCCCCACCTGAACCCCACCGACGCCCTCACCCGGCTCCAGACCCGAGAGGGCTGAAATGAAGATCGTCGACGTCGGAGCCGTCCTCCTTCAACCGACTCCGTGGGTGCTGGTGAAGGTGCGCACCGACGAAGGGATCACCGGCATAGGGGAGGCCTACCACGGAGCCGGCGTCCACCACATCGCCGTCGACGAGCGCCTCACCCGGCGCGCCCTCATCGGCCAGGACCCGCGCAACGTCGACAGGCTCTTCCGCGACATGAAGAGCTCGATGTCGGCCTCGGGGTATTACCAGGGAGCGGTGATGAGCGCCATCAGCGGCATCGAGATGGCCCTGTGGGACATCACCGGGCAGGCGCTCGGGGTGCCGATCTGGCAACTGCTCGGGGGGGCCTGGCGCGACTCCATCCGCATATACAACGACTGTCACGCCGGGGAGGACGAGGAGGACCCCGCCTCCTGGGCGGCCAAGGCGAAAGCGGTGGAAGCGCGCGGCTTCGACGCCATCAAGTTCGACATCGATCCGCGCCCCGACCGGCGCGATCGCTACAACCGCACCATGAGCAACCGCGACATCGCCTTCCACATCGAGGTGGTCACCGCGATCCGCGAAGCGCTGCATCCCGACACCGACCTGCTCATCGACGCCCACTGGGCCTACGCGCCCCACGACATCCTCAAGGTCGCCTACGCGTTCGAGGAGCTGGACCTGATGTGGCTGGAAGACCCGATTCCCGCGGAGAACGTCGCCGCCCTCAGGGAGGTCAAGGCGGCGACGCGCGTCCCGATCTGCACCGGCGAGAACCTGTACACCCGGCACGGGTTCCGCGAGCTGGTCGAGACCCAGGCGACCGACATCATCTCCCCCGACCTCGCCAAGGCGGGCGGCCTGTCCGAAGGTCGGCGCATCGCCGACCTGGCCGACATCTACTACATGCCGATCTCACCGCACAACATCTGCAGCCCGATCGGCACGATGGCGATGGCCCACGTCTGCGCCGCTTCCCCCAACTTCCAGGTTCTGGAGTTCCACCACCTCGACAACGAGGTCTGGAGCACTCTCACGGTGGAGCGCGACCTGATCGTCGACGGGCACATCCCCCTGCCGCGCGCTCCCGGCCTCGGCGTCACCCTCGACGAGGAGGCGGCGCGCCGCGGCGCGCGCGAGGACCTGGGGTTCTTCGACGAGGACGGAGGCGGCGGGTGAAAGAGGCAGGTTCTCTCCGGTAGGTCCGGGCACCCAAGGAAGGCAAAATCCGGAACAGCAGTATGGTCGAATTCGCGTGGGATGCCCGGGAAGGTCCCGGACTAGCGGACCAAGAGGATCTGGCCGAGAGCTACAGACTCCCCCCCTTCTGTTTAGAAATACACTCCGCTGGGGGATGCGCCCCACATTGAAAAGGGCCGGTCGCGCAGATTGACCGGCCCCTTTTTATGCCCCTGACCCTAATCCCAAGCCATAACTCACGGCACCGGGATTTCCTGACAAGGAACTCCAGCAACGGAATCCGCTTCGAGCTCATGGAACTGCGGGGCTCTGCGGAGACTCATCCTCTGTCCGGCCACCCCGCCCCAGGGGGTACGGCTTGTCAGGCGAATTGGGCAGCCCGAAGCGGACCATGAGACCGCCGTTGGCGAACAGGCCGCCGAGTTGGAATCCTCGGGAGATCCCCGACGTCTTCCAGGCCTTGTCGAGATGGCGGTAACGGAACTCTCCGAACAGGACGACATCTCGATTCTCTCCAAGTGTGAAAAAGCCCGGGAAGTTGGCGCGCATTCCGAGGGAGAATGGAAAGGCGGTTCTGCTGTCGAGATTGCTGGAACGCAACGTGCCAGAGGAATTGCGGCCGCGCAGCTCGCCGCTGACGCGGGCAAAGCCGGCTCCTGCCACCAGTTCGAGACGCATACCGGCCTCGGAGTAGAGGAGGTGATGGCCGGTCAGCTCCAGCGCCGTGACGGAGTGACGGGCGCCGTCGGAAAGATCTCCGAACCGGGATTCGACCTCCAAGGCGACCAGCGACAGACCGGCGCCGCGGCTGTCCGAGAGGCGGTGCACGAAGCCTAATTCCCCCAGGCGGAAGTCGCCCAGCCTCCGCGCCCACCCCGCGCTCGACCGCAGATGGAGACTGCGCGTCCAGTGAAACCAGGTTCGGCGCTGCAGGCGGCGCAGGTGGTTAAGCAGGAGGCCTTCGGTGGGGCTTCGAGGCGGATAGCGAAGGGAGTGCGGCGTCGGGATCACGTCGGGGGCCGGCAGGGTTGACGGCCCTCCTTCCCCCGGAGCAGGGGTCTCACCTGTCTGGCACTCGACCGCATCCAGTACAGCGCTACCCTTCTTCAGGAAGGGGACATCAAGCTTTTCGAAGAGGGTGCCGGCAGCTTCGAGTTGGGGAACTGCAAGCAACAGGGGGATGAAGACGACCCGGATTATGGCAAACCTCCTACTGGTAGCAGCTGGTAAACGTGAATGTATGGATTAGCCTCCGGGCCGCCCCGCGGCGCCGCTCTCTATCGACGCGAACACCGCGTCGATCACCCGCATCTGCCCTAGGCTGTTCTGCGGCGAGATCCGGTACTCGCCGCCCCGTTCCAGGCAGTCGCGCAGGTGCTGCAGCTGCAGGGCGAACTGGTAGACCGGGGCGAAGTCGAAGCGGGCGCTGCCTCCGGCGAATTCGGCGTCGATGGCGGTTGGCTGGTTTTCGTTGTTCCAGGCCTTGTCGGCGCGTAGCCGCCCTCCGGTGCCGTGGACCTCGACGTACTGCGTCCCGTAATAGCTGAAACCGACGGCGATTTCCGCGGTGCCGCCGCCGGAAAACTCGAGCAGAATGGTGGTCTCCTCGTCGATCCCGGTGGGGCCGCGGCGGCAGACGGCGAACACGGTTTCCGGCTCGGCTCCGTAGATGAAGCGGGCGTGGTGGATGCAGTAGCAGGCGAGGTCGTAGACGGCGCCGCCGCCGCGCTCGGGATCCCAGCGCCAGTTGAGCTCCTTGCGAATCTGTGCGGCCGGGACGTTGGTGGCGAAGGTGCTTCTGACGGAGCGCACCTCGCCGACGGCGCCGGCGTCGACGAGCTCCTTCAGCTTCAGGTGCATCGGGTGGTGGCGAAACTTGAAGGCTTCGGCCAGCAGCACGCCCTTGGCCGTGGCGGCCTCGACCATGCGGGCGCACTCGGCCGCGGTGCAGGAGATGGGTTTCTCGACCAGGATGCCCCGCACCTTTCCCGACTCGGCCGCGCGGATGGCGTGCTCGGCGTGGCTGTTGCCCCAGGTGCAGACCGACAGGGTGTCGAGGTTCTCCTGCTCGAGCATCTCCCCGAGATCGGTGTAGCGGCCGGCGACCTCGAACTGGTCGCCAAAGTGCTGCAGGGCTTCCTCGGAGACGTCGCACAGGGCGACGAGCTCGACCCCGCTCACCTTGCCCGCGGCGCGGGCATGGGCGCCGGCGATGCCTCCCGCGCCGATGATCCCCATTCTTAAGGCCATCGCACCCACCTCCTTCAGTTTCCGGCGGCAATGTACGACAAGGGCCGGCGGGGCTGAATGCCGGCGTTCTGCGGGAACGGATGGGCGCGATCCCGCCGTCGAGAAGGATCCAGGGCGGGAAGCCTTGGCGGGACGTCCAAGAGACAGGACGCTGTTTGTTGGCGCCTCCAACGGGCGATTCTATATTGCCTGCCCGCTGACGAAGAGCCTGTCCAGGTTTCCATTCGGTCGACGGCCGGGAGCTGACGTAGCGATCAGGTCTCGCCTCGAAGCGGATACCCCGGAACAGGCACCGGCGGCATTTCGACAACTCTTGCGACAAGGGAGCTCAACGACATGGCAACGGCGATTGCAACCCGCAAGGTCGGCTCGACGGAGGTCGCCGTCTCCGAATTCGGGCTCGGCACCGCTCCCCTCGGGGACCTGTTCACGAAGCTGACCGAGGAGGAGGCGCAGGCCGTCCTGCAGGCGGCCTGGGACCGCGGCGTGCGCTACTACGACACCGCCCCGTTCTACGGGCATACCAAGAGCGAGCACCGGGTGGGCTGGTTCCTGCGCCAGCAGGAGCGCGGCGAGTTCGTCCTCTCCACCAAGGTCGGCCGCATCTTCAAGGCGGTTTCGCCGGAGCGCTTCCGCCCGGAGTTCTGGAGCGCGCCGCTGCCGTTCGACCTCCACTTCGACTACAGCTACGACGGCATCATGCGCTCCTGGGAAGACAGCCTGCAGCGGATGGGGCTCGAGCGCGTCGACATGCTGCTGATCCACGATCTCGACATCTGGTTCAACCAGACCGAGCAGCGCGTCCACTACTGGCTGGGCCAGCTCTACACCAGCGGCTGGCGCGCCCTCGCCGAGCTCAGGGCGAGCGGCCGCATCGGGGCGATCGGCGCCGGCATCAACGAGAACGGCATGATCCGGCGTTTTCTCGAAACCGTACCCCTCGACTTCTTCATCGTGGCCCTGCCGTACACCCTGCTCGACCAGGAGGTGCTCGACGAGGAGTTCCCGCTCTGCGAGAAGCACGGCGCCGGGGTCGTCATCGGCGCCCCGTTCGCCTCGGGCATCCTCGCGACCGGGCCGGTCGAGGGGGCGAACTACAAGTACGCCGCGGCTACCCCGGAGATCCTCGACAAGACCCGTGCCATCGAGTCGGTCTGCACCTCGCACGGCGTGCCGCTGCGCGCCGCGGCCCTGCAGTTCCCGCTCGCCAATCCGCTCGTCGCCGCGATCATTCCCGGGGCCATCCGCCCGGAGCAGGTGACCTCCAACGTCGCCGACTACTGCCGCGACATACCCGCGGAGATGTGGGCGGAGCTGAAATCTTCCGGTCTCGTCCGCGAAGATGCCCCCACTTCCTGACGCGCCGGCGGGCGCCGGGACGCCGCAGCTGCGGTCGCAACTCGAGTTCTACGAGACCAGCGGCTACCTCGTCGTCCCCGGGGCCCTGGACAGGGAGGAGGTCGCCGCTCTCAACGAGGCCGTCGACGCCGATCTCGAGGCCAATCCCACCCTGTGGCAGAACCGCGGCAACGCGCGCCTCACCGTGCACGCGCTGATGGCGCACCCGGTCATGGACGGAACCATGAGGCCGGCCCGCCTGCTGCCCCTGCTCGAGGCGATCATGGGGCCGGAGCTGTGCGCCGAGGAGCACTCGGTCCGCATCCGCGTCCCCAACCCGGACGGCGAGCTGGAATGCCACTGGCACCGGGACGCGCAACGCCCCGACGCCGGCGTCCCCTTCCGGACCCGCTACCTGTCGGTGGTCTTCTATCTGTCCGACGTCGACGCCACCACCCACACGTTCAGCGTCATCCCCGGGTCGGGGCAGGGGGAGGAGCTGCCCCCGTTGGAGACGTACGACCTTGGCGCCGCCCATCACATCGAAGGGCCCGCCGGCACTGCGGTGTTGTTCAACACCGCGACCATCCACGCCGGCAATGTGCGCCGCACCGACCGCGAGCGCCGCACCATACACATCTACTGCGGCCGCTCGAGCGACCGCCATCTGAGCAACTACACCATCTTTCCGGGGCGGCTGCTGTACGCCGAGGAGGAAGCGGTGCGGCGCTACTACGGCCGCCCCAACGCGATCACCCGCCTGGTGCAGGACCATTTCGCAGGAGGGAAGGCATGAGACTGGAGAACCGGATTGCCATCGTCACCGGCGCCGCCGGCGGCATCGGCGCCGCGAGCGTGCGGCGCTTCGCGCAGGAAGGGGCGAAGGTGACCGCGGCCGACATCGACGGCGAGCGGCTCGAAAGGACGGTGGCCGCGGTGAACGCGGAGGTCCCCGGCTCGACCACCGCACGCGCCGCCGACGTCCGCAAGGCGGCCGAGGTCGAGGCCCTGGTCGCCTCCACGGTGGCGCAGCGCGGCCGCCTCGACATCGTCTTCAGCAACGCCGGCATAATGAGGGACGGCTCGGTCGTCGACCTGCCGGAAAGCGATTGGGACGAGATGTTCTCCGTCAACGTCAAGGGCACCTTCCTGCTCGGCAAGTACGGAGTGCCGGCCATGCGCGAGGGCGGGGGCGGGGCCTTCGTGATCACGGCCTCGGCCAACAGCTTCTACGCCGAGTCCGACATCGCCGGGTACTGCGCCACCAAGGGGGCGGTCATCCAGCTCACCCGCGCCATGGCGATCGATCACGGCCCCGAGAACATCCGCGTCAACTGCATCTGTCCCGGCTGGATCGAGACGCCGATGTCGCAGCCCTTCCTCGACGAGAACCCGGAGGGCCGCAAGTTCGCCGGCAAAATCGCTCCCCTCGGCCGCATCGGGCAGCCGGAGGAGGTCGCCGAGGTCGCGGTATTCCTCGCCAGCGACGAGGCGCGCTTCGTCACCGCTTCCGCCTTCAACTGCGACGGCGGCTGGACCGCGGGGATGACCAAGGCGTTGGCCCTCATATAGTGCCTGCGCGCGCAATCCGCATGAATTCGGCGGACGCTGCATCCGGTGGGGTTTCATTGGCTCGCCGTACGTTCCGGGTCGCCGGGGCCTTGCGGGCCGGGTGCATCGGCGGCCGGGTTCCAACCATCCCTGTCCGTGACGGGACCGTAGTGCAGGAGGCTTCGCCATCCGTTTCCTCAGACCGAACCTGCCGCAGCTGGTGATGGAGCGGCCTGCGTTCGCCGGGCTGCCGCCGGCCGAGGTCCCGGAAGGGTACTGCCTGCGGCACTTCCGCTCCGGCGACGAGGAGGACTGGAACTGCCTGATGGACGCCGCCTTCGAGCGCCCCCCCGGCACCACCGATTTCACCGAGTCGATGGCAACCGATCCGCTATACCTGCCGGAGCGCGTCAAGCTTGTGGCCAGCGACGAGGGGCGGATCGTCGCCACCGCCTCGGCCTGGAGGCACCGCTCCTTCGGGGCGCGCCGGGGGATGCTGCACTGGGTCGGCACCGATCCCGTTCACGCGGGGAAGAAGCTGGGAACCGCGGTCTCCATCGCCGCCATGGAACACTCGCGGGACGAGGGGCGCACCGCCATGGCCCTGCTGACCGACGATTACCGCATCGCGGCCCAGAAGACCTACCTGCGGCTCGGGTTCGAGCCCCGCTGCACCCACAAGAGCCACCCCGAACGCTGGAGGCGGATTCTGGCGGGCCTCTGCTGGCCGGAGAACTTCGAACAGATACTTCAGGGACCGCTGGTGCGCCTCGACGACGAAGGGCAGGCAGGGGAAGGATGAGACGCTGGATCCCGCGGGGACCCGATGCGGCGGCATTGGACCGGGCCCCAAACCGGCAGGCCATGGCAAACGAGTGTCAGGATCCATGAATCCCTGTTTTCGCCAACCGTACACCTCCGTCAGGCTCCCTCAAGCGCTTGGAGTACCGGGTGCCTCGGCGGGGGGATTAATGCAATCTGTTTCCGGGACAGGACAGTGAAAGGAGAAAGCGAGTTGACAGCCGAACTGGAGGACCGCGGGTCGCAGATCCGCGTGACGTCGCTGACGGCCTACCCGATGGACCCGAAGGCCTACGTCAAGATCGAGACCAGCATGGGGGTGACCGGCTGGGGGGAGATCAACAACATGGAGTCCGAGGTGGCCTGCGCCCTGGCGCGGTCGCTGTCGGAAATCATCATCGGGGAGAACCCGACGCGGATGGAGCACCTGTGGCAGCGGATGTTCCGGGCGCACCGCAACATCCGCGGCGGCGGCCTGATGGTGCACACCATCTCGGGGATCGACATGGCGCTGTGGGACATCGCCGGCAAGCTCTACGGGGTGCCGGTCTACCGCCTTCTCGGGGGGCCGGTGCGCGACAAAATCTGGAAGTACCCCAGCTCCAAGGCGATCAAGGTGGGGCCGCCCGGGTCCCAGTACCACGCCGGGACGCCGGCGGAGGTCGACGTGCTCGTGCAGACGGTGCGGGAGGCGCGGGCGAAGGTCGGCCACGACGGCGCCGTGATGTTCGACGCCCACAGCATGCTGCCGCCCCCGATCGTCAGGCAGTTCGCGGCGCAGCTCAGTCCTGACGACCTGCTGTTCCTCGAGGAGGCCTGGGTGCCGGGCAACATCGAGGTGATGGCGAGGCTGCGGCAGTCGGTGCCGGTGCCGCTGGCTACCGGCGAGCGCGACCGCACCATCTGGGAGGTGCGCGAGATCCTCGAGGCGCAGGTGGTCGACATCCTGCAGCCGGACTGCGGCCACGGCGGCGGCATTAGCCAGATGCGCAAGGTCGCCGCCCTCGCCGAGGCCCACCACGTGCCGATCGCCCCCCACTGCACGATGTCCCACCTCGGCCTGACTGCGAGCCTGCAGGTGTCGGCCGCGGTGCCGCTGTTCCTGATCCACGAGGGGTACGAGGGGGTGCTGCCGGACGGCGTCGCCCACAAGCACTGGGAGATGGACGAGGCGGGGTACGTGTCGCTCCCCGAGGGTCCCGGTCTCGGGGTGGAGGTCGACGAGGCGAAGGTCGTCGAGCTGGCCTCGGACCGGTCGCGGAAGTTCCGCTGGCCCGACAGCCGCCTGCGCGACGGCTCGGTCGCCGACTATTAACCGTGTTTGTCGTCTGCCATACGGCGGCGCCGCACAATCCGGGGTGCTCGCAGGGCTCCGGGTCCAACTGCTGATGCACTGGAGGGAGGAGCCGCCGTGAGCACCACGGATTCCGACAGCCTGTTCCACCGCGACCTCAACCAGGAGTACCCGGTCATGGTCCGCGGCGAGGGGATCTACCTCGTCGACGAGGAGGGCCGGCGCTACATGGACGGCACCTCCGGGGCCGGAAACGTCATCCTCGGCCACGGCAACAAGCGCATCGCCGCGGCCATGGCGGAGCAGGCCGGGACTCTGGCGTACTGTTTCTCGGCTTTCCACACCAACCGGCCGGCGCGCGAGCTGTCGCAGCGGATCGCCGCTCTGGCCCCGGGGGACCTCGACTGCGTCTACTTCGTCAGCGGCGGCTCGGAGGGGATCGAGACGGCGCTCAAGATCGCCCGCCAGTACCACCTGCAGCAGGGGAACAAGCAGAAGTACCGGGTGATCGCCCGCTGGCGCGGCTATCACGGAGCCACCCTCGGGGCGCTGTCGGCCACCGGCATGCCGGCGCTGCGGGAGCCGTTCTCCCCGTGGCTGCTGCCGTTCCACCACATCGCCCCCTGCTATCCCTACCGCTGTTCCTTCGCCGGCTGCGACAGCCGCTGCAACTACAGCTGCGCCGGCGAGCTCGAGAAGGCCATCCTCCAGCTCGGGCCCGACAACGTCGCCGCCTTCGTCGGCGAGCCGGTGGTCCAGGGGGGCATCGCCGCCGGCGTCCCCCCGGAGGAGTACTACGGCATCGTGCGCGAGACCTGCGACAAGTACGGCGTGCTCTTCATCGCCGACGAGATCATCACCGGCTTCGGCCGCACCGGGAAGCCGTTCGCCATCGAGCACTGGGACGTGGTGCCGGACATGATCGTCTTCGGCAAGGCGGCGAGCGCCGGGTACTGCCCGTTGAGCGGGGTGATCATGCGCGGGAAGATCCGCGACAGCTTCCGCGGCAGCGGCGACAGCTTCGCCCACGTCTTCACCTACGTCGACAACCCGGTCGCCATGCGCGTCGGCCTGACGGTGCAGGACATTCTGGAAGAGGAGCAGGTGATCGCCAATGCCGCGGCGACCGGCGCCTACCTGCACGAGCAGGCGCGGCAGCGGCTCGAGCGCCACCCCATTGTCGGGGAAATCCGCGGCAAGGGGATGCTGCTGGGGATCGAGCTGGTCAGGGACCGCGGCACCCGCGAGCCGTTCCCGGCCTCGGATGGGGTTCACAAGCGGATTGTCAGGCTGATGTTCGAGCGCGGACTGTCGGCGTCCGGTACGGGTGGCGCCGCCGACTGGAAGAACGGCGACGACATGCGCTTCTACCCGCCGCTGATCACCACCCCTGCCCAGATCGACGAGGCCCTGGGGATCATCGACGAGGCGCTCGGCCAGCTCGAGGGAGAGCTCGGTGTCGCAGGCTGAAACCGCGGGGGCGCGGCGGCTCGGGAAGCTGCGGGAGAGCGAGTACGAGGCCGGACGGTCGTACGGCGATTTCCTCGCGGAGCTGTTCGGGTATCTGGTGGTCGACCCGAAGAAGTTCCGGCGTGCCGCGAAGAAAGTGGCCCCGCTGTTGACCGAGGAAGAGCTTCGCGGTCTCGTGCGGATCGGGCGCGACCTGCCGGCGACGCCGGGGGATTTCGAGGACCGCCTCGAAGAGGTATGCGCCGGCAGGTCGGCCGAGGAGCGCCGCGAGCTGATGCGGTTGTGGCTCCGCTACCTGTAGCAGGTTGTTCCGGTTTTTCCTGAACCGCCTGGGCCGGCTTGGGGAATCGGCTGAAGGCCGGGTGCGGGGTAGGGCTTGCTATCCCGTTTCCAGATGGGGCCGCACCTCCCGATCCAGACGGTCGGACAGTTCGTCCTCTGCTACATCGAGCTCATAGTCCATCTGAATCCCCATCCAGAACTGGGACGACATGTTGAAGTAGCGTGCCAGTCGCAGGGCGGTATCGGCAGAAATGCCTCGTTTCCCCAGGACGATCTCGTTGATTCGCCGGGGAGGCACGCCGATGGCGAGCGCCAGGCGGTTTTGGCTGAGGTTCATCGGCTTGAGGAACTCTTCCAGCAAAATTTCTCCGGGATGAACGGGAGCCAACTTCCGAGCAGGCATTTCCTTCTCCTCAGTGGTAGTCCACGATCTCAACGTTGTAGGCATCGCCATTTCGCCACGTGAAACAGATGCGCCACTGGTCGTTGATTCGAATACTGTACTGGCCCGCCCGATTTCCGCGCAGTTTCTCAAGGCGATTAGCTGGTGGCACGCGAAGATCGGACAGGGTGGTTGAGCGATTGAGCATGCGAAGCTTGCGCAGGGCGGGCCGTTGAATATCTGCAGGCAGCTTTCCGGATCGGGTTCGTTGGAATATCCGTTCGGTCTCTCGATCTCTAAAGGACCGTATCATGTGGATAAAGTATAACTCTTAGCGTTAAACGCAAAAGGTGGTATCCTGAAAAAGCGGATTGGACTGGTGGAGGCATACGGACTTATTCGCGGAATTTCCCGCGCTCAGGACGTGATCAGGACGTGATCAGGAAGGTCGCGAACATCGCGACCCAGACCGCTTCGAGAAAATGCCAGTAGGCGGCGCAGCCGCGCACGCTGGGCAGGTGCTCCAGCCCGAGGCGCCCGTACGTGGCGCGCCAGGCGAGAGCGCCCAGCGGCACCAGGCCGCCGACCACGTGGGCGGCGTGGATGGCGATCAGGCAGAAGGTCACCCCCTCCATGCCGAGATGCGGAGTGCGCAGGGAGAGCTCGTGCTCGTGGAAGAGGCGCAGGATCGCGTGCGACTGCACCGCGACGAAGGCGATGCTGGCCAGGAAGGTGACCTTCACCCAGCGCCGCACCTCGTCGACAAGGCCCCGGCGCGCGTTCCAGGCCGCCCTCTCGACAGCCATTCCCGCGAGCAGCAGCAGCGCGGTCGACAGCCACATCGCCAGCGGCGGCGGCTTGCTGACCGGCGGGTACTCGGGGGGCCGCGACAGGTCGGTCAGGATGAACACCAGCAGCGAGGCGGCGAAGAAGAGGCCGAGCGATACCAGGAACAGGCGCAGCCCCATGCGCCGGAGCGAGCCGGCGTCCGGAAGGGGGGCCCTGGGCGTTCGCGGCGCGGGGTCACCGGGCAGTGGTTCGTCTTCGGGAGGTTGTTCCGGGGGAGGTGCCAAGGGGGCCTTCGCAGGTGCGGTCCGGTAGCGCCTATCCGGTATATTTAAGGAAAAACCTCGGCAGGCGGACCGGTTTTGTTGAGAACTTCTAAGGAGTTGGGGATATGAGCCGATGAACTCGGACCGGAAGATCATCATCATCGCCGGACCCAACGGCGCCGGAAAAACGACCTTCGCACGGGAGCATTTACCTCGCGAGGCCGAATGTCCCACCTTCGTCAACGCGGATTTGATCGCAACGGGCCTGTCCCCTTTTCAGCCGGAGGTCGCCTTTTTTCGGGCCGCCCGGTTGATGTTGGAGGAAATCGGCAACCATGTGCAGCAGCGTAGAAGTTTTGCCTTTGAAACCACCTTGTCCGGTCTTGGCTATGCCAGAATGATCCCGCGCTGGCGCGGTGACGGTTATACGGTGAAGCTGATATTTCTGGCGCTGGCAACGCCGGAAGAAGCGATCAAGCGGGTTGAATTGCGCGTCAGGCAAGGCGGCCACAATGTCCCGCCGGACGTCATTCGCCGGCGCTTTGCGACCGGTTTCAAGAACTTTAAGAATAGGCACCGCCATATCGTCAATTATTGGCAGTGGTTCGACAACAGTGGCCTTATTCCCACATTGATTGATAAGGGAGAAAACCCGGTGACTGAACGAACCCGAGAAGTCCCTGTCTCGCAACATGGCGACAAGGAAACGCAGGATGTCCTTAACGCGCTACATCGTGCCGCCAGACGCGCACATAGGATCGCACACCAGCACCAGACCGGGGTGGTCGTTATGCGAGATGGCAAGGTCGTTGAAATTGAGCCGGATCCCGAGATGTACTGCGAGCATCGGGAGAAATAGTGCAACAGGGCGTTGAACAATTGAAATAGGCGCCTCCATACCTGTTCACCCCGGAGATACTGTCCTTGGTGGAGCGGATCGGCGAGGGAATCGGGCGGGCACTATGCTTCCGGGGTCGCGCAGGACCTGTGGACCTGCTTCTCCTTTGCCTGACGAGTGGCAAATGACGATATGAACCCCCCATCCTTCTCCGACCTCCTCGCCTGTGGCCATTTCGACAAGCAGCCCTGTGAGCATTTTTCCATGGAGAACGACCTTGATGACGGGACCTGGGCGCGGTTCAGCGGACGCGCCAAGATCCCGGAGGCGATGGATAGGGTAGAGTGGCCCTCCGAAACCTCGGCCTGATCGACGCGCAAGACCGCATGACCCACGCCGGGGCATGGCTTGTTGCACGAGACATTCGGACGTTCACGACCAGTGCCCACGTGTCCTGTGCCCTGTTCATGGGCACCGAGAAGGTCAGGATTCTCGACCGGCGGAACTTCCACAGCGACATCCCGGCGATGATTGACGAGGTAGTGGCCTGGATTCTCACCAAAATCAATGTCGAATTCATCATCAGGCACGTGAGGCGGGAGGAACGGCCGGAATTGCCCGAAGAAGCCCTTCGGGAAGCGGTGGTGAATGCCGTTGCACACCGCGACTACCGCTCGACCGCAAACGTCCGGATTTACGTCTTCAAGGATCGGATCGAAATCGTCAGTCCAGGCGGGTTGCCCGAAGGGATGGGGGAAGCGGATCTGGGCACCAAGAGCGTCCCCCGCAATCCGCTGCTGTTCGGCATGTTGTACCGAATGGATGTGGTGGAGCAGATCGGTTCCGGCATTCGGCGCATTCGGGAGCAATGTCGAGAGCACGGGGTGGCGGAGCCGGTGATCGAGGTGTCCGAGCACTGGGTTACCACAACCTTCAGGCGCCCGGTCGCAGACGTCGGGAGCAAGTCGGGGGCAAGTGGGGACCAGGTCGACAACGCCATATCTGACAATACGTTACAATATTCGGGGAACCCTCCCGGGGATTCGACCTTACAAGTGGAGGACCAGATCGGAACCAAGCAAGCACTAAGTAGGCACCAAGTTGGAATTCTCCGTAACTCCTTGAACGAGCAGGCAATTACGGAGTTGATGGTACTGGCGGGGAAAAAAGATCGCACCAAGTTCAGGAACCAAGTGCTCAGGCCCCTGCTGGAGGAGGGGTTGCTGGAGATGACCGTCCCCGACAAGCCCCGAAGCAGCAAGCAGAAGTACCGGGTGACGGCACGGGGCAGGGACCTGTTGGCGGAGTTGGACAGAAAGCCGGATTGACCCATTCCTGCACGGTGCCGGCGAAGAGGATCAGGATGAAGTTCCAGGAGCTGGGGCTATGAGGCGATGCACCCGGACCGGAATACCATCACCATCGCCGGACGACCTTTGCATGGGAGCATTACCCCGCGGAGCCGAATGTCACACTTGGTTGTGGTTATGGAAAAAGGCAAGGTCGTAGAAATCGAGCCGGATCCCGAGATGTACGGCGAGCATCCGGAGAAATAGTGCAACAGGTTGCAGCACAATTGAACGAGGCGCCCCCATACCGGATCACCCCCGAGATCCTGTCCCTGGTGGAGCGGATCGGCGAGGGCATCGGGTGGGCGGAGGCTTCCGGCGTCGCGCAGGATCTGCGGCTGCGGCGTATCAACCGCATCCGCACGATACAGGGATCGCTGGCGATCGAGGGGAACACCCTGACCGAGGGACAGATATCAACGCTGCTGGATGGCAAACCGGTTGCCGGACCCCTGCGGGAAATCCGGGAAGCTCGCAACGCCATCAAGGCGTGCGACGTGTACGAGGCGTGGGATCCGGCAAACGAGGCCGACCTCCTTGAGGCGCACCGCATCCTGATGGCCGGCCTGCTGGACAGGCCGGGGAGTTACCGCCGCGGCGGGGTTATGGTCGGAGGACCTGGAGGGGTCCATCACGTCGGCCCGCCGCCGGCGCGGGTGCCGGAGCAGATGGGGAGGCTGCTGGAGTGGGTGGGAAGTGCCGGAGAGCATCCGCTGATTTCCAGTTCGGTCTTTCTCATTACGAGTTCGAGTTCATCCATCCCTTCGAGGACGGCAACGGCCGCATGGGTCGGCTATGGCAGACGCTGATCCTGACGCGCTGGCGGGACCTGTTCGCTCATCTTCCGGTGGAGAGCCTCGTTCACGCCCGTCAGAGCGCTTACTATGCCGCCATCCGCGAGAGCTCGGCCGCGGGGGAGAGCACGCCCTTCATCGTATTCATGCTGGAAATCATCCGGCTTGCCGTTACGGAGCAGACCTGAGCGGGGATGTGAACTTTGCCGGGAGCTCTGCTGGAGATTACCGTCCCGGACAGCAGCTGAAGTACCGAGTGACGGCAAGAGACAGGGACCTGTTGGCGGCGTTGGACAGATGAGTACCCGTTATGAATGAAACCCTCCTCAGCCTGATCACCCTCGGCGAAGGCTTCACAACGGAGTTCAAGCGCTCTTTCCCCTCCGACCTGGGCACCGAAATCTGCGCCTTCGCGAATTCCACGGGCGGCGTAATTCTGCTCGGCGTGACGAACGAAGGGGAGACCGTAGGCATTGGGAACCACAACAAGCTGAAATCGCAGGTCCAGTCTACCGCGCGTTCGGCGGAGCCACCGATTGCGGTCGAAGTGGAATCCGCCGGCGACGTGCTCTGCGTGACCGTGCCCGAACAGCACGGGAAGCCCTATTCCTTCGGCGGAAGGTTCTACATCCGCGAAGGGGCCAATTCTCAGCAGATGTCCCGCGACGAAATCCGGGAGTTCTTCTACAAGGAAGGACTCATTCGCTTCGACGAGACGCCTTGCCAGCGCTTCGATCTCCAACGCGATCTGACGCCGGAAGCGTGGTCTCGATTCGCCGGGCGGGCTCGAATTCCTGACGGCATGGAGCCGCTGACGGCGCTGGAAAACCTGCATCTTGTCGTTGATGGAAAGATGACCCACGCCGGAGCGTGGCTGCTGGCGGACGATATCACCCGGTACAGCTTGCAGGCAGGGGTGACCTGCGCCCTGCTGCGGGGGGTGACCAAGACGCACATTCTCGATCTCAAGAACTTCACCGGCGATCTCTACTCGATCTACGAGGATTGTGTGGCCTACGCACAGGCCAAACTGAACACGGCGCTGATGCCGCACGTTCGCGGCAGGGATGAGCGTCTGGAGCTGCCCGAGGACGCGATTCGCGAAGTATTGGTGAACGCCATCGCGCACCGGGACTATCGATCTACCGCCAACGTGCAGATGTACGTGTTCCACGACCGGTTGGAAATCGTGACGCCGGGCGGGTTGCCCGCAGGAATGCGCGAAGAGGATCTGGGCGTCAAGAGCGTGCCGCGGAACCGGTTGCTGTTCGGGATGTTTCACCGCATGGGGATGGTGGAGCAGATCGGCAGCGGAATCAGGCGCATTCGACAGGAGTGCCGCGACTACGGGGTGGCGGAACCGGTGATCGAGGTATCCGAGCACTGGGTGACCATGACCTTTCAAAGGCCGTCCGCACAAATCGGTGAGCAAGTCACGGCGCATGTCAGGGACCGAGTCCATGCAGGGCCAGAGTCAGGGCCAGAGTCAGGGCCAGAGTCAGGGCCAGAGTCAGGGCCAGAGTCAGGGCCAGAGTCAGGGCCAGAGTCACTGGAACTGCGCGTCCTGGCGCTGCTGATCGAAGAACCTCTTTCGAGATCCGCCATAGCTGATGGTTTGGGACACCAATCCGTGTCGGCCGGCCTCAACAGAGTGATCCGCAACCTGGTGCGTGACAGGCGTATTGCGTACACGGTCCCGGACAAGCCGGGCAGCAGGCTTCAGAAGTACCGGATTACGCCAGCCGGGAGATCGGCGCTCGAAGAGCCAGCCAAGTGAGCCTCTCCCCCTGACAACACTCATGTCCCAACTCGAACATATCGACGCCATCGAGAAGCGCCTCTGGGAAGCGGCGGACACGCTGCGGGCAAACTCCCCATACGCCAGCAACGAGTACTTCCTGCCGGTCATGGGCCTGGTGTTTCTGCGCCACGCCTACAGCCGCTACCTGGCGGTCAAGGACAAAGTCGAAGCCAGCCTGCCGACCCGGGGCGGCAGGAAACGGGCGCCGACCAAGGAGGACTATTCCCGGCAGAGCGCCATCTTCCTGCGCCCCGAGGCCCAATTCGACAATCTGGTTGGCCTGCCGGACGGAGAGGACCGCGCCAAGGCCGTCATCGCGGCGATGGACTCCATCGAGGAGGATTACCACAGCCTGCGCGGCGCCCTTCCCAAGGCCGAGTACCAGGAGCTGGACAACGACGTGCTCGGCCAGCTCCTGCGCACGCTCAACCCCGACCAGCTGAAGCAGGTCTCGGGCGACGTTTTCGGACGCATCTACGAGTATTTCCTGACCAAGTTTGCGGATTTGAAAGCCCACGACGACGGCGAGTTCTTCACCCCCGTGTCGCTGGTCTCGCTGATCGCTCATGTGCTCGACCCCGACCGCGGCACCGTGCTCGACCCGGCCTGCGGTTCCGGCGGCATGTTCGTGCAGAGCGCCCGCACCGTGGAGGAGCACGGCAGCAGCCCTGCCGAGCGGCTTACCTTCCGCGGCCTGGAGAAGAACGCCACCACCATCCGCATCGCCCGGATGAACCTCGCCGTCCACGGCCTCGAGGGGGACATCCGGCAGGCGATCACCTACTACGAGGATCCGCATCAAATGGTGGGAAAGGCCGACTACGTGATGGCCAATCCTCCCTTCAACGTCGACGAGATCGACGCCGACAAGGTGGAGACCGACCCGCGCCTGCCGTTCGGCCTGCCGGGAGTCAACAAGAAGGAGAAGGTCTCGAACGGCAACTACGTCTGGATCAGCTACTTCTACAGCTACCTGAACGAGAAGGGGCGGGCCGGCTTCGTCATGTCGTCGCAGGCATCCAGCGCCGGCGGGACCGAGGCGCAGGTGCGGCGGAAGCTGATCGAGTCCGGCGACGTCGACGTGATGATCGCGGTGCGCTCCAACTTCTTCTACACCCGCACCGTGCCCTGCGAGTTGTGGTTCCTCAACCGCAACAAGCCCGGGGAGTTTCGCGACAAGGTGCTGATGATCGACGCCCGCGATGTCTATCGAAAGGTCACCCGCAAGATCTACGACTTCAGCCCCGAGCAGGAGCAGAACCTGCTGGCCATCGTCTGGCTCTACCGGGGCGAAACGGAGCGCTATCTCGATCTCGTCTCCCAGTACCTGTGGGACGTTGCCGAGAATGGAAGGGCCTGTTACGAAGGGATGAGCGTAAACGGCAGGACCTGCCGGCCGCTGCCGGAGTTCATGGAAGCCGTCGCCGCGCTCCGGGAGGACCTGTCCCCGTTCCTGAAGACCCGGCCGAGGATCGGCCCGCACGCCGAAATCTTCGCCGAGCTGGCGAAGGAGCAGAAGCAGTTCGGAGGCATCCTCAGGAGGTTCCAGGCTCGGGCCGCCAAGGCGCAGGAACAGTGGGAGCGGGCTCCCGGCACCAGCGCCGGATTGAACAAGCTGGTGGAGCGGTTCGCACCGGCTGGCTGAGAGCAGCCGCGACCTCGCCGGGCAGTCCGACCAGCTCTACAAGCTCGCCAACCGCCTGATCGAGACCTGCGAGCAGGAGGAGGACGCGAAGGCGAGCGACGCCTGGAACGGCCGCGGTATTACCCGGGCCAGGAAAGCGGTCGACGATGCCCGCCGGCAGGCCATCGAGCAGCTCGAACAGGTGCACTACTTCCACCGGCAGGCGCGCTGGCTCACGGAGCGCTTCCCCGAGGGAGAGTTGCGCGACGTGGAAGGGCTGGTCAAGCTGGTGGACCGCGCCGAGATCGAGGCCAACGACTGGAGCCTGACTCCGGGCCGCTACGTCGGCGTCGCCCCCGAGGAGGAGGAGGAAGGGTTCGACTTCAAGGAAGCACTTCGAGAGATCCACCTTGAGCTGGAGGACCTCAACGCCGAGGCAGTGGTGCTGGCGGAGAAGATCAGAAAGAACTTCGAGGAGCTGGGGGTATGAAGAAGCGAACCAATCTGCGGCCGGGGGGTTTCGGCGCGGCACACTGGCACTGCCGCCATAAGAAACAGGCTGTTGCACAATTGAACGAGGCACCCCAATACCGGATCACCCCCCAGATACGGTCCCTGGTGGATCGGATCGGGGAGGGCATAGGGCGGGGCGAAGGCTTCCGGCGTTGCGCAGGACCTGCGGGTTCGGTGTATCAACCGCCCACCAGAGCGCGAACTCTTCCGCCGACCGGGAGAGCTCGGCGGAAGAGTTCGGCCTTTATCGTATTCATGCTGGAGATCAACCCGTTTGCGGTGCCGGGGGATCAGACATGAGGGACAGCTACTGCGGGGACTTTCTCACCATCTGTCGAAACGACCTTGGAAAGAGCGCATTTACAGTTGATGGATGTGTGCGAGGGGTCATATTGATGACCGTACGCATCCTATGGGGTCCAACGGAGTTTGATCGATGAAATGGACACCTCGAACTCTTGATGAACTTGGCTACGTTAGCCGGGGCAGGTCTCGGCACAGGCCAAGGGATGCCGCCCACCTTTACGGCGGCCCTTACCCTTTCATCCAGACAGGGGATATAAAACACGCAAGTCTCTATGTAAATAGTTACTCGCAGACCTACACGGAGGCCGGACTTGCCCAGAGTCGTCTCTGGAAAGCGGGAACACTATGCATAACGATTGCCGCAAATATTGCGGACACGGCGATTCTCGCCATTGATGCCTGCTTTCCAGACAGCGTTATCGGCTTCATCCCCGACAATGAGAAAGCCGATGCCCGTTTTCTCAAATACCTGTTTGATGCGACGATTCAGAAACGAATCAAGCAGTTCACTCAAGGCGCCACGCAGGACAACCTTAGCCAAACCAAGCTCCTGTCACTCCAATTCCCCATTCCAGACGTGGCGGAACAACTCCGTATTGCCGACCTCCTGTCAGCCTACGACGACTTGATGGAGAAGAACCGGCGCCGGATTCAGTTGCTGGAGCACGCTGCGCGACTGCTCTACAAGGAGTGGTTTGTCCATCTTCGCTTCCCTGGAAATGAGAACGTCAAGATCAAGGACGGTGTGCCGGAGGGATGGGAGAGGAAGACGTTGGGCGATTTAGTAGAGGTGACAAAGGGAAGGAACATTACCAAAAATTCAGCTAAGGATGGCTCTGTGCCCGTTGTTGCTGGGGGCTTATCTCCAGCCTATTATCACGATACGGCCAATGCGGTTGGACCAGCCATCACTATTAGTGCATCTGGAGCCAACGCCGGATACGTGAACCTCTACTACGAGGACATTTGGGCATCTGACTGCTCTTATATCAGTACTACATCAACGGATCGTCTGTATTACCTTTACTTACTCCTCAAGTCGAAACAGAGGGAGATCTTGGGATTCCAGAAGGGCGCAGCACAGCCTCACGTTTACCCAAAGGACTTGAAAAGGTTGCCGTTGTTGGCTCCAAAGAATATCGTCGTGAATATGTTTGAAGAATCAGTAGTGGCAGACAATTTTCATCAAAAGGTCTTGGTCGAACAAAACAAACTACTGGTGCAAGCCCGAGACCTGCTTCTGCCGCGTTTGATGAGTAGAAAGGTGGCGGTATGAGCGTATCCTACCCAACCAAACTTCGCCTAGCTTATCGAAGCGGGGACAGATGCGCCCTTCCCGGTTGTGGGCAGCAATTATCGCCAACGGGCGAAGGCGGCATTCCTAGCAATGTGGGAGAGTACGCACATATCGCCGGAGAACATAGCGGTAGAGTACGGGGCCATCGGTCCGCTCGCTACGATCCAAATATGACTGAAGAGGAGAGGAACGGCTACCACAACCTGATTTATTTATGTGCGAACTGCCACAGAAGAATAGACGCTATTCCACAGGGAGAACCAGACTATCCTGTGGAACGTCTCCAGGAGATCAAAGCCGAGCATGAGCTAAGGGTTAGCGAGGCAATGGCTGAGGCATTCGCAGATGTCGGCTTCCCTGAACTAGAAGAAGCCACTCTATGGATCATGCAACTTATTCCTCAACAACCGGATAGTGACTTCACGGTAATTGCACCCGAAGACAAACTAAAGAAGAACGAATTAGGAAACGCCTCTCGAAATATCATCACAATGGGCCTCAGTGTTTCGCGGGAGGTTCGAGCATTTATTGAAAATACAGCACAGGAAGATCATAATTTTCCAGAACGTCTGAAGTCAGGATTTCTTGAGGAGTACTACCGACTGAAGAAAGAGGGGCATTCAGGGGATGATCTTTTCGACTTGATGTGTCGATTTGCACAAAGAGGCTTCACAGAGGAAACAAAGAGGTCTGCTGGGAAGGCAGTGATGATTTACCTATTTGAGACTTGTGAGGTGTTTGAGAAATGATTCTTCCGTCGAAGCACATTTCCCAAGACCAATCACTGATCGGCGTCGGTGCTATTCTACTAAAGAAGATTGGTAGGCCCCAGACCGTAACCAGCCTTTGGGAGACCGTCCGCGAGGAAGATGCGATAGGTACGTTTGAACGGTTTGTACTAGCGCTTGACATGCTTCACATCGCCGGAGCTGTAGCCTTGGAAAATGGCCTGATCGTAAAGGTGAAAAAATGATCCATAGTATTACCGCTAACCACTCCTCATTCAATCCCGTCGAATTCACGTCGGGCTTGAACGTGATCTTAGCAGATCGCACTGAAACTTCGACACAAAAAGACACACGAAATGGTCTTGGTAAGTCTACACTAATTGAAATTATCCACTTCTGCCTAGGCTCCAACGTTCAAAAAGGTCAAGGGCTTTCAATAGAGCCACTACGGGATTGGGAGTTCACCTTGGAGATTACACTCGCGGGTAACCGTGTGAAAGTAACTCGCGCCGTTGCTAGATCTAATATTTTTGTCATAGATGGCACGACGACTGGTTGGATTGATCAACCTGATTGTGAGGATATGTTTGGAAAGAAACCAATCAGATTAAAATTGGATCAATGGAGGGCACTCTTGGGGAGGGCACTATTTGGGTTATCGCCATCTGACGAACCCCATAGTTACACGCCGTCTTTTCGGAGTCTGCTTTCTTATTTTATAAGATTGGGGAATGACGCTTATGATGATCCCTTCCGAAATACGCGACAGCAGCAACCGTGGAACGTTCAGCTCCATGTCGGATTTCTTCTTGGCTTGAACTGGGAGAACGCGGCGAGATGGCAGGAGCTTAAGGACCAGGAGAAAGGCGTGAAGGCATTTAGTCAAGCAATCAAGTCTGGTGTCACGGAATATGCACGGGGTTCGGTTGGCGAATTGGAGGCTGAGCGTGTTCAGTTGGAAAGTCAATTAGAGCAGGAGTCCCATGCACTACAAAATTTCAAGGTTCACCCTCAATATGAGTCTATTCAGCAAGAAGCGGACCGGGCCACAGCGATCATTCACAACTTAACTAATGATAACGTCGTTGGTCGCAGACGATTGGCACGCTATAGGGAATCTGTTGCAGCGGAAAAGCCCCCATCGGATACCGCAATCGATGAACTGTATAAGGAGGCAGGCGTTGTTTTTTTTGAAGCGACTCGTCGCACTCTAACGGAAGCGAAGGAATTTCATTCTAAGATCGTGGAGAACAGGCGAGCTTTCCTTGAGATGGAAATCGTACGCTTGGAACGACAAATTGAGAATAGAAACAATGACATCAGAAAATGGACCGACACCAGGGCTACTTCGCTGGAAATCCTAAGAACACATGGTGCTCTACAAGAGCTGACCAAGCTACAAGAGCGCCATGCAGGTACGCGAGAAAGACTGGAAAGTACACGTACGCGAATTTCAGAAATTAGGAATTTGACGGCGCAGAAGCGTAAGGTTCTAGTTGAGAAGACCGAACTAGCTCAGATTACCGAGCGGGATCACGAGCAACGCCGAGACGTTTGGAACACTCCAGTACGTTTCTTCAACGACAATTCTCAAGCTTTATACCAAACACCTGGACACTTGGTGATTGACATCGGTAGAGCCGGTTTCAAATACGATGTCGAGATAAACAGGAGCGGCAGTGAAGGCGTCAATAAGATGAAAATATTTTGCTTCGATTTGATGCTCGTGCAGCTCACGCCGATACGGAACAATCCAATTGATTTTCTGATTCATGACAGTGGTCTTTACGATGGCGTTGACTCTAGGCAGCGGGCCCTTGCGCTTGAGCGCGCATGTGAAGTGTCCGAGGCAACCGATACACAATATATTTGCACACTTAATTCTGATATGGTTCCGCGAGATGACTTCAGTCCCGGATTTTACTTCGATAAATATGTCAGACTGACGCTTACTGACAAGAATCCCTCCGGCAGTCTTCTTGGCTTTCAGTTCGAGATGTAAAGTGAAGGGTAGATTTACAGTCTCTGGTCTCATAGACGCAATGGTCAATGGAAAGGGTATCTCCAGATTGACCTTTTCCCATCTGAAGATCAGGAGGCCAGGGTCAACCTTGATGAAATGAGAAAACAAGGAGGTGACCCGTGAACATACGCGAGTACCACCAACTCCAGGCGGAACGGACCACCCTGGATGATTTGCTCGAGCGGCTACCCCCGGAAAATGTGATCGAACGAACCGGTCTGGAATTCCGGAAGAAGGAGGTGGATGAAGCACTCGCTTCGCGTCCGGAGCCCTCCAGAAACCCCACCCGGGTGTGTCTGACCTTTCGCGGAAAACCCATCGCAGGATCCCATGGGATTTTCGCGGATTTCGGGGCGGAGGCCGTTCAGGCATTTACGAATATGGTTGCCACCATGGGCGCCAGCCAACATGCACCGCTCGGGTCGCGTGGTGCGATACCCAACCGTGAGGAGTACCGCCTGCTGATTACCGGCACGGCATCAGGATCGTTCGGTTTCGAGCTGGAAGAGGCCAGGTATGACCTCTTTCCCGAATCTTCTCCGGTCGAGTCCGCAATTGTCCAAACAATGACAATTCTTGAGGCTACGGTTGGAGCAGACGAAGTATTGGCGAATGCCGTTTCCGAAGCCGACCCGCGAGCGCTTGAGGCGCTGCGTGGGTTCTTGGAAACGATGGCGGATCAAGACGCGGTGTGCACGGTTGAATTCAACGACGATGTTTTCCGGTTTGTGGACGTTGGCCAGGTCCGACGAAGCGAAAGCCGCCTGAGTCCGGAGAACATTCATGAAGAAGTGCGGGAAATCACAGGGCGCATTATTGGGGTATTGCCCTTCCGTCGTACGTTCGAATTTCTGGAAGATGAAACAGGAGAATTGATCTCGGGCCGGATCGATCGCGCTATCGAAGATGCTGCGGAAATTGATCAGTTTCTCAACAGATCCTTGAAGATCCGCGTGGATTCCAAACAGGTAGGAACAGCAAGGCCTCGTTACGTCCTTTTGGAATACGACATATAACGGCATTTGATCCTTGGATCCCCCAAGCATAGGGCTATGACCCCGACTCCCTATACCGAGGACAGCCTCGTCCAGCAGACCACCGCCAACTACCTGGAGCAACGCCTGGGCTGGGAGTCAATCTACGCCTACAACCACGAGGACTCCGGTCCCGGCAGCCTGCTCGGCCGCGCCTCCGGCCGCGAGGTAGTGCTGGAGCGGACGCTTCGCGCGAACCTCGCGGAGCTGAATCCGGGCCTGCCCGCATCCGCATACGACGACGCGGTGCGGCAGATCACCGCTGTCTCCGCCTCCCAGACCCTCGTCGCCGCCAACCGTGAGAAGTACAAGCTGGTACGGGACGGCCTGCAGGTGGTCTTCACCAACGACCGGGGCAAGCGGAAGACACGCCTCCTGCGGCTGTTCGACTTCGCCGAGCCGGCCAACAATCATTTCCTGTGCGTGCGCGAGCTGTGGGTGCAGGGGGATCTCTACCGCCGCCGCGCCGACATCGTCGGCTTCGTCAACGGCCTGCCGTTGCTGTTCATCGAGTGCAAGAACATCCACCGCGACCTCAAGGCCGCCTTCGAGGGGAACTACTCCGACTACCGCGACACCATTCCCCACCTCTTCCACCACAACGCAGTGGTGATGTTCGCCAACGGCGAGAAGGCGAACATCGGCTCCATCACCAGCCGCTGGGAACACTTCTACGAGTGGAAGCGCCTGGCCGAGGAGGAGCCGGGTGTGGTCGACATGGAGACGCTGCTCAAGGGGGTCTGCGACAAGCGCAACTTCATGGACTTGGTGGAGAACTTCATCCTCTTCGACGATTCGACGGGAGAGACGCGGAAGATTCTGGCCCGCAACCACCAGTTCCTCGGCGTGAACCGGGCCGTCGAGGCGGTGCGCGACCGCGAGAAGCGGCAGGGCCGGCTCGGCGTCTTCTGGCATACCCAGGGAGCGGGCAAGAGCTACTCGATGGTGATGTTCACCCGCAAGGTTCATCGCAAGCTGGGGGGCAACTTCACCTTCCTGGTGCTGACCGACCGGGACGATCTCGACCGCCAGATCTACAAGACCTTCGCCGGCTGCGGCGTGGTGGATCACGATCGCGACCCCTGCCGGGCCGCGGACGGAAAGCACCTCGGCCGGTTGATGGCCGAGCACAAGTCCCACGTCTTCTCGCTGATCCAGAAGTTCAACCTGGACCCGGGCGCCGGCTACACGATGCGCGGGGACATCATAGTCATCAGCGACGAGGCGCACCGCACCCAGTACGGCACCCTGGCGCTCAACATGCGCAACGCCCTGCCAAACGCCGGCTACATCGGCTTTACGGGCACGCCGCTGTTCACCGAAGATGAGATCACCCGTCGCGTCTTCGGCGAGTACGTCTCGACCTACGACTTCCAGCGCGCGGTGGAGGACGAGGCCACGGTGCCGCTCTACTACGACGCCCGCGGCGACAAGCTGGGCGTTGCCATCGGCGACCTGAACGAGCGCATCGCCGACAAGCTGGATGAGTTCGACATCGAGGACGTCGACGTGGAGCAGCGCCTGGAGCAAGACCTGAAGCGGGACTATCACGTCGTCACCGCGGGCAGGCGTCTCGACCAGGTAGCGCGGGACTTCGTGCAGCACTATTCCGCGGCCTGGGAGACCGGAAAGGCGATCCTGGTCTGTATCGACAAGATCACCTGCGTGCGCATGCATGGGCTGATCGAGCGCTATTGGAACGAGCGCATCGAGGAACTGGAGGAGGAGAAGAAGTGGACTGACGACGAGCAGGAGGAGATTTATCTCCAGCGGCAGATCGAGTGGACGCGGGAGACCCGCATGGCCGTGGTGGTGAGCGAGGATCAGGGGGAGGTGGCGAAGTTCCGCAAGTGGGAGCTGGACATCACCCCGCACCGGAAGCTCATCAAGAATGGTATGGAACTGCCCGAGTCGATGCGCCGCAAGCCGCAGTTCCGCCGCAAGCAGCGGATGGCGGTCGACGAAGCCTTCAAGGCGGAGGAGCATCCGTTTCGCATCGCCATCGTTTGCGCCATGTGGCTGACCGGTTTCGACGTGCCGAGCCTTTCCACGCTCTACCTCGACAAACCGCTCAAAGCCCACACCCTTATGCAGGCCATCGCCCGCGCAAACCGGGTCAACGAGGGCAAGAACAACGGCCTGATCGTCGACTACTGCGGCATCCTCAGGCACCTGCGCAAGGCCCTGGCGACCTTTGCCGGTACCGCCGACGGAGGAGGAGGTGGTGGCGGTCCCGGTCAAGAGATTGATCCTGTGCAACCGGGAAAGGAGCTGCTCGCTGGCCTCGCCGAAGCGATTGCCATGGTGCGCGCTTTCCTCGAAGAACGCCGTGCGCCGCTCGACGATGTCATCCATAAGACCGGCTTCGAGCGCAACGCCGCCATCGTGGCCTGCAAGGAAGCGGCCAACGAGAACGACGAGACCCGCAAGCGCTTCGAAGTGATCTGCCGCGAGGTTTTCAGGAAGTTCAAGGCCTGCATCAACCTGCGGGGCGTCAACGCCTACCGGGGGGATCGCGCCGCCATCGACGCCGTCTACCGGAGCCTCCAGCAGGACCGCGAGCAGGCCGACATCACCGACATCATCCGCGCCCTGCACGGAGTGGTGGACGAGGCCATCGACCTGCGGCAGGAACGCACTAGGGATAGTCATCGGGATCCGTTGGACATCAGCCGGATCGACTTCGACCGGCTCAAGCGGGAGTTCGAGGGCAGCCCCGCCAAGCGGACGACAGTGCAGTCCCTCAAGGAGGCAGTGGAGGAGAGGCTCCGGCGCCTTTTGGCCCGCAACCCGCTACGGACCGACTTCCAAAGACATTTCGAGGAGATAGTCAGAGAGTACAACCGGGAGAAGGAGCGGGTGACCATCGAGCATACCTTCGAGGCATTGCTCAACCTCGTGAAGGAGCTGGATGAGGAGGAAAAGCGGGCCTTGAACATGGGATTGAACGAGGAATCGCTGGCGATCTACGATCTTCTGCAGAAACCGGATCTCGGGGCGCGTGACATCAACCGCATCAAAATGGTCTCCATTGAGCTGCTGCGAACGTTGAAAGAGGGGAAGCTCCGCGTCGAACAATGGCGCGAAAAGGAGGCGACCCGGGCCGCGGTCAAGGGAGAGATCCAGGACTTCCTGTGGAGCGACGTAACCGGGCTGCCGCCCGACAGCTACACGGATGACGATGTGCAGGTGAGGGTGGACGGCGTTTTCGGCCACGTATACCGGGCCTACCCTACGGTGCCATCACCTTTCTACATGAGCGACGCCGCGTGAACTTCCGCGGCCCGCAACAGGCCCTGGCCGGGGTTGATTTTTCGCGGCTCGCGGCCAAAGTTCCCCACATGGCCGCGGCGCGGACTGGCCGGCCGATACCTGCCCAGCAGCGCCGGGCTCAAACCGCGGACCGGGAAGCGCCCGTAGCTCGTTCCGCCATAGCGGCAGGGGATTCGAAATGACTGAAAAAGCGATGTTCGGTGCCGGCTGTTTCTGGGGGGTGGAGGCCGCCTTCCTCGAGGTTCCCGGGGTCGTCGACGTCGCCTCCGGCTATTCCGGTGGCCGCACCGACAACCCGACCTACCGGCAGGTGTGCAGCGACACCACCGGCCATGCCGAGGTGGTCGAGATCGACTTCGATCCCGAGAAGGTCTCCTACGAGCGGCTCGTCGAGATCTTCTTCGACATCCACGATCCCACCACCCTGAACAGGCAGGGGCCGGACTTCGGCTCGCAGTACCGCTCCGCCATCTACTACCACACCGCGGAGCAGCGGGACGCGGCGGTGCGGGTCAAGGAGGAACGGGAGGCATCCGGCCGGCACGGCCGCCCCATCGTCACCGAGGTGACCGCGGCAGGTCCCTTCTACCGCGCCGAGGAGTACCACCAGCGCTACTTCCAGCGGCGCGGCATCGCCCACCATTAGATCCATCGCATCAGAAGCATCATTCCCCAGATCGGAGCGGCAGTGAACGACAATTCCAGGGCGCTGTGCGAACGGGCGACCCAGCTCATTCCCGGCGGCGTCAACAGCCCGGTGGGCGCTTTCAAGGCGGAGGGAAAGTGAACGACAACTCCAGGGCGCTGTACGCACGCGCGACGAAGTTCATCCCGGGCGGCGTCAACAGCCCGGTGCGGGCCTTCAAGGCGGTCGGCGGGGACCCCCTCTTCATCCGCGAGGCGGACGGCCCCTACGTCGTCGACGCCGACGGCAGGCGCTACATCGACTACGTCGGCTCCTGGGGGCCGATGATTCTCGGGCACCGCCCGCCGGCCGTGATCGAGGCGCTGGCCGGGGTGCTCGGCCGCGGCACCAGCTTCGGCGCCCCGACCGACATCGAGGTGGAGATGGCCGCCCTGGTCGCCGAGGTCGTGCCGTCGGTGGAGAAGGTGCGCATGGTCAACTCCGGCACCGAGGCCTGCATGACCGCGGTCCGCCTGGCCCGGGGGTTCACCGGCCGCGACGTGGTGCTGAAGTTCAACGGCTGCTACCACGGCCACTCCGACAGCCTGCTGGTCGACGCCGGCAGCGGCGTCGCCACCTTCGGCATCGCCGGCAGCCCCGGAGTCCCCGCCGATGTCGCCCGCCTCACCGCCAGCATCGAGTTCAACGACCTCGACCTGCTGGGGCGGTCGATCGCAAGCGTCGGGCCCGGCAACGTCGCCGCGGTGATCCTCGAGCCGGTGCCGGGCAACATGGGACTGGTGCTGCCGCATCCCGGTTTTCTGCAAGGGGTGCGGGGTTTGTGCAGCGAGCACGGCATCCTGCTGATCTTCGACGAGGTGATGACCGGGTTCCGCGTCGGCCTGGGAGGGGCCCAGGAACGCTTCGGCGTCACGCCCGACCTGTGCACCTTTTCCAAGGTCATCGGGGGCGGCCTGCCGGTCGGCGCCTTCGGGGGCAGGGCCGACATCATGGACGCGCTGGCCCCGGCCGGCCCGGTGTACC
This sequence comes from Candidatus Latescibacterota bacterium, assembly GCA_965206595.1. Taxonomy (GTDB): domain Bacteria; phylum Latescibacterota; class UBA2968; order UBA8231; family UBA8231; genus CBDCXV01. The sequence continues at coordinate 5,906,197 of OZ242214.1, forward strand.
AGGCAGGGACCCTGTCGGGAAACCCCCTCGCCATGACCGCAGGGCTGGCGACCTTGCGCTGCCTCCGCGACCAGGACCCCTACCGGGAGCTGGAGGAGCGCGGCGCCCAGTGGGTCGCCGGCATGAGGGAAGCTGCTACCGCCGCCGGGGTCGAGGCCGTGGTCGATCACTGCGGCTCGATGGTCGGCCTGTTTTTCAGCTCCGGCCCGGTCTCCAACTACGCCGACGTCCTGCGCGCCGACACCGGGTTGTTCCAGCGCTACTTCCGCGGCATGCTGGAGGAGGGGATCTACATCGCCCCCTCCGCCTTCGAGGTCGGGTTCATATCGACGACGCACACCTCCGAACTGGTGGATGAAACCGTCGCCGCGGCCGGCCGCGTGCTGTCGCGGCTGTAGCCGGGTTCTCAGCGCGGCATAAAGCCTTTTCCGTGCCGGGGGCAACGCGACCTGCGATTTGCCTGACTTGCGCCGCGGCAATACGTTTGCAGACAGCTTTAAAGCTCACCTACCCAATCCTTCCGCGATTTCCAGCGTCACTTCTCGGCTCCAATTCGACCTGTTTTGGTGGTATCTCCCGAGGTCACGTCGCCGTTTATCCCGGGTCCCACTGAAACAGGAGTCGTCATGCCTCATCAGTTCGAAGAGCTCTCACTGAGCAAACCCCTTCTCCGCGCCCTGACGGAGGAGGGGTATGAACAACCCACCCCCATTCAGCGCGCGGCCATACCGGAAGTGCTGGACGGCAACGACGTTCTCGGCGCCGCCCAGACCGGCACCGGAAAAACCGCCGCCTTTACGCTGCCCATGCTCCAGCTGCTGCAGGCGGAGAAGAACGGCAACGGGCGGATTCGCGGCCTGATCCTGACGCCGACGCGAGAGCTGGCCCTTCAGGTTGCCGAGAGTCTGAGCAACTACGGCCGCCATCTGCCGCTGCGCGCAACGGTCCTGCTCGGCGGCGTCTCCGCGGGACCGCAGATTGCCGCCCTGCGCAAGAGACCGGACATCGTCGTCGCGACGCCGGGGCGGCTGCTCGATCTGTACCGGCAGCGCGAGATCAGACTCGACGGCGTGGAAATTCTCGTCCTCGACGAGGCCGACCGCATGCTCGACATGGGTTTTGCCCCGGACGTCCGCCGCATCGTGTCGGCGACACCCGGAACGCGCCAGACATTGCTTTTTTCGGCGACCCTGTCCGCGGACATCGCCGAACTCTCCCGCGACATGCTGCGCGCTCCGTCCCGCATCGAAGTCACCCCGGCCGCTTCGGTTCCGGAGCAGATCGATCAGAAGATTTTCTTCGTCGAGCAGGAGCAAAAGCGCAACCTGCTGACGGCGGTTCTCAACGACGAGAAGACAAAACGGGCCCTGGTTTTTACCCGCACGAAACACCGCGCCAACCGCCTGACCAGACAGCTGCGCAACGGGGGCATCGAAGTCGAGGTCATGCACTCGAACAAGGGACAAGGCGCCCGGCAGGCGGCGCTCAAGGCGTTCGATCTCGGCCGGGTCAAGGTTCTGGTCGCAACCGACATCGCCGCTCGCGGGATCGATGTTGACGCCATCTCGCACGTGATCAACTACGAGATGCCCATCGACCCCGAAAGTTATGTGCACCGTATCGGCCGCACGGCTCGCGCCGGGTGTATCGGGATGGCGATGTCGTTCTGCAACGCCGAAGAGGTGAGCCTGATCAAGGGCATAGAACGGCTTACCCGCTCCCGGCTGGTCGCGGAAAATGACCACCCCTTTCACTCCGCGGCGATAGCTGCACTACGGCTTGGCCAGGCGCCTGAACCGGCACGGACCGAACGACCCGAACCGCGCCGGCGATTCGGGCGCAGCACCAGCAAAGCAACCCGCCGCCGTTAGACGGTCCCCGGATGAACGGATGATGAACCGTTCCCGCCTGCGCTGCATTTGACCGAACCGCTCCATGTTTCCCTGCCGGTTGCACACGCGGCAGGTGTTTCTTCTCCTGCTCAATACATCTCAGGAAAGGACTGACTCGATGAAGAAATCCACACTTGCACTGCTCGCTGCCTTCGCCACCACCGCTTTTTCGGTATCCGCCGAGGAGGGTGGCGAGATGCCCGCCGAAGGGGAAGGCTCCATGCATCCCCCGCCTTACGTCGGCTCGCCGGAGTTCGAGCGGATGAAAGCGCTAGCCGGCAGCTGGGTGGTGACCGAGGGCATGCCGAAGGGCGAGGGAGCCGAAGGCACGAAGGAGATGATGGTCGCGGCCGAGTACCGCGTCGCCGCCAACGGCAGCGTCGTCGTCGAGCGCAACTTCCCGAACACGCCGAAGGAGATGATCTCCGTGTACCACGACCGCGGCGGCAAGCTGTCGATGACCCACTACTGCGCCATGGGCAATCAGCCGCAGATGAGCCTTACCAGCTCCGCGGACGGGGTGATGACCTTCGAGCTGGTGAAGGGCTCCCTCGAAGCGGAAGAAATGCCGCACATGAACTCCGTGTCGATTGCCTTCGAAGGGGGGGACGAGATGTCCCAGACCTGGTCGATGTTCGATGGCAGCGGGCAGATGGCGCACGCCATGACCTTCCGCCGCGCCCAATAGTTCAGTTTAGTCCCGTTCCAATTGCACCCGCCGTGACCGAAGCTTGCGTCGCGGCGGGTTTTTTCATGTAATGCCAGTAATGCCCGAGCGTCCGAACATCATCCTGATCACGACCGATCAGCAGCGCGGAGACTGTGTCGGCCGCGGGGGATCGAAGCAAAAACGGATTGCGAGCTGGTTGAAGCCGAACCGACTACCTGACAGGATGGGGACCGAATGAGAGCGGTAATGGTGATGTTCGACTCGCTGAACCGGCACATGCTGCCTCCCTACGGCTGCGACTGGACGCACGCGCCCAACTTCCGGCGGCTCGCCGAGCGCACCGTCACCTTCGACAACAGCTACATCTGCTCGATGCCCTGCATGCCGGCGCGCCACGACCTGCATACCGGGCGCCCCAATTTCCTGCACCGGGCCTGGGGGCCGCTGGAGCCGTTCGACGACTCGGTCCCGCGCCTGCTGCGCGACAGCGGCGTTTCCTCGCACCTGGTCAGCGACCACTACCACTACTGGGAAGCCGGCGGCGCCACCTACCACACGCAGTACTCGACCTGGCAGTTCTTCCGCGGCCAGGAGGGAGACCCGTGGATGGGGCAGGCGGCCCCGGCTCCTCCCGGCCCGGCCGCGGGTCAGAACGCCTCGGAGAGCGGCTGGCACCGCCAGGACCGGGTCAACCGCGGCTTCATGGGCCGCGAGCAGGACCAGCCGCAGTCGCAGACCTTCGCCGCCGGCATCGACTTCCTGCGCCGCAACAGCGGCGAGGACGACTGGTTTCTGCAGATCGAGACCTTCGACCCGCACGAGCCGTTCTTCACGCAGCGGCACTACCAGGACCTCTACCCCGAGCTGATCCGGGACCGCGCGGCGCCCCTGTTCGACTGGCCTGCCTACGGACCGGTGACCGAGCCGCGGGAGCTGGTCGATCAGTGCCGTGGCCGCTACGCGGCGCTGCTGAGCATGTGCGACGCCCGTCTCGGGGATGTGCTCGACGAGATGGACCGCCTCGAGATGTGGGAGGACACGATGCTCGTCGTCTGGACCGACCACGGGTTCCTGCTGGGGGAGCGGGATCTCTGGGCCAAGGGTCAGATGCCCTGGTATCGCGAGCATGCCAACACCCCGTTTTTCGTATGGGACCCCCGTTGCGGCAAAAGCGGCGAACGCCGCAGCTCGCTGGTGCAGCCGTCCATCGACCTGGGGCCGACCCTGCTCGACCTGTTCGGCCTCGAGCCGGCCCCCGACATGCTCGGGCGGCCGCTTGCCGGTGTCGTCGACGGCGACCGTCCCGTAAGGGAGGCCCGCCCTCTTCGGGGTTCACGGCGGGCACGTCAACGTCACCGACGGCCGCCACGTGTACATGCGCGCGTCTGCCACCGATGACAACGGCCCGCTCTTCAACTACACCCTGATGCCCGCCCACATGCGCGACATGTTCCCCGTGCAGGAGTTTGCCGGCATGGAGCTGGCGTCCCCCTTTTCCTTCACCAAGGGATGCCGGCCGATGCGCATCCCCTGCCTCAAGCCGCCCCCGTCGATCAGCTTCGAGACGCTGCTCTTCGACCTCGAAAGCGACGAGTGGCAACGGCGGCCGCTCACCGATGCCGGAGTGGAAGATCGCATGTCCGGCCTGATGCGGGGGTTGATGCGGGAATGCGACGCCCCGGGCGAGCAATACGAACGCCTCGGACTGTAAGGACCCCTTTTACCCGTGATCGACAGTCTCGTCCGCTACCTCGAGTCCCTTGTGCGCAGCGACGCCCTCGAGATCGTCCTCGCCGTCGCCGCCATCCTCGCCTGGTGGTTCGCCGCCAGGGTGCGGCGCGCACTGCGCCTGCTGAACGGCGAGGACCCTGCGGCTCCTGCCGAGCCGCGGCCGCGCCGGCGCCTGCCCCTCTCCTGACCGCACGCGGGTTTGCCGATGGAACAGGACCGGATTCGCGAGCGCTGCGAGGCGATGTCGGACCGCGAGCTGCTCCTCGCCGCGACCCTGCGCCGCGGGGAGAACAGCCAGCGGTTCCGCGAGGAGGCCCTGCGCCACCTCAAGCGCCGCGGGATCGACATCGACGAGTTCACCGGCCGCGCCCGCGTGCGTGTCGACGACGGCGAGGCGCAGACGCTGCCGGACGCCAGGGCGGTCGAGCTCCTCGGCCACGCCGAACCCTGGCAGACCCTTTCGTTCGTCAGCTGCGTCGGCGACAGCCTGCTGGTGCAGCGCGAGCCGCGGCAGTGGTGGTGCCATTTCTACGACGGGGACACCTATCGCGGCTCCTTCCGCTGTCGCGCCGGCGAGGAGGTCGCCGGGGTCCTGCGCCCTTTCCTGAATCTCGAACCCTGGGACGGTGGGGCCGGCGAACTGCAACGGCTCGACGACTGGTCCCTCCTCATCGATTCCGACGCCGTCGATTTCATCGAGTCGATCGCCCTCGACCTCGACGACGCCGGCATCCCGCACACGGTGAGAATGCCGCTGTTCGACGGGGGAGCCGGGGAAGAGGAAGGGGAGGTGTACGCCCTCCTGGTGCCGCGGCAGCACTTCGGCGAGGCCTTCGACGCCATCGAGGAGGTGGAGGAGACCATTGTCGACCTCTACGAGGAAGCCGAGGAGCTTGCGGCCCGGGGCAACCTCTCCGCTGAGCTCGAGGTGTACGACGAGCTCGTCGAGACCGACCCGGAGAACCATGCGGTGTTCTACAACCGCGGCCACATACTCCTGGAGCTCGGGCGCTGGGAAGAGGCGGCCGCGGCCCTGATCGAGGCGGTCTCAATCGGCATGCAGCGGGCCGACAAGTCGCTGCAGCCGGAACAGAGGGGGGCGGCCGGGATCGGCGGCCTGGCCGGGCTGCTGGCCTTCCTGCTGCGGCGCGAGGTCGCCGCCCCCTCGGCCTCCGCTTATCCCGACTACATCGACGACAGCGAGATGCTGCTGGAGCGGCTGCTGCAGAGGCTGCCCGAAAGCGTCGAGATACTGCATTGCCTCGCCTCCATCGCCCGCCTCAAGAACCGGCGGGAAGCCGCGGAAGCCCACTACCGGCGGGTGCTGGAGATAGATCCGGAGGACAAGGTCGCCTGGTTCAACCTCGGCTACATGCACTCCGAAAAGGGGGGCGACGCGACCTCGGGCTGAAGTTGCCGCACGCCGCGGCGGGCCGTACCGTTAGCAGCCCGTTGATATAGTTGCTCTGCAGTCGAGTCCGAGTCATGGCGGTCGAAGGCAAGGCGCGCGACTGAGTCGAATCGAGGGATTCGGGGAGGGAGCGCAACGCCGGCCGCAGCCCGGATGGACTTTTTCAACGGGCCGTTTAGCCCGAGGAGGACGAGACATGGCGGGTGTCGCGCAATCTATCTGTTACGGCTGCTTTGCCGGCGGCGAGCTGTCGGGCGAGGAGGTGATCGCCGAGGCCGCCCGCATCGGCTATCGCTCCGTCGAGATGCTGCCCGGGGAGCTGTGGCCGCTGGTGCGCAGGCACGGCATGGAGATCGCCGCGGTGAGTGGCCACGCATCCCTGCCGGACGGGCTCAACAAGCGCGAGAACCACGACCGTATCGAGGCGGAGCTGCTCGCCAACATCGACGCCGCCGCGGAGAACGGGATCGCCGCCCTGATCTGCTTCTCCGGGAACCGCGAGGGCAAGTCGGAGGAGGAAGGTCTCGCCAACACCGCGGCCGGCCTCCAACGGGTCGCCGCCGCAGCCGAGAGGAAGGGGATCTCCCTGGTCCTCGAGCTGCTCAACAGCAAGGTCAACCACCCCGACTACCAGTGCGACAGCACCTCCTGGGGTATCGAGGTCTGCCGGCGCGTCGGCTCCGACAGGGTCAGGCTGCTCTACGACATCTACCACATGCAGATCATGGAGGGGGACCTGATCCGCACGATTGCCGACAACATCGGCTTCATCGCCCACTTCCACACCGCCGGCAACCCGGGCCGTAACGACCTCGACGAAGAGCAGGAGATCTTTTACCCGCCGATCATGCGGGCCATCGCCGCCACCGGGTACGGCGGCTTCGTCGGCCACGAGTTCGTCCCGAAGGGGGCGGTCGCCGCGGCCATGCGGGCCGCCTTCGAGACCTGCAACGTATAGTGGGTTCCGGGTACCCTCTTCGATTGCAGGAGCCGGCCGCAGACCAGATGCAGTTTTTCGACAGGCAGCCGACCAAGTCCCGACGGAGCCCGGTGCCGCCTCCTGCGAAGCGGGCGCCTCGACACTCCGAATCCAGCCAGTAACGTGCGGAGAGGACGGATTCCGCATTTCATCCCAGGAAAAACCGAGATGACCGATCCGACCCCGTTTCTCGATTCCACCGCCGTCGCCGAGGACGGCCCGGAGCTGCGCCGGCGCATGCAGCGGGACGGCTACCTGTTCGTGCGCGGTCTGCTGCCCTCCGATGACCTCGAGCCTTTGCGGCTGAGGTTCCTCGAGATCACCCGCGACGCCGGCTGGGTGGCGCGCGACCAGCCGCTCGCCGAGGCGGTCGCCGACCTCGACGGCTTCTGCGTCGAGCCGCAGCCGGAGTACATGTCGATCTACGCCGAGATGTACAAGGTGCAGGAGTTCCACGCCCTCCAGCACCACCCCGCCATCCTCGGCCTGCTGGAGCGCATGTGCGGCGAACCCGAAGGTGGGAACGGCAAGGAAGGGCCGGTGGTGATCCCGCATCCGCGCATCATAGGGCGCACCATGTTTCCTCAGCGCGAGGCCTACACTACCCCGGCTCACCAGGACTTCGTGCCGATTCAGGGCACCGCCGACACTTGGACCGCCTGGTTCCCCCTGCACGATCTGAAGCCGGAAATGGGCGGCCTTCAGGTCGCCGAAGGGTCGCATACATCCGGGGTGTACGAGTTTCGCCCCGCCCTCGGAGCGGGTGGATTGGAGATAGTCGACCCGCTCGAGGGACGCTGGCGCAGCAACCCCATGAACCAGGGGGACGTGCTGTTCTTCCACAGCCTGTGTGTGCACAAGGGGGTGGCCAACACCGGCCGCAACCTGCGGCAGTCGATCGACGCGCGCTTCCAGCGGCTCCGCGACACCATCGAGGAGAAGAGCCTGGTGCCCCACGTCAGCCCGGTGACCTGGGAGGAGATCTACGCCGGCTGGCCGAACGAAGACTACCAGTACTACTGGAAGGAATGGGACCTGGATTTCACCGAATACGACTACAGCTACAACCAGGAGCGGGACCGGCTCGCCTTCGAGATGGCCGCGGCCGGCGACGGGCGCGCCCGCTCGGCCCTGCAGCGGATCGTCGCCCGCGACGCCGACCCGGAAAAGCGGCAGCGGGCCGAAGCGGCCCTGGTTTCTCTGGACGCCTCCTAAGTTCCACGGGGTGTTATCCGTATGAAACTCGAAGGCAAGATGAAACTCGAAGGCAAGGTGGTCCTGATAACGGGAGGGGGTTCCGGCGCCGGCGCCGGGATCGCCGAGGTATGCGCCCGCGAAGGGGCTCAGGTGGTGGTCACAGGGCGCACCGCCGGCAAGCTCGAGTCGGTCTGTGCCGAGATCGGCAGGGGCTGCGCCGGCTTCGCCGCCGACGTAATTGACCGCGCCCGCGTCGCCGAGCTCGTCGACTGGGTGATGTCGCAGTGGGGCCGGATCGACGTGCTCGTCAACAACGCCGGCGTCAACGTGACGGAGCGCAAGCTCGCGGAGATGACCCTCGAAAGCTGGGATTTCGTCCTCGACACCAACGCCACCGGGGCCTACAACCTCGTGCACGCGGTGCTGCCCCACATGCGCGCCCGCGGCGAGGGGCATATCGTCAGCATCTGCTCGACCGCCGGCACCTACGCCAGCCCGATCGCCGGCATGGCCTACAGCGCCTCCAAGCACGCCATGGCGGTGATGACCAAGTTCATCGACCACGAAGAGGCTGCCCACGGGGTCAGGGCGACGGTCATTTCCCCGGGCGAGATCAACACCCCCATCCTCGACACCCGGCCGGTCAAGGTCAGCGACGAGCACAAGGCCCGCATCCTGCAGCCCGAGGACATCGGCGCGGCCGTCCTCTACGCGGTGACACAGCCTCCCAACGTCTGCGTCACCGAGATGGTCATAAAGCCCCGCGGTCAGGGTCTGATCTGACCCCGGGAAAACCCGGATGAAGCAGCTCCGCGGCAAGCCGCTGCGCGACTTTCTCCGCCGCACCCGCCGCCCCGGCGTCGACCTGGTTTTCCTCCTCCAGGACATCGAGGACCCGGTGAACGTCGGGGCCGCCTTCCGCATCGCCGACGCCTGCGGGGTCCCCGAGATGATCCTCACCGGGATCAGCGCCCGGCCGCCGCACCCGCTGATCGCCAAGGTCAGCCGCGGCCGCGACCGCAGGGTCTCCTGGCGCTACGTCGAAACCGCGGTCGAGGCTATCGCCCCGTACCGCGACGACGGCTGGGACATCTGCGCTCTCGAGATCACCGCCGAATCGGAGCCCTACTGCGAAACCGGGTACCGCGACCGCGTGCTGCTGGTCGCCGGGCACGAGGACCACGGGGTCACCAACCGCACCTTGTCCGCTTGCGACCGCGCCGTCTACATCCCGATGTACGGGAAGGGTTCCTCCCTCAACGTCGGCGTTTCCCTGGCGATCGCCGCCTCCCACATCCTGCACTGCGGCGGCCGCCGATGACCGCGGACGAGGAAGGCCTGGGTCCGCCTAGCCCCGAAACAGCCGCATCGGCGTCCACGGACGGGCTCGAGTTGTTCCACCCGCTCGTGGCGCGCTGGTTCCGCGAGCGTCTCGGCGCTCCGACCGACGTCCAGCAACAGTCCTGGCCGCGCATCGCCGCGGGCGAGCATCTTCTGATCACGGCGCCGACCGGCAGCGGCAAGACGCTGACCGCCTTCCTGTGGGCCCTCGACCGCCTGGTGAGCGGCGAGTGGCAGACCGGGGCAACCCGCGTCCTCTACGTGTCGCCGCTCAAGGCGCTCAACAACGATATCCGCCGCAACCTGCTGCGCCCCCTGCGCGAGTTGCGCGAGACCTTCGCCGCGACCGCGGCCCCGTTTCCCGAGATCCAGGTGCAGACCCGCAGCGGCGACACCCCGCAGTCGGAGCGCCGCGCCATGCTGCGCCGGCCCCCCGAGATCCTGATCACCACCCCGGAGAGCCTCAACCTGCTGCTGAGCTCGCGGGGCGGGGTCGGCCTGCTCGGCAACGTCGCCACCGTCATTCTCGACGAGGTGCACTCCGTGGTCGGCAACAAGCGGGGGGTGCACGCGATCACCGCGGTCGAGCGGCTCGTGCCGCTGTGCGGGGAGTTCCAGCGCATCGCCCTGTCGGCGACGGTGAGGCCGCTGCGGACGGTGGCCGGGTTCGTCGGCGGCCTGCGCGCCGAGGTCGAAGGGGAGGAGGGAGAGCCGCGGTTGCGCCCGCGTCCCGTCGGCATCGTCCAGTCGGCCGACGCCAAGCAGTACGACATCCGCGTCCGCTTTCCGCGCACCGCCGCGGACGAGCAGGGGGCGGACCCAGAATCGGTCTGGCCGCCGCTGGTAGAGGAGTTCTCCCGCATCATCGCCGGCAACCAGTCGACCTTGCTGTTCACCAACAACCGCCGCCTGTGCGAGAAGCTGACCCTGCTCGTCAACGATGGCGGCGAACGTCCCCTCGCGTACGCCCACCACGGCTCCCTGTCGCGGGAGATCCGCGAAACCGTCGAGCGCAAGCTCAAGGACGGGGAGCTGCGGGCGATCGTCGCCACCGCCTCCCTCGAGCTGGGGATCGACATCGGCGCCCTCGACGAGGTCGTCCTCGTGCAGTCCCCCCACTCGATCGCCTCCGGGATTCAGCGCATAGGGCGCGCCGGCCACGACGTCGGCGAGGTCAGCCGCGGCACCCTCTATCCGACCTATTCCTCCGACTTCATTGAGTCGGCGGTGATGGCCGCGGGGGTCCTGAACCAGGATATCGAGGAGGTGCGGCCGGTAGACGCCCCCCTCGACGTCCTCGCCCAGGTCGTCGTTTCCATGGCCGCTGTCGAGCCCCGGGACCTCGACGAGGTCTACGAGGTGGTGCGCTCCTCGTACCCGTACCGCGATCTCGGGCGGCGGCAGTTCGATCTCGTCGTCGACATGCTCGCGGGCCGCTACGCCCACACCCGCATACGAGAGCTGCAGCCGAAGCTCTCCGTCGACCGCCTCGACAACACTGCCGCCGCCCGCAGGGGGGCGGTTCATGACCTCTACTTCTCCGGTGGAACCATCCCCGACCGCGGCTATTTCCACCTGCGCGTCGAGGAGTCCAACGCCCGCATCGGCGAGCTCGACGAGGAGTTCGTGTGGGAGTGCTCGGAGGGGCAGACCTTCACGATGGGTTCGCAGAGCTGGACCATCCGGCGCATTACCCACAACGACGTGTTGGTGATCCCGTCGTCGCCGAAGGCGGCCGATCTGCCGTTCTGGAAGGCGGACGGGGGCGGCCGCGATTTCCACTTCTCCGAGCGCATCGGGCAGTTCCTCGAGATCGCCGACTGCTCCCTCGACGACCCGGGCTTCCGGCAGCGGCTGCAGCGCGACCACGCCATGGACGAAATCGCGGCGGAGCAGCTGCTCGAGCTGTTGCGGAGGCAGAAGAAGGAGACCGGCTGTTCCCTGCCGCACCGCCGCCACGTCGTCGTCGAGTACGCCGGCGCCGCGCCCCTCGGCCACGAGGGCAACCAGGTGGTGCTCCACACCTTCTGGGGGGAGCGCGTCAACCGGCCGTTCGCCCTCGCTCTCGACGCCGCCTGGGAGGAGAGGTTCGGCCAGCGGCTGGAGGTCTACCCGGCCAACGACTGCATCGCCGTGATGCTGCCTAACGAGGTCGAAGCGGAGGAACTGCTCTCCCTGGTGTCGTCGGCGCGGCTCGACGACCACCTGCGCCGGCGCTTGGAGAGCTCCGGCTACTTCGGGGCGCGCTTCCGGGAGTGCTGCGGCCGTGCCCTGCTTCTCAGCGGCAAGCGCATGAACCAGCGTTTGCCGCTGTGGCTGACGCGGCTGCGCTCCCAGAAGCTGCTCGACGCGGTGCGGCGCTTCGACGACTTCCCGATCCTGATAGAGGCCTGGCGCTCCTGCCTTCAAGACGAGTTCGACATGCCGGCCCTGCACCAGCTTCTCACCGAGTTGGAGTCGGGGGGAATCTCATGGTCCGCGGCCCACACCGGACAGCCGAGCAGCTTCGCCCGGACCATCTCCTGGCGGCAGGTCGACAACTACATGTACCGGGGGGACGAGCCGGCTGCCACGGAGTCCTCGCGGCTGCGCGGCGATCTCCTGCGCGAAGTAGTATTCAGCGCCGATCTGCGCCCCGCGGTGTCTCCGGCGGTCGTTCGCAGCTTCGTGGAGAAGCGGCAGCGCCTTGCTCCCGGGTACGCCCCCCGGAGCGCCCGCGAGCTCGTCGATTGGGTGGTGGATCGCCTGCTGATCCCGATGGCGGAGTGGGAGGAGCTGATCGCGGCGATCGACCGCCACAGGGGGATCGACCCCGATGCCGGGGAAGCCGCCGCGGACCTGGTCGCCGCCGCGGGGGACCGCCTGGTGCGCCTCGCTGCTGGTGGCGCCGTGCTCATCGCCGCTCGCGAGCAGCTGCCCTGGCTCGCCTGGGCCTGGAGCCGGCTGCCCGGAGGCGGCAGCGGCGTCGAGGTGCTCGCCGATGGCAGTTCCGCTGTCGTTCCGCAGGAAGCCGGCGGTGCCGATGGGGACGGGGACGCCCAAGGGGACGGCGGCCTGACCGGGCTGATCGGGCGCTGGCTTCAGTTCTACGGCCCCCTCTCTCCACCGGAAATCGAGCGGATGCTCGGCATCGAACCGGCCCTGTTGCGGCAGGCGCTCGACGATCTCGTCGACTCCGAGGCCGCGGTTCGCGGCTTGCTGGTCGCCGGCGCCGGGACCGAGACCTGGTGCGACGCGGAAAACCTCGAGATTCTGCTGCGCCTGGCGCGCGCCGACGCGGTGCCGGCGTTCCGGCCGCTGCCGTTTTCGCGGCTGCCGCTGTTTCTCGCCGCCTGGCAGGGGCTGACCGAAGCCGAGGCGGACGTCGAGGCCCTGCCGCGTCGCCTCGAGCAGCTGCTGTGCTACGAAGCGGCTGCCGCGGCGTGGGAGGGCGAGTTCCTTCCAGCCCGCCTGCCCGGGTACTCGACCTCCTGGATCGACGCCTGCATGCAGGAGAGCTCCCTGCGCTGGGTCGGCCGCGGCAGCGAGAGGGTCGCCCTCTGTTTCGACGCCGACCTCGATCTGCTCCAGGGCCCGGCCGGCCCCGGTGAAGGGGAGGAGAGCGCACCGGACGCGGAAGAGGTGGAGGCGGTGGCCGGGCTGTTTCCCGATCCGGCCGGGCGCTACGACTTCGCCACCCTGCAGCGGCTGACGGGGATCTCCGCGTCCGACCTGGCGGAGCGGCTCTGGTCCGGGGCTTGGGCGGGCCGGGTCACCAACGACAGCTTCAGCGCCCTGCGCAAGGGGATCGAGACCCGTTTCGAAGTCCCGGAAGTGCGGGCGGCGGGCGGGCGCCGCCCCGGGACCGGAGGGCGCGGCGCCTTTTCCCGCTGGAAGGGGTCGCTGCCGTTCGCCGGCAACTGGCACCTGCTTCCGGAATTCGAGCCGGCCGCGGACGCCCTGGAGTCCGAGGAGCGCTGCAAGGAGCGCGTGCGCCTGCTGCTCGACCGCTACGGCCTGTTGTTCCGCGAGCTTCTGCAGCGGGAGTCCGCCCCCTTCCGCTGGTCCGCCCTGTTCCGCTCGCTGCGCCTGATGGAGCTGTCGGGGGAGATCCTTTCCGGCTGCTTCTTCGAGGGCATCCCCGGTCCGCAGTTCATCTCTCACCGGGCCTTCCGCAGGCTGCAGCGTGACCTTCCGGAGAAGGAGATCTTCTGGGTCAACGCCACCGATCCGGCCTCCCTCTGCGGCCTGCCGCTGGAGGAGCTGCGCGTTTCCCCCCTCCCGAGGCGGGTCGCCGGCACCCACCTTGTCTACCACGGCCCCGACCTCGTCGTCGTCTCGTCACGCCGGGGCCGGGCGCTGACCTTCCGGGTGGATGCGGACAGCCCCGATCTGCCGCGCTATTTCGGCTTCATACATCACCTCCTGACGGCTCCGTTCCGTTCCTCGCGCCGCGTGGTGATCGAAACCATCGACGGAAGTCCGGCGTCCCGCAGCCCCTGCCTCGACGCCCTGCGCACCTGCTTCGAGGTCCTGCCCGACTACAACGAGGTCGTGATCATGGGGGGCAGGTAGCGGAACAGGCAGCCCCCCGGGCGCTGTTCCGGCATGCCATTGGCTGGGCAGCCCCGGGCCGCGCTTCCGGTTGGATCGAGGGGCTCCGGCGAGTAGGTTATGGGCCCACGGAGCAGCGCGGTTTCGCGCTTTTTCGAAAGGATCAGCGATGACCGACCAGGTGACGGCAGAGGACATTCTCGCAGCAAAGGGAGGCGATCTCCTCAGCGTCTCGGAGGACGCGACCATCGGGGAAGCGCTCGAGGTCATGGTCGGGGGCAAGGTGGGATCCATTCTGGTAAGGGAGGGCAGCCGCATCGTCGGCATCTACACGGAACGGGATCTCATGCGCAACTCCATCGACGCCGGTTTCGACCCGGGGAAGTCGCGCATCGGGGATCACATGAGCCGCGGCCTCAAGTTTGCTCCCCACACCGACACCGCCTACGAGCTGATGGACAAGTTCCTCGGGTTGCGGATCAGGCATCTCCTGATCGACAAGAACGACCAGTTCATCGGGCTGCTGTCGGTCGGGGACGTCATCAAGGCGGCCCTGCAGGCGCGCACCGACGAACTGGAAGAGCTCGAGGCGATCGCCAAGTGGGAGTACTACGAGGAATGGAAGCCCCGCCGTTGAGGCCGGGCAGACTTCATGCCGAGAATTGAGGTCATCCCGGTGGAGCGCGCGACCGGCGCGCTCAAGACCGAGTACGACAAGGCGATCGGCCGCGCCGGGCGGGTGTGGAACATCGTCGGCGTCATGAGCTGCAATCCCGCGGTCCTGCGGGATTCGATCAAACTCTACGGCAGCGTGATGCACGGGCCGTCGCCGCTGACCCGCAGGCAGCGGGAGATGCTGGCCGTCGTCGTCTCGGCGCGCAATCACTGTGTCTACTGAACCCGCTCCCACGCCCACGATCTCCGGGAAGAGATCGCAGCGTCCGATGACATGAGCGCCGCCGAAGCGGACGCCTTCGTTCACGCGATTGCGCGCGACTGGCGAAGCGCCGGGCTCGGCACGCAGGATCGCGAGCTGTGCGGGTTCGCCGAGCGCCTCACCGACGATTCGGAAGGGGTGGACGATGGGGGCATAGCCGCCCTGCGCCGCTGCGGCCTCGACGACCGCGCCATCCACGATGCGACGCAGGTAGTGGCGTATTTCAACTACATCAACCGCGTCGCCTCCGCCCTCGGGGTGGAGCAGGAGACCTTCGCGCGCGCCTGGGAGCAGGCGGATGCCGGGAGCGGCTCGGACGGAGAGGGAAGCGCGTGAGCTGGTCGCAAGAGGAGCTCCGGTCCTACCGGGACCGCGGCTACGCCCTGTGCCGCGGCCTTCTGTCTTCTGCTGAGGTGACGAATCTGCGGGAAGCGCTGCCGCGGCTGCTGAATGGCGAAGGGGACGGCATGCACCGCGAGCGGGAGCGCGGCGGTGCGGTGCGGCAGGTCTACCTCGCACACCGCCATGTCGGTGCGTTCTCCGAGGTTGTCCGCCACTCCGCGATTCTCGAACCGGTGAAACAGATCGTCGTCGGCGACGTGTACGTCTGGCACAGCAAGCTCAACGTCAAGGAGGCGTTCGAGGGCACCGTATGGCTGTGGCACCAGGACTACGGCTACTGGATGTGGGACGGCGTCGATCCCCGCCTGGTGTCGGCGATGGTCATCCTCGACAGGTCAACGGCGAACAACGGCTGCATGATGGTGGTCGCCGGCTCTCACAAGTGGGGCCGCCAGGAGCATTTCGCCGACGAGGAGACGACGAGCTACAAGCAGTGGTGCATCGATACCGAAACCCTCAAGACCAAGCTGCGCGAGGAGCAAATCCAGCAGATCACCGGCGAACCGGGAGACGTGCTGTTCTTCGACTGCAATCTCGTGCACGGCTCCGGGCACAACATGTCCCCCCTTCCGCGCAAGGTATTCATCATCGCCTACAACTCCGTCGACAACAGGCCGCGGCCGGTGGAGAACCCGCGGCCCGACTGGGTGGTGTCGCGCACGTACGACCCTGTTGGATAGGGCGGCGTCGAGAAAAGGGCAGGCCGATTCGAGGTGAGGCGGCCGCAGGGCAACCGGGAGATCCCGGAATGAGCCCTGTCCGGGCGCGGCAACCTGCGGTTTCTCCGTTCTCGAAATTCCCGATTCAGTTGATGAAAATGGGGGCACCGAAATGACGGCGTCGGGCGACTGGTCCCGGCTCGCTTCCTTCGACGTGGTGCGGCTCAACTCCGAGCTGTTCCCGGTGGGCGGCCTCGAGGCGGATCTCTACGAGCGCTTCGGGCTGCGGCCCCGGGAGGTCGAAGCCAACACCCCCGAGACGATCATCCCGCACGTAGCGGAATGCGACGCCCTGTTCGCCGTGTCGGTCGCCCTTCCCCGCGAAGTGATCGACAGCCTGCGAAACTGCCGGCTGATATCCCGCCTCGGCACCGGCACCGACAAGATCGACGTCGCCCGCGCCACCGAGCGCGGCATCGTCGTCTCCAACGTTCCGGAGTTCGGGGTCGAGGACATGGCCGACCACACCATGGCGATGGTCCTGTCGCTGCAGCGGCGGCTGCCCTGGATGCACCGCCGGATGCTGCGGGGAGAATTTTTTGCCGCCCGCAGCGAGACCCTGACCATTCGGCGGCCGGGGGAGTGCGTGCTCGGCCTGGTCGGGTTCGGGGCCAGCGCCAGGGCGGTGGTGGCGCGGGCGCTGCCGTTCGGATTCCGCCTGCTGGCGACGCGCCGGAACATGCAGGCGCCGACGGACGAGGCGGACCGGCTGCAGGTGCGGATGGTCGATCTTCCGACACTGCTGCGGGAGTCGGATTACGTGTCGCTCCATCTGCCGCTCGATGCCGGCTCCTACCACCTCCTCAACGAGGCGGCCATCGCCCTGATGAAGCCGGGGGCCTTCCTCGTAAACACCTCGCGGGGGGCGATCGTCGACGAGCGGGCGCTCGCCGCGGCCCTGCGTGAGGGCCGCCTGGCAGGGGCAGGGATCGACACCTTCGAGGGGGTTGAAATTTTCACCCCTGACGAGCGCCCCCCCGACCACCCGCTCGTCGGGCTCGACAACGTCATCCTGAGCCCGCACGTCTCCGGTCTGTCGCGGGCAGCGGAGCGCACCTGCGCGAACAGCGGCGTGCGCAATCTCGTCTGCGCGCTGAGCGGCTGTCTTCCCCCCGCCGGCAACATCGTCAACCGGTCGGTGGTTCCCCGGGTGCCGCTGGCCCCGTACGATCCGGGCCTGTTCGACCATGTCTGGTGACCTCCCGGGGATTCCCCGGAATTCATCCACAGGCATACTGTCGCCCGATCCCGCGCCTTGCGAGCCGGGCGCTTCTGCGCCCCCCTTCGAACGCTTGCCTGCTGCGCAGGCCCAGTGCGTTGACGCGCGGCTTTCCCGGGATTCACTCGCGAGACATCCGACCAGCGGGGTCGCGCCCGGTTGCCCTGCGCTTGCGATGCTTCCGTCTGTTTCGGGGAAGGCACCCCTGCCCCCGGGTCTTCTTGCCGCCATGCAGGCCGGGGGATAAGTTCACCCGCTCGCAAACAGGGGGCTGGGAACGCGCAGATGACCGCATCGCTTTTTGATCTCGAGGGAATGGTGGCCGCCGTGTCGGGCGGGGCCCGGGGCCTGGGACGGGCAATGGCCCTCGCCCTGGCCGGCGCGGGCGCCGACGTCGTGATCGCCGACATCGACGCCGCCGCGGCTGCCGAAACCGCCGGCGAAATCGAGAGCATGGGCCGCCGCGGCGCCGCGGTCGACTGCGACATCTCCCGCCCGGAGCAGATAGACACCTGGTTCGAGCGGATCGACGCCTTCGGAGGGATCGACTTCCTCGGCAACGTCGCCGGCGCCGGTCTGCTCAAGGCCCCGGAGGAGCTGTCGCTCGAAGAGGTCCGAAAGGTGCTCGACGAGCTGGTCGCCTGCCGTTTCTACTGCTGCCAGCAGGCGGGGCGGCGCATGCTGGCGGCCGGCAGGGGCAGCATCGTCAACATCGGCTCGCTGGCGAGCGTCACCGCCCTCGGCCGCGGGCACATCTCCTACAGCATGGCGATGGGGGGCGTGGTGCAGATGACGAGGGAGCTGAGCACGGAATGGGCGGCGCGCGGGGTGCGCGTCAACGCCATCCTGCCGGCCCAGGTGCTCAACCCCGGGCTCCAGGAGCGCATGGAAAAGGTACCGGAGCTCAAGGCCACCTATCTCGGCGGCATCCCGAGGGCCCGCTTCGGACACCCGGACGACATCCGCGGGCTGGCGGTGTTTCTCGCTTCGGACTCCTCCGCATGGATCACCGGGGCGCTGATCCCGATGGACGGGGGCAACCTGGCGATGAACGCCGGCGGCAGTTATCCCGGCGGCCCGCGGGCGAGCGGATAAGGCCGCGGCGCAACCGGACACAAGACTTGCAACTCTCGAAGAAAACCGCGCTGGGGCTCTACCGGCAGATGCTGGCGATCCGCCGCACCGAGGAGCAGCACGCCCGCTCCTACGCCTCAGGGCTCATCCTCGGCGCCTGCCACACCTACATCGGCGAGGAAGCGGTGGCGGCCGGTGTCTGCGCCCACCTGCGGGACGACGACGCCGTCTTCAGCACGCACCGCGGCCACGGCCACGCCCTGGCCAAGGGGGTGCCGATCCGCGAGGTGATCGCCGAGCTGTTCGGCAAGGTCACCGGCTGTTCCCAGGGCCGCGGCGGCAGCATGCACCTGTTCTCTCCCGAGGTCGGCATGATGGGGACGAGCGGCATTGTCGGGCCCTGCATTCTGCAGGCCGCGGGCGCCGCCTACTCCTTCAAGCTTCTGGATACCGACCGCATCGGCGTCGCCTTCTTCGGGGACGGGGCCGTCAGCAACGGCGCCTTTCACGAAGGGCTGACGATGGCGGCCAGGTGGGAGCTGCCTGCCCTGTTCGTGTGCGAGAACAACCTCTTCGCCACCGAGATCGCCTTTTCCACGGCGACGAGCAATCCCGAAGTCGCCAACCGCGCCGAGGCGTACGGGTTGCCCGGGGTCGCCCTCGACGGAAACGACGCCGCCGCGGTGTACGAAGTCGCCCGGGAAGCGGTTGCCCGAGCCCGCGGCGGCGGCGGCCCCACCCTGATCGAGTGCAGGACCTACCGAACCCGGCCCCACTCCGAGGGCATGAGGGACACCGGCTACCGCACCCAGGAAGAGATCGATTCCTGGAAGAGGCGCGACCCGATTCGGGCGCTGCGTGAAAGGATCCTGGCGGCGAATCTCGCCGCGAAGGTGGAGCTCGATGCCATCGACGCCGGCATCGAGGCGGAAGTGAAGGAAGCGGCGAAGTATGCCGAAGAGTCCCCCTGGCCCGACCCGGCCACCATCTCCGACCACATCTACAGCGGTACCCGCAATGCGTGAGCTCACCTACACGGAAGCGGCCCGCGAAGGCCTGAGCGAGGAGATGGCCGCCGACCCGACGGTCTTCGTGGTCGGCCAGGGGATCGGTCCTCGGGGCGGCAACTTCAACACCACCACCAGCCTGCACGAGATCTACGGCGACATGCGGCTGCGCGACACGGGGATCACCGAGCGCGGGTTCACCGGCCTGTGCACGGGGGCCGCGATGACCGGTTCGCGTCCGGTCGTCGACTACATGTTTCACGACTTCGCCCTCGACGCCCTCGGCGAGATCGTCAACCAGATCCCCAAGATCCAGTACATGAGCAGTGGCCGTCTGCGTATGCCGATCGTGCTGCGCGGCTGCATCGGCGTCGGCGGGGCCGCGGCGACCCATCACTCCGGCAGCTACTATCCGCTGTTCGCGCACCTGCCCGGCTTCCGGGTCTGCCTGCCGAGCACGCCGTACGACGTCAAGGGGCTGCTTAAGACGTCGATCCGCAGCGACGATCCGGTAATCTTCATGGAGCACAAGTCGCTGCTCAACACCCGCGGTCCGGTTCCCGAAGAGGAGTACACCATCCCCTTCGGCGAGGCGTCGATCCGCCGCCGGGGGGAACACGCCACCGTCGTCGCCCTGACCACCATGGTGGGGCGCACCCTCGAGGTCGCCGCCGGGCTCGAGGCCGAGGGGATCTCCCTCGAGGTCATCGATCCCCGCACCGTCGCCCCGCTCGACATCGACGCCGTGCTCGAGTCGGTGCACAAGACCGGACGTCTGCTCGTGGTCGACGAGACCTGGGCCCCTTGCGGCATAGGGGCGGAGATCGCCGCACAGGTGATCGACCGCGGCTTCGACGATCTCGACGCGCCGATCCGGCGCCTGAATGGAGCCCACACCAACATCCCCTACAGCGCCCCGCTCGAGGCGGCCGTCGTGCCGCAGAAGGGGGACATCCGCGACGCTGTCCGGGAGCTGGTCGCCGAGTAGGAGCAGCAGTGGCGGTCGACGTCGTCATGCCCCGCCTCGGGTGGACCATGGAGGAGGGCACCCTGGTGGAGTGGACGAGGAAGGACGGCGACGCGATCGCCGCGGGCGAGGTGATCATGCTGGTCGAGAGCGACAAGGCGGTCACCGAGGTAGAGTCGTTCGATGACGGCATCCTGCGCATTCCCCCTGACTCGCCCCCCCCGGGAACCACGGTGCCGATCGGTACCGTGCTCGCCTTCATCCTGCAGCCGGGCGAGGAGATGCCGGAGTCTCCGACCGGGAGCGCGCCTGAAGCCACGGCCTCGGAGTTGCCCGGACCGGTTCCGGCGGCTGCACCGGAAACCGCGCTGGCCGTCTCTCCGGTCCCGGTCCCGGTTCCGGCGCAGGCACAGGCTCCCCCGCCCCGCGGGCGCCGCGGGTCGGCGATTTCCCCGCGCGCCCGTAGGGTTGCGGTCGAGCTTGGTATCGACTGGCAGCGCCTGCGCGGCAGCGGCCGCAGCGGCCGTATTGTCGAACGCGACGTGCGCGCCGCCGCGAAAACCGCATCCGCGGTACCTGCCGCAGCGGCCGCCTCTCAGGCCGCAGAGGTGGATATGACGGCGTTCGTCAGCCACTGCGACCGGCTGGCGGAGCTGATGAAGCGGACCCCTGTCGTGCCGGGAATGTTCGACTTGGTTCTGCGCTCTGTTGGACAGGCCTTGGCAGAGGTGCCGTCCCTGTCGGGGGCGGACTCCGGTGTCCGCGTTCAGCGCGACGACTCCGCAGCGGTTCTCAAGAGCTTTCAGTCGCTCTCCGTTCTCGATATCGGCCGGGCCATGGCTGGGGACGAAACCGCTGGCCGCGGGGCAGTCGCGGCTTCGACTCCGTTCAACGTCATTGCCCTCGAGGGTGTCGATGCGCTGGCTCCCGGGCTGCCCCCCGGCGCCGTTGGCGTGCTGGGACTGGGTTCGGTGCGGGAGAGAGAGGGCGCCGCCGGGACGAGGAAGTCCCTGAACCTGCAGTTGACCTACGACCTCTCGGCGGTGACGGACGCCGAGGCGCAGCAGTTCATGGGGGCGTTGCGGTCGTACCTCGAAGACCCCTTCACCTGGCTCTCCTGGTGATCTGAGCCGGGTGTTTCCTGGAATGATGGCGGCGATCGATCCGGGACAAGATGAGAATGGCGGCATGAGCGGCGCCGGGCGCTAAGAGGTGTTGCCGAGACAGGAGAACGGAATGAAGCTGGCGGGCAAGATTGTAGTTACGACCGGAGGCGCCACAGGCATCGGGGGGGCAACCGCGGAACTGGGCGCGGCCGAGGGCGCCGTGTCGATCATCCTCGACTACAACCGGAACCAAGGCCGCGTCGCCCTCGAGCGCATCGAGAAAGCCGGGGGCAGGGGCGACTTCCACGAGGTCGACGTTCGCAGCGAGGAGCAGGTCGCCGGGGTGTTCGCGAAGATCGCCGCGGCCCATGGCCGGATCGACGTGCTGATCTGCAGCGCCGGGGTTCTAACCGGGGCTCACCAGGGAATTACGGAGCTGGCCGAAGAGGATTGGGACACCACCATCGACACCAACCTGAAGGGGACGTACCTGACAGGAAAGCACGCGGCGCCCCTGCTCAGGGCTTCCCCGTCTTCGGTGCTGTTGCTGATATCCTCGGGCGCCGGGGTGAGCGGCGGCAGCTCGTCGTACGCCTACGCGGCGAGCAAGGGGGGGATGCACGGGATGCAGTACAACTTCGGCAACGAGCTGCCCGGTACCCGGGTTCACGTCGTCTGCCCCGGCAGCATCGCCACGCCGCTCAAGCTGAAGAACATCGGGCAGGCGGCCGTAAAACGGGGGGAGGACCCCGAAGCCGCCAAGGAAGCGGCGAAGAAAACCCTGGGCGACCCGATGGGGATAGCCCGCGTTCTCGCTTTCCTCGCCTCGGACGACGCCGACTACATCAGGGGTGTGATCAGGACCCGGTAAACTTGGAGTGTCTGTGCGCTAGTGTCATGTCGTGTAATTAACTGTACAAACAATTGAAAGTGCCGTAGGTTTCCCTTATCCCCCTTCTGAAAGGAGAGACCTATGGTGACGGGGCGTCCATTAACGCCGTTAGAGCTGAGTCCGTCGGACCGGGAACGACTGGAATCGATGGCCAAATCACGAAGTCTTCCCCACGGATTGGTGCGGCGAGCCGAGATGGTGCTGCTGGCCGCCGATGGCTGGCCCAATGAAGCGGTCGCTTCCGCGGTGGGTGTGACGCGAGCTACGGTGGGCAAATGGCGCCGGCGTTTTCTCGACAACGGACTCAATGGCTTGTATGATGAACTACGTTCAGGGGCGCCGCGATCGATCACGGACGAGCAGGTAGCCGAGGTGGTATACAAGACCCTGAAGACCAAGCCCAAAGACGAAACACAGTGGTCGGTGCGCTCCATGGGCGAAGAAACCGGCCTGACCAAGGACGCGGTTCATCGCATTTGGCGCACGTATGGTTTGCAGCCCCATCGACACAAGCGCTTCAAGCTTTCCACCGATCCTTTCTTTGTCGACAAAGTACGGGATATCGTCGGCTTGTACCTGAATCCCCCCGAGCACGCCTTGGTGCTGTGCGTGGACGAGAAGAGCCAGATCCAGGCGTTGGAACGAAGTCAGCCCATGCTGCCCCTGGGACTGGGATACGTGGAAGGGATTACGCACGACTACAAGCGGCACGGCACCACCACCCTGTTTGCCGCCCTGGACATCGCCACCGGGGAAGTGATGACCCAGTGCAAGCCCCGTCATCGTCACCAGGAGTTCCTCCAGTTCCTGCGCCACATCGAGGCCAACGTGCCCGCTGACCTCGATATTCATCTCGTCGTCGACAACTACGCCACGCATAAGCATGCCAAGGTCAAGCGATGGCTGGCACGGCGTCCCCGATTTCACCTTCACTACACTCCCACGTATGCTTCGTGGCTCAATCAGGTGGAGATCTGGTTCAATATCCTCACCCGCCAGGCGGTTCGGCGCGATTCGTTCCGCAAGGTGTCGGAGCTCATCGAGCGAATCGAACGCTACACGGCCAAATGGAACGCCAACGCACACCCTTTCGTCTGGACGGCTACGGCGGATTCCATCCTCGCCAAAATCAAGAGACTTTGTGAACGAATCTCTGCGACAGGACACTAGGGCATGATCTGCTTGCTGAGGACGGCGCGCGTCGTCACCGGAAACTCCCCCGGTTCGCAGCACTGGCAGATCTGCACGTCCGCGGCGGCGCTCATCAGCATGTAGGCCTCCTCGAAGCTCAGGCCCATCCGTTTCTGCATCAGCAGGACCATCTCTTCAGCCGCCATTCTCGCCGCGGCCCCCAGGTCCTGGTGGTCCCCGGTCGTTATCCAGGCGTCGTCCGTCTCGATAAGAGGACGGCGCAGCGGCTCCCCCTTGCGCAGCTCCACCCGGACCGTCACCTCGGCGCAGATCTCCAGGCCGATGAAGGTGATCTCGCCGTCTCCCATGGCCGCGTGGACGTCGCCGAGCGCCAGACCCGCTCCCGGAACCGCGATCGGCAAATGGATGCGGCTGCCGGCAGCGGCGTGCTTGTTGTCCATGTTGCCGCCGTGGGGACCGGCGAAGGCCGTGCGGATGCCGTCACCGGCTGGGGCTGTGCCGATCACTCCTATCATCGGGTGAGCGGGAAAGCGGATGTCGCCGAAACGGACGACCCCGTCCTTCACCTCGACGATGCGCGTAGCGTACTCCTCTGCGAGATGGGCGAGCAGTCCCTCCCCCTTCTTCACCGCGAGGAAGCCATGGTCAGCAGGATCGATGGCCTCGACGTGAACGCACAGGCTGTCTCCTGGTTGGGCGCCGCGAACTTCAACGGGTCCTGTCGCCGGATTCGAGCCGTCGGGGTGGGGGCGGTCGAGCAGGTCGGCGTCAGTACGAATCGTTCCGGTGCGGGCGTCGAAGGTCTCGAACAGGACGGTGTCGCCGCTGTCGATCATCGCGGCAGGGGGCAGCTCCTTGTCGAGGCGGTACTGGATGTGATCGCGGGTTATGCGATGTATCATGCCGCCCTGGCTTGTCCGGGGAAAGGTGCTTTTGCGGGGGCAAAAGGATCGCGCGGATTCCGCGTCTACCGGGCAATCCGGCATGGTTGAGGGGCTGTTCAGGCTGCGGGCAAGCAGATGATCGGGAGGACCAGGAGGCGTCCTCAGATCTCCGTGGCTTTGTCGCTGCCGGTTCCTTCCAGGTCGGCCCTGATCCGCCCGAGCTCCTCCTCCTTCTCCGTCAGCTCGCGCTCACAGGCCCGGATCCGGTCGCATAGTTCCTGCACCGCGGAGTCGTCCGGCGCGGGGATCCTGCCCGACTGCACGCGGCTGTAGACCTCGTTCCCCAGTTCGGCCTTGAGCCTGGAAAGGCGGGTCTTGGCAGCGGCAATGTCGAGCCGGGCACGGCCGAGAAGGGTCAGCTCCTCGGCCTTGTTGACGGCCAACTCGGCTCCGTCATGGAGCCCTCTCTTGATGCTGTTCCACATTTTTTCCACGTCAGGTCTCCGTATTCGAGTGTCGCTTCCTGTTGCCGCGGCGCACCCCGGTCCGTGGTTTTCCGCAATAAAAAAACCGCCAAACCATTTCGATGTCGGCTTGCAGCATCGAAATGGCATCGGCGGTATTGCGGGCGGATTCTCCGCGAGCCGGCATCCGGAAGCAACAGGTGCCTCCGGCGCTTCTTCCCGAATCCCGGGCTCGAACCCGGCGGCGGACTAGCGGGTGTCGTTGATCGAGTACGGCAGCAGACCGAGGTGACGCGCCCGCTTGATGGCCTGAACGATACGCGCCTGCTGCTTGCGGTTCGCACCGGTTCGCCGCGCTGCTTCGATCTTGCCGCTGGGACCCAGGAATCTGGAAAGGACGTCGAGCTTCTTGTAGTCTATGTCTTCCAGTTTGAGCTTGGCGGTGAACTCTTTGCGGCTGGATCTGTTGATTTTCCAATCCCCTTGAGAGAGCGTTAAGCCGGTTAAACTACCGAGTTTGGGCGCCAAAGTCAATTTTCCATCGGGTTGCAGTGAACGACGTTCGCATACATTCCGGCTTCGCGATTCCCGAGCGGGAACTGCGGTTTGTTTTCACCGCCAGCCCCGGCCCGGGAGGGCAGAACGTCAACCGCGTCAACACGCGAGCGGAGCTCCGCTTTGACGTGAAGGGGAGCCCATCCCTCGACGAGGTGCAGAGAGGCCGCATTCTCCGCGCCCTCGGCTCCCGGCTTTCCGGGGAAGGCATTCTGGCGATTCGGTCTTCCCGCTTCCGGTCCCAGTGGCGCAACAGGGCCGATTGCATCGACCGCTTCGTCCGCCAGATCGCCGAAGCCCTGCGTCCGCCCCCGAAACCGCGCAAGCGCACCCGGCCCAGCCCGGCCTCCCAAGCCCGTCGAATCCAGCAGAAGCGCAATCAGTCGCTGAAGAAGGCGCTGCGCCGGCGTCCTCCGACGGCGTAAACGAGTCGCCATCGTCTGGACGGGGTGGTCCGGTCTGCAGAAGGGCGTTCGGATCCGGGTTCCTGAAGTTCTGGGGGGAGATGCCAGACGGCTTCGCCCGCGCACCGCCGCCGTCATCCCCTCCGGAACCTCTCGCCGCTTCGGGGGACCGGCCCTGCCCGGTTTCACCATTCCTAGCCTCCCCCCCCATTCCGAAATGACTTGCGAAAGTTTAATGTCATGCGTTAAGTTGACGTTAACGTAAAAGTCGTGATTGAAAATCGGCGCCACGGGAACCAGGTGTCCCGTGGCGCCGTCCATGAAGACTGAAACCCCCTTGGCGACAGTCAGGAGACAGTTGATGCCTGGAACGAAGGAGCGGGACAAGGTCGAGAACCTCACCGAGATCTATTGGCGCGATATCAGGGACACCCAGCCGCTGAGCCGCTTGGAAGAGTTCGATCTGTTCACTCGCATCAAGCAGGGGGATGAAGAGGCGAGGGAAAAAGTCATTACCGCCAACCTCAGGTTCGTCGTCAGCGTCGCGCGTGAATACAAGGATTACGGGCTTTCGCTGCTCGAGCTGGTCTCCGAGGGCAACGTCGGTCTTCTCGAGGCGGTCAAGAGATTCGACGAGACTCGCGGGTTCAAGTTCATCACGTACGCCGTCTGGTGGATCCGTCAGGCGATCCTCAAGGCCCTGGCCGAGCATGGAAGGATCGCCCGCCCGCCGATGAGCCAGGTGAACGACCTGCAGAAGATCGAGAAAGAGGCGGGGGTGCTCGGCCAGCGCCTCGGCCGCGAGCCGACCGATGCCGAGCTCTGCGAGCATGTCGACATCAGCTGGGTGCGAGCTCGAAACGCCCGGCGGATATCGCAACAGGACCTCTCCTTCGACGCCCCGGTCTTCCCCGACGAAAACACGACCCTTCATGCCGTGATCGGGTCGGACCAGGAAGGTGCCGAGGATGTCCTCCACGAGGGCGAGATGAAACGCAGGATCGCCGACTGCCTGGAGATCCTCGACGAGCGCGAGTACCGGATTGTCCGCGACTACTACGGGTTCGGCAGCCTGCCGCCGATGACCCTGGAGGAGATCGGCGGAACCCTGGGTGTCACGCGCGAACGCGTCCGGCAGCTCCGCAACCGCGCCCTGGAAAAGCTGCGCGAAAGCTGCGGGGAAACCCTCGTCCTGCTCTCGGAAAACTAGGGTCGCGTCCCCCGAAAAACCGGGAGTTGACCCGCATGGCGCAGCTTGGGGAACCCTCTTCCTGTCTGTGCATTGCGCCTTTTCCGCCCATTCGGCGCCAGCGCTCCCTGCAGGTGGGGCGTTCGGTCACCGATCCAGCCATTATTCCGGCACACCCGCCGGGGGTTCCCCGGGCCGCCCGTCACCCGGCGATTTTTCCAAACCCGGCAGCAGGGCTTCGAGCTGTTCTACCGGCTCGCGCAGGGTCTCAATGGCGCCGCGCCAGAAGTCCGGGGACTCCAGCTCGCATCCGACCGTGGAGCGCGCCACCTCCTCCGCGGTAGCGCTTCCCGTCAGCCGCAGGAACTGCTCGTAGCGAGGCAGGAAGCCGGCCCCCTCCTCCCTGAAGCGGGCGAACAGACCCCGGCTGAGCAGGAATCCGTAGGTGTAGGGAAAGTTGTAGAACGTCACCCCGGTGATGTAGAAGTGCAGCTTCGAGGCCCAGAACAGCGGGTCCTCTCCTCCCGGAATCAGCAGGTCGCCGAACAGCTCGCGCTGGGTCGAGACCATCAGCTCCTTCAGACGGCTGACCGCGACCTCCCCCTTCGAACGCTCCTCGTGAAAGCGCTTTTCGAACTCGTAGCGTACCGGGATGTCCATCAGGTAGATGGTCGCGTGAGCGGTCTCCAGGTCGAGGATGCGCGCCTTCTCCTTGTCTCCGATCCCCGGGTCGGCCAGCAGCCCCTCCGTCAGGATCATCTCGGCGAAAGTCGATGCGGATTCGGCCAGTGTCATCGGGTACTGGTGCGCCAACGGACGCACTTCCCGCATTACGTGGCTGTGGAAGGCGTGGCCGGCCTCGTGCGCCAGCGTGCGCACGTCGTTGGCGCTGTCGTTGAAGGTCATGTAGATCCGCGATTCCCGCGTCAGGAGCGAGCCGGCGCAGAACGCTCCCGCCCGCTTGCCCGCCCGCGGCTCCCATTCGATCCACCCTGCGTCGATCAGGCCGCGAGTGAAGCGGCCGAGCTCGGGATAGGCGCCGGAGAACGCCGCGGTGACCAGCTCTCCGGCCTCGGTCCAGGAGATTCCGGATGATTGCCTGCTCTCCAGAGGCAGGGGGGCCTCGAGATCGTACCAGGCGACGCCGTCCGTGCCCATCGCGTCCGCTTTCAGCCGCAGGATGCGCCGCGGCAGCTCGGAGGCGTCGAAAATCGCCTCGAACATCGCGTCGAGGGTCTTGCGAGAGGTGGCCGCCTGAAACAGGGCGACGTCGAGGAAGTGGTCGATGCCGCGATTGCGGTTGAGCGTGAGGCGCGTCCCGGCGATGGCGTTGAGGGCCGCCGCGGCCACGTCCTCGACTTCCGACCAGGCGCGGTTGCCTCCTGCGAAGGCAGCCTGCCGCACCGCCCGGTCCGGGTGGCCGGTCAGGGCGCGCCGCTGGGACATCGGCAGGCGCTCGCTGCGGCCGTCGGGCCAGATCATGTCGAACTCCAGCTTCCCCGACAGGGTGTCGTAGAGACGGCCCCAGGCGTGGATCCCGTCCACTGCGAGGTCGGAGGCAACCCGTTCTTCTCCGGGCGCCATGGTGCGCCGCCCCAGCTCGCGGACGCGGATCAGGTGGTGGGCGCAACCGGCGAGTTGGGGGGCTTCGAGAAAGGCGGAGAACTCCGCTTCCCCCGCTCCCGCCAGGCCCCGCTTGAGCTCGACGTCCAGCTTTTCCGAGCGCGCTTCGATCAGGGCGAAGGCAGTTTCCTCTCCCTTGTAGGCCTCGTTGGCGGCCTCGGCCGCGGTCAGGCAGCCGAGGTAGGAGCCCAGGTGGGAAAGCCGCGCCAGCAGCTCCTCGGTGCGGACGAAGACAGCTACCCAGTCGCCGATGTTGTTGTCCTGTCCGAGCGGGGCCAGGGAAGCGGCCTCCTGTTCGACGGCATCCAGGTCGCGCTTGAGCTCCTGCTTGAAGCGGCGCATCTCCGGCCCGTCGAAAGAGGGGAAGTAGCTGCTCAGATCCCAGTTCATTGGCTAATGGCCCTGGTTGCGCCGGCCAGCGAGGGCCGGCTTCAGCGAGTCCGGTACGGCGACGAGATCGATGCGGGTCCTGTCGGCGACGAGGCCCAGCGCCCGCACCAGGTTGACGGCCGTCGGCGCGTGCCGCAGCTGTTGGCAAACGGTACGGCGAGCAACTCGCCGGGGCTGCAGGCGGGTGACCTTCGGGCCGACGGGACGGAGGGAGTTGCAGCCGGCGGAGGCTACAGGAATCTGCAGGACTTCAGCTCGCGGGCAGAGAGGCGGATGCCCCCCGCCTTCAGGCCGCGTACCGGGTAGTCGGACACGGCGAAGCACTCGTTAAGCACACGCAGCCTGGGCTTCGGCTTGTAGTCGACCGAAACGGTGGCGTCCGGACTGGTGGTAAGGCGCAGCAGCTTGCAGCCTTCCGGGACCAGTTCGTACGAGCGGTTGAGGATGAACTGGTCGATGACGCAGCGCTTGATGCAGGGCCGGCCCTTCGCGTCGCGGTAAACGGCGTTGAAGACCGTGTCCTTGTCGACGAAGCCGCAGTGAAGCATCCCCTTGCCGACGAAGAGCTTGTCGGGAGCGTCGATCACCGAGTAGGAGCCGCCGGCGCGGATCACCAGCACGCGGTCGTACTGGGATACGTTGAACTGCGCCTGTCCGTTCACTTCGTAGCCGAGATAGCCGCTCCCCTTGTCGTAGGCCAGTTTGAGGTCGCGCTTGGCAGCCTCGCGGACGTCGACCTTCTCGAGGGACAGGATCTCGGTGCGGCGCGGAAACAGCGGGCGCTGCTTCTCGATCAGGTTTTCGAGAAAGGCGATCGCGTACGGAATGATGTTTTCCAGGTGGTGGGCGACCTGTTTCAGCCGCTCCTCGATCTCGCGCGCTTCCTTATTGGCGCGCTCCATGTCGTAAAGCGAGATGCGGCGGATGGGGATCCTGAGCAGGGTGTCGACGTCGTCGAGGGTAACCTCTCTGCCGATCTCTGCACGGTGCGGCTCGAGGCCGGACAGTACCGCCTGCAGGACGGCGTCGGCGCTCTTCTTGTCCTCGATCTCCTGGTAGATCCGGTTTTCGATGAAGATCCGTTCGAGCGTCCGGGCGTGCAGCCTGTCCTTGAGCCGGCCCTGCTCGACCAGAAGCTCGGCCTTCAGGATGTCGACGAGCCGGTCGACGTTGTGCCGCAGGATCTCGGCGACGCCCATTACCCGCGGTTTGTCGCCATCGATCACCACCGGGTTGCAGGACAGGGACAGTTCGCAATCGGTGAAGGCGTAAAGCGCGTCGACCACCTCCTGGCCGTAGACGCCGCGCGGCAGCTTGATCTCGACCTCGACGTTCTCGGCGGTGTAGTCGTGGATGCTGGAGATCCTGACCTTGTTCTTGCGGGCGGCGTCCTCGACCGAGGCGATCAGCAGCTCCGTGGTCGTGCCGTAGGGGATCTCGGTGATGACGATCCGCTTGGGGTCGGACAGATCCATGCGCGCCCGCACCAGCACCTTGCCCTTGCCGCCGGCGTACTGCGACACGTCGGCCATGCCCGCCGTAGGGAAGTCCGGGAGGAGCTCGAACTCCCCATTCTTCAAGTAGGCGACCTGCGCCTCGAGCAGCTCGATCAGGTTGTGCGGCAGGATGCGCGTCGCCATGCCCACGGCGATCCCTTCAGCTCCCTGCGCCAGCAGCACCGGTAACTTCGCCGGCAGGATCACCGGCTCCTTGTTGCGGCCGTCGTACGAATCGACGTACTCGGTGATCTCGGGATCGAACAGGACCTCGGAGGCGAGAGGGGACAGGCGGCACTCGATGTAGCGGGCGGCCGAGGCCATGTCGCCGGTGTAAATGTTGCCGAAGTTCCCCTGCCGGTCGATGAACAGCTCCTTGTTCGCCAGCACGACGAGGGCCGAATAGATCGAGGCGTCGCCGTGCGGGTGGTATCTCATGGTGTGGCCGACGACGTTGGCGACTTTGTGAAACTTGCCGTCGTCGAGCTCGAAGAGGGCGTGCAGGATGCGCCGCTGCACCGGTTTGAGCCCGTCGTCGACGTGGGGAATGGCGCGGTACTTGATCGCGTACGAGGCGTACTCGACGAAGTTTTTCTCGTACAGGGTGTCTACGTAAGCCATCTCTGTTCAGTGGGGGTGGAGGCGGAGGCCGCCCGGCTCGCCGGGCGGCCTCCGCCTCCACCCCTCAGACGAGGTTCTCCATGATGAAATCGCGGCGCTCGGGGGTGTTCTTGCCCATGTAGAAGGACATGGTTCCCGGCACTTCGGCAATCGACCGGACGCTGACTTTCACCAGCCGCATGTCGCCGCCGATGAACTGCCCGAACTCCTTCGGGGAGATCTCGCCCAGTCCCTTGAATCGCGTCACCTCGGGCTGCTGCATGCCTTGGAGCGCCCGGTCCCGCTCCTTGTCGCTGTAGCAGTAGACGGTCTCCTTCCTGGAGCGCACCCGGAACAGCGGCGTTTCCAGTATGTAGAGATGCCCGGCGATGACCAGCTCCTCGAAGAAATTGAGGAAGAACGTCATTAGCAGGTTGCGGATGTGGAAGCCGTCGACGTCGGCGTCGGTGGCGATCACGACGCGTTCGTAGCGCAGATTCTCGATTCCGTCCTCGATACCGAGGGCCATCATCAGGTTGAACAGCTCTTCGTTTTTGTAGGTGGCGGCCTTGCCGCGGCCGAACATGTTCTGCGGTTTCCCCTTGAGGGTGAAGATCGCCTGCGTATTCGGGTCGCGCGCCGACACGATCGACCCGGCCGCGGACTGCCCCTCGGTCAGGAAGATCGTCGACTCCCCGCCGTGCCTGTGGCCGCGGTTGTACTTGCAGTCGCGCAGATTCGGATTCCTGATCTGGATTTTGCGGGCCGCGTCCTTGGCCTCCTTCTTAACCGCGTTCAGCTCCTTGCGCAGCTTCTCGTTATGAACGATGCGCCTTTCCAGGGTTTCGGCGGCGTCGCGGTTCTTGTGCAGGAAGTCGACGACCGCCCCCTTGACCTCGTTGACGACCCAGCCTCGCAGGTCGGTGTTGCCGAGCTTGTTCTTGGTCTGCGACTCGAACACCGGATCCCGCAGCTTGACGGCGACGGCCCCGGCCAGTCCTTCGCGGACGTCGACGCCGCCGTAGTTCTTGCGGTAGAACTCGTTGACCCCCTTGAGAATCCCCTCGCGGAAGGCGCTCTGATGGGTGCCCCCGTCGCTGGTGAACTGGCCGTTGACGAAGGAGCGGTAGGACTCGCCGTAGCCGTCGATGTGGGTGAAGGCGAACTCGAGCGCCTGCGACCGGAAATAGGCCGGGGGGTAGGTTTCCCCGTCTCCCACCTCGCGTTTCAGCAGATCGAGCAGACCTCCTTTCGACTTGAACTTCTCGCCTTCGAGAAACAGCTGCAGGCCCCTGTTGAGGCAGGCGTAGTTCCACAGGCGCCGGGCGAGGAAATCGCGCTCGTACCGGTATTCTCCGAAGATCTCCTCGTCCGGGGTGAACTCGACCAGGGTGCCGGCCGGTTCCCCCTGGGCTTTCCCGGTTCGGGTGCGGCCGACCTGGGTACCGCGCTTGAATTCCGCCTTGGCGTACTTCCCGTCGCGGTAGCTGACGACGCGAAACGACCTCGAGAGGGCGTTGACGGCCTTGGTGCCGACCCCGTTCAGGCCGACGCTGAACTGGAAGACGTCGTCGTTGTACTTGGCGCCCGTGTTGATGACGGATACGCACTCGACCACCTTGCCGAGCGGAATGCCGCGCCCGTAGTCGCGCACCCGCACCGCTGCGCCTTCGGTCCCGTCCTCGATTGCGATCTCGATCTTCTTTCCGAATCCCATGATGTGCTCGTCGACACCGTTGTCGATCACCTCCTTGATCAGCACGTAGATGCCGTCGTCCGGGTCGGACCCGTTGCCGAGGCGCCCGATGTACATGCCGGTGCGCAGGCGGATGTGCTCGAGAGAGCTGAGGGTCTTGATCTTGCTCTCGTCGTACGCCGAGCCGGGAGGTTGCTTGCCGTTCTTTCCGGAGCCGGTGGCGCCGGATTTGGAGAAGGATATCTCGCTCTGAAGTGCTGTCGCTGAAGTCATGGTTGCTTTTGCATCTCACTCGACCCGGCCGGGAGACTGGCGGGCAAAGCGGCCGCGGAAAACGGATGGGTTGTCCCGCGGATTATTCGTTGGACCGGGGATGGAGAAACGGCGTCACCGGGGAGGCAGCCGACCGACTTTGCCAAGATAATCACGCTTGCGGATCGGCGCACCGGGCGCGGCGGCAGGGAGAATTCGGGCTGGTTCTGCCGGGTCGTCTTCCCGGCGTGGGGGGGGTTCGCATGCACGGGGTTTCGATCCTTCGGCCGGAAAACGCCCTTCGCCTTCAAACCTGCCGGCGGTCGGCCTCGCAACGACACCGGAACTCTTTGCCTCGAAAACGGCCGCGGGCGCGACCGTGTCAAGCCAGAGGCAAAGCTCTACCGTCGTTTTCCCCGGTGCTCGCGGTGAGGCGGCGGTCCGTGGTGTTCCACCCGCCCGGCGCCCCTCTCTTGCGGCCGGGGACGGCCGCGGCGACGGCCCCCGCCGGTTTGCGACAGGTCCGGCTCGTGCCCCCGCCAGGTCGGCTCGATGCTGTTGGCGTGGAGCAGGCTCTTCAGGTCTCTGAGATCGCGATCGGTCACCAGGGTCATGGCGATTCCGGTGCGGCCCATGCGGCCGGTGCGGCCGGTGCGGTGGGTGTAGGTCTCGGCGCTCCTGGGGAAATCGTAGTTGATCACGTGGCTCACGTGGGTGAAGTCGAGCCCGCGGCCGGCGACGTCGGTGGCGATCATGTACTTGATCTTGCGCTCGCGGAAGCGGGTGAAGAGAGAGGTGCGCCGGTCCTGGGTCAGGCCGCCGTGGATGATTTCCAGGGATTGCAGGCGCCGGCGAAGGTCGCGGTGCAGATCGCTTGCCTTGTCGCGGGAGTTGCAGAAGATCAGCGCCTGTCCGACTCCGTCCTCGGTGAGGAAGCTCTCGAGCGCCTTCGTGCGATCGCGGCCGGTGTGCAGGAAATGGTGTTGCAGCGATTGCGGCGCCTGCTGCTCGCGGTTGAGCTCGACGCGGACCGGATCGCGCTGAAAGCGCTTGGTCAGGGAGTCGATCTGAGGGGGCATGGTGGCCGAGAACAGCAGCGTCTGATGCTCCTGTAAAAGGCAGGAGAGGATGAAGTCGACGTCCTCGATGAACCCCATCTTCAACATTTCGTCCGCCTCGTCGAGAACGACGGTGCGGACCTGCGTCAGGTCGAGCCGGGTGTTCCAGATGAAGTCGATCAGGCGGCCGGGCGTCGCCACCAGGATGTGGACGCCGTGGTTCAACTTTGACTTCTGGATACTCATGTCGAAGCCGCCGAAGACAGCGAAGCAGACGACGCCGGTGTGTCCGGCGAGGGAGTCGAGCTCCTGCACGTACTGGAGTGCGAGCTCCCGCGTCGGGACGAGTATGAGGTACTGTATCGCCCCGGTCTCGGGATCGGCGGCGTTGACCATCGGCACGCCGCAGGCCGCGGTCTTTCCCGAGCCGGTCTCGGCCAGTCCCAGGAGGTCACGGCCTTCGAGTATGTGGGGGATGGCTTCTTCCTGGATCGGGGTCATGTCGTCGTACCCCATTACGGCGAGGGCCTCGAGGACTTCCGGCTTTAGATCTATTTCGGTGAATTTCACGTAGGGTTGATACTCCTTGCAGGGTGATATGCGCGTCCGCACTGTGGCGACGGACTGTTTGGTGCTTTGGGTTCGAGGAGATGGGAACTGCCGCCGGGGGCCGGCAATCAGCTGGCGTCTGCGGTGGGAGACTATAATTATAAAGGTAGGAACAGGGACCGAACCGGTAAAATCCGAGCGCGCGGATCACGCGATCCGGCCCAGGTGAATCCGCTGCGGCTCGCCAGCGCCGCGGCCGTTTCGGCATCGGCTGCTATCCCGGAGAAGCGGTCCTCCGGCAGCCCACCATGGCCCGGATTCGGGAGTCAGTCAGGCTAACGGCGCGGGGGGATCAGGTGCCTCCCAGCACCGACTGCGTCTGTTTTTCCACCTCGTCCCAGTCGAACTCGGCGCCCAGACCCGGTCCCTGCGGCACGGGGAGGTGGCCGTTCTCCACCGCGAGGGGATTGACGATCAGGGGCTCTCCCCCCTGTGACCCGGTCGCCGTGGTTTCGTAGAAGGTGCAGTTCCTGATGGCGCCGATGACGTGGGCGTGAACGAACCCGTGCATCACTCCGCGCGAGGTGATTTCGCAGCTCATGCCGAAGGCCTCGGCGAGGCGGGCGATCATGAGCATGTCGGTGATGCCGCCGCGCCAGGGGACGCTGGCGCGCACGATGTCCACCGCCTGTTGGGCTACCAGCTGCGAGGTGGAGTAGATGGTTCCAGGCAGGTACTCGGTGGCCGCGATCGGGATGTCGAGGGCCGCGGCGAGCTTCTTGAGCCCCATGAGGTCGAAGTCCCTCAGCGGCTCCTCGAACCAGAAGTACTCCTCTTCCTGCAGGACGCGGCCGACGCGCAGGGCGTCGCTGAACACGTACTGCTGCACGGCGTCGTGCATCAGGTGGAAATCAGGTCCGACGGCGCGCCGGGATTCCCGCGCCACTTCCATCATCATTTCCGGCGGATTGTCGCGGAAGTGGTCCTTGTAGCCGAAGAACCCCTCGTCCCGGGCTTGCACCGCCTCGGCGACGAAGCGCTCCACCGTGTCGAAGTTCGGGCCCATCTTGTAGGCGGGAATCGAGTCGCGGAATCCGCCGATGAGCCGGTACACCGGCAGGCCGGTCGCCTTTCCGAGCAGGTCCCAGATGGCGACGTCGACGTGCCCCCGCACCGGTTGCGGCAGGTACTGGAAGCGGTCGCGGCGGCTCAGCTCCTCCCAGATGCGCTGGCGGTCGAACGGGTCCTGGCCGATCAGGTAGTCGCGGTACGCCGACTGGATGTGCCGTGCGGTGTTCTCGTCCAGTCCCAGGCAGCAGCCCTCGATGCCCTCGTCAGTGCCGATGCGCAGGAGTCCGATCGGCAGGTGGATGCGGATGTCGGTGATTTTCATGGCCTGCCTCGTCTGGTTCGTCGGAGCGGTATCCGGAAACGGGAAATACCGGCTGCTGCAGGAGCCGAGTCAACATTTGCCCGCGTGGATGCACATCCCCGACCTGATCGCACCAGGCACCCGGGCCGTTCGCCAATCTCCATCGGGGGCGCTGCGCCGCTGAGGGGACACGCAGAATCGCCCAGAATTCAGCAGGCCGCTGCGTGACAGATCATCCCGGCTGCCTTCAACCGGACAAATCGCGGTGGAGAGCATGGCTGCAGCACCTTTTATTGAGCTGTTCCAAATGAAAGGATGGATATGTCCGAAAAACTTCCCCTCGCCATCGTCGGTTGCGGCGGCATGGGTCACCGCCATCTCTACGGCCTCGCCGAGCTGCAAAGCGCCGGCCTGTCCCCCTTTGAGCTGGTGGGTGCCTGCGACCCCAACCTCGACAACGCCCACTCGCTCGCCGACCAGGCAGAAGAGCGGCTGGGCACGCGACCCCACCCCGTCAAAGACCTCGCCCAACTGGCTTCCGTCGGCCCGGTCCAGGCCGTCGATATCACCACCCTGCCGGCCCATCATCACACCGTGGCCGTCGCGGCCATGGAGCGAGGCTGGCACGCGATGTGCGAAAAACCGATGGGGCTTACGGTCCGCGCCTGCAAGCAGATGATCGCCAAAGCCCAGGAGACCGGGTGCCTCCTCTCAGTGGCGGAAAATTACCGGCGCGACCCGGTGAACCGCCTCGCCAAGGCCCTGCTCGATGCCGGCGTCATCGGGCCTCCTCGCCTGATGCAGCAAATGACCATGGGCAGCGGCGACCGCATGGTCATTTCGGTGTGGCGGCACCAGAAGAACTCGAGCGGCATCCTCCTCGACGCGGGGGTTCACTATGCCGACATCATGGAGTACTTCCTCGGGGAGGCCGACACGGCCTACGCGCAAACCCGCCTGCACGAGCCGACCCGCAAGAACCCGGTAGCCGGACGCACCGACGTAAGCAGCGGCTCGCCGGGGGGCGTCTACGAGCGCTGGCAGAAAGACATGCCCGCCGAGTTTACGGCCACCGCGGACGATGCGGCCTACGCCACCATCCTCTTCAAAAGCGGCGCGGTCGCCCAGTACATCGAAGACCACGCGGCCCACGGCCAGAACCTGCGGCGGCGATCCATCCACGGCAGCCGCGGCTCGCTGGAGCTGCCCGGCGATCGCTCGGGCAACCGCCTCACGCTCCACCTCGACGGCGCGGACCCCATGGACGGCGAGGACCTGCTCGACCTCGTGCCCGACCACCGCCTCGACGAGGCCACGTCCGCGCTCTTCGGCGGCGACCGGTTGTTCGAGTACCCCTTCCCCTTTCCCGAGACCGACCGCAAGCTGATCGCCGTCGAATACCACGAGCTCGGCATCTGCATTCAACAGGGGCGACAGCCCGAAGTCGATGCCCGGCAGGGCGCCCGTTCCGTGGGCCTGTCCTACAGCCTGATGGAGTCGCAGGTCGCCGCCGGCGCGCTCTCCGTCGATGCCGTCTGCGACGACCGGATCAACGCCTACCAGGCCGAGATCAACGAGCACCTGGGGCTTTGAACGATGGTCCAAAGCGAACCTGGCTTCCCGTGGCCCGGGTTGGCCGATGCCGGAGAAAGGGTCCTGCGAGGCGATAGGGCTCGGTCCCTTGACCATCAAAGGCCGGTGATCAAAGTCCCGCCTCCGCTTGTTGACCCCGCTGCAGGAGGCCGATTCCTTTTGTCTCCGATCCCGATCCCGATCCCGATCTGGAGCCCGACATGCACGAAGCTGCAAGAGACTGGCTGGCACAGTGCCGGAACAAGCTCGGCGCCGAGGCGATAACCGCCGCGGATCTCGACCGTCTCGGCGACCTGCTCGCCGAACCCCGCCAGCAGGTCCTCTACCTCTACGGCAAATCGACCAACATGCGCTCGCCGCTGGCCAGCTGGGCCCTGTACGACCCTACCCAGCCGCAAACGCCGACTCTGCCCAGCGACGAACCACCCTACGAATCGGTGCTCGCGGCCGTGGCCGATGGCTGGCGCGTGGTGCAGTTTCCCATCGCCAAGCTCTACGCGTACGAGGGCCAGGACAACGACTACCTCGGTTACGAGTTCGTGCTCGAGAAATTCGTTTAGGAGGAGCGGATGTTTTCAGTTGAACCGACGCTGAACGACGACGGCGTCATGGACTTCGTCGCCTCCGGTCTGGTCGTCCTCGAAGGGGTCATCGAAGAGAGCTTCAATCGCCGCTGCGACGACCTCGCCGCGGGCAACTGCGACGCCTTGATCGCTTCGGACGACTTCACTCACCAGGTGCTCCTGCATCCCCGGGTCGCCGGGGTCGCGCGCTCGCTCCTGGGCGAGGAATTCCTGGTTCCCCGGGGCGGGCACCACCACTATTTCAAGGAGCCGCACCTCGGCCAAACCTGGCATTCGGACGGGCTTTCGGGCAGCGGCTACGATGTCGTCGAGCTCCAGTGCTACTACTACCCTCACAGCGTCGGGCTGGCCGACGGGCCGACCATGGTTCTGCCCGGCTCGCATTGCCGCGCCGTCGACCGCGAGGCCATCGCCCACTACGGCGATATCCGCGGCCAGGTTTCGCTGACGGTGCAGGCCGGCACCGTGGCGATGACCCGCTATGGCATCTGGCACAAGGCCGGCCCCAAGACCAACGACCGCGCCCGCAGCATGATTAAGTTTTCCTACCACCGGACGGCGGAACCCCGGAGGGACTGGCTCTGCGATACGCCGGATATTCCCGCCTACCGCGACCGCCCGCGCCTGCCGTATGTCACCGAAGTCGAATCCTACCGCGACCGGGTGCGGCGCATCCGCACCTGGAACTGGCTTTGCGGCATTGACCAGGAGGTCGAGCTGCGCTGGGAACCCTCGAGGCGTGTCTCGGAACTGACAGGCGAAGGCGCTCCAGCGTCATAGGATCCTGGGCGCTGTTCCGGCCTGGAGCTCAGGGCTGACATAGCCATCTTCATCACCCCGGTGCCGCGTCTCCCTCCGCGGCCTCGCCATCGAGGCCATCGGCTGCCTCGCCACCGCCGCGAGCCATTTTGCCGTCCAGCCGTCCGGGGCGGTGCGAAAGTCCAGCAGCGGACCCCGGCGAGCCGTCGATGGATGAACATCTCGATGGCCATATCGATGCTCCTTTTTCTTTCAGGGATGTTCGAAAACGGTCTGGCGCATGCTCCAAACAACCGGTTGCTGTCCGTCAAGTTGAGATCTGTAATGGAGCGCGTCGGCCAATGCGGCAAGTTCCGGGGGGCTGGCGGAAGCCTGCACTGCGGGGTTCTCACGGAGGGTTACGAAGGTCATCCCGAACATGGCGGCGGCGTCCTTCGCGGCAACGGTGTGCGGCGCGACGCGGTTTGAGCGGACTCGCAGGCCGTTCAGTTCCCTGATCGCGCCCAGCCTCCGCCCGACGTAGAGCTCGCCACCCCTGCCGCGGATGGCTGCTTCCACCAGGGCCAGATACTTCACGAACACCGGGTCACTTGTGTGAATGGATTCCACCTCGTCCACCAGAATTGTCCCCGCGGGCGCCAAGCATCCCTTCCATGCCTCGATGGCGATGGCCGGATCCGGGAGGTGGGAGAGCAGCAGATGGCAGAAGACAACGTCCGCGGGCTCGATTGACGGAGGGCCTTCAGTCAGATCGTGGCGGACGAACCGCAGCGTTGGCGCAGACTCGGCGGCGAGACGCAGGAAGTGTTCCGACCGGTCGACGCCCATAGTCAGGGCAGCGCCCGACGTCTGCTGCAAGAGCCGGGTGGTGTAACCGGGGCCGCAGCCCAGGTCTGCCGCAACCTCGGGATGAGGGGGCGCGTCATCCCGGATGAACCTCTTCATCTCGGGCTCGAAGAGCCGCGCGGCGACCTTCAGCCGTTCGGCGGCCTGCTCGGAGTCCCCTAATGCGTACGCCTCGTCGCTCATCGACCATCCAAAGTCTTGCCGGTGTATCGCAAAATGTGGTGCCGGGGAGGATGGTAGAAGCGGCCCACCTCCTCCAGGATTTCGCGTTTGCGCCGCATACGTTCCCTTGCCGGGAGAGTCAGCGCGATATCCTCGACATCGTGCGGCCCTATGCGCCAGTGGCCACACACAGCTCCGGTCAACTCTCCGTCAATGAGCAGGTAAGCAAGCACCTCCAGCCCTTCGAAGCGCTCCCTGAGCTCGACCGCATGGGGGATGACCAGAGGATCTCCCGGGTGAAGCATGAATACGTCTGCGACTGTTCGAGCCGGATCCAGGTTGCGGTCTTCAACGCAGGTCCATCCTGCTCCCAGGCCTGCCACCTTAACGGTCGCGATCCCTGCGTTTTCCAACTGGGTCAGAACGCCCGTCAGCCCTCGTTCAGTGAATCCCGACCAGCTTTTGAGCTCCTGGAAGGTTGCAAACACGTGGCTTTGTAGGAAGCGTTTGATAACGGCCATGGTCGCTTCCTCCCACGACAGGCGACCCGGGTCAACCTCCGGAAGGGCCGAACTCAGCAGGGACCAGGGCCGGTCCCAACTGGCATCGCTTTGATCTTCGAACACCAGAAACGCCTCCTGCAGACGATGCAGCACGGGCATCAGCTTCTTGTGTTGAATGTCCATCTCCAGCCGCAGCTGGCGCGGGGACAATCCGTCGTGGTAGCCCAAAACCTGAAGGACTCGGTCCTGTACGCTGTTGAGGGACTTCAGCGGCCGGCGAAACGCGGTGGCATAGAGTTCGAAATCCGCGGCCAGCACATAGCCGATTCTGCCGCCGGAGAACCGGCCTTTCAGCAGGTCGTGACGGGCGCGCAACGCGTCGGCCAGGGCCCGATCGTCCCCGTGACAGCGGTGCATGAGGCGGGGAGGCGAGCCGGGCATGTCGCGAGCTACGGGAGTCACGGGCTGCAGTCTCCTCACGAGCTCGAGGTGTTCCCCCTCGTCGCGGGCAGGCGATACCAGTCGGTGGCGCCCGAGGCGGTGGGCGAGGATGGATTCCTTTCTCATTGCCGGGGCTATTTGTCGGGGCGGGCTTCCGTACTCGGCCCTGGCGCCAACATACCGCGCGCTTCGGGATGTGCGGCTTTGAGGTTTTTTTCGGCCAGCCGTACGGTTTCGCTGACGCGTCTGGCGCGAGTTTCTTCGCGCTTCGCCGTCTTGATCCAGAGCAGGATGACTTTCTTTGCCGCCTTGTTGAACGCTTCGAAGTTGCTTTTCGCTGGTTTGTTCCGGGCGAGCGCCTGTGCAAGATCTTTCGGGATAAAGAGCTTCTCGACGTCGTCGAGAAACGCCCATGAGCCCTCTTTCTTTGCCGCGTCGATTTTCGCCTGCCCGGCGGGCTGCATGAGGCCGGCTCTGGCAAGCCGCCTGACGCGTTTCTTGTTCGATTCCGACCATGTACTTCCGGGTTTCCTCGGTGCAACGAGCAGCATCGTGCGATCGTCGTCGAGGCGGTTGGTACGGGCATCCACCCAGCCGAAACAAAGCAACTCCTCGACCACGTGGTCGTACGGCAGGTATTCCCCGATCACATGTTTTTTGTAAGTAACCAGCCAGAACGTGTCTGCGGTTTCATGATGGGTCCGCAGCCATTTGCGCAGGGCAGCCCGCGATGCGAATTCAATCCTTGGGAAGTCTCGTAACTTGCTCATGCGCAATCTGGCTTGCCGCGTAGCCGTCGCATCGCCGGTCGCATCTCGCGAATACAGTCCGACTGCGGGCTACCGCTTCTCCGCGATGATCCCGAGCATCGGCGGCGCCGACAGGAACGCGCCGGGATCCTGCTCGCGCTCACGCCACTCGGCCTCGAACGCACGGCGTTCCGCTCCCGTCAGCAGCCCGGCTTCCACCAGCCTCGGCACGTAACCGAAGAAGAACCCCGCCGGCCACTGCCAAAACTCCGTCCCGGGTCGGGCGAAACGCAATATCGGGACGAGGTCAAGCACACGGCATCCGGCTCTTGCTAACAATCCCGGAAGCCGCTCGCCGACGTTGAGATCTCCTCCGGTGCGCCGCCAGCTCTCGTACACCGCCGCGAGCACGCGATCGAACGCAGGGGTTGGCGGATACAGCTTCGTCGCGTGGTAGTTCAGGTAATCCCAAACCACGAACCGGCCTCCCGGCCGCAGCCCCGACACCACCCTTTCGATGACCGGCGCCGGGTCGGGGAGAAAACAGAAAAGCCAGCGCGCGAAGGCGCCGTCGAGGGAGCCGGGTTCGAACTGCAGGGCCTCAACCCGCTCCACGC
This sequence comes from Candidatus Latescibacterota bacterium, assembly GCA_965206595.1. GTDB lineage: Bacteria > Latescibacterota > UBA2968 > UBA8231 > UBA8231 > CBDCXV01. The sequence continues at coordinate 5,948,212 of OZ242214.1, forward strand.
GCGCCGCGAGCTGCGTGAGTCCGCGCCGCTTCGATTCCTGGACCAGCTTTTCGATGAAGCGTGGCGACTCGTCTACCGCGAGCACGTGTCCGCTGGCGCCGACCCGGTGCGCCAGCTCGAGAGCGGCGAACCCCGGACCGCAGCCGAGATCGAGCAAACGGTCGCCCGGGCCGAAACCGGCGCGGTCCCAGAGGTCGTGCGCTTCCTGCGACCACAGGCGATGCTGCGTCTCAAGCCGCCGCCCTTCCTCGGGATCTGTGCCGAGGAGATACGGTTTCTCCGGGGAGGGTTCGGCGTCTGTCACTGACTGCGGTCGGGGTGGTGGAACGGCGCGTCTCGCGACACCTCACTCCTTCGTCCCGCGGTTCCCGCCCAGCCAACATTGGGCGGGCGGAGGATCATCTGTCGCGGAAGCCTTTGCCGTCCAGGATCTTCCGGGTGTACTTCCCGACTCGTGCGGCGCGGGTCTTGGCTTGCCTGGCACCTGAGAAGTACAGGTTGTACTCCCGCTGGCGACCAGGGGTCAGCGACTCGAACGCAGCCTTCAACGCCGGGTCCTGGTCCAGGCGACTCTGGAGCTCCTCGACCAGGAGGAGCTCGGGTGGCGAGCCCACCTTTTTGCCCGCCTCCTCGACATCGATGGCCTCGTCGATGTATGCCTTGACCGTGTCGGCCAGCCGGGCAACGTCCTCAACCGAGGTGAACCGGATACGGCGAGCCGACCGTGAGTTCGGCCCTTGCTCCTCGAGGACGCCTTCAGAATCATTCAACAGGGCACCTTCCGATTTTCCGTCGACATCAGCAATGCGCGGCCTGTGGTGGTCGTCGGAGAATCACCGTCCATCTGGCAATCGGCGATGCTTCTGTCCCTGTGCGTCAAAGATGAAGGTCTGGTGCTCGTTATAGCGGTTCCGACACCTTTCCTTTCATCCCGTCTAACGGGATTGCGAATTCGGCATTCTTGAATGTACCCGCGCCGTCCTCTAGAGTTCAACCATCCGCATCAGTACCAAGCCGTTCGCTGAAACCGTACGCAAGGGTCCAGCAGGGGCCCTGATGAATCGATGGTCGTGGCACCGAATCGTTCGCGACTGCACTCAGTACCGTTGTAAAGGATTTCGGCAGGGCGCTCCTGCCCGCCGCGTCCAGGCAGGGTGAGCGGAGGGCTCGAGCCAGCGGGACTGCGGAATATGTCCATTCGCCTCAGGAAGCTGCATCCATTAATCGGGGCTGAAGTCACCGGGGTCGATCTGGCCGGCCCCCTCGACCGGGCCACCGTGGAAGCCATCAAGAGCGCCTGGAGCCGGTACGGCGTGCTCCTCTTCCCGCAACAACCGATTACCGATGAGCAGCAGGTGGCCTTCAGCCGCCATTTCGGGTCGCTGGAGATCTTCCCCCAGGCGGCAAACCGTTCCCGGACAGTACCGGAGATCTTTCGCGTCGCCAATGTGGGCGATGACGACCGCATCCGGCCGGTCGACTCACCCGGCGCCCGTTACAGCACGCTGATTTGTGTCTGGCACACCGACAGCAGTTACCGTCGAGTGCCCAGCAAGGGGGCGGTGCTGCATGCCATCGAGGTGGTCGGCAAAGGCGGCGACACCCTGTTTGCCAACATGTGCCACGCCTACCAGCAGATGCCGGGGGAGCTGAAAGAGAGGATCGCGGGGCTGAAGGCGCGCCACAGTTTTGAATACTCCCGCCAGCTGCGCCAGCTCCCTCCCATGGATCCGGCCGAAGCCGCCCAGGTGCCGGCGGTGGACCATCCCCTGGTCCGCCGGCACCGGGACGGGCGCCTCTCGCTCTACGTCAGCGCCACCTACATGGAAGCGCATCCCGGGGCTGAGCGAAGCCGACAGCAGGGGGCTCATCGACGAGTTGATGACCTGGGCCACACAGGACCGGTTCGTCTACCGGCATCGCTGGCGTCGCCACGACGTCCTGATGTGGGACAACCGCTGGTGCCTCCACGTGGTGACCCCCTTCGACCACGGCGCCGAACGCCGGGTGATGCATCGCACCACCATCGCCGGCACCGAACCGGTGGAAGGGGAGCGGCATACAGCCGCTCGCCAGTGCAGTTCTCCAAAGCTGGTCGAGGGTTACGAGCGCGACGGTTTTGAGCTTGACTGAGGGGGTTGAGATCCGTACGGTCTGAGCATGACAGAACCCAGGAAAACGGTCGAGACCGCCGCCGCCATCGACGACGGATCCACGACGCGCGCCGCCAAAGGCGAGTGGGCTCCTCGAATTCTGGGGAAAGCACAGCCTTTCGTCTGGCCGATCCAGCCCAAAAAGCTCCTCCAGTTTCTGCTCGGTTTCCCCGGTTTCCTTTGGCCGTTCGGCGCCGTCGCCTTCTACGGCCTCGCGGCCGTAACGTGGCACTATCTCCAGCCGGGGGCCGACGAGTTGAGCAACTTCAGCGAGCTGCGCGCCTCCTGGATCCTGCCGATGTTCGCCCGCAACGTCGCCTTGCTGGTGTTCGTCGCCGGCTCTCTGCACCTGATCCTCTACTGGCGCCGCGTCCAGGGGACCCGCTTCAAATACAATTCGCGGTGGCCCAGCACCAACAGCAAAGCGTTCCTGTTCAACGACCAGGTCAAGGACAACATTTTCTGGAGCGTCGTCAGCGGCGGTACGGTCTGGACCCTGTACGAAGTGCTCATGTTGTGGGCGTATGGCAACGGCTGGGCGCCTTACATTTCGTGGCGGGACAACCCCGTCTGGTTCATCGCGCTGGCCGCGGCTCTTCCGTTCTGGCAGGACCTGCACTTCTACGTCATACACCGCATTTCGCACTGGAAACCGCTCTACAAGTGCTCCCACTACCTGCATCACCGCAACACGAACGTGGGGCCTTGGTCCGGCCTGTCGATGCACCCGATCGAGCACCTGCTCTATTTCACCCGCTGGATCATCCTGTTCCTGGTGCCGTCGCACCCGATCCACATGCTCTTCCTGATGCAGCGTCCGGCGCTCAACCCCGCCCTGGGTCACACTGGCTTCGACAGGATCGTCCTGAAAGAGGAGAGCGAGGGCATGTCCATCGACTCCTATTTCCACTACCTGCACCACCGCTACTTCGAGTGCAATTACGGCACCGTCACGGTGCCTTTTGACCGCTGGTTCCGTTCGCTGCACGACGGCTCTCCAGAGTCGTACGAGCGCATGCGACGCAAGCAGCGGGTCCCGGAAAAAACGGACGCAGAGGCGGTCAGCGCGTAAGGGAGCCCTGCTCCCGGGTCCGCTGCGACGACGCTGCGTCTGACCTTCTCCTCTGCCCTGGCCGAACCACCCCTCGACTTATCTGCATACGCCGTCCGATCGGTATGTTTTCGCGCCGCGATCGGATGGATGCCTCTACCAGTGCCGCTGATCCTGTCGGTGGCCGCTCAGCAGACGCGGTCTTTCGACGCGCCCCAGCGAGCGAAATCACCAACGCCTTGATGTCCTGACGTTATAACGCTACGTTCATCGTTATGACGGATACTACGAAGAGAAGCACGGTGTATTTCGATCGATTGATTCACCGGGCGCTGCGGTTGAAGGCGGCTGAAACGGATCGGTCGATTTCTGATCTGGTCAACGACGCCGTGCGCCTGTCACTGGCGGAAGATGCAGAGGATCTGGCGGCATTCGAAGATCGTGCTGCGGAGACCGATCTCGCATTCGAGGATGTGCTGAAGTCTCTGAAGCGCAGTGGCAAGATATAACCTTCGGATCAAGCCCTCTGCGGTCCGAGAAATTGAGGCGATCCCCCTGAAAAGGGTGCGTCAGCGGATCGTCCAGCGAATCCGCTCATTAGCCGATGACCCGCGCCCTGCGGGTTGTGAAAAACTATCTGGCAAGGAGCGTTACCGGGTCCGGCAGGGTCAGTATCGCATCGTCTACTCGATCGATGATCGAGAGCTTGTCATCTACGTCGTAAAGGCAGGTCACCGTTCGAGTCTCTACCGGTAACCGGAAAGCTCCTTCCCGCCGGGTGAGTCACCTCACCTTTTTTCCGCCGGCGATGGCATCGCCTGCTTCAGCAAACGGTCCATGAAGTTCGTGAAGCAGATAAGCCCACCGGAAACAGGGCACTCAACTGGGGCGACTCCGCGCCATGACGGACATCCTTCATACTACCGGATTCACTGAGGCCAGCGCCGCCTGGGATCTCTCTCCAGGGGCGATGCGGGGTGTCGACGTCGGTCCCGATGGCGCGGTGCTGTCACCGCCCGAGGGGGAAACCGCCTCGCTGCCGGGCAGCGGCGTGCACACCCGAAATGGCGACAGCATCGAGGTGCGTTTCCGCGTGCTGGAGGGAAGCGGCTGGCTGCGTTTCGGGTTCGACGCGGAGCTGCACGAGCACGCCCGTGTCGAAGTCTGTATGAAGACGGGAACGGTTTCGCTGTTCACGAGCGATTGGCGGCGCGAGCAGCCGGTTGCCGCGGTTCGAGGGGAGGTGGCAGCGGATCGATCGCACCACCTCCTCATCGAGAAGACGGAGGGCGCGGGGGCACTGATCAAGAACGCCCATGTGACCGTCTATCTGGACGGGGCGCGGATCCTGCACCTCGAGAACCTGGACCTGCTGCCGGAAATGGGTGTGCTCGTGGAAGCGAGCGGGGCCCGGGTTCTCGTCGAGGAGTTCGTGCACCGGGGCCGGCCATCGGAGATACCGGAATACCTGCATCTGGGCGGCTGCCAGGTGCTCAACGTCGACAACATCGAAGAGAACCTGGCGTCGATTTGCCGCGGGCTGGAAATGGCTGCCGAGGCCGGCGTCGAGCTGCTGGTTACGCCGGAGATGTCTCTTACTGGACTGTATCCCACGAGTCCACGCACGCGGGAACCAGAGCCGGTAGCCGCCGCCGAAGCGCAGCTGCGGCAGTTCATCCGCGAGCTGCCGGACGCCCCGCACGTCATTGTCGGTCTGCCGGTCTGGGAAGCGGTGACGGAGCACGATCTGCCAGAGACGAGGTACATCGCCTCACGCGTGTACGATCCCGACGGCGAGGTTCTGTACACAGCGCGCAAAGTCCATTCGGCGGAACAGGAGATGTGGCACGGGTACCGGCTCAACGAGTTCGACATCCAGGGCGTGCCCGTTTCGCTCTACATCTGCCACGATAACCGCTATCCGGAGCTACAGACCCTGCCGGTGATGTTCGGGGCTCGCCTCCTCCTGCATCCCTCGAATGGCGGTGTCGTCAGTGGCACCATCAGCGCGTTCGAGGCGAGCGCCAGGGCAGCGAGCAGACAGACACACGCCTTTCACATGCACGTGAATGCCGGCGGCGGCAGCTATATCGTCGGTCCGGAACGGGAGGCGGAGCTGCTGGCTGCGAGTGAAGAATCGCGGAGCGACAACCCCGGTAGCCCGACAGTTGGAGAGCCGGCAGAGTGCTTCTTCCACGCCAACGTGCGCATCCACGACGCCTTCGGATACTGGCCGACACGCGCCCTCCGTGCCTCCGAGTCCATCGCGCGCGCGTACGCGGACCTGTACCGGGAGATTGGCGGCATGAGGCAGATACCGCCATGCTGACAAACAGCGACAAGGCGAAACCAATCGGGCGGCAGGAGGAGAGAACGGCACAGCTCGGTGGTTCAGCGACTCACTCCCGCTCGAACTTACCGGAGCCGTGAAGTTCGCCGCGAGGCGCCAGTCTGGCTGCTACCCCAACTGCGCAAGACCTGCCCGGTCGTCGAAGTCGTCGATGGCGCTGTTGACGCGAATCCGCTTCCAGTCCTTGCCCTGCCGTTCCTCGACGTAGCTGATCGGAATCGACATTTCGTAAACATGGCCCTGCTGCTAGGAATGCCAATGCGCTCGACGCCGAGCGAATCCTACTCGGCCTGCCAGTACATCGTCATGTCTCGAGCTATTCGTTGAGGCTGGTAGTGATAAAATTGCAGGTATCCGTGGATCGGAGTATAGTGAAGGTCTTCGCCCAAATTTTCCCAATGAGCAAGGTCCCGCAGCAGTTTCGGTTTATGGATGTGGAATCATAAAGGAGGAAGATTCCTTATTTTATGGCCGCTAATATAGAGCATGAAGCAGTGAAGAGATTTCAGCCTCGTTACGAGAGTATGAAGATATGGCGCTATATTGATCCGCCGAAATTGATCGACTTATTGGAGACGCGAAGTCTCCATTTTGCACGAGCCGAAACACTAGGAGATCCCTTCGAAGGAACATTGACAAAGCTCAATATTGCGGCTAGAGAACAGCAGATTCAAGAAATCAAGTCTACGTTAGAGGTAAAGCAGACAGAAGAGGAATTACGACAGCAATTCAAGTATGGAACGATCTTCGGAAGACAAACAATCTATATCAACTGCTGGCACGGTGGGGAAACTGAGAGTGGTGCGATGTGGCGGCTATACGGAACAACGGAAGGGTCCATTGTAATTCAAAGTACTTACAGTAAACTTGCGAATGCGCTTCCAGACGAGGCTTACATGGGGATGGTACAGTACAAGAACTACAGCAACCTAGAAGATTGGGTTCCTGGTAGCAACCTGTTATCTCGGTTTATACACAAACGCAAAGAGTTCGAATATGAAAAAGAAGTGCGTGCGTTTATTTGGGAGCTTCCAGACCGGCACGGCATTAACAACATGCCCAATGGAATCAAGGTTGAGATTGATATCGATAAGGTTGTCGAGACAATTAGAGTTCAACCTGGACTTTTGCAAAAGGCAGAATTCCTGAATAATCGGCAAGGATAGAGGGTAGCGCGAATTCGATGGAACTCGGTATTTTTGGTAGGACGAAGGCATCCCCCGCCTTCGTTTCCCCTGGCCATGTGAGAGGTTGTTCATGCCAGGTATTGTTGATTTTCCCACGGTGGTTGAAGACGCGGTGGCAGAGTTCGGCGGCCTCTTCGCCAACGCCCCGGAGCGCCGTCACTTTGGCGAGTATCTGACCGGGTTGATGGTGGCCGAACGCAAACATGTATCGGCGATCAACGCCGAGTTCGTCGAGACCACCGATCAGTCCTGCCTGAACCGCTGGATTACGCAGGTGCGATGGGCACGGGAAATGGCTCAACGAACACCGCCTGGAATGGTTGCAGGAGCGTCCCTCGACGCGCTATTCGGGGCGCGGAGTGATCGCCATCGACAACACCTTGGTCGGCCACAGCGGAGAAAAGATCGAGGACGTGGGTTGGTTCTGGGATCACTCCGACCAGCGCCATAGGATTGCCCACGACTACGTCATCGCCAACTACGTGTGCACCTCGGGGAAATACTATCCGTTGGAATTCCGTCGCTTTCGCAAGCGCCGGGAAGGGGAGACGGACACCTCCTTCAAGAGCCATACCGAGCTGTTCAAAGAGCTCGTGGACTGGGTCGTTTTCCGACAGATCCCGGGCGATTTCGCCTTCGACTGCTACTTCAGCAGTGTCGAGTGTCTCGATCACATCCATAGTCATGAGCGCGGCTACGTAGGAGCCCTGAAGAGCAACCGCAAGGTCGAGTTCAAGGGCGGCCTGATGAAGGCCGCCGAAGTGGCTGCGAATATCCCAGCCGAGGATCGCAAACAGGTCAGCATCGGCAAGCGCAAACAATGGTATTTCACCAAAACCCTGAGTCTGCCCAAGCTCAAGCACCGGGTTCGCCTGGTGATCCTGTGGGATCGCAAGAACGGCAGGGAAGCGGTCAAGTTTCTACTGACCCATCGCGTGCACTGGGAGATCAGTCGTATTCTGAATGTTTATCGCAAACGCTGGACGGGCACCGAGACCTTTCATCGGGACGGCAAGCACCATCTGGGCATGGGAGACTGTCAGTTACAAAAGCGGCGAGGGCCAGACTCGGCATAGGTACCTCGTGATGCTGACGCACAGTCTGCTCATGGCACGGATGCGGCAGGGCCGTGCGCGTGACTGGGCTCATAGCGTGCTGACGACCATTGGCGAAGCCTGTCGAGCCGTGTCGCGAGAAACGCTCAGTAAGACCATCTCCTGGGTAGTGGACCAAGCCGCAATAGGGTGGACAGAGCAGCGAATTGTCGCACATCTCAAACTTTAGTAAAAAAGCGGAGTTTGCAAAAGTCCAGTTCTACTTGGAGGATGACCCCTTCGTGATCCGATTTCGTGTAAAACCGCAGGTTTGGCTGCCCAAGGAGAAGGCTGTCCCGATTCACGAGGACCACGTTTGGGAGGCTCTTTCATTCACTCAGAGCTACCAAAAGAACAGCTCGCATTGGACCGGCAAGATGCGAAACAGCCTTAATCTTCTATCCGAGGAAGATGGTCAGTTCTTGGAAGAGTTGCTGGAACGCCAGAAGATAGGTGGACACACATACGAATTGGACGAGGACCACTACCGGAAGCTTGTTGGACAGAGAATTCGGCGGGAAGACAAGGTGGTTTCTGTATCCGTACCTCAGGAGGATGAGTCGGAGGTAGAAGCTCGAGATGAACAGACTATTCGCGAATCCTATCAGATACAGGCACTCCTAGCTCGGATTGGGGAGGCCATGGGATTTACTGTCTGGCTTCCACCTAGCGATCGCTCCAATATAATTCGGGAGTGGGCGCCAGATGACGGAGTGTTGTTGAATGCACTGCCACTGAATTATGACGAAACTACCTTGAAGACAATTGAACAAATTGATGTACTCTGGTTGCGACGTAGATCAATTGTCAGAGCCTTCGAAGTTGAACACTCGACAGCGATCTATTCCGGAATACTCCGAATGGCCGACTTGCTGGCGCTTCAGCCAAACATGGACATCCGTCTTCACATTGTTGCCCCGTACGGTCGAAGGGAGAAAGTTCTCCAAGAAATTCAGCGGCCGGTCTTTTCGTTGCTGGAACGCGCTCCGCTGTCGGAGATCTGTTCTTTTATCTCTTACGATAGCGTGAGAGAGGTATCTGACGAGCAGCACCTCTCCTATCTGTCGGACGCAGTGCTTGAGGAATATGCAGAGGAAGCCTAAGAAACCGGACTGATTGTACCGAGAGGGCAAGCAACGGGCACATAACACGTCCGTGCCCGGCTTCGGCGCTGAGGCGCCTTCGCGCAACCGTTGCGCGGTTCGGGCACTTTCCGACGTTAGACGAAAAGGAGCAAGGGCGTAGGGCTCAGGCCAGTGGATATGGTTTGCGGGACAGGCCATTTGCAATATATCGCACATTGCGATACATTATATGGATGCACGTAATCTCACGCAAAGCCCTCCGAGCGTTTTGGGCACAGCATCCCGACAGTGAGGAGCCTCTGAGTCGCTGGTTCAAGATCATGCGGCAGACTCAGTTTAAGAGTTTTGCGGCATTGCGCCACACCTTTCCTTCGGCCGACAAGGTCGGCGAATTCGTCGTGTTCAACATTGCCGGCAACAAGTACCGCCTGATTGTCTCTATTCACTTCAATCGGGGCAAAGCATACATCCGTCATGTGCTTACACACCAAGCCTACGACCGTGGAGGATGGAGGATATGAGTGTCATTACGCCGCAGCTTCAGCGATCCTGGACGCAAGTGAGTGCGTTACTCAAGATTCAGAACGAGCAGGAGTACGACTTGGCCTTGGAGCGGCTCAACAGCCTGATCGATGAAGTGGGAACGGATGATCGGCATCCGCTTTACTCTCTGCTCGATACAATGGGCACCGTTGTCCACGCTTGGGAAGAACAACACCATTCCATGCCCAACTTGAAGGGTGCGGATGCACTGCGCTTTCTCATGGAAGAGCATGAATTGACCCAGTCGGATTTGCCGGAGGTGGGTTCGCAAGGGGTGGTTTCTGAGATTCTGAGCGGCAAGCGAGAGCTAAACGTCCGGCAGATACGAGCATTGTCCAAGCGATTTGGGGTCTCGGCCTCAGTATTCGTATAGGCCAAGGCGTAGGGACATTCTCGCAAATGCCCTTCGTCTAAAATCAGTTAAGCGCCGACAGAAAGACTTTTTTTAGGCAATTGAATTCACACAAGGGCCACCGCATGCAGCTGCGCGAATTTCAGAAACACCCAGGAACGAGAATAACTGCTATCCTTTTCGCCCTCTGGTTTCTTTTCAACCAGGGCAAAATGACCGCTCCTGGATTATTTGGTGGCAAACCCGGGCACATGTTCACCTGTGCAAGTGTGGTAGACATCGAGGCTGGAATATTCGTTCATGGTGTAATTCTTTTCATTTGTGCTGGAGTAGGCTTTAGCATTTCGAGCATCGCGGGGTGGATTCTGAAGAAACTCAAGACCTAGTTTTCGAGCGGAATGTGCTGGAACGTTAAGTGACATGCGCACGATAAGTCTGACCTTGTTTAGAGGTCACGGATGAATCGGAACTTTGTTGTCTCGATAAACTCGGTCTCGGGAGGAGGGAAAACTGCTCTGGCGACCGCCTTGCATCGCTCACTGCCGCAATCGGCTCTGTTTTGCTTCGACGATTTCGATGAGTCCAACGTTTATCCAGATGACTTCTATGAGTGGAGTCGTCGTGGGGCCGATATAACGGAATTTGACTGTCCTGGGATGAGAAACGCGGTCGACGAAGAAATTCAAAGGGGTAAGGCGAAACAGATAATACTTGATTTTCCGTTTGGACGTCGCCACCCTCGGTTCGCTGACATCATCGATCTCGACGTGTTCATCGATACTCCCCTCGACGTAGCTATGGCACGTCGAATTTTGAGAGACCTGAACTTTTGCAAACTCCGCTTTTTTACTAAAGTTTGAGATGTGCGACAATTCGCTGCTCTGTCCACCCTATTGCGGCTTGGTCCACTACCCAGGAGATGGTCTTACTGAGCGTTTCTCGCGACACGGCTCGACAGGCTTCGCCAATGGTCGTCAGCACGCTATGAGCCCAGTCACGCGCACGGCCCTGCCGCATCCGTGCCATGAGCAGACTGTGCGTCAGCATCACGAGGTACCTATGCCGAGTCTGGCCCTCGCCGCTTTTGTAACTGACAGTCTCCCATGCCCAGATGGTGCTTGCCGTCCCGATGAAAGGTCTCGGTGCCCGTCCAGCGTTTGCGATAAACATTCAGAATACGACTGATCTCCCAGTGCACGCGATGGGTCAGTAGAAACTTGACCGCTTCCCTGCCGTTCTTGCGATCCCACAGGATCACCAGGCGAACCCGGTGCTTGAGCTTGGGCAGACTCAGGGTTTTGGTGAAATACCATTGTTTGCGCTTGCCGATGCTGACCTGTTTGCGATCCTCGGCTGGGATATTCGCAGCCACTTCGGCGGCCTTCATCAGGCCGCCCTTGAACTCGACCTTGCGGTTGCTCTTCAGGGCTCCTACGTAGCCGCGCTCATGACTATGGATGTGATCGAGACACTCGACACTGCTGAAGTAGCAGTCGAAGGCGAAATCGCCCGGGATCTGTCGGAAAACGACCCAGTCCACGAGCTCTTTGAACAGCTCGGTATGGCTCTTGAAGGAGGTGTCCGTCTCCCCTTCCCGGCGCTTGCGAAAGCGACGGAATTCCAACGGATAGTATTTCCCCGAGGTGCACACGTAGTTGGCGATGACGTAGTCGTGGGCAATCCTATGGCGCTGGTCGGAGTGATCCCAGAACCAACCCACGTCCTCGATCTTTTCTCCGCTGTGGCCGACCAAGGTGTTGTCGATGGCGATCACTCCGCGCCCCGAATAGCGCGTCGAGGGACGCTCCTGCAACCATTCCAGGCGGTGTTCGTTGAGCCATTTCCCGTGCCCATCGCACCTGCGTAATCCAGCGGTTCAGGCAGGACTGATCGGTGGTCTCGACGAACTCGGCGTTGATCGCCGATACATGTTTGCGTTCGGCCACCATCAACCCGGTCAGATACTCCGCAAAGTGACGGCGCTCCGGGGCGTTGGCGAAGAGGCCGCCGAACTCTGCCACCGCGTCTTCAACCACCGTGGGAAAGTCAACAATACCTGGCATGAACAACCTCTCTCATGGCCAGGGGAAACGAAGGCGGGGGATGCCTTCGTTCTACCAAACATACCAAGTTCCATCGAATTCGCGCTACCTTCTATCCTTGACCGATTATCCCAGGAATTCTGCCTTTTGCAAAAGTCCAGTTCAACCGACAACACCGCCTTGGGTAAAGGGCGCGATTGAACTGTTACTGGAAAGATATAGTTTGAAAGTTAAGGTGATGCCATCCCAGATTGACCTTGATCCCATGTACTAAGGCTTTATTCCGAAATAAATGAGTCATAAGTTGGGGCGGTACAGGCTAGGATAGCGCCACCGCAGTAGTCCAGTTAATTCGTGCCAAGGCCTAAATTTTCCTGGTTAGTCTATCAGTCCTTTTGTCTTAGGTCCTTTACCAGCAATCCAAAAACACTTTTCCATGATGGGTGTCAAGGCGCTGAGCGCTCCGCTGAAGCTCAGGATACTTCCGGTTCCACTGCGGTTCTCGAAATCCGGGCGATCAGCCATCCAAGGAAGCGAGCGATTGCGCGTTGGACTAGTGGATTGGAAAACTTCCATCGACCCTAACGTTGCATAAACCTGTCTGATGGTGGCCGTTTATATCAGGCCGCATCTTTTAGCATTTCGAGGAAATGCAACAGTTCCTCCTTAGCTTGCGGGTTTGAATTCATCGTCAGGGTCAACTCGCCCTTGGGCTGAGTCAGGCGGCCGGCGCGTTGGATGAAACGATGTCGCAAGGTGTCCAGGGTCTGGAATAGTCCACGCGGCGGGCCGTTTGGCGCGCGAATAGGTTGCTGACGAATGGGCGATCATCTGCATTTCGCGACCCAGATTGTGCGCCATCATGGCGCACAAGGTGACCATCTGGTTGGCGAGCAAGCGCCGGGTGGGGATCAGGTCCAGCCCGGCCTGTTGCTTGGCCTCCCCGAAGACCCCTTCCTGAGCGCCGCGCCCCCCGTGAAAGAGGACGACGTTACCTGCCGAGGTCGTTTTGTTGGTCACCACGACCCGGTAGTCATGGTCGAATTGTCGAGGTTGAAACAGATCCAGCTGCAACGGTTGCTTGGTCTGTCGTTTGACCCTGCGGCGCACGAAGACAAACCGATACGAGGCCGCCCAGCTTGCCGGTTTCCACGCACTTTCGAAATAGGACCGTTCCTTGTCCAGATAGCGCCAGCGTTTTCGTGACTCGACCTTGTGCTTGAGCTCGGGGAAGCGTTCGAAGGGCACGCTGAGGGTGTACTCGGCGCCATACAAATCCAGGAGGGTGAGGGTGTGTTGGCTGAAGAAGGCGCTGTCCAGACGGGCCTCGAGCACGGGGTGGGTACCCAGGGCGCCGACCCGGTCGAAGGTGTCCATCATGAACTCATGACCCCCCTTGCTGTCATGGACATTGCCGGGACGGTGCAGGACATCGAGAAATTGCCCGGTTTGGGCCACGGTGCAAAACAGGTTGTAGTAACTGCGGGCCCCCTTCCTTTTGGGGTTGTAGCCGACGGCGGTACCTTCGGCATGAGCGCGCGTGGATACCACCGACCCGTCGAAGTCGAGGGTCAGACGAGGCAACTGCTCACGCTGGAGCGCATGTATCACCAGGGTCGAGGACACAGCTGGCGCACGTGGGCCCCATTCGAGGGGCTCAGGGACGCCAGGGTGCGACTGATGGTGGCCACGTCCGGTAGCCGACGCAATCCCAACAAGCGCTGCACCACCGGATCGTCCCGGTAGTAGTCCACGTCTCGCAAGCGCCGGAAACCTAATAGTAGATGTACGACGAGCAGCAACACAACGACATGGGGACCGAAGATCGCCGAGCCCTTGGCGGGACGGAAGCAGTGCTTCAATCGGGCTTTCAGGTTAAGCCGCTGAAACAGCAGCAAAAAGACGATCGCTCCGGCAAAGGAAGGGGTGTAGCCGCGTTTTTACGCAGCCATGGTGTAGGGTTGCGAGGTGGTCTTTTTTAGGTACCAGCTCCAGAAGGCCTCCCATCGTTTCGATTGCACGTGGACTCGTAGGTTGAGAATCTGCTGTCCGCCTTCGCGCGTCCAGCGCATGCCGCTTCGTTTGAGTCGATGACCGACCAGGGTTTTGGCGGCCGCCTCCACGGGACCACTGGAGAGGATCAAGCCCGAAGCGTGATAGCCGGCGTAGTCCATTTTATCCCGGTTGTTGCGGAAGTAGCCCAGTTCGGTGGTCGCCTGACGATGGCGTGCTGATCCTTTTGGGAGTTGGCGCCGATGGTAGGCCAGGGAACGGATCAGACCCTGAACGGCACCCGGCTCATGGCGCAGTTTGTGGCGCCATCGTCGATACCAGCGAAAAGCTTTTCCCGACCGCTTGCCGAAGAGGTGCTCGGCGGCCTTCGACAGGTGCTGGGCGGCGTGGTAGAAGTCGAGAATGCGGGTGAAGCCGTCGAACACCCTGAGCCCATCCACGGTACGCCAGATCTCGCGCTTGCCGTCGGCCAACACCACCCGGTGCTCGTAGCTCCCTTGCTGCAGGGCCCGATCCGTCTGGTTCACCAGGCCGTTGACCAAAGTTTCCATTTTTGCCTCCGGCATGCGCGCGGCATAGCGCACGTCGACGCGTTGGGGCTCTTCCCTGTCGGGATCCAGCGGCGTCAGGTAGGTGGCGACTATGCCCACCCCCGCCTCTTTCCAGGCCGTGGGGGCGCTGTCGGTTTCGCTGTCCATCGGTCGTTCGGCGGGCCGTCCGCGCTTGGGTGCCGGTTCCCGCAGGGGCACGGTAACTCCGTCCCAACTAACCACCAGGGTGTCGCCCTCGGGATCCAGCGGCGCCGCTGCTTGCAAGGCCAACTCGAGTTGTTCGGCGTGGTCCTCGGCATACTGGCCGACCCGGGTCAACAGCTGCTGAATGGCCGTGCGCGAGGGCGGCTCGGGCAGCAGCTCCCCCAAGCAGTCCCGGACCTCGGCAGGGACCATGCCGGCGCCCAGAAACGCCGTCAGGCGCTCCCGTTCCGGCACCATGAATCGCTTGACCATGCCGCAGCGCTCATCCAAAGGCACCCGGCTCGGTCCGCCGCGATCGGGCTGATACAGCCGCCGCGCCACCACAACCTTGCCCCACAGGGTCATCCACTCCTTGTCGACCACCTGCTTGAATCGGTACACCTTCCCCTGGTGTACCACGGTGTCGTCGTCCAATTCACAAGCTTGAGCCAAGCGTTGGAAACCGCTTCGACCGATGTCGTCCAAACACGATCGAAACTCCCCCAGCATCTGGCGAAAGGCATCCGGTCCTGCTTGCCCGGACTGCAGGCGATGTTCCCACTGCCGGACATTTTCCTGCAGGTTGGTCAGGCGAGCGCTCCAATCTTGCGTATCTTCCATCCGGGACCCCTTTCCGGTTTTTGGGCGTAAGTGCATATACCCAAAAGTACAACTCGTCCCCGGAATTGGGGTCCCACTCTTGTTAAGAAATGCGTAAAATGGAGGCTACACCCAAAGGAAGTAAGTTGTTGATCTTCGAAACGAAGTCGGGGAAGCTTGTAAAAACGGGCAAAAACCGCTTGTTTGCTGTACTTCACTTGCGGTGTCCTCCAGGAATGGGGTCGATAATGTTTTGGTCAATATCATCGATACCCAATTCCCAGAGGCGCCGCAAGTGACTATGTGCTCAAGCAGCAGGGGAAATAGCCCACTTTTATGCAACCAGAGGGTCGATGTAGGTATCGAGGTTCGGGTCGGTTGTTCTAATCGTGTTTCGCACCTCTTTTCAGCACCCGGGGCGGAGCCAAACACTCGATGTCGAGTAAACTTTTCAGCTGCGACTGGCTGGTGTTTGGCGAGCTTCGAATGAACCCCTACCTCCCGAAATAGGAGAACAACGATGCCGATGCTCAATATTGGATCGAGCAAGCAGCTCTTCTTCGATGATTACCTGATTGAGAGCCTGGTCAACGCAAAACGGGGACTTAACCCCGCCGTAGAAGTGGACGACAATCCCGTCCTCCGGCCTGAGCGTCCGTGGGAAGGAAACTTCATGCGGCCCGCCAAGGTGATCTTTGACGGGCGCCTTAGCCAATTGTTACAGCGTAATACAGGTGCGTATATGTATATTTTACAATACGTTGCCTTCTGTTGCCGCATCCCCTGCGGCGCGCTCCCCTGATTTCAGAAAGAAGGGGAGCGATGAGTGCCATTCTTTCTCTGGAAGTCTTTCAGGAGCGGCAGTGTCAGGAGCGCTTTCGAAGCCGAGCGCATGCCGCCTTGGACCGGTTCCTGGATCGGCTGGAGACCCCAATGAGCGAGCCCGGATCTTGTGCGCCGACGTTGATGGAGATCACCGAGGCGGTGTCCCAAGAGCGCTGCGGGTTCACCGCGGCGTTGGTGGAAGCCTTCATCGAACGCCGCCACGGACCGTTCTTGGCGCAAGAAGAGGCGGCCTGCCCCAAGTGTGAGCGCCTCCTGCAGGCTAAGGCCGTCGCGTTCGCGCACGGTGGAAACGCTGCTGGGTGCGGTGACCTTGGAGCGGCCCTATTTCTACTGCGCGGCCTGTCACCACGGGTTCTATCCGCTGGACGAAGCCCTGGGTCTGTCGGGGCAGTGCAAGCAGTGGGACGTGCAGCAGGCCGGGGTCAAGCTGGCGCTGGAGATGCCCCACGAGCTTAGCCTCGAAGCTGCTGGACGAGCTCACCGACGCGTCGATGAGCGATTGCGCGATCCACGACGTGCTGCACCGGACCGGGTCGTTGCAGGTGCTGCATGTCTGTCCGGATGCGGCCGATATCCAGGATCGCATTGCCCAGGCGGCCGCCGGGCGCAAGTGGCGGCCCATCGTGGTGTTGGCCATCGATGCGGCGGTCGTGCTCAGTCGCCCGGAGACGGCCAAAGGCACCCGGCCGGGCCGCAAGAAGAGCCGGGCTCGGCGCCGGCGCTGGCAGGGCGAGTATCGCGAGGCCAAGGGGTTCCGTTTCTACCTGATAGATGACGAACGCATCGTGCACTTGATCTCCTGGCACCAGATGGGCGACGAACAGGCCTTCGGCGCGGCCTTGCGCCAGGTCAAGGAGGCCGGCCGTGATCCCGGAGGACCAGGTGCGCCTGTGTGCCGTCGCCGATGGCGCCCCGTGGATCTGGAAGTGGGTGGAAGAGCTGTTCCCCAGCGCCCGTCAGATCCTCGACTACTATCACTGCAGCAGCTACCTGCACGCGGTGGCCGAGGCCCAGTACGGCGCCGATCCGGAAGGCGCCACCCAGTGGCTGGAAGCGAGTCTGGCGCGCCTGTTCTGCGGCGAGGGCGCCGGCGTAGTCTGGGGGCTGCAGCGCATGAAGCCGGCCGGGGAAGAAGCCGGCGAGGCGATCACTTCGGCCCTGAGCTACTTGCAGAAGCGCCTGCACCAGGTGGATTTCGGCAGTCACCGCAAGGGCGGATACCCGATCGGCTCGGGTGCGATCGAATCGGCGCATCGCTTCATCGGCCAGGTTCGTCTGAAACGATCCGGCGCCTGGTGGTATAAGGAAAACAGCAACGCCATTCTTGCCTTGCGTTGCGCCTTATACAATGGAACCCTTGATCGGGTCTTTCAGCAGCACCGCGATACCCTCGAACGACCACCGTAATCGCAACAATCAGCTAAGGCTCCCTCTTTGACCCGATAGACCAGATCTTCAGGATGTGGTATACCTCCGCAACCATAACTGTGCGCCTGGAAAACGGGAAACCGGTTCCCGGCGGTGCCGCGGGGCTTGTCCTTGACCAGCGGGGCGATGCGACGTGCCTGGCGACCTCCGAGGATGGAATTCACTGGGAGCGGCCATCACTGGGACTGGTTGAATTCGACGGCTCGACGGACAACAACATCCTCCCCGAAAAGGAGGGGCTGCCCACGGCACCGGCGTTCCAAGATCTGCACGAGAAAGATCCTGCCAAACGCTACAAGGCAATGCGGCTGACCGGGGGCACGCAGACACGGGGGATGCAATACGATCTCTTCTATTCCCCGGATGCAATCGAATGGACTCCCTGCGAAGGCAACCCCGTCATCGATACCGGCAAGGAGCTGGGGCGTTGGTCGGGTCGTTTCCAGGGATGGGACCCGATACGCGAGACTTACTACGTCACCATGGAAGCCGGCCACCACTGGCGGGGACCTTACGGCAAACGGCTGATCGGCAGAGCGGAAAGCCCGGACATGATTCACTGGAGCGAGCCGGAGATCATCCTTGTGCCAGACGAGGACGACTACCCCGACACCGAGTTCTACAGCCTGCCGGTCATCCCCTACGAAGGTATCTATGTCGGGTTGCTGTGGATCTTCCGCACCACCAACGTGACCCATCATCCGGAGGTCATCTTCAGTCGGGCTGGATTTTACTTTCAGCGGAACTACCGGGAACCCTACATCCCGCGTGGCGGCTCGCGAGCGGACTTCGACTTCAGCAGCGTCTACGCTCAAGACACCATCGTTCACGGGGACCGCATCTTCACCTACTACATCGGCACCAACAGCCGGTCTCCTGAAATCGCCCTGGAGCTGGGCGACAAGTCCGCGGAGGGCATCGGACTGGCGGTCTCACGCCTTGACGGGTTTGTCTCTCTCGACAGCGGGAAGGGCTGGGTGGTAAAGGACAGGTCCGAGGAGGAACTACAGCACATCTATGGCGAGCGGGAAATCTTCCAGGAGCCTGAGTCCTTCGGCCAGATGACGACCCGCCCGTTCGGGTTCTCCGGATCGCGCTTGTACCTGAACACAAGCATGGCACCGATGGCGGCTGGACCGGGTCCCGGCGAAGTCAAGGTGGAAATTTCAAGGGCGAATCATAAGAAGTTGCCCGGATTCAGCTTCGACGATGCCGATCCAATCACGGAAACAAGCACTGCCCACCCTGTCTCGTGGAACGGGAATTCCGATTTAAGTGCACTGGCCGGAAAGCCGATTAAGCTGCGTTTCTATTTCAAGAACGCCAAGCTTTACTCTTTTCAATTCAAGAAATACGGTTCGCCGCGGCGGCACGCGGGCGCTTCGGCGGGAGCGTGACGAGTCGGCCGCACCTCTTCTGCCAGTTCGGCGCCAGCTCGGCCAGCGCAGTCCGTCATGATCTCATGCCGGGGATTTCGCTATAATGGGAAATTTAAACCCGATGACACGGGAGCACCTTGAAATGGGAGACGATGCCCGCGGCTTCTTCAAAGAAAACGGATACTACCTGGCGCGTGGCGTCTATTCACCACGGGAAATTTGCCTGCTCCGGGAGGAGTTCGACCGCATTGTTCATCAGGTTACCGAAAGCGGCGGGCCCGGTGCAGGGCCCAATGCGGCAGAGGACAACGGCATCGTCTCGACTTATAACGTCCAGAAATACTCGGCCTACTGGCTGACCCACGGGTTGCTGCACAGGCCGTTCCTCGATCTCGCAGAACAGTTCATCGGGTCGGCGTCCTGCAGCGAACGAGCCTGTACGAAAAGAGAAAAGCCGATGTCGTCGGTCCGTTCCGAATGCACCAGGACTGGATTTACGGACCGATGGAGAAGGACTCCATGGTCGCGGGGATGATCCACGTCGCCAGGGGCACCGCGCCCATGGGCGCGGTGCGTATCTACCCGGGCAGTAATCGCACGCGGATGGAGAACGCCCGAACCTCGGACGAAGACTTCGACCGGAGATTCCCTCTCGAAGACGCCTTGGTGATCGAAGGAGAGGCCGGCGACGTCCTCTTTTTCCACTACCGCCTGGTCCACGGCTCGAAGTCCAACGAAATCGACGAGCCCAGGAAAATCGTGCACGTCAGGATGTTCTCGGGCGGCGACCGCCGTGAGAACCACAACCAGCCTTTCGAAAACCTCGTGCTGCGCGGCTGGAATTCCCACGCAAACGCTGCCAACGCCACGTCCGACAACCCGTGATGCCGGTCCGGTGCCCGGATCTGATGGCTGGGCGGCCGGCACGATGCCGGCGGGGCTGGCGCGGGGCGAGAAAGCAGGTCAGGCGGCGAACTCGAGCTGCCGCTGCCGCCTGCATCCTACGCGGTTGGCAGCACCTCCGGGTTGACGCAGTACTCCGGAGCCTCCCCGTTCAGCACCTTCACCATGCTCGTCGCCATGGAGTGGTAGATCCGCGCCATGGCCACCTCGCTCGTACCGACGGTGTGGGGGGAGAACAGACAGCGCCGGTCGCGGAACAGCCGGTGGCTCGCGTCGGGCGGCTCTTCCTCGAACACGTCGAGGCCCACTGCACTCAGCTGCCCGGACTCCAGACCGTCGGCGAGGACATCGTAGCTCTCGACGACTCCACCGCGTGCGGTGTTGATGAAGACGGCGCCCGGTTTCATGCGGGCCACGGCCGCTGCGTCAATCAGTCCTCGCGTGTCGTCGTTCAGCGGAACGTGCATCGATATGTAGTCACTGCGCGCCAGAAGCTCGTCGAGCGCCACGACGGTGACGCCGATTTCGCTCACACTTTCCTGCCCTACGACGGGATCGTACCCGAGTATCTCCATCTCGAAAGGCTGCAGAAGCCGGGCGAGCCGGGCCCCGATGCGGCCGAGACCGATGATGCCGAGGGTTCGGGTGGTCATATCGCCGGTGAGAAAGTGGAAACGCTCATGCCAGCGACCTGCGCGAACCATCGCGTCTGCCTGCGGCAGGCGCTTGACCAGGGACAGCAGGATGGCCAGCGCGCCCTCGGCCACGGCAAACCCGCCTACCGGCGCATACACGAGGGGAATCTCGCGGGCCGTCGCAGCTTCGACGTCGACGGTGTCGTAGCCGGCGCCGGGCCGCCCGATCACGCGCAGCTGGGGAGCGGCCTGTATGATCCCGGCCGAGATGCGGATCTCCATTCCCCTGCTGACGATGCCGATGGCGTCGCCAAGCGAGGAGACCAGGGTCTCCTCGTCGGGAGCGCTTTCCACGGGAGCGACTGTTTGCAAGACCTCGATCGCCTCGGGGCCGATCGCGCCGGTGGTCAGGATGCGTTTTCCTGAATAGTCGGTTCCGTTCATGTCAGGGCTGAGCCTCCTTTGTGGGAGCCTGACGGGTCGCGGGCGTCAAGCCGAACCTGCTCTCGCTCGAACGTGCCGGAGCCCGAGCCTGATCTCGGAGATGCCTATCTCAAAACGACCGTCTCACCCAGGATCGGACTGAGAATGACAAACTGAAGTGCCTTGGGATCGTCGGCGAGACCGAGATGGGTCCAGCCCCGTCAGCAGGTGGCCGTCGATCAACGCAGTAAGGTCAATTTGCGGCTCAGACGGATGGAGCCGGCATCCAACTGGTAGAAGTAGGTCCCGCTGGAAACGGGCGTTCCGCTTTCATCCAGACCGTCCCAGTTCACTTGGATGGCCCCCGTCCCCGCCTTCCCTTTCCACACCATGCGCACCGGTTGTCCGAGGGCATTGAAGATGCGCAGGGTTGCATCCACCTGCTTCCCATAGGGGATGGAGATGGTGAAGGGTATGACCGTTCTGGAGTTGAAGGGGTTCGGGAAGTTCTCCTGCAGGGAGAAACGGGGCGGTCCGCTTGAGGAACCAGTCTCCTCCACGAGGGTTGGCCGCCGGATGATCTCGGGCGGCCCCGAGGTGTCCAGTTGCTCGATCAGGGCGGCAGCCGGTGCCGACCGGGGGGAATCCACCCAGGGCTGGGTGCGAACCACCCGCCCATCGGACAACTCGAGAACCAGGGTCCACTCGGTCCATTCCCTCTGGCTCCCCCCATCCTCCACATAGCAGTCGATGTTGCCCGTTGCCCGGCGCTCCCGGAGCACGCCAGGTAGATCCGGGTTGAAGTCGAACATGGGGTCCAGGGTCATTTCCTCGGCCGACAAGGTTGTGTAAAGCCGGGTGAGATAGGGATACTCCTCGAACAACTCCTGGGCGGCCCTCAGGGGCTCGACCACGACCGCTTCCAGTTCGTCGAGTAAGGCCTTCAGATCGTATTCGTCTCCTTTCATGTACTCGGCGAAGTCCCGCATGTTGCCGTAGAACCAGGACTCCGCCCTGGAGAGGAGCCATCCTTCCTCCGCCGCCTGGTCATAGGCCTGCCGGTCGCCCTTGAAAATCACCTGCAGCACCCCTTCTTCCAGGACGCGTTTCGACATGGGAAGGTGCCGGCGCAGCAGGGCCTGCATCTGGTTGTCCCGAGGGAACCTCTGGCTCCGCAGGGCATCGAGCAGTTCCGGCGCCTCCTCGATGCCGCGCAGCCCGTCGATGTCGTAGAGGCCTTCGGGGTACAGACGCTGGTCCATGACCTCACTGGATCCGGCGAAGTCGGTGACAAAAGCGCGGCCCCCGGCCTCGTCGGCGGCTGCGGTCACCAACTGGGAATAGTTCGATCCCGAGAAGATCCAGTCGAGCAGGGCTTCATTTATATGGACGTGGCGGTAGTTGACGGGGACGGCCCTGTGATCACCCAGAATCCAGACAAAGACGGGCATGTCCGGCTGTACAGCGACGGCAGTCAGGCGGATGGGGATCCCCGGGCGTTCGGCCTTGTAGGTCAGGGCGATGGGCAGCAGATCGCCTACTCCGCGATCCGGCGCCAGGCGAAGGGCCAGGAAGTAGTATCCCCCTTCGACGTATGGGGACAACAGTTCCGGTCCGGTGTCCCCTAGCTGATAGTTGTTGTCGGTGAGCCAGTCCACCACCGCCTGGGGGTCGTCCGCGGTTATCACCACACTCTCGTAGGGGCCGACGCGATCCTCGAAAACGACCTCCACGGGAGGGCCACCGCCGGTGTCAGCGCAGACGCTGCATCCGCCCAGGAAGTCTTCCATTCCGTAACCGCACGCTTCTTCAAACTCCCAGTCGAGATCGAGGAAAAAGGTTGGACTGGTGGCGGAACCCAGCTGGCGGAAGAGTTCGTTGTGGCTGACCCGGATCTCGGGAAGGGAGGGAACCGGCAGGATCCAGGCGAAGTCGGCGGCCTCGCCGGTGTACTGGATCTGCACGTGGGTCGTCACAACGCCGTCCCTGGCAGCGAAGAGGATGCGTTCCCCCGCCTGGTCCATCGGGGCGGTCGTGCAGAAGAAACCTCCGCACGCCCGGACGGCTTCGGGTCCGGCGAGCAACGACAGTTCCAATCCTGCCAGGATCGGCAACAGAAGCATGTACTTCATATGGCCTCCTCGCGCTGGGAACGTTGCGCTCACGGCTGGATATTCACTTGTCTCGAAACCTCCGTACCTGATATACGAGGCAAATGGGCAACTATGTGAATCCTCAGTCAAGGGGCTGAGGGCATCGCAAGGGCAGGCAGCTCCGGTCGTGATCACGCCGTTAACGGCGTGATCACGACCATGTGTGATGATCGAGTCTATGACCAGTTCGCGCGTTACGACATCTTTCATTGCCATGAGCGCATTGCGCATCGCTTCTTTGCCGCGGAGTTCTCCAGGATGCAGTCAACATCAGCGCGGGCAAAGGCGAAATTCAGCTCTTATAGCAGCTGCTTCCTGGGCGCATCTCCACAATCGGGGTGTACCGTGATCCTGGTCTCCTCGGCAGTCCGGTTCAAGGAGTCATTCTCGTTCTATTGGTGTTTTACGGTATCAAACGGGTCCTTTTAGGACCTTCAAGTAAATAAATCTTCCTGCTTGACTACCCGCTAAAATAACCACTGCCTCCACCAATCCGTTTTTGATTCCATTGCCAAAAAGCCCAACCGACAAAACAGAATTGGATATATAGGGAAAACCCTGCGAATGCTTGTATCAAATGACCCTTGGAACCGTAGCGACACCAAGCGGCGAAACCGGCGATGACCGAGAAGAGTTAGGTAGGAACAATAAAAGCCCTAGGAATTGCTGTGCCGTCTATAAAAAGCTCCCACGCCGCCCAGACATATACGGCCAAAATCAAGATTGATTGAATCAATAGGAAAACAATTCGGGCCACGGTTTCACCATTCTGCTCCAGGTTGAAGGGACCGGATACGTGCGATATCAAGATGCACCGCGCTCTTTCAGGAGCGCTGCCGCCCGGGTCGCGCCGCCGAACTCCGCCCAACCCCGCGGTGTGCCGCCGTGGGCTCCGTCGACGACGGTGGGGTCCGCACCGCGGTCCAACAGCAGCTTCACGCAGCCCACCGCGTCGTGCTGGGCGGCCAGGTGCATGGCGACAGCGCGCACGCCGTGTCCTTCGCCGCCCCAGTCGTGGCGCAGATCCGGATCCGCGCCGTGATCGAGCAGCCAGACCGCGGCTTCCACCTTGTCGCTGTAGCAGGCCCACAGCAGCGGCGTGCCGCGGAACGGGTTGGCGTTGACGTTGGCGCCACGGGCTACGAGTTCTGCCATCGTGTCGCATTGGTTGTTCCGCGCCGCCCAAGACAGCGCCTCGTCGACGACCTCCTGGCGCTCGAGCGTCCTGTTCCAGGTGGGGAAGAACACCGGGGCGTAGAAGCCGAGGCCTTCCCGCGCGGCAGGCGTCGGATCGCTCCCTTCGAAGAACCTGCTGACGTCGGCGCCAAGGGCCGCAGCGGCGCGCAGGTTGTCCGGGTACACGGGCGTGAGCACGCCGCCCATGTAAGCCTTGGCATAGAACAGGGCGTACGACAGGGGCGAACCGCCCTCTCTCCCGTAAGCCTCGTCACGAACGGAGGCCCCGGCCTGCACCAGACGCGCGCCGAGGTCGGTGTGTCCCGCCATGCCGGCGGTGTGCAGCGGCGTCCAACCGTCGTTGTCGGCCGCGGAAGGGTCCGCGCCTGCGGCCAGGATCATGTCCACCGCCGCGTGCTGCTGCCGAGTGCCGGGATCGAGAGGAATGGCGATGTCGCCAGTGGCCGCGCGGCAGGCCAGATCGAGCAGGGTGCGCCCGTCGGCATCGGCGGCGGCGGTTACGGAAGGAGAATCGGCAAGGATGGCCGCGAGGGACTCGAGATCGCCCGCACGGGCGGCCGTTGCCGCCTGCGTCAGTGCGTCTTCAGCCACGCCGGTCTCCCTGGTCGGGGGGGCGGTCGCATCACCTTGGGAAATCCTTGCCAAAAAGGGGATGAAGCGCCGGGCACGAGCTCGAATGCTTCGAGTTCCACGTCCGGCAAAAGCGGAGCCGCGTTCAGTTCCGCCCTTGCCGAACTTCCCGCCAAAGCCTCACGGCCAGCGGGAAGTCGCCGTCCCTGAGAGCGACCAGAGCCAGCACCTTGAGGGAATCGCGGGATCGGTGGAGGGCGCAGGCGCGCTGAGCGCAGGCGCGGGCTCGCGTGCTGCAACCGCGTTCAAGCGCCGCACGTGCGGATCGCCGTTGGCGGTCTGCGGCCTGTTCGACCGCCAGCACCTGGCGCAAATCGGTCTGGCAGCGATGGCAGCAAAGGCCCCCCTGGTACCGGGCCCTGCAGGTCGGACAGCATTCCACGCAGGCTATTCCAGATAGAAGAGAATCTCGTCGAGTTCCTGCCTGCAGGCAGCGACCTTTTCCGCCTGCCCTTCCCTCAGGGCATCGCGCAGATCCTCCATGAGATTGACGATCTCTTCGCGATCCTGGGCCGGGGAGGTATCGAGCACTTTTTCAGCTCGTTCCAGGGTGTCCTTGACCTCATCGGGCACCTCGACGCCGGCCTCCTCCCCGGGTGTGGCTTCCTCTACCCCCCAGAGTGCCTCGACCCGCTTCCTGGACGCGCTGAGTTCTTCTTCAGTGGAACGCCCCATGGCGTCTTCCACTACACCGTGGATTTCCCGGCCGGTCGCCCGTTCGACGGCGTGAATTTCCAGGAGGCCGTCGAGATCCAGACTGTAGGTAAAGAGAATCCCCTGCTCCTGGGCGCCTTTCTGCTGGTTCAAATCGCCAAAGTGGAAGGTGCCGATCTCCACGTTCTTCAAGGCGTCCGGATCTTCTCCCTGGTAGACCTTGATCTCCACGTTTTCCTGATGTTCGTGCATGGTGAAGAATACTTCCGTCCGGGTAGCCGGGAGTCTGGCGTTGCGCCGGATGAGGGGAATGAACTGGTGAGCGTAAGGCATACCGTAGAGTTCCCCGACGGCACTGGTGCCGAAAGTATAGGGCGTGATATCGACGAGGACGGCCTGCACCTCCTGCCCCATCTCGATCCCCGCCTGCACCGCAGCCCCCAGCGCCACGCACAGATCCGGGTCCACGCCGCCGTGCGGCTCCTGCCCGAGTCGCTCCGAAAGGAGTTGGACAATGCGCGGAATGCGGGTCGAACCTCCCACCAGCAGAATGCGGTCGAGCTGGCTCGGGCGCACATCGGCGTCGTTGAGCGCCGTAGTAACAGCCTGCATGGTGCGGGCCAGCGGTTCTTCCAGCGCGCGTTCAAAGTCGTCGCGGCTCAGTTCGCAGGAAAGATGCAGGGCCTCGCCGTCGACCGAAGCGACGTGGTCTTCCTCCACGCAGGCGTACGGCTGATGGGAGAGTTCGATTTTGGCTCTTTCCGCCGCCTGCCGCAGCCGCGCCTGCAAAAGCCGGTTCCGGCGGCTGTCCGCAAGGCCCAGTTCGGTTTCGACGTGGGTGTTGAGGCGCTCGAGGAGGACCTGGTCGAAATCGTCCCCCCCCAGGTGGTTGTCCCCGGTGGAAGCCAAGACCTCAACCACCCCTGCTTCCATGCTAACCACCGAGACGTCGAAGGTGCCCCCGCCCAGATCGTACACGAGGATTTTGCGGTGTCCCTCGCTGCTGCTTTCGTAACTTAGCGCAGCGGCCGTAGGCTCGTTGATAATCCGCACCACCTCCAGGCCGGCGAGATCGCCGGCTTCCCGGGTGGCCTGCCGCTGGGCATCGGTGAAATAGGCCGGTACCGTGATGACGGCCTTGGACACGGGCCGGCCCAGGGCCGAGCTCGCCCGCTCTTTGAGCGCCTTGAGGATAAAGGCGGAAATCTCCTGCGGCCTGTATTCCTCCGCTCCCATCGGCACCTTGGTCTCGGAACCCATGAGGCGCTTGATGGAAAGCACCGTGCGCTCAGGGGCGACCGCGTACTGATTGCGGGCCTGGTGCCCGATGACGACCTGCCCCGTCTCATCGAGCCCCACACAGGAAGGGAGAATCGCTTCATCTCCCTCCCGGACGATCCGGGGCGTCCCCCCGGAAATAATCGCCACTTCCGAGTTGGTCGTGCCCAGGTCGATACCGATGACCGGTTCCATGGAAATCACTCCTTCGGGTCGAGACGGTTGACGGCTACCTCGGCCAGGCGAAGCACCTGGCCGTCTCGCGTAAAACCGCTGAGAAACTCCTCGACGACCACCTTGTCGGCGAGTTGCGCGACCCGGCGCGTCTCCACCGACCGCATGGTGCGGGCATCGAAGGGATTCCCTACGGTCGGCAAGAGCTGGACGCCGAAACCGCCCAGCATCCGGTCGAAGCGTCTGAGAGCCAATTCATATCCTTGCACCACCCCGGCAATCCCCGATGCGCGGCGCCGGAACAGCAGCGGCGGTCGACGCAGTTCGCCTGCCGCCGCCCGGCCTCGCACCAAAGCGTCGCGCACCTCTAAAAAGGGCCGCAGGCAGCGATCCTCGGCCGCCCTGGCGACGCGCTGCTCGAAGGATGCCAGATCCTCTTCCCGGTGCTGCGCCCAGTCCGCGACCGTTCCGTATAGAGCGCCCGCCCTGGCCAACTCCCGGCCAACTCTGGCCTGCTCCCGGTTCTGCAGGCGGGTCTCCTGCCGCAGGGCGGCAATTTCTGCGAACAGGTCGCGCAGGTCGCACTCGGCGGTTTCCCCGGCAGCCGCTGGAGGGTCCCCGGTCCACTCCTCCAGCCACTGCCCGAAATCCGCCAGCGCCTGTTGCTTCCAGTCGTCGCCCGGCCTACCCATCGTTGCCGTTGCCTTTCACCGAAGCCTTGCCCTCCGCCGCAAGGAGCGTTTTCAAGCCCGGTGTCTTGCGCCCGCCCGCCCGCGCCTGGACCAATGCCTCGAGAGCGAGTTCAAATTCGCCGTACCGGGCCATCCCGAAGATGGCGGTTTCCACTCGCGAGCGGTCGTCCTTCAAGGCGTCGTATGCGGCGGCAATTTGCTGGAAGCGCTGCGGATTCCGACCGGGTGGATGGGTGCGGACCAGCTGCAAATAGCGCTGGCGAATCTCTGCCTGGGAGGCGGTCGGAGAAAGCCCCAGGACCAGGTAATGAGCCAGCATGTCTCAGCTCCTCAACGAGGTCACTTCTTTTTTCGGGCGAAGAGCAGAAAGTACACTTCCGGCGACAGCGAGTCGCTCAGATTCTCTGCCTCGCACTCGCCGGCTATCCGTTCCAGGTCTCGCCGCGTCTCAGGACTGGATCTGAAGTCGCCGGCAAATTCCTTGAGTGCGGACAGGGGGGCTCCTCGCAGGTTGTTTTCCTCGATGATGTCTTCCAGCTCGAACAGTTCTTCTTCTATACGGCGGCCGCCCGGATCCGGAAACGCCGGAGCCCCGGCCCCGTCGCTGAGCGGCCCGCCGAGGAGGTCCAGCGGAAACCCACCCCCGAACAGGGCCAGGGGCAAGTCGAGCAGGTCAAAGCGGAACTCCTGCAGGGCCTTCCGCAAGGGGGCGTCCACGTGGCCGGCGAGCCGCGCCGCAGCCGCCCGCAGCCGCGTCTGGTCGGCGGCGTCGGCCGCGTCGAGGACTTCCTTAAAGCGCCTCGAATCGCAGTCCTGGCCCTCCTGGTAGCGAATTACCGCCAGGTAGAACAGCAGCAGCCGGTCGCGCCGGCCCTTTTTGCGGCCCCGCAGGCGGCGGTCTATTTCGGCGCGGACCGGAGCGAGCTCGTCGCAGGCCATCAGGATATCGAAAAAGGCCAGCAGGACCTCCCCTTCGAGGCGCTCCATGAGTGCCGGCCACCAGTCGGCGAGGACCGGAGCCGTCTGCAGGCGTTCGTAGAGGATGCGGAAGTCAGCCGGCAAAGGGGCGATGAGCTCGAGAATCTCGTCGGGGCCGAGTTGATCAAAGGCGGTTGCTTGCCGGCCGAGCAACGGTTTAAGGGCACCCTCCATCTCGGGCCGGACGTTTTTGGTATGGCTGTTTTCCGCCAGATCGTGGAGCAGCAGGGCCAACGTTCTGAGCCGGGCACCGGGCGGCAGGCACTCCAGGCGGGGAGCGACGACCTCGGCGGCGTCCCGGCCGGCCGATACGACCGCCAGAAGAAGACCCTTCACCCGCAAGACCAACGCCAGCCGCGGACGCTCCAGGTGCTCAGCGCGCTGGAGGTCCCGGGCGGCCAACTCAAACCTTCCGCGCTTGCGGCTCTGATCGGCGGATTTGAGGAAGCCGATGGCCTGCATATCCAGAAGACGCTCGTCGTGGGGAGCGCGCCTGAGGCCCTCGGCAAGGGCCTTTTCGGCGCGCCGGTACGCGTTCCTGGCATAGTGGAGGGCAGCCAGTTCCAGGTAGGGGTCCGGATCGTCCGGGAAGCGGGCGGCCATGTCGCCCAAGGTCTTTTCGAACCTGGACCGGTACTCGGGGTGGCCCCGCAGCAGACCGAGGAGAAAGCGATAGCCTTCGCGGTTGCCGGGATCGGCCGCAAGACTGGCCGTCATCAACTGGGCCAACAACATCCGGGGATCTTCGAGCGGTTCGTCCAGCAAGGCCGCGAGACACTCTACCGCTTCCGAACGCAGGCGGTGTGGCTGAAGACCGACCTTGTGAGCGGTCCGGGCGAGGACCTCCAGCACGCGGCCCCGGGCAAGGGCCCGGTCCGGAGCATGGGGAAACTCCACCAGCAGCTGGTCGAGATACACGGCAGCCGGCGCCGGATCCCACAAGTGGGGTTCCATCTGCTGGATCAGCAAGCCAATCTGGGCGGTGACCCCAGCCGCCCGCTCATCCGAAAGGAGCCGGCTGGCCAGGCCGGAGAAGATCCTGACGGGCACTTTGTTCTGCGGAACGGCCAGACCAACGACCTGCAGCAGGGCAATCCGAGCCTGGAGAGGCTCTTCGGGGTAAAGGGCAGCGGCCAGACCGGGAATAATCCGTTCTATCTCGCGCAGACGCCCTTTGTGAATCGCCTGGCCCAGTTGGTCGGCAAGGGCCGCGCTGTCCGTCCCCAGGGCATGCTGCACTGCCGCCGGCCCGCCGACGCCTTCGCCGGTACAAAGACGTCTCCATTCGGCGACTGTGTGCGGCAGGGCAAAATCGGCCGGCAAAAGGTCGAGAATCCGGCGCAACCCCTCGTTGTCGCCGTTGCCGAAACAGACCATGGCCTTGCAGAACAGACGCCAGGCAGCAAACGGGGAGCGCCGGCTGATTCCTTGCAGCAGGCCGCCGGCCCGCTCCCAGTCCCCGGCGTCCATGGCTTCAAGGCTCTCCTGGACTGGAGCGGTGTCCCGCCGCAGGGGGTGATCCGCGGCAAGGACTTCGAGGCCCTGCCAGCACCGTTGGATCACGAGCAGATCCGCCAGCATCCGCTCGACCTGGAGAATGGGCGGCAATGGGGTCTGCAGATAGTCCGCATAATCCGCCAGTACTTCCGCCCCGTCTGCGTGGCGGAAGTACTGCACCAAGTCTTCTTCGGCCAGCTGCTGGAAGGAAATGGAGGTTCGGTACTGGGCAGCACCTGCCCGCATCGCACCGGCTTCCTTGGCCAGGCCCTTTTGCGCCAACTGACGGGCGCGTTGCTTGCAGGCGCAAAAAAGCAACAGCGGCAGTTCCTCCATCGCAGGGTCGCCGTGCTGGGCATGCCTGAGCAGGTCGAGGGCTCTGCGTCCATCCCCCTCGGTCAAAGTCTGCCGGGCCTGCGCCAACAGATCCCTGGGCGGAACGCGCCTTTGTTTCAGCCGTTTCCGCTTTCGATCTCTGCGGCTGTGCATACCGGGCATTTTACCTCGTCCGCTGGCCGATCCGGCTCTCCCTGGGCCGCTCGCGATGCACCATCCCGGCCAGCTGGGGCGCTGCTCGTAGAGACTGGAGGGCCACGGTCGGCATCACCGCACTCGGCTCCGGGTCCATTGATCAACTCTGTTGTCGAGCAGTCCAGAGAATGGGGTCCACCTCGATCAGGATATCGTACCACTTGCCAGGTTCCATCTCAAGCCCGGTCCCTGTCCTCCATCCGCCACCGGCCACAGGGCAGTAACGGACCGCATGACGCGAGTGTCGATTACACGGATATCCTCATCGGGCGGCCTCCGCCAGGTTCAGGCAGGCGATTTCCTGTTCGTCGCGGAGGTAGAGACGGCCGCCGGCGAGTGTGGGTACCGTCCAACAGCGGCCGTTGAAAGCGGGATAGCCGGCCTTTTCGACGAAGCCTTCGGGCGTGGCCTCGGCCAGGCCGAGATTGCCGCCTTCACCCAGGATGACGAGGTGGCCGTCGGCGACGATCAAAGTGCCCTTGCCGTAGCCCCGGGTCTTCCACTTTTCCGCGCCGGTCCCGGCGTCGATGCACTTGAGGATCGAGCCGTCAAAACCGTAGAGGTGGCCCTGGTAGTAGATGGAGGTGGCGAAGTGATTTTTCATTTCCGTATTGCGCCAGATCTCCTTCACACTATAGCCGCTGTCTGCGACGGAGACCTCCACCACGGTGCCGCCCGTGCCGTAGCCGGAGGAGATAAAGAAGCGGTTGGGTGGTATGAAAACCGGGGTGGCGGCGTTGACGTCGTGGCTGGTCGTCCAGGGGTGGTTCCACAGCACCTGGCCGTTTTGCGGCGCGACCGAGAGCAGCCCGGAGCCGGTGAAAAACACCGCCTGGCGCGTTTGGCCGACGGTGACGGCGATGGGAGAGGAGTAGCCCAGCTTGTCGCTGCCGGTGGTCCAGGCGACGTCGCCGCTTGTTTTGTCAAAGGCTATCAGCGAATGACCGCCATTACCGCCGGCTTCGATCAGGACCAGGTTTCCGGCGACCAGAGGCGACGGGCAAAAGCCCCAGCGGGCCCTCTTGCTGCCGTATTCGCGCACCAGGTCGCGGCTCCATTTTTGAGAACCGGTCCGGCTGTCGAGGGCGTAGAGCTTGCCGTAGGCGCTGGAGACATAGACCGTCCCGTCGTCCACGGTGGGGGTGGCACGAGGACCGTCGCCGCCCTGCCGTTCCATTAACAAACTGTCGGTGCGGGTGCGCCACAGCACTGCGCCGTTGCCGGCGTCGAGACAGGCCGCGTATTCATCCCCGCCGTGGATGTACATCGTATAGATGCGATTGCCGGCTACGGAAAGCCCGGAAAAACCCTTCCCCCCTTGAACGCGCCAGGCCTGATTCAACGACAGCTTGTCGCCGAACAGGCCGGTCTCCGGCGAAATGCCGTTGCGGTCGGGGCCGAGCCATTGCGGCCAGCCTGCCGATTGCCAGCGCGACCAATCCTGGGCCAAGGTTGGAAAGGCGCATAAAAAGAGGGTCAGGGCCACTCCCAAAATCTTCTTCATTGGGCAGCTCCTTTGCCGTTGCGGATGGAGGTTGAAATTCGGTCGGGCGCGATGAACAGGAGTCGCCGCGCTGATGTACAGGTAAAATAAGGCACCTTTTCGGGCTCTCTGCTCCTCGCGCATAGCCTTGACGGGACGCAAAAAAACGCGGAGCAGACGAGCTGCTCCGCGTCGTGAAGGAAAACAGGAATCGGTGCTTACCCCCGGCCGCGCCAGCCTTTGCCGCCGCCGTAGAAGGCATCGTCCTTCATCTCTTCGAGCTTTTCGCGCTGTTCATCGGTCAAGACGTTTTCCAGGGCCGTGCGTTGCTTTTGGCGCGTTTCGCGTATCTCTGCGCGGTGCTCTGTGCGCAATTCCTCGAGCTGTTCCTTCTGCTCGTCGGTCAGGTCCAGCTTTGAAAACGCGCCCTTACCGTCGCGCTCTGCGCGGTAACGACCCTTACCGCCGCGCCGGTCGAAAAACTTGCCACGCTTGCCGCGCATTTCTTTCAGGGTTTCCTGCTGCTCCTCGGTCAAAAGGTTCATAACCGCTTGGCGCTGCTCCTTGCCCATGGTGGCCATGGTCTCGCGCTGCCCGCGCATGGCTTCGCGGTGCTCCTTGCGCAACGCTTGCAACTGCTCCTTCTGCGCGTCGGTCAGGTCGAGACGCCCCAGCATCCACGGCGGGGCTGCCTGTGCTCCCGCATCTTTCCTCCGTGTTCGGCTACGGCCACGGTGCCCAGCGCCCCGAGTGCCAGCGCGACGCCGGCTGAGATGATCCATTTCCTTTTCACTTTTCTTTCTCCGCGTCAAGCGTCAGTTGGGTTTACCGCCTTGGTCGGCGGCTCGTGAGAGATGGCCATTTCTCTTCTCCACGCCCTATTAGACAACCGATTGATGCAATTCATTACAACGCAGCTTCATTACAACGCAGCTTCATTTTTGCAGCTTCATTTTTTTTGTGGTGCCGTCGATTGAGGCTGACCCGGCCATGTCCTTCGTCACCCGCCCGGCTCTGGAGCCCGTCCTTCGCCCCGCCCGACGGCTCGACTTCCTCCGCCCACGCCGACAGCCCGCTCGTGCCGTGCCGCAGGTCTTCAGCGTTGGCCCGGCATCTCCGACCCCGAACTCTCGCCCGACAGCAAGGCCACCGCCCACTCGAGAGCCTTGCCCGCGACCTGGACGTCGTCGACGGCTTCGGGCGGCGGCTCGCTCCGCCGCGGAAGGTCTTGGTCTGCCGGGTGCTTCCCCGTCTGGTCGATGGAGCTCACGTCGAGTCCGCACAGATTCATTTCCGATGCACCTCGTGGCTGGCGTGTCCATCGGCTCTCAGGTGACCGGCAGGACGAATGGAGCATTTCGGTATCCGGCTAATTGGCGGATTACCTTCGCAGAAGAGGACGGCTACATCGACCGCTTGAACTTGGAGGACTACCAATAATGGCCACCGACGGCATCACAGTTAACATGACTCCTTCGCATCCAGGTGATTTCATTCGCACGGAGATCATCGAGGAGTTGGGTCTGAACGTGACAAGGGCAGCCGAGATTCTGGGGGTTCGGCGGGCAACGCTTTCGGATTTACTGAACGGCCACGCCGCGCTGTCGCCTGAGATGGCACTGCGTATCGAGAAAGCCTTCGGCGTGGGTATGGACATGCTACTGAGGATGCAGGCCTGGTATGAGGCCTCGCAGATGCGCGCTCGTGAAAGCGAGATCAGCGTCCAGCGCTATGAACCTGTCTGACCGACCTAAGCACCGCATCGCAAAGTAGCACGTTCCGTATAGATCCGATACAGGATTCGCACCGAGAGGGTCGATTACAGGCAGCGGCCGGGTCGAGGGGTTTGCTCACGACGTCAGCGTCCTGACGAAACGGTCCAGGAAGCGCGGCGCATCCACGGCCACGCACACGTCGGCGTTGGGCTCGGCATCGCTTGCTCGGGCGGGAACCGTCGCCCCGTTGAGGCGCTCGGGTCTCGTCTCCACCCCGATCCGCATGCGCCGCGTCTCGCAGAAGGTGGGATCGAACACCATGGCGACGGCCAGCGGATCGTGCAGGAGCGGCCGGGGCTCGGGATCGTCACCGCCCCAGAGCTGGATCAGCTCGAGGCACAGCCGGTTGATCGGGCGGTCGACCGCGCCGATGGCGCGTACCTGGTCGAAGTTCATGCGGCACCGCTCGGTCACGTCCAGGCCGACCATCGTGATCGGCACGCCGGCCCCGAACACGATGCGCGCCGCTTCCGGGTCGCACAGCACGTTCCACTCCGGGCGGACGCGATTCGTGCACCCGCCCATGAGGCAGATCCTGGCCTTGTCGGCCATGCGGGGTTCCAGCGCAAAGGC
Source organism: Candidatus Latescibacterota bacterium (assembly GCA_965206595.1). Lineage (GTDB taxonomy): Bacteria > Latescibacterota > UBA2968 > UBA8231 > UBA8231 > CBDCXV01. The sequence continues at coordinate 5,982,645 of OZ242214.1, forward strand.
GCACGCGATGTTCGTCAGCGCGCCGATCGGCACCAGAGTGACGTCGCCGTCGCCGCTCATGACCGTGTCGACGATGAAGTCGACGGCGCGCGTGTCGGCGGGCGGCGTCGAGGCCGGATACCGTTCGATCGCCTGCATCTGGTGGGGCCGATGCGCCGCGATCGCTGCCCGGCCCTCGGCGACCGGGTCGAGCAGGGGCTTCCCCAGGCCGGCGTAGACGCCGACGTCGCTGCGCCCCAGCGCCTCCAGCACGGAGCAGGCAAGCTCGGCCCGGCGGACCGTATCGCGGAACACGGTGGTGACGCCGAGCAGCTCGATCTCCCCGCACATGAGCGCGTACGCCAGTGCCAGCGCGTCGTCGATGTCGTCCCCGATGTCGGTGTCCAGGATGATCTTGTGCACTGCGTGCTCCTCTCCGGCGGGCAAACGTCCAAGGATGGAACTATGTATCAGGTAAAATAAGGCACCGGTCTTGGACTCTCGGCCAAGGCGCTGAGCGCGCCCCCCTGCGTTTCTAAAACACCTTTGACATACAACAGGACCGTCGTATGTTTGTTGTATAAAACAATTCTGCTTTACAACTGGAATGACGTGAAAATGGAAGGCACCCCCGAATTCTACACCGGCGCTCCCGTCGACCCGGTGGACCTGCGATTCCGCGAGACGTTTCTGGCGGATCTGTGGCAAACGCTGCGCACCGGGCATGTGGTGCTCACGGCGCCTCGACGAACCGGCAAGACGAGCGTCATGGATTACCTGCGCGACCATCCCGAGAACGGATTCTCGGTGGTGTCGATCAACGTTCAGGACCTGACCCATCCGGCCGACTTCTTCCAGGTGCTGCTCGATGGATTCCATGATGCGCATCCGGATTTCGTGCGCGACCGGCTTGCCGCAGGTTGGGAACTCGTCAGCGGCGTGCTCGGAAAGGTCGACGAGATCGGTGTCGGCGGCTTCAAGCTTGCGCTGCGCCGGAGCGATCCCGACTGGCGCGAGAACTGGCGCCAGCACGGCGACACGTTTCTCGCCCAGGCCCGCAATACCGGCGTCCCGATTCTCTTCATCATCGACGAGTTTCCCGACATGCTGCTCAACCTGTCCCGTGAAGATGCAGGGTTGCTGCGCCAGTTCCTCGCCTGGTTTCGCACCCAGCGACAGAATCCGGCACCGGCAAGAGATTCGGTCCGCTGGCTGGTCGGCGGGTCGGTCAATCTGGCCGGCACCCTCGACGCCCTCGGGCTGGTCGATCTCATCAACGACCTCGAAGACGTTTCCCTGCCGCCGCTCACCGGTAGCGACATCGAGACCTTCGTGAAGGAGATGCTGAGCGGACGAGGCGTCCCCTTCGACGACGACGTTCCGCAACGGCTCGTCGCTCGCCTGGGCCGTCCGATACCCTTCTTCATGCAGATGGCGACCCAGGATCTCTACCGGTTATGGAAACGCGAGCAACGCAGGATCGCCGCGGCGGATGTCGATGCCGTCTTCGAGGCGATGGTCGTCGGTTCCGCCGCCCGTACCCGACTGCAGCACTTCCATTCGAGGATCAACCGATACTATGCGGATCCGAAAGGCTCGATTGCCCATGCCTTGCTGGGACAAATCAGCGTGAGCGAATCGGGGCTGAGGCGCCCAACCCTGTTGCAGGAGACGGAACGCCTGCTGATGGAACTCGACGACACGCACCCGGCGCATGAACGCAGGCAGATGTTCAACCAGCTGTTGCTCGACCTGGAGAACGATTTCTACATCGAAGAGGTCGAAGAGGGGTCCTGCGACTTCGCCAGCGGCGTGCTGAAATCATGGTGGAGAAAATACCATGCCTGAACCGGCCCTCCCTTCGAACATCGGCCTGTACCGATCGGGCGTGACCAGCCCGGAGCGCCTCCGCCATACCAGCGTTGCGCGTGAACACCTGCTCGACAACGCCATCGAATCCCTGCGTGGTTCGGTGGACAGGAAGTCGAAAAGCCACCTGCTGTTCATCGGTCCGCGCGGAATCGGCAAGACCCACCTGCTTTCGTGCATCGAAGACGCCGTTCAGTCCGACGAAACGCTGAGCGCAAGTGTCGTAATCGTCCGGTTCCCGGAGGAATCGAACCGGACGCTGTCCTTCGCCGATTTCCTGATCGGCATGTGCGGGATTTTGAAGGAAGTCCTCGAAGACGAACCGCTGTGGACGGAGCTGTTCGCCGCGGTGCAGACCGAAGAAAACGACGCCAGGGTCGCCGACACGCTGGTGCCGGCAATCCGCGAAGAGAATCGCAGGCGTGGCCGGACAATGCTCGTCATGCTCGAAAACCTGGGCGAGATCCTCACCCGGCAAATCCGCGACAAGAACGCCGTCGCCGCTCTGCGCAAGTTTTTCATGGCCGACAACGGTTGCCTGCTGCTGGCCACCGCACCGCTGCATTTCGACGGAATCACCGACATCGGACAGCCGTTCTACGACTTCTTCGACATTCAGATCCTGGAGAACCTGAGCTTCGAGGACACGGTTGAAGTCATCCGGCTGAACCTCGAGTGGGAAGGACGCACGGACATTCTCGAAACCCTGGAGGACATGCGTCCCCGCCTGCGATCGCTCTATCAGATGACGGGGGGAAACCCGCGGCTGACGATGATGCTCTACGAGCTGATCGCCCACGAGTCGGTCACCAGCGTGCAGGATCAGTTCCTCCGGCTGCTCGACCGTATCTCGCCGTTCTACCAGGGCCGCTTGAACGACCTGCCACCCGGCCAGCGCGCCTTGCTGGAATGTCTGGCGAGCATGCGCGGCCAGGAGAAGACGCCGGCCGCCATCGCCGCGCGAATGCGCATGAGCCAGCAGGAGGCGTCGTCGCTTCTCAAGCGTCTCACCAGTGCCCATTACCTGCGCGCAGACCGGCACCCGCAAGACCGGCGTTCGCGCCTCTACACGATTCGCGAGGGATTCTTCGACATCTGGCTCGCGATGAATCTCTCCCGCGGCGCACGCAGGCGCATGCCGTTCCTGCTCGACTTCTTCAGTCTCTTCTACCCGAGCATCGCGGCCCGCGAGGAAAAGCGCGGCCAGTTGCGCGCGAAGCTTCTCGAAGAGGGCAGTGATGACGCGGAAAGGTCTCTTGACTACCTGAGTGAAGTCGGCGACGAAGGGGAGCGGGCGACCGCGAAGTTCGACATGGCCCGAATCTACGCCCGCCGGGGAGATGTCGATCAGACGGTGAGCTACGTGCGGGAAGCCGCCCCCCTGGCCGGAGACGGAGTGAGCCGGTCGATTGCCCGCATTGCCGACAGCACTCCGGCGGCTCCCGACTATCTCTCCGAAATCGAGGAAATGATTGAGTGCTGGGAGATGCATCGTAGCGGCGAGCTCGAGGAGTTTGCCCACCGGCTCGCGGAGATGGGGGAAAAACTGACTCTGCGCACCTTCTCCGAGGCCAGACTGGCTTTTCTGCGAGATACCCTGGAAAGCGTGGACGATTCCGAGGAACGGATCGCGCAGCGCCTGAGGATTGCCGCAGTGCTGATGGAACTCGCACGTTGGAAGGAGTGCGAGGAGCAGCAGCGCCATGCGCTTGCTGAGGCAACGGCACTCGCAAATGCGACACTTGAGGCATGGACGTCGAACGAGCTGGCGCAACTGCTAGGGCGCACCAACCGACGCGGAGAGGCCGAGCCGCTGATGCGGCGTGCGCTGGAGGTCTGCGTGGCCGCCCACGGCGATCAGCACCCAACCGTGGCGATCTGCTTGAACAATCTGGCGACTCTGCTGCAGGACACCAACCGTATCGAAGAAGCCGAGCCGCTGATGCGGCGTGCGCTGGAGATCGACGTGGCCGCCCACGGCGATCAGCACCCGACCGTGGCGATCCGCTTGAACAACCTGGCGATTCTGCTGAAAGACACCAACCGCATCGAGGAGGCGGAGCCGCTGATGCGCTGTGCTCTGGAGATCGATGTGGCGGCCCTCGGCGAGCAGCACCCGAAAGTGGCGATTGGTTTGAGCAACCTGGCGCAAGTACTGAAAGACACCAACCGCATCAAGGAAGCCGAACCGCTGATGCGCCGTGCTCTGGAGATCGACGAGGCCGCCTTCGGCGAGCAGCACCCAACCGTGGCGATCCGTTTGAACAACCTGGCGATTCTGCTGAAAGACACCAACCGCATCGAGGAGGCGGAGCCGCTGATGCGGCGTGCGTTGGAGATCGACGAGAGGTCCTTCGGTCAGCAGCATCCGACCGTGGCGACAGACATGGACAACCTGGCGATTCTGCTGAAAGACACCAACCGCATCGAGGAGGCGGAGCCGCTGATGCGGCGTGCGTTGGAGATCGACGAGAGGTCCTTCGGCCAGCAGCACCCGACCGTGGCGAGAGATCTGAACAACTTGGGGACGCTGCTACAGGCCACTCACCGCATCGAGGAGGCGGAGCCGCTGATGCGGCGTGCGTTGGAGATCGGCGAGACGGCTTACGGTCAGCAGCATCCAGACGTAGCGACATACATGAACAACCTGGCGACCCTGCTGCTGGACACTCACCTGATCGAGGAAGCCGAGCTCTTGATGCGGCGATCTCTGGAAATCCTGGACACCTTCCGTCGCTAGACCGGGCACGAGCACCCGCACTTCCAAAACGCCAACGAGAGCTATCAGGCCCTTAAGCGGGCCATGGGATCCAACGAGCCGGATTGATCGGCAGCGCCGGGATCGGGCCGGCAAACCGGCCCACGCCGCTTGGGTGGATTCTATGGCTGTCCCGAGCGGCGCGGACTCGAAAGATGTTCGGGGATGCCCTGTCCCATCACCATGGCTGCGACGTCGTCCTGCGTGACGTCGGAGATCGGGAAGTCGCCGACCTTTTCACCGTGGCTGAGAATGGTTGCGCGGTCGGCGACTTCAAAGACATGGGAAATGTTGTGGGTGATGAAAATCACCCCCAGCCCCTTTTCTTTTGCGGCGGCGATATAGCCGAGCACCTTGCGGGTTTCGCCTACGGAAAGAGCAGAAGTCGGTTCATCGAGGATGAGTACGGGAGTCCCGAAGTGAAGGGCGCGGGCTATGGAGATCGATTGCCGCTCTCCGCCGGAAAGAAGGGCGACGGACTCCTTCGCGTTGCGGATGTGAATACCTATCTCACCCAGCGCCGTGGCCGCCCCGGTGTCCATCCCCGCCTGGTCGAAAAGGGTGAAGGGACCGACCCGCCTGGTGAGCTCCCTGCCCAGAAAGAAATTGCGCGCAATGCTCATGCTCGGAACTAGCGCAAGATCCTGATACACGGTCTCGATCCCGAGGTCGCGGGCATCCTGCGGCGAGTCGAAGCGGACAGCCCTGCCCTCGAAATACATAACACCTGAGCTCGGCGGATAAACACCCGTAATCACCTTACATAAGCAAGGAAAAGAAATGAAGCGCACGGTGGGGGAAATTGCGCTGATCGGCTTACTCAGGGTTGAAGGGGCCTATACAAGCGATTTGGAATTGGCACCCAAGTTTTCACCTATCGTGAGGTTTACGGAAGACCCCGGCAACAACGGGAGAGATATCCGCGTAACCAGGCCGGAACCCGGCCGTTTTGAAGCAAGGAGCAAAGGCAATTGAAAGTCCGACCTGACCTCGTCCCCGAGACCGAGCGGAATAACCTAGAAGTCATTCAGCTTACGGATGAGTCGATCCCCTCATCGCATGTCTATATGGAAGCGCAGATCTTCACGCCCGATTCGCAGCGGCTGATCCTCCACCGCTCGGCGCACCCGCACGGCTCTGATCCGCAGGACCCGGAGCACCAGTTTCTGGTTTGCAACCTGGAAGACAATTGCAGCCTGACGCCGATCACCACCGAGCCTGGAACGACGGGGCCGTCTGTCTCACCGGATGGCGACTACCTGTTCTACTTCGTCGATGAAACAGAGCCAGGAACAGACGGACGACTGACGCTGAAGCGGGTCGGGCTGGATGGGTCTGAAGGCGAGATCGTCTACGTCCTGGATCACGCGATTCCGGGGACCGGTTTCAGGCTGAGCCGGCCGTATCCGCTTTCGACGATTCCATCCGATGGCCGGCGCATCGCCATCTCGGGATTCCTCGGGGACGGCAACACCGCCGGGGCGCCCTGGGGTCTGCTCGTCTTCGAGATCGAAGAGCCATCCGTGCGGTTGGTCTTTCACGGTCCCAGCTGGTGCAACATTCACCCGCAGTACACGCGTCAAACGGACCCCAAAGCTTCCCACGACCTCATGATCCAGGAAAATCACGGGAATATCGTTTCAGCCGATGGCAGGCTGGAGAAGCTCGTCAGCGGGCTTGGCGCGGACATCCACCTGATCCGGGACGATGGCACGGATCTGCGCGATTTCCCCTGGGGCAGGGATGGGAACGAGTTCTGTCAGGGGCATCAGTGCTGGCAGGGGAGAAGCGACATTGCCATCACCAGCACCTCGACGCGCGAACCGGACGAAAGACAGCTCATCTCGGGCAGGGCGACCGCGCACGTCGGCGATGAAGGCATCAACACGCCGGGCGGCTGGCGCAACGACCTGTCCCGCTCCTTTGCCGGGCCCGATTTCTGGCTTTTCGCAACGGACATGGACGGGATCCGTCTGATCACGGATGCGGGCCCGAAAGACGGGGGCGGCGCGGTCTGGCTGTTCGACCTTCCCGAGGAAGAGGAAGGTGCGCCGGCGAATACGCGGAAGGTCGCAAGCCCCGGATCGTCCTGGCAGAAGGACACCCACATCCATCCTTTCCGCTCGCCGGATGGAGGTTCGGGCTTCTTCAATTCCGATGAAAGTGGCGTGTTGCAGGCCTACATGGTGCGCGGCTGGGAAGTGACGTAAGAGAGTGGCATTGATAACCGGCTGTTCTGCGGCTGTCAGCAGGTGTCCAGCAGTTTGCGGAGCGCGGCCTTTTCACGGGCATCGACGCTGAGTTTGTACTTCGTCTTCACCCGGATGATGGTTCGTGCGAACCAGCATTTATTCCGTCTGGGTGACCAGCCGGCCGCATCCTTGTTGTATTTCCTTCGATTGACGCTCGGCAGGGCCAGAACCAGGTTGTCCAGGTCCTGGGCAAACTGTTGGCGCCGAGCATAGGAAGCGCCGCACATACCAGAATCGTGGGCTTCGGACAGGGCCACTACGTGCTCGATGTGGCTTTCGTTCAGGCTGGAGAACCGGTACCCGGTATAGCGGGAAACCCTTCCGTCCCGTTTTGCAATCAGGGGTTCAACAGATTGCGGGTAGTAGTAGTCGGACCGATCGTAGGAACTGCACCGGTATTCCGGCCTCACTGTCAGGGTGTTCAGCTTCCTGGTATCTGAGCAGGAATACCAGGCATAGACCAACAACAGCAACACCAAGGCACATACCCAACGACTCATCGCTTTTTGTACAAGAAGCCGAGCTGGTGATTCATCCTTTGCTTGAGTCTCCGCAGGACCTCTAGGTCAATTTCCGGATGGTCCAAGGTGGGTACATCGACTCCTTGTCTAACTGTGTATCCCGTCCAGTTCGGGCAAGAGTTTAACGCTCTCTTGTTCGTTGGGGTCCGTCCGGGCGATCACGGCAGTGCAGGTTTCAGTCTCGCTGGGATTGTAGGGAAGGTGAGGGATGCCGGCGGGGATGTAAATGAAGTCGCCGCTGTTGATGTCTGCATGCTCTTCCAGCCGCTCGCCATACCACATTCCAGCCTGGCCGCTGATGACATAAACAGCTGTCTCGTGGTTTTCGTGCAGGTGTGCCCTGGCTCGTTCTTCAGGAGGCATGTTCAGCAGGTGCATGCAAATCCTCTGCGAGCCGGTGTTCTCGGCGGCGATTCCCGCAATGTAGGAGAGTGCCTGTTTGCCTTCGTAGGATTCCCGGCTGCGAATCACTTTGCAGGTTTGCTTGGGGTGCTCTGACATTGTTTTCCTCCGGTGAATTTACAGACCTGATACACCAGTCCGTCGAGGAGGTTCGGCTCCGCGGACCGTATCGCGGAACACGGTGGTGACGCCGAGCAGTTCGATCTCCCCGCACATGAGCGCATACGGCAGCGCCAGGGCGTCCTCGATGTCGGTGTCCAGGATGATCTTGTGCACTGCGTGCTCCTCTCCGTCGGGCAAACGGCCAAGGATGGATCCATTAATAGGTAAAAAGTAGGCACCTTTTTTGACTCTCGGCCAAGGCGCTGAGCGCACCGCAAGGGCCAAGCAACTCCCCTGAGGATCGTCAGCAGGTCCTTCGCAGATTTCGCAGTACGGTTTTGTATTTCCTGTCGGCACGTATCAGGATCAATCCGGGGCCTGAGGGACCGTTAGGCAGGTCAAGCGGCGGACTCGAACTGCGGCTGCGGCGGGGCCCTCGCAGGGGCCAACGCCGGGGTCCGGGCCGGCAACCCGACCCTGTTTAGATAGCGTCGGATCGAGGCCGAGCCCGTGGAGCAGGGGGCGCCGGTTGGGGGGGCTGGAGTAGTATCGGCTCCCCCAGGCTCGGCATCAGGGCGGCCGGTTCGCGGCGGCGCAGGGAGCGGGCCGAGTACCAGGCGTTCCCTTGGCCCATCCATTATCGCGTTGGCGGCAAGCCGGTCTCTGGCGGAAAACCGCGGAAGGACGACAAGTCCCCGGCCCGCACGGCATCATGGAGCCACTACTGTCCGGTTGAGCGCTTTGAAGAATCGTGTAAGTAATGCATCTACAATGAGTTGTGCGAATAAATGACCGTTGTCGATATCTGGATCGCTATCAGCACGTACGTGCTCGTGGCCATCGTCAAGAAGCAGCTACACGTCGACCGCCGTCTGGCCGAAATCCTGCAAATCTTCACCGTTTCGCTGTTCGAGAAAGTCGATATTTTACAATTGCTTACGAGAATCAACTCCCAATACCAATCAGAGCATCTTTGTAACCAGTTGAGCTTATTCGACTTATAACCGGACAGTAGTGTCATGGAGCAATAAAATTTTTTCAATATCATCAATATACCTGGCCAAATCCGGGGTTCAGACAGCTGGCTTTTGGAACCTTTGCAGCACGTGCCGGCAAGGAAATCCGCGCCCGTCCAACTACCCGGCCCCCCCTTGCCCTGGTTGCTGCTGTTCCCCCCGGTCGGCTTTCTGCCTGTCCGCGTGGCTGCGGATGCGGGCCCTCCCCGCCGAGATTCGACCGCACGGGCCTATTTCCTGCCCTTGTCCTTTGTGTTTCAAATTGAGACAGGCGTCGCATATCGCGACACATGGCCTTTACTGCCGCCCCCTGAGTTTATATAACCCGTTCATAAACAGTTGGTTGAACAGTTGACTCCCCTTTAGGCGACCCCCGGGGCAGGCGCAGTAATGTTTCAAAATGCGACACTCGCCCCCTTTTCCTCGCTTCACTCCATATGGGTTAACCCCTTTATCTGCAAGTAGTTAGCTCCATTTCCTCGAAGATGGCACAGTCTTTGCACGCCCATACAGGATCCAAACGCGCAGGCCCCCCGGTGCGTTCCTGCCGGGGCTTCGGCACCCCCGGTCCTGCATGCGGCCGACCTTGCGGCTGGAGAACCCCATCGATACTTCCCGCACCCTGTCCGCCCGGCGCTCCTCGGCCTCTTTCCCGGGTGCCGGCGGTTTCGGATGGCTGCTGGCGGTGCTCGGCGGCCTCGCGGCACCGGGGTCAGGAGCCGCCGTCGAGCCGCTTCTGGAGGGGCGTGTGCTTCTGGCTTCGGGGCAACCGGCGGCCGGGGCGCGGGTGCGGCTGTTCGACAGCGCCGACCTGGGGCGCTCGCTGCGGGTCACCACCGATGAGAGCGGCTACTTCGCGCTGCCCCTGACGGCGCTGCACCGGGCGGCCCCCCTGCCGGCGCGCCTGCACCTGGGTCAGAACTACCCCAACCCGTTCAATCCCTCGACCATCATTCCGTATCAGCTGCCGGCCCCGACGCGGGTGCGCCTGGAGGTGTTCAACATCCTGGGTCAGCGGGTGGCGACCCTGGTCGACGGGGAGCGTCCGGCCGGTTTTCACACGGCGGCCTGGAACGGCACGGATGCCTCGGGTCGGGGGGTGGGCTCGGGGGTGTATCTGTACCGGCTGTTAGGCGGCGGGGAGCGCCTGACGCGGTCGATGGTGCTGCTGGACGGGCCGGTGGTCCCGGCAGGTGGAGGGGGCTCCGGCGGGGCCGCGGATCCCTGGGGCGGAGGAGCCGGCGCGGATGCAGGGAGCTTCGGCGGGGCCGACTCCTGGAGCGGGGCGGCAGGCACGGCGGATGGGTTCGCTTCTGCGGGTCACCCCCCGGGGAGCGCCGCGGGTGGAGCGGTCTCCGAGGGTGCGGCCGATCCATCAGACAAGCCCGCAGGAGCAAGAGGTGCCGGTCCGGAGAAGTGGGCTCCGGCCAGCGGAGCAGCGGGAGCAGCCTCCGGGGGGGCGAGTCCAGCGGGTCCGACAGGCGGGACGGGGGCGGGCTTCGAGGGCGGCGCAGATCCATCAGGCAGGACCGGCGGAGTGGGAGCGGCTGGTTTCGGGACGTGGGCTTCGGGCATGGGCGAGGGGCCGGTCTACGGGCTGACGGTCTCGGGCCCGGAGCTGGTCCCTTACGTCGACCCGGCCTTCCGGGTGGAGGGCGGGCCGGTCGAGATTCAGGTTCAGCCGCTGTCATCCCTTCCTCGCGGGAAAGCGCTGGCGGGCGGCGGCCTGCTGGGCGACGTCGACGGCAACGGCCGGGTCGACCTCGCCGACGCCCTGCTCATCGCCTCGTACAGCGAGGATCCGACCCTGTCCCTTGGCAACGGCGACCTCACCCTGGGAGACGTCAACGGGGACGGGCAGGTCGATCTGGCCGACGCCCGGCTCATCGAGGCCTACCACGCCGACCCGTCCGACCCGTCGCTGCCGGAAGGGATCGGGTCCTTGGCGGCCGGCGGGGATACGACCTGGCTCTACTGGACGGACGCGGACGGCGACCGCATTCAGCGCTCCCGCCTGGACGGCTCCGGGGTCGAGGACGTGATCGACAGCGGCCTGGTCAATCCGCGCGGCCTGGCCGTGGACTCAGCGGCCGGCCAGCTCTACTGGACCGACTACGGCAGCGACCGGATTCAGCGCGCCAATCTCGACGGCTCTCAAGTCGAGGACCTCGTCACCACCGGTCTGCGCATCCCCCTGGGCCTGGCCCTCGACGCGGGAACGGGCAAGCTCTACTGGACGGACAACGGCAGCGACAAGATCCAGCGGTCCAACCTCGACGGCTCTCAAGTCGAGGATGTGGTCACCGGCCTGCAGACGCCGCTGAGCCTGGCCCTGGATGCAGCCGGCGGCCAGCTCTACTGGACCGACAGCGGCGCCGACAAGATCCAGCGGTCCAACCTCGACGGCTCCGAAATCGAGGACCTGGTCGCCACCGGCCTGGACCTTCCCCGGGGGCTGGCCGTGGACGCAGCCGGGGGCAAGCTCTACTGGACGGACAACGGCAGCGACCAGATTCAGCGGGCCAACCTCGACGGCTCCGAGGTGGAAGAGCTGGTAAGCACCGGCTTGCACACCCCCCGGGGCCTGGCCCTCGACGCGGACGCGGGCAAGCTCTATTGGACGGACAGCGGCACCGGCAAGATCCAGCGGGCGAATCTCGACGGCTCTGAAATCGAAGACCTGGTGACCGAGGGCCTGCTGAGTCCGCGGGGCCTGGTTCTGGTGCGGACTGCCGGGGCCGCCCGAAACCGGGCCCCGGTACTGGCGCCACTGGCCGACCGGGCCGCGGCGGCCGGCGACACCCTGACCCTGGCGGCGGCCGCCAGCGACCCGGACGGCGACGCCCTGACCTACACGGCTTCATCGAGCGACGAGGCGGTAGCCAGGGTCGAGGCGGCCGATTCCCTGCTGACGGTCTACGCGCTGTCGATGGGCCGGGCCACGATCACCGCGACCGTCCGCGACCCGGAGGGCCTGGAGGCCGTGCAGCGCTTCGCCGTCCTCGTCGGAGCCGGGGGCCCCGGGACCGTCGTCCGGCTCTACTGGACGGACGCGGAGACGGACCGGATCCGGCGGTCCCACCTCGACGGCACGGGGGTGGAGGACGTCGTCGACCGCGGCCTGGTCAATCCGCGCGGGCTGGCCGTGGACGAGACGGCCGCCAAGCTCTACTGGACCGACTACGGCAGCGACCGCATCCAGCGGTCCAACCTCGACGGCTCCGAGGTGGAAGACCTGTCCACTGCTTTGGCATTTCATACCATTTCTTACCCTACCGTAAAGTTCCTTTAATCGACTGTATTTCAGGCGGTTACGGCTGATTCGTGGTTTCCTGACGTTTCCTAAGATCCCTTGACATGGCGGTAATTTTGTGATAACGTGGTGAGTAACTCAGGGCGATCAACAAGGAGGAAATCGACCCCATGAAACGTCCCAAAATGCTCTCGGCAACCTTCGTGCGAAACGTGAACCGGTCCGGCCGCTACGGCGACGGGCGCGGCGGCTTCGGGCTCTCGCTGCTGGTCAAGCCCAGGGAGGACAACGGGCGGCTGTCCAAGACGTGGAGCCAGCGGCTGAACATCGACGGGAAGCTGACCAACGTCGGGCTCGGGCCGTATCCGCTGGTGACGCTCAAGGAGGCGCGGGACAAGGCGCTGGAGAATCGCCGCGCCGTCGAGCAGGGCTCAGACCCCCGCGCCCAACGCGCCGCCGCCCGCGTTCTCACCTTCGCCGCCTCCGCCGAGGCCGTCATCAAAATCCACGCCGAGACCTGGAAGAACGGGGGCCGGTCGGAGGACAACTGGCGCAAGAGCCTCGGCGAGTACGTCATGCCCCGGCTCGGGCGCAAGCCGGTGGACAAGATCACTACGTCGGACGTGCTGGCCGTCATCACGCCGATCTGGTCGTCGCGTCGGGAGACGGCCAAGCGGGTGCGCCAGCGGATCTCGGCGGTGATGAAGTGGGCGGTGGCCGAGGGCCACCGCGAGGACAACCCGGCCGGCGACGCCATCCAGGCGGCCTTGCCCAAGAACGAGATGGCGAAGGTCCACTACAAGGCGTTGCCGCATGCCGAGGTCGGCGCGGCGCTGCGCACGATGCGGGCCGCCGACGTATGGGAGCCGAGGAAGCTGGCTATCGAGTTCCTCGTGCTCACGGCGACGCGGTCGAACGAAGTCCGGGGGGCGCGGTGGGAGGAAATCGAGGACGCGACGTGGACGATCCCGGCCGAGCGCATGAAGAAGGGCCGGGAGCACCGCGTGCCGCTGGCTCCTCGAGCCCTGGCGGTGCTGGAGGCGGCGCGCGCCTACGACGACCGCTCGGGGCTGGTGTTCCCCAGCTCGCGCGGCGGCAAGCAGTCCGACGGGTCGCTGTCGCAGTTCGTTAAGCACCTCGGAATCGAGGCGGTGCCCCACGGGTTCCGAAGCAGCTTCCGCGATTGGGCCGCCGAGTGCTCTCAAGCGCCCCGCGAGGTCTGCGAGCTGGCCCTGGCCCACGTCAACGACGACCGGACGGAAGCCGCCTACCGGAGAAGCGATCTGTTCGATCTGCGCCGCAAACTGATGGAGGACTGGGAGGCGTATCTGGAAATCGAGGTAGTGCCAAAGCGGATCTAGGAGTCGCCTGAAAGGAAAAAAACCACATATGTGCCAATTATTCATAGACGACGCAAAGAAGCCAGAAAAACCCCATCATCGCACAACGCCGACTGTGGATTTCAAGGAGGACGACGACGCCCGTCGTCATCGAGGTTGATTGCGGCGACGTCGGCGCGTTCAAGGTTGAGCGCACCACCAACGACAACGAGGTCGCCTTTTTTCAGCGCACCCCCTCGGACGACTGGCAACAGATCGAAACCGGGCGGTCCACGGAACTGTTGATCCTGGTTCACACCCTCGTCGAGGCGTTCGTGGCGTTGAACCGGGAAGGAATAACCCCACCGGCGCCAGCCGGGCCTTTGAACGAGCGGCCCGGGCCCACCCTGGAGGCATGGGGTGGATGATTCTGAGGCGGTCGGCCAAAAGGGGGCTGGGAATTTTTTTGTTTCCCCTTGACCCTGTACGATCCACACGATTTCGTATTTCAAATACGTAGCAGAAGCTGGCTGCGAGCTGGCTTTTATCTGGATGGGTGGCAGAGGGGCCACAACGCAAGGTACCCGGCTCTCCAGGAATCCTTCTTTTTCCACGTTTACCGGGGTGGCTGTATCGCCCAGGTAAGTTGATCGGCTGCGCCTCAACCGAACCCTTGGGGGTTCCCCCGGCGTGGCTGGAGAGGAGTCCTTGGTATGAGTGGTATTTTGCGTTTGCCGGCGGTTCTTGAGCTGACCGGTCTCAGCCGCACGACGATCTGGCGGAAGGTCAAGCGGGGGGAGTTTCCCCAACCGGTGGCCCTCGGAGCCCGCGCTCGCGGCTGGCGAGCTTCGGAGGTCCAGGAGTGGATAGACAGCCGGCAGCCCGTCGGGGAAGTGGCTGAAGAGCCGGCCGTCGTGGCGGGGGGAGGAGGATGAACAACCCGCCCGTCGTCGTCCTGAGTGACCTGCCGCGGTCGCTGACCGTTTCGGACCCGGCGCGTGAGCTCATGGACGCCAGCGTCTCGGCGAATACGCGCCGTGCCTACCGGTCGGCCTTGAACAAGTTCGGCGATCGCCTCGCCGGGGCTCCCGTCACCGACGAGGCCATCGCCGACTACCTCGCCTCGTTGCACGAGGCCGGCAAGTCCCCGCAGACCTGCAGCCAGGTGGTGGCCGCGCTCAAGTTCGCGGCCAAGCTGCACGGGATGACCCCGCCCCTCGGCCCGGTGACCAACCGGGTCCTTGGCGGGATCCGGCGCTCAGGCCGGGGCCGAGGGCGGGGGCAGGTCCAGGGCGTGAGCTTCTCGCAGTCCGACACGGCGGCCACCTTCGCCGAGAAGAAGGGGGAGGCTCTGGCCGATGCGCGCGAGGCGGCGATCCTTGCCGTCGCCTCCGACGCCATGCTCAGGGCCAGCGAGGTGGCCGCGCTTCAGGTCTCAGACATTGCCTGCGAACCCGATGGCACGGGCACTGTGACCATCCGGTCGAGCAAGACCGGCCAGGAAGGGCGCGGATCGGTTCAGTTCCTCGGGCCTCCTACCGTGGCCCGGATCCAGGCGTGGGTGGAGGGGGCCGGCATCCGGGAGGGACCGATATTCCGCCGCGTCTTTGTCGGGGGCAGTCGCGTCGGGGACAAGAAAATGAACGTGGACAGCGTCCGGAAGATCATCCAGAAGCGGTGCGCCGCCATCGGGATTGTGGAACACGTCTCCGGCCACTCGCTTCGGGTCGGCGGGGCTCAGTCGCTGGCCGCCGGCGGGGCCTCGCTGCCGGAAATGCAGACGGCCGGACGCTGGGAATCGCCGCAGATGCCGGGACACTACGCACGGGGCCAACTAGCCGCCAAGGGAGCTGTTGCGCGGATCAAGTACCCACATGGGGACCAATGAAATGGGCCCCACGGATTCTTGACTTGGCAGACGTCTTCCGAGGGAAGACCCTTTCCGCGCAGGTTTGGCGCGCGGATGCCAGTGTCTCCCCAAGAACCAAGAGAAATTACCGATCTGCGCTGGCGAAGTTCGACGAGGCGGTGGCCGGCAAACCCGTTGCCGACTCCGTAATCGCGGACTACCTCGCCGACCTGCACGCGGCCGGAAAATCACCGGGGGACGTGCAACCGGGTCGTTACTGCTCTCAAGTACCGCGCCCGGCTGCAGGGCACCCCGTTGCCCGGGACCTGGACAATCTGGCTCTGGCCCTTCCAAACGTGAACCGATCCAAGTCTGGCAAGGATGCGGCCGAATGGCTTCCGAAGCGTAGTCGGTGCTGGTTCGCCCGAACCATAATCCGGGTGAAGGCGAAGTACGGGCTCAGCGTAGATGCCCGGGAAAAAGCCGCCTTGACCAAGACACTACAGACGTGTAGCGTTCCCTGAAATGGAAGGAAATGAGGACT
The DNA here is from genome assembly GCA_965206595.1 of Candidatus Latescibacterota bacterium. Lineage (GTDB taxonomy): Bacteria > Latescibacterota > UBA2968 > UBA8231 > UBA8231 > CBDCXV01. The sequence continues at coordinate 5,998,509 of OZ242214.1, forward strand.
ACGATGACAATTCTAGATGAGGTACGCACAGTTTGCTGAATATCCTAAAAGAAGCAAGCACCGTTGATGCTCAGCTAAGAGCTGCAGAGTTACTCATACGAATCGAAGCAGAGGATTCCGTTGCGCTAATCAACGGAAGAGTTGTCGCGCTTTAGCAAATTATCGGCCCGGAACGTGTCAATGAGAATGAGACACTACGCGAAAAAGTTTACTGTCCTATTCGTGCGCATTCGATGGTGGTCGGAGGTGGGTTGATCCACACCTCGGCCGGTAACTTGGGCGCCTGAGGGGCCCCGTTGACGAAGCGCTCGGGATGTCGTGTGCAGGCGTCATCGAGGACGCGTTGCCGCGCAGACTGGAGTTGGGTGCCCTTGAAAGCCTGCAGTAGGACTGGTCCCTCCAGTTCCTTTTCTGCCTCTCCTGCTTAATCACCTACATAATTCCCTTTTGAAAAGGCTGAACAGGCGGGCTGAAAACGGAAATCAAGGTTGACTCCTTCGTATTAACCCCATTTTCAGGATGTTCAGCGATTCAGCACACTAGAGCGCCACTATATATTGGCCAACTAAGACAAGGCATACACTATATGTTGTATAAAAAACCGGGGCATTCTGGGGACGTAGGGTTTTTACGAGAGAATCAAGGTTGCTGTACAGGTTGTCCAGAGTGGCTCTGACGGGTGTACTCAGGTCAATGATTTTCAGAAAAAACAACGGGTTGGGACGATAACAACGATTTCATTCCTAAAAGCGGCACTTTTTACCTGGTCAACGTCTGCCCCAGTTCCTCCAAGTCGGAAAAGAATCGCGTCTCCGCGAGCTCGGCGGCCAGCGCCAGCCCCTGGTCCTCGGCCCATTCGGGAGGCAGGACGACTATCGTCCCGCCGGACAACCGGTTGGCCGACGTCGCTTTCAGCCCGGGCTCCCACGCGCTGGCGGGGCAGACATGAGTTGCCCTGGCTCCATGCGTTGCGCGCACCACCACGACCAGCTCCCACCCCCCTTCCGGTTGCCGCAGGCCGACGACGTGGCCGTTGCGGACTTTCAGTAGTTCGGTGCCGGGCACCAGGGGAACGTGCCGGATCTCCCCGAGGTTCTTCCGGACGCGAGCGCGGTAGGACTTCGAGCGCTTGTCGGCCTTCCCCCCCCTGGCGTATCCCTGAGCAGGTGCCCGAGCAGGTCTTGACGTTCGGCTGCAATTTCCGCCGGGCGGTTGGAATGGTTTTTCTGCAAACACTGCACTTCATAGGTGCCCCTTTCCTTTCCCCTCTCTGGTATCCACTGAGGCCGTCCCGCCCCCTCATACGACGCGCAGAATGGCGTTGAGGATGCGGCGCCCCCACGAAAAGGTCGGGTGGCGCTCGGTCCACAGCGCTTTGAACCGCTCGCTTTCCCGGCGTCGGCGGTCCGCGGCCTCCAGATCGGCGGCGGCGGCGGTCTCGAAATCCCGTTGCGTAAGGGGGGTCATCGCTTCTTCGTCTCCTCCGTCTTTGTTGCCCATTCGTTTCTCCTCGTTTCCTAAAGCTAAAGATTGACTCCTTCGTATAAACCCCATTTTGAGGATGTTCAGCGATTCAGCACATTAGAGCGCCACTATATATTGGCCAACAAAGACAAGGCATACACTATATGTTGTGTGATAAAATGTTGTGTGATAAACCGGACATTCTGAGCGACGTAGGGTTTTTACGAGAGAATCAAGATTGTTTCCCCCTTGGAAGGTGCCAAGCCCCCGGCAGCTCCTCACCGCCGGCAGCTCCCGTTTCCGGGCCGGTCCGAGGGGGAAAGGGGTTATCGCTCGTTGGCAGGGTGCCGCGATTCGGCCCCGGTGGAGCCGCGCCCTAAGCTGCTGGTTCTGCTTGCGCAGGGCGCAGACCCGCTCTCCCAGCGCCTGAACGGCGTCCCACGGCCAGGGGATGCCGCTCCCCTGCCGGTCGGGGACATACTGCTCCTGCTCCGGGTCCCACTTCTCGACGCGGACGAAGCGGCCTTTGCCTCCCGGCCGCTCCACCATGAGGACGCGGATCGGCTCCGCGTACCCGGGCGTCTCCTTCGCTTGCTCTCGTAGATGACCTGATCCATCGTGCTTCTCCTTCCGGGGGAGTGAGCGCCGGCACGTGGGTCACCGGCTGTAGGATTCCGACCGCGCCCCGAAAGGCGCGGCCCCCCCTCCGTTGCTTTTCCTACCGGAACGGGTTGACTGCCTTCTCCATCAGCCCCTTGACCTCGCGGAGGTCGGCTGCCAGCGCCCCGAAGTGCGCGTCGAGGTAGTCGGTGTAGCCGGAATCGAGCGCCGGCTGAGCGGGCCGGGCCGGCCCGAAATACTCCTTGACCACTTCGGTCAGGTCCTCGTCGGTAAGCTTCAGCTCGCCGCCGATCCCGATCAGCTCCTCGGCGGATGTGACCGATTGACGGATGCCGCGCGGTCCGCGCTGGACGCACAGCCTGCCGGCGATGTCGTGCAGGGACACCACGCGCTGTCCGTCGTTGGTTTTCGTGAAAAGCTCAGCCATTGGGATGGCCCTTTCAGCCCCGTTAGGGCGGTTGTGGAGGCCGCAGCCGGGGCCACGGCCTCCCGCGGGGTGGGGTTACTACTCGGGTGCGTCCACGAGCGCCGGCGCAAAGCCGGGCGGCGTCCAGCGTCTGAGGCGGTCCCTGGCCTTCTCGGACAGGGTCGGCTCGCCGTCCGGGTTGCGGAACACGGCCTCGGCGCACTCGGCCAACTCGCCCTTCTTGTAGCCCTTGAACCCCATCGGTAGGGGGTCTCCACGACGCACAGCGCGCCGCCCGGCACCCATACCGACGTGGTGCGCTGACCTTTGTGGCGCAGCACCCCGTCATGGCGCTGCCGGGCCGCCTCCACCGCTTGCTCCTTTTGACATTTAGCCTATCCCAATCAGGACAGGCTAAATGTATCCCAATCAATTCTTGGGCCTGCGCCCCCTTGTCTTCTTTTTACCCTGGGTCAACGCCTGTCGCAGGTCCTCCAGATACGGGAACTGCCTCTTCTCGAGCTTGGCCGCCCGCGCCTGGTCCTCGGCCCATTCGGGGGGCAGGACGGCTACCGTCGTCGCCCCCGCCAGCCGGGTGTCGGACCTCGCTTTCAGCTCGGGGTCCCAGGCGCTTGCGGGGCAGGCATGGATGGCCCTGCCTGCAAACGTCGCCCGAATCACCACGACCAGTTGCCACTCCCCTTCGGGTTGCTCCAGACCGACGACGTGGCCCTTGCGGACTTTCAGTTCGGTGCCGGGGACCAGGGCAACGTGTCGGATCTCTTCGAGGTTTCCCCGGACGCGCTTGAGGTAGGACTTCCCGCGCTCGTTGGCGAGCCGCCCCTGGCGTATCCCCGAACAAGTGTCGGAGCAGGTTCTGGCGTGCGGCTTTTCTCTCCGCCGGGTGGCTGGAATGGTTTTTGGGCATTCACTGCACTTCATGGTTCGACCTTCCCCTTTTTGGTATGCTCTGAGGGCGTCATAGCAGGGCTCCCAGGAAGCGCAGGAAGCGGTTGAGGATGCAGCGCCCCCACGGTTCGTGGGGGTTGCGCTCATCCCACTGCGCTTTGAGCTGCTCGCTTTCCCGGCGCCGGCTGTCGGCGGCGGCCCGATCGGTCTCGGCGGCGGTCTCGAAATCCCGATGCGTAAGGGGTTTCCGTTTCATCCCTTCGCCTCCGCCTCCTGCGGGGTCAAGGCGCTTCCGGGGTCCATTTCGTTTCTCCCGGTTTCTCCCCCCAAAGATAGCTTGGGCCGGGATTCTGCCCGGTGGAGCCGCGCCCGCAGCTTTTGATTCTCCTTCCGCAGCGCCTGGACGGCGTCCCACGGCCACGGGATGCGGTCGGGGACCTACAGCTTCTGCTCGGCATCCCACTTCTCGACGCGGACGAAGCGGCCTTTGCCATCGGCCCGCTTTGACCAGCAGGACGCGGATCGGGACCGCGTACCCGGGCGTCTTTTTGCGGTTGCTCTCGTAGATGATCTGATCCATTTCGTGCCTGTTATCCTCCCGATTGGAGTTTGAGCGCCGGCACTTGGGACACCGGGCTGTAGGATTCCGGCCCGCGCCCCGAGGCCAAACCGGGACGCGGGCCCCCTCTCCGTTACTCTGTCGGGATCGGATTCAGTTCGTGCTGGCGCTTGAGCCGGTCGCCGGCGTCGTGGTCGTAGCGCGCGAACCCTTCCCCGTCGACGAAGGCTTTCAGGTCGTTGCGGCGGATGGCGTGGGCCAGCTCGCGCACCGCCTCGGCGGATCGGTCGTTGGGCCAGTAGGTCTGGTTGACCCACCGCTCGATCTCGTCGGCGATCTGGCCGCGCTCGGTCGCCGGGTCTGCCGGGACGGCCGGGTCGGCCACCGAGCCGGGCAAGGGGGTCAGCGCCTCCCAGGCGGCGTCGCTGTCGTTCACGTCGGTATCCTTGCGCCACACCGACCCGTCGTCGCAGAAGGCGATGACGTGGCTGACGATGCCCGGGCCTGCGTTGGATACGGTTTTCAAGACCGTCCTGCCTTCCGGGGCGGTCCCGAAGTATTTGCCGATGAGCCCGGTGAGGGTTTCGTCGTCGAGGCCGATGTCGCCGGCCACGGCGATGGCTTGATCGGGCGTGGGTATCTTCTGGCGGATGCCGCGCGGCCCGCGCTGGACGCACAGGTGCCCGGCGATGTCGTGCAACGCCACCACCAGCTCCCCGTTCCGGTTCCTGCCAAACAGTTCCATGTGTCGAATCCTCCAAAAGCCCCCAAGGGGCGTTGCGGAGGCCGCAGCGAAGGGCCACGGCCTCCGTCCGGGTCGGGTCTACTCCTCGACGCTCCCAGGCCGAGGCGTGAAGCCCGGCGGCGTCCATTTGCGGATGCGGTCCTTGGCGTTCTCCGCCAGGGTGACCTCGCCGTCCGGATTCCGGAAGATGACCTCGGCGTGCTCGGCCAGTTCACCCTTCTTGTAGCCCTTGAACCCATCGGCCCACTCGCTGTCGCCGGCTGAGGCCATCGCCTGGAGGATGGCCTTCTTGGGGATGCGGTTCCAGAACACGTCCGCCGACAGCCGGGCGTCGGCCAGCGGCGGCCCGAGGCGCTCGACGGCGGCTTCCAGCTCGACGGCCCTGCCGGTCTCGATGCTCAACTGATTGGTGACCATCGCCGCGACGCAGAAGGCGAGCATGTCCTGCTTGTCGTTCTCGGGGATCTCGCAAAACGCCAGCCAGCACTGCCGCACCGTGCGCTCCGGATCGGTGCCCAACCACGGCTCGTGGCGCTTTTTCAGCTCCTCGGCGATCTCGGCAAACCGCGCCTCGCCGGGGTTGTTCTCGGCGAAGGCGGCGTCCTGGTAGCGGTCGAGGGGGTGCGTGGCGGTGACGGTGGCGGAAAACTCCAGCGCCTTCCGCGAGTAGCCGAGGTGGTCCCCCCCCAGCGTCTGCCGGCCCAACTGGAAAATGAGCAGGTCCACCGCGACCAGAGGCCGGCAGGCCAGTTCCGCCTTGACCATCGAGGTCCGGATGTGCTTCAGGTCGTCGGCCAGCGCCTGCGACACCCCGGCGTCCTTGCGGGCCTCGGCCTCCGGGTTGGACGCTGAGGGGGCCTTCGTCCGGGGCTTCACGGTGCCGTTGCCGGCGTGGCCGTTGCTGCCCGTTTCGACCACCGTCTGGGCGGCCGCCGCGTCGTCGGGACGGATCAGGCCGGACTCGGCGCGCACCGCCTCGCCTTGGGACAGGTAGCAGCACACCCCGGAGGCGGCCATCTGCTCCCGCGTGAAGGCGGTCCGCTGCTCGATGGCGCCGGTGATCTCGTTGTGCTGCCGCTCCAGTTCGTCGTAGGCGTCCTCGTCCCATTCCGAGCCGCCGTCGTCCTCGTTGTCGTCGTACGCCTCGTGCAAGGTGCCCATCTTCTCCTCAAGCTCTTCCAGCTTGGCGGCCTCCTCGGGCGTAGCTTCCGGCTCGGGGGCGTGGAAGCGGCCGTAGCCGGCCAGCGCGGTGTAGTCGTACTCGAGCAGCACGTCCACCCACTTCCAGCCCTCCTTTTTCAACGCGGCGGCGACCTCGTTCAGCTTGCTCGTCGCCAGTTCTTTCAGCAGCTGCGGGTTGTCGATGTAGACCCCGGCCTCGTCGTTTTCGGCGAACAGGTCCCGCGTGACGGTGCCGCCGGCGGCCTCGTACGCGTCTACGCCGACGAACTGCGCCGCCGCCGACCCGCCGTGCAGCTTCTCCTCGACCAGCGCCGAGCGGATCGAGCGCGGGTTGAGGTGGTAGTGGCCCTCCACCGCCTTGAAGCAGGCCAGTTGCTGCTCGGTATCCGGCGACACCGTGAAGGCCATCAGGACCTCCATGTTGAGCTTCTCGTCCCGGTAGGCTTGCAGCAAGGTCGGGGTGGACGGCGGCCAGCCGCAGCCGCTTCTCGACGGTTACCGGACTCACGCCGAAGCGCGCGGCGATGTCCTCGACGCTGTGGCCGGCCTCGTGCAGCTCGGCGAAGGCTTCCACCTGGTCGGCCGGGTGCATGTCGGCGCGCACGACGTTCTCGGCGAGGCTGATCTCGCCGACTTCTTCGTGCTCGTCCATAATCATGCACGGCACCGGGTAGGTGTCGCCGTCGATCTTGCCCTCCGCTGCCAAGCGCATCAGCGCCTGCAGGCGGCGACCGCCGGCCACGACCTCGTAGGCGTCGGCGGCTGAGGGGTGGCCGGACAAGAGCACCTGCAGGTTCTGGCGCACGCCGTGCGCGGCGATGGAGGCGGCCAGCTGGTCGTCGTCGGCAGCCGACGCTTGCGTCTTGCGGACGTTGTGTTCCGATGGATTGAGTTGCCTCAGCGGAATCATCTCGATGTTGGGATACGGTCATGGTTCGATTTCTTCCTCTCAAAGTCGGTAAGGGGATAAGCGGGAGGCCCCGAGCCGGCGACCTCCCGCCCCGCCGAGGTTCAGCCTGTGGGGTGGTCGCGCTCCAGATGCTGGAAGGCGCGCGCCTCGATCTCGACAATCGAGTGCGGGTGGTCGTCCTCGTCGCGCCACGAGTGCGACGCCAGCCGCCCGGTGAGGAACACCGGCGAGCCCTTGCGGAGCAGCTCGGCGCCGCGCTCGGCCTGGCCGTTGCGGACGATCACGTTGAAGTAGTGCGCCTCGTCCTGCCATTCGCCTTCCAGGTCGCGGTACGAGCGGTTGGTCACCAGCCGGAAGGACAGCCGAGGCGTCCCGGCGTCCGTGATGCGGTACTCGGGGTCCATGTGCAGCCTGCCGGCGATGCACACCTGATTGATGCGGGGCATGGGCAGGAGCGGACGCGGCTCCTGTTGGGTTGGGTCGGTCATGGGGGGGTTCTCCATGGCGTTGGTTCTCCTCATGGGTGACGAAGGCAGGGGGGGACCGAAGGCCGGCCCCCCCTGTCCTTCATGCGCGGCTCGCCTCGCGCCGCTGGCCGGGGGTGGCGATCCCGTAGCGCCGGCAGAGGCGGGAGAAGCTGGACGGGGCGATGCCGAGCGCAGCGGCCGCGTCGCGGGTGCGGTGATACATCCGCGCCGCCCGCTCGATGCGCTCGGGGGGGTAGGCGGTGGGCTTGTTCATATGATCCCCGTCTCCTTCAACGACACGAAGTCGGACCGTGCGATGATGATGTGATCGAGGACCTCGATGCCCATGATGAGGCCGGCTTCGCGCAGCCGGTGCGTCAGGTCGATGTCGTCCTTACTCGGCGACACGTCCCCGGACGGATGGTTGTGGGCGAGGATGATGGACGCCGCGCAGTGCTCGACGCCGACGCGGAAGACCTCGCGCGGGTGGACGATGGACGCCGACAGGCTCCCGATGCTGATGACTTCCTTGTGCGTCACCTGATTGCGAGCGTTCAGGTAGAGGCAGACGAAGAACTCCCGAGGCTCGTCCTTGATGTCGGCCAGCATCGGAATCGTTTCGGTGGGGGTGCTGATTACCGGCAGGATGCCGATGCCGCGATCCAGCGCACGGCGGGCGATCTCGACGGCGGCCAGCAGCCGCGCGGCGCGAGTGGACGTGACGCCGCGCAGGTTGGCCATCTTGTCGACGGGCAGGTTGACCAGCTCGCCGAAGTCGAAGCGCTCGACGATGGCTTTGGCCTCGTCCTCGGTGCTGCCCAAGGCCACGGCGAGCAGCTCGGAATCGCGCAGCGCCTCGGGGCCGGACAGCAGCAGCCTGTCCCGGCACGTAGGAGCCGTCAGAGAGCCGGCATACATCGGGCCGGTCTCTGACACCTTGCCGGCCCCGTGCGCCGGACGGGCGCAGGTGACGCGGTCTGCGGGGGGGTGCATCTTCATGGTATCCATTCTCCTGCTAAGGGTGGATGTGGTTGTTGTCGGGAGGGGGGGACGTTCCCGCGTCCTCCCCTCCCTTTTTGCTACTCGATCAGCCGGCAGGCGATGCGGCCCAAGACTTCGCGGACCGCCGTCGTCGGCTCGGCGTTGAGGATCTCCTGCAACTCGGCGGCGACTGCGGCCCGGACCTCCACGTCAACCTCGCCGCGCACTTCGTCGCGGATGCGCTGCCGGTGCCGGGTGGCCTCGGCGATCCGCTCCCGTTCCTCGACGATGCCCCGCGCCCGCTGCACCTGTGCTTTCCAGTGCTCGGCGTTGAGGGTGTGCAGCCCGTTCTCGTACTGCGCCCGCGCCGGATGGCGGAAGCGCCGGAAGTCGAACGGTACCCAGTGGGCGAAGTCGGCCGCCGCCGCCTTCAGGATGTGGGCGGCGGCCATGCCGTGCTCGGGGTGCAACTGAACCTCCAGCCGCTTGTCGAGGGGACGGGCGTCCAGTTCCAGCGCCACCCGCTCCAGCACGTCGAAGTCGCCGGCCCGGTCATAGGCGTCGATGGCGTTCTGAATCCAGTGCTTGCACTGCACGTCATCGGCCATCTTCACGGCGGTATCAAACTCGATGTCGTCCAGATCGCCGCCGGTGCGGATCTCGGCAGCCCGCCGCAGCTTGACCTCCCCCCCGTCGAAGCGGAACAGGTAGGCCGGCAGGGTCCACGGTTTCGCCTCGGCCGCCAGCGCGATGCAGGCCATCCGATCCCCGGCCAGCACGGCGGTGCGGTGCAGCTTGAGGAGCGTGTTATAGGACCGCTGCACGGCGTCCCCCTGCCTGTCGTCAGCCCCGGCCCCATTGCCGCTGGTGTGCTTCATCGGTTTCCTCCTTCTCGGTTTCTTGTGCGCCGCCCGCTCATCAGGCAGCGCCCTCGTCAGCCCGTCGATTCGGGGACCGATGGCCGCCGGTGCCCGAGAGGAGACAGGCACCGGCAGCTAAGCGCATCAGTGGCCTACGCGGCGATCAAATGCGTCCGTCTCGGCTGCGACGCGCGCCTCCTCCCGCTCGTGTTTGGTCAGGTCCATCTTGCCGCCGAACGGACCGATGGCCATCACGCCGGCCAGGTCCTCCAACAGCGGCACCGCGGCGCGGTATCGCTCGATCTTCATGGCCATGGCCAGCGCTAAGAGCGTGCCGCGCTCGTCGGTCAGGTCCAGCAGGGCGAGCACGATGGGCGCCTCGCAATCTTCCTCAGCCCATCCCGGCCCGTGATAGAAGCCCATCAGCAGGTGCGCCGGCAGACGGTCCTGAACCTCGACGGAGAGCCGCAGGCCGCCGTGGGAAGACGTAGCGACGAGGTCGACGCCATCGGCGAGGGGGTCCGTGTGCTCGATCAAGCCCCACGGCGAAGACTTCGAGCAGCGGACAGGGTTGGAGAACTCGCTGTGCGAGGATCTTGTCGCCTTCGGCCAGGCCGGCGAGGCAGGACACACCCGCATGTCGGCGCGCTCAATGAGCTTCAGGCCGCAAGTGCAGTGTCCGGGTGTACGCATGGTTTCAATCCTTTTCCGGTTGTGAGACTCACGATGCCGCAGCGCCGGCACCGCAGGGTGTAGACGTTGGCCGGCACGCTGACCGAAGCCCAATCGCTAACCGTCCCGGCACAGGCACGACCACACCCAGCCGGGGCAGGAAGCCCGCTTGCGCTCGATCGCATCGCGCGAGCGCCGCAGGGTTACGAGGGGTTTGTTGTCCATTCGGGATCAGACCATGAAGTCGAGTTCGCCGGGAGCGACCGCAGCCATCAGCCGCAGCCGCTCCAAGCGAACGCGAAACACGAAGCGCCGGATGAAGGCATCGTGGCCGTCCGCCGTGTAGCCCGACAGCGGATAGAGCCGGACTACACGACGGACCGTGATCCCGTAGACCATCCATTCGAGATCGCGGGACCCAGGCATCAGGCCACCGCCGCCTCGACGAAGGGTTGAGCATCGACGAAGGCGCGGCTCATGCCTTGCGCCTTGGCCATGCGGAACAGGAAACCCGGATCCAACATCTCGCAGCACTTCGATACGTCGATTTCACGCCGGAAGGTGTCCGCATCGAGACCGGACAGGGTGTCGTGCATTTCCCTTAAACACGCCTCGACGCCGACCGCATTTACGGTAGGGTCCATCGAGCACACGATGGCCGCCCCGAGGTGCTCGACGAACACGGGAGGGGTCAGCCCCTTCAGGTAGTCGACGAGGTTCCAATCGTCTTGTCGCGATGCAGCCTGCGAGAGCGTCAGTAGGTCCGAAACCGGCAGGTCCCGAAGGGCCACCGCCTCGCCGTCGTCGAGCACGGCCACGTCCTGCTGCAAGTCGACGGCGCGGAGGTTGTCATAGGTCAAACCGTTCGTGATCTGAATCATGGCGCCGCCCTCCATGCCTGAAAGGCCGCATCGAGCGCACCCCCGGTAAGCCGGTTGAAGGCGAGCAGGCCGAACATCACGGCCATGAAGGCCGCGAACACCTTGTCCTCCCTGCCCAACCGGAAGCGCCGCCGAGTGCATCGGTTGGCCATGTCTCTTGTCCTCCTGTTGGGGTGAGTGAAAGCATCTTGCCCCGGGATAATACGTAATTACCCCACGTAGGGCAACTTTTTTTTCGTAAGGGTGCAGGACGTTTCGCGAAACCGGCCACATAAAGGCTCAGGCGGTTTCGCTGAATAGCGGGGCGGTGCTGGACAATGCAAGCGCCGCCAGGACGTTTCATTAAGTTGCGAATTTAGCCCGGACAGCGCCGCGTCCGCCCGCCTCGGGACCGCTTGCCCCTGCTGGACCCCGTTCCGGGAGAAAGGAGGAACGCTCGAAGGAGAGCTCGATCACAAGGCCGTGGGCCTATCCTTGCGCTGCTTTATAGCGCCAGGATAGAGAGAAGGGGGACGCTCTTCCTCAAAGATCGTCCTTGGTACCTGGGCGGTTTTCAGTGCAACAACCAACACCCGGGGGGGGGGGGTGAACAATTGAGACACCCCCGTCAGGGGGGTATCCTCGCGCTGTCTTTTGGACCCGTCGCAGAAACGAATCCAACTTATGACAATACTATCCATTTCAACTATCCCTATACTTTAGAAGGAGTTATCCGAGTTTTCAGGAATGGACTCCTTTTCTCGTTTGGTCACATAATTCCATTCGAACGTCGATTGGGATCTGAATGAGGAAAATCCACGAAAAAGGGGTGAACAATGGCTCGAGGACGCCTCTGGACGCCGGAAGAGGACGCACAAATCCGCCGGATTGCCAGTTCGGATCCTGGCTACCTGGACCGTGTTGGGCAGCTCGCCGACGAGTTCGGCCGAACCCTCGAGGCCGTGCGCCGACGTGCTCAGCGCATCGGCGTGCACCGGCAGCAGTCAAACCCCATCGAAGAGAAGACGGCGTCTGTGCCCAGGGCGCCCGCACCTCCGCCTCCGCAGCCTGTTGAGGAGCCGATCAGCGACCCTGTCCCGGATGGGGAGATCGTCTACTGGAATGAGTTCGATACCATGGTCTGAGAATGGCACGCGGTCGCATTTGGACACCCGAAGAGGATGATCGTCTTCGCGCCCTTGCGAACGAGAACGCCCAGGGGATTTCGATCCGGGGGCACCGCCGCCGGTATCATGGCCGTTTCAGGCAGATCGCCGAAGAGTTGGGGCGGTCCTACGCGGCCGTGTTGAAGCGCGCCAGTCGTATCGGCGCCGACAGTTACCGTCTACGCCGGTCTCCCGAATTGCGGGAGTTATTGAAGGGGATAAGAGCGATGCCGCCGAAGGAGAGTGCGGAACGGCGAGGCGGAGGACGCGGCCGGCCCTGGACCGAAGCCGAGGACGAGGAAATACGCCGGGCGGCGCGTTTCAACGCAACGCAAGGCCCCTTCCTCTTGTGCCTGGACGACGACGGGAAGTATGTGTGGATCAGCCGCTTGAAGGACCTCGCCGATCAGATGAGGCGGACCCCTGCGGCGGTGCGCAAGCGAGCCAGCCGCATCGGTGCGAGAAGTCTTCCCCGACGCTACGATTCGACCGATCCTACCAGCGTCTGGCGCCGATCCTCCCAGTCGTCGAAGCGCACCTTCAGCGAACGCGGCAAGCAGCGCCCAGCCTGAATCCCCTCCCCTAGCAACCTGCCAAGCCCCTGTCTGAAAGGGTGCTCGGACGTGCACTCTTTTGGTGGGGGTTTTAACTTCGCATATCATTGTTTATACGAAAAGGAGTCTTTCATGTCTCCGCCCCCAAGATTGCCCCTTCTGTCCTCAACTGTCAAAGGAAAAATGACCGCACGCGAGGAGTTCGTCCCACACATGAAATGCCTCATTATCGCCGCCGGCAGGGGGAGCCGGTTATCCCGCAGAGGGCCCTCAAAGCCGCTCGTGCCCCTGCTGGGCATGCCGCTCGTCGAACGGACAATTCGTACGGCAGTCAGAAGTGGACTGACCGATCTCTACGTGGTAACGGGTTACCAAGGAGAGATGGTTCGGTCCTTTCTGGACGAGCTGAGCCAGAAGATGAACGTGCGGATCACGCCGGTCATCAACGAAGACTGGCAAGAGGGAAACGGTCTGTCGGTTTTAAAGGCTGCCCATCTGCTGGAAGGCGATTTCGTCTTGCTCATGGCAGACCACGTCTTCGATGAGGAGATCCTCAAAAGACTCCTCTGCGAGCCGCTGGGAAATGCCGACGTACGCTTGGCAGTAGATTACGACCTGGCCACGAATGGCCGAGCGGATCCGGATGATGTGACGAACGTACTCGCCAACGGTGGAAGAATCCTCAAAATCGGCAAACAAATTTCTCGGTACAACGCGTACGACACAGGCATTTTCCTGTGCTCCCCCGCTCTTTTCAAGGCGATCAAGACCTGTATTCGTGCCTACGACGACACCTCTCTGTCGGGGGCTGTCCAGCTCCTGGCTGATCGCGGTAAGGTAGCGGCATTCGACATACAGGGGCGGTTCTGGATGGACGTCGACGACGAGGCCGCGCTCTTCAAGGCCGAGCACGAGCTGTTGTCGAACCTGTCGACCAAAGCAGCTGACGGTTGGGTTTCCCGTTACATAAACCGGCCCCTTTCGAGCCGATTGCTCACACCTCTGCTTCTAAAGCTCTGCCCGGCTATTACGCCTAATCAAGTTTCGGTGGTGAGCTTTGTCGTCGCCGCCTTGAGCAGTGCGTGCTTCTTCGCTGGCGAGGCGATCGCTGGCGCCGTGGTGATGCAGCTTTCCAGTATTCTGGACGGGTGTGATGGGGAAGTTGCGCGGCTCAAGCATCTGCAATCCAAAATGGGGGACTACTTTGACGCTGTCCTCGATCGGTACGCAGATAGTCTGATGTTTGCCGGGCTCACCTTCTATGCCCTGTCGGAGCTCGGAGGCCGGGAGGTCATCGGGCTCGTGTGGAATCCAGTGGCGATCTTCGCCATCGCAGTGATGGCGATTGTCGGCCATTTGATGGTGAGCTATACATCGGCTAAGTCTGTCGTCAACTTGAATCACAAGTACACGGGAAAATGGATCGCAGCAGGGCGAGGACGTGATGTGCGTCTCTTCTTGCTCTTCTGCTGTGGGCTGGCGACGTGGTTCCACCCCGGCTTTGCGATGCTGGGAGTGGCGCTCACAGCGGTGCACACGAACCTCATCGTTATCTGGCGGATGCTGTTTTCGTGGAGACAGACGAAGGGTCACGGCGTGTCCCAACGCCAGGATTCAGCTTATCAACCCGTGACCCCAGCTACAGGCATGGGAGTCAAGGCAGTCGTGTTCGACTTTGACGGGACTCTGGCCGACACGATGCCCTTCCTGACCGAGTTGGCTACCGAATTGATCACGCGGAATTACTCCATCACAGCGGCCAGAGTCCGAAGTCAGTATTTGGAGACCTCGGGGCTTCCGTTTGCGGACCAAGTGGAGGAGATGTTCCCAAAGCACAAAAGGAACGCAGAGGTGGCGGAGCAGTTCGAGGCGCGCAAGAGTAATGGGATTTTTGCTCTGCCTCTGTTCCGCGATGCCATCCCAACCCTGTCATACTTGAAACAAAAAGGGCTCAACACATTTGTGTGCAGCAGCACTCGGGTCGAACTGGTCGAGGAGTACGCGGCACGGACGGGACTCCAGGACCAGATAGATGGAGTGTTTGGCTATAAAGCCGGGTTTGACAAAGGGAGACAGATCACCGCCATCCTACAAGACCACGGGCTGAAACCCGAAGAGGTGGTGTTCGTGGGAGACTCTAAGAAAGATGGCGAGTTCGCCAGAGCGAAAAAACTGAAGTTCATCAGGGTGTGCAGGGATTTCACCGTGCCGTTGTCGAAGAAGGAAGAGACTGCGAGCGTGGAATCGCTCGCGGCGCTGATAAACCTGTTCGAGATGATGTCCCAGCTGGCCAGCCGTCTCAAGGAGATGACTCCAACGGCCCTTCGGCCGACGACACAGCCGGTCAGCATTGGGAGTTCCGATTCCTGAGCCACCGCAACGCGATCCGACTTTTCGCGTCGATGATCTCGCCATTATCGAGAGCCTTCCAGACATCCTGAACGAACATTTCGCCAGGGTTGCCGTAGCGACGTCGCGCGGCCGATTGCGACTTCGCTGAGCTGACACCCACACACCTTGATCTTCTGGTAAGCCCGTACCGGCTTTCTCATCCAGCCGCTGACAGCCTTCTCGTTCACCTCCTTCTTTTTGTTTAAGCGTTTCACGGATCATGATCAAAACGAGGTCGATAGCGTTAACCGTATTCGACATTCTCGCCAGGAACTCCTTCGCCGAGATCTCTCCCTTCGAATACATCGGTGCTCCCCCTGGTTTTAAAAATGGCTTTTACAAAGTAGTTCCTTACTTTGATTATCCCGGTGTGAAACCAGAAGGGGAAAAGGTCCCGAATCCTTTTCCGGATGGACCAGATTACCTCATAACCCCCGGATGGAATGGCACGTACTTTGGCGACAGACCTCACGCGGGCGATAACTTCCCGAATACAGCCTACGTGTATGTATACGATATCAGCAATCACGATCATGTGGGGAGACATCCCTGTAATTCAATATCTCTACTTTTATCCCTACAATCACTGGTGGAACAGACATGAGGGCGACTGGCAGAGAATTCATGTAATTGTCAATACGAGGCATCTCCATGACAATATTGACGATATAGAAGTACTAGGCGTGGAATATCTATTGCATGGGGCGCATTTGTCATATTACGATGATTACGTAATGACATTTGAAATACCTCCTGGTGTAGGAGGAGGGGGCACGACCATAACGGAAAGTATGCCCGATCTAACCACCAGTCTCGTATTTAATCCGCGGGAAAACATTAAATTAAGCCAGGGGACGCATCCCATAGTCTATGTGGGTGCCCTTCTCGACGACACCGCAGCCGATCCGCTCGCCGACGAGGAGCCCGTCCTGGCGGCTCTCACCGCGGCTTCGGTGCGAGGGCTCACCGCCACCGGGGCACGCGCCGGCCAACGCCTGCGCCGGGTCCTGAAAGATGCGGCCACCGGGGTGCGTACGGCGCCCTTGTGCTTTGCTTCGCGCGGCTTTTGGCTGCATGCGGCAACGCGGATCGCGGGCCCTGACCGGCGCGGGCTCGAACGCTTGTGCCGCTACGTGGCCCGGCCGGCCCCGGCCCTGGGGGGGGCGTCTGCGCATTCTCGATGCCGACCATCTTTCCTTCGCGCTCAAAACGCCGTGGTCGGATGGGACCCGCCCTCTCCTGCTCTCTCCGATGGAACTGCTGGAGAAGCTGGCGGCTCTGGTTCCCCCGCCCCGGTTTCATCTCCTACGCTACCACGGGGTCCTGGCGCCCCGGGCCCGGGCCCGCGAGCGCATCGTGCCGGCCAAGCCGGTTGCCGAGCCGTCGGCGGCGGATGGCGATGCGAGCGCTGTGTCCTGCGGCCATCGGCTGCGGTGGGCGACCCTGCTGGCGCGGGTGTTTTCCTCCGACATCAGCGAATGCGCGGCCTGTGGCGGTCGCCTGAGAATCATCGCGGCCCTGACCGATCCGGCCTCGATCCGGACCTATCTGGAGGGGGTAGGGCTGCCGGCGATGCCCCCGCCGAGGGTCCCGCCTGACCTGCCTTCTCGACCCGTCGCCGTCGCCGGGCGTACGGCTGGGTGTGCCCTCAACGGTCCCGAAGGCCCCGGATTGATCCGGATACGGGCCGACAGGCAACCAAACTGTACTGCGAGCTCGGTACTGCGAGCTCGGTCGAAGGACTGGCAAACGATCCTCCGGGAGCTGCCTGACCTTGGCGGTGCGCTGTCCGCCTTGACCGAGAGTCCAAAAAAGGTGCCTCATTTTACCTATACTTGAGGGTGATGCGGGAATGTGGCGCTATGCGCCAGATCTGCTACTGCCTGCTGTTTCGTCCAACGAAACTGCTTCACCGCGCTCAACTGATGTGCGCGCCGCCTCCAACACAGCCATGACGGCACGGACACTTTCCGGGGTGACTGCCAGCTCCTCTGTACCTCGGATGGCTGCAGCGATATTCTCGTAATAGGACCGCCACCGTCCGGGTACGGGTTCGATCACGGTCTCAGCCGGCTGCCCGTCGACTGCCGTCCACAGCCGTGGATAGTGGGCCGGATCCTCACGGGCCGCGTCGATATCTCCAGCGGCCATGGCCTTCTCCTGGGGATCCAGACCCGTCTTCACGAGTCCGCCTTTTGTCCCCAATATGTACCATCTCGGCTTTGAGTGTGTGGTGAGTGACGAAGTCACAACGTGCACATCGACGCCGCTGTCGAAACTTAGAATACAGTGGGCGTGGTCCTCCACCTCGGTCGGCCACCCCTCCGAGAAAAAGCGGGCGTAGACCCGATCGAGGGACGCGCGAATCAGTTGGAGGGCTTGATCGATCATGTGCGCTCCCAGATCCACGAATTTGCCGCCGCCGCGCCGCCTTTCTCCGCGCCAGGTCCGGGGAGGGCCGTACTGCTGCCATGCCATCTCGATGTAGTACGGGTCACCGATCAAGCCTTCCTCGAGCACTTTCCGGACAGTGAGGTAGTCCCCATCCCAGCGCCGGTTCTGAAAGATGCTGAGCAGACGTCCGGTCCTGCGGCTGGCGGCGATCATATCGTCTGCCTCTCGTAGATTCAGGCACATCGGTTTGTCCGTGACCACGTGCTTGCCAGCCTCCATGGCGGCTATGGCCTGCGGAGCGTGGATATCGTTGGGCGTGGCGAGGACAACCAGGTCGACATTTGAATCGGCGAGAGCCTCTTCAAAACGCTCGAACGCTTTCACGCCAAGCTGAGAGCGGACTTCTTCGCGAGCCTCGGGACGGCCGGAGACGACGCCGTACAGGTTGAGATCTGCTGTGATACCAACCAAGTAGGCGTGAAAGCAGCGGCCGGCGAAGCCGTAACCCACGACAACTGCATTGGGCTTATTCATACGTGCATTGGGCATACGGATCCAGGGATGGCGTGACGGCCCAGTGTTTCAGGCTGTGATCCTGCCGTACTTCCTGGTCGGGGTGATTTGGCGTACGGACGAGAGGAAGATGTGAACACCAACGACGACCATTCCTTAAGGATCATAGACGTTGAACTGCAGGTCGAATCGTTCCTGCAAGCTGCCACTCAGAAGATTTCGTCAGCCTCTGAAAGTTGCTGAGCGACATCAGCTTCGAGAGGCTCCGTGCTCACGGACGCGACGAACCCGAACAGCTAGGCGGCTGAGCTTGCGGTCGCACCAAGGGGGAGACCCATCCGAATTGACGCATGAAACCCCCTGAAACAGCACGAGCCGTTAGCACAACCAAAAGAAAAACCCGCATCCAGGCCGCGCAAGAAGAAGGGACCCCGTGTGATAACGGCAGAAATAACCCGCACGGAGACAATTTCGTAACTTACTTACTAACAACAAGTTGCGGACGTAATTCAGCGGAAGACCTGGTCACCACCGGCCTGAAGGAGCCCTACGGCCTGACCCTGGGGGCCGGGCTGCCGGCGCAGGTCCTGAAAGTAGAGGGGGCCTCGGCGACCCTGAACCTGGCCGGCCGCTTCCGCGACCCGGAGGGGGGCGCCCTGACCCTCACCGTGTCTTCGAGCGACGAGGCGGTGGCCGCCGCGACTCTGGCTGACTCGGTGCTGACCATCGCGCCGGTGACCCCCGGCCGGGTGACGGTCTCGGTGACCGCCCGCGACGAAGGGGGCCGGGCTGCCACCCTGCCGGTGGCCGTGACCGTGTACCCGGCCAACCGCCCGCCGGTGGCCCGGACCCTGGCCGACCGCAAGATCCGCATCGGCAGCCCGGCACGGGTCGAGCTGTCGAACGCCTTCACCGACCCGGACGAAACAGACGTGCTGACCTACACGGCCGCCTCGAGCAACGAAGCGGTGGCCACCGCAGCGGTCGAGGGAACCGGGGTGCTGATCACCCCCAGGAAAACCGGGCAGACCCGGATCTCGGTGACCGCCCGCGACCCGAAGGGCCTGGAGGCGTCGCTGAGCTTTGCCGTCACCGTCGAGCCCAAGCCGCCCCCCAGACCGCCCCGGACCCCGCCCGGCTCGAGCAGTGGTGATGGTGATGGTGATGGTGGGTCGGTAACCCCCCCGCCCCCGACGCCTCCGCCTCCACGGCCGCCTCCACCACCTCCACCTCCGCCGGGTCCCAATCGGGCTCCGGCCTTCAACGACGGACCGAGCACCTCCCGCAGCGTGGCGGAGAACACGGCAGGAGGACAAGACATCCAGCACCCAATCAGCGCCACCGATGAAGACCGGGACCGACTGACCTACCGGTTGAGCGGAGACGATGCCGATTCTTTCACGCTGAACACAAGCAACGGTCAGCTTCGCACCCGGTCAGGCGTCACCTACGACTACGAGGATAAAGACCGCTACTCCGTGACGGTGGAGGCAGACGACGGTCGTGGCGCCGCCGCCTCCATTGACGTGACCATCTATGTGGCCGACGTCGACGAACCCCCCCAGGCCCCTGCGAGGCCCCGGGTCGAGCCGGGCGACTCGAAGAGCCTGACGGTGACCTGGACCGAGCCGGCCAACACCGGCCCCGGCGTTGACGGCTACGACGTGCAGTACCGAAAAGACGGCAGCTTCCTCCCCTGGCCGCACGACGGCGACGGCGCCACTGCCACGATCACGGACCTGGACCTGAACACGCGCTACGAGGTACAGGTGCGTGCGACCAACGACGAAGGCACGGGTGCATGGTCCTCCTCGGGTTTCGGCGCCACCAGCGCCAATCAGCCGCCGGTGTTCGACGAGGGAGGCAGCGCCACACGGCAGGTGGCTGAGAATACGACCGGGACATCCGACATAGGTGCCCCGTTGCGGGCGACCGACCCAGAGGGCAACTCCGTGACCTACCGCCTTGCCAGCGGGGATACGGAGAGTTTTGGCATCGACCCGAACACCGGTCAACTGCAAACCGGGACGAGCGTCACCTACGACTACGAAACGAAGGATCGCTATACGGTCAGTGTAGAGGCGCAGGACGAGCAGGGCGGCCGTGCCACCATCGCAGTGACGATTGACATAACCGACGACGACAACGAACGGCCGCAAAGACCCGACCGGCCCTCGGTGACAGCCTCGACGTTGACGAGTCTGACCCTGCGGTGGACAGAGCCAGCCAACCCTGGGCCGCCCATCACCGATTACAATGTGCAATACCGCGAAGTCAGCAGCGGCGCCTTCACTGCGGCGGCACATGATGGCATACGCACGACGACGACGATTGCGAACCTGGAGTCGGACACCTCTTATGAGATTCAGGTGCAGGCGACCAGTGACGAAGGCACGAGCCAGTGGTCGGAGTCGGGCAATGGACGGACCGTCGCCAACCAGGCCCCCACCTTCACCGACGGTACGAGCACCACTCGCAGGTTGGCCGAGAACACGACCGGTGCCCACAACATCGGCAACCCGGTAACCGCCACCGACCGCGACGGAGGGACACTGACCTACCGTCTCGAAGGCACGGACCGGGCCTCCTTCTCTCTCGATGTCAACCAGCTTCAGACGATAGCGGGCGAGACCTACGACTACGAGGAGAAGCCCAGCTACGTCGTGACGGTACGCGTCGAAGACGGTCAGGGCGGCAGCAACACCATTGAGGTGACGGTCGCCCTGAACGACGAACAGGAACCTCCCGAGACCCCGTCAGCACCCCGGGTCATACCGGCCTCATCAACGAGCCTGACAGTAACCTGGGACGAGCCGACAAATACCGGACCCGACATCGACGACTACGACATCCAGTACCGCGAAGGGGACAGCGGCGGCTTTACCTCCTGGACACACAACGGCGCGGAACGCACCGCAACCATCACCGGTCGTAGCCCGGGCACGAGCTATGAGGTGCAGGTGCGAGCGCGCAACGACGAAGGCGCGAGCGATTGGTCGCCGTCGGGCACGGGAAGCACCGGCGCCAATGGGCTTCCGGTATTCACCGACGGGTCGAGCGCAACGCGCGCCCTCGACGAGAACACCACCGGCGTGCAAGACATCGGCGATCCGGTCAGCGCCACCGACCCGGAGAACACCACGCTGACCTATAGCCTCGAAGGCACGGACAAAGATGCCTTCACCATCGACACGCGCAGCGGCCAGTTGAGGACCGACGGGGACGAGACCTACGACTACGAGACGAAGCCCCGCTATGTCCTGAGTGTAAAAGCGACCGACGGACATGGCCGCGATCGCAGCATCCTCGTGTTAATTAACCTGAACGACGTCAACGAGCCGCCCTCGTTCACCAGCGACGCGACCTTGGAGACCGAGGAAAACAACCGGTCCATCGGCCGGGTGGATGCCGTGGACGTCGACAGCGGGGACCGCATCGCCAACTACACCATCACCGATGGCGCCGACCAGGCCCTTTTCCAGGTCAACAGCGCAGGGACGCTGACCTTCAAGGACGCCCCCGACTTCGAGCAACCTGCGGACGCGGGAAGGAACAACCAGTACAGCGTGGCGGTCACAGCCACCGGCGGCACGGGAGGCCGCGCCCTGACCGCAGAGCGGACGATCACCGTCACCGTCACCGACGTGAACGAACCGCCCCGTTTCACCAGTGACAATTCTCTCCAGGTCAAGGAAAACAAACGCTTCGTCGGCAGAGTGGCCGCCGAGGACGTCGATAGCGACGACCACATCACCGGCTACACCCTCACCGGCGGTGCTGACCGGGACCGATTCGAGATCACCAACACCAACGAGCTGCACTTAAAGGAGGACCCCGACTTCGAGCGTCCGGCGGACGTCGGGAGCAACAACCAGTACATCGTCGCGGTCACAGCGACCGGCGGCACGGGGACGAGGGAGCGACGGACGGAACAGAGGATAACCGTCCTCGTGGAGGACGACGACGAACCCCCGGGCAAGCCCGATCCACCCACCGTGTCGGACGAGACGGAAAACAATCTGACCGTGACCTGGACCGAACCGACCAACACCGGGCCTGACATCGCGAACTACCATGTGCAATACCGCATCAGCGGCACATTTACCGATTGGCCCGACACCGGCCCGTCCCTGACCCGCACGATCACGGGCTTGCGCTCGGGCCGAACCTACCAGATCCAGGTACAGGCGGAGAACGACGAAGGGAAGGGCGCGTGGTCCAATTCGGTCAACGGGACAACGCTCACCGCGCCGACGGTATTGGGTGTCGTGGTCACCTCCACACCTGCCTCGGGACAGAACAACACCTATAAGCTGAACGACATAATTGACGTGACCGTGATCTTCAACGAAGCAGTAACAGTCACAGGCACGCCACAGATCTACCTCACGATTGGTACTACTGTGCGCGAGGCCGACTATAAAAGCGGCTCGACCACGCCCCAACTCCTCTTCCAATACACGGTGCAGGCCACCGACGAGGACACCGACGGAGCCTCCATCAACGCCAATGGCCTCAAGCTCAACGGCGGCAGCATCAAGAACAACGCCTCGACAGTCAATGCGAATCTGGTGCACAACGCGCAGACCAATCAATTCCGCCAAAAGGTCGATGGTGTTGTACCATCGCTTACCGATGCGGAAGTCACCGACGACGAACTAACGCTGACCTATAGCGAGGGACTCGACAGCGACCCGAAACCGGCGACCGGCGACTTCACGGTGACCGCAGGTAGCGAGGTGGGGAGTGTCACCGCAGTTGCGGTGAGCAACAGCAAGGTAACGCTGACTCTCGCCTCGGCGGTTGCGCCCGACCAGACGGTGACGGTCAGTTATACGCCGGCGACCAACCCCATCCGCGACCGGGCGCAGAACCCGGCCATCGCCCTCACGAATCTGACAGTGGCGAACCAGACCCAGGACCCGACCATCAATATCTGCAACCGCACCGCGCAGGTGCGCGACGCGATCGTCGCGGCTGCGCCGGTAAGCACCTGCGGTGCTGTAACGGCGGACCATCTATCCGCGATCACCCGCCTCTCTCTGTTTTCCAAAGACGTCTCGACGCTGAAAGCCGGCGATTTTTCCGGGCTGACGGCACTGACAAGTCTCGATCTGTCCGGCAACCAACTCGGCACACTCCCGGAGAATCTCTTTGAGGGGCTGACGGCACTGACAAGCCTTGACCTGTTTGCCAACCGACTCAGCACACTCCCGGAGAATCTCTTTGACGGACTGACGGCACTGACAAGTCTCGAGCTGTCCGGCAACCAACTCGGCACACTCCCGGAGAATCTCTTTAACGGACTGACAGCACTGACAAGTCTCCGCCTGGGGAACAACCAACTCAGCACTGTGGATGAGAATCTCTTTGAGGGGCTGACGTCTCTGGAAGACCTCTCGCTGTATGCCAACCGACTCAGCACACTCCCGGAGAATCTCTTTGACGGACTGACGGCACTGAGAATTCTCGTCCTGTCTGCCAACCAACTCGGCACACTCCCTGAGAATCTCTTTGACGGGCTGACGGCACTGACAAGTCTCGTCCTGTATGACAACCAACTCGGCACACTCCCGGAGAATCTCTTTGACGGGCTGACGGCACTGACAAGTCTCGTCCTGTATGACAACCAACTCAGCACACTCCCGGAGAATCTCTTTAACGGACTGACAGCACTGAGAATTCTCCGCCTGGGGAACAACCAACTCAGCACTGTGGATGAGAATCTCTTTGACGGACTGACGTCTCTGGAAGACCTCTCGCTGTTTGCCAACCGACTCAGCACACTCCCGGAGAATCTCTTTGACGGGCTGACGGCACTGACAAGGCTCCACCTGAACGGCAACAACCTCAGCAGTCTGCCCGACGGCGTTTTTTCCGGACTGACTGAGCTTGAAGCGCTCATACTGGCGGGCAATACAGTCGATCCCCTGCCCATTACTGTTTCGCTGGAATCGCTTGCCAGCGGTCTATTCAGGGCCAAAGCGCACACCGGCGCGCCTTTTGAAATGACCCTCCCGCTCCAGGTGGTCAATGGCATGATCGGCAGTGGCGCCGGCAGCATCGAAATTCGCCAGGGCAGCATACAAAGCGCCATCCTCACGGTTTCCCGCACCGCCGGTACCACCGCTGCCGTCACCGTCGACGTCGGCACATTGCCGGACTTACCCTCAGGCGACAACGGCTACGCACTCGTCAAATCCACCGACTTGCCGCTGGAAGTTATCGAAGGGCTACCGGGTGTGACAGTTTATCCGACGGCGTTGACCATACCGGAGGGCAACAGCGACTCGTACACAGTGGTACTGCAATCGCAACCGACCGAAAACGTGACGGTCACAGTGACCGTGCCGGGAGGTTCGGATGCTTCCGTTAACCCCGCGAGCCTGACGTTCACGGAGGACAATTGGGACGATCCGCAGACGGTAACGGTCACCACACAGGCGGACACGGACGACGCGGATGACACGGTCGCGCTGAGTCATGCGGCAAGCGGCGGGAACTACCAGGGCGTAACCGCGGAAAACGTGACCGTGACCATTGCAGAGGTGGACGTCAGCGCCAACAATCGGCCGGTCTTCACCAGTGGCGATATCTTCGACAAAAAAGAAAACGAAACCGAGGTCGGCACGGTGGTCGCCACGGATGCCGATGCCAGAGACCCTATCACCGGCTATGAGATTACCGGCGGCGCCGCCCAGGCGCAGTTCTCGATCACGAGTGGGGGCGTATTGACCTTTGCGACCACCCCCGACTATGAGCGCCCACCCGCCACCGCGAGCAACAACAGCTATGTCGTCGTGGTCACGGCGACCAGCGGCGCGGGCAGCCGGGAACGGACAGCGACTCAGCCGATAACCGTCAATGTAGGTGACGTAGATGAACCTCCTGGACAGCCGCCGGCGCCGATACTGACTGTTTTCGACAGCGGATTCCAGCCTGTCGTCCTGGTGCAGGAGGGCCGGACACCGCCGACGAATACGGGTCCTGACATCACCGCCTGGGACGTTCAGTATCGCGTCAAGAACAGCGGCGCCTTCACAGCCACCATTTTGAACAAGCCACCGGATTCGGTGCAGGGAATCACGGGTTTATTCCGAAACACGACCTACGAGGTGCGGGTGCGGGCGAAGAACGACGAAGGGGAGAGCGAGTGGTCTCCCTCGGCCGAGATAGAGATCCCCAACCAATCCCCTGTCGTCGACGGCTCCATCGGCGATGTGACGCTTCCGACGGGGGGCGCCGTCGTGGTCGTGTCCGTGGATGACGCCTTCGACGATCCCGACGATACCCGCCTGCGATATACGGCGACGTCGAGTAACGGCGCCATCGCGACCGTGCGGATGATCGATACCGAAGTCCTGATCCATCCACTATCCGCCGGCACGACGACTATTGCCGTAACGGCGACCGACCCCTGGGGCGCGACCGCCTCGACAACCTTCGAGGCGAATATTCAGACGCCGAC
Source organism: Candidatus Latescibacterota bacterium (assembly GCA_965206595.1). Taxonomy (GTDB): domain Bacteria; phylum Latescibacterota; class UBA2968; order UBA8231; family UBA8231; genus CBDCXV01. Next base: position 6,023,631 of record OZ242214.1, read on the forward strand.
CCTGACGGCGCCCGCTCTGAGCATCAGCGGCAATGTCTTCACATTCGGATTCAACGATGACTTCGCGGCCAACGAAACCCGGTTTTACGAGGTCAGAATCCGGCACCAGTCGCCTGTCGGACCGTGGTCAACGGCCTGCATCAATACCACAAACACGGCAGATTTCTCCCGGAACATCGCGGCGTCGCTGGATATCCTGGCCTCCAGCTTCTTTGAGCCGGGCGCCACTTATGAAGCGGATTACGGTTACCTGGGCACCGATTGCGGCGGCAGCGTCGTGGGCGTTCGCTCCGCGCCTGCCGAAGCGACGACCGCCGGAACGCCTTCCTTCGATATCGACGTCGTCTTCGTCGGCAGCATCTCCTCGAATTACCAGTTGGCGGTTGAAAACGCCGCCCGGCGTTGGGAGCAGATCATCACGCACGACGTCCCCAACCATCCCTTGTCCGATTTCGTGCGCAGTTTGTTGAACAGGCTTTATCCCGGGACCACGGCACCCGATAACGTCGATGATCTGCTGATCTACGTGAAAATCGAAGAAATCGACGGAGAAGGAGGCACTGTTGGACAGGCGGGACAGCTCCTTTACCGCATTCCGTCCGCCTTGCCGATCGTATCATTCATAGAGCTTGACGTGGACGACCTGGACAAACAGCTGACAGCCTTTATTCTGCACGAGATAGGTCACACTTTGGGATTCGCCAGTGGACCGTGGACAGATCACCACCTGCTGCAGAACCCGTCCCTCGGTGTGTATGGCAACCGCATTGTTCCCGCGCCCGACACCCATTTCTCGGGTGCAAACGCGATTGCGGCATTCAACGCCGCGGGAGGGACGAGCTACACGGGTGCGAAAGTGCCGGTGGAGAACACGCTTGGGGGATCGAGTGGCCAGGACAGCCACTGGCGTGAGTCCGTGCTCGACAATGAACTCATGACGCCCAGGATTGGCGATGCCGCTGCGCACCCGTTGAGCGCGATCACGATTCAGTCACTCGCCGATATAGGCTACCGAGTCGATGCCGCGCAGGCCGACGCCTACGTGGTGCCCGACGCATCGACGCGACTCGCCAGGGCGTCCGCGGGGGATTCGGTCCCGATCAGCTGCGCGATCATAACGCATCCCAACGCCGGGCCGGATCGGCCTGAACCCATTGTCCTTGAAGTGAAGCGCGCCGTCGAAAGCGAATGAGCCGTCTGATCCTCAGCGCGCTCGTGGCACTGGCGGCCCCGTTGCAGGTCGGATGCCGAGCCCCCGAGCCGCCACGGGAGGTGGTCTCGAAGCCGCGTCCGCAAACGGCCATCTGCACCCCGGCGCGACTCTGGCGGGAATGGCCTGCCCGGGCGACGACGAAGGGGGCGGGCATGATCTCGAAGCCGAAGACGCGCGGCAGCGAGGGCGCCGAGGCCGCGTCCTCGACCCGCGCCAGCCCGTCGCGAGCGTACGATGCGAGCAGCCATGCCAGGTCTCTCGGCTCGGAGAGCGCTGCGCGCTGCGACAGCGCCCGGCACAGATATTCCCCCAGGCCCGTGCCGGCTTCGCGGGCAAAGGCTCCCGGCTTCTCCAATCGGAGTTGGAACTCCTCGGCGCTTTCCGCCAGCCGGAAGGTTTCGAGCTTCGCCGGGCGGCCCTCGGCGTCCCCCCCCACGAGCACGAAGTCGCGCGTGTTGGTCACCGGAACGAGTCCGTAGCGGTTCTCGACTCGACGTTGAGCTCGCATCGGCAGCCGTTTCCCTACCTTCTTGGCGGTAATCATTTCTGCCTCCTTCATTTAAAATCCCTCAGGGCCAAGAAGCGCTGACCTCGCAGCCGGGGTAGGCCGTTCCCAATCGGAGAGCAGGTCCTTGAAGCTCGAAGAACTTCAGCCTGACGCTGCCGTGCGCGGCATTCTTCCGAACGGCGCGGTCGAGGTCGTAAGCGTGCAGTGGCACGGCTCCGAAGCGCTGACGCTGATCTACCGCCCGCCCTCGGGCGGGATCGCCGAGGAGATCCTCTACCGCCACGACGAGGCGCGCCTCGAGGTCGTCGAGCAGGGGCGCCCCTGGAGCTTCGACGGCGACGGCTCTGCGTACCGTCTCGTATCCGAGGCGCGCCGCATCCGCCTCGCCCACCTCTTCGATCCCGTCCTCGCGGTGCACACCTCTTTGGTGGAGCCGCTGCCGCACCAGATCACCGCGGTGTACGAGGCCATGCTGCCGCGCCAGCCGCTACGCTTCCTGCTCGCCGACGATCCCGGCGCCGGCAAGACGATCATGGCCGGGCTGCTCATCAAGGAGTTGATCGCGCGCGGCGACCTCGATCGCTGCCTGGTGGTCTGCCCGGGAAGCCTGGTCGAGCAATGGCAGGACGAGCTCTATCGCCGCTTCGATCTCCCCTTCGACCTCCTGACCAACGACAAGCTGGAGGCGGCGCGCACCGGCAACTGGTTTCTCGAAACCGATCTCGCCATCGCGCGGCTGGACAAGCTGGCCCGCAACGAGGATATCCACGCCAAGCTCGGGGCCCCGGACTGCCGCTACGACCTGGTGATCTGCGACGAGGCGCACAAGATGTCGGCGTCGTTCTTCGGGGGAGAAATCAGGTACACCAAGCGCTACCAGCTCGGGCGCCTGCTGTCCGGTTTAACGCGCCACTTTCTGCTGATGACGGCGACCCCGCACAACGGCAAGGAGGAGGACTTCCAGCTCTTCCTCGCCCTGCTCGACGGCGACCGCTTCGAGGGCCGCTTCCGCGACGGCGTCCACCAGGTCGACGTCTCCGACCTGATGCGCCGCATGGTCAAGGAGAACCTGCTCAAGTTCGACGGGCGGCCCCTGTTCCCCGAACGCATCGCCTATTCCGTGCCCTACCGGCTGACCGACCCTGAGGCCCACCTGTACAAGGAGGTTACCGAGTACGTGCGCGGCGAGTTCAACCGGGCGGAAGCCCTGCAGAACGACCGGCGCTCAGGCACCGTCGGCTTCGCCCTCACCATCCTGCAGCGGCGCCTCGCCTCCTCGCCGGAGGCGATCTACCAGTCGTTGCGACGGAGGCGCGAGCGCCTTGAAAGCCGCCTGCGGGAGCTGTCCCTTCTGCAGCGGGGGGCGACGACACCCCAGGCCCTCACCGACACCGGCCCGGCCTTCGACACGGAGGACGTCGAGGATCTCGACGATGCCCCGTACGAAGAGGTCGAGGCCGCCGAGGCCGAGGTGCTGGACCAGGCGACCGCGGCGAGCACCATCGTCGAGCTCCAGGCCGAGATCGCCTCCCTGAGGCGTCTTGAAGGACTGGCCGCGGAGATCCGCCGAAGCGGCAGCGACACCAAGTGGCGGGAGCTCTCCAACCTGTTGGGGGAAATCTTCACTCCCGCGGGCATCGGGGGCGGAACCAGCGACAAAGCCAGGCCGCCCGGCAGCGGCGACATCCCGCCCCCCGTTGCCTCCCCTCACCAGAAGCTGGTCCTGTTCACCGAGCACCGGGACACCCTCGCCTACCTCGAAAGACGCATCGGTACTCTGTTGGGCCGGCCCGACGCGATCGTCGTCATCCACGGCGGCATGGGCAGAGAGGAACGCAGAAAAGCCCAGGAAGCGTTCCTGCACGACCCGGAGGTGCAGGTGCTGCTCGCCACCGACGCGGCCGGGGAGGGCATCAACCTGCAGCGCGCCCACCTGATGGTGAACTACGACCTGCCCTGGAATCCCAACCGCATCGAGCAGCGCTTCGGCCGCATCCATCGCATCGGTCAGACCGAGGTCTGCCACCTGTGGAACCTGGTGGCGGAAGAGACCCGCGAGGGGGACGTGTACCGAACCCTGCTCGAAAAGCTGGAGCAGGCCCGTTTCGCCCTCGGGGGCCAGGTCTTCGACGTGCTCGGCAAGCTGCAATTCGAAGGCCGCCCGCTGCGCCAACTGCTGATCGAGGCGATCCGCTACGGCGACCGGCCGGAGGTGCGCGCCCGCTTGGAGCAGGCGGTGAGCGCAGCGGTGGACCGGCCGCACCTGGAGACCCTGATCGAGGAGCAGGCGCTGGCCCACGACGCCATGGACTCGACCCGGGTGGCCCGCGTGCGCGAAGAGATGGAGCGCGCCGAGGCCCGCCGGCTGCAGCCGCACTACATCGAGTCGTTCTTCCTTGAAGCTTTTCGGCGCCTCGGCGGAGCCGCCCGCCGCCGCGAGTCGGGACGCTACGAGGTTACCCACGTCCCTGCCCCGGTGCGCAACCGCGACCGGCAGATCGGCGTTGGAGAACCGGTGCTGCGGCGGTACGAGCGCATCGCCTTCGACAAGCAATTCCTCACACCGCAGGGCAAGGTGCCGGCCGCCTTCGTCTGCCCGGGACATCCGTTGCTCGACGCCGTGCTCGACCTCACCCTGGAACGGCAGGGCGATCTCCTGAAAAGGGGGACCGTGCTCGTCGACGACCGCGACCCCGGCCTCGAGACCAGGGTGCTGTTCACCCTGGAACACTCCATTCGCGACGGAAGCCCCTTGCCCAGCGGCGAGGGCCGTGTCATTTCCCGGCGCATGCTCTACGTCGAGGTCGACGCCGGGGGAAAGGCGCGCCACCTCCACAACGCCCCGTACCTCGACTACCGGCCCCTCGCCGAGGATGAACCGGTGGCGGACGAGATCCTCGCCCGCCCCGAGTGCGCCTGGATCACCCGCGACCTGGAGCAGAAGGCGCGCGGCGAAGCAATCGCTCACATCGTGCCGGAGCATGTATCCGAAGTGCGCGACCGGCGCCTGGCATCGGTTGGAAAGACTCGCGCCGCGGTCAAGGAACGGCTGACCAAGGAGATCACCTACTGGGACCACCGCGCCGAGCAGCTCAGGCTGGAGGAGCAGGCGGGCAAAGCGGGGGCACGGCTCAACTCAGGTGAGGCACGCCGTCGCGCCGACGATTTTCAGGACCGCCTGCACCGGCGCATGGCGCAACTCGACGGGGAAGAGCAGATCTCGGCCTTGCCGCCGGCCGTCATTGGAGGGGTCGTGATTGTGCCCGCCGGACTCATCGCCGCCATCAGCGGGCGCCCGGCCCCCAGGCAGTCACCCGACACCCAGGCATCCGCGGCGCGGGCGCGGGCCATCGTCATGGAGGTGGAGCGCGGTCTCGGATTCGAACCGATGGATCGGGAGTTCGAGAAGCTCGGCTACGACATCGAGAGCCGGGTGCCCGGCACCGGCAGGCTGCGCTTCATCGAGGTGAAGGGACGGGCGACCGGGGAAGACAGCGTCACCGTGACGAAGAATGAGATACTGACCGCCTTCAACAAGCCGGACGACTTCATCCTCGCCATCGTCGAGTTCCTGGAGGAAGGACGGCACCGGGTGCACTACCTGCGCCAGCCCTTCCAGCGGGAGCCGGACTTCGGGGTGACGAGCGTGAACTACAAGCTCAACGAGCTGATTGCCCGGGCAGAGGCGCCGGGATGAGGGTAACCGTCGGTACTTTTTCCAGCATCGAATTCACGCCTTTTGGACCCCGACTCGCAGGGTCCAGTTCCCCTCACAGCACCGGTTGCTAGCGAGTAACCATTTACCTATTCTCACTTCAATAATGGTGTCACCTTTCACCATTTTTCGGAAAAGGATCGACCCATACAGGAGAAACAACTGAACATTTGTAATGTTCGTGGTTCTCCAACCCATACATCTTCAAAACTAAAGGCATAACCTAAGGGAGAGAAAAATGGCGGGGACGAAACGTATCGTACGGGAGGCACCCAAAAGGGGCACGGTGAAGATATCCACAATTAAAAAGGCAGTTGCCAGTGTCAAGGGAAACAGGACGCAAGGTAGGAAGTCTACTCGCAAATCTAGATAAGCGTGATGGATATTGAGCACAATGTTGGGAACGTGTTCATTAATTGCCCGTTTGACAATGATTATTTGATACTCAGGAATGCTCTTCTATTTGCCATATTTGACTGCGGCTTCATCCCGCGATGTACTCTGGAGGAAGATGACAGCGGTAACGTGCGTTTTAACAAAATCCAGAAAATTATATCGGAGTGTCGGTTTGGCGTCCACGATATATCACGCACCGAACTAGACCAAGAGACACAAACCCCACGTTTCAATATGCCCTTCGAATTGGGCGTATTTCTAGGCGCAAAGCTCTTTGGGAACAGGCAACAGAAAGGAAAGGTTTGCCTGGTTCTGGATCGCGAGGAATACCGATACCAAACTTTTATATCAGACATTGCCGGGCATGATATCCGTTCCCATGAAAACAAACCTGAAAACGCCATAAGACATATACGAGACTGGTTAAACAACGCTTCGGGCAGAAAGACCATCCCGGGGGGGCAGGAGATTATTCGCAGGTGGAAGCGATTCGAGGCGGATTTGCCAGCTATGTGTAAGCAATCTGCCATTGAGGTTGATGAATTGACCTACAACGATCGGACTAACTTCATTTCCGAATGGCTGAGTGTAGAATAGTCATCTACATCAAGTCTTTCGCTCGCGATACCAGGATGTTCCAGGTGTAAAGGGTTTCGTGCCTTCCATCCTTCAGAAAAGCTACGGCCTTTTCCCGCTCTCCATCTTCCAGGTCCAAATAGCGCAGCCGCTTTACCACCAGTCCCTTTGGCCAGCAGTCATATCTGCTCGTGGGTGTCTTTGTCGCAGATGTTGTGACGGCTGGCGAATTCGGAGACCGTGGCCAGTTCTTTGCCTGTATGCTCCTCACTTCAGGGTAGCATGGCGAAATCCGCTTCGTCTGTTTACAATTTGGACATTGCAGGCCCTGTTTGGAAACTCGCCCAGAAGAGGGCAATGACTTGATCGGACAGAGGCTCAAGCTCTCACGTACCGCGGCCGGCATGTCCCTTCGCGGCCTGGAGGAACGCATCGGAAACCGGGTAACGGCGCAGGCGATCGGCAAGTACGAGCGCGACGAATCCATGCCCAGCTCGGGAGTCCTCATTGCGCTGGCCGACGCCCTTGCGGTCCCGGTGGACTATCTGCTCGGTGACCAGGAAATGGCGCTGGAATCCGTCGAGTTCCGCAAGAAGAAGATCACGGGGAGGCGTGAGGAGGCGCAGGTCGAGGCAAAGGTCCTGCACTTGCTGGAGCGCTACCTCATGGTCGAGGAGTTTCTCGGGCTGACCAGCATCAACTGGGACAAGCCCCGGGAAGCCCCCTACCCTATCGTCAGCGGCCCCGCGGAGGCTGATCGGGCCGCTCACAGCCTCCGCTCGTACTGGGGCCTGGGCCTCGACCCTATCCCCAATCTGGTTGAGCTGATGGAAGAGCACGGTATCAAGGTGCTTTCATGTCCCCTCGGGAAGATCGACGGGCTTACGGCCCGGGTGCGCCGCGCCGGCAGCACCCCGGTTCCCGTTCTCGTCGTGAACGACAGCGACTGGGGAGAGCGGCAGCGGTTGACGATGGCGCACGAGCTTGGACATCTGGTCCTGGAAGTAGCCCCAAAGGTAGATGCCGAAAGGGCCGCCTTCCGTTTTGCCGGAGCATTCCTGATGCCTGCCGAGGCCCTGTGGGCTGCCATGGGCAAGCGCCGCAGTTCCATCGGCTGGGAGGAACTCTTTGACCTCAAGCAGCTATTCGGGGTGAGCGTTCAGGCTCTCACCTATCGGTGCAAGGACCTTGGAATCTTCAGCGAAACCCTGTACCGGCGGCTGTTCAAGGACATCTCGCAATTAGGCTGGCGCACGCCTCCCTACCGGGAGCCCCTCGCCATGAAGAGGGAGAAGCCCCGACGTTTCGAGCGCCTGTGCTTCCGCGCCCTGGCCGAGGGCGCGATCTCCGAACCCAAGGCAGCGGAGCTGCTGGAAATCTCCGCCTACGCCCTGAACCAGCGCATGGAAGAGCCCCCGGCCCTGGAAGAATCGCCAGACCTGGAGTATGCGGGCAATGAAGGTGCTGGTCTCGGACACCTCCGTCCTGATTGACCCGAGCAAGGAGAGGAAACATCTACCGCAAAAAGCTCATCGAGGTCGCCCTGCCCCTCGACGCCATCAACGCCGCGTCGGCGCGGGAAAAGTCGATCCGGCACGGGCACCCGAGCACCCTGCATCTCTGGTGGGCGCGCCGGCCCCTGGCGGCGGCGCGGGCGGTGATCTTCGCGCAGATGGTGGACGATCCCTCGGCCTGCCCCGAGGAGTTCCCCACCGAGGCGGACCAGAAGCAGGAACGCAAGCGGCTGTTCGGTCTCATCGAGGAGTTGGTCCGCTGGGAGAACACCACCAACGAGAAGCTGCTGGAACAGGCGCGGGCGGAGATTCGAAAGAGCTGGCGCCGCACCTGCGCCGACAATGCCGGGCATCAGCGCGCCTGCGACCTGTTCGACCCGGACAGACTGCCGGCCTTTCACGATCCCTTCGCGGGCGGCGGCGCCCTGCCGCTGGAGGCCCAGCGCCTGGGGCTGGAGGCCCATGCCAGCGACCTCAACCCGGTGGCGGTGCTCATCAACAAGGCGATGATCGAGATCCCGCCCAAGTTCGCCGGCCGGCCGCCGGTCAACCCGGAGGCCCGGCCCGGCGGCTCGTCGGCCAAGGCGTCGCTGATCGAACGCGGCTGGACCGGCGCGCAAGGGCTCGCCGAGGACGTGCGCTACTACGGGCAGTGGATGCGCGACGAGGCGGAGCGGCGCATCGGGCATCTGTATCCGCCGGTCGAGGTCAGCGCGGAGATGGTGCGGGAGCGGCCCGACCTCAAGCAGTACCAGGGCCGCAAGCTGACGGTGATCGCCTGGCTGTGGGCGCGCACGGTGAAGAGCCCGAACCCGGCCTTCGCCGACGTCGACGTGCCGCTGGCCTCGACCTTCATGCTGTCGACGAAGCGGGGCAAGGAGGCGTATGTCGAGCCGGTGATCGAGGGGCGCGGGTACCGATTCGCGGTGAAGGTGGGGGAGCCGCCGGATCCCGAGGCGGCCAAGGCCGGGACCAAGCTGGCACGGGGAGCGAACTTCCGCTGTGTGATGTCGGGGTCACCGATGGCAGGGGACTACATCAAGGCCGAGGGGAAGGCCGGGCGTATGGGTGCACAGCTGATGGCGATCGTGGCGGGGGGCGATCGGGGGCGAGTGTATCTCACGCCGACGCCAGAACATGAAGCGGTTGCACATGATGCACAACCAGAGTGGGCACCAGATGTCGAGTTCTTCCAGCAGGCACTTGGTTTTCGCGTTGGCGGCTACGGTATGGCTAATTGGGGCGACCTCTTCACTCCTCGCCAACTCACCATGCTTTCAACCTTGTCTGACCTGGTGGGTGACGCACGCGAACGCATCGCACGTGACGCCGGGGTGGAGTGCCCGGGTAACGACTGCCAGCCGTTGCGCGACGGTGGCATTGGTGCCACAGCTTACGCCGAGGCGGTCACGGTATATCTGGGATTTGCACTGAGCAAACAGGCCGACTTGGGGAATAGCCTCTGTGCCTGGGAGCCCATCGCGCAGTGTCCACGTCATCTCTTCGGGCGACAGGCGATTCCCATGGTCTGGGACTACCCCGAAGGCAATCCTCTTGGCGACAGCTCAGGTGCCTGGACCGTCCTCATTGACGGCATCGTCAAAGCGTTCTCGAAAGCATTTGGGACCGTCCAAACGAGTGCGTCAGGACGTTCCCAACAAGCAGATGCCGGAGCGCAACGTATCTCTTGCGACAGACTGATATCCACCGATCCACCCTACTACGACAACATCGGCTATGCCGATCTGTCTGACTTCTTCTACGTCTGGCTACGCCGTTCACTACGGCCCGTTTTCCCAGATCTTTTCTCTACGCTTGCCGTACCCAAGGACGGGGAGCTTGTCGCCACACCTGATCGTCATGGTGGCAAGGAAAAGGCAGAAACCTTCTTTCTCAACGGCATGTCCCAAGCGATGAATTGCTTTGCCAGTCAGGCGCATCCCGGTTTTCCGGTAAGCATCTACTACGCTTTCAAGCAGTCCGAGAGTCTTGGTGACGCTGGCACTGCCAGCACCGGCTGGGAAACCTTCCTCGGTGCAGTGATCCGCACTGGCTTCTCCGTCACGGGTACTTGGCCCGTGAGAACAGAGAACAGCAGCCGTATGCGCGGAATGGACTCCAACGCCCTCGCCTCGAGCATCGTCCTCGTCTGCCGCAAGCGCCCCCAAGACGCGCCTCTGGCCACCCGCCGCGAGTTCGTCGCCGCCCTGAAGGCCGAGCTTCCCGCGGCCCTCGCGCACCTGCAATCCGGAAACATCGCCCCCGTCGACCTCGCCCAGGCCGCCATCGGCCCTGGCATGGGGGTCTACACCCGCTACGTCAGGGTGCTCGACGCCCAGGGCAACCCCGTCTCCGTGCGCGACGCCCTGGCGTTGATCAACCACACACTCGACGAGGTGCTCGCCGAGCAGGAAGGGGAGTTCGACGCCGACACCCGCTGGGCCCTGGCTTGGTTCGAGCAGCAGGGCTTCACCGCCGGCGAGTACGGCGTGGCCGAGACCCTGTCCACTGCCAAGAACACCAGCGTCGCGGGGATGGTGGAGGCGGGCATACTGGAGTCGAAGGCCGGCAAGGTGCGGCTGCTCCGCCCAGAGGAGCTTCCCGAGGACTGGGACCCGGCGGCGGACCGCCGGCTTCCCGTCTGGGAGGTTGTTCACCACCTCGTGAGGGTTCTGGAATCCGCCGGCGAAACCGGGGCCGCGAGGCTCGTCAGGCAACTCGGCGGCGTGGCCGAGACCGCCCGCGAACTCGCCTATCGTCTGTACGCGGTTGCCGAGCGCAAGAACCGCGCCGCCGAGGCGCTGTCCTATAATGGTCTGGTCCAGAGCTGGCCGGAGATCGCGCGCCTTGCGCGGCAGGAGGCGCCGGCCGAGCAAGCGGGGTTTCTATAAGCTTGGCGATATGGACGTTTTTTCTGAACGGTGGGTGGGCTGCTGACGGGGCGCGTAATGTAATGTATTGGCTTCTGCGACCGGAGGAACCTGAGGCCGGAACCGACAACGGATATGCTCCCGCAGCAATCATCCGGCGCATCCCTCCAGCGCGAAAAAAGAAAAGGATCACAACGGAGAAGGGGATTCTTCCCTCTCGCTCACGGACCACTAGTGGTACGTTCCCGATATGAGAAGCTCGAATCTGCTGTTCTTTGAAGATGACCTGGATAGCCAACTCCGTGCTCGGCAGCATCGGGTCAGAGGTGCTTTAGACAGCATACCCGAGCAACAGTTCCTGATCTCAAACGATCAGGAACTAGTCGATCACATTGTAGCCGAGCTCACAGTTGAGCCGCTCGTGCTTCGTGAAGAAGCAACTACCATGAAGAAAACCGAGACACAGGTGGATGTTTCAGGCGATCCCAGGCGGGTGTTTCGTCCAGGACAAGGAGGCCCATTCAACATTCCAGGTACGCGCATTGACGTGGATATTCCCTTCACGGGTAACGAGTGGCTTTTCCAATATCGGACCAATCGGTGGTCTTCCGTGTTTCCACGCGCAGAAGTGAACCGAGGGTATCTTCGAATCTCCATCTCCCTTCCCCACGATGCCGAGCCGGAAAGATTCAAGGAAACCTACGAGCGCGAGCTAAAGCTAATTAAAGAGTACGTTGAACTGTCGTACAACCAAGTGGTGCCCTATAACAACAGTCTTCCTCAGTTGGTGCAGGAGGCGATCGCGAATCGCCGGGAGAGGCTCAACAAGCACGCGGATATTGCAGCATTGCTCGACATTCCTCTCGCCCATAAGGCAAGCGCGCCATCAATCACGCCTGTGAAAGTCGAGATTCGTCGTCCTCCGCCGCTGCCTGTACCGCCCAAGACCGGCCTCGCGCCTGAGCCGGGTATCACAAATGAAACCTATGAGCAAATTCTGAACTTCATCCGGCATCAGGGACGGACATTTGAAAGAACTCCTGCCACCTATGCCTTGCACGATGAGCAGGGCTTGCGGAACATCATTTTGGCACAGTTAAACGGCCATTTTGAGGGTGACGCAGTCGGAGAAGTATTCCGAGGACGCGGGAAGACGGACATTTGTATCGAGCAGGACAACCGGGCTGCCTTCATTGGAGAGTGCAAGGTATGGACGGGGCCCGTTAGTCTGACTGCCGCATTTGACCAGCTCTTGGGCTACCTAACATGGCGAGACAGCAAGGCTTCACTGATTATCTTCAATTCGAAAAACAGGAATTTCTCCAAGATACTGGAAGTGCTGCCTGATACGGTTAGGGATCACCCTCTATTTGTCCGTAACCTGCCGTGCCTGGAGTCGGGAGAGTGGCGCATTCAGATGCGCAGCACGGAAGATGAGGGACGACGGGTGACTGTTCATCTTTTTGTCTTCAACCTTTACCAAAACCTGGAACCTCCCGTCAGAGGACAGTGAGATGCAAACTCACCATTGCGGGGCGTCGGTGGCGAACGACGTGCCCTGATGATGCGCCAACCAATGCCGGCGCCTCTTGAGAAGAACGGATGAACCTGCCTTATGCCCCTGCTACTCTCGAAGCCCTGATGTCGGATCTCGAGTCCGGACATGTTGAGCGCAAGGAGTCGATAAAAAGGGATTCTCCGACCCGGATTTGCCTCGTCGTATGTGCATTTGCCAACGGCTTGTCCAAGCATCGGCGACCGGGGCTCGTCTTCGCGGGCGTGTGCCGCAAACCGATCTTCGACCTGACCGTGGCCGACGGTGCCATCGGCAGCCACGCGGTGGCCGCCAGCGATGCCTCCAATGACTTCAGGGAGATCACACAGGAAATCCTGCGGCGTATAGGGATCGGCTGAGCCGGAGATCAACTAGAAAAAGGGACCAAAACCATGGACGAGGAAAGCCACGACAACCGCCTGTATCTACCTAGTCTTTCAATTACCGGATTCCGCGGGATCGATGCTCTTACCATTGAGCGGTTGGGCCGCGTGACCTTGCTGGCGGGCAAGAACAGCGTCGGCAAGACGACGGTTCTGGATGCAGTCCGATTTTATGCGGCGAGGGGTCACAGTGCTGTGCTAACCGAGATACTGGAAAGCAACGAAGAGGTTGCGGTACGTGTTGACGAGAGCGGCCAAGAAACAGTCGGCCCTTGTTGGGAGGCAATCTTCAACGGACGGGATGCATCCGAAGGGGCCTTCCTTTCGATAGGTCCGAACAACGATCCGAATCGACTGGAAATTGCGGCCGTCCCTTCAGATCTACACCCTCCTCCTTGGCGACGCCAGTTTCGGGAATTTTCGGGACGAACTCTAAGAATTCTGAAATATGAATTTCATGGTGTGGAACTGACAGAAACTGGGCTATTTTGCCCCTATGCTTTGAGCACCAGAATAACCCGTAGCCGTCGCGTATACCAATCATCAGCATGGGCTTCCTTCGAAAATCATGAAATAACATGTCAATCCACAGGGCCGGGCCTGTTGAGTAACAACGAGATCATGGAACGCTGGAATGCAATTTCGCTTACCGACGACGAAGACCGGGTAGTGAATGCTCTGCAACCCATCCTCGGCAACGAAGTGAAGCGGATTGCGATCATTGGTGACGAAAGACACGGTTCACGAGTGGTGGCGAGGCTCCAGGGTCAAGCCTTTCCATTACCCCTAAAAAGCTTTGGGGACGGAGTACTTCGCCTGTTCGGCCTCGCTTTGGTCTTGGTCACCAGCCGGGATGGATTCCTGCTCATCGACGAAGCGGAAAACGGCATTCACCATTCAGTGCAGCGCGATTACTGGCGCATGGTCCTGCTGGCCGCCCACGAAAACAACGTGCAGGTGATTGCCACGACCCACAGCTATGACTGCGTTCGCGGCTTCGCGCAGGCGATGACCGAGTGCGAAGGGATCGAAGGGGCTCTCGTCCGCCTTGAACGCGAGGACGGACACCTTCGCGCGGTCGAGTATTCGGAGCGCAACCTCAGGGCCGCTGCCAAAAGCCACATTGAGGTGAGGTAGGCATATGGACGGGAATACCCAGGTTCTCCTTGTCGAGGGGCAGGACGAAAGGCATGTCGTCTGGCATCTCTTCAATCTCCGCGAAGAGATGCCGGAGTTCTGCATTCTCGATAAGAAAGGAATAGACAACCTTCTCGAAGACATCGGCGCGGAAATCCGGGCACCTAACCGCAAGGTAGTCGGCATTCTCCTGGACGCGAATGACGACCTGTACGCCCGATGGAGTGCGGTTTCCAACAGACTTCGGGAAGAGGAGATCGAAGTGCCAGAGAGCCCCGAAGCAGGCGGTACCATTTTGGACGGCACTCCTCGAATCGGCATCTGGTTGATGCCCGACAATACATCCTCAGGGGAGCTCGAAGATTTCGTCTCGGCAATGATCTCTGACGGCGATCCAGTTTGGCCGTTAGCTCAGGACTACATCGACGGAATACCGAGGGAAGACCGAAAGTTTACCGAGAAAAAGATTCAGCGGGCAAAGCTCCATTCCTGGCTTGCAACCAGGAAAGAACCAAGGAAATTGGGTACAGCCATCCACACCGGGGATTTGAGGGTGGACGGAAAACTCAGCACAACATTCGCGGACTGGCTGCGGAAACTGTTCAATTGAATCGGTATAGTACCATATCATGGGTCCTGCTGAACTGAATCTTGCCCGCCGACTCCGGCTCGGAGATGACTCGCCTCTGGAGGTCATGCGCGTCCTGCTGTCCGGTCGCCGCGTCACCAGCCCGGACCGGAACGAATTCGCCGACCAGCTCGCCGCCTTTGCCAACGCACGCGGCGGAACGCTCCTCATGGGAGTGGACGACGCCACCCACGAGGTCCTGGGCATCCCATTGGATTCCCTCGATGTAGTCGAGGACTGGGTGCGCGAAATCTGCAACGACTCGGTGAAGCCCTCGCTCGACGTCGACATCCTCAAGCTCGAACTGTCGAATGCCTCGGGAACGCTCGTTCCGGTCGTCCGCATCGAGGTCCCCCGCGGCCTGTTCGTTCACGAGAGTCCGGGTGGATACTTCCACAGGACGGTCAGGTCGAAGCGAGAAATGGCACCCGATGTGCTGGCCCGGCTCTTCCACGAACGCAGCCAGGGCGGTATGATCCGCTTCGACGAATCGCCGGTGCCCCGCACCGGGCCGGGCGATCTCGACTATTCCCTTACTCGCCGGTTCCTGCGGGAGGATTCTCAGGAGAGCGTCAACGAGGCGGCGGCACGAAAGCTCCGCCTCGTGGCCGATGACCAGGACAACGTCGCCCGCCTCACACTCGCAGGAGTTCTGCTGGGTACGCGCGAGCCGCAACAGTGGCTACCCCATGCATGCATACAAGCCATCAGCTATGCGGGTGAGCGCACCGATGCCGACTATCAGACCGACGCCCGTGACATTGTTGGGCCGCTTGACGAGCAGGTCGCCGAGGCAATGCACTTTGTGCGGCGGAACATGCTCGTGCGGGCCACCAAGACCATGGCCCGAGTCGAGCGCCCGCAGTTCAGCGAGCGGGCCGTGTTCGAGGCCCTGGTGAATGCCGTGGCTCACCGCGACTACTCCGTGGCGGGTTCCCAAATTCGTCTGCATCTCTTCGGAGACCGCCTCGAACTCTACGTCCCCGGTGACCTGGCGTATACGCTCTCCCCGCACAGTCTGCACCTGCGGCAGGCCAGCCGGAATGAACTCATCGCCTCCCTTTTGGCTCGCTGTCCTGCGCCCGGCGGTTTCGGCCGGACGCATTTGATGGACCGCCGCGGCGATGGCGTGCGGATTATCCGGGAAGAGTGCAGGCAGCTTTCGGGCCGCCTTCCTCAATACAACCTGGTTGACGACATCGAGTTGCGGTTGGTGATCCGGGCGGCATGAAGCTCTCTACCATCGGCTTCACCAGGAAACCTGCCCGCCGTTTTTTCGAACTACTCCGTCAGTCGGGCGCAAAGCGTGTCGTCGATGTGCGGCTCAACAACGGGTCGCAGCTCGCCGGTTTCACCAAGAAGGACGACCTCCCCTACTTTCTCGATAAGCTTTGCGGCATGGAGTACGTCCACCTTCCCGCGCTGGCCCCGACGAAGGAAATTCTCGACGACTACAAGAAGCGGAAGGGGGACTGGGAGACCTACGAGGACCGCTTCCTCGCCCTGATGCGGGAGCGGCGGATCGAGGAGACGGTTCCCAGGGAGATGGTCGCTGACGGTTGCCTCCTGTGCAGCGAGGACAAGCCCCACCACTGCCACCGGCGCCTCGTTGCCGAGTACCTGGACCAGCATTGGGGCGGCGTCGAGATCTTCCATCTCGGATAGGAAGCACAGCATGATACCCGCCTCGGAAACATTCATACCGATCATGGTTGAGCGCATCGTGGAGGGCTTCGCGCCTTACCGCGTAGTCCTGTTCGGCTCGCACTTGCGGGGCGCGACCCACAAGTGGAGCGACGTCGACTTGCTGGTGGTGTTGCCGAACGGTACCGATCAGCACCATGCCGCCGTCGAAATCCACCGGGCCTTGGGCGATCTGCCGGTGGCCAAGGACATCGTCGTGACCACGCCGGAGGAAATCAGCCGTCGCGGTCACGTCATCGGTGGTGTGCTGTACGCGGCACTGCGGGAGGGGGAAACCATCTATGAACGACCCTGAGCGCCTCCGTGAAGGGCGTCGCTGGCTTCGTTTCGCGAGGGAGGATCTCGATGTGGCGAAGGAGTTGCTTGGCGGGCGACGAATCCGACACGCCTGCTTTTGCGCCCAGCAAGCGGCCGAAAAGGCGCTAAAGGCGGCGCTCCTGCTTGAGGGACTCGAGATCCCCTACATACACGATTTGAATGCCGTGCGGAACCGGTTACCTGATTCGTGGTCCGTGCGGAGCGAACATCCCGATCTTGCTGAACTCACGGTATGGGCAGCTGAATCTCGGTACCCCGGGGATTGGCAGGAGGCCACAGCGGTCGATGCCGAACGGGCGGTGTCGCAGGCCGGAGGGGTCTACGACTCAATAGCGGCCGAGTTCGAGCAGCGCACAAACGCTGCATAAGTCATTAAAGGCCCCACCCCAACGGAAAAGAGAACCAGCATATGGCAATCACGAACCACGAGCGCGTCGGCACGGCGATGGAGTTGCTCCGTCAGGGACTGGCCCCGTTCGTCGAACGCGAGCTGAACGACAAGGTCAAGAGGAACGCCGTCGACATGGACGTTCTTCGCCGCTTCGAGATCGACAAGCCGTACCGCGAGTGGGACGCGGCTGCCCTCCTCCGGCTGATGGGGGATAACTGGAGGGACGTCTTCAGCGACACCCTCGGCTACACAGAGCGCAGCCTGGTTTCCGAGCTGCGTGAATGGCGCAACAAGTGGGCGCACCAGGAGCGCTTCTCCAGCGACGACGCCGACCGCGCCCTTGACTCCGCGGAGCGTCTTCTCACCGCGGTTTCCGCCCCCCAGGCGGCCGAGGCCGCAAAGATGAAGCTGGAGCTGCGCCGGCGGGTGTTCGACGAACAGGTGCGTGGGGAGCAGCGCCGGGCCATCGGCAGTCTTGTCGAAACCGTGAGCGCCGGTGGCCTCCAGCCCTGGCGCGAGGTGGTGATCCCTCACACCGACGTGGCCAGCGGCCGCTATCAGCAGGCGGAGTTCGCCGCCGACTTGGGGCAGGTGCACCTGGGCGAGGGCACGGACGAGTACCGCGACCCCGGGGAATTCTTCCGGCGCACCTTCCTCACCGACAGTCTCAAGCGGTTGCTGGCCGGCGGCGCCCAGCGTCTCGCCGGCAAAGGCGGTGACCCGGTGGTGCAGCTGCAGACCAACTTCGGGGGCGGCAAGACCCACTCGATGCTGGCGCTCTACCACCTGTACTCCGGAATCCCTGCTCGCGAACTCACCGGCATGGACGAGGTGCTGGCGGAAGCCGGGGTCCAGATTCCCTCGGAGGTTAAGCGCGTGGTGCTGGTCGGCAACCGGATTTCACCGGGAAACCCGGTGACCAAAGCGGACGGCACGGTGGTGCGCACCATGTGGGGCGAGCTCGCCTGGCAGATCGGCGGCAGGGAGGGGTTCGAGCGGGTGCGTGCCGACGACGAGCGGGCGACCAGCCCGGGGGACGTGCTGCGGGAGTTGCTGCAGGAGTACGGGCCCTGCCTGGTTCTGATCGACGAGTGGGTCTCCTACGCGCGCCAGCTTCACGACGACCCCGATCTGCCGGCGGGCAGCTTCGAGACTCAGTTCACCTTCGCACAGGCGCTGACCGAGTCGGTGAAGCTCACGGGCAACTGCCTGCTGGTGGTCTCGCTGCCGGCTTCCGACATCTCGACTCCCGATTCTCCCCACACCGAGGCGGACGACGCCGAGGTCGGGGGCGTTCGCGGGCGCGGCGCCCTGGATCGGCTGCGCAACGTGCTGGGCCGGATCGACTCTCCGTGGAGGCCGGCCAGCGCCGAGGAGAGCTTCGAGATCGTGCGCCGGCGGTTGTTCGAGCCTCTCGCCGGGCCGGACCCCTTCACGCAGCGCGACGTCACCGCCCGCGCCTTCTCCGAACTGTATCGCTTACAACAGGTCGAGTTCCCCGCGGAGTGCCGCACCGCCGACTACGAGCGCCGCATCCGGACCGCCTACCCGATTCATCCCGAGATCTTCGACCGACTCTACACGGACTGGTCCGCCCTCGCCAAGTTTCAGCGCACCCGGGGCGTGTTGCGCCTGATGGCCGCGGTGATCCACAGCCTGTGGGAGCGGGGGGACCAGAACCCACTGCTGCTGCCCTCCACCCTTCCCATCGACGACGACCGCGTGCGCAACGAGCTGACCCGCTACCTCTCCGACAACTGGAACCCCGTCATCGACAAGGACGTCGACGGCCCGGGCTCGCTGCCGGTCGCCATCGACGGGAGGGCGCCCAACCTCGGCAAGCTCTCCGCCACGCGGCGGGTGGCGCGCACCGTCTACCTCGGCTCGGCGCCTACTACCGCGGCGGCGCACCGCGGCATCGACGACTCCCGGGTCAAGCTCGGATGCGTCATGCCGGGGGAATCTCCGGCGGTCTTCGGCGACGCCCTGCGCAGGCTGGCGGCGGAGGCGACCTATCTCTACCAGGACGGCCCGAGGCAGTGGTACGCCACCCAGCCGACGGTCACCAAGCTGGCCGAGGACCGGGCCGAGCAACTGGCCGGCAACCCCGACGCGGTCGCCAGGGAGCTGGAGGAGCGGCTGAAGAAGGACCTGCGCAGCACCGGGGACTTCGACCGCATCCACACCCTGCCCCGCTCGGGAGCGGACGTGCCGGACGACCTCGACGCACGGCTGGTGGTGCTCTCCGCGGAGCATCCCTGTTCGAGGGACCCGGACAATGCGGCCGAGGTGGCGGCCCGGGAAATCCTGGAGTCGCGCGGCAGTACGCCGAGGCTGTTCCGCAACACCCTGGTCTTCCTGGCGGTCGACAAGGTGCGGTACCAGGACCTCGACGAGGCCCTGCGCCGCTACCTGGCCTGGGTGTCGATCCTCGACGAGAAGGAGGAGCTCAACCTCGACCCGCATCAGGCCCGGCAGGCGGAAACGCAGATGAAGGCAGCCGACGAGGCGGTGACCGCGCGGCTGCCGGAGGCGTACCAGTGGCTGCTGGTTCCGGGACAGGAAAGGCCGGATGCGGCGGCACCTACATCGAATCCTACGCAATCATGCGGATGCAGGATGAAGGAGGACGAGAGTAGAATCCATAAAGGAATTAAATGAAATCGAATCTAAATGCAGTAAATGTGACTATCCAGGCGGAGAAAAGACGTTTCGTAATCAGGTTTGCATGCCTATTAACGGTAAAGTTCAGTGCATCGACCATTGTATCCATCATATCGTTGCTGCTCTTAATGCTGGCGGAGTCCGAACTATAGCGAGCTGTTGCGGTCACGGAAAAACGAAGGGGGATATAATCCTTGAAGATGGCCGCGTATTAATCATTCAGAGTAGGCCAGAATCGACGGAAGAATGGGGTAAAGCTGTCACTCTCTAACTGGTATGACAGTTAGGAGAGCAGTAAGCACACCCGTTAGATTTCTCGAAATATTCCTTGGCTTTTTCAACTGCCTCTTGGCAGGTGTCAAATTCCCCGAGATAAGTTCGGTTATCGTGATATGGAATCCGCTTGCATCCAATTTCATGAACTTCATGGTCTCCATTGTCTTGTTCATTCTTGTTCACGAAAAAATGTTTTGCCATCGGAAGCAGTTCGAGGATGCCGGGCTCGACACTCCGAGTGATTCGACCATTGCCGAGATACGGAATGAATTTCTCGGGGAAGGTCCCGACATCGGCCCGGTGACGTTTGCGTATGTCCTGGAAGGAAATGCTCTGTTGTTGTCCACCGACAATGAAAGTATTGCCCTCTCTCGAAGTAGGGTAACCGCAGTAATAACAACAAGTTGGGGTAGGATCAAGTCACGGAATTAGGCTTGTCGGCGGCGGGTATCTTCGGATAGTTGCCGCTTTTTTTAGCCTCTTGACAGGGCTCCGGGGAATGCCGTAGCGTTGGGGATCGAGACAGCAAACAGGTGAACAATCGTTCAGACGAAAGGATCAGGAATAATGGCTCTCAAGAAGCTCGGAAACAGCTACCTCGTAGGTGCCAGCGACAGCGCGGAGGCATCATTCGACGAAGACATCAATTACCGGGGGTGGAAGGATTTCCTCGTGTGGGTACCTTCGTACGACTCCGATCAGCAGGCCGTGATTACCGGGTATTCCGACGAATCGGACTCCTGGATAGATGCCTCCCTCTACCGCTGCAGCAATCTCCTGGATGATCCAGGGACGTTTGTGGACGATGAATCCGTACGATCCCTGACACGGGCAGCAGGAGGAGGGTCCATGACGTTTGAGTTCGGCCCGGAACCAGCTCGCCTTTCCGGGCTGTTCCGTCTCCGAATCAAGCCAAGAGACAATGATTCGATGTTCACGGTGAACTTTCAGAACCTTCCCTGGTATGCCCTGGAGTGCTGGGAGCCGCGCAATAATTTCTACATCTACGGCCTCTCCAGCCTCGATTCCATCGATCAGTATTTCTTCATTCCAAGGCTGACCGAGGATGCCGATTATGTTCGGGTGCGGTTGCAGACCGAGAAGGCGATAGAAAACGCACGAATCGACATATACACGGAAACCGGGGAAGATCCAATTGCTACGGCGGAATGCAAGGGCGAGAATGCATCAGGAGACGATCACCCCTGGTTCGACACGGCTCAGATAGAGGGAGACGACCTTCCCTCAGAGTATCCAGGAGCGATATATCGCTTCCGTCTTACTCGGGTAATTCCTAATGGGATATCAAGCAATCAGCCATCCGGAAACGTGTGGGTGCGGTTTTCCAGGAATGTGCCGCCGTATTTCGCCTCCAAGGCCGAGCGATTGATTTACCCGATCCTGCACCGGAGAATCGAGCCGGTTACATATGTCGATGAATCTCGATCCCACCGGCTATACCTGACAGTTCCCCGGACCGTTCCTTCGGGAGAAACGGCTATTATCCCGGAAGCCAGTGAACTGAAGTTGAAAACGGGAACGTCGCCGGAATCGGACACGACAACGGGCTATTCCGTTATCACAACACTGACCTTGGATTCTCCTCAGAAGATCGAAAGAGGAGATAGCTTCATCGCGCAACTCCTGGATGGGGATACGGTAATCGCGGACAGCACCGACAAGGTCGATACCCTTTACGGCATTCGGGAGCCCGTATACGACAGCGACTTTCCCGAGAAACTGATACCCGCTTGGGATAACGGGAACGGCAGGTATACCTCCCAGGATATGAGCGCCGGACATATCAACACAGTTCAGACGAGCGACGAAACCTCCATACCGAACATTATTGCAGTATCGGGAGTGAAAGCCTGGGGTGCTCTGTATACACCTCCAGAGCAAGACAATCCTCTAATAAAAGCTTGGTTCAAGACAGAGGTCGGAGGAGAATACCCGAATGCAAACAGCGAGAATGTTCGCTTTTGGGGATACAAAGACGAACCCGACAGCGGCCCTGGGTATCACCGGGCTTCTGGAAACGTCTATCCGGTAACTGCTCTCAAGAACTTGTATGATGCGTTTCTATGCTATACGGGTTATACAAGCAAGCCCTTTCAAATCACCATCCAGCACACCATTTTCATCGAGGAATTCAGCCAAGCCTGCGACATTATTGGCAGCGATCCCTACGTCTGTGCAGTGAAGCATACCGAGAATTACAGGCGAGTGCGGGACTGCGTAGCGGAGCTGACGTACAATCAAAAGTCTCAACAAAAGCGAATGATTATCATGTGGTGGTGGGACCCGAAAGTAGGGGCGGAAACAGCCGTTGAAGTAACCCTTTTCGAAGACGCATTCGCAGAAGCAACGGACATGGAGAGCATAGGCGGATGGAACTTTTCCGCTGGAGGGTATCCGGTAGTTAACCCGCTGAACACTGGTGATACTGATTTATGGACGGCGATAACAAACAAGAACAACGACTGGATCAATCCGACATAACATGGTTCTACTGTTCGCCATTCTCGTTCCATCCCTGTCCTGGGGACAAATAGCCTTTTACGGCACTTCTCCTAACCCGAATGATGCGTCTACTTCCAGCCACCACCTATGTATTATCGATCAATCCGGATCTTTAATAGAAAAGTGGGGTGGAGGGGGAGGCTCCTGGGATCTGTCCCCAGACGGCACAACCATTGCCTATGTATGGTTGAAGCGGGAGATGGGAACTTCGTCGTATTATCTGCACGCGCATAATTTTCTGGAATCATCTTACTGGACCATATGGGATTCAGCAACATACGCATATAAAAGCGCGATAAGATGGTCTCCTGCGGGTGATAATCTGGTTGCTTTCTTGTTGGACAACCAGGAAATAAGGGTAATGGCGGCGGAAAACTTTTGGGAAAGGGATCATTCAAATGAGTTGTTCAAAAGGGTGATCGATGTTGGAATGCATGTTTCCGATATTGATTGGGCTCCTAATGAACGATTCGTAGTTTCGTCCGGGACAGAGGAAATATGGATTACGGATGGAACCAACTTGGAGTTTCTTAGCAGAGGTCAGTATCCCAGGGTATCGCCAGATGGCAAGAAAATCGCCTTTGTTGTTCCTGGAAAATCCTTCTCTGAATACGACGACTTTCCGGACGCCAAGATTTCCGGGTATGAAAATAGTGTATGGACAATGAACCTCGACGGATCTCATAAGAGATTTATACACAAATGGGAATTTGGATCGAGGGGAGTAGCATGGTCTCCCGATTCTCGGGAACTTGCTTTTGCCGATGGAGTAAAGATGTGGGAGAGCTACGTCAAGGCAGTGTCCTTGAATGGAGTTGTCAGAACGATACTCCATGTTGAAAAGAGGGTCAGAAAAATTGAATGGGCAGCTCCCTGGCTGGATCAGACGACAGGCATAACTCCTGCATCTTGGGGAGCGGTGAAACATGAACAGAATTATTAAGGCTGCCGTAATCGCCATCGGAGTGTTTGTGGTTCTATTTCTCCATTGGATCATTCCGTAACGGGGGAAGACGACACAAGTAACTGCCGCCTCCCCCTTGCTATTTCACGAGGTCCCTGTAAAGCAGACGTTTTCCGACCATACATGCAACAAGGTCTTCCATTTGATCGAGCGTATCACGGTTCCTGATGTTATGCTTTCCGACAAACTCATCGACGTATCGCTGTAGGTGCTTTGGAGACCATAGATGATACGTTCCCTTGTAGGCTCGCTTCATCATCGACCAAAAACTCTCTATGCCGTTGACGTGACAGTCCCCGGAAACATACTCCCCCCTGGAGTGCCTTACGGCCTTGTGACGGCCCGGCCAGTCAAACCCTTGGTATGCCGTAGCACTGTCGCTGTAAAGCGTTCCACGGCGTCTCAGGTGCCTTCTTGCGAAGTCTCGGAGGGTATCGGGAGAGGTATCGGGAATGACCTTGGCAGCTACCCTTCCGGTGCGTCTATCCCTCATGCCGACAACAGCCGTTTTGCCTTCCGGCCATCGCTCATGTAGCTTGCGGTCGGCATGTTTATTGTGCTCCCTACCGCCGAAATATGCCTCGTCAATCTCCGCTTTCTTGCTGCGTAATCGCGGGGGATCGCTCCACGCTTCCCGTATCCGGTGCGCCAGGAACCAGGCGGAACGTTGCGTCATACCGAGGTCCCGGTGCAGCTTCAGGCTGGACACACCCTTCAACGACGACAAGTGCAGGTAGATTGCAATTGCCCATTTTTGATACGAGATATTCGACGCTTCGAGCACCGTTCCGGTTCGCACAGAGAACCGATTGCGGCAGTCTCCGCACCAGTACGGCTGCGGCTTGCGATTCGGGCATTCGGAAATCATGCCGTAACATCCACAGCGAAGGGCAGCATATTACGTCGCTCCATCGCACAGATTCGAACCACTGTTCCGCCGTTCTGTTGTCCGGGAACTTCTCGAAAAGCTCTATCAGGGAGACACCTTCCCTGTCGTTCCTTCCCGGCCCCTGGGGGAGAAATCCGCGCCCGACCTTCGACCAGCGACCGAGGAAGCGTTTCAGGATTTTCATATCAATCCCAGCTCCTTGAACGAGATATTTTCCTTCGGTGGGGCAATGATTACATGGTCTTTGACATCTATCCCTATCAGGTTTCCTACGTCCCGGAGCCGGTGCGTAAGGGATATATCGTCGTCGCTCGGTGCAGGGTCTCCCGAAGGGTGATTATGGGCCAGGACGATACCGTTAGCGCCCTTGAGGATCGCGGACTTGAACACCTCCCGAGGGTGCACGATGGAGGCTGTTTGACTGCCGATAGACGTTACCTCGTGGGCAACGACACGGTTCCTGGCGTCAAGGTGAAGCACGATGAAAAACTCCCTGTCTGAATTACGGAAATCCAAGCTGTCCAGGTAGACGATGACGCTATCGGGACCGACGAGAGCATCGGAGCATACGTCTTGCCATACCTGTTTCACGGTGCGTTCTACGATTTCGATCTTCATTTGAAAATCCTTTCTGTCGGTGTTCACCGACGTTAGGTGAGTGATGGCCTTCCGTGATATCCTGATAGAAACCATACTGAACATCGGGGAAAGCCAGATAGACAAGGGCAAGTTTAACGTTCTGCCAGACAGCTTTCTTGTCCGTGAACTGATACGTCTGGAGCTGATTTATGCAAGACAGAAGGACGACAGGTTCAGGGACCTTCGGTTGACGAAGAAGGGAAAGCAGCTCTTCATCCGGGAGACGTTGCGAAAGCCAGCGCCAGAAATAGAGGATATTCTGTCGCGGTTCGGAAAGACAGGAGCGGAGCCGGAAACTGCTTTGATTGAACTGATATGCTTGGACTGCGAATAGGACTACTGGCATTACTCCTTGCGCCGGTGTGGGCACAGGACCCCCTTGAATCCATATGGGTAGTTAGACAGGAGGGACAGGTTGTTGTGGCCTGGATGGCCATAGAGGGAGCCATAGGGTATCAGGTATACGTAGAGGTGGAGGTGTCTGTCGGAATGACAGACGAGGGCTTAGTGGATTTGGAAGAGCCTACTACCGTGTTCGTCCCCTGGGGGTTTGTCGAGCAGGGGGAAGGGGAAATTATCCAGGCTGGCGTTGCCCTGTTTTCCTACGGCCGTATTGCTGTGTCTGCTGTGTATCTGATAGATGGAGAGCCGGTGCCATCAGAAAAAACATACTTGTGGATTCCTGCATCGGCTGACTTCAACGACAATGGCCGCATTGACCTGGAGGATTTCTTCCTGTTTGCGGACGCCTTTGGGAGTACCGAACAGCAATTTGACCTGGATGGATCAGGTACTGTAGGATTCGGGGATCTTTACATCTTCGTAGATGCGTTCAATGCCCATCGCATCTAATCCACCCCTGATTAGGAAGGTAGCCTTGTTCTATGGCTACAACTGACGACAACCTGAATTCCAGCTCCCGCACTTCCCCGCCGTGCTCCTGGCGGTGCTGTGTTGCCTCTGGCAGGGTTTCAAATCGTGCAACAGCTCCGTCTTTCACGACTATCCAGCGGCGAATTACCCAGCGGGGTAGGTCTACTTCATCGGGCATTACACCCTCCTTCCTGTTGGGGTTACGTGCTGCTTCAGCACTCTTGTAAGCTCCTTCGCCGATACCTGCTTCCGCTCTCCTACGAGAGTCCGGAGGGCGGTATCTGTGACTACATTCGGCAATCTGTCAAGGTCATTCTCCTTGATATGATCGCCTACCAGCTCGACAATCTTTACCCAAGACAGCGGCACATTGCCGACGATTACTGCAAGCTTGGGCGAAGGTTGAAACAATTCTGAGGGCATGTATTCTCCTTTCGTTTTGGGGCGGGCGCTGGATAAATCGGGGGGCTCCTTTTGTGGATCGGCTCTCCGGTTTTAGGGAAGCCGGTTGCCCGCCCTATGGCCCCGGCCTCATTGAAGCCGATATAGGTATCCCAATGTATAGACTTTATCACCAACCTTCCGGGATCGAAAGGTCCCGGCCTCATTAAAATGGAAATCCTGAAGGAGAGCACGCATGATACTGCTGCTGTTGTTGTTGGTGGCGTCTCCTATCATGGCGGACATCGACCGATGGGAAGCATTCGCATACAGTGGGACGTTCACCTACCTTCAGGCAAGGCCCATCTCTTACACTCAGAAACTGGTGTCTGACGGGCAAAGGTTCGATGTTATGTCAGTCAGTCAGTTCATTGGGGTGGGATACTGCTTCAAGGGCGGGGAGGTGGAGTGATGGCCAAAGGAGAGTTGTTTCTTCCATCCAAAGCACTCGGGGCCATCGTTGGACATGAGCCGTTGTCCAGGGAAGAGGTGGTCAGGAATTTATGGCACTACATCAAAGATCGAGGTTTGCAGGACGGTAGGACTGTCAATGCTGACGATAAGCTCATGGTTCTATTTGGGGGCGAAGAGTATATGGATATGATAGATGTCGTTCAGATTGTCCACCATCATCTTGATGGGGTTTTTGAAATGGATACTCTCAAGGATTTTCGTAGAGTAGTTCTTCTCAGGCTAACTCGCATAGAGAAGGCAATCCATAACCATATAGGAACGGAGCCCGATGACGGTGGGGAGGGGTTTTAGATCCGCCCCTGCAGTGGTAAACGAGCAGCGCGGCTCCCGCCGCTTTGTGTTTCTTTGATTTTTCTGGTATAATATTATATAGAGCTATGTTTAGAACTTAGCTCTATTTTTTTATGGGAGAATTAAGTATGACAGAATCAACGCGCAATCGTCCAGAGGATGAATCACGATTCGATGTAATAGCGAAGGAGATACTTGAACTACGCAAGAAGCATGAAAGGGATTTCAGGGTATGGCAGGAGCAATATTCGGCGCAGCTTGAGATAGCCAAAGACCAGATTGATATAGTCAAAGGCTACCAGGAAACCTTGAAGAATCAACAGATAGTGTTGACAGCATTATTTGAGGACTGGCAAAAGCAATCCAAGAAAAAACGCAAACAAGGACAAGTAACACTCGTATTTCCGACACAGTAAAGTTCGAGGTTATTTCCCAGGATAGGAACGTCATCAATGAATGTCTTCCTTAGATATGGGAAGAAGTTTGTTCTCAAGATAAGGGGAAACGGATTGGAGATAATACTTGTAATATGGATGATTCTACTATGTATAATTGAACTGAAAACATATACTTTTGTAGGCCCCGTTATGCACGCTTTTATGTTTACCGGTGGAGTTATCCTTTCTTCATGTGTGCATAAGTGGGCAGCAAGTCGTAATCCCAGGTAGTATAGGGATAAGGGATCAGTGTTGCAGGAAGGGAAGTGCGGCACCGGACGCGACACCCTCGCCCGGCACCGCGCAGGAATGGACTGAACATACTAACCGAAAGGGAGAAGATGAAGATATTACTACTGATATTAGTAGCAGGGGGAGTGTATGCACAGCCGCTTGTAGGAGATCGCCCGGACTTCACGGAAGCAGCAGAAGCTGTCGGTATAAATGTCCTACAGATTGAGCTTGGATACACCGCCACACATAACGGGGATTGGTCTCATTCCCTTGGAGAACCCCTTCTTCGCGCCGGGGTGCTGGCCGATTGGTTGGAGCTCCGACTTGGCAGGACAGAGGATATCTACCTGGGTATGAAGCTGGCCTTTACGCCGGGCATCGCTGTAATCCCACAGATAACCCTGCCCACTTCACCGGGAGTGAATCTCGTCTACAGTTGGGACCTTACCGACAGGGTATCCTTGGCAGGCAGTTCACAGGTAAATCGGGGAACGGGGTGGGCTCAATCAATTGCGGTAGGAATGAAGGTTAGCGCCCCTATTGGTCTGTATGCAGAGTGGTATCGGGAGACTGAGCACTATATCAACGGGGGGCTCACTTGGCTGCTGACGGGAAATCTCCAGTGGGACATTCGAGCCGGATTCGGACTGAATGATGATATGTTCACGGGCACTGGTATAGTCCTAAGAATTCCTTAGAGTTAGAACAGGCTGACCCCTGGCCGCCGCCATTTACTAAAGGAGTATGAAGTATGACAGAACAAGAAGAACACACGGCAATTGGTATACTTGTAAAAGACTTGAAGGCTGCTCAACAACGTTTGATATGCTTAGAGAGCAAGTCCAGGAGCATAGCTATTAACTTAGACAATATCTCTCATGGTCTAAGTGGTAGAATGTTGATTGCAGAAACCAGCGGTGAAATATCCGTAAGCATAGGCGATGTATTTCAGCAGGTAATCTATCCATCAAAAGAAGATATTGTTACCCTGATTAAGGAACTGTCCGAGTCTCGGGATAACCTGAAGTTGCTGCAAGAACAATGGGATAGAATCAAACCTACGTAGCGATTTCCCAGGTAGCTCAATTTAGCAGAGTAGCATAATTGGCAATGCCGCATACTGTTAATATGCAAAATGCAGGTTCGAATCCTGCCTCTGCTGCCATATTATTAAAGGTGAAAGATTGTTATCATATGAAGAAGCGAACAAGGTTCTGAAGTATAATCCAGAGACAGGGCACTTGTCTTGGAAGGTTAACCAGCGCAATGGATCAAAAGCTGAACAGAGAGCAGGGAGTTATCTGGGTAAGATGATCCAAGCGCACGGCATCCGCCTAAAGGTGAACACGGTTGTTAACAGGTACAACCGTGCCGAAGACCATCGTCCATTCATCCTGGCGATTCGGACGGAACGGTGGAAGATATTCCAGGCGCTTCCGGTAGAGGGTCAGAACGACGCCCGCATCGACGAAATGAGGGTGACCGCCGACGAGTTTCAACGGTACGTAGAGCGCAATCGCACGGTCGAAGACAGCAGAATCGTGGTCGTGCCGGAGAGCAACGAGCTAATGACAGGTAGCTATGTCATGGTCGACCCACGCGGACGCATCTTCGACGACACCAAAGGCCGGCATACGTACAGCAGGCCGATTCTGGAAGTGGGCATCGCCGAGGCGCTGGACGATGTGGTGGT
Organism: Candidatus Latescibacterota bacterium; assembly: GCA_965206595.1. Lineage (GTDB taxonomy): Bacteria > Latescibacterota > UBA2968 > UBA8231 > UBA8231 > CBDCXV01. The sequence continues at coordinate 6,052,937 of OZ242214.1, forward strand.
ACACGTCGGCCGGTTTGAGGAGAGGGGCGGGATCTACTAGCGACGGCTCATATGGTCCCCCCTTCCGTTCGACCGAACGACGGGCGGGTGAGAGAGTAGCAAGAGACATTCCGGCGGCTATCGTCGGGGCGTCTCTTGCGCTCGGGCCGCTGCCCGCCCGGGGTGCCGAAGCGCTCGCTGAATGCTTGTTCCGAGCGCTGAAGCCGGGGTCGATGCGCTACGCGGGACGCGATCCGCGTCCGTTTCCCTACCTTCTTGGTGCCAACCAACGCTGACCTCGCATTCGAGGTGCCCGGTCCGAATCGAAGGAAACCCTTGAAGCTCGAAGAACTTCAGTCCGACGCTGCCGTGCGCGGCATTCTCCCGAACGGCACGGTCGAGGTCGTAAGCGTGCAGTGGCACGGCTCCGAGGCGCTGACGCTGATCTACCGCCCGCCCTCGGGCGGGATCGCCGAGGAGATCCTCTACCGCCACGACGAGGCGCGCATCGAAGTCGTAGAGCAGGGGCCCCCCTGGAGCTTCGACGGCGACGGCTCCTCGTACCGTCTCGTTTCCGAGGCGCGCCGCATTCGCCTCGCCCACCTGTTCGATCCCGTCCTCGCGGTGCACACCTCTTTGGTGGAGCCGCTGCCGCACCAGATCACCGCGGTGTACGAGTCCATGCTGCCGCGGCAGCCGCTACGCTTCCTGCTCGCCGACGATCCCGGCGCCGGCAAGACGATCATGGCCGGGCTGCTCATCAAGGAGCTGATCGCGCGGGGAGACCTCGAGCGCTGCCTGGTGGTCTGCCCGGGAAGCCTGGTCGAGCAATGGCAGGACGAGCTCTACCGCCGCTTCGATCTCCCGTTCGACATCCTGACCAATGACAAGCTCGAGGCAGCCCGTACCGGCAACTGGTTTCTCGAAACCGATCTCGCCATCGCGCGGTTGGACAAGCTGGCCCGCAACGAGGATATCCACGCGAAGCTCGGGGCCCCGGACTGCCGCTACGACCTGGTGATCTGCGACGAGGCGCACAAGATGTCGGCGTCGTTCTTCGGAGGCGAGATCAGGTACACCAAGCGCTACCAGCTCGGGCGGCTGCTGTCCGGCCTGACGCGTCACTTCCTGCTGATGACGGCGACCCCGCACAACGGCAAGGAGGAGGATTTCCAGCTCTTCCTCGCCCTGCTCGACGGGGACCGCTTCGAGGGCCGCTTCCGCGACGGCGTCCACCAGGTCGACGTCTCCGACCTGATGCGGCGCATGGTGAAGGAGAACCTGCTCAAGTTCGACGGCCGGCCCCTGTTCCCCGAACGCATCGCCCGTTCCGTTCCCTACAAGCTGACCGACCCGGAAGCCCACCTGTACAGGGAGGTTACCGAGTACGTGCGCGGCGAGTTCAACCGCGCCGAAGCCCTTCAGAACGACCGGCGCGCCGGCACCGTCGGTTTCGCCCTCACCATCCTGCAGCGGCGCCTCGCTTCCTCGCCTGAGGCGATCTACCAGTCGCTGCGGCGGCGGCGCGAGCGCCTGGAAAGCCGCCTGCGGGAGCTGTCCCTTCTGCAACGGGGCGCGACGACACCGCAGGCCCTCACAGACACCGGCCCGGCTTTCGATACGGAGGATGCCGAAGACCTCGACGATGCCCCGCACGAAGAGGTCGAGGCCGCCGAGGCGGAAGTGCTGGACCAGGCGACCGCGGCGAGCACCATCGCCGAGCTGCAGGCCGAGATCGCTTCCCTGAAGCATCTCGAAGGACTGGCAGCGGAAATTCGTCGAAGCGGCAGCGACACCAAGTGGCGGGAGCTCTCCAACCTGTTGGGGGAAATCTTCACGCCCGCCGGCATCGGGGGCGGAACCAGCGACAAAGCCAAACCGCCCGGCAGCGGCGACATCCCGCCCCCCGTGGCCTCCCCTCACCAGAAGCTGGTCCTGTTCACCGAGCACAGGGACACTCTCTCCTACCTGGAGCGGCGCATCGGTACCCTGCTGGGCCGGCCCGACGCCGTCGTCGTCATTCACGGCGGCATGGGCCGCGAGGACCGGGCCCAGGCCCAGGAAGCGTTCCTGCACGACCCGGAGGTGCAGGTGCTGCTGGCCACCGACGCGGCCGGGGAGGGCATCAACCTGCAGCGCGCCCACCTGATGGTGAACTACGACCTGCCCTGGAACCCGAACCGCATCGAGCAGCGCTTCGGCCGCATCCACCGCATCGGCCAGACCGAGGTCTGCCACCTGTGGAACCTGGTGGCCGAAGAGACCCGCGAGGGGGACGTGTATCGCACCCTGCTCGACAAGCTGGAGCAGGCCCGGTTCGCCCTCGGCGGCCAGGTCTTCGACGTGCTCGGCAAGCTGCAGTTCGAAGGCCGCCCGCTGCGCCAACTGCTGATCGAGGCGATCCGCTACGGCGACCGCCCCGAGGTACGGGCCCGGCTGGAGCAGGCGGTGAGCGCAGCGGTGGACCGCCCGCACCTGGAGAGCCTGATCGAGGAGCAGGCGCTGGCCCACGACGCCATGGACTCGACCCGGGTAGCCCGCGTGCGCGAGGAGATGGAGCGCGCCGAGGCCCGCCGACTGCAACCGCACTACATCGAGTCCTTCTTCCTCGAAGCCTTCCGGCAGCTCGGCGGGGCGGCGCGACGGCGGGAGTCGGGCCGCTACGAGATCACCCACGTCCCTGCCCCGGTGCGCAACCGCGACCGCCAGATCGGCCTGGGAGAACCGGTGCTGCGGCGCTACGAGCGCATCGCCTTCGACAAGCAGTTCCTCACCCCGCAGGGCAAGGTGCCGGCCGCCTTCGTCTGTCCGGGACACCCGTTGCTCGACGCCGTGCTCGACCTCACCCTGGAACGGCAGGGCGATCTCCTGAAGAGGGGGACGGTGCTCGTCGACGACCGCGACCCCGGCATCGAGACCCGGGTGCTGTTCACCTTGGAACACTCCATTCGCGACGGAAGCTCCCTGCCGGGTGGCGAGAGCCGGGTCATTTCCCGGCGCATGCTGTACGTCGAGGTGGACGGCGGGGGTAAGGCGCGCCACCTCCACCACGCCCCGTACCTCGACTACCGGCCCCTCGCCGACGATGAACCGGGTCCGGAGGAGATACTCGTCCGCCCCGAGTGCGCCTGGATCACCCGCGACCTGGAGCAGCAGGCGCGCGGCGAAGCGATAGCCCACATCGTGCCGGAGCATGTATCCGAAGTGCGCGACCGGCGCCTGGCATCGGTTGGAAAGACTCGCGCCGCGGTCAAGGAACGGCTGACCAAGGAGATCACCTACTGGGACCACCGCGCCGAGCAGCTCAGGCTGGAGGAGCAGGCGGGCAAGGCGGGAGCGCGTCTCAACTCGGGTGAAGCCCGCCGTCGCGCCGACGACCTTCAGGACCGGCTGCAGCGCCGGATGGCGCAGCTCGACCGGGAAGAGCAGATCTCGGCCTTGCCTCCGGCCGTCATCGGCGGTGTCGTGATCGTTCCCGCCGGACTCATCGCCGCCCTCAGCGGTCGCCCGGCACCAAGTCAGTCACCGGACACCCAGGCATCCGCGGCGAGGGCGCGGGCCATCGTCATGGAGGTGGAGCGCGATCTGGGATTCGAGCCGGTGGATCGCGAGTTCGAGAAGCTCGGCTACGACATCGAGAGCCGGGTGCCCGGCACCGGCAGGCTGCGATTCATCGAGGTGAAGGGACGGGCGGCCGGGGAAGAAAGCGTCACGGTGACGAAGAATGAGATACTGACGGCCTTCAACAAACCGGACGACTTCATCCTCGCCATCGTCGAGTTCCTGGAGGATGGGAAGCACCGGGTGCACTACCTGCGTCAGCCCTTCCAGCGGGAGCCGGATTTCGGGGTGACGAGCGTGAACTACAAGCTGAACGAGCTGATTGCCAGGGCGGAGCCGCCGGGGTGACGAGCAAACCGTCGATACCATTCCAGCATCGAATGGCTACGAAAACAGCGGATTCAGTGAAGGTGGGGTACAAAAAGAAACGCCCCTTGCGGGGCGTCGAGCCGGAGATGCTATCTCCGACGGGGTAATGAAAAACACTACCTTGTTCTATGTGATTATGTCAACGGCAGGACCCAAAGGAAATGCAATCTCAATTCGGAAGCTTCCCGAGGAAGTCGTCAAACCAGACGGCTTTGTCCTGCGTCGCCCAACCCAATGGAAATGACAACTCCTCGCAAAAAGCTCATCGAAGTCGCCCTGCCCCTCGACGCCATCAACACGGCGTCGGCTCGGGAGAAGTCGATCCGGCACGGGCATCCAAGCACCCTGCATCTCTGGTGGGCGCGCCGCCCCCTGGCCGCGGCGCGGGCGGTGATCTTCGCGCAGATGGTGGACGATCCCTCGGCCTGCCCCGAGGAGTTCCCCACCGAGGCGGACCAGAAGCAGGAGCGCGAGCGGCTGTTCCGTCTCATCGAGGAGCTGGTCCGCTGGGAGAACACCACCAACGAGGAGTTGCTGGAACAGGCGCGGGCGGAGATCCGCAGGAGCTGGCGCCGCACCTGCGCGGACAATGCCGGGCATCCGCGCTCCGCCAAGCTGTTTGACCCGGACAGGCTGCCGGCCTTCCACGATCCCTTCGCGGGCGGAGGCGCCCTGCCGCTGGAGGCGCAGCGCCCTGGGGCTGGAGGCCCATGCCAGCGATCTCAACCCGGTGGCGGTGCTCATCAACAAGGCGATGATCGAGATCCCGCCCAAGTTCGCTGGCAGGCCGCCGGTCAACCCGGTAGCCCGGCCCGGCGGGTCGTCGGCCAAGGCGTCGCTGCTCGAGCGCGGCTGGACCGGCGCCCAGGGGCTCGCCGAGGATGTGCGCTACTACGGGCAGTGGATGCGCGACGAGGCGGAGCGGCGCATCGGACATCTGTATCCGCCGGTGGAGGTCACCGCGGAGATGGTGCGAGAGCGGCCCGACCTCAAGCAGTACCAGGGCCGCAAGCTGACGGTGATCGCCTGGCTGTGGGCGCGCACCGTGAAGAGCCCGAACCCGGCCTTCGCCGACATCGACGTGCCGCTGGCCGCGACCTTCATGCTGTCGACGAAGCGGGACAAGGAGGCGTATGTCGAGCCGGTGATCGAGGGGCGCGGGTACCGATTCGCGGTGAAGGTGGGGAAGCCGGAGGATGCCGAGGGCGGCCAAGGCGGGGACCAAGCTGGCACGGGGAGCGAACTTCCGCTGTGTGATGTCGGGGTCACCGATGGCAGGGGACTACATCAAGGCCGAGGGAAAGGCCGGGCGGATGGGCGCGCGGTTGATGGCGATCGTTGCCGAGGGCGATCGGGGTCGGGTGTATCTCTCGCCGACGGTGGAGCATGAGACAGCCGCGAGAGAGCCGGTGCCGGAATGGCGTCCGGAAGTTCAACTTCCCGCGAATCCCCGCTGGTTCTCACCACCGGACTATGGCATGCCCACCTACGGCGACCTCTTCACCTCCCGCCAACTGGTCGCCCTGACCACCTTCTCCGACTTGGTGGCGGAAGCGATGGAGCAGGTCAAGCGGGATGCCGCCATCGTCGATCTGCCCGAGGACGGTATCGGCCTTAATAAGGGGGGCTACGGCGCCACGGCATATGCGGAGGCGGTGGGAGTGTATCTAGGATTGTGTGTAAGCAGGCAAGCAAATCGGTGCTCCAACCTCAATTTCTGGGATCCTGCCGGAGCGAATGTTCAGCAGGTATTTGCTAGACAAGCCCTGCCAATGGTTTGGGATTTTATTGAATCCAATCCATTCTCCAATTCGAGCGGAAGTTTCATAGGGCAAGTTGGCTATCTTTGCAAAGTAGTCTTTTCCTCGCCTAGTAATGCCAGTCCTGCTACGGCGTCTCAGAAGGACGCTGCTACTCAATCAATCAGCGCAGACAAAGTCGTTTCTACAGATCCGCCTTACTACGACAACATTGGTTATGCCGACCTCTCCGACTTTTTCTACGTTTGGCTGCGCCGATCGTTGAAGTCAAGAATTCGTGATCTCTTTTCCACGCTCGCCGTACCGAAGGCAGAGGAGTTGGTCGCTACTCCATACCGGCATGGAAACAGAGAACAGGCAGAGAAGTTTTTCCTCACCGGGATGGGGAAGGCGATGGGTCGCCTTTCCGAACAAGTGCACCCCAGTTTGCCGGTGTCCATCTACTACGCCTTCAAGCAGTCCGAAACCAAAGGTGACGTTGGAATGGCTAGCACCGGTTGGGAAACGTTTCTGGCCGCGGTGATCAAGTCAGGCTTCACCGTCACCGGTACTTGGCCGATGCGTACTGAACTAACAGGTAACTTAAAGAAAAATGTCGCTGCCCTTGCCTCCAGCATCGTCCTCGTTTGCCGTAAACCCCCTCAAGACGCACCCCTGGCCACCCGCCGGGAGTTCGTCGCCGCCCTGAAGGCCGAGCTTCCCGCTGCCCTCGCCTACCTGCAATCCGGCAACATCGCACCGGTTGATCTCGCCCAGGCCGCCATCGGCCCCGGCATGGCGGTTTACACCCGCTACGCCAAGGTGCTCGACGCTCAGGGGGATCCCGTGTCCGTGCGGGACGCCCTGGCGCTGATCAACCATACCCTCGACGAAGTCCTGGCTGAGCAGGAAGGGGAGTTCGACGCGGACACCCGCTGGGCTCTTTCCTGGTTTGAGCAGCAGGGCTTCACCGCAGGAGAGTACGGCGTGGCCGAGACCCTGGCCACGGCCAGAAACACCAGCGTCGCCGGCATGGTGGAGGCGGGCATCCTCGAGTCGAAGGCCGGCAAAGGTGCGGCTGCTCCGCCCCGAGGAGCTGCCCGAGGACTGGGACCCGGCCGCGGACCGCCGGCTTCCCGTCTGGGAGGTCGTTCACCACCTCGTGAGGGTTCTGGAATCCGCCGGCGAAACCGGGGCCGCGAGGCTCGTCAGGCAACTCGGCGGCGTGGCCGAGACCGCCCGCGAACTCGCCTATCGCCTGTACGCGGTTGCCGAGCGCAAGAACCGCGCCGCCGAGGCGCTGTCCTACAATGGTCTGGTCCAAAGCTGGCCTGAGATCGCGCGCCTGGCGCGGCAGGAGGCGCCGGACGAGCAGGGCGGGCTATTTGGGGGAGGAGAGGGGTGAGGCTACGCTTGGGGCCAAACTGATAGAAAAAACTGATGATGGATTCTAGCATCGAAGCAATTCCAGGGCGTGTGTTTCTTGATACCAACGTGGTGAATTTCATTCTCGACTACGGTGAACAGATCCATGATGGCGCCGAAGTGCCAGACAGATATTCCCTGCGGGTCCGGGGTGATATAGAGGCGTTGGCCGGCATCTTTCTCACCGGGCAACGAGCCACTTGGCAGCTTGCGATCTCGCCGCACACCTATCGTGAAGTGACGGCGACGGACAATTCCTCACGCGCCCATCAGCTGGAACGCTGGTTTTTCCAGATCTGGAACTACTGGCGGGAGTTTCTGCATTCTGATGCCTCACTTCCCGCATTTAGTGAGGCTGAGGAAATTCGTCTGCAACTGCTTGCCTCAGATGTTCTTAACATCCTACCTGACACTTCGGACCGAGTCCTCGTTTGCGATGCCGTCGTGTATGGGTGTGACGCATTCTGCACGCGGGACTGGTCAACTATCCTGAGCCTTCGTGATGAGCTCCAAGACTTGCCAATAAAGATCCTAACCCCAGTCGAGTGGTGGGACGAAGTCCGGCCCTGGGCAGGCATTTGGGTCTAGTGGGCTGATAGACCGCACCGCTGCCACCTGCAGCTTGTGGCAGGGTAATACAGCATTGGGGCGACCTGGAGATCGTCCATTACAGATAGGAACAAGCAATGGCAACGAACCACGAGCGCGTCGGCAAGGGGATGGAATCCCTCCGGCAGGGACTGGCCCCGTTCGTCGAACGCGAGCTGCATCACAGGATCGAGACCGGCGCCGTCCACATGGACGTGCTCCGCCGCTTCGAGATCGACAAGCCGTACCGCGAGTGGGACGCCGCCGCCTTTCTCCGGCTGATGTGGGAGACCTGGAACGACGTCTTCCGCGACATCCTCGGCGCCACGGAGCGCAGCATGGTCAATGAGTTGCGCGGCTGGCGCAACAAGTGGGCGCACCAGGAGTCCTTCTCCAGCGACGACGCCGACCGCGCCCTCGACTCGGTCGAGCGGCTGCTCACCGCGGTTTCCGCGCCCCAGGCGGCAGAGGTCGCCGCGATGAAGATGGAGCTGCGCCGGCGGGTGTTCGACGAGCAGGCGCGCGGCGAACGTCGCAGGGCGACCGGAAGTCTTATCGAGGCCGTGGGCGAGGGTGGCCTCAAGCCCTGGCGCGAGGTGGTGACGCCTCATGCCGACGTGGCCAGCGGCCGCTACCAGCAGGCGGAGTTCGCCGCGGACCTGGGCCAGGTGCATCTGGGCGAGGGCTCGGACGAGTACCGCGACCCCGGGGAGTTCTTCCGGCGCACCTTCCTCACCGAAAGCCTGAAGCGGTTGCTGGCCGGCGGTACCCAGCGCCTCGCCGGCAAAGGCGGTGACCCGGTGGTGCAGCTGCAGACCAACTTCGGGGGCGGCAAAACGCACTCGATGCTGGCGCTCTACCACCTGTACTCCGGGATCCCTGCGCGGGAACTCACCGGCATGGACGAGGTGCTGGCGGAGGCGGGGGTCGAAATTCCCCGGGAGGTCCGGCGCGTGGTGCTGGTCGGCAACCGGATTTCACCGGGAAACCCGGTGACCAAAGCGGACGGCACGGTGGTGCGCACCCTGTGGGGGGAGCTCGCCTGGCAGCTCGGCGGCAAGGAGGCGTTCGAGCGGGTGCGCGCAGACGACGAGCGGGCGACCAATCCCGGGGACGTGCTGCGGAAGCTGCTGAACGAGTACGGGCCCTGCCTGGTGCTGATCGACGAGTGGGTCTCCTACGCGCGCCAGCTTCACGACGACCCCGATCTGCCGGCGGGCAGCTTCGAGACCCAGTTCACTTTCGCCCAGGCGCTGACCGAGTCGGTGAAGCTCACGGGCAACTGTCTGCTGGTGGTCTCGCTGCCGGCTTCCGACATCTCGACTCCCGATTCTCCCCACACCGAGACGGACGACGCCGAGGTCGGAGGCGTTCGCGGCCGCGGCGCCCTGGATCGGCTGCGCAACGTGCTGGGCCGGATCGACTCTCCGTGGAGGCCGGCCAGCGCCGAGGAGAGCTTCGAGATCGTGCGCCGGCGGTTGTTCGAGCCTCTCGCCGGGCCGGACCCCTTCACGCAGCGCGACGTCACCGCCCGCGCCTTCTCCGAACTGTATCGCTTACAACAGGTCGAGTTCCCCGCGGAGTGCCGCACCGCCGACTACGAGCGCCGCATCCGGACCGCCTACCCGATTCATCCCGAGATCTTCGACCGACTCTACACGGACTGGTCCGCCCTCGCCAAGTTTCAGCGCACCCGGGGCGTGTTGCGCCTGATGGCCGCGGTGATCCACAGCCTGTGGGAGCGGGGGGACCAGAACCCACTGCTGCTGCCCTCCACCCTTCCCATCGACGACGACCGCGTGCGCAACGAGCTGACCCGCTACCTCTCCGACAACTGGAACCCCGTCATCGACAAGGACGTCGACGGCCCGGGCTCGCTGCCGGTCGCCATCGACGGGAGGGCGCCCAACCTCGGCAAGCTCTCCGCCACGCGGCGGGTGGCGCGCACCGTCTACCTCGGCTCGGCGCCTACTACCGCGGCGGCGCACCGCGGCATCGACGACTCCCGGGTCAAGCTCGGATGCGTCATGCCGGGGGAATCTCCGGCGGTCTTCGGCGACGCCCTGCGCAGGCTGGCGGCGGAGGCGACCTATCTCTACCAGGACGGCCCGAGGCAGTGGTACGCCACCCAGCCGACGGTCACCAAGCTGGCCGAGGACCGGGCCGAGCAACTGGCCGGCAACCCCGACGCGGTCGCCAGGGAGCTGGAGGAGCGGCTGAAGAAGGACCTGCGCAGCACCGGGGACTTCGCCCGCATCCACACCCTGCCCCGCTCGGGAGCGGACGTGCCGGACGACCTCGATGCGCGGCTGGTGGTGCTCTCCGCGGAGCATCCCTGTTCGAGGGACCCGGACAATGCGGCCGAGGTCGCGGCCCGGGAAATCCTGGAGTCGCGGGGCAGTACTCCGAGGCTGTTCCGCAACACCCTGGTATTTCTGGCGGTGGACAAGGTGCGGTACCAGGATCTCGACGAGGCCCTGCGCCGGTACCTGGCCTGGGTGTCGATCCTCGACGAGAAGGAGGAGCTCAACCTCGACCCGCATCAGGCCCGGCAGGCGGAAACGCAGATGAAGGCCGCCGACGACACGGTGACCGCGCGGCTGCCGGAGGCTTACCAGTGGCTGTTGGTTCCGGAGCAGGAGAGACCGGATGCCGAGGTCTCTTGGGAAGCCATCCGTCTGACCGCGGCCGGGGCATTGGCGGAACGGGCAGGCAAGCGGCTGCGTAACGAGGAACTGCTGGTAGCGGGTCTCGGGGCGACCATCCTGCGCAAGCACCTCGACGAGGTGCCCTTATGGCGCGGGGGGGATCACGTGGCGGTGCGGCAGCTAGTGGAGGATTTCGGCCGGTATTTGTACCTGCCACGCCTTCGCAACCCCGAGGTTCTCACCCGGGCGGCCCAGGACGGCGTCGCCCTGCTGACCTGGGAGTCGGATTCATTCGCCCTGGCCGAGAGCCAAGACGAGGCCGTTGGACGCTACCGCGGTTTGCAGGCGGGACAGGCGGTCGGAGTTTCCCCCGAAAGCCCGGCCCTGCTGGTCAAGCCGGAGGTGGCCCGCCTGCAGCTGGACGCGGAGGTGCCGCCTACGCCGGCGCCGGCTCCAGGGAGTCAGGAGCCACAACCTGATCCTGGTCCGGATGGGACTGAGCCGCCCCCTCCGCCGCCTGAGAAGAAAGCGCGGCGGTTTCATGGCGCGGTTGCGCTCGACGCCGCTCGGGTGGGCCGGGACGCCGGCCAGATTGCCGACGAGGTGATCTCCCATCTCTCCGGCCTGGTCGGAGCAGAGGTCACGGTCACCCTGGAGATCGATGCCGAGATCCCGGAGGGAGCGCCGGAGAACGTCGTGCGCACGGTCACCGAGAACAGTCGTACGCTGAAGTTTACCAGCCACGGGTTCGAGGAGTCGTGATAGGGCGGACCCATTGGTGCCTCTGTAATGGCTTTCGCGTGCCAATTGACAATTGAAAATAAGACGGTGGTCAAACCCGCCCCTGCTTGGGGATTTAGCGAAGGACGACCAAGCACCTTCCAACCCAAGGAGGCAGAAATAACCACCACCAAGAAGGTAGCACGAAGGAAGCTCAGCCTGCTACAGCTGGTCCAGGAAATCAACAACGTCAGCAGGGCATGCAAGATCATGGGCTACTCACGGCAGCAGTTTTACGAGATCCGGCGCAATTACCAGACCTACGGAGCCGAGGGTCTGATCGATCGCTTGCCGGGCGCTCGAGGTCCGCACCCAAACCGGTTCAGCCCCGAGGTGGAGCAGGCCATCCTGGCTCACTGCCTGGAATACCCCACGCAGGGCTGCCTGCGCGTGTCCCAGGAGTTGGCCTTGAAGGGCGTCCAGGTCAGCTCAGGCGGGGTACGGGGCGTCTGGGGACGGCATCGTCTCCTGTCCAAGCACGAACGTCTGCTGCGCCTGGAGGAACACACCCGACAGCGGCGGATCGAACTGAACGAGCAGCAGATCCGGCTCCTGGAGCGCTTCAGTCCCGAGTTTCGCGATCGCCACATCGAGACCCGGTACACGGGGGAGTTGCTCGGGGTGGACACCTTCCACGTGGGGACGCTCAAGGGGGTGGGACGCGTATACATGCAGGCGGCCATCGACTGCCACAGCCGTTACGCCTGGGCCCGGCTCTACCCCAACAAGCTGCCGGTGACGGCCGTGCAGCTGCTCAACAACCAGGTCTTGCCGACCTTTGAGAAGCACCGGGATTCCGTCCAGGCGGTCCTTTCCGATAACGGCCGGGAATTCTGCGGTCGCCGGGACCGGCACCCCTACGAGCTGTTTCTACAGCTGGAGGGAATCGAGCACCGCACCACCCGGGTCAACAGTCCCCAGACCAACGGCTTCGTCGAGCGCTTGCACCGAACCATCCTGGACGAACACTTTTGCATCGCCGGGTGAAAGACGTGGTATGAATCGCTGGACCAGATGCAGAAGGATCTGGATGCATACCTGGTTCAGTCCAACGAGAAACGCCCGCATCAGGGCCGCAACATGAACGGCATGACCCCGCTGCAGGGGTTCAAGAAAGGGCTCACTACCAGGCCCCGAGACAAGGGGAAAGCAGTGGAGAAAAACGCGGCCTGAACAACTACCCCGAGGAGGGGGCGAGTGTCAGGTAATTACCATCACTGTACACGTTGAGTTCTATGTTGCTAGTAAGGATCCCAACTATTCAGATCTAAGTCATCAGGACACTCAAAACGGTGACGATAACGCAACATTAACTACCCGTATCGGATAGAGAAATCAGTTCCGTGAGCTAAAGTCGCGGTGGTCATTGAGTGTGACCTATGTTTACTGCGAATCAGCCTCCGAAACATCCTTAATTGTTACAACACGCGGTTTAGCGTTGTCTACTTCGGTCATCCGAAATCCTTCTTTTTTGAAAAACCGAGCTAGTTCTTGGAAATAATTTTGGATTGGGGCGATTTTCACAATCTTGGTCAGCTCTTTGCCTGCTTGCGTAAGAGCGACGCCATGCAATCTAAGTTTCTTGCCTCTCTTATCATTGGATATAGGTACTAAGATCCAGTGCTGTCCTTGAAAGCTTAAAGGTATACATATTGTCTGATTTGTCGTGTCCGGAATAGCCACACAGGGCATATGTTCCCTCCAAGAATTGTAATCAGAGATTACTAAGCCATGCTCATTCAATAGATTGAGTGTTGCAAAGTTCAGGCCGTATTCCTGAAGCGTGTTTTGACCAGCATCGCCCCCCATGGAGCAGACTCTAATATCTTGAAAATCTGTTGAAATACACATAGAAGATAAGTTCGAAAAATGGTTAGCAATATTGTGATCAAGACTGCCAAGGATTTTGATGGTCCTTGTCGAATAGGACCCTGGATTTTTAATTTCGCCAGCGAGAACCTTACCGAAGTAGGCTTGCATTTCTTCAGTACTTTTTTGCCTAGCTTCAATTTCAAAAGCGTTCAGCCAATCATCATTGATCGGATCCCTTGAATTCTCCGGTGACGATTGGCCAGTGAAATCACTATCTTTGTGTATTTCGGTCGCGGCTCTTTGAGTAATCATATCTAAGTTCACCTGCTCACGAAGCACTCGGTGTCCAAATTTCTGGACTGCCACGCGCGCATACTCAGGATCGGTCTTCATTTGTTGAGCAATTTGCGCGGCTGATAAATTAATCAGTTTGACCCGGGCGGTTGTTTCTGCGCGTCGTTCATCTGCTATTCCCGTAAGGTATGCAAGGGGCATATCAATTGCAGCAGCACACAATTGCCCGAAGGCTTTGAGAAAGTTTCGCCTAACCGGTGCGGGGATAGCTGTACCAGCTACTAGATCGGTGATGATTTCGGAGACTTCATCGGTTGGAGCTTCGAAGTCTTCGTTAGTCGATTCGTCAACCATTTTTACTATCTGATTGTCCTCTCCCTGGCTGCTAAAGGAAGGAACGATGGATTTCGCTTGGACCGGAAAAAGTAGGTGGACAAGCGGAAACGCAGGGCTTTTTTTTCGAATACAATGCTGTCGATGTTCCCGCCCACCGTATACTAAATGCATAGGAAAAATAGCCGGGGGCCTTTGGGGGGGCAAATCGGCTCTTTCGGCCATCGCAGGGAGGCAAATCGAGAAGGAAAGCAAACGGCCGAATCCGGCTGAGGGCCAAAAAAGTGCTCCGTCGGGTGGCGGAAGATCGGAGCAGGTTCGGTGGGACCTCAAGGATGCTCAGGGGATTTTTACATGGGGAAATTTCCAGGACCGAGCAGTCCCTGCAGACGGCCCAAAAGACGATCGCGGCGTGCTTCGTAAAATACGTTGAATCTTGTAATATCGGCCGGAATTTCCCCAAGGTCATGGCGAGTGAGGTACTCACTCGCCGTTTTTGGATCATTGATGCTGCTTGCCATCCATTGCTGGGGCAGTTTGTCTCGCTTGCTCTCGTTCTCCTCGCCGAGGAGCAGCTGTAGATTGGGGAGGCGGTCGGCCCGGTCCTGGAACTCTGGGATACCTTCCTCGGCCACTCCCGCCCGGCGGAGGCGCATAGTCGTGAACCGGCTCTTCGGAAACACGTGGTCAATGTGAAACCTATTGTTCTGCAGATCCACGAAAGGGTACAAAAGGGTCAGTAGTGCCAACGTACGATCCTTCGATTCCACTAGATCCTCAATCTCTTCTTCCTCAAACGTAAGGCTCTTGCCTCGCGTCCGCATCGTGGCTTCCAGTTGAGCCGACGGAAACGCCTCGCCCCCGTGCGTATCAATAACGCTCCTGAGCGCTGTGAGCAGGGAGTCTAGTCCGCTGCCCCAGATTCCGCGCTTGAGTAGTGACCGTACAAGCCACCTTCGGATAGCGTCGCGATCCTGGCGATGGGAGACATGAGAGAGGAATCCCCTCGGTGTGGATCGCCGATATAAATAGTGGGCGATAGGCAGGACCGCGTTGTTTGCACTGAGACTGCCTTGGGAGAAACCGAACCTCGCCACCAGTTCAACGGCCGTGCGGACGGCTTGCGTAATCGGTTCCCAGCGCTCTTCAAGAAGCTTCATGTTGTTCCGATTAAAATTAGTGACCCTGAAACGCACGCTGCCGACACCTGCGAGCACCAGCCCAGCTTTAAGCAGAAAATCTTGGGAAAATCCAAACCCCTTCCCAATGTCGTTGATTTCGTCCACCGTCCCGTGGATTGCTTCGCGGGCGTCCAGATCCCACTGAGCCGTGGCCATGCTCATGAGCATGTCGGAATAGCTAAGCGGCGTGCCGCCGCTGTTCGTACGAATGAAAATGTCCAGGACCTTGTCGAGGTCCTGGTCCTCTTCCTCGTAGTGCGCAATAACCAGATCGGTGTGCACTACCTTGTGAAGTCTGGCAAGGACCTTGAGCGGACGGCGTTGATTGCCGAGTTCCCTATCGAGGAGGAAATCATTGAGGTCTACCGCGTCCTCGGCGTTTAGGACGTCTCCTACGGGATACCAGCAATGAGTTTCGTCCTGCTCGTCACTTTCGTCGCTGGTCAGGAAGCGGAAATCGTACTGCATATTTTGCTCGTTTTCCTCTGCGTTGGCGAGAATGTTTAGGTATAGATGCCGGGTGGGAAAGGCAAGTGGATTGTTCCGCCGGAGGCGCGGAAGCTTATAGGCGTAGCTTCCACGCAGTCCGATGTTCAGGGCCGTCAGGCGTTGCTGGCCGTCGAGCACTGCAGTGACCTCATCTCGTGTTAGCGCCCCGATAGACGTGCAATGGGGGTTGTCCTTTTCGTGGTAAGCGAGCATTAAATCGTAGAACTTGTACTTTTTGATGCTTTCCCGCTTGACTTTCCAGAACAGAAAGGAGCCTATCGGATATCCTCGCATCATGCTGTCGAAAAGACATTCAATTTGTTCCGACCACCACACGAATTCCCGTTGGATGGCCGGCAGCACATACTCCCTTCGTTCGATTGCTAGGAGGGTTTTCCTAATTGTAATGGGGGTCTGGAATGGCATATCTAAAGCCTCCCTTTCCTTGATTGATATGGAGCGGTTTCGCGAAAAAGTCCTTGATTTACAGTACATTGAGCTAATTCTGCACGAGGCCATCCGATGGTCGCAGGATTGGCCTGAGTGCCCCGCATTCCACACGAAAGCGGGCCCCATTCAATCATTCAATCCCCTGCCTCCGGAGCATCGAGAATTGATTCCAAGCGCTTCAAGGTCCTCAGCCACTCCTTTTTGACAAGCTCAACAAGAGTGCTTGCCTTGAGGTTGCCAGCTTCCTCAAACTAATCCCGGTGATGCTTCGATACTCGAACCCGATACCCTGGTCCTTGTCCCCATTCATCATCGCAGGTCACCCAGAATGTTCCATCCCGTTTCATCTGTACGGCATGAATCGTAGTTCCTAGCTGTTGACACTTCAGCAGAAGAACTTCAGTCCCAGATTTGACGATATGCCGTGACTGCCGAACCAAGCTGTATGCCTCCCTCAAATCAGGATCCCTGAGGAGGTTTTCTACAATGGTCTCAAAGTTCATTAGTTTAGATCCTACAGCATCTGCAGCCACTGCCCGAGCACCGCCATAGCCGAGTTGGTGAGAATAATCAAGGTTGTACCATTCTCCTTGGCGACGAACGCTTGCGTGGAGTGAACTAGCATGCGCACTATTGATTGCCAGGAGCAAGCCATCTTGGAGGGAATTAGAAAAGGAGCCGATTTCCTGGTTTTCTTTCGCCCAAACCATCAGACGTCTACCGGCCTGTTGTTGTATTTCTTGGACTTGTGTCTCCTGATAATTCTGTGCAAGATCATTGGGTCCGTCTATCGCTTCCCTTAGGTTCCTCCGGTGGACTTCCCGGAGGTCATTGACCAACCTTAGCAAGAAGTCCCTGAGGCGGATCGGCTCGTCTTCAAGAGCATTATAGAATTCGATTGACATGGTTGGGATTTTCAGGGCCTCAAGACGGAGCTTGACTTGGTCCTCCTTTAGTTGGTATCCCTCGTCTACAGTCTCAGCAGAAAAACCCGCATCATCCTTCACGGCCAAAGCCTCCCCCCTCCGGGGCAAAGCTAGAACTGCCGCCTTAGTCTCCAAACTGGAAATACGTCCTCTCTTGGCTCTTTCTAAGAGCTGTTGCACCGATGTTGCAGGCGAGTCGTTAAAGGACGTGCAAAGGACCACAACTGTATTTGGAGCGTTGAAGTGGTCTTCTAAATCCCGACGCTCGGCTGTCCGATCAATACCCTTGGTATCCACGATACGGATGGACAACTTTTCGTCCTGAAGGATGGGTTGAGGGACGGAAATTTCAATTCGCCTTGGTATGGTAAATTCCAGATGTCTCCCATTGTTCACCTGCTCAAAGTTCTTCTTCAGCCACAGAAGCGGCTCTTCCCCAGAGGTCTCTGAATACCAGAGTTCACGCCTCGTTCTCTTGTGAAGAGCCATTCTTGTCAAGATTTCCACGACCAGGGCGCTCGGATCTGTGGTCTCAGCTAGGTTTCTTGCCGGATCTATGACTATCCGAGCTTGCTTGCCGTTAGGTCTGATTTCTCTTCTGACCTGTCTAGTGAGCCCACTCATGTTTCGAATCGCTCGTTCTATCTCCTTTGAGGTTCCGTGAGAGTCTATGTCTCCCGCTTCTTCCTCTTTAGACGTCTCCTTCGAGCTTTTGAGAAAATGGGCGAACTCAACGACCTCTCTGCGGAGCTCGTTTTCCCCCATGGGCTCCACCGCAATTCCATAGTGAGGTCCTCGTACGAGATGGACTTCGCAAATGGTCACTCCTCCGCCACCGACTTCAAGCACGGGCGTTCGTGCCTTTACCTCAAGGTCAGCTACACGGCAAATGGCCGTGGATTTAACTACTCCGATGTTTCCGAAAAATGCGACGCTATGCTCTGTATCCAAGACAAGCTGTGCGGCGCCACTTAGTTCATCGCGGAATGCCTCCAATCGCCTTATGAATACGTTTCGGATGTCCGGCATTTCCCTTAGCTCCTCTATGCGCTGAAGGGCCTTCTCTGCCTCCCACAGGAGCTGCTCGTCCGGGTGTCCAAGCGGCGGCCTTCGTGTGATCTTCCAATCTCGCCCAGCTCTCTTTCGGAATCCTAGTGCTTCTTCGGTGCCGATTGCCTCTAAGATGGAGTTGAGATCCTCCGTGGACACCGGCCGATCGCCTGACTCTACGCGAGAGAGAACCGCTGCACTCCAAGTTACCTTCTGGGCAAGTTCATTTTGCTTGAGGCCGGCTCTCACCCTAAGGCGGGCAAGGTACCTGCCCAATTCGATACTAGTGCTCATTCCAACCCCTCCTGTTGTCCTCCTCGCCATTTTCTGTCCTGCTCTTTTTGAGAAAGGTTGCAGATAGAATACAGCAATATATCTGCAAAAACGAGTCCAACATGAGGAAAATTTCTGGTATTATTGGGCGATTCCGAGAAAAATACCCATTCTAGGCAAGATCAGGGACGAATGGTTCCTATTTTGGGAACTTGGAGTCGCGGAGGCAGCGCGGCTCCACGCCGAGTCAAACGAGTCGGCCCCAGGGCGAGGCGGAAACCGTAGGCGGTCATTTCTGTCGGCCGGGCAGGATCGCCGAGCGGTGGGCGTAGCGGGTGACCTTTTACGGCCTGCCTCCACGAGCCTCCCCGGGAGGCGCGCAGCTAGCCGTCTGCCGGTGTGGTGCGGGGAGACGGCGAAACGCGAGCAGACCCACTGGCGCGGACCGGATGCACTCTGCCGGCGCCGTCCCGTGCTTGTTCTTCGACCGCAGTGACCTGGCCTGAAGCGACATCTTCGAACCGCTTGTATCTTCCTGAACCTATCTCAAAATTGAAATTGTTTAAGTAAAATCAAAATGGATGCAAGTTGGACGAAGCCAAGAAAATTCTCCGGATACAATTCCCAGCGAGTGATCACTCGACGCTGCCATTGAAGCCAAGCAAAGAATCTCTCAACCATCCAACGCCGCACATAACGCCGCAATCGCCGTCCATCCTGAGTCTTTTTCTTGGTCCGATTCTGGCGATGCGGGGCGATCATCTCGATCCCGTCTTTCTTAAGTTCTTCATCCAACGAATCGCTGTCGTACGCTTTGTCACCGATCAAGTTGTCAGGTTGGTCTTCGATCAGGTAAAAGTCAAGGGTCAACTGAACCAGCGTCACTTCATGATGGTTCGCTGCATGCGTGCTCACCGACAAGGGAAGCCCATTGCCGTCCACGATCCCCATGACCCGCACCCCCTTACCTCGCTTGCTGTGGCCGATATCGGCCACCTCCACCCTTGGCCGCCGAGAACATGCCGTCGATGAAAGCTTCCGATTCGTCCAGGTCCCCTTGCTCGTGAAGGGTATTGGCCAAGTCCATGAGAACATCGCGCAGCACCTCGTTGCGACACCAATTTTGAAAGCGACGATGCACCGTTTTGTAGTTCGGATAGCCCTGCGGCAGCATGTGCCATTGGGCACCGGTATTGAGAATCCAAAGGACGGCTTCAAGAACCTCACGTGTGGCAACTGGTTTGCGGCCCGGATGGCTTTTGGGACGATGTTCTTCAGGAAAGTGATGACGGATTCGCTCCCATTGCTTGTCGGTCAAAGTAACCATATAAATAATGATACATTATCATCAATCAGAACTCAAGATTAAATTTTGTGATTTTGAGATAGGTTCCTGACACATAAAATCCATTCCAGACCCCTAGCCCCCGGGACAACCGAATCGTGTCAGCCGTACGCGTCCGCATAGCCCCCTAGCCGACCGGAGCCCCCCATGTCGGCACCGCCTACATCTCCCTGTTCAACATGGCCTACGCGCGCCGCCACGGGGGCAAGCTGGTGCTGCGCATAGAGGACACCGACCGGGCGCGGTCCTCCGACCAGCACGAGCTGGGTCTTATGGAGGCGCTGCGCTGGGCTGGCATCGAGTGGCAGGAAGGCCCCGACGTCGGCGGGCCGCACGGTCTCTGCCGGCAGAGCGAGCGAATCGAGGTCTACTCAGAATACGCGAAGCAGCTCGTCGACCAGGGCTGCGCCTACTATTCCTTCACGACCCCGAAGAGCTGGCCGCCTGGGAGGAAAGAACAAAGGAACGCCCCTTTCGGGGTGTCGGACTGGCGACAATATCGCCAGCGGGGTTATGCGGCGAAGCCTAAGGTCAGAGCTGCGAATTTTTAACGACCCATCCATTAGCAACTCGCACAGCAGGTCCGTCGAAGTCGCTCACCCGCTCGATGCAATGAACAAGGAGTCAGTCTGGACTTGTATCTTCTTGACAGATACAACCCATTCCAGACCAACGACCACCGAGACAACCGAATCGTGTCAGCCGTCCGCCTTCGCATAGCCCCCTCGCCGACCGGAGCCCCCCACGTCGGCACCGCTTACATCGCCCTGTTCAACATGGCCTTCGCCCGCCGCCACGGGGGCAAGCTGGTGCTGCGCATAGAGGACACCGACCGGGCGCGGTCCTCCGGCGAGCACGAGCGGCGCTTGATGGAGGCGCTGCGCTGGGCCGGCATCGAGTGGCAGGAGGGCCCCGACGTCGGCGGGCCGCACGGTCCTTACCGGCAGAGCGAACGGATCCCGCACTACACCGAACACGCGAAGCAGCTCGTAGACCAGGGCTGCGCCTACTATTCCTTCACGACCCCCGAAGAGCTGGCCGCCTGGCGGAAGCGCAAGGACTCGGGCGAGCCGGCCCCGTACGAGGCGGAGCGCGAGCAGTCGACCGAGGCGGCGCGGAACAGCGCTCGTTATTGAGGCCACACGGGTCGTTGAATCAATCCCTGCGCAAGGAGAGCCTGGTTTTGGAACAATTCTCACTGGAGCACCCCGCGGGAAACAGCTCTCTGCTACTCAATGGCGAGTGGCAGTTCAGCGAGGGAACAGACGGGTCGCCACCGGCTGACAGTGACTGGCAGCGGGTGCGGGTGCCGCATCGATCGAGGGAATTCGAAAACGATCCGCCGGTATCAGGTTGGTATCGCACAACGCTGCGCGTGCCGGAGCAGTGGGATCTTCACGACAGTGACCCGGTGTTCGATCTGGCGCGGGTAAGGCATTACGGGCGGGTCTATCTGGGGGATCGGGTGGTGGGCGAGCATTTCGGTATGCGGACGCTGTGGCGGGTCGAGCTGCGTGGACTGGTGGAGGCGGGCGGCGAGTATGATCTGATGATTTACACGCACAACTCGTCGGGCTCTTATGCCCATCCCGACCTCGACGAGGTCAGCGAAAGGGTGGCGATCGCGCTCGATACCTTCACGTGGCAGACGGGTTCCAGCACCATCGGGGTCGAGGGGGATGTGTGGCTGCGACTGGAGCCGCGGCTGCTCATCGAGGATCTCTACGTGATGACGTCGGTGCGAGAGAAAACGCTCACAGTCGCCGTCACGGTGCGCAATAAGAATTCGGCGGGTGCCTCGGCCGTTCTGGATCTGGTGGTGACGCGGGACGGAGGAGTCGAGCTCGAGCTGCCGACGCAAGAGGTCGGGCTCGAAGCCGGGGAAAAGCAGGTCGTGCGGGTGGCCCTGCCGTGGGGGGATCCCGTGCTCTGGGGGAGTCCGCCTTACGGGCAGCCGGTGCTGTATTTCCTGCAGGCGGCGTTGCGCCATGCCGACGAGGCGACGCCGATGCACACGCGGGTCGAGCGCTTCGGATTCAGGGAGGTGTGGGCGGAAGGGGAGCGACTGCTGCTGAATGGGCAACAGCTCATGCTGTGGGGTGATCACTCGCTCCCCTATGTGCACGAGCGGCAGTGGATGACGCGGAAACTGCTGGATCTGGCTGACGGTAACATGAGTGTCGTCGAGAACCATCGCATCGATCCGCCGCCGCTGCTCTACGATGTGGCTGACGAGCTGGGTGTCTTCGTGGTGTCGTCCAACTTCTGCGTGGCCACGGGTCAGGTGAACGAAGAGTTGGAGGGGGCGGAGCTGGATCTTGTGCTCGAGAACAACCTGGCGATCTGCGAGACCTGGATCCGGCGCGACCGCAATCATCCGAGCATTCTGTTTTGGGATGTGACTGACTCGCGGGAACCGAGGTTCGGAATCCCTCTGCTGCGGCGGGCGCAGGAGCTGGATGACACCCGCATGAGGGAGGTCACGTACGACGTCACCAGTCACTCACCCGAACTGGTCGATACCTACCGGTTGTTCAGCGACAAGGAGCATATCGAGGAGGCGATCCATTTTATCCGCACGAACCCGGAGATGCCGGTAAAGCCGATCCGCGTCGGTGAGGCGGGCATTTTCGGGCGGCCGACGTGGGACTATGACGAGGCGCCGCCCATGCAGGAGGGGGAGGACTGGCCCGAGTTTCTGGAGAGTATGCCCGAACGGAAGATTCACGGCCTGCAGACTTTCTACCTGATCGACCAGGATGGCAAAGGCTTCTATAATGAGAACACGGGCAATCTGTCAGCGCCCGTGCATCCTCAGATCACCTGGCCGTCGCAATCGGGACTTGACGCGCGCATCGATCCGTTTGGCGAGGGGACACAGGAGGCCTGGGGAAAGGCGGCGCTGTACCTCAACTGGTGTGATCCCGAGGAGCCGCTGTCACGCCGCACGTCCACATGGGAGTGGTCGCGTGAGATGTTCCGCGGGGTTACGGGCAGGGATGTAGGACCGCTGGCGGAGACGCGGGTGCCCGAGGTGATCGTGCATGTGTCACGAGGTGGTGAGCCGGTGGCTGGGGCCCAGGTTTTTGTTAAGGCGCTGGAGGGACAGGGTGTAGTGCCGTTCGGGATTCGGGGGGACGGGGCGGGTGCGAGTTGGTTCGTGTTGCCGGAGGCTGGGAGGTATGCTTTTGCGTGTGATGGGGGGCGGGTGGAGGTGTTGGCTCAGCGGCAGCCGATTCGCACCTCTCCGGGTTATGAGCATATCCAGCATGTGCAGATGGAATTGGGTGATTGAGAAGTGCTTGCACAGGGTTCGTCAATATCCCCGCTCTCTAAAAAAACCGTCAACCAAAGCGTTATTCTCGCTGCCGCCTACCCGATAGCCGCCCAAGAAGAAATAAGGGACCGCGCCGGCACATTTCGTCGACATACTGTGCTGTCAGCAGGTGCTGGATGACCTTGTTGAGAATGCCAGTGACCGGACAGGTGTCCTCGGAAAGCTGAGCACCCACTGGCGCACCGGCACCCGGGGCAGCACATCGTCGACCCGGCGCGCCGCCGTATCGGCCATGCGCCGGCTGCAGCAGGGGGGGCAGGAGTGGCCAATGACAACAGCTCCGCAACTCTCCTCGCCATCTCCGCAAAGTACATCACTTCCTCCGGTGACAGCGCCCGCCCGAGCACATCGCGTTCCCGGTAGGACACCCATTTCTTGAGCACCTGGTAGCCGCCGAGCTTGTAGCCCCAGATCGCAGCGGGGACGTTGCGCCAGAAAGCGCGGTCGTTCAGATAGACGTCCAGAGTTCTTGCGCCGAGGGTGGTTATTGAATTACCGAGCGCGGCGCGTTCCTCCGGGGTGTACTCGCGTTCGACGATGCGGCCCTGTCCCGGCATCACCGCTTCGCCGGTTCCGTAGTGGCCCCACCCTGCTGTATTCGCGAAGTCGTCGCCGGTCATGTTGCGACCGTCGGTGGTGGAGGGCACAGCTATGGCGGCGACCTCCGGGCGCAATGCGCCTTGGGTAACGCTGGGAACCGGCGTGTCGGGATCGAGCAAGCGTGCCAGTTCGCGGCCCCGTGCCGCTGATGCAGCGAGTGCCTCTGGTGCGCCGTCAGCTTCGCCATCGGGCCAGCCCGGCAGCGGGATGCGTGGCCATTCCATGCGGAGCGCCCCGGCGTTGGCTTTGCGGTAAGCGGGATCGTGGAGGGTGGCGAGGACGTGGTGGAAGAGGTCTTCTAAATCCGCGCCGATACGGTGGAGATAGCGTTGGGCGGCCCCGGACAAATTGGGGCGGCGTTGTATTTCGTTGCCGCTGATTCCGAGGCCCCCGTCACGGAGGTAGGCGGGGAACATGTTAGCATCGCGCTCAATCAGCGGAAGGAGCGCCCGGGGGCTAGAGTCACCCAACAAGGGCCAGCAAGTGGGTCAGGGGTCATGGGCTCGGTGGAGCCGCATCGGCCTGACGGCGAGGTGGGCCTGATCGAAGGTCTGGACGTTCCTGACGCCTCGGCGGCGGCAGCTGGCGGGAAACGCTCCCCACGCTAGCGGCGCTGACGAGGACCGCATGGCCGTGGCTGGAGAGGGGGGTGGTATGTCAAATGCTAAGGCTACTTCAGGTCCTGTTCCCTACGGGGAATGGAAAAAACCCCCGGACTTACCACGATAGAAAAGCTTGGTGGGACAGCGAATTCGGGCTAAGGAAGCGGTAGAGAAACGTTGCGTTTCCTTAGGGACTGTGCCATCTCTTTGGAGACATTCTCTTTACTGATGAAATTTGAGGTCACGGATTGTCCGATTGCCTGGGCAACCTCCTTGTCATTGAAGCGTTTTATTCGTGCTTGGGTCTTGATGGCGCCAGCAAATCGGGCAATCTTGGCAATAGATAGTTCAACAAGATCTATATGCCACTGGTTGACGCCAGGGTCCGGCGTATCTCCTTCCTTGCTGGCTGCCCGTATGTCGCAATCCTCAAGGATGCTATCTGGAATTACGGCTAGATCCATGTGAGCCAAGTGATCTCGAGTTAGTGCCAATGCCGCGACTACTCTCTCCATTTGTCGAGCGGGACGATCCAGAATGTAGACTGACAGTTTATTGTTCGCGGGATACAGGCACTTCACGACATCGGCTTGAGTGTCTCCCTGTTCAAGCCACTCCATGTCATCCCAATGTCGTTTCTGACTTAGCTTCCTGAGGACGACTGCCACGGATACTCCAACTCCAGCGAGCCGACTAGGTCAGTGAGGTCCTCACGTAGTTCCGGCACACCCTCGCTCTCAATAGCCTGCCTAAGGAGTCCTATAGCAGCACTTCTTTCGAGGTAAGCCAAGCCCAAGGCGGCAGCATCTCGGACCAGTGGAGACCCATTACAAAGCCCGAGGGATAGCAAATTAACAACGGTTTCGCGTAAAGGCCTTGCTTCTCGGCGCGAGACCCACTCCAGCATTTCTGACATTACCTCTGGAGAGGCACCGCCTTTAATTAACCGTAGCCTCAGATAATCAAGTACGTCGACCGGGTCGGTCTGAAAAAGCTGCTGGAGGCCGGTTGAGAAGCGGCTCTCCACCCCAGCCTCGAATTGTTCATCATGGGCGGCCGAGAATAAGCGATCTAAATTGGATACTATAAAATCAGGTGCTAAGACGCCGAGGAAGTCATGACTCCTTTGGTTGTCTGAGGCGCCAGCAGCGGGGGAATGCAACACGTCTTTCAGGTTGGCAATTTCGACTATAGTCCATAAAGAATCATCTAGAAGCTCGGGAGGCAGTCGAACAGTCGCCGTTTGTGGTTGTAGGAGGTAATTGTGATAGTCGGCTGAACAAAAAAGGTGTTCCGTGGCAGCCTGCGACTGGACGACATGGCGTGTCGAATTGACTCCTGGCTGCCTGTCAAAGAGGGGCAAGTAAGTGCCCTTGCGCTCGGATCCGAAGTAGTATTTTACCATGGCCTTCTGGGAGCGATCGGTACGCGGCGCGGAGGAAAACAGCCTTTCTATTCTAGTCCAACTATCAGGCGAATCATCGTGGTCAATCCCATACCTAGGCTGCGTCTCAGTGTTGGCAGGGCAGTCTAGAGACGCGGGACTAGTGAGATCCTCAAATGACAAGACACCGCTGTTCATGCAACGTCCCCCTTGGCAGCAATTTCGTTTCCCAAGTCAACGAGCTCTTCAAAAATGCCTGCTAAGTCATCGATTCTTTGCGTGGGCTGCGGAGCAGTATTGACGTCTAATTCTAAGCGACAGACATTTCCGGTGACTGTAGACTCCACTCGTTCAGAGCCTTGCACCTCTACTCGTATTTCCAGAATACTCGCAATTGACCATGTTGACAGGCGATTGAGTTCTACGCCCTCTATTGTGCGAGAATGGCGGCGTCGGTTAACTCGGTATAGAAGATCGTGCATATCCATGTCGATCTTGAGTGCGGGAAGCAACTCGGTGAGAATCTTGTTTCCCTCAGCTGGATCCTGAACGGGGAACAATAGCACGGCACCGAAGGCGAGCCTTTGAGTGGGCGGGCACGAGCGCACGATCCATTGATGCATCAGTTCGCGAAAATCCTTCTGTAGGTCCTCATACCCTCCCGCAACCGGGAACTCATTGGCAGGGTTTGAGGGATCCTGACTCAACCTCCAGTCTATCCGATTAGGGTTTGCTTGAACGCTCAACCTTCCGGTCAAATGGGGGCCCTCTTCCTGCATTGAGCGCTCACGCGGCCTGTGATTTACTGCTTCTGGTGGTGTGCCCACCAATTGCTCCCAGAAGCTTGCTGTTTGCGCTAAGGGTTCGAGAGTGAACGCGGAGAGCCTAAGGCTTTCCGTTTGCCAGTCATTCAGACTCTGTATGGGCATTAGTGGATTCCTCCATAAATGGGGCTGTATCGGTCCCAGTTCCTCAGGAGGGGTTTGAGAAGTAGTGCACGAATGATCTCTATTGATGAAGCTCAAACCGGTGCTGCTACCCTATGAGGTGGAGAAATTGGAAGATAGGAGGGGGTGACTCTACTGCAAGTCTGGGGCCCAAGCCTCCTGGGCATTGAGGAGGGAGCACCCTTTCTTGGCGCCCGAAGGGAGGAATGTGGGGCAAATTTCCGGCAGGGTCCTCACCAGAGACCTTGGCCTGCGAATTCGACTTGGCTTGGGTTTACCGTCATCCTGGGCTCCAGCAGCCACTAGGCTTACGGCGGCGTGGAATGGGTCGAATGCCGGGAAGTGATTCAGGTGGTGGAGGTGTACCAGCGGGTCATGCTGGATGGCCGTTGCGCGAGGTGACCCGACCGATGTATGGGGCGCGTCTCTCATGCCATTGCCCACCCGTGCTCGATTCTCGACCGCAATGACCTGGCCTGAAGCGACATCTTCGAACCGCTTGTATCTTCCTGACACATAAAACCCATTCCAGACCCCTACCCCCCCCCCCCCCCCCCCCCCCCCCCCCCCGGAGACAACCGAATCGTGTCAGCCGTCCGCGTTCGCATAGCCCCCTCGCCGACCGGAGCCCCCCACGTCGGCACCGCCTATATCGCCCTGTTCAACATGGCCTTCGCCCGTCGCCACGGCGGCGAGCTGGTGCTGCGCATAGAGGACACCGACCGGGCGCGGTCCTCCGACGAGCACGAGCGGCGCCTGATGGAGGCGCTGCGCTGGGCCGGCATCGAGTGGCAGGAGGGCCCCGACCTCGGCGGGCCGCGCGGTCCCTACCGGCAGAGCGAACGGATCGAGGTCTACTCGGGGTACGCCAAGCAGCTCGTAGACCAGGGCTGCGCCTACTATTCCTTCACGACCCCCGAAGAGCTGGCCGCCTGGCGGAAGCGCAAGAACTCGGGCGAGCCGGCCCCGTACGAGGCGGAGCGCGAGCAGTCGACCGAGGCGGCGCGGAAGCGAATCGACGCCGGGCCTCCGCACGTGATCCGCATGAAGACCCCGCGCGAGGGATCGGTAACGGTCACCGACACGTTGCGCGGGGAGATCCCGTTCGACCTGGCGGGCCTCGACGACCAGGTGCTGCTGAAGTCGGACGGGTTCCCCACCTATCATCTCGCCGTCGTCGTCGACGATCACCTGATGGAGATCAGCCACGTCATCCGCGGCGAGGAGTGGATTCCGTCGACGCCGAAACACCTGCTCCTCTACGACTGGCTGGGCTGGGACCCTCCGGAGCACACCCACCTGCCGCTGCTGCTCAACCCGGACCGCTCCAAGATGTCGAAGCGGCGGAACCCGACCTCCATCGACTTCTACCGCCGCGCCGGGTACCTGCCGGAGGCCCTGCTCAACTACCTGGCGCTGATGGCCTATCCGCCGGGGGAGGGGGGCGAGGAGAAATTCCCGCTGTTCGAGCTGGTCGACCGTTTCGATCTCGGGCGGGTCAACCTCGGCGGCTCGGTGTTCGACCTCGAGAAGCTGAGCTGGCTCAACGGCCGCTACATACGCGAGGATCTCACCGCCGGGGAGCTGCTGGATCGCCTGAAGGAATGGGCCCTGAACGACGGTTTCATCCGCGAGATGATCCCCCTGATGCAGCCGCGCATGCAGACCCTCGGCGACTTCATGCCGGCCTGTTCCTTCTTCTTTGCGCGCGAGGTGGAGCCGCCGGCGGAGGATCTCGTGCCTAAAAAGCGGCAGCCCGCCGAGGCGGCGCAGATGCTGCTGACCGCGGTCTGGGCGCTTCAGGAGGTATCGCCCTGGAATGTCTCCGCGGTCGAGGCGGCGGTTCATGGGGTGAGCTCGTTCTGGGAGTGGCCGGTGCGCGAGGTGACCCGGCCGATGTTTACCGCGCTTATGGGACGGCCGGTCGGGCCGCCCCTGTACGAGTCGATCGTCCTGCTCGACATCGACCTGACGCGGGCGCGGCTGCAGGCCGCGGTGGGGGTGCTCGGGGGGGTCTCCAGGAAAAAGGAGCGGGCCCTGGAGAAGGAGTGGTCTTCCGGGGGTGGGAGCTAGCTCCGGTTACTTCCTGCCGGAGAGGCCCAGGCGTCGAGCAGCCTCCCAACTGGCTCACTCCTACCGAACTCAGCGGTTCGGTCGGAGACCGTCTTGGCCAGTGGCCGCGAAGCGGGCGGCAGGCACCAGTTATGTGGAGTCCGCGCCCGTGATGCAACACTGGGCGAGAGCCGCTTCGTTTATGTCCTGCAATTCCGGAACGGGCCGCAGTAGCGCGCCAACGGCGGTCGAGAAGTAGGTCTCCAGAATTGGAAAGAAAGCCGTTGTCCTCAGATCGCGGAGCTGACCGGCGTGCTTGCCACGCGCATGTAGTGTCCCCAAGACGAAGATCTCGACAACATCTCGATACGTGAGGTTACGTGTTTCTTCGATCGCGATGTTTGTCGGGTGATCAAGTAAGGCGTTGAGACCGGCTCAGACTCTTGGGCGGCTTGTTCGTGAGGGAGCCAAGCTCCTCGAACCCGATTGTGGCGTTGATGTAGTCACGCAGTACGATCTTGCCGGTATCGACGTCCCCCGCAAGCAGGCACTCGATGCCTTCCTTCAGCAACCCTTCTCGGAAAGCCGAGGTCGCGCTCAGCGCGGGTCTGCACAGTCTCCTTGAAGTCACGGGTAAGCGGCATGGTCATATCTCCTGTTGCTTGCGACGCTTGTACTCCTGCCAGAGCTCACGGGCATCCTCGATATCCCTTTGCTGGGGCACTTTGGTTCCACCGCCGAGCAGGACAGTCAGAGAGTCTCCAGGAAAAGGAGCGGGCCCTGGAGAAGGAGTGGTCTTCCCGGGGCAAGAGCTAAGCCTAGGTTACTTCCTGCCGGAGTTGGGCTTCGAGCGGTCGATCTCAGGGAATCGCTGTCGCGGTGTTGTAAAGACCCACGTACGCCGCTTAGCGAGCCATCAGCACCGCGCCGGGGGTGGGGTTGCGCGGTTTCTCAAGCGCTTAATGATCGCGCCACGGTTTCGGGATTTTCCGAAGCAATCTTGAGCAGAGCTCGGGCAGGACCCTCCGGACGGCGGCGTCCCTGCTCCCAATTCTGCAAGGTAGAGACGCTTACGCCAATCATCAGGGCAAATTCAGATTGCGATTTATCCAGCTTTTGTCGGATCAGTCGGATATCGGCGGGGTCCATCTGGATCGTGCGTCCTGGCTTCAACTTGCCGCGCTTGATCGCTCCGGCCTGCTTGACGCTGGCTACAAGTTGGTCAAAGTCGCGCTCATTCATGCCAGATACTCCTTTACGAGTTTACTAAGCAGCTTACACTGTTGAGGGGTGAGATCGTCCTGTCCGCTCTTGCGATACACCCAAAGCATATAAAGAATCTCGGCCGGCTTGTCCCAATAGTAGATCACACGAAGACCGCCCCGTTTGCCAGCATGGGGCAATTTCCATCTCAGTTTTCTCAATCCACCCGTACGCTGAATTATCTCTCCTGATTCTGGCCGGAGCAGGAGCGCCAGCTGTATTGCCCGGTAGCCTTCATCCGATAGTAGGGTCCAGATCTCCTTTGTGAAGATTGGCGTCTCAACGAAGATTCACTTCGAGTTGGAGGCCCTCGTGCTACTGAATCCGGCTGATGACCTCGAAAAAGTTGCGGGGGTGCGGATTGCCGGACGGACCGAGCCGGCTGTAGAACCGGTTACTTCCTGCCGGAGATCCTGGCCCAGGCGTCGCGCAGGGTCACGGTGCGGTTGAAGACCAGGCGCCCGTCGCGCGAGTCCGGGTCGACGCAGAAATACCCTAATCTCTCGAACTGAAAGCCGGTTCCCGGGCTGCTCCCGGCGACGGATGGCTCGAGGCAGCAGCCGTTCAGCACCTGCAGCGAGTCGGGATTCAGGTTGTCCAGCCAGTCCCCGCCCGGCGGCACCGCGGTCGGGTCCTCGGTTTGGAACAGGCGGTCGTAGAGCCGCACCTCGGCGCCGACGGCGTGCCCCGCCGAGACCCAGTGCAGGGTCGCCTTGACCTTGCGCCCGTCCGGGGAGCCGCCGCCGCGGGTGGCCGGGTCGTAGGTGCAGCGCAGCTCCGTTACCTCGCCGCCCTCCTTCACTGCTTCCCTGCAGGTGATGTAGTAGGCGTAGCGCAGCCGCACCTCCCGCCCCGGGGCGAGGCGGAAGAACTTCCTCGGCGGGTCCTCCATGAAGTCGTCGCGCTCGATGTAGAGCTCCCGCGAGAACGGCACCATGCGGGTTCCGGCCGACTCGTCCTCCGGGTTGTTGACCGCCTCGAGCTCCTCGCTCTCCCCTTCCGGGTAGTTCTCGATCACCACCTTGAGCGGGTTCAGCACCCCCATCACGCGCGGCGCCACCTTGTTGAGATGGTCGCGGACGCAGTGCTCGAGCAGGGCCACCTCGACGTTGTTGACCCGTTTGGCGATTCCGACCTCCTGCCAGAAACGCCGGATCGCCTCGGGCGGAAAACCGCGCCGCCGCAGGCCGCACAACGTCGGCATGCGCGGGTCGTCCCAGCCGCTGACGTGGCCGTTCCCGACCAGCTCGGAGAGGCGGCGCTTGGAGGTGATGGTGAAGGTGACGTTGCCGCGGGCGAACTCGATCTGCCGCGACGGGAAGATCCCGAGCGCCTCGATGAACCAGTCGTACAGGGGGCGGTGGTTTTCGTAGTCGAGGTCGCACAGCGAGTGGGTGACGCGCTCTATCGAGTCGCTCTGCCCGTGGGCCCAGTCGTACATCGGGTAGATGCACCAGGCGTCCCCGGTGCGCTGGTGGGGGACGTGGCGGATGCGGTACATCACCGGGTCCCGCAGGTTGAGGTTGGGCGACGCCATGTCGATGCGGGCGCGCAGCACCTTCTCGCCGTCGGCGAACTCGCCGGCGCGCATGCGTGACAGGAGATCGCGGTTTTCCTCGACCGTGCGGTTGCGCCAGGGGCTTTCCGAGCCGGGCTCGGTCAGGGTGCCGCGCGATTTGCGGATCTGCTCGCCGCTCTGGTCGTCGACGAAGGCCAGGCCCTTGCGCACCAGGTCGAGGGCCATCTCGTAGAGTTGCTCGAAGTAGTCGGAGGCGTAGTGCTCGTGCTCCCCCCAGTCGAACCCCAGCCAGCGCAGGTCCTCCTTGATGGCGTCGACGAACTCCTGCTCCTCCCGGGTGGGGTTGGTGTCGTCGAAGCGCAGGTGGCAACGCCCTCCGAAATCGGCCGCCACCCCGAAATCGATGGCCGCGGCCTTGGCGTGGCCTATGTGCAGGTAGCCGTTGGGCTCGGGGGGAAAGCGGGTCACTACTTCGCCGTCGTAGCGGCCATTGCGCAGGTCTTCGGCGACCGCGGCGCGGATGAAGTCCTGGGCGCGGGGGTCGTCTCCGCCGGTCGGGTGGGGTGAAGAGGTGGTCATTGGGATCGGAACCGGAGCCGGCCGACTAGCGGATCATCCAGGGGCCGTCGGGTGGGCGGAATTCATCCTTGCGAGGCAGGAACTGGCGCAGGTGCCGGCAGCCGTAGGCGAACCCCTCGAGGCCGGGCATGCCGCGGTCCTCGTTCTCGCAGCAGAGGACGTAGTCGTACCCCGATTCGACCAGGGCGCCGGTGATCCTGGCCCAGTCGAGGTCGCCGCGGCCCGGCACGCGGTACTGCCACCACCAGTTGCCGATGACGCCCTGGCGGTAGAGCATGCGCGGGCTCACCTCGCAGTCCTTGACGTCGGCGAAGTACCACTTGCCCGCGTATTCGCGGATGACGTCCTCGGCCGGCAGGATCATCATCCAGACCCAGTGCGAGGGATCGCACGAAAGCCCGATGTAGTCGGAGGGCACCGCGTCGAGGATGCGGTCCCACATCTCCGGGTTGCAGCCGATGTTGCCCATGCGCACCGCCACGTCGAGGGCGATCCTGACCCCGGTTTCCTCCGCTTCCCGGGCAATAGGCGTGAACATCTCCCGGTAGCGTTCGACGAGCTCGTCGCAGCGGTCGGTCGGGTTGCCCGGAGGGGAGGAGTACATGCCGTAGAAGACGCCGTTCCTGACCGGGGCGCCGCTGCCGGTGATCACTACGGGGCATTCGAGCGCCGCGGCCGAACGCAAGGCCTTCTTCAGGCGCAGCGACTGCTGCTCGCGCACCTCGGCGTCGTCGTCGAGGAGGTTGCAGTGGGCGGCGATGCAGGAGAGGTAGAGGTCGTGGCCGGAGAGGGTCTCCCGCACCTCGGCGGGTCCTTCCGTGAGGATCCTGTCGGAATCGAGCACGCCGTTGTCGGTCAGGCGCACGCAGTCGAAATCGTGCGCCCTGGCCCAGGCGGCGCACTCTTCGAGGCTCCAGCCGCCGGCTCCCGCGGTGGTGTAGAAACTGATGTCCATCGAGGTTCGGGATTTCCCTGAAGAGCGGCGGAGCTTGAGCCCGTTCGGGGCCGGGCCCTAGATTGGAACTCGCTCTCACCGCGAATGAACGAACGAACAGAAATAAGAAAGGCCACGGCATGGCTCTCATCAACGAACACTACCTGAAGCTCACCGCCGGATACCTGTTCCCGGAGATCGCGCGCCGCACCAGCGCCTTCCAGGAGAAGCATCCCGGGGCCGACGTCATCCGCATGGGGATCGGCGACGTGGTCAAGGGGATTCCCCGGGTCGTCGCCGAGGCGATGAAGGAAGCGGTCGAGGAGATGGCGCACGACGAGTCGTTCCGCGGCTACCCCCCGGGCGAGGGGTACGACTTCCTGATCGAGGCCATCGTCGAGCACGAGTACGCCTCGCCCGGGGTCGAGGTCGCAGCCGACGAGGTGATCGTTTCGGACGGCTCCAAGTGCGATTCGGCCAACATCCAGGAGATCTTCGCCATCGCCAACACCGTCGCCCTCACCGACCCGGTCTACCCGGTCTACTGCGACAGCAACGTCATGGCCGGCCGCACCGGAGCCGCCGGGGACGACGGCCGCTATGCCGGCCTGGTTTACCTGCCGTGCACGGCGGAGTCCGGGTTTCTGCCTCCGCTTCCCGACGGCCATGTCGACCTCGTCTACCTCTGCTCGCCGAACAACCCGACGGGGGCGGTGATGCCGCGCGAGGTGCTGGCCGAGTGGGTCGAGTACGCCCGCGCCGAGAAGGCCGTCCTCTTCTTCGACGCCGCCTACGAGGAGTACATCTCCGATCCGGGGATTCCGCACTCCATCTACGAGATCGACGGGGCCCGCGAGGTCGCCATCGAAATGCGCTCGTTCTCGAAGAGCGCCGGATTCACCGGCCTGCGCTGCGCCTTTACGGTGGTCCCGAAAGAGCTGCGCGCCTTCTCCGCCTCGGGGGAAGGCCACTCCCTGCACGCCGCCTGGCTTCGCCGGCACAACACCAAGTTCAACGGCGTCTCTTACCCGGTGCAGCGGGGGGCCGCCGCTTCCTACTCGCCGGAGGGCCGCCGCGCCAGCGCGGAGATGATCTCCTTCTACATGGAGAACGCGCGGCATATGAAGGAGCGCCTGTCCGCCTGCGGGTACGCGGTGTACGGCGGCGACAACGCCCCCTACCTGTGGATCGCCACCCCGGAGGGCATCGACAGCTGGGGCTTCTTCGATATCCTGCTCGAAGAGGCCCACGTCGTCGGCACTCCGGGGTCCGGGTTCGGGGCCGCCGGAGAAGGGTACCTGCGCCTGTCCGCCTTCCAGCACCGCGAAGCGGTCGAAGAGGCCCTGGCTCGCATCGCCGCTCTCTGAATTCCCGGAGGCTCCGAGTCCAGTCGCGATCCTGTAAACCCCGGAATCCGCTGACGAAGGAACCCTTGGGAAACAGCAGGGCTTGTGTCGGGGGGTTGATATTTCCAGACCTCGAAACGCAGAAGTCCCGCCTTCCAATCCCTCTGGCCACAGACCGGGCAGCCGGGTAAAGGCGGTGAAATTGCCGGGGGGTTGACAGCTTCGTGTCGAAACCGTTACACTAATGCGTTCATAAATTAACAATTATTGCATGGTTTTTAACTAATTCCGGCCGGGGAAACCCGGGAAAATTCATTTGGAATGCAACATCCTCGACAAACCCGAAAGACGAAGAGATCGATGAACGGAAAGGCGAAATCGAGAACTTTCTCGGCGACCGAGAGAGACTTCGAGATGCTCGAAGCGGTGGCCCGCTACCACGGTTCGAGCAAGAGTGCGGCGATCGCGGGACTGATTCGAAAGGAGTTCTGGCGCGTATTTCCGAACGGAACCGAGGAGATCACCCCTGACCCGGGAGCCAAGGTGGAATCATGAGCGAAGTCGAAACGACCGGCGTCGCCGGACACTACCACTACACAGACCTTCCGCTGGAAGAGCTCGTCTCTCAGATAGAACACCTGCGCGAAGAGAAGAACGCCGTCATCCTCGCCCACAACTACCAGGTCCCCGAGGTTCAGGATATCGCCGATTTCACCGGCGATTCACTCGGACTGTCGGTCGAGGCGAGCCGCACCGACGCCGACCTGATCGTGTTCTGCGGCGTTCACTTCATGGCGGAATCCGCCAAGATCCTGAGCCCGGGCAAGACCGTCCTGCTGCCGCATCTCGGGGCCGGCTGCGCCCTGTCCGACTCGATCACCCCGGAGAGCCTCGACGAGTGGAAGGAGATGTACCCCGGGTACACGGTGGTCACCTACGTCAACTCCTCGGCGGAAGTGAAGGCGGAGTCGGACATCTGTTGCACCTCGGCCAACGCCGTGTCGGTGGTCCGCAGCCTCGACAGCGACAAGGTGCTGTTCACCCCGGACCGCAACCTCGGCCGCTGGGTGGCCGAGCAGGTCCCGGAGAAAGAGGTTGCGATCTACGACGGCGTCTGCCCGACCCACGACGTGCTGCGCCAGGCCAGTGTCGATCGCACCCGGGGGGAGTACCCGGAAGCCGTCATCATCGCCCATCCCGAATGCCGCGAGGACGTGGTCGCCTCCGCGCACGAGGTCTGCTCGACGACCGGCATGCTCGACGCGGTTGGCCGCTACCCGGAAGCGAAGACTTTCATCATAGCCACCGAGAGCGGCCTCATCCACCAGCTCAAGAAGCGCTATCCCGGCAAGGAGTTCGTCCCCGCGGACGGCTGTATCGGCTGCCGGCTGCACTGTCCGTACATGAAGGTCACCGGCCTTCAGGACGTGTATTTTTCGCTCGTCGACGAGCGCTACGAGATCGAGATGGACGACGACGTGATCGAGGGGGCGCGGCGCTCCCTGGAGCGGATGATGGCGGTGCCGAGAGACAACTGATCTAATGATGTCTGGGCGTCCAGGCTGACCGCCGGGTTGTTCGAAACCGAACTTCGGGAAGTCAGCCTCCCTTTTCGCGCCGTACCACCACGCCGCCGGCTTCGGCGGTGTTTTTTTCCTTCCATCAGCGAGGAATCCAGACCATGAAAGCAGGATCGGGTGATTTCGTGTACGAGTACGCCGACGGCTGGCCGCAGGTGCCGGCCGACATCGAGCTCGGATGGGTGGCCGCGGTAGCCGTGGATGCCGACGACAGGGTGTACGCCTACAGCCGCAGCGAGGTGCCGATGGTGCTGTTCGACCGGGAGGGGAACTTCCTCGACGGCTGGCGCACTCTCGACACCCAGGCCGCCCACGGGTTGAATATCGACGCCGGCGGCAACCTCTGGTGCACGGAGTACGAGACCCACTGCGTCCGCAAGATGTCCCCGTCCGGAGAGGAGCTTCTGACCATCGGCACACCCGAGGTCCCTGGTGCGGATGGTGACCCGTTCCGGCGCCCGACCGACGTCGCTTTCGACTCGCAGGGGTATCTCTACATATCGGACGGCTACGACAACGCCCGCGTCCACAAGTACTCGTCCGCCGGCGAGCTGCTCAAATCATGGGGGGAGCCGGGCAGCGGTCCGGGGCAGTTCGACCTCTCCCACTGCGTCCGCGTCGACCGCGACGATCGCGTCATGGTCTGCGACCGCTCCAACGACCGCATCCAGATTTTCGACACCGAGGGTAATTACCTCGAGGAGTGGGGGGGGCTCAGCGAGCCGGACACGATCCACATCGACGGCGACGGCATCGTCTACGTCGCCGAGCTGAACCAGCGCGTCAGCATCTTCAACCTGCAGGGCGAGCTTCTGTGCCGCTGGGGCCGGGGCGAGCGCACCGATACTCCGGGAGAGTTCAAGGGCTGTCCCCACGGCATCTGGACCGATTCGCGGGGCGACCTCTACATCAGCGAGGTGCAGACCGACGGCCGGGTGCAGAAGTTCGTGCGCCAGTGACCGGCCGCACCTGCAGCTATCCTACAGGTAGGAGTTGATGATGTTCTCCAGCATCTCCTCGCGGCCGCTCCGTTTCTCCGGCTCCCCCCTCTGCAGGACATAGCTCTCCATTTCGGAGAAGTCCGTCTTTCCGGCGGCGATCTTCCTGCCGATGCCGGACAGGTAGGACTTGTAGCGCTCCTTGATGAAGTCGCCGACGACTCCGTCCTCGATGATTCGGTGGGCGATCTTCAGGCCGCGGGCGAAGCTGTCCATGCCCCCGATGTGGGCGTGGAAGAGGTCGACCGGGTCGAAGGAACCGCGCCGCACTTTGGCGTCGAAGTTGATCCCTCCCGGGCGGATGCCCCCGTACTTCAGGATCACCATCATCGCGTAGGTCGTGCCGTAGAGATCGGTGGGGAACTGGTCGGTGTCCCACCCCAGGAGCAGATCTCCGCGGTTGGCGTCGATGCTGCCGAGCATGGCGTCGGCCGCGGCCACGGTTAGGTCGTGCTCGAAGGTGTGCCCCGCCAGGGTCGCGTGGTTGGCCTCGAGGTTGAGCTTGAACTGATCCTGAAGTCCGTACTTGCGCAGGAATCCGAGCACCGTGGCGGCGTCGTAGTCGTACTGGTGCTTGGTCGGCTCCTTCGGCTTGGGTTCGACCAGCAAGGTGCCGCGAAATCCGATCTCCTTCTTGTAGTCGGCAGCCATCCCGAGGAAGCGCGCCATGTTGTCCTGCTCGCGGGCCATGTCGGTGTTGAGAAGGCTGGAGTAGCCTTCGCGTCCCCCCCAGAAGACGTAGTTGGCGCCGCCGAGCTCCTTGGTCAGTTCCATCGCCTTCTTCACCTGGGCGGCGGCGTAGGCGAAGACGTGGGCGTCGGGGTTGGTCGCCGCCCCGTGGGTGAAGCGCGGATGCGAGAACATGTTCGACGTTCCCCAGAGCAGCTTCACCCCGGTGTCCCGCTGCAGCTGCTTTGCCAGGGCGACGATGCGGTCCAGCCGCTTGTTGGTCTCGGCGAGGCGGTCCGCTTCGGGAGCGATGTCGCGGTCGTGCCAGGCGTAGAACGGCGCCCCGAGCTTGGTGAACATCTCGAAGGCGGCCCGCATCGTGTCCTCCGCCCGCTGCATGGGATCGGAGGCCTCGTCCCAGGGGCGGTCGTAGACCGGACCGCCGAACGGGTCGGCGCCCGTCCCCTTGAAGGTGTGCCAGAAGACGACGGAGAAACGCAGGTGTTCGGCCATCGTCTTCCTGCCGACCTGCTCCTCGGGGTCGTACTGCTTGAAGGCCAGCGGGTTTTTAGAATCCGGGCCCTCGTAGCGAATCTGCGGAATCCCCTTGAAGTACTCTTCCATTTAAATGGTCTCCCTGGTGGAGGTGTGCTCGGTTGCCGTCGGGCGAGGCGGATTTAGTGTAACGCGGATGAATCGAGCGGGCGAGGCGTTACCGCTTGCCAGAGCCATGGAGGGGTTCGGAATCGAGGCGGGGCCGGTTGTCGGGAGGATCGAGGGAAGCACGGTGCCGGCGGCCGTTCACTCCGGCGTCACGTAGGCGGCCGAGATGCCGCCGTCCACCGTGAACGAGGTGCCGGTGACGAAAGAGGACTCGTCCGAGGCGAGGAAGACCACGGCGTCGGCGATCTCTTCGGCTTCGCCGAACCTCCCCATCGGAATGTGAACCAGACGCCGCTGCCGTTTCTCCTCGGTGTCCAGGTACTTCATCAGCAATTCGGTCCGCAGCGGGCCCGGGCACAGGGCGTTGACGCGGATGTTGTCGCGGGCGTGGACGACCGCCAACTCGCGGCTCAGGGCCAGAACGCCCCCTTTGCTCGCCGTGTAGGCTATCTGCGGTGTGGCCGCGCCCAGCAGGGCGACGAACGAGGCGGTGTTTATCACCGACCCGCCGCCCGCTCGCTGCAGCGCCGGGATGCCGTACTTGCAGCCCAGGAAAACGCCCTTGAGGTTGACGTTCATCGTCTGCTCCCAGACCGCCTCGTCGGTGTCGACGGCGCCGCCATCCTCCAGGTGGGAGATGCCGGCGTTGTTGAACAGAATGTCGAGGCGCCCGAAGGCATCCTCTGCCGCGGCGATCATCCGCCGGCAGTCCCGCGCCTCGGAAACGTCGGCGCGCGTGAAGAATGCGCGTCCACCGGCCTCGCCGGCGATCATGGCCGCGGTTTCGGGGCCGGCCCGATCGTCGATGTCGACGGCGGCAACCGCCGCCCCTTCACGTGCGCAGCGCAGCGCGGTCTGGCGGCCGATACCGCTGCCCGCCCCGGTGATCAGTGCCGATTTTCCGGCCAGTCTCATGCGAAAATACCCGCTTCCTCTTCAGTGATTTCCAGGGACGGCAAACTTTAGCCCCCGGGACTGGGAGGCGCAAGCAGTTTACTCGACTCGAAGCCCGGGTGAAATTTTGCCTGAGGAATCAAACGACCCATTCTGGAAACCATCGGCGGGAGTGCGCTCATGGACAGAGACACGGCCTTCGAAATGGCCACCTCCAACATCCGCTACGGCCGCGGGATCACCGCGGAGGTCGGCATGGACCTGGTCGACATGGGGGTCGGAAATGTGATGGTGGTCACCGACCCGGTGCTCGCCTCCCTGTCACCGGTCGCCACTCTCCTGGCCGCCCTCGAGGACAGCGGCGTGCGCTTTCAGCTTTTCGACCGCGTTCGCGTCGAGCCGACCGACCGCTCGTTCAAGGAGGCGATCGACTTCGCCGTGGCCGGCGGCTTCGACGGTTTCGTCGCTGTCGGCGGCGGCTCGACCATCGACACGGCGAAGGCGGCCAACCTCTACGACTCCCATCCTGCCGACTTCCTCGACTACGTCAACGCGCCGATCGGCAAGGGGCTTCCGGCCCCTGGCCCCCTGAAACCGCTGATCGCGATCCCGACGACGGCCGGAACCGGCAGCGAAACGACCGGAGTCGCGATTTTCGACTTCACCGAGATGAAGGCGAAGACCGGCATCGCTCATCGCCGTCTGAAACCGGCGCTGGCGCTCGTCGATCCGGAAAATACCCGCACCCTGCCCCCGGCGGTGGCGGCGGCCACCGGCCTCGACGTGCTCAGCCACGCTCTCGAGTCGTACACCGCGATCCCGTTCGACGAGCGCCCGCGTCCGTCGCGGCCGGTGTTGCGGCCTTCCTACCAGGGAGCGAACCCGATCAGCGACATATGGGCCCTGGAGTCGCTGGCCATGGTCGCCGAGTTCCTTCCCCGGGCCGTCGGCGACCCCGGAGATGAAGAGGCGCGGGGGCAGATGCTGCTCGCCGCCTCGTATGCCGGCATGGGTTTCGGCAATGCCGGCGTCCACCTGCCGCACGGGATGTCGTACCCCGTCGCCGGCATGGTCCGCGACTACATGCCGCCGGGATACGAGACCGGCCACCCTCTCGTGCCGCACGGGGTCGCGGTGATCGTCAACGCCCCGGCGGTGTTCCGCTTTACGGCGAGCTCCAGCCCGCAGCGGCATCTCGAAGCGGCCGCGGTGCTCGGCGCCGATACGGAAGGCGCCGGGGCGGCCGAGGCCGGTGACCTGCTCGCCGACTGCATCGTCGACTTCATGCGGTGCCTCGACATTCCCAACGGCTTGCGGGCACTCGGGTACGACGCCAGCGACATCCCCGCCCTTGTGGAGGGGACCCTGCCCCAGCACCGGGTCACCAAACTTTCGCCGAGACCTGCCGGCGAAACGGAGCTGCGGCAGTTGTTCGAAGAGGCGCTCGAGTACTGGTAGAAGCGAGGGCCGCGCCGCCGGAACGAGAACCACAGGCCTGATCTTCCGTGGTCTCTTTCAGGATCCCAGGGGAGATGTCCGCCGCCCAGGGAAATACCCGGGGCAGGTCAGGCTCGGGAGCCCGCGGTGACGAGACCCGCCCACTGGGTGAAAACCGAGCGGCCGATCCGGTGCAGCGCCGGCAGGTGGTTTCCGGTCGAGGCGCGGATCTCTTCGCCATCGAGATGTGCGTCGCGGAGCTCCTCGGCGAACACGTCCGTCCACTCGGCAACCGAGCTTGCCGACAACTCCATGTGAAACAGGATGCCGTAGGCGCCGCGGCCGTGCGCGAAGGCCTGGTTTTCGGTGACCTGCGACGATGCCAGCCGCACCGCTTCCCGCGGCAGCTCGAACTGATCGCCGTGCCAGTGCAGGGCCGTGAACCGCCTGCCGAACTCGGCGCAGCCCGGTGACCAGACGGGATCGCCGGCCGCGGTTTCCTCCAGGGTCACATCGTACCAGCCGATCTCCTTCTGCGGGCCCGGGTAGACCTTCGCACCCAGCACCGCGGCAAGCAGCTGGCTCCCCAGGCAGACCCCCAGGACCGGGCGCTCCTCTTTCAGGGCATTCTCGATCAAACGCATCTCGTTGCTCAGGTGGGGGTAGCGCTGCTGTTCGTACACCCCCATCGGACCGCCCATGACGATCAGTCCGGCGGCGCCTTCCATTTCATGGGGAACCGGTTCTTCTTCGAAAACCTTGACATGCCGCGGCCTGAGACCGCTGCCGGCAAACACTGCCTCGATGATTCCCAGCGTTTCGCAGTGAACGTGTTGGATGGCTATGACGTCGGTCACTTTACGTCTCCTTCCGGGGAGAGGACGACCGGCTCGCGCTCGAGACGGATGCCGAACCGGTCCTCCACCTGTTGTTGAATCGCGGCGGCCAGCTTCAGCACGTCGGCGCTGCCGCCGCTTCGATTGACCAGGGCCAGGGCGTGGTTCTCGGAGATGGCCGCCCCCCCAAGGCGTTGGCCCTTGCGGAACCCGGCGCGCTCGACGAGCCAGGCGGCAGGAACCTTGTGCCCGCCAGGGTCGGGAAAGACCGGGATCGACCCCTCCTTCCCGGAGGGTCCGGCGGGGCAACGGCGGCGCAGATCGGAGAGCTCCGTTTCGCTGAGCACCGGGTTGAGAAAGAACGAGCCGACGGAGCGGGTATTGGGATCGCCGGGATCGAGCACCATCGACTTGCTTCGCCTCAGCTCGAGCACCGCCGCCCTCACCGCGGACGAGGCAGGCTCCCCGGGCTCGAGATCGTCGAGGCCGCCGCGGCGGGCGAGGCAGTCGCTCAACTCCCGGTAGCGCAGTTCCGGCAGGACTCTTTCCTCGAGACAAAAAACCACCTCCGTTATGACGAAGCAGTCGCGGTCCTCGCTTTTGAAGCGGCTGTTGCGGTAGCGGAAACCACACTGCCGGTTGGCGAATTCCACCTTCCGCAGGGTGCGGCGGTCGATGGCGCGCACCGCAGCGATGGTGCCGGCGACCTCCTGGCCGTAGGCGCCGACGTTCTGCATCGGCGCCGCCCCTGTCATTCCCGGGATTCCCGAAAGGCACTCGATACCGGAAAGATTGCGGGCGATGCACCTGCGGACGAGATCGTCCCAGTCTTCTCCCGCAAAAGCGCTCACCTCGACTGTTGCGCCGCTTTCGTCGAAGCGGACGCCCTGCAGCTCGAGCTTCAGAACGAGTCCGCGGTACCCGTTGTCGTCGAAGATGGTGTTGCTGCCGCCGCCGAGGACCTGCACCGGCAACCGTCGCCCGGCCGCCCAGTCGAGTGCGGTCCTGATTTCGTCCGCGGTTCTGCACCGGGCCAGATAGCGCGCCGGACCGCCGAGACGCATGGTGGTCATCGGCGACAGATCGACCTGCTCTTCGATGATTTCGGGGGTGTCCATCGGTAGATCGAAGAAACCGCAGCCGCTCCGGGCCGACAAGGGCGGAGGCGTGAAAACGGGTTGGACATGGGGGAAGTAAAGCATTTGTTTTCAACGGTTTGCGCCGCCCCCGTAAACGACGCGGGTCGAGCCACCGGAAGCGGCGGCGCGATGAAGAGAGCCGGGGAATTGCATGCCAGCTCCGCAAACCCGGGTAGTCAAGGTCGAAGCGATTCAGGAATCCAGATAGATCCGAAACACCGATGCAGACTTCCATCTCCCCAGAGCTGAAGAACGATCCGGACGTTCAGGTTTCCGAAGAGGCGTTGCGCACCTGCGTGCACTGCGGGTTCTGCAACGCCACCTGTCCCACCTATCTCCTGACCGGAAACGAGCTCGAGGGACCGCGCGGCCGCATCTACCTGATCAAGAGCATGCTCGAAGGCAGGATCGCCCCGACGGAAAGCACCGTCGAGCATATCGACAACTGCCTCGCCTGCCTCGCTTGTGAGACCACCTGTCCCAGCGGCGTGGTCTATTCCCACCTCCTCGAAGATGCGCGGCCGCGGCTGGAGAAACTCCACCGGAGGGATTGGGTCGACCGCCTGATGCGTGCCGTGCTGACCCGGTTGCTCCCCTGGCCCGGGCGATTCCGGTGGGCGCTTCGGATGGCCGTCATCGGCAGGCGGGCGGCTTTCCTGGTGCCGCGGCGTTTTCGCCACCTGACGGCGATGGCCCCGCGCTCGTTGCCCGCCCCTTCCCGCCTGGCGACTCCGGGGGTGAAGCCCGCCTCGGGTGCTCGCATGCGGGCAGCCCTTCTCACCGGCTGCGCCCAGCAGGTGCTCGGCCCGCAGATCAACGACGCGACGATTCGGCTGCTCACCCGCCGCGGCGTCGAAGTCGTGGTGCCGGAAGCGATGGGTTGCTGCGGCGCCCTGACCTACCACATCGGCGAACGCCGGCACAGCCTGCGGATGATGCGGCGCAACATCGAGGCCTGGTACCGCGAGCTGCGGGGAGCCGGGCTCGACGCCATCGTGCTAAACACCTCAGGCTGCGGGACCGCGGTTCGGGAGTACGCCCATATCTTCCGCAACGACCCGGAGTGGGCGGAGAAAGCCGCGGCCGTCACCCCGCTGGTGCGCGACGTTTCCGAGGTGGTCAGCGAGATCGGGCTGGGGGAAGTCGCCAAGCTGCCGCGGCTCCGCGTCGCCTATCACGACGCCTGCTCGCTGCAGCACGGCCAGAAGATCGTCGCGCCTCCGCGCGAACTGCTGAGCGCCGCCGGTTTCGAGGTGGTCGAGGTTCCCGAGTCCCACATTTGCTGCGGCAGCGCCGGTACCTACAACCTGCTGCGCCCGGAGTTGGCGAATCAGCTGCGCGAGCGCAAGGGCGCAAATATCCGGAGCATCGAACCGGAGCTGGTCGCCGCGGGGAATATCGGCTGCATCGAACAGATCGCGTCCGCAGTCGACGTCCCGGTGGTGCACACGGTGGAGCTGCTCGACTGGGCAACGGGAGGTCCGAAGCCCGCGGCGATGGGCGCCTCTACAGGACCATCTCGACGCGACTGAGGCTCTTCTTGTCGAGATCGTTGAGGTTGGAGATCTCGAAGCGGTTGCCGTCGACGTCGATCATCAGCAAGCGGAAATCCCCCAGCCACTGGGCGTTCTCGGCGACATTCTGAACCACGAACTCGCGCCTTCCCCGGTTGGTATCCACGTCCCAGTACGAGGTCCCGAACTCGTGGCGCACCGAGTGCACGCGCTCGACCAGCGAGGTGAGGTAGCGGCGGTCGAGCTCCTCCTCGACAATGCGCCGGGTCTCGTCGTTCAGCTGGCCGAGGTCGTCGATCATGCAGACCTCCTCCTCCTTTGCGTCGAGGAAGGAGATGTAGCGGTCGGGATGCGTCAGCGGCGCCGCGCGGACGACCCTGATCCTGATATAGGAGCGGTCCTCTTCGATGGTCAGGCGCAGCTGCCACGGCGGCTCGCGAAAGAGGCGTACCCTGTCGACATCGACGCGCTCCGGGTGGGTCACCACAATCGGAGTTGCCGCCTGCTGCGGGTTGCCGTTGGCGCCTGTCGTTTTATCGTCGCTCACCAGTTCCCCTCCTCTCAGCCGCTGACGGCCATTATTGCGGTGGTTTCCTGCTGCGTCCTGACGAGGTTGTAGAAGAACCCTTTGCGCTCCATCAACTCGGTGTGGGTGCCAATCTCGACTACCTTGCCGTCGTCGAGCACCACCAGCCGGTCTGCGCTGCGCAGCGTCGACAGGCGGTGGGCAATGGCAAAGGTGGTGCGGCCCTCGATCAGGCGCGCGATGGCCTCCTGTATTTTGCCTTCGGTCTGCGAGTCGAGGGATGAGGTGGCCTCGTCGAGAATGAGGATGCGCGGATCGTGCAGGATGGCGCGCGCAATGGCTATGCGCTGTTTCTCGCCCCCCGACAGCTTGTCCCCCTGCTCTCCGACCACCATGTCGTAGCCGTCCGGCTTGGCGATGATGAATTCGTGGGCGTTGGCGGCGCGCGAGGCGCGCAGTACCTCGGCGAACGTCGCCCCCGGCTTGCCGTAACCGATGTTCTCGGCGATGGTGCCGTTGAACAGGAACGATTGCTGCGCCACCA
The DNA here is from genome assembly GCA_965206595.1 of Candidatus Latescibacterota bacterium. Classification (GTDB taxonomy): domain Bacteria; phylum Latescibacterota; class UBA2968; order UBA8231; family UBA8231; genus CBDCXV01. Next base: position 6,097,542 of record OZ242214.1, read on the forward strand.
GGCCGATCTGGCCTCGCAGATCCTCGAGTTTCATGTCGCGAATATCGACGCCGTCGATCATCAGTGAGCCGCGGGTTGCGTCGTAGAAACGGCAGATCATGTTGATGAGGGTGCTCTTGCCGGCTCCCGATTTGCCGACCAGGCCGATCATCTCTCCCGGCTCGACGTCGAAATCGATGTTCTTCAGCACCCGCTTGCCGGCGTCGTACCCGAACGACAGGCCATCGAACCGGACGCGCCCCTCAAGCGAGGGCATCGGCAGCGCGTCGGGATCGCCGAACGGCTCGGTGCGGGAGTCGATGACCTCGAAAATGCGCTCGGCGCCGGCGTAGGCGCGCATCATGAAGCCGTAGAAATCGCCGAACCACTTCAGCGGCTGGTAGAGCATCCATAGGTAGGTGATGAAGGCGATCAACTCGCCGAGCGCCATCGTGCCTCCGAGAATCTGGCGGCCTCCGAAGTACCAGACGAAGAACACCCCGAAGCTCATGAAGAAGTTGGTGATCATGAAGAACACCACCCAGACCCGTTCGGCGGAGACCGTGACGGCGCGCAAGTCGTCGTTGCGGCGGTCGAAGCGCTGGCCCTCGCGGCGCTCCTGCGCAAAAGCCTTGACCACCCTGATGCCGCGAATCGATTCGTTCAGGTGGGAGGACAGGCGGCCCCACTGTGCCGACCAGCGCTGCCAGTACGACTCCATCCGTTTCCAGATCAGGCTGCTGCCGATGACGATGGGCGGAACCGGGAGCAGCACCCACAGGGTCAGCTCCCAGTTCTTGTAGAAAAGGAGCCCGAGGATCCCGATCACCATGAGGGCGTTGTTGAGGATATAGGGGAGGTCGAACAGCAGGTAGACTTCGACGAGATCGGCATCGTTCGACATTCTCGAAATCAGGGTGCCGACCTTGCGCTTGTCGTAGAACCGCAACGGCAGATACTGCAAGGCCCGGTAGAGATCGGAGCGCAGTTCCTCGATGGCGCGAAACCCTACCCAGCAGCCGAGCCACCGGCGGGTCACCCAGGTGACCCAGCCCATGATGTTGACGGCGAGCAGACCGGCGACCAGCCATCCCAGCAGACCCAGGTTGGATCTGGGGGTCAGGACGTCGTCGATGATGCGCTCGGTGATCAGGGGAGGCAGGAGGTCGAAGAACGCCTCGGTGGTGAGCACCAGCAACAGCAGCACGAGCCGGTTTTTGTAGACCATCATGTAGCGGATCAGCCGCCGCAGAGTCGCCAGCTTCTTCACGCACGCCGGACAGACGCCGTCCTTTTCGGGAAGCACGCGGAGGCAGCGCTCGCAGCGGGTGCGCTCGACCGTCGTCGGCAGGGTGACGGTCCTGCCTTCGGCCAGCTGCTGAATCCCCTCGGCCACCTCGCCGAACCTGGTCGCCAGCGAGTTGGAGTAGTAGAGGAACTCCGGCTCCCCTTCCTTCCGCTCCACCTCCAGGCGTCCGCCGCCGACAAGGGCTTCGGCGCGCGCGGTTCTGACCGCTTCCACCGGTATCTGCACGGCCCCATCCCTGCCGTCGGCACCCAGGAAAACGACGCGCCTGTTGGTAACGACCAGCCAGCTTTCCCCGTACTGGTGCCGGCCCGACATGTCGGTGGCGACCTGGATGAGGACATGCTCTTCCGGGGAGGTGACTCTCCGCAGGTTGCGGTCGATCTCCTCTGGCAGGATCTCGACGAATGGGTTGGCCGTCTTTGTCGCAGCGGTGGTCACGGCAGTCAAACGGGAAGGGCGATGATTTCCGAGGTCTCTTTCTGAAGTTCCACGAGGTCGCGGAAGGCACCTTTTTCCGCCATCAGTTCCTCGTGCGAGCCGATTTGGACGATGCGGCCGTCGTCGAGGACGATGAGGCGGTCGGCATTGCGCAACGTCGACAGTCTATGGGCGATGACGAAGGTCGTTCTCCCCTCGATCATGCGCCCGAGCGCGTCCTGAATCTGCTTCTCCGTGTCGACGTCGACGGAGGACGTCGCCTCATCGAGGATGAGTATTCGCGGGTTGTGCAACATCGCCCGCGCTATGGCTACGCGCTGCTTTTCACCGCCCGATAGGTTGTTGCCCTGCTCCCCGACCTGGGTTTCGTACCCGTCCGGTTTGGCGATGATGAAGTTGTGGGCGTTGGCGAGCCGCGCGGCGTGCATGATCTCCTCGAAATTCGCGTCGGGGTTGCCGTAACCGATGTTCTCTCCGATGGTGCCGCTGAACAGCACGGGCTCCTGCAGAACGATACCGATTTGTCGTCGCAGGTCGCGCAGGTTGATTTTGCGAATGTCGACACCGTCGACCTCGATGGCGCCGTGGTCGACGTCGTAGAAACGGGCGATGAGGTTGATCGTCGTAGTTTTGCCGACTCCCGACTTGCCCACCAGTCCGATCATCTCGCCCGGCTCGATGTCGGCGCTGACTCCGTGGAGCACAGGCTTGCTCTTGTCGTAGCCGAAGGTCACATCCTTGAAGGTCACGCGGCCCTCGATCTTCCTCATGCGCACCGCTTTCGGATCGTGGTACGACTCCGGTTCGGTGTCGATGACCTCGAATACCCGTTCCGCTCCGGCAAAGGCGCTCGTCATCCAGGAGTTGACCTGCCCGAACCATTCGAGCGGGCCGTAGACCATCCACATGAACGAGTAGAAGGCCAACAGGGTACCGAGCGTCATTTCGTTCGACAGCACCTGTTTGCCGCCGAATAGCCATACGATCAGCACCCCGAATCCGGTCAGGAAGGTGATCGTCGCGTGGAACACCGTGCGGTTGACGGCGGTCTTGATGCCGATTTCCGTCGCCCTGCGGTTGACCTTGTGGAAGCTCCTGCGCTCCCGCTCCTCCTGGGCGAACGCCTTGACGACGCGGATACCGGCGAGAGTTTCCGCGGTGCGATCGGTGAGCGACGACCAGACCGCGCTGTACTGGGTGAAGAGTCTGCGCATGCGCTCCCAGAACGCCGCGCCCCAGAGCAGCAACAGCGGCACCGGCAGAAGGATATAGAGCGTAAGCTCCCAGCTCATCCACAGAAGAAAGCCGAGAATGCCGAGCATCATCATAGCATTGATGACGAGGTACGGCAGCCCGTCCACGAGAAATTCCTGCAGCCTGCCCGAGTCGCGCGTCACCCGGGCCATCAGCGCACCGACGCGGCGCTTGTCGTAGAACTGCAGCGACAGCATCTCCAGCCTGCGGTAGAGTTGGCTGCGGATGTCCGCTGTCGCCTGGGCGCCAAGCCAGGCTACGATCCAGCCGTGAACCCATTCGGCTCCCCAGCTGCCTATGCGGATCCCGACAAGGGCGAGCACGAGAATGCCGAGAAGGGCAAGGCGCTCGTCGACCGGGGCGGGATCGCCGTCGATAGGAACCAGCACCTCGTCGACGATGCGCTTGGTGATCAGGGGCGGGGCGAGCTCCGCCCCGGTCGTCACTACCGAAGCCAGGGCCAGGGCCGCGGCCCGGATCTTGTAGGGAGCCAAGTAGGCGGCGATGCGCTTGGTCGTCGACCACTTTTTCACACAGGCCGGACAGAGGCCGTTCTTCTCGGGCAACAGGAGTCCGCACCGGGGGCAGCGGGTGCGCTCCAGCTCGGGGTTTATCAGGAACGGCTCCCCCTTGCGCAGCTGCTCAAGGCCCCGGACAACCTCGGAAAACTTGGCCGCTTCGGTGCCGGTGTAGGGAACGACCACGGTGGGCTCGCCGAAGCGCTCGATTTCCAACCTCCCGCCTCCCACGAGCGGTTCGGTCTGCGCGGCGCGCATCCTCTCGACAGGTACGTCGATCACGCTGCCGTCCGCGGGAAGGATGACGGCGCGGTGGTCGGTGATCACCACCCAGGTGTCGGCGTAACTGCCGTCGGCGCCGATGTCGGCTCGCACTTGCACAAGGATCTGTTCGCCCGCGGGCAGGCAGGCGTCCAGCCTGGCAGCTGTGGACCGGTCTGCCGGCTCAATCAGACGAGAACTGTCGCTGTCGTTCAAGGTCGAAACCATCCGGGGGGTCGCTGCACCTATTTGCTGCACCTAATTAATGTATTGGTTTCAAGGTGTCGCCGACGGTTAGCGGGCTTTTTCCCGAAGACTTCCGGAGATGGAAGCGCAGCCTGTCAGTTAGCCGTTGCGATCTCCTTCGGACGCTCCCGTTGGGGACTCCCTGCGTCCTGGCAAACCGGTACGGGGCGAAAGGGGCAAGGTTCGCACTGCCACCGGGCCAGATAGGGGTGACCGCGGTCACGGGCGGACTAGTTGCCGGAACTGCTGGATTTTCTTCGCCGGCGCTGGCGGGCGAATGGGGTCTCGATGCCGTACTGGCGGCAAAGACGACCGAAAGTACCGCCGGCGATACCGAGCGCTCTGCAGGCATCCTGGTTGCTCGCGTAAACACGGGCGGCTCTCTTGATCCACTCTCTGGGTATTTTCTGCATCTCTTTCTTCTCCAAAAATGCTGTTTTGTAGCAGTGCGACTGATGCGTTGGTGCGTTGCAGATTTCGTGCCTGGCAAAAAAAACGGCTGCGGCCTCTGAACTGATCCTTCCAGAGACTGCAGCCGGCAAAAAAAAACCGTAGGGATGTGATCCCTACGGTATGAGAAGAGCTTCGCGTGTCTGCTTTCTCAACCTCCGGGATCCTCACCAGCTGCAGGGCTGGTTTCGAACTTGGAGACCATGGCGTTGTCCATCAGATGACCCCGATCGGTCCGCGGTATCACCGAAACGGCTTGGCATTTTACAGATCCGCCAAAGCCGGCCTTGGGAATTCGCTCCACTCTGGAGTGATCCGCGCTGACTTCCCGGCGCCCGGTCGGGAACCCCTTGCCCATCCAGTCGACTTCCATCACCGATCGACATCCGGGGAATCCGAACGCGTCCTGCACGGCAAGGCCGGGTGCCGCGGCCATCATCGGCGCCCGGGATTTGGCGCACGCGAATCCGGACGTTTCCACCATCTCACATATGGGCAACAGGAAAGCGCCCGCTCCGGGCCGGTTACTCGGACCGAGCCGAGCCGCCGGGGCGAATTCGCCCTTCTTCTTCCTGCCGATGTGTGGAATCATCTCTTCATCCGGTTTCAGGTTGTCTGTTTCCATAGTGGCATTCCCTATGCTCCCTACCGTGCGCTCAAGGGGGTTAGTAACTCATTCCTCCCTGATCGATGTAAAACTTACCCGGTGGTTTTTTACAATGTCAAGTAGAAAAGCCGATCCATGCTGAGAAGAGATTGCGTTTTCAGTTCGGCTGTCCTCCTCTATATTCCGCTTTACCATGACGCTTTCGCCACCTCTCGAGGACCAGTCTGGAATGTCGCAAGCCGAGTTGGAAAAGCAGCGCGGCGACGGGGGGCAGGACAGCCTCTCTCTTCATAACGAGAAGCTGGAAGACCTGCTGCGCGAAAACGACTTCGAATCGATGTCCGCCGAGTCGATCCTCACTTGGGTGAGCTCGGCGTTCTCATCCGGCCGCGCCGTACTGAGCACCAGTTTTCAGAACACAGGAGTGGCGATGATCCACATGCTGCGGCAACTCGACCTGAAGATCCGCATCGCCACCGTCGACACCTTGCGGTTACACCCTGAGACCTACGCCTACATCCGCGAGCTGGAGCAGCACTACGGCATCGAGATCGAGGTGCAGCGGCCCGATCCAGAGCAGGTTCGCAGCATGGTGGATCGCTTCGGGGAGTACCTGTTCTTCGATTCGAAAGCGCGGCAGGAATACTGCTGTCAGATGCGCAAGCTCAGGCCCCATGACGAGCTGTTGAAGACGGTCGATTGCTGGATATCCGGAGTGCGCCGCGACCAGTCCGCGGTTCGCGAAAGGAACACGCCGAAGGCGACGACGGTTGCCGAGTACGGCTCGCGGAGGCAGATCTTCAAGCTCAACCCGATGAGCGACTGGACCGAAGAACGCGTGCGCGAATACGTGGCGGAAAACCGGGTTCCCGTCCACCCGCTGTACGCGAAGGGGTACCGCAGCATCGGATGCATCATCTGCTCGACTCCGACGTTGCCGGGAGAGGATCAGCGTGCCGGGCGCTGGCGCTGGTTCAACGGCAACGAGACCATCGGCGAAGAGGAGTTGAAGGAATGCGGTCTGCACGTGCCGGTGTACAACATTTGACACCGGTCTCTCCCATCATTCCGGGATGGCCGCAACCGCTTCCTTGAACTTCGCTCCCCGCTCAGCGTAACTCGCGAACATTCCGAAGCTCGCACAGGCCGGAGACAGAAGCACTACGTCCCCGGGCATTGCACGCTGTTTCGCCATGGCTACCGCCTCGGCAAGCCCGGGGCAGCCGGGCTCGATGTGTCCCGCATAACCGTAAGCGCGCACGGCATCCCCGAGCCGTCCTTCCTCCTCACTCGCCAACAAAACCAACGCTTTCAGGCCGCGGTCTGCGATCTTCCTGGCCAGGCCGGAAAAATCAGCTCCTTTGGAGGATCCCCCGGCGATCAGCAGCACCGGTTGGTCGAAGGCAGCGATCGCCGCCAGGGTCGCCTCCGGAGTCGTTGCCAGGGAGTCGTTGTAGTAGGCGACGCCGTTGCGCGTGGCGACGTGCTCCAGGCGGTGCTCCAGGCCGGCAAAAGATTGCAGTCGCGGTGTCAGCCGGCTGGCGGGGGCGCCGACGGCAACCGCGGCCGCCGCGGCTGCAAGTGCGTTGGCGACATTGTGCCGTCCCCGGAGTTTCAGACCGGAAGCGTCGCATAGGAGCGTCGCTTCGGCGTCGAACGGGCGCGCCCACAGCCGCCCATCCTCCAGGAAAGCACCGGCTTCGACAGGGCGATTGATGCTGAACTCCATGGGACGGGCCGGTGAATCCAGGGCGAAGCGGGACGCTGTTTCGCAGTCGGCGTTGAGGATGAGGGTGTCTGCGGCCGACTGATACCGGCAGATGGATTTCTTGGCTTCCACGTACTCGTCGCGGCCGGCGTGGTAGTCGAGGTGGTCGGCGGTCACGTTCAGCACGACCGAGACAGGCGGGCTGCGGTCGAGGTCCTGCAGCTGGAAGCTGGAGAGCTCGAGAATGACGAGATCGGATAAGCAGATATCGTCGAGGAAATCCATTGGTGGTGTCCCTATGTTGCCCCCGAGCCAGACCCGTCCGTACGGGCCGTCGCGAAGTATCTCGAAGAGCAGGGAGCAGGTGGTCCCTTTCCCCTTGGTGCCGGTGATGCCGACGATTGGCGCCGGGCAGCGCTCGAAAAACAGGCGCGTCTGACTGTTGAGCGATGCTCCCGCATGCCGTGCCCGCACCAGGGCAGGGTTGAGGGTGCTGATTCCGGGGGTGCGGAAGAGGAGGTCGAATTCGTCGAGCTTTTCCAGGTAGTCGGGACCGAAGTGCCAGCTCCGGGTGATGTGATGCCATTCCGCTGTTTCGGGTAGCTCGTCCCCGGTCCTGGCGTCGCAGACGGAGAACTCGATCCCGCGGCTCGCCAGGTAGCGACCGACGCTGCGATTCTCCACGCCAAGTCCGAGAAGCGCGATCCGCTTCCCTTCAAGCTCTTTCATCTGTCATCCCCGACGACAACCCATGCCGAAAGCCGAAGAGGCTCAAGGCCATCCGGGGAAGCGTGGTTTTTATCTTGGCAGCTCTCGACTAAGAAGTCGTAAATCTTCTTTTGCCCGGGTTTGCGAAATCGGATATAATCACGCGCATTCGATGCAGGACAGCCTTCCCCGTCTCGAATTTCCCTCGCCCCCATCGCAAATTTTCCACTGCCCGACGCATGAAATTGATCGTGCAGATCCCCTGCCTCAACGAAGAGGCGACCCTGCCGGCGACTATCGCCGACATTCCCCGGGAGATCGACGGCATCGACGAGGTGGAGATTCTCGTCATCGACGACGGCTCCACCGACCGCACAGCCGAGGTAGCACGCGAGTGCGGGGCGGATCACATCGTGCAGTTCCCGAAAAACCGCGGACTGGGGCACGCTTTCAAGTCCGGTTTCGACAGCTGTCTGAAACTGGGCGCCGACATCATCATCAATACCGACGGCGACAACCAGTACTACGGCGGAGACGTTTGCGAGCTCGTACGGCCGATTCTCGCCGGCGAGGCCGAGGTGGTCATCGGGGATCGGCGCACCATCGGCATCGCACACTTCGGCTTTACAAAGCGCTGGCTTCAGAGGTTTGGCAGCCACGTGATCAGCCGTCTGGCACGCCTTCGAGTTCCGGACGTTGCCAGCGGTTTTCGCGCCTACAGCCGCGCCGCCGCACTGCAGCTGACGACATTCACCGATTTCGACCACACTGCTGAACACGTGGTCGAGTGGGGGCAAACCCGCATGCCGGTGGTCAGCGTGCCGATCCGGACCAACCCCAAGGCGCGCGAGTCCCGGCTGTTCTCCAATGTCGGCGAGTTCGTCATGAAGTCGGCGATGATCAGCCTGCGCACCTACACGCGTTACAAGGCCCTGAAAATCTTCGCTGCTTTCGGATTCGGTACTTTTTTTATCGGATTTCTTCTCGGATTGCGGTTCCTCTACTTCCTGCTGTTGACGGACGAGGGAATCCTGCACGTGCAGTCCCTGATTCTCGCCGCGGTGCTGTTGCTGGCCGGCTTTCAGATGTTCCTGACGGGTGTCGTGGCCGATCTCATCGCGACCAACAGGGCCATGCTTGAGGATGCGTTGACCCGAATCAAACGGCTGGAATTGAAGAAGCGGGAGTAAGTATCCCGGGAGGGGAGGAGTAGACGGCCTTCCGGCTGCCGTCCCGGGGATGTGGGAAGCCGAGTTTCATGGCATGCAAGTGATACCCCCCGTCTCCCGGTAAGGGTGGACGCTCTCCGGCGCCCGGTTCCCTCGGCATGCCGCCGGGACCGAAGAATGTCTCCCCGACCAGCGGAAATCCCGCCGCGGCCATATGTATCCTGATTTGGTGCGGGCGGCCTGTCGGGATTGCCATCTCCACAAGAGCGGTCCGTTTCCCCGCCTCATGGCGGCGTTCCAAAACGCGAACCTGCGTCAAGGACTCCTTTCCCTCCGGCCGGGCCGAAAAAACCTCCCCCAGCGGCGCGTATCGTACGGGCCCGATCGCCACGTCCACTGAAAACCCGTCTCGCCAAGGATGGCCGCGTATCAGGCCCCGGTACGTTTTCTGAAGACGACCTCGACGGAATTCGAGCGCCAGTTCCCTCTTTGACAAAGGCGTTCGAGCGAACAGAACCAGCCCCGACGTTCCACGTCCGATGCGGTGTACGGGTGCGACTCCATCTCCGAACCGGGTTCGCAGCAACCAGAGCAGGGTGTTTTCGAGGAAATCCCCTCCTGGCATCACCTGCAATCCGGCCGGCTTCGAGACCACAACCAGATCCTCGTCTTCGCAAACCAGCGTGAAAGAGCGAGGAGAGGCAGGTTCTCGCCATGGCGGCCGGTGGTAGGACAACACTTGGCCCTTCTGGAGCTTCGCGCCGCAATGGGTCCGGTGTTCATCGAGGCTAATCGCCCCCGATTCGATGCGGGCTCGCCATTGCGCGCGATTCGAATGCGTGTATCGCCGGGTGTAGAAATCGAGCACTGACTGGCCGGCTTCCGGGCCGGCGATACGGTCGTGATACACCCATCCCCGGTTGAGGCGACTGGTGCAGCTTTCGAGGGACGGCGTTTTTGTCATCAAGTTGACGGAATCTTATAATTATTCGCTGATGTAAATAATTATTACCAACGGAGTCTGATCGAGAGTGGCGAAACCGGCAATTTACATCGACGGACAGGAAGGCTCTACCGGGCTACGCATCCGCGAGCTGCTGGGGAGGCGCGACGACATCGATCTGCGGTTGATCCCCGGGTCGGAACGAAAGGAGACCGGTATCCGCGCCAGCTTCCTCCGCGCTGCGGATTTGGCCATCCTCTGTCTGCCAGATGACGCGGCTGCCGAGGCTATCGATCTTGTGTCCGGGGCAGACACGCGCATCATCGATACAAGTACGGCTCGGCGAACCCACGAGGACTGGGTGTATGGGTTGCCCGAGCTGGAACCGGCTCAGCGCGCGGCGATTCGCACCGCCACGCGCGTAGCCAACCCTGGTTGCTATCCGGTGGGGTTCATCCTCGCGGTGCGGCCGCTCATCGAAGCGGGTATTCTCCCTGCCGGAGTTCCGCTTACCGTCAACGCAGTGTCTGGTTACTCGGGGGGCGGACGAAGGATGATCGAAGTCTACCAGAGTGCCCCTGCTTCACAAACCACAGCCGGTGATGCCCCGTTGCCGTTGGCCTTGTACAATCTCGACGGCCCCCACAAACATGTCGCGGAAATGCAGAAATTCAGTCTCACCGCGCATTCCCCGATTTTCGTCCCTTCCGTCGACCACACCTATTCCGGGATGCTGGTCTGCACGCCGATTCCGGCGGCTAATCTCGCCGCGGATGCCTCGGCGGAGTCGATTTTCTCCGCATGGAACCAACGCTACGCCTGCGAGCCGTTCGTCCGCGTTGTTTCGCCACGCGAGGCATCTGCGGCGCTGAGAAACGGGCGTTTCCTCGATCTGGGCGAAACCAACCGTACCAACCGCGTCGACCTTTTCGCGTTCGGCGACGACCGAGGGGTCGTGCTGATCGGACGCCAAGACAACCTCGGCAAAGGGGCTTCGGGCAATGCCGTTCAGTGTATGAATCTGATGTTGGGATTCGAAGAATCGAAAGGTCTGACCTCATAGGACAGGTGCACGGTCGCTGTTTACGGCAAGCATCTCGCCGCGATCGACGAATTTCTCGCGCGGCTTGTGGATTTTCCTCCCCCTGGCTATTTCCGCGGCGTCGATTTTCTTCCAGCCCTCGTAGTCTACGACCTGCACCCCGCGGGCCTGGAGTAACTGCAACAGAGCGCAGTTGTCCGCTATTTCGCATAGGGGCAGCCTCGGGACGTCCGCAAGCAAATTTCGCACAGTTTCCTGGCTGTCGGGTTTATTTGTGCCGATGACGCCGGTTGGTCCGCGCTTGATCCAGCCTACAGCGTAGAGTCCGGTAATGGTCTCATCCCCGTCCCGGATGCGGCCGCCGTCGTTGGGGATTGTGCCATTCTCGGCGTCGAACGGCACACCCGAAATCGGAATTCCACGGTAGCCGACGCTGCGGAACAAGGCCCCACAGGAGAGTTTCTCGGTCTCACCCGTTCCACGTGCTTTCTGGTTTCCCGCCTCTCCGATGAGCTCGTTGCGCTCGAGGATTACGCTTTCCACTTTGCCGTTGCCGCACAGACGCTTGGGACTCTTCAGAAAATGAAAAGCGAAGCGCCGCGCCTTGTGGGACGGCCCCATTCGGGAAAGGTGCTCGAGAGCTTCCAGGTTCCGTCGGCGCTGGGGGGCGCTCAGTTCGAATTCACTTTCTCGGCCGAGATCTCTGAGATCGGCGGGATCGACAATAGGGTCGCAGTCGGCGAGCTCGCCGAACTCCCGGATCTCGGAAGGGGTAAAGGCGGCCTGAACGGGCCCCCGTCTGCCGATCATGTGAACTTTCCTGATCTTGCTTTCCGCCAGCACTTCCAGGGCATGCTGAGCGATGTCCGTATTCCTGAGCTCGGCGACGGTTTTACAGAGGATGCGGCATACATCGGTTGCCACGTTTCCCTGACCGATCACCACGGCCACTTCGGTGTGCAGATCGAAAATACGATCCTGGTAATCGGGGTGGCCGTTGTACCAAGCCACAAACTCAGTGGCAGTGTAGCTGCCGGGCAGATCTTCACCTTCGATACCGAGATTCCTGTCGGTTTCGGCTCCACAGGCGATGATTACTGCGTCGTGGAAGGTGCGGAGTTCGGCGACCGTCAGATCTTCGGGAACCGTGACGTTGCCGAAGAACGAGAAGCGATCGTGGGCAGCCGTCTTCTCGTACACCCTGATGACGTTCTTTATCTTGGCGTGATCAGGCGCTACGCCGTAACGAACCAGGCCAAAAGGAGAGGGAAGCCGGTCGTATACCGCGACATCGACGACCAGATCTGAATCGAACAGCGCCTGTGCGGTGTAGAATCCGCTCGGGCCGCTGCCAACGACAGCTACTCGCAGGGGTCGTTCTGAGGTACCTGGGACCGTCACGTTTCCATCCGATCAGCGATTTGCTACTGAATCTGAGCGGTCGGGTACATCCTTTACAGAATAGTCCGGCAACATGGTTTACAGTTTCCGGGGAGCGGCTTTACCCAAAGCGTCGGTGATGGTGAGCTGTCGTTCGTCCATGCGACCCAATCTAAGGGGACCGAACCCCACCTCCCAGACTCCGTCGTCAATGGGTTCCAAGCCGATGGGTTGTTGACGCAAGGCGTTACTGACGGCTACTCGATGGGTCTTCCATCGGAAGCCTCCGTTAGTACTGACCAGCCGAACTTCCCAGTGCGCAGGGTAGGGGCGGCAGCTTTCTGGGAAAAGGACGTGGCGAGGGCTGGTAGAACTCGACCGGAGGTCTTTGTTCCAAGGCCTCGTGGGGTCGTTTCTGGTTGTATTCGTGACGGAAGCGGGTAAAGCGGTATTGCTGTCCGAAGCGGGACGCGGCGGGGGGAATGGTCGCCTCCCGCTTGAGCGTGCCATGCAGGCGTTCGTGGCGCCCATTCTGCTGCGGGCAGCCGGGCTGGATGCGCTCGGGCAAGATGCCGAGCCGGATCCACCAGACCGACAGTTGGGAGAGCCGTCCCAGCGCCTGGGAGGAGGCGAAGGGGGCGCCGTTGTCGGTGCGGAGGATGCGGGGCAGGCCGTAGGTGCGGAAGAGCCGGTGGAAGACCGGCCGGCTCAGTTGCCCCTGGGGCGCCTCGAGGGCTTGGCACCCCAGCAGGAAGCGGCTGTAGCCGTCGACGACGGTCAGCGGGTAGCAGTAGCGGCCATCCAGGGTCTTGAACTGCCCCTTGAAGTCGGCGGTCCAGACGTGATTGGGCGCGCTCAGGGGGGTCTGGGGTGGCCCCGCAGGGCCCGGCCGGCGCCGCGTCCGCGGCGTCGGCACCAGGCCATGGCGTTTGAGGATGTCGCAGACGGTGGTGCGTGCCGGCCAGGGGCGATGCGGCTGCGATCGCCAGAGGAGAGCCAGCAGCTTCTTGGCGCCCCACGTCGGGGGTGTGCGGCGCGCCTCGAGAATCGCCTCTACGAGGTCGGAAGACGTAGCGTGCGGGCAACGGACCGGTCTACGCGACTGCGCCATCAAGCCGGCAGCGCCTGCGTCGATATACCGCTGCATCCACTTGTAGCCGGTGGGGCGACTGATGCCGAAGCGACGGCACAGCTCGGAAAAGGGGAAGTAGTCCTCGAGGTAATCGGCGATGAAATGCATTCGTTGGTCCATGACTGAGGTTTCGTTCCAGGGCATGTGAGCACCTCCTTGAGATGCCCAAAGGTGGGCGAAACTGTAAACCATGTACCTGGACTGATCTGTAAGCCATGTACCTGGACCGAACCATCTGATCACAAACCATTGCCCCTTCAATACTGACGGCACATGTTCGGTTCACAACATTAGCAAGAGGAGGATTCCGTACCGTGCCCTCATCGTCTCGGAGTTCGTCAGAAGATACCATTGCTCTCACGGACGCACACTGTCATCTCGAGGATTCCGGCGATGTAGCCGGCCTGGTGCAGGAAGCAGCGAGTTGCGGTGTGGTGCGAATGGTTGCGGTTGGCCAGAACCGGGCAACGATGGAAGCCGCACTGGATCGAGCCTCCGAATTTCCCGGTACCATCCTTCCCGCTTTGGGAATTCACCCGGTTTTCGTCACCCGGCAATCGCGTGAGGAAACTGAAGATGACTTCGACTTCCTGTCCCAAAACCTGTTCGGGGCGGTTGCGATGGGGGAAGTGGGACTCGACTACAAGTGGGCCCAGTCAGACCAGCAGAAGCAGCATCAAAAGGAACTGCTCGAACGCCAGTTCGAACTCGCCGTCAAGGGAGCAAAACCGGTCAATCTGCACTCCCGGCGGTGCCCGCGGGAAGTCATGGAGCGGGCCATCGCATTTCACCGGGACAGCGGCCTCAATTCGCAGCTGCATTGGTTTACCCAGTCGAAAAAACTCGTCCATATCTGCAATGACGAGGGGATATTCATCTCAGTCGGCCCCGCGATCATTCAGGAGGAGCGGTCGCAAACAGTGGCCGCCGAAATCGCGACTGACCTCATCCTTCTTGAAACCGACGCACCTGTCCCAATTGGGGGCAGAACGGGGCACCCATGTCGCGCCCGGGAGGTGGCAAAGAAACTGGCTGAACTGAAAGGCATGTCTCTGCCGGATATGGCCGCCCTCACCGAGGCGAACTTTTTTCGCTACCTTGGCTGATGAGCGAAAAGAGCCGTTTTCTTGCTCCGCTTATCGCTGCCTTGGGTTGATTTGCAGGCGAGTCACGAATGCAGTAGTCCCCTTCGGATGTGTGTTATGTCGCTCTCTGGTCTTAATGGCATTGTCCCGATTTTAGTTGAAACAGCACAGGCTCCCCTCGCTACCTTGGTACGGGAAGGGTACGGGAAGTTTTTTTCCGGAAAACCTCGTATCAGGTAACAGAAAGGAGCCTGCCATGAGCAAGCTATCAGGACCCCGGAAGCAGGTCAAACGCAGCCTGGAAATCGGCCCCGTGAATGCGGAGGCCGCCGCCCTTACCGGCGATCTGGATACGCGCATCGAGGGGATCCAATGCCTGATTCCTTTGGGTCTGCAATCCGTCGCCGAGGAATTGCAACGGGCGGTCGAGGAGTTGGCCGGGCCGCGCTATCAGCGCAAGGGGGCCGAGCAGCCGGTGCGCCGCTGGGGATCTCAGTCCGGATCGGTGTATCTGGGCGATCAGAAACTGAGGGTCGAGGTGCCGCGGGTGCGCAATGTGGCCAGCCGGACCGAGGTGCCGCTGGCGGCCTACCCGGCCCTGCAGAGGCCCCGGAACCAGGACGAGGGTCTGTTGCTGCGCGTGTTGAAAGGGATCGCCACGCGCGACTACGAGGCCTGCGCCGAGGCCGTCCCGGCCGCCTTCGGCCGGTCCGGTTCCTCGGTGTCGCGCCGCTACGTGAAAGGCACGGCGCGAAAGCTGGCCGAATTCCAGGAGCGATCCCTGGAAGGATACGATCTGGTGGCGCTGTTTCTCGACGGCAAGAGCTTCGCCGACGAGGAGATCCTCATCGCCTTGGGCGTCACCCTGGACGGACACAAGATTCCGCTGGGCTTCGTGCAGGCGGCCACCGAGAACGAGCGCGTCTGCCGGCGCTTCCTGTCCGATCTGGTCGAACGAGGCTTGCAGTATGAAGCCGGACTGCTGGTCGTCCTCGACGGCGGCAAGGGACTGTACAAGGCGGTGCGGTCGGTGCTGAAAGGGCATGCCTGCGTGCAGCGCTGCCAGTATCACAAGCGTCAGAACGAGGGAAGACCGGAGCACGGCATCGAGCCGAAACCGGGAGTCGGACTGGCTCATAGTACCGGCGAAGTTCCCGAAGGAAACGAGGGCGCGGAGGGAAGGGGCCAGCTCGAAGGGGTCTCGTCGCAGAAGGCCAAGGTCCGGACGCAGAGCCGGGCAGCCTTGCCGCCGCATCTGCAACGGGTGCACGAAGCAGCAAAGCGCGACAGGCAGCTCCGATTCACCGCGTTGCTGCACCACGTCAATGTCGCCAGTCTGGAGCGCGCGTTCCGGCGCCTGCGTCGCAACGCGAGCGCAGGTGTCGATGGAGAGACGGTGGAACGGTATGAGCAAGACCTCTCGGCCAACCTGGAGGGGCTCTGCGCACAAGTCCACGCACGACGTACCGGCCACGGCCGGTACGTCGGGTGTACTCTCCAAACCGGACGGGAGTCGAAGGCCGCTGGGGATACCGGCTCTGGAGGACAAGATCGTCCAGAGTGCGGTTGCCGAGTTGCTCAGGGCCATCTACGAAGCCGACTTCCTCGGATTTTCGTACGGATTTCGACCCGGACGGAATCCGCACCGGGCGCTAACGGCACTCCATACGGCGGTAATGACGCACCGGGTGAATTGGGTCCTCGATGCCGATATCCGCAGGCTGTTCGACTCGGTGGACCACGAGTGGCTCCTGCGGATGATGGCACACCGGATCGCCGACCTCCGAGTCCTGCAGCTGATCCGCAGATGGCTCAAGGCCGGGGTTCTGGAAAATGGGCAGTGGTCCGAGACGATAGAGGGAACGCCGCAGGGCGCTGGAATCAGCCCGTTGTTGGCGAATGTGTTTCTGCACTATGTGCTGGACCTCTGGGTGCATCAGGGGAGGAAGCGACCAGGCCGTGGCCGTGTGGCCATGGTCCGCTACGCCGACGATTTCGTGATGGACTTCGAGCCAGGCCTGTGCACAGAGGACGTTGGCTGAGCTTCAACAGCGGCTGGCGCAGTTTGGCCTGACGCTCCATGAAGAGAAGACCCGTCTGATCGAGTTTGGCCGCCTGCCGGCCTCCGACGTGCACGGCACCACCAGCGGCGACCTGAGACGTTCGCCTTCCTGGGATTTACTCACTACTGTGGGTGGACTCGGGATGGTCGTTTCGTGATGAAGCGCAAAACGCAACGGCAGCGGCTGCACCGGAAGCTGAAGTTGCTAAGGGCGCAAGTACGGACTCGAATGCATCAGCGAGTCGCGGTACAGCATCAGTGGCTGTGTGCGGTTCTTCGGGGCAAGTCCCATTTTCAGTTGAAACAAAGCACAGGCTCGGTTGAATAGATCAGCCCGTCATAGCGAGCTGTTTGATACCGAGCTCGCCTTGCAGGGCGTGCCGCAACGTCGGTAAGTGACGGTAGCCTTTTACCCGGCGAAGACGCGGTTCGATGTCCAACAGCGCCGTGGCTACCCAGCGGTGACGCTGCGATGAGTTGCTCCAGCGCCGCACGTTGTGCGTCAACTGCCCCAGGAGACCGTTGACGTTCTCGATGCAGTTGGTGGTACGGAAGGAATTCTTCAACATCGGCATCACTCCCAAGCGGTGCAGGGTGAGGGTCTCTTCCAGGCCTTCCTCGAGGCTGTGCAGGGCGGACTGGTTCGTCAGCTCCAAGCCCGGTTTGAGCGCCTCCAGGGCAGCCTTGGCCTCCTCGTACGTCGCTTGCCCGTAGGCCGCTTCCATTTTGTGACGGATCCGGGCCTGCTCGCTCTTGGGCAGATACGAGACGACGTTCTGGCGCTTGTGATACTGGCAGCGCTGCACGCAGGCATGCCCTTTCAGCACCGACCGCACCGCCTTGTACAGTCCCTTGCCGCCGTCGAGGACGACCAGCAGTCCGGCTTCATACTGCAAGCCCCGTTCGACCAGATCGGACAGGAAGCGCCGGCAGACGCGCTCGTTCTCGGTGGCCGCCTGCACGAAGCCCAGCGGAATCTTGTGTCCGTCCAGGGTGACGCCCAAGGCGATGAGGATCTCCTCGTCGGCGAAGCTCTTGCCGTCGAGAAACAGCGCCACCAGATCGTATCCTTCCAGGGATCGCTCCTGGAATTCGGCCAGCTTTCGCGCCGTGCCTTTCACGTAGCGGCGCGACACCGAGGAACCGGACCGGCCGAAGGCGGCCGGGACGGTCTCGGCGCAGGCCTCGTAGTCGCGCGTGGCGATCCCTTTCAACACGCGCAGCAACAGACCCTCGTCCTGGTTCCGGGGCCTCTGCAGGGCCGGGTAGGCCGCCAGCGGCACCTCGGTCCGGCTGGCCACATTGCGCACCCGCGGCACTTCGACCCTCAGTTTCTGATCGCCCAGATACACCGATCCGGACTGAGATCCCCAGCGGCGCACCGGCTGCTCGGCCCCCTTGCGCTGATAGCGCGGCCCGGCCAACTCCTCGACCGCCCGTTGCAATTCCTCGGCGACGGATTGCAGACCCAAAGGAATCAGGCATTGGATCCCCTCGATGCGCGTATCCAGATCGCCGGTAAGGGCGGCGGCCTCCGCATTCACGGGGCCGATTTCCAGGCTGCGTTTGACCTGCTTCCGGGGTCCTGATAGCTTGCTCATGGCAGGCTCCTTTCTGTTACCTGATACGAGGTTTTCCGGAAAAAAACTTCCCGTACCCTTCCCGTACCAAGGTAGCGAGGGGAGCCTGTGCTGTTTCAACTAAAATCGGGACAATGCCGTTCTTCGTGGACACTACGGATACTACGGGGTGACCAGTAACTTCCAAAGCTTGAGCTCGTTCCACTACGAGGTCAAGCGGCTGTGGTTTCGCAGTCTTGGCAAGCGAAGTCAGCGGGGCCTGACGTGGAACCGTTTTCAGGAGCTGCTACAGGAACCTATCTCAAAACAGGCAAACTTAAACTTGTTTTCGAAATGACAGTGATGTACCATTGGTGTATGGTCAATCTGACCGACATGCAATGGCAACGAATCCGCCATCACTTTCCTGAAGAACTTCGTCCCAAGAGCCATCCGGGTCGCAAACCGGTTTGCACCCGTGATGTTTTTGAAGCCGTCCTTTGGATTCTAAACACCGGGGCTCAATGGCCTATGTTGCCGCCGTGCTATCCGAACTACAAAACCGTGCATCGCCGTTTTCAAAACGGGTGTCGTCAAGGGGTGGTGCGCGAAGTTCTCATGGACCTGGCCCAGACCCTTCACGAGCAAGGGGGCCTGGACGAATCGGAGGCTTTCATCGACGGCATGTTCTCGGCGGCCAAGGGTGGAGGTGCCGATATCGGCCACACCAAGCGAGGTAAGGGGGTGCGGGTCATGGGGATCGTGGACGGCAATGGGCTTCCCTTGTCGGTGAGCACGCATGCAGCGAACCATCATGAAGTGACGCTGGTTCAGTTGACCTTTGACTTTTACCTGATCGAAGACCAACCTGACAACTTGATCGGTGACAAGGCGTACGACAGCGATTCGTTGGATGAAGAACGTAAGAAAGACGGGATCGAGATGATCGCCTCGCATCGCCAGAATCGGACCAAGAAAAAGACTCAGGACGGACGGCGATTGCGGCGTTATGTGCGGCGTTGGATGGTTGAGAGATTCTTTGCTTGGCTTCAATGGCAGCGTCGAGTGATCACTCGCTGGGAATTGTATCCGGAGAATTTTCTTGGCTTCGTCCAACTTGCATCCATTTTGATTTTACTTAAACAATCTCAATTTTGAGATAGGTTCAGGTCTTCCCTTTGCCGCCCCCCCGGATCACTCACCGCTGCTCGTCGTCGTGACTTTGGTGCAACGCGTCACCTTCGAGAGGAGCCGTATGCGGGAAAGCCGCACGTACGGATCTGTGAGGGCGAAGCCGAATGGCTGAGCTACTCGACCTTGCCCGTCTCAATCGGTACTGATGACAGGGCCTCGTTTCCCACCTGACAAGCCAGAGTGGGGCGAGCTGGGCTTACCCCGATTTCACGGACAGTTTTTCGTTTGGATCTACACCCTTTGATAAGTGATAATTCTCGTAGTTGACGGGAGACCGTTGTCCCAGGGCGGAATGCCGTCGATGGCGATTGTACCAGCCTTCCAGGTACTCGAAAACAGCTAGCCGGGCCTCGGCATGGGTAGCAAAGCGATGACGATCCAACACCTCCCTTTCCAGCGTGGCGAAAAAGCTTTCGCACAGGGCATTGTCGTAGCCATCACCGACCGATCCCATCGACGGGCGCACCCCGGCCTGGCGGCAGCGTTGCCCGAAGGCCAGGGCCGTATACTTGACTGCCGTGATCGGAGGGGTGGATTACCGAGTGGGGACGACGCCGGTACAGGGCCATGGCCCAGCCCACCCCCCGGCGGCTCCAGGCGTCGACCACCACACTCAGGTACAAAAAACCCGAAGAGGTGGGCAGGTAGGTGATGTCGGCAACCCACAGCAGATTCGGGCCCGAGGCGGAAAACACCCGGTTAACCAGATCGGAGGCGACCCGGCCCTGCCGGCTGCGGCGGGTCGTGGAGATCCGGCGCCGCCCGCATACCCCACGCACGCCGAGCTCGAGCCTCCATCGGGCGATGCGCTTGCGACTGACGCCGCGCCCCTCCTCGGCCAGTTCGGCCCGGATCCTCGGCGCCCCGTAAGTGCCTCGGCAGCGTGGGTGGATCTGCTCGACGCGCGCCTTGAGC